>CAVTCZ010000001.1:0-93581 GCA_963733395.1 uncultured Actinomycetota bacterium
GCCAGGCGGCTCCACGTGAGGGGCCCGGTCACATGCACATTGCGCATGTTGCGGCCGCAGACCCGCCCCAGCCGTGGCACGAACCCCCGGCCATGTCGTGTCACGGCTGGGGCGATTCGACCATGCCAGCACGCCCCGCTCGCGTGCCACGCCGTGTGGCAGTGTCGGCAGCCGCGCCTGGACACGGCGTGCTGCCGCTAATCGGTGACCGGGAGAAACCCCGAGCACATGATGCGCAACCACGTGATCCGCCCGCCCTCGCTTGCGTAGTACACCTGTTGCTCGATGGTGAACTCGCCGTCGGGACGGTTCACTGTGAATCGGTAGCCGACGCGATCACGCGAACCCAGGGCTTCGGTCTCCACCGCCAGGACTTCTGTGATCCGCCTTTCGGGCGCGAACCACGTGCCCAGAATCATCTCGTCGACGATCACGTCGACCTGGTTCGACTCCCAGAACTTGGCCGGGGTCATCGCCCGGAAGTCCACGTCGGGGGCGAGCAGAGCTTTCAACTCCGCCGCGTCCTTGTCCGCCAGGGCCCGGGCGAACCGTTCTCCGATTCCTTCGGCCATCAGTGGTCTCCTTCCATCGTGCCGGGTGCCGGCGTCACTATGTTCGTCAGTAACTGAAGGTGGTTGCACCATCGCCGATCCACTCCCAGAGTTGGACCGTCCCACCGAGGCGGGCGTTCGGCACGAGCGTCGACTCCTGCAGGTGTCGGGCGTTGAAGCAGATGGGGCAGACCAGGAGCTCGCCACCCGCGGCCGTGAACCGCTGCGCGAGTTCAACGATCGGCGGACACCCCTCGCAGGCCACCCCGGCCGCGACCCCGTCGACCGCCAGGCGGGCCGCCTCCTTGGTCAGGAACATCAGTGAGTTCCGCCCGCTCTCAGCCGCCCCGACCGCAACCAGCAGGGCGACGGTCACCTTCTCCGGATCCTCCAAGCCTGTGGTCAGGCTGATCGCCGCCCGGTTCATGCCAGCATCTCCGCTGTAGAGGGATCGAAGGTGGCACGGATCTGAAGGACGGCATCGACCGGGAAGCCGCCGCGATGGCCGTGCTCGCGGATGAGGTCCGTGCCGGTCGACTGGTACCCGCAGACGATCTTGTCGTCGGTGATGTAGCTGTGCATCCAGTGCACGTCCGGACTGAGTTCGCGCAGGACCTCATTGGACCTGTCTGCCAGGCCAGCAAGGGCCGCCACATCCATCTGACCGGCACCGCGAACGGTCCTTTCGATCACGTAGTTGGGCATCTCATCCTCCTTGCTCGGTGAGCCGCGGATCGGCTCCTGATGCGAACGTACGAGCCTCGTGGAGGACCCACAATGAGGCATTCACCCCATGACGGGCGACGTTGCGCCGACAGCCGGGCTACGATCCGTCAGATGACGTCATCCGGGGTGCGCCTCTCCGAGTTGCTCGCCGCGATGTCGCTCGCGACCGATCTCGGTCTGGGGCAACCCCCTGAACACATGCTCCGGGCGGCACGGATCAGCATGCGCCTCGGCGAGCGGCTGGGGCTCGATACCGCCCAACTCGCCACGCTGTACGACGTGAGCGTTCTCACCTACGTCGGATGCCCGGTCTTCGGCAATGAAACGGCGGCGATCTTCGGCGACGACATCGACTTCCGGGCCCGGGCCACAGAAGTCGAACTGGCGGGGTTCCCGGCGATGATCTTCATGCTGCGCCGCGCCGGCGCCGGGACATCGGCGTTCAACCGTGCCCGCCAGGCGGCCGGGCTCATGGCCACCGGAGGGCGGGCCGTGGTCGAGCAGATGGCGAACCACTGCTCGGCGGCCGGCATTCTCGCCGAGCGGCTGGGACTGAGCCCCGAGGTCTGTGCGGGCATCGAGCAGTCCTATGCCCGATGGGACGGCAAGGGCGTGCCCGGCGACCTCGCAGGCGATGCACTCGCCCTGTCTGCCCGCATCTCCCACATCGCCGAAACCGCCGAGGTGTTCCAGCGCACGGCCGGCATCGAAGAGGCCGTCGAAGTGATCCGTGCGCGCAGTGGTACCCACTTCGACCCCGAACTCGTCGCCGCACTCGAGGTCGATCCGGTCCCGCTGTTCGATGGCATCGATGAGGACACCATCGACGAGATTCTCGACCTTGAGCCGATCGAGCGGCCGGCCCTCACCGATGCCGAACTGGACGAGGCGCTGGCGGCGATCGGAGATTTCTGCGATCTGCGTTGTCCCTACTTCGCGGGGCATGCCCGCGGTACGGCGGACCTGGTCGCCGCCGCCGCCGAGCTCTTGCGGATTCCTCCCGCCGGGGCGACACTCACCCGCCGGGCCGCACTCGTCCACGACATCGGGCGGATCGGAGTGTCAGCGTCGGTGTGGGACAAGCCCGGACACCTGACGGCCAGCGATCAGGAACGCATGCGCATGCACGTCTACTACGTGGAGCGGATCTTCGCCCGGCCGCCACAGCTGCAACGAGTCGGACTGCTTGCTGCCACCCACCACGAGCGGATGGACGGATCCGGGTACCACCGCGGGGTTGGTGGACACATGATCTCCAGGAACGCCCAGATCCTTGCCGTGGCGGACGCCTATCACGCGATGACCCAGCCCCGTCCACACCGAGCCGCCATGACCACCAGTGATGCCGCGCGCGCGTTGCGCAAGGATGCCGACCAGGGCCGGCTGGATCCCGAAGCGACCGAAGCCGTCCTGGCTGCGGCGGGGCAGGCGACCAGCCGTTCGCGCGTCGGCGGACCGGCCGGGCTCACGACCCGCGAAAGCGAAGTGCTCCGACTCCTCGCCCAGGGCATGCCCAACAAGGGCATCGCCCGACGGCTGGGTATCAGCCCCAAGACGGTCGGAAATCACATCGAGCACATCTACGCCAAACTCGACGTGTCGAGTCGGGCGGCCGCCACCATGCACGCCATGAGACTGGGGCTGATGGAACCGACGGTCCTCGGCGAATGACCGGAGAGGCCTCCTCCTTCGGGAGTCAGCGCCTCCCGGGCCGCGAACGGAGTATCCCGCCCAGTACAGACGCTGGTGGGGGGCGGGCACGTGCGTACCACCGTCCTCGACGGCTGGAGCGCGAACCCTGCGCCGGAAACTGTTCACGTCCTAGGGCGGAATGACACAAGAGAAGTTCCTCCACATGAACTGCCCTCCTTCAGGTGGACCATGTCCAGCCGCTTGAACTCGAAGCTCTTGATGCGGAACGGGTTGCCGCCGACCCCCGGACCTTGATGATCAACTTCGAGCCGGGGTTGCCTGAGACGCTCCCCGTCAGGGTTCGGATCTCTGCGTTCGCCGCCGGTGCGGCCGCCATTCCGCCGGCGTATGGCCACAGGTGCGCGGTCGACGGGGCTTCGAGAGGCCACCGGTGTTGTCGCTGAGGCACCAAACTGGGTGGGGGCGGGATTCTTGTGACCGACGTGCAACGGCTGACCCGGCTCGCAGCACCGCCGCGGATCACGCACTTCCAGCCTCGAATCGCCGCGGAAGACGGTGAGGGTGGGGATGTCCCTGCTCCGACAATCGCGCTCGATCACCGGCGCGTAGGTCACCGTCCAGTTGCTCGTGCACACCGCGTTACCTCGTCGACATGTGCCTCTGCATCGATAGCCGACGGAACGACAGGTGCTCGCGCGTGGACTACTGCTGGGGGCTTCGAGCCAACCCCCGACCTTCGTCGTAGGACGATGGTCCAATTGCCCGCGACCCGCACGGGGGACAAGCATGGGTGCTGTGGGGAAGATGACGACAGCGATCAGCGGGACAGCGCTCGCACTGGCTCTGAGCGCGTCCTTGGCGGCACCAGCGGTCGGACGGCCCGGGCCGTCCAGTGGGGGATCGGACAGGATCGCCACCACGGGGACCTGCAGTGCCGGCAGCCAGTGGACTCTGTCCGGCCGGTCTCGGTACCTCAGGGTGGACGTCGAAGCCAGGGTCGACACCGGCGGTCCGCGTGCGCGCTGGGTCCTGCGTCTACAGCACAACCAGACCACGGTCGCCGTACGTTCCCGTAAGGCCACCGGCGGCGGGGTGGTGAAGGTGAAGGCCCGCGTCGGGAACCTGCCGGGCCCGGACACGTTCACATTGACCGCGCGCAACCGCCTCACCGCAGAGACCTGTCAGGGGACCCTGACCTTCTGAAGTCACACACGAGAGGGAGAAGAACGATGAGAGGTTCACGAACCGTCGCCATCGCGACCGGAGTCATGATCGGCCTCGGCGCTATCGCACCGGCGGCCAACGCCCAGGCCCCGGTGGCCGTGACCGCCTCCGTGGTGGCTGTCAACGGCCAGGGCTGGGGAGTCGATGAGGCGCGCCGGGAGTTCCGCGCCGACCTGCGCCAAGCCCGTCTGGAGTTCCGCGCCGAGCTGCGGGAAGCGCGCCGGGAGTTCCGCGAGGACATCCGCGACGTCCGCCAGGACGAACGCGCGAAGTACCGGGAGGCCAGGCAGGCGCTGCGTGCAGCGATCGAGGAGGCCCGCGAGACGTTCCTTGCTGCCATCAAGGCGGCCAACGAGGCCTTCCGCGCCAGCGTCGCCGACGAGCCGCGACACGCTGCTGGTGGTCCTGCAGGACCCGGCGTCGACAACGGAGCAGCGCAGAGCGGCCGTCAAGGCGCTACCGCGACGAGGTGCAGCCGGCCCGGGAGGTCCGCCACGACGCCATCAAGGCCGCGATCGCCGACTACAAGGCCGCTCGCGTGGAGGCGCGCGAGGCCTTCCGCGACGCGATCGGCAAGTAGTGTCACGCGAACCCCGCCCACCGAGACACGTCATCGGTGGGCGGGGTTCGCGCGTGTCGACGCCTGTGACGTGGGGACAATGGCCCATGGCTGAACGGACGGCGGACGAGACCCCGAGGGCGGTCGTCCGGCGCGAGGTTCTCCGGTTCGCGATCCCGGGTGCGCTGGGGATGGTGCTGCTGGCATTCGCGAGCCTGGCAGTGTCCGTTGCGGTCGCCCGTGAGCAGTCGGTGACCGACGCCCGCACGACGGCCGAGTGGTTGGCCCGGACGGTGGTCGAGCCCAGAATCGACGAGGGGCTGCAAACCGGTAAGCCGGCGCGGATGGCCGAGCTCGACGCGGCCTTCTCCGCATCCATCAGCGGCTCCGACGTCAAGGCCATCAGGCTGTGGAACTCCGACGGGGTCGTCATCTACTCGAACGACCCCCGTCTCATCGGTGAGCGCTTCGGCGTGCCGGAAGGGTTCGCCGAGGGTCCCGTGCAGGGCATGGCTGACCCGAACAGGCCGGAGAACCGATACCTGGACCCGGAGGCGAACTGGGTGCAGGTGAGTCTTCCGGTGGTCGGTGGCGATGGGTCGCGCTACCTGTTCCAGATCAGCAAACTGCAGGACAGCCTGCAGCAGGAGGCACGCAGCGTGTGGATGGCGTTCGCTCCAATCCTGGCCGGTTCCATGGTGCTGCTGGCGGTCCTGCTCGTCGTGCTCGGAATCCGGATGGCCAGGCGGATCAGCTCCGAACTCCGCACCCGCGAGGAGCTGCTGGAGCGGGCCGTGGACGCCTCGGAGATGGAGCGCAGCAGGATCGCGGCCGATCTGCATGACGGGACGGTGCAGCATCTGGCCGGTCTGTCGTTCGCCCTTGCCGGGATGGCGGCCCGCGCGCAGGCCGCAGGTGATGACGACTCCGCGGCACTGCTGTCGGACGCCGCCGGCACGACCCGCACGTCGGTACGCGAACTGCGCACTCTGCTGGTGGACATCTACCCGCCGAACCTTGAGGCATCGGGGCTGGTGCCGGCGATCGAGGACCTGCTCAACGGGTTGCCGGACGAGATCGTCGTGGAGACGTCACTGGTTGAACCCAGCGACGTGCAGCCACGGTCGCGGGCGGCCCTCTACCGGGTCGCGAGGGAGGCGCTGGCCAACGTGGCCAAACACGCCGACGCCACCCGGGTGGTTGTCACCATGGAAGAGCGCGCCGACAGCGTGGTGATGACCGTGGAGGACGACGGCCGGGGCTTCGACCCGCAGACCGAGCGGACCGGCCACCTCGGGCTGCGGCTCATGGACGATCTCGTGGCGGGCGAACGGGGGGCGGCTCACGGTGCGCAGTGCCCCGGGTGCTGGAACATCGGTGACTGTGGAGGTGGACCGGGAATGATCACGGTTGTTCTGGTGGACGACCATCGGGTCGTGGTCGCGGGGCTGAAACTGCTGCTCGAGGCGTTCGACGATGTGACCGTGGTGGGTTCGGCCAACGACGGCGACACGGGAGCGGAGTTGGTCATCTCGCTGGCCCCCGACGTCGTTCTGATGGACCTGTCCATGCCGGGAACCGACGGAGTGCAGGCGACACGTCGCATCACGGAGGCTGCGCCGGGGACGGCCGTCGTGGTACTCACGACGTCCACCGATCGAGACCTGGTGCTGCGCAGTCTGGATGCCGGGGCGGTGGGCTACCTGATGAAGGACACCGATCCACAGGCCCTGCACGCCGGCATCCAGGCGGCGGCCGCCGGCGGGTCGCCGATCGACCCCCGCGTGGCGCGCGCGCTCGTGGACACCCGGCGCGCCCGCTCCACCGCCGCCGAATCAGCGCTGACCGCCAAGCAGCGGGAGGTCCTCGAACTGGTCGCCGCGGGCCAGCCGAACCGTCTGGTCGCGAAGCACCTCGGCGTGAGCGAGAAGACCGTCAAGGCGCACCTGACCCAGATCTATGTGGCCATCGGCGTCAGTGACCGGGTGCAGGCGACGCTGTGGGCCCGGGACCACATGAACGACGGTTGAGGTTAGGTACGGGCACCCGGGCCGCGATCTTGTCCCGGAGGGAGGTGGCACGAGACGGATTCAACGGGCGTCACTCCATGCGGGGCGCGAATCCGGCTGGCAGGCCCGATTCCAGGGCCATCGGTGGCAGCAACCGGGCTGCACCGCGGTGCACGTGGGCGCACGTCAAGCCTCCTTCAGGTGGATCCCGGCCGGCCGAGACAGTGCTAGCATTGACAGCACATGGAGGTGAATTTCATGAGCGTGGTGACCATCCGCGGCCTGGATCCACGGGTCAAGGCCGGCCTGCAGCGACGGGCGGCGGAACACGGCCGGTCCATGGAAGCCGAAGCTCGGGCGATCCTTGCTGAGGCGGTCCTACCTCCAGGCGAAGGGCTATTCACAGCGCTGCACCGGACGTTCGCTGACCTCGGTGGGGTGGAGCTCGAGTTGCCGCCGCGGACCCCGGCCCGCCCGCCGGTGGAGTTCAGCGCGTGATCATCCTGGACACGAACGTCGTTTCCGAACTGATGCGTCCTGCCGGGGACCGGCGGGTGCTCAACTGGATGCACGAGACCGGCGATGGTGAGCTCGCGACCACGGCGATCACGGTGGCCGAGATCGAGTACGGACTGGCGAGGCTGCCCGACGGATCGCGGGCCGATGCACTGCGTACCGCAGCGGCGGCTCTATGGGAGTCCTTCGCCACGGCGATCCTGCCGTTCGACACCGCTGCAGCCCGTGACTACGGCGCCCTGATGGCCGCACGCGAGCGCGCCGGCCGACCGACGAGTGCTTTCGACGCCCAGATTGCGGCGATCGCGAAGGTGTACAAAGCCAAGGTCGCCACTCGGAACGTCGCCGACTTCCAGGGCATGGGACTCAAACTGATCGACCCATGGGGCTTCTCCTTGTGACTGCCGACTGCGCGCGCGATTGAGGCCGCGCCCAGTCCTCTTGTGCCTGGTTGCCGGTCCGTTCGAACGGTGCTTCGTTGCACGAGTCCTTCGAGCCGGCGCTGAGAGCCCCTGTGCGATTGGCCCCGTTCGGTGGCGAACGTAGTCCGACCCGGTGGCGGTGTCGCGGGGTTCCATCGCCGACTCGTCACCGACTCCAGCGTCACCGGGAGCCAGTGTCGATGGGCGTGACCGACACGAGGGTGACCCCGAGATCGCGGACCTTGGCGAGCAGGCCGTGCAGCTCCGATTGGTCGGCCACGAAGCCGCGGAGCGTGGTCGTGCCGTCCTCGTCGTGGGTGATGGCGAGGCCGCCGAACCACGCCGACCAGTGCTCGTCGAGGTGTCCCTCGATGCGCAACTCGTAACACACCGGGGCAGAGGCGCCGGGGCCGTGCATTTCAGGCCCCTGCCAACGCGACTCGTGCCCGGCGGACTCCTGGTCGGCGAATGATCCACTCTGCGACTGCAACGTTGATGACCCAACCGGAGGTGACCGACAACGCGGTGCTCAGGTCGCTGGTTCCGAAGAGGCCCTCGCCGACGCCTTGTGTGAACGCCTGGGTGCCCGCAGCCACAGCGAGGGCATAGGCGCGGATCATCCAGGCCGATGCGCGGCCACGTCGCCGCGCCGGATCGCCGTGAACCCCAGGACGAGGCAGGTGGCCGTCGCAGAGCCGACCACGAGCCGGACGGTCCACAGCAAGGCGCCGCCGGGCGCGTCGCGCGTAGAACAGCGTCATCCAGAGCCCGGAGCCGGCGACGGCCAAACCGGCTGCGACGAGCACGCGTCCGGCTCGGCGATGCCAGGCGCGATGGCGGAGGCGCAACCGGGCCGGGAACTGGAACGCGCCGACGACGGCGAACACCGCAGCGGCGACGACGTGCAAGATGAGCGGGGCCGGCGATGCATCGATCCGAGCGTTGGTGGGCAGCAGTTGCGGACCGCCGGCGACCTCGAGCAGTCGCAGCGATCCGGCGACGAGCGGGATGGTGGTGAGGGCCACCAGTGCGGCAGGAACCCGCCAGCTCGACGCCCGCCGGGACCCCGGTCGGCGCGCAGGGGCCGACCGGGTATCCAGAGCGGTGGGTTGGTTCATTCCGCACCCACCGTCGCGACGGGCCGACTGCTGACGGCCGCCGCCTGCGGGTCGTGACCGGAACGAGCCGTGCTCCACAGCGACCAACCCAGGCCGATCATGGCGATGCCGTTCGGGAGGGCCAGTAGACGGTAGAAGGCGTCCGGCATGACCGACAGTGCGATGGTGACGACCCCTCCGACGGCCAGCAGCGCGCAGGCCCAGCGGGCCAGGACATGTGCGCGGTACAAGGCGATGCCGAAGACGAGTCCGCCGAGCAGGTAGCCGACATCCTGGGCCTTGAAGACGTACTGCAGCAGGCCGATGTCCCCGCTGGCCGTGCCGCCGGTGGAGACGGCGATGACGTCGGTCACGACGGAGGGGTCGGCTCCGGCGACCAAGGGCATGACGGATGCGGCAATGAGCGTGGTGCTCACGATGAGCAGGTAGCCGCCGCCGAGTATCACGTAGCCGATGAGGCCGAGCAGTCCGTTGCGTCGGACCTGGCTCAGGTACATGCCGGAGATGCCCACCAGCGCGAGCACGGCCATGAGCACCTTCAGCGAGTTCCGCACGACCACCTCTGTGGAGGTGATGGACGTGACGTCGAGGTGGGGGTGGTTGAACTGGACTCCGATGAAGATCAGTCCCGCGGCGACCGCGGCGACGCCTGCGGCCCGGGTGAGGGTGGTGGGTGTGATGGTCATGTCCGGCTCCTTGCTGTTCCGGTGGTCCGCGGCGGATGCCTCGGGCTGTCTGGAACGTACGGCGGCGGGGTCGGACGCGGCGTCACCACTTGTGGTGACTGACGATGTGACTGTGCCCGCGCAGCGCCGATCGTGCAGGGCCGACTCGTGGCTGCCCTGGGCCGCTACAGCAGACCGAGCTCACGGGCGCGGCGGACGGCCGCGGAGCGGTTGTTGACGTCGAGCTTCGTGAAGATCCGCTTGGTGTGGGTGCGCAGCGTGTTCAGGGACACGAACAACTGGCGGGCGAGCTCGGGGCCGGTGAGGTCACTGTCGAGCAAGCGCAAGACCTCGAGTTCCCGTTCGCTGAGCGGGTCGGCCAGAGGGACCCCGCCGGGCGCCGCCGCGGGCGACGTCTCAGGGCCGACGGCGGCGTCGAGCAGCCCTCGGGCGTGCTGCCGCAAGACGTCGGACCCGCTCGCAGCTGCGTCACGCAGTAAGGCCAGCATCGGCGCACCCTCGTCGAGGAACAGGCGCACGTAGCCCTCCGGTTCCGGCGCTCGGACGAGCGCTTGCTCCAACTCGGCGAGTGCCTCCGGTCGGTCACCCCGGACATGCCGGGTCAGGGCGCGCAGGATGCCGATCTCCAGCAGGCTCCCGGCTCGCGTCGGGGCGGCGTCGTGGAGCCGTTCCAGCAGCGCGGACACATCGCCCAGTGGCGCCGCACTGCGCGCGCCGCCCGCAGCCGCGTCGCGAAGGTGCCGGGCCAGCAGCAGTCGCACGAGGGTGAGGTGCTCATACTCCCGCAGGAAGGTCACCTCGTCGCCCGCCGTGACGCCGCAGTCCATCGCCCACTGCTGCGCCGCGGCGAGGTCTCCCGCCGCGATCTGCACGCGGGCTCGCATGGCGGCGATGGGACGCAGTTCCGGGTAGAAACCCGGCCGGTACAGCGCTTGGGCTTGCTCGAGCAGCTTCACTGCGCCGACGTCGTCCCCGGAAGCGGCGCGAACCTGGGCGGCGGCCACGGACCAGCGGTACCGGTTCTCGGTGATCGAACTGTGCTCAGCGAGCGCCCTCGCCGTCTCCAGGTGCGCCTGTGCACGTGCGAGATCGTTCAGCTCGCGGTCCAGCTCGGCCAGCCCCACGTGGAGGTCGGCGGTGGCGCGCGGGTACGGCTCGCCGTCCCGGGTCGCCGTCACCAGGGCCTGCTCGTACAGCCGCCGCGCCCGGTGGGGACGGCCCGCGGTGAGCCACATGTCGGCGAGTACCACCGTGCTGTCCAGCTCGTCGACCAGATTGCCCGCCGCGTGCAGGCTGCGAACCGCCTCCGAGAAGGTGGTCAAGGCTTCCTCCACGTCACCGTCTGCCCACGCAGCCAGACCGAGGATGCCGCCCGCTGCCCCGCGGACGAAGTGGTCCTCGGCGTCGGCCAGCTCCAAGGCGTGGCGCGCGTGGGCCACCGTGGCCGGGACGTCGCCCCGCGCCTGCGCCAGCGCCGCTCGATAGACCCACAGGGTCGCCGGTGCGCTGCGCAGTTCTTCGGTGTCAGCCCAGCTCGCCGCGAGCGCCTGGTCGCCAGCGCCGGCGACCAGCGCGGCCTCGGCATCGTCGAGCCGTCGTTCCATCCCTTCCAGGTCACCGGTCATCATGAGCGCCCAAGCGGACATGATGCTGAGCACCGGGCGCCGTCGTGCCACGGACTCGGGCAGCGACCTGATCCAGCCCAGGAGCAGGCGGTCCTGGCGGGTGCGGCGCAGTTCCGACAGAGCCGACTCCATCAGGTAGGCAGCGTGGTCGTCGTCGCCTGCGGCGAGAGCGTGCTGGACAGCGTCGTCCATGAACTCGTGAGCGGCGTACCAATCGCTGGCTGCCCTATGTAGCGCCGGTACCTGCTCCGGATGCTCGGCGATCAGCCGAGCGCGAAGGACGTCGCCGAACAGGTGGTGGTACCGGTACCAGCGGCGCTGCGCGTCCAGCGCGACCAGGAAGACATCGCCGCGGTCAAGCTCGTCGAGGACTCGGGCGCCGTCCGTCCCGCCCGTGACCGCGTCGCACAAGGAACCGGTCAGTCGGTGCAGGACTGAGGTACGCAGCAGGAAGTCGCGCACCTCGGCGCTCTGGCGAGCCAGGACCTCGTCCACCAGGTAGTCGATGACGAAGCGGTTGCTGCCCGTGAAGGCCTTGATGAAGTCGACGACGCCGTCGTGCTCCGAGACGTCGCGCAGGGACAGAGCGGCCAGCTGGAGGCCTGCGATCCAGCCCTCGGTGCGCTCCTCGAGGGCCTGCACGTCACTGTCGGTGAGGTGCAGGCCCATCACCTCGTTGAGGAACGCCCGCGCCTCCGCTGGTGCGAAGCGGAGGTCCGGGGCCCGCACCTCTGTCAGCTGTCCGCGACTGCGCAGCCTCGACAGCGGAAACGGCGGATCCGCGCGGGTGGCCACGAGCAGATGCAACTGCTCCGGCATGTGGTCCAGAAGGAAGGTCATGGCTTCGTGGACCTCAGGCGCTTCGATCGCGTGGAAGTCGTCCAGCACGAGCAGCCAGTCGCTGTCGGGTCGCTGCCGCCCCACGCGTTCGACCTCGTTGATGACCGCGGTGAATGCCGCGGCCGTGGGCGCGGCAGCCAGGGCGTCCAGCGCCTCGACGTCCAGGTCGAGCCCGACGCCGGAGAGCGCCGCCCACAGGTGGGCAAGGAACCCCGGCAGCACGTTGTCGCGTTCGTCGAGGGAGAGCCACGCAACCAACACGTCAGGGCCTGAGCGGCGCGCTGCCCAGTCACTGAGCAGCGTCGACTTGCCGAAGCCGGCGGGCGCGGACACCAGGGTGAGGCGGTGACCGCGGTTCAGGGTGTCGTCCAAGTGCTGGGCGAGCCTGGGCCGCGCCACCAAGTGAGACCGCGGCGTTGGCGGAAACAACTTGGTGGTGATCACTGGAGTCGGCACCTACGGATCATAGAAGCCGCGGCGCACGACGTTTCGGTAGTTTGCGACCGATCCGACCGCCAACGACCGGAATGGGATGGAACCGACCGGAGGGTCAAGGGCTTGGTCGATGTCGGAGCTCGCCGCAAACAGCGTCCATCGGCACTGCTATCCAGTGACGTGGGTCAGCAGTTGCTCGCCGCCATCGAGGTCACGAGCGCCCACCTGGAGACCGGGGCCGAAATGCTCAGCGGGCGCGGACTCCCCGGACCCTTGGGCCTTACGCGGGAGGGCGGCTCGAAGGGATGTCTCCGGTGTCAGTTCGCCGCCAGCCGTGTGGCCAAGCGGGTGATCGAGGTCTGGAATCCCTTGCGGGCGGCGGCCGCGACAGGCTTGGCGAGGAACTGGGGCACGCCAGGGACGCGAATGTCCTCGACCCAGTCGAGGCGTGAGGTGGTCTCACCGGTTGCTGTGACGGATAGGTGGACCAGTCCGGTCAGCAGCGGCCCGATCTTGGTGATGCGGGTGGTCATCGCCACGGGGTCGAGTTCGTCGACGCGCATGCGGTCCGGCAGGGCAACCGGGCCGATGCCGGTCGTCGCGACGAATTCGGTACCCGGTCCACCATCCCCGCAGAGAACCTGCACCCGGGTGAGGGGCACCCAGGTGGCGTGGCCCTTCCAGTCGATCAGCTCGCTGAAGACGACATCGGCGGGCAGGGGCAGGTCACGCGTGACCGTGAAGTAGACGTTCGCCATGGCGGTGGCCTTTCGTTGCGATGTCGAGCTGGCCGTGAACCGTTCTCCTACCGGTCGACCACGACCTGACCGTCCCGGACCGACACGGCCAGGACGGTCAGCGGCGCCGGCGACTTGCCCATCGCGATGAGTCTGCGCGACCATTTCGGGGCGGTGACGCCGGCGAAGCCGGGGGTCCAGTCGAGGTTCTCCCCGGAGCAGACGTCGAAACGCGAGTTGTGCCACGGGCAGGTGATGACCCCATCGGCGTATCCTCCCCGGGGGCCGCGACTGAGGCTGAGCCCAGCATGCGGGCATCGGTCGCGCACGACGCAGACCTCGTCGGGGCTCTGTGAGGAGCGAATCACCAGGTACGCATCGCCGTCGATCGTGACCGGGGTGGGCTTGTCCAAGACGAAATCCGTGAGCGGTCCGAGCTGTGTCGACATACGTCGAGACTACTCGGGGTCGATGCGTCCGCATTCTCCCTTCGTCCGCCGTGGGACGAGTCGCCATCGGACAACCCTGCCCAGGGGGGCTACTGTCGGTTCAGTGCACCGCGGCCTCGCGTGGCAGGAGCGGAGCGCCATGCGCATCATCAAGGTTCTGACAGCCACACTTGCCACCGCGACGGTGATCGGGGGTGTGCCGGCCGTCCAAGCGTCGGTGGCCGCCAACAAGCAACCCCCGCCGACTTTCGACACGACGATCAAGCAGGGTCGCAAGGCCGCCCGCAGCGCGCTCAAGCAGACCAAGTCGACCTCGGTGTCCGTGGCGTTGGTGTCCAGCGGCAAGACGGTGTGGAGCCAGACGTTCGGTCGGGTCAACGCGGCCGGCAAGAAGCCCTCACCCACGACCATGTACGGGGTCGGATCGGTCAGCAAGACGGTCACCGCGATCGCCGTCATGCAACTGGTGGACGCCGGCAAGGTCTCGCTCGACGCCCCGGTGGTGCGGTACATCCCGGACTTCACGATGGCCTCGCCGCAGTACAAACAGATCACCGTGCGGATGCTGCTCAACCACTCCGCCGGGCTGCCCGGCACCGACTACGCCGACGCCCTCAGTTACAAGCCGATCCCCTCCTACGTCGACCGCGTCCTGTCCGGGCTGCGCACCTCCCACTTGAAGACGACGCCGGGTGCCATGAACGTGTACTGCAACGACTGCTACACCTTGGCCGGTTTGGTCGTCGAGCGGGTCTCGGGACTGCCGTACCAGGACTACGTGGCCAAGAACGTCTTCAAACCGCTGGGGATGAAGCACTCGACCTATGCGAGTTCGGTGCCGGCGCCTGGCGCGGTGGCGCCCGTCCTCCAAGGGGGAAAGGCCCAGCCGTTCCAGATCACGAACATCTTCGCCTCCGGTGGTCTTCTGTCGACGTCCGACGACATGGCCCGACTGGCCATGATCTTCACCGGTGACGGGGTCGTGGGCGGCAAGCGCATCATTTCGAGCTCCGCCGTGGAGCAGATGGGCGCGGATCAGACGACCACCACCCTCAAGGCGGCGCCGCCGAACAACTTCCGCTACGGCCTCGGCTGGGACACCGTCGAGGACCCCGCCCTGAAGTCGGTCGGTGTCCGAGGCTGGACCAAGGGTGGCGACATCGGCCAGTACCACGCAGGGTTCGTGATCGCGCCCGACCAGGGACTGGCAGTCGTTGTCGAGGGGGCTGGCACCACCTTCAGCTCGACCGGTGCCGAGACGATCGCGCAGACCGTGCTGCTCAACGCCCTGGTCGAAACCGGCGCCATCAAGAAGATGCCGAAGCCGATCACCGGCAAGCCCACAAAGGACAAGGCGACGCCGAAGCAGGTCAAGAAGATGACAGGGATCTTCCTGGCTCAGAACCTGACCCTCAAAGTGGTCGAGGGCGAGAACAGGTCGCTGCGGTTCTCGCTGCTGTCCGACGGCAAGTGGGCGCGCCAGCCGGGTCGCTTCGTGCGGCGTGCTGACGGGGCCTTCTGGGCAACCAAGACTCCTGGAGCATCCATCAGCGTGGTCAAGGCCTGGGGTCGCACCTACCTGACGCTGCGCGGCGTCGGCGGCACCGGGACGTTCCGCACCCACGCGACGCTCGGCCAACGCATGCGGTCGGGCGCATGCGGTGTCGCCGACCTGGCAGGCGAGGGTGGGGCGCAAATGGTTGTTGGCCAACGAGGATCCGAGTTCCCTGAACTGGACGAACGCCGGAACACCCGCCGTGGATATCGCGACCATCCCCGGCTTGTCCGGCTACCTCCTGGCCGAAGGCGCGCTCGTCGAATCCGTTCCCTTCGACGCCACGGCCAGCGACAGTCGCGGCACGATGTTCCTCGAGGTTCCGCTGGTACCCGGTCGGGACCTGTACGACCTCGACTTCTCCACGCAGGGCGGGGAGGAGTTCCTCACTTTCAGCAGCAGCGTCCTGCGGCCTGCCGCGACGGTTCCCAGCCTGTCCGGTGGCAGCAATGCGGTCACCATCGGTGCGAGGGGTTTGGTCGAGTGGTACCGGGTTCCCAGCGCCTCTCGGGTGACCATCTCTGGCCAGAGCGACTGGAAGCTCTTCGACGACACGTTGTCGATACTCGACTCCGGCGGCGCCGCCACGGCGACGAAGCAGGCGCCGGCCGGGGCCTACCTGGCAGTCTTCGGCCCGGCGGGGAGCACCGCGACGGTGGTGGTCGAGTAGGGCGTGTTGAGGGCTGCCCGTCGAGCCGGGGTTGGGTGTTCGCGCTTCTGGCCCGAGAGCGGCGTGCGTGAGCCGCGCAGGTCTTTCTTGAGTGACTCCGCGCGGTCCGTTGGAAGGGATGTCAAGCGACCTCATCCCGGCCTTTGTGCGGGATCTGCAGGGCCGTCTGTCTCGGTCACGGACCGCGCCCATGAGTCCCCGGCATTGACCCCGCTCAACATGCGACGACAACCTGGCTGCATAGCGATGCACACCGGCGCACATCCCGTACCGCCATGCACCCCGTGATCTAATCCCGCCATGCGTAGGCCGCGAGTTCGACTCTCGAGGGCGACTGCCGGCTTGCAGCCTCTGGCCCGGTGCTCGTCGGCGGTCTGGCCCGCAGCGGCAGCCCGTCAAGACAACAGTGACGCACGACACTAGCGTGCCAAGCGTGGGGGAGTTCGAGGCTGTCACGGCGCAGGAGCACCGGGTGCCTGCTGTGGATGGGTACGACCTGGCGGCTACCGTCACCCTGCCGGAGGACGGTGCAACCGACTGGGTGATCGTCAGCGGCGCGCTCGGGGTCGCCGCCCGGTTCTACTCCCGATACGCCACCGCGCTGGCCGAGGCGGGCTTCGCGGCGGTCACCTACGACTACCGCGGTATCGGCGCGTCCCGTCCAGCCTCGCTGCGGGGCTTCCCGGCCACCATCACCGACTGGGCCGTCCTGGACCTGGCCGGGGTCGCGAACTGGGTGCACTCCACCCACACCCCGCGTCGGCTGTTCATGGTCGGTCACTCCCTGGGCGGAATCCTGCCGGGGCTGATGGACTGCCCGGACCAGGTCGACGCACTGGTCACGGTGGGCAGCGAGAACGTGTACTGGCGCTACCGGCACGGCCGGACCAAGGCCGTCGCACTGAGTCGGGTCTGGCTCACCCCACCCTTCACCGCGGTGATCGGATACGTGCCCTGGAGCCGGTTCGCCCGCGCCGAGGACCTACCGGCCGGTGCCGCCCGCCAGATGACCGCGGCCATGCGCACCCCCGGCGGGTTCCTCGACGATGCCGCCCTGCCCACCCAGCGCTACGCCACGTTCCGCGCGCCCGTGCTGGCCTACAGCATCGACGACGACGCGGAGGCCACCAGGGAGTCGGTGGACGCGATGATGGCCGCCTACCCCAACGTCGAGCGCCGGCATCTCGCCCCCGCCGACATCGGCCTGGATCACGTGGGCCATTTCGGCTACTTCAAGTCATCGGCCCAGCCCTTCTGGGACGAGGCGATCTCCTGGCTCAAGCAGCAACCCCACCCTTCGACACCTGGAACCTGAACAACACGGGAAGGCCCTGAGATGCGGCGGGTACTTCACTAACGCGGGCATACGATCGAGTTGGAGGAACTAGCCGAAGGGGGATGAGTCCCGTGGCGAGGCGCAAGCGGAGTGAGACTGCCGTGGACGGGCATCGGGATCCGATCCCGCAAGATTCACTGCCTCGAGGAGCGGCCGGCTGGGTGACAGCTGTGGCCATGGCCGCGGAGCATGTGCCCGCATACAAACGGGTGTCTCAGGTGCTGTCCCCGCGCACTGAGGACGATCTGCTGGAGGTCGCTTGCGGGTCGGGCGGGTTGTTGGCGCGTCACGCTGGGCATGTCCGCCGGATCGCCGGCATCGACCTGTCGGACGTGCAGGTGCGCATGGCCAGGCGCCGCCTGGCCCGGCGGATCGCGGACGGCAGCGCCGAGATCGTCCTGGGGGACGTCACCGCGCTGCCGTGGCCGGACTCCCAGTTCAGCGCGGTGGTGTGGCTGTGGGGGGTGGAAGTCATGGTGGGCGACCCGCACCAGGCGCTGGCTGAGATACGACGGGTGCTGCGGCCCGATGGCCGAATCGTCCTCAGCGTCGGAGCGCTGTTCGATGATGAGAAGGCGCGAGCCAAGTTGAGCGAATTCCCTGGGTTCTGGGAGTGGACGCAGGCCCGCGCCCGCGAGGAACTCACGAAGGCAGGATTCGCCAACCCCGAGATCCGTGACATCAAGGTCGGCGGAGCGCTATGCCGCCGCGTTTTCGTCAAGGCGGCCGGGTTCGACACCATTCGGGTGGCCATCGCGCACCCCGCGGCAGCCGCATAGGCATTGATTGAGCAGAGGCCGCCGACAGCAACCAGGATGAACAGACCCCAAGCCCCCCTTGAGCGAATCTGGGACCGCTAGGTCCGAGTCTGATTCTTGGCGGCTCCGAGGGAAATGCCTGAGACGCGGGATCCTTGGAGACGGCGAGCTCGTTGGGCGCCACGCCCATGCTCACCGCCGATGCGCGCAGTAGGGACTGCTGATCTGTCGGGCCGTCCCAGTCGACCCTGGCATTCGTCGTCTGCGTGTGTGTTGTTGGCTGTCCACACCCGCGGTTTGTGGAGCACCGGAAATGTCGTACCCCCTGTTTAGCGTGGTGGGTGTGGGAAGGGGGGTGTGATGGGTTTCTTCGAGGTGTCCCGGGGTGCGCAGCGGCGGGCGCGGATCCGCGCGAAGTTGCCCACCGAGCACCCGCCGGTGTTGGACGCCATCGACGGGCTGCTCGATGGGCTGCCGGATCCGGAGCTGTTGTGCGCCGAGCAGCGGGCCGGGGCGATGGCCGCGCTGGCGGCGATCGGTAACCGGCTGGACGCCTATCTGACCGCGGTGGCCGGGGCCGCTGACACGCCAGGGGGATTCCCGGGTGTTGGGGGCGGGGACGACCGGCACGCTGGTGGCCGCCGCGACCGGGTCCACGGTGCAGGCCGGGTCGGCGATCGTGGCCACCGCCCGGGACCTGCAGGCGTTCCCGGAGTTGGCCCGGGCGTTCGCGGCCGGCCGGGTGTCCGGCCAGCACGTGTCGGTGATCCTGGCCACCACGCAAGGTCTGAAGCAGCGGGCGCAGATCGTGGCCGCGGCGGTGGATCTGGCCGCGGCCACCGACCCGCGGGAAACCCGGCAGGTGCTGCAGGTCATCGCCGATGCCGAGGACGGCGAGCACGGGCAGCTCTCGCCATGCCGAGCAGCGGGCCCGCCGCGGGCTGCGGCTGAGCGCCCGGGCTTCCGGGATGTGGGCGCTGACCGGGCTGCTCGACGACATCGACGGGGCCCGGCTGGCCGACCTGCTGGAAGTGTTCAGCCCCGCCCCCGACGCCGGGGTGGACCCCGGGCAGACCCTGCCCCAGCGGCGCGCCGACGCGCTGGCCGCGATCACCGCGGCCGCCGCCGCGAACCGGAGCCCGCTGGGCACCTGCGGGCTGTCGGTGCTGATCGACGCCGCGGACCTGACCGACGCCCAGCAGGCGGTGCTGGCCGATGGCACCCCGATCACCGCCGACACCTTCGACCTGCTCACCTGCACCGCGGTGTGCACCCTCATCTTCGGCACCAAGACCACCGGCGGGTTCGTGCCCCTGGCCCTGGGCCGCACCCGCCGCCGGGCCACCGCCACCCAATGGGCCGCGCTGATCGCCCGCGACCGCGGCTGCATCCGCTGCGGGCGCAGCCCCCGGTTCTGCGAAGCCCACCACATCCTGGCCTGGCGCCACGGCGGCCTGACCGATGTGTCAAACATGGTCCTGCTGTGCTCCCGCTGCCACCACGACCTGCACCACGGCCGCTACACCATCACCATCGACCCCAGACGGCACACCCCAAATCCACATCAGCCGCGGACCACCGACCCCCGCCACGGGCTGAAAAGCCCGGTCACACTCCCGACGAGCGATGTCAGCGCGGCCCGACCGCGATGAGGCCCAGTGCGGCCTCGCGCTGGCCGTCGACACCGATGAGGTCGTTGACTCTGCCGTCGAGGAACGCGCCGACCATGCATGCCCCCAGCCCGGCCGCCTCAGCGGCGAGGTAGACGTTCTGGGTCACGTGCCCACCCTCCCAGCAGACGTACCGGTAGTGGCGCTCGCGGTATTTCCAGCGCATCCTCTGGAACAGGCCGGTGATCACCAGCACCACCGGGGCTTTGCGCAGGAAGTCCTGTCCCAGCCCGGCGAGCATTAGGTCACCGGCGACCGCGCCGCTGCGGATGGGCTCGAGCGCCGCAGCCCTGACGTCAACGTGGTAGATCCCTGGTTCGATTCCCTGGACCCGGCTCACTGCGACGTAGGTCTCCAGGGGGTAGAGCCCGCCGGCCGAGGGGGCTGTCCGCAAGCCCTGCGTTGCGGTGATCCCCGTGGCTGCGTGGACCACCCAGGCCAATTCCTCTGCGGTCATCGCCCGATCTGAGTAGTCCCGTAGGGATCGCCGCTGCTGCAACGCCCGGTCCACGCTCATGTCAGGCCGCGTGGTCGGCGGGGGGAGCTCAACGCTCTCGCCCACACTGCGCTTGAGGTAGGGGGCCGGTCGGCGTCCCCAGTCCACCACGTCGCCGGCCACGTCGCCGAGACCGAGGGAGCTCTGCTGGTGATAGAACAGCCCGACGTCGCCTCCCCGGTAGGGGTTCGGTGACACCCCTGCCCTGGCCCACCATCCGACGACGACGCCAGTCACTCCGGCGCCCACCGCGGCGATCGCGCCGCGCCGGGACAGGGGGGTGGAGCTCGGGGCGGCCGCTGCGGTCTCGGTCTGCCGGCTGCCCGGTTGTGTCGTCGACGACGGCAGGCTGGTGGGATCGGCAGCGACCCGCCGGCGCCGGGTCCGCGGTGCTGTCCCCGGCTGTTCCGCGATGGCAGGAACCATCGCCAGTGCAGCCCCACGTGTATTGCGATGAGCACCGCCACTGCGTAGCCGGCCCACCGGTGCGGGGCGAAATCGTTGAGGTCGAGTTGGTCGACGAGAAGTCCGGTCAGGCTCACCACGACCGCCGCGATGAGCAGCAGGATGTTGATGACGTACCGGGATCCTCGTCGATTCACCGTCGGCGTTCCTGGTCCGGGTCTGGATGGAGGGCGCCAGCGGGGCCCGGCCAGGCGAACTCGCCCGGCATGTCGCGATCGCCGAAAGACCCCGATCCGCTGCCGATCGTCGTGGTCTGGAACCACCTGGCCCACGAGAGTACGGTACCGCCGTGGATTGACCATCGCCCGGGTAGCGGCGCGGCGGTGGCCGCTGTCGGTGCGCCCGGAGCGGCACGACTGCGTCGGCCGGAGTCGCCCCGTGAGAGGTTGTCCCGTCGGTGAGCGGTTCCACGCGTGTCTTCGCTAACGCCGTGGACAACCTCTCACCTCGTGCGAACAATCCGCTATGGCCCGGCTGATGGTCGGTCTGCGGTCTCGCTCCTCACTCCACCCCCACCAAATAGGACTCGGCGTGGTTACCTAGAGAGGTGAAGTTCGCCGCTATTGTCCCCGTCGCTGCCCTCGGCGCCGCGCTGCTGGTCGCACCAAGCGCCCATGCCGCAGGCTCCGGCGACGGCTCCGCGACGCTGACCCTTCCCGCCTGTGCCCAGTCGTCCCCAGTGGGCGAGACCCTGGTGCCCGACTGCAGTTATGTCGCACTGCCCAAGAAGGGCGGCGGCGCGTACTACGCGTATCTGTCCTCGGGCGGCGACATCCGCATGGTCGGCTCGCTGACCGCCGGGAAGTTGTCGCTGCCAGCCTCCGGGCAGATGTGGCCGGGCATCGCACTGGCCGGGGGCTCCGCCACTGTCCAGGTCAAGAAGTCCGACATCACCGGCACCGTCGATGCCGCCGGAACGGTGGCCCTGTCCGTGCCTTACCAGGCCACGATCAGCGCCGGCGTCTTCGGTTCGTGCAGCATCAAGGGCACGGCCACGATGTCCTCGGCGGGCGCCGATCCGATCGGGGGTGGACAAGGCGGGGCCTACGATCCGGCTTCGAAGAGCTTCGCCGTGGCCGGCACGAGTCCGGCGCCGGTGCTGCAGGGCACGCTGTGCAAACTCGCCGCTGACTACGTGGATCTCGCGCGGGGGCTCGGCTGGTACCTGGACGGGTCGCTGGATGTCATCCCGGCCGCTTCCGTGGACCTCGCGCAGACCGCATCGGTCGAACTGCCCGCACGCATCAAGCGCAAAGGCCGGACCGTGCTGCTGAAGGCACCTGTAGTCACCAGCGCCAATCAGGAAGCCGTGGCAGCCGTCACCTGGGGGACCAAGCGGTCCGCCAAGGGCAGCGATCGCAAGTACGCCCGGGTGGGTGCCAACGGCGGCAAGGTCATCATCCGCGCCACCGGCCGGGCGAAGAAGCTGTTCGTCAGGCTGACGCTGCGGGCCCCGGCGACCCAGGGCTACACGGCCTTCGCCTTGAGCCGGGTCTGGGTGGTCAGGTAGGCGGTCTGCCGGTGACTCGAGCCGCACCGCGTGCGAACCGACGGTCGCGAACCGGGCGCTCGTGAACAGCGCTTCGCCTCAACCTCGGCCGGTGACCTCGAGAGCTGCGATGAGGCTCACGCGAGCCACGGCGTCGAGGTCGGGTTCGTCGGGGGGTGTGGACTCGATGGCCGCCCGGACCGTGGGCACCGAGATGGCGTCGTTCCCGTCGAGAGCTGACTCGGTGATGCGCACCAGCGCATCGAGCGTCGCGGCGAGCTGGCCCGTCGGTGGCATCAGTCCGGCGTCATATCGCCAGGTCGCGCCGGGTCGCGCGGCGGCCAACGCGGTGTCGACCGCAGCCGCACCCTCGGAGACCCCGTCTGCGACAGCCTGTGTCCACGCGGACAGGACACTCAGGTCGCTCGGATCCAGCACGGCGCGGCCAGTCCCGTTCGGGGCGCAGGAGGTTGAGCCGGCGGCGCGTGATTGCGCGCGGAGTTGATGCACGCCGGCGACGTAGAAGTCGGTCGCGTCGTCGACCGGCAGACGACCATCAGCCGCGTGCCGGGCTGTTCTGCCGAGCACCGCCTTCAGTAGTACCCCCTGCGCACAGGCTTCGAGGGGGATCTCGCGCAGTCCCCGGACGGGGTCCTTCCACATGGCGATGACGCGACTGGGTGGCATCCCGCGCGGTTGCGATCGGATTGCCATGCCCAAGGACGTCAGAGTGAGCACATCAGAACCGGGGTCATCGGCCAGCACACCCGCATAGCGAGCCGTCCACCGCGAGGCCAGTTGCGGCCCGTCGAGCAGCAAGGTGACGATCAGCGTGGGACCCACCGAGCGCAGCAGGTCGGCGACTCCGTCCAGGCGAGCCAGGTCCTCACACACGACAGCGGCGACGGTGATGCCACCGCCGAGTTCGAGGAAGTGGACGCAGCGCTCGGGGATCTCCATCGCCTCCCACCAGCGCACGCTCGGGTGCAGGGATCCGGCGATGTTGTACGCCTCGATCTGACCGGCGTCGAGAAACCATCGGTGATGCTTGTTCTGCCGGTAGTGCCACCACCTTCCGCCCAAGAACAGGCCTGTGTGCACGGCATTGCCCGGGAACCGGTCAGGTGCAGTCGGCTGCGGCCGGACCCCGCTGACCAGCATGGTGACCTTGCGGCGGGCCAGCAGCGACTCCAGGTCCTCGATGTCCTGCTCGTCGAGGCACCCTTCGGGCAGGACCACGACATCGACACCGTCCACCTCTTCGAGGGCGGCGTCCAGCAGGCGGTCGACGAGGTCCAGGTCGAGCGGCTCCGACGGTTCGTAGGTGAAGTACCCGAACGGTTCTCGCTCGGGCCGGTGCACCGAGCCCGAAACCGGGACGAAGTCCATCTCGCGGATCCGCAGTGGCCACGGGAGCAACAGAACGTTGGCATGCCGAGGCACGGGTCCGCTGTCCCGACGCCGCATGGGGATCCGGTTCCACACGACCTTGATGCCGTCAGTCGTCGTGCAGCTGTAGCGGGACAGGGATCGATGTGTGATGCCCACGGATGTGGTGCGGGACTTCGGCAACTGAGACACCCTGTCCGCGGGCAGTCGGGCCATGGAACCGGTTCGAGCCAGCAACTCGCGTGCGCGGGCCCGGAAAGCGAAACCGGGCCCGGGTGACCAGCCGCCGGCGCACCCGGCGGAGGCCTCGTCTGCGATCGCGTGCAGGGCGAGGGCCGCGGCACACAACTGCCACGGACGCCCTTGCGCAACGTCGGCGATCGGTGTGTCGAGCAGCTTCGTCAGGGATTGCCAGTAGCGACGCACATCATCGGGCACCGATCCACCGCCGTTGTCCATGGCGGTGCGCCACTCGACTGCTGCTGTCTGCACCCTGGCCGCGAATGGTTCGTCACCCGGTGGTGGCCACGCCTCGCCCGCGGGCGGTGAGACGACGAAGCGGAAGGCCTGCGTGCGCTCGAGCAGGACGCTTGTGAGTGCAGCAACATCCGGGGCCCATTCCAAGGCGGTGTCGGAAACAGGCCCGTCGTTCAGCCATTCCCACAACTGCTCGACTGTCAGACCGTCAGCCCGGTCATCGTGTCAGTGACGGGTCTTGAGGAAGACGCCGACATCGCCGGGGATGTCGCGGTCCTCGCGCTTCCCGGGGTCGATCAGCCCCGCCTTCTGCAGACTCCTGCGCAGTCGGTCGCTGAGTTTGCCCGCATCCCTGGATCTGATGGCATCGGCCCGTTCCTCCGGACTCAGTCCGGCCCACCAGCGTTCGAGTGCTTCTTTCCCGGCCATTTCTCCTCCTCCTAGTGGGATTTCGCTCGGTCAACGTCAACTCGTCGGGTCGCCTGGGCCGGCACCCTCACGGCTCGCAGGTCTGTGTGCTCGGGTCTGCTCGATGTGGCTTGTGCGACAGCCCCATCGATGCTGAGTGCGGCTCCCCTTCCGAGGGCGCTGGTCCAGGTCTGCTCAGGTACGGATCGCCGCGCCGGTTCGAGGAAGCGGTCGAGGTGGTGCTGGTCCGGTCCGGCGCGTGGGATGCCGGCGAGTTCCCGCTGTTTCTCGGCTGTGCCCAGCAGGGTGGCAGCCCGCTCGGCGTTCCCGAACGCGGCCCAGATGGCCGCGGAGGTTTCGATCACGTCGATCGTGAGGTCGATGTCGCCGAGGGCCACCGCATCCGCTGCCACACCGCGCAGTTCCTCATACGCGCGCTCGGGCCCTTCGCCGTGGAGCAATGCCACGACGAGGTTGCACTCGTCGATCGCGACCCCCCACGGGTCGTCGAGCGCCCTGTCCGCCGCGATCGCCCTGTGCGCGGCCTCGACCGCTGCTGCGTAGTCACCGGTGTCCATGTGTATATGCACGACATTGCTCAACGCTGTCGCCTCCCGGTGGGGATCACCGATCTGACGGGCGATGGCCAGACTGCGTTCGATCAGGGTGCGGGCACCCATGACATCACCGGCCTCGCGGCGCGCGATCCCCAGACTGTTGGACTCCCGGGCCTCCCGGTCGAGATCACCCAGGCGGTGAGCCATTGCCAGGGCCCGCTCGATGGCCTGGGTTCCGGTCTGCAGATCGAGCTGCTGCAACGCGAGGATGCCCTGGCCGTGCAGCGCGTCCACGACTTGGGCGCTGTCGGGCATGTCCTCGGAGGCCAGCAGGCGCAAGGCGCGATCGTGCCAGCCACGCCCCTCGGCGATGTAGCCGAAGCGGTACCAGTAGACGTCCATGGGCTCCAGCAACGCGAAGCCGCACCCTACCCGTTCACCGGCCGGAGACGAGGTGGGTGCCAGACACCAGTCCAGCGCGGCACGGATGTCCTCTTCGACGGCTTTCATCCGGTCCAACGCACTCATCTGCCTGGGTCCGTGCAGGAGTCCGCAGATCTGTGCCGCCACCTGCAGGCACCACCGCGCGTGCTCCAGCCGGACGTCGTCGTGCTCATCGGAGGCCTGCAGCCGCTCCCGGGCGAACCGCCGGATCGTCTCCAGCATGAAGATCATCGGCTCACCGTCGGGGCCTTCCACGATCTCCAGCAGGCTGACGTCGATCAGGTGTGCCACGACATCGAGCGGATCCCGATCCTTGGCGCCGACGACGTGGGCTACCGCATCGAGGTCGAACCGGCTCGAGAACACGCCGAGTTGCCGGAACACACCCTGGTCGCACTCGTCGAGCAGGTCGTAACTCCAGGAGATCGTCGCCCGCAGGGTGCGTTGCCGCTGCGAGCGGTGTGCGGCCGTCACAGAGTCCGACAGGCGGTCATCGATGCGGTGCAGGAGTGCCTTGGGGCTGAGCAGCCGGGAACGGGCGGCGGCGAGTTCGATCGCCAGTGGCAGACCGTCGAGCCGTCGGCAGAGGGCGACGACGTGCCCGACGTTGGCGGGCGTCAGGGCGAACGCGGGCTTCACCATCCTGGCCCGCCGGACGAAGAGTTCCACCGCTGCGACCTGCGCGTCTTCGATCCTGCCGTTCGGTGCGGGTTCCGGCACCGCCAGCGGGGACACCGGGTACTGGTGCTCGTCGACCAGGTGCAGTGGTCGGCGAGAGGTGGCCAGGATGCGCAGTCCGGGTGCTTCATCGAGCAGTTGGCTGACGACGACGTCGGCGTCGTCGATCTGTTCGAGATTGTCCAGCACGAGCAGGGCGGAACGGTCGGCCAGGAACTGCAGTGCCCGCACCTTAGGGGACTGATCGGCGTCGCCCGGGGCCCCAACTGCTTCGGCGATCCCGGACCACATGACGGCGGATCGATCGGCGGCATGCAGGGCCACGAAGTAGATGTCACAGGCGAGTCGTTCTTCGAGTGCGCTGGCCACCGCCACGGCCAGCCGGGTCTTCCCGGTACCGCCAGTCCCCGTGAGCGTGACCAACCGGACACCGTCGCGACCGGTCACCTCGCAGATCTGCGCCACCTCCCGGGAACGTCCGATCAACTCCGTGGCATACGTCGGCAGATTGGCCCGGGTGCCGAGACTGCGCAGCGGAGGATGCTCCTGCTCGATTCCAGGAGCATGGGCGTCGAAGAGGTGCTCCGGCTCGGCGAGGTCCTTGAGGCGGTGCCACCCGAGGTCTCGCAGCAGGAATTCGGCGGCATGGGCGCCGACGAGTGCCCGTGTGGACGCCGACAGCACGATCTGACCACCGTGCGCGGTGGCGGCGATCCGCGCCGCCCGGTGCACGTCGATGCCGATGTAGCCGTCCTCGTGACGTTCCGGCTCGCCGGTATGCAGACCGATGCGGACCTTGACCGCCACGCCGTCGGGCCAATCGTGTGCGCGCAGGCGGCGCTGTGCCTCGATCGCCGCTGCGAGCCCCTGGTGGGCAGATGTGAAGACGACGAAGAAGCTGTCCCCCTCGGTCCCCATCTCATGGCCCTGATGCGCCTCGAACGTGGATCGCAGGATGCGGCGCTGCGCGGACAGCGCTTCACCCCATCGGGACCCTAGCCCGTTGAGCAGTGACGTCGAACCCTCGATGTCACTGAACAGCAGCGTCAGCGTCCCCGTCGGCAACGGCGGCATCCCAACGTGTACCCCGGAACAGGCCGGTCATACACACGCGGCCGGAAACCGACAGGGGTATGAATCCCTGTCCGGCGGGTACACACTTCCCGATCGAGGAGGTCCCGTGTCCGCAATACGTCGACTCACGGTCGCTGCGGCCGCCGCCGTAACGGCGATGGCCGTGGTGCCGCCGACTGCCGTGGCTGCACCTGATCAGTCCCTCCAGGGGCTCGTGCTCAGCGGCGGCTGCCCCGGGCAGTCGAGCGAGCTCAAGAACCTGATCGTCGCGCCGCGGACACCCTTCCTGTTCGCGCCGTTGCGCCTGATGGATCAGGACTTCGCACGCACGGGGAAGTGGTTGTTCCCCTATACGATCCTGATCACCGGTGAGGGTTTGAAGACGCGGCACCTCACGCCGGGGGTGCTCTACACCCGGCCGGGGTGGGCGCCCCGGACCATGGTGACCTGCGTCTTCGATGGCGACACCAAGGATGAGGACACCGGGGAGGACACGTCGTTCCAAGTCACAATCACCGGGCCTGTTCGGGGAGGGTGATCGCGCCGTGCGTGGGTCAGCAACCGGGGGTGCACTGTCATGACCACCGCTACAGCGATCGTGGTCGAGCACCGCAAGGAGTTGTCGTATCTGCTGTGCCAGGCGGCGGAGATCGAGCACTTGGCGATGGGCCAGTACCTCTACGCCGCCTTCAGTCTGCGGACCGAAGTCGGCCCCGGCCTCACGGCGGCGCAGTTCGAGGCGGTCGAGCGCTGGCGAGGCGTCCTGTTGTCGATCGCCGCCGAGGAGATGCTGCACTGGGCGATGGTCAACAACCTGCTGACCGCCATCGGCTCGGCGCCCTACGTCACCCGCCCCAACTACCCGCAGCGGGCCAAGGGCTACCCGCCGTCGGTGCAGTTCGAGCTCCTGCCCTTCGCAGAGGAAGCACTACGTCACTTCGTCTACTTCGAGCGGGCCACGGGCGTGGACGTCGAGGATGGCGAGAGCTTCGAGCACACCGGTCAGGCGCCGCCGCCCATGTCGGCCGGCGAACTCCAGCCGCGGCCCCAGGCTTTCCTGACGCAGGGCCAGTTGTACCGGTCACTCGGCGACGGGCTACGAAACCTGGTTGACCGACTCGGCGAGGACGGGTTGTTCATCGGCCCGCCCTGGGCGCAGGCGGCGACCGACTCCTTCGGATGGCGGCAGTTGGAGCCCGTGCACGACCTCGCTTCGGCGCTGCGCGTGCTCGAGGTGATCGTCGAGCAGGGGGAGGGTGCGACCGAGGATGTCGAGGGGTCCCACTTCGGGCGTTTCCAGGCCGTTCTGGACGAACACCTCGAACTCAGTGCCGCTGACCCTGCGTTCACGCCGGCGCACCCGGTCACGGCGGCGGTGGTGCGCGGCGTCGAGGGCATGCCCCCGACCGGTCCGCTCATCACGGATCCGACCACGGCGGCAGTCTCCGACCTGTTCAACGTCGTCAACGACCTGATCCTGCAGATGGTCTGCCGCTACTTCGCCTTCGGCCATGAGACGGCCGAGCAGCATGGCACGCTCGCCGATGCCGCGGTGACCCTGATGTTCGGGGCGATCAAACCGCTGGGGCTGCTGCTCGCCTCGCTGCCCGTCGGCGACGAGTTGCCCGGCAAGACGGCCGGGGCCAACTTCCAACTCGCGTATCAGGCGAACTTCCTGCTGCCGCACCGACGGGTGGCGTGGATCCGCTTCGCCGAGCGACTGGAAGAGGCGGCCGCCTTCGCCGCCGGCATCGAGGGGCCGGAGCGGGTGCGGGCCACGCTGGACGGCGTGGGCAAGACGCTGGAGTCGATCGTGCAGCGGCTCGCGGAGCACGTCGAAGTGGTCGAGTGACGGTCGGCACCCCACTTTGTCGTTGTGACGAAGTCGCACGGACACACTGGGGTGTCGCTGCAACTTGGCACGAGGGCGAGTTGCTGGGTTCGTCGGCGCAGAGCGGTTCAGTAGTCGACGGTGTCGGCATTCACCTCGACGAGCAGGTACTTGCGATCCGACCCCGGGTACTGGCGGCCGGAGAGGAGCGTGACCTCGATCGGCTGACCAGCCGACGGCATCGTGGCGTCGCACCACACCATGCGCTGCGTGGTCCGGCACCCGGTCACGGTCAGACCGGGGACAGCGGCGAGCATCGTGCGCACCTGGTCGGCGGCCAGCGACGTCGCCTTGTACTCCCGGTCGTCGTAGGGGCACTCTTGCCGGCCGGATAGGCACAGGAACGACCCGGGGCCGGGCTGTACCGCCGAGCGGGACCGTTCGACAGCGTCGGCGGGCAGGGGCAACGCGGCGTGTACCGACTCGATGGCCTGCCACTCGGACGTTCTGCTGGGTCAACGTCTCTGACGCCGCGCACGAAATCCCACGTGGTCACGAGAGCCAACGCCGCGCCGACGGCTGCCAGCATTGCCACGGCGATACGACGACCCGTCGTCGGCGGGCTGCCAGACCCTGTGCTCGGTTCCCGGGTGGTGGACGTGCTCACGATCGGCCCCCTGTCCGTGGCCGGGCCGAGCGCCTGCGGGCCTTCGAAGGGTGCCTCGCAGCGCCGCAACCCCTCCACTTCCAGGGTAGACCCGACCTACCCCGAGCGCCGCGCCCGGAACGCGGCCTGTGCCTCGCGGTTGCCGCAGGTGGTGCTGCAGAACCGGCGCGAGCGGTTGCGCGAGAGGTCCAGCACGATGCCGTCGCAGTCGTTGGCGGCGCAGGTCCGCAACCTGCTCATCTCGTCGGCGCGGACCACGTCGATCATGGCCATGGCCGTCTCGACCAGGACCCGTTCGTGCATCGGTCGGTCCTCGGAGACGGCGTGGATGTGCCAGTCCAGGTGGTCGTGCCGCACGAGTCGGGGGACCGCCTGTTGCTCGGCGAGGATCGCGTTGATCAGGGTGACCGCAGTGTCGCGGTCGGCAGTGAGCAACTCCCGCAGACGTGGCCTGATCGCCCGGACAGCCTCAAGGTCGGCGACGGTGCGCGGTCGCGAGCCGGTGTAGCCCCATTCGTCGTAGAAGGCGCGCAGGGCGTCAAGCGACGTGAGCGTGTCTGGATCTCTGCGAGTTCGTCAGTGCCACGGCAGCGCCCAGCGCAGCTTCCACGTCAGGGGCAAAACGCATATTGACACCTTACATGGTCTGCGACTAGCGTCATGAGTGATGAATCCGAACACTCCTGACGCCGCAGTCCGCACCACGGGTGCCGGTCTCGCGCTGGCCATCACGTCGGCGGTGTCGTTCGGGTTGTCTGGCTCGTTGGCCCGCGGTCTCATGGACGCCGGTTGGTCGCCGACGGCGGCCGTGGCGCTGCGGGTGACGATCGCGGCACTGGTCCTCGTGGTGCCCGGCCTGCTTGCCGTCCGTGGCAGCATGCGGGTGCTGGTGTCCAATCTGCACACGATCGTGCTGTACGGCCTGCTGGCAGTCGCCGGGGCGCAACTGATGTACTTCCTCGCGGTCTCCCGCCTGGATGTGGGGGTGGCCCTGCTCATCGAGTACACGGCGCCGGTCGCGGTTGTCTTGTTCATGTGGGCCGCCCGCGGGCAACGCCCGGGTCCGCTGACCTTCATCGGGGCGGCGATTGCGGCAGTGGGGCTGGTCCTGTTGCTCGACGTCCTCGGGGGCGCCTACGTCGACGCGATCGGGGTGCTGTTCGCGCTCGGTGCGATGGTCGGCGCCGCAACCTACTTCGTGATCTCCGCCGACGACACCAGTGGCCTGCCACCGATCACGCTGGCTGCCGGCGGACTGGTGTTCGCATCGGTCGTCTTCTGGCTCGCGGCGGCGGTCGGGGTGCTGCCCATGGACATGTCGACGGCCCCGGTCGAGTTCACCTTCGGCGAGGTGCCGTGGTGGGTGCCGGTGCTGCTGCTTGGTCTGGTGACCGCGGCGCTGGCGTATGTCACCGGCATCGCTGCCGCCCGTCACCTCGGCTCCCGGCTGGCGTCCTTCGTCGCGCTGTCCGAGGTCGCCGCGGGGCTGGGTTTCGCCTGGATCCTGCTCGACCAGCAACCACGCCCGATCCAGTTGCTGGGGGCGCTGCTCGTACTCGGCGGAGTCGTCGTGGTCAAGCTCGGTGAGCGCGACGTGCTGGCCGGCACGTCGTCCGGCGAGATCGATGACTTGTTGGTCGACGTCGTCCCGCGCGACCACGGGACCCGCGGTTGACGACTGTCACCGCGGCGGCAGATTGCGCCACAGGCAAGCCAGGTGCCTGGCGCGCAATCTGCCTAGCCGGGCTGCCGCCGGACGCGGCGGTTCACCCCCGGCGCTCGCGGTTGAACTGCTTCTGCAGCTTCGAGACGGACTTCCACTTCTGCCGCTCGGCCCGTGCCGCCGAACCGTCGGTCTTGCGTTCCAGATAGGCCAGTTCGCGGTGCAGCCGGCGCCAGCTCTCAAGGCGGTCATGGGGCAGCTCCCCGTCGGCGACGGCCTGCAGGACCGCGCACCCTGGTTCGCTCTCGTGACCGCAGTCGCTGAAGCGGCAATGCTCGGCGAAACGTTCCACGTCGGGGAAGCTACCGGCCAGCGAATCGTCATCCCCCCAGAGCTGCAGCTCGCGCAGCCCGGGGGTGTCGACCAAGTAGGCGCCCCACGGCAGTTCCACGAGCCTGCGCACGGTCGTTGTGTGCCGGCCCTTGCCGTCGAACGATCGGACGTCCGACACCGCTTGCAGGTCCGTGCCAGCCAGGGCGTTGAGCAGACTGGACTTCCCGACCCCGGACGAGCCGAGCAGGATCGCGCAACTGCCGGGCGTCAGTAGTTCCCGTACTTGCGGCACACCCTCACCGGTCCGGGCGCTCGTCGCGATCGTCGGGGCGCCGAACGCCACCGTCTGGACTTCGGCCACCCGGGCAGCCAGCTCCGGAAGGGCACCGCCGGCGAGGTCCGCCTTCGTCAGCACGACCACAGGCTTCGCGCCTGCATCCCACGCCAGGGTCAGATACCGCTCGAGGCGGCGGAGGCTGAAGTCGTTGTCCACGGCCATCGCCAGCAGAGCGACGTCGATGTTCGCGGCGATGGCCTGCTCGACCACGGCGTCGTGCTCGGTGTCGCCTGGCCGCTTGCGCGCCAGCAGTCCTGCTCGGGGTTCGACCGACGCGATGCGGGCCACGGTGTCCGGGGACTGCCAACTCGCGGTGACCCAATCGCCGACCACGGGCAGGTCGACCGGGTTGACCGCAGCCTGGCGGAACCTGCCGGTCAGCACGCCGAAGAGCGGGCGCGGGGCATCGATGGACTCCGGCACGAGTTCCCACCGATCCTTGTGGACCGCGGTGACGCGTGCCCGCAGGACCGATGATTGCTGCGGCTCCTGGGTCACCGTCCGATTCTCCCGCGGACTGAGGGTTGTCCGCATGGAGGTTTGTGCGACCCGCTGTTCTACTCTCGATCTCAGGTACAACCACGAGGAGACCGATGAGCGGTGAGGCTGGTCCGCGGCCGATCTGCGGCACCTGCGGCAGCGACTTCGAGTGCTTCGACGGCACGCCGCCGGCTGGCTGCGACCGGTTCGGCTGGTACGACTGTGAGCGCATGTGTCCGGTGTGCTTCGCCCCCCTGGGGGACGGGCCAGGGGTGATGGAGCACCCCGGGTTGGGGGCCCGCATCCACCTGCTGTGCTGCCCCGCCCCCGCGGAGCCGGACGACGACGGGCCGAGGTTCGTCGCCCTGCGGTCCGGCGCCGGGCTCGTGGCGCGGCGGTGAGCCGTACCTAGCCGGACGTTGTCCCAGACCAACCGAACGGCCCCTGCCCGGCTGCGCTGAATCGTGCCTAACGTCGAGGGGCGCCGGGCCGACCGGCCCGGTCAGCGCCGGAGGTTCCGATGTTGTCCGACCACACACCGACCGCAGTCCTTGCAGTCCAGGATCTGGCCCGTGCCCAGGCCTTCTACGAGGGTGTCCTCGGGTTCGCCGGGGAGGAGCAGATGGAGGGCATCTCCTATCGGGCAGGTGATGCCAGCTTCTTCGTGTACCCGTCCGCATTCGCCGGGACGAACCAGGCGACGGCCATGACCTTCGAGCTGGACGGCGACGCCTTCGACGAGGAGGTGGTCCGACTGCGCGATGCCGGGATCGATTTCGACACCTTCGAGGGCCTCGGCATCGAATGGGCGGACGGGGTGGCTGTGGCGGAGGGGATGCGAGCGGTGTGGTTCCGCGATCCCGATGGGAACATCCTGAACCTCTCGACCGAGGTGTGACACCGTCTGGCTGACGGCGCCGGAACCGGCGATCGACCGTCGGGAAGCGCAGCGGCCACCCATTCGGAGAACTTCGGGACGAAAACGGCCACCGATGGCCGGATTCGGCCGGAAGTTCTCCGCCCGGTGGTAACCGTGGCCACATGCGGAGCATCAGCACCGTGCTGGCCGCGATGGTTCTGGCCCCGGTCCCGGCCAACGCCAAGCCCAAGCTCGGTCCGGACGCCGTGCCGATCCACGCGTACCTGCAGTCCGCCCCGGCCGTCGACTGCTGGGCGTTCTCGCCGTTCGACAAGCCGCAGTTCACCAGCAGCGCCTGCTCGATCGCGAGCGTCACGATGGCGTTCAACGGCCTTCGCGGCCTGCCCGCCAAAGCCGCGCAGAAGGTACCCACGCAGCAGGCAGTCCTGAAGAAGGTGGGGAACAAGGCCTGGCAGTCCCTGAGTGCCGAGGGCGGGGACGGCGTGACGGACAAGCAGTTGCCCCGCTACACCGTCCAGACGATGGCCGCCGCGCCTACGGCCTGGACGCGACCGTCTCGTCGTTCCACCCCCAGCGCGCCGATGCCGCCGCCCTCGCCACGACCCGCGAGATACTCGCCCGCAACGAGGCCAGCGCCGACAACGTGGCACTCATCAACTTCGACCAGGGGGCCCGCTCACCGGTGACTGGAACGGGCCGCACGCGTCCGTGATCGGCGCCTACGACGCGGTCACGGATCGGGTGCTCGTCCTCGACGTGGACCAGGAGTGGTACGTCCCGTACTGGTCGCCGGTCTCTGCACTCCTGGCTGCGTTCGTCAAGCCAGCGCCGAAGAACCAGGGCATGCTCGCCGGGCAGACCGGCGGCATCGTGCTGGTCAGCAGGTAGGACACCACCTCGCCCGCCGCGAGGGTTCGTGAAGTTGTTGCCCTCCGCATCGCCGTGTCGGGGCAACAACTTCACAGAACCGCTGTGTGCGACGGCGACCTACCCGGCGTGCTGGTCTGGCTCCGACGGAACCGGTTGTACCGACCACGCGGGCGGTACGTCTGCGCCCTCGGCCTCATCGTGCTCGGCATCGGCCGCGGTGGGCTGCACGATCCCCTGCGCGTGATGCACCGGTGCGTAGATGGCGTACAGCTGCATCGGCTCGTCACCGGTGTTGACGACGTTGTGCCAGGTGCCGGCCGGTACCGTGATCGCCCAACCGTCCTCGACATCCTGCTGGAACGTGAGTTCATCGGCGGTCGGCCCCATCAGCACCCGGCCCCTGCCCGCATCGAGGCGCAGGAACTGATCGGTCTCGGGATGGGTCTCCAGGCCGACGGACTCCCCGACCGGGATGGACATGAGGGTGACCTGCAAGTATCTGCCGGTCCAGGCCACGGTGCGGTAGGTCTCGTTGTTGGTGGTGGCCGTCTCCAGGTCGAAGACGCTGGGTTCGGGTCCGTTGTCCTTGATTGTCATGTCGCTCCCTTCGCGGCGCGTACCCCGCCGCACGTTGCACAGTCCATGCCCAACCGATACTTGCAGGTGCCCGGTCGTGCGGACGTGCTTCCTACCGTTTCGACCGCGCTACGACCTCGCCCCCGGCTCGTCCGCTGCTGGTCGATGACAGGATGCCCCGGGCGCGCGCCTTCTCGATCCAGCCCACCACGGTGCGCGGTGTGACCTGGTAGCGCTCGGCGAGAGCCTTGGAGTAGCCGCGACCGATGATCACGTACTGGCGGGCCACATCTTCCAGGAACTCATCGGTCAGGTGGGCATCGCCGCCGTCGCCGATCCGGCCGCGAGGGCAAGAGTGGCGCTCATGCACACGATCCCGGCTGACGTCTTCATGGCCCGGTCCTCCCCGAATCGCCGATCGGTCACCGGGAAGTTTCCTCGCGCGCCCATCCGGTTGGGGGCGCAGCGGCGGAGCCCGCCGAGAACTGCGGAAGGTTCTGGTGTCAGCGGGGAAGGTTGGCTCCGGCGCTGGTAGCGCCCTGACGGAACTTCGGGCCGAATCCGGCCATCGATGGCCGGATTCGGCCCGAAGTTCCTCCGACACCCCCTGTCGGTCCGTGCAGCGCGGCCGGCCCCCTTGCGGTGACAGGATCGGGTCGTGGGTATCACTGTGGCGGTCACCGGCCCGACCGGGGGCATCGGGCTCGCGGCGGTGTCGGCGTTGGAGCGCGAACCCGAGGTGGAGCGGATCCTGGGGATGGCACGCCGCCCGTTCGATCCGGCCCGAGAAGGCTGGACCAAGACCGAGTACCGCCAGGGCGACGTCCTGGACCGCGATGCGGTGGACGCGCTGGCGGCTGCGGCGGATGTGGTCGTGCACCTGGCGTTCCTCATCATGGGCAGTGGTGGGCAGACCCGAGAGGTCAACCTGGCCGGCTCGCGTAACGTCTTCGAGGCGGTCGTGGCCCAGTCGCGGCCGCGCCGACTGGTCTACACCTCCTCGGTGGCTGCCTACGGCTACCACCGGGACAACCCGTTGCCGCTGACCGAGGACGTCCCTGCCCGCGGCTCCAGCCAGCACTACTACTCCCGGCAGAAGGCCGACCTCGAAGCCTTGCTGGAGCAGACGACAGCCGGCTCGGACGTGGCGGTGTACGTGCTGCGGCCCTGCATCGTCGCCGGCCCCCGGGCCACTCTGCTCGCGGACTTCATGCCCTGGAACCGGTTGGGTCAGCCCCTGACCGGATTGGCCGGCGCGGCAGGGCACATGTTCCCGGCGCTGCGTCCCTTGTTCCCCGATCCCGGCGTGAAGCTGCAGTTGGTCCACCACGATGACGTCGCCGCGGCGATCGTGGCGGCGGTGCTGGGCCGGGGCAGCCCGGGTGCCTACAACCTGGCCGGCGACGGGGAGATCACACTCAGCGACGTGGCGAGTGCGGTCGGAGGACGTGGGGTCCGGGTCCCGCACGTTGCAGCGGTGGCCGCCTCAGATCTGGTCACGCGTGTGCCAGGCGTTCCGTGGCTGGCGGAGTGGGTCCATGTCGGGCGGGCCTCGGTGGTCATGGACACGGGCAAGGCGAAACGCGAACTCGGTTGGCGACCTGGCTACACGAGCGCCGAAACGCTGGCATCGATGGCCGCGGCGTTGCCGGATCGGTCCGGTTAGGCCGCTGGGTTCGGTCCAGCGCGACGTAGGGTTGAAGTGCGACGAGGTCAGGGGGGTGAGGCACATGACCTACCGGCACAGCATGCACATCGCAGCCCCGGTGTCGAAGGTCTTCGACTTCCTGGCGGACCCGAACAATTGGGCGCAGATGGTCGCTGAAGCAGTGACTGTTCAGGACATCCATGTCACCCAGGAGGGACTGGGAACCCACTACACCTGGAGCGGGAAGATCGCGGGGCTCCCTCTCGAGGGCTTCGATGTCTTCACCGAATTCGTGCCCGACCGGCTGTATCACGGACATGTCTTCGAGCGCGCTGGAAGGCACGTGGACCTATCGTTTCGAGCCGGAAGGATCTGGAACCAGGTTGACGATCGAGAGCCGCATGCGCTCCCTCTGGCGGGTCCGCCCGTTGGAGCAGATCCTGGATCGCATGGCGGCGAAGACCCACGGCCCTCGATTCGAACGTATGAAGGAGCTCTTGGAGCGCTCGTAGTGGGCGCCGGGATCCGTGCCGAGTGAGACGGCGGGCGGGTTCGCGCCCGCGACTACCCTGACCCCATGACCGCCGACCTCCGCACCCTCGCGGGTGTGGATGTCCCCGCGGTCCAGCGGCGGACAGTCGCCACGCTCTCAGTCGCCCAGGTGATGAGTGGCATCGCGGTGGCGGGTTCGTTGCCGGCAGGGGCCCTCATCGCGGCTTCGTTGGCCGACGAGTGGGCCGCCGGACTCGCCCAGACCGCGGGTGTGTTGGGCGCTGCGCTGCTGGCCCTGCCCCTGGCGCGCATCGCTCTGACCCGGGGACGGCGGGTGGCTCTGTCGAGCGGGTATGCGCTCGGCTCGCTGGGGGCGGTCATCGTCGTCATCGGCGGTGCCGGCCGGGTGCTGTGGGTGGTCCTGCTCGGATGCCTGCTGCTCGGGGTCTCCACCGCTGCCGGCTACCAAGGGCGCTACGCGGCCACGGACCTGGCCGCACCCGAACACCGGGGACGGGCGCTGTCGATCGTGGTGTGGGCGGGGACGATCGGCGCAGTCGTGGGCCCCAACCTGCTGCAGTACTCCGGGGCGATGGCGCTGCGCCTCGGGCTGCCGCAGCTCACCGGTCCCTTCGTGCTCGCGGCAGCTGTGCTGGTGGTGGCGTCCCTGGTGCTGGCTGTGAGGCTGCGCCCGGACCCCTATCTCCTGGCCCGATCCCTCGCGCACGCCGAGTCGGGACCGCGCGAACACCCCAGGTTGCGTGACGGGCTCGCGCACCTGCGGGGCCACCGCCCGGCCGTCCTGGGAATCACCGCGGTGTCCATCGGCCATGTGGTGATGGTGATGGTCATGGTGATGACCCCGGTGCACATGGCGCACGTGGACGTCTCCCTGCAGCTCATCGGCCTGGTCATCAGCGTCCACGTGCTGGGCATGTTCGCGTTCTCGCCGGTCGTCGGGTGGGCCGTCGACCGCTTCGGCCGCACCCCGGTCATCGTGCTCGGGGCGGTCATCCTGCTGGTTTCCTGTGCGGTCAGCGGCCTGGCGCCCGCCGATGACGTGCTGGTCCTCGGCATCGGGCTGTTCCTGCTCGGCCTCGGCTGGTCCTGCACCCTCATCGCCGGGTCGACACTGCTCACCGACGCTGTCGATCCAGCCGACCGGCCGTCGATCCAGGGGCTGTCCGACCTGTCCATGAACGTGGCCGGCGCGGTGGGCGGTGCCGTTGCCGGGGTGATCGTGGTGCGGGTTCTCGTACGCCGCGCTGTGTGCGGCCGCCTGTGTCCCGGTGGTCGCCCTGCTGGCCTGGTGGCCATGCCGTCGATGCGGCGCACGGCTGCGGATTGACCCCACCGCGCGGGACGGGTCGATCCGCAGTGCGTCACCGCAGGGAAACCGGATCGCAGCACAAACGGAACCCGCGCTGCTTGCCGTGTGCCGGACAGTGGCGGGAGAATGGCAATGGCAAGCGACGGATTCGCCCTGGGGAGGGCGTCATGAGAGTGGGGATCGCGAACGGAGTTCGCGCCACAGACTGCGGCGTCGGCACGTGGTGCGCTGGTTGAAGACTGCACGCAGACCGCGGTGAGCATCCCTCCGGGACAACGGAGGTGGGAACCATGACGCGAGCAGCCAGCAGACTCACTGCCTCGATCTGCGCACTGGGGTTGTCGATCACAGCGGTGGGCACCGTGGCTGCCCTGGACCTGGGCAGTTGGTCGCCGCCGACGACATTGTCGGCAGCCGGCACCCAGACGCAGGCGCAGCAGATCGCGCTCAGCGCGGACGGCTCGCGGGCCACAGCCGTGTGGCACCAGGGGGCAATGGGGTCCCGGAAGGTGCAGTCGGCATCTGCGACGATCAGCGGGAACAGTGCGCAGTGGTCGGCCGCTGCGGACCTCTCGGTGCCGGGCCTGGAGGGGATCGACCCCAGGGTCGCGGTCTCCGGCGACGGCACCCGGGCCACCGCGGTTTGGTACTACGACAAGGACGGCGTCTATTGGGTCGTGCAGGCGGCCTCAGCCGCCATCGACGGGAACAATGCCACGTGGGGGGCCCCGGTCGACCTTTCCGTCACCGGCAGGAACGCAAGCATGCCCGACATCGGGCTGTCCGCTGATGGGCAGCGGGCCACCGTCGTGTGGACCCGGTACAACGGCTCGCGCAACATCGTGCAATCCGTGTCGGGCGTCATCGACGGGCGACGGCCAGTTGGAGCAGCCCGGTGGACCTGTCGCTCAGCGGGTCGGACGCCTTGTACCCGCAGGTAGCGGTGTCCCAGGACGGCTCGCGGGCCACGGCGGTCTGGTACCGCGGCATCATGACCGGAACCGTCCAGTCCGCGTCAGCCACCGTCTCGGGCTCCAACGCGACCTGGAGCGGCCCGGTCGATCTGTCCGCCGCCGGCACGCCGCTCGACCCCACGGTCGACGTGTCCGCGGACGGCTCCCGCGCAGCGGCCGTCTGGCGGCGCTACGACGGCAGCACGTACGCTGCGGAGTCCGCCGCTGCCACAGTCACGGGATCGTCGGCCAGTTGGGGCAGCCCGGTCACGCTCGCCACCGTCGGGTACTCACCCCAGGTGGTCTTGTCCGCGGATGGCACGACGGCAACGGCCGTCTGGCAGGGATCCGACGGCACCACCCTCACCGCGGCGTCGGCCTCTGCGCTGGTGTCCGGCACGTCACTGTCGTGGGGAGCGACCGCCCGGCTCTCGGATGCGAGTTCGGGAGCGTCCTCTCCGCAACTGGCCAGCTCAGGGACCGGTGCGCGGGTGACGGCGGTGTGGGCGCAGTCCGACGGTGAGCACAACCTCGTGCGTGCGAGCTCGGCACGCGTCACTGGCAACACGGCCGACTCGGGCCCATCTGCCCCGCTGTCCGCTGCTGGGCAACCCGCGGGGCTTCCGCAGGTGGCACTCTCGGATGCCGGGCACCGCGCGACCGCCGTCTGGTACCGCTGGAGGACGACAGTGCGATCCAGGCGAGTTCGGTCTCTGCATCCGCCAGACCCAGCATCGAGTTCTCTGCTATCGGTGACCTGACACTGGGCGCTGGACCGGTACCGCTTGGCGCCACTGCATCGTCCGGTCTGCCGGTCGCCTTCGCGAGTGCAACGCCGCAAACCTGTACGGTCAGCGAGGGCCGGGCGCACCTGGTGGCGGTGGGTACCTGCACGGTCACGGCTGATCAGCCCGGCGATGATGCGTACACCCCAGCGGCGAGCGTCACCCGGTCGTTCGGCGTCACACAGCCCGCACTGAAGGCGCAGGCTCCCAAGAAGCGCTGCCATATCCCGCCCAAGAAGATCCGCCGCGCGGGCAAGACAGTGCTGATGCGCAAACCGTGCCGCACCACTGCCGGGCAGAAGGTGACCGTGAAGGTGAAGAGCGCTCCCCGGTTCAAGAAGAATGGCGCCTACAAGGTACTTCGGAGGAAGAAGGCCGTGAAGATGCGGACTGTCGGCAAGCCGCTGAAGGTCCGGGTGATCTGGGCGGCACGGGCGACGTCCGGCTACTCCGCGTACAAACTGGTCAAGCCGTACCGCGTGCGGTGACTCCGCGCCGCCTGTGCACGGGCGCGCTTGTTACCACCAGGTGCCACGCCGCAGGTCGGCTTCTACACGTTCCAGGACTCGGCACACAGCCCCGCCTTCGAGGAGTATGAGATGACGCGGGCGATCCTGTGCAGCGATGAGCTGGCGGTAAAGACCGACCTGGCCGATGTCGAGTAGCCCCAAGCGCAGCCGTGAGCCCCAAGCGCAGCCGTGAGCCCCAAGCGCAGCCGTGAGCCCCAAGCACAGCCGTGAGCCCCAAGCACAGCCGTGAGCCCCAAGCACAGCCGTTAGCCTCAGACGCGGACTTTCGACTAACGGCTGTGCACGGGACTAACGGCTGTGCACGGGACTAACGCCGAGGGCACGTAGTCAGAGCCCCTGTGTGTCAGCCAGATCCGCCAGGCTCTCTGTCAGGTGGGACGTCAGGCGATCGAGGTCGGGTATCAGTGTCGCGTCGGCGAGGACTCCGATCATCACGCTGCCGGCGTAGGAGAACATCGACACCCCCAGACCCACGTCGCCCCCACCCGGGACCCAGCCGATGATCCCGGTCACGGGAATGCCGGACAGGCTTACCTGCGAGCGGGGCCCCGGCACGTTGCTGACGGTGGCCACGACCTTCCCGGAGAACAGCCGCGTCGAGAGATCCTCGACCGGGTCCGGCATCAAGCCGATCGCGACCAGCGTCAGATAGGCGACGACGGCCTCGGGTGAATCCTTGAGTTCCTCGATGATCTCGTGCATGCGCACCAGACGTTCGGCTGGACCCATCGCGCCGGTGGGCAGGGTGACGACGTACTCGCCGAACACGTTCCCGAGGTCGCTGGTCAGGGGCTGGTCGAGGGCGCGCAGATTGACCGGCACCATGACCCGCACCGAGTCCAGGGGCGTCCCCTCCTCGGTGAGGTAGCGGCCCAGGGCGTCGGCGAGCACCGACAGCAGCACGTCGTTGACGGTGACCCCGGCCGACCGGCTGATGGCCTTGATCTCCGGCAGCGGCAAGGGGTCGGTCCAGGTCACGTGCTTGGCCGTGCCGATCTCACCGGCCAGGGCGCTGCGTGGCTTCTGCGGGATCGTGGCCAAGTGCACCAGTCGCCGGGTTCCGCGGACCGTGATGCTGGCGGTGCTCATGAGCCGGGATGGGTGACGGACCAGGCTCAACCCGTGCCCGGCCAGTGTCCGGGTCAACCCTGCGGCTTGGTCCACCACGCCGCGAGCCGGCGCCGGCGGGGTGAAGCCCGCGTGTTCGCTGTCCGTGCTGGTCAGCGACAGCAGCACCCGGGTGAGCGTGATGCCGTCGGCGATGCTGTGGTGCATCCGGTAGAGGACCGCGGAACCGGCCCCGTAGCCGTCGATGAGGTGCACCTCCCACATGGGGTGTGCCGGATCGAGCCGGCGGGGGAGTTGTTCGGCGATGTAGTCCTGGAGGGTGCGGCGGTCGCCCGGCTCCGGCAGCCGGTGATGCACGATGTGCCGGTCCAGGTCGAACTCGGCGTCCTCCTCCCACCCGGCCCGGCCGAGGGGGATGGTCGGTGGGACCGGGTGCTGCCGGAACTTGGGGAACAGTTCGAGCATCCCGGCGGCGATCTCCCCGCGCAAGATGTCCCAGTCCAGTGGCTGGTCGGTCCACATGATCGCGTGGACCATCATGAGGTTCTCCGGCGAGTCCATGCGGTACCAGGCATGGTCGACCGGCGACATCGCGGGCATGTGACCACCTCCTGGTGCCGAGGTTACCGCCGGGACTCGGCCGGATCATTCCGGCAGAATCCTCGGCATGGATCCCGTGCGCGTTGGCATTGTCGGAGCTGGACCCTGGGCCGGGCTGTTCCATGCCCCGATGCTGGCGGCGGGACCGGACACGATGCTGGCGGCGGTGTACGCACGGCGCCTGGATGCGGCGGCGGCGCTGGCCGGCCAGTACGGCGCCCACGCCACCGACGACGTGGGCGAGTTCCTCGATCACTGTGAGGCGGTCACGTTCGCCGTCCCACCGGACGTGCAGGCCCAGTTGGCGCCGAGGGTGGCGGCCGCCGGCAAACCCCTCTTGCTGGAGAAGCCGCTGGCGCTCACCCTGGCCGATGCCCGCGGCATGGTTCGGGCGATCGACGAGGCGGGGGTGCCGACCCAGCTGATGCTGACCAAGCGGTACTCGCCGGGTAACCGCGAGTTCCTGGCGCAAGCGGCCGACTTCCCGGTGACGGGCGCCCGGGCGGCGTTCGTGTCCGGCGCGTTCCTGCCCGGGTAGCCCGTTCGCGACCCCTTGGCGCCTTGAGCACGGTGCCCTGTTGGACGTCGGACCGCACGTGCTCGACATGATCGACGCCGCGGCCGGGCCGATCGAGTCGCTGACGATCACCGGCGATCCGCTGAACTGGCTGGCCATCACGACGCGGCATGCCGGCGGCGCCATCGGCCAGGTGGCCATCTCGTCGTTCGTGCCCGGCAACCTCTGGGAGTGCACCCTGTTCGGGCCCGAGGGGGAACTGGCCGCCCCCGCCCGGGACGCGGCGGAGGCGCCCATGGTGATGCGGACGATCGCGGCGGAGTTCGCACAGGTCGTGCGCACCGGCGTCTCGCACGAGGTCGATGCCCACCGGGGGCTGTACCTGCAGGAGTTGATCCAGGGTTAGGCGCCTGGGCAGTTGGTGAGCGGTTGTCCCGTTGGTCAGCGAAAACACGCGTGTATCCGCTAACCAACGGGACAACGTCTAACGAACCGGCCCGGCCGGGTGCAGTCGTGCGGTGCGTCGACACCGGCCCAGCCTCTTGTGCACGACTGGCGGATGTCAGTGTGCGGACTATCCCACTACGGTTGGGCGGGACGAGTGCGAGGAGTGGACATGAAACTGTTGCTGGGACTGGTCGCCGCGGGCCTGCTGCTGAGCGGATGTGGCGGCTCGCAGACCGTGACACCCGGCCGAGTCGGTATCGGCGGCCTCCACGCCTGCCGCCCCGGCACCATCGCCGCTGGCCTCCGACGACGCCTGCGGCATGCTGACCCCCGACGAGATCAACCAGGTGCTCGGCACCACGTTCGGTGACGGCGAGCAGACCGCGGACGAGGCCGCGGCAGATCGTCACCTGCGCGTACACGATGACCGACTCCAGTTCCGGCGTCGAACTGCCCGTGGCCATCGTGAACACGGCGGTCTCGCTGATCGACGGCCAGGAGTCCTACGCGACCAACGTGGACCTGGCGCCGGCGTACTTCGGCAACGAGGCGCGCGACACCGAGGTCGACGGGGCGACCAAGGCGTACCTCGTCACGAACGAGGAGACGCAGTCCCCGGTGATCGGGATGCTGGTCGACGACCGCTTCGTGCAGATCCAGATCGGGGTGGAGGGGGCCACGGACGCACAGGCCCAGCAGCTCGCGGCGATCGCTGTGGCGAGAGTCGCGGCCTGACCGGGGGGCTGATGTTCACGCGTTGGTCATCCTGGGCCGGCTCGTTGCGTCGGGAAGCGTGACATGGCCCAGCGCGGGTCGGTTTCGGACCGTCGGTTGGCACTCGGAACGACCTCTAGCGTCGCGGTTCCTGCCGGGGCATTTGACCCGCTGCTGTGCCTTTTCCTGAGACATCGGGCCAGGCGGCTCACGCCGGCGCGGCCCGTCCCACGACGCGGGGCCTGACGTCCCAAACCCGAGCACCTTCCCGGACTAGCGTGGTGATTCTGGGAGGTGGCGGATGCGTGGACGGTGGGCTGCAGGGGTGCTGGCTGCGGCATTGGCGGCGCTGTCCCTGACCGCACCGGCCGCTGCCGACACCCCGCCCGATACCCCGGTGCTGGTCCGCTACAAGGGCCCGGTCGAGCACATCTTCTTCCACCCGCTCGTGCCGCGACCGCGCTACACGTTCCACAAGGGCAGCCAGCCCGCGGAGTTCGCCAAGTGGATGGTGTCCGTGCGCGAGTTCCGGGCGATGCTGCCGCAGTTGTACGCCAACGACTGGGTGCTGGTCGACCTCGACTCCCTGTTCCGGCAGGTCACCACGCCCAGCGGCACGCAACTGCGCCAGGTGCCGCTCATGCTGCCCCCGGGCAAGAAGCCACTGGTGATCTCTGTGGACGATCTGAACTACCCGCAGTACATGGTGGACAACCGGTTCAACGCCAAGTTGGTGCTGGATGAACAGGGCAACGTGGCAGCGCAACGCACGGCCACCGACGGCACCACGCTGACATCGCGCCGGACCGAGATCGTGCCCATCCTCGACCGCTTCGTGCAGCGGCATCCCGACTTCTCGATCAACGGGGCGAAGGGCACGATCGCCCTGACCGGTGCCGAGGGGATCCTGGGGTATCGCACCTCAGGTGACGGCCCGAAGGCATTGCAGGAGCAGCAACTGGCGGCGCCGGTCGTGAAGCGGCTGAAGCAGACCGGCTGGACGTTCGCCTCGCACACCTACTCCCACCCGGACCTGGGTGCGGTCAGTCTGGCGCAGGTGCAGCGCGACACCGACCGCTGGGAGACCTACGTGGAGCCGCTGGTCGGCAAGAACGTGCGCATCCTCGTCTACCCCTACGGGTCCCCGGCGCCGGCCGGCTCGGCGCAGCTGCAGTACCTGCGGCGCGCGGGCTTCCGGGTGTTCTGCACGATCGGTCCGCGGGCCAGCCTGCTCCTGCAGGACGGCTACGCGGTGCAGAGCCGGGTGCATGTCGACGGGGTTTCCCTGCTGTCCCAGCAGGGGACGCTCAAGCGGTTCTTCGATCCGGCGTCCGTGATCGACAAGGCCCGCCCGCCGTTGTGAGGCTCAGGCCTGCGCAGCAGCAGCCGCGATCTCGGCGGCCCCGGCCGGCCGGGCGCCCGCGGTCCAGTCCTGCGGGTTGGCGGCGTACGGCGTGCCGTAGACGGGCATCCCCGGCTGGCTGCGCCAACTCTGCGAGAGCGGACCGAGGTCCACGGCGTCGTAGCCCAGTTCGTCGAGCAGGTGCGTAACGAGTTGTTTCGCAGCCACATCGTCGCCGGCGATGGGCAGCGCGCTGCGGTCAGCCGCGCCCGCCGGTCGTGGCAGGCTCGCCAGGTGGCTGAAGAAGATGTTGTTGAAGGCCTTGACCACGTGGGAGTGCGGCAGATGCGCGGCCAGCAGTTCCGAGGAGGTCACCGAACCGCTGTCGAGTTCGGCGATCCGGCCGTCGCGACCGGGGTAGTAGTTCATGGTGTCGATCACGACCTTGCCCGCCAGCGGCTCCACGGGGACGTCAGGAAAGTTCTTGAGCGGGATGGTGACCACCACCACGTCCCCGGCGGCAGCGGCCTGCGCTGCACTGCCGGCGCCGGCCAGCGGTCCGAGTCGCTCGACGAGATCGGTCAGGGTCTGCGGCCCCCGACTGTTGCTCAGCACGACGTTGTGCCCGGCCGCGACGGCCAGCCCTGCGACCGTGCTGCCGATGTTGCCGCTCCCGATGAAACCCCACGTGGTCATGCGGCGTGAACGCGCCGACGGTGGCGGGCATTCCCGCTAGCCTCGCATCATGCCCCGGCGCCAGCGCTCCACGATCGCGGGCCGGGTCGATGTCACGGCGATGCTGCTGCGCGACCGGCGGGTGACCATCCGCACCTACGTGCCCGCCGACTACGAGTGGACCGAGGGTGACTACCGGGTGGTCTACATGTTCGACGGGCACAACCTGTTCGACCGGACGACGTCGACCTACGACAAGGAATGGCGCATCGACGAGTACATGCAGACTCTCGGATCCGGGGGTTGTGAGCCGGCCATCGTCGTCGGGATCGATGCCCCGCAGAACCGCTACGAGCGGTTCGCGATGTACACCGTCAGCGACTGGGAGTACCGGAAACGACCGGATTCCCGGCTGCTGCAGCGGATCCATGGCTACGGCGAGGAGACCGCCGAGTTCTTGATGCGGCAGGTCAAGCCCTACATCGAGAGGACCTATCGGGCCAGCGCGGACCGGGACCGGGTGGGCGTCGCGGGCTCGTCCATGGGCGGCTACATGTCGCTGTACACCGCAGCCCGCTACCCCGAGCTGGTGTCGAAGGTGATGGCCTTCTCGCCGGTGGCCCTGGACGTGCCGATGCGCGGCTACGAACTGCGTGACGTCGTGGTGCGAGCCGGTGCCCGGTACCCGCAGCGCGTCTATCTGGACATGGGGGACCGCGAGAAGCTGGAGTTCTGCGGCCCCCAGGAACTGGTCGATCATCTTGCCGAAATGCGGCTCACGATGGCGGAGGCGGGTCACACGCAGGTCGAGGCCCGTGTCGTCGAGGGCGGCCGGCACGACGAACGCGCCTGGGGCAGCCGCTTCCCGCAAGCGTACGAATGGGCTTTCTTCGGCGCCGAGTCGTCGTAGCGCGGGAGTCAGTGCGGCACTCCCACGCTGCCGGACCCCGACACCGACGTCCTGCGCTCGGGAGTGCGGGGAGAGGGCCACCACGGCGCTCAACCGCCCCAGGGCGAACACCCGACGATCAACCGCGGCGGGGGGTAGCCGATACTCTCGTCGTGCGATACCGCGCCACTACAACGGGGGATGGAGGCCGGAATGGAAGCTGGTGCTTCTTGGCGTGACGAGGTGTTCGCACGCCTCGGTGAAGGGCTGGTGGTACAGGCCGCAGACGGCCGCATCCTCGACTGCAACCCCGCGGCCCAGCGGATCCTCGGCCTGACGTACGACCGGATCGCGGGTCGCACGTCCATGGATCCCCGCTGGGCGGCGGTGCACGACGACGGGTCGCCGTTCCCCGGCGACACCCATCCGGCCATGGTCGCCCTGGCGACCGGTGAGCCCGTGCGCAACGTCGTGATGGGCATCTACCGCCCCGACGGTACGTACGCGTGGATCCTCGTCAGCGCGGTGCCATTGGCGGTGACACCCGGTTCACAAGCAGCGGTCGTATCCTCCTTCACCGACATCACCGGCGAGATGGAGCGGGCCGCCCGCATGCTGAAAGCCACGGTCGATTCCATGCTCGACCCGCACGTGCTGTTCCAGGCGATCCGCGATGAGAACGGCGCGCCGGTCGATGTGCGCTTCGCCGAGGCCAACGACGCAGCCATCGACTACGTGCGCCGCCCGCGCAACGAGGTGATCGGCGCTCCGCTGAGGCAGTTGTTCGAACAGCGGGCCGCCGCGAAGGTACTGGATTGGGTCCTCGAAGTGTTGATCACGGGCACGCCGTTCGCCCGCGACGAGGTGCCGTTGCCGATGCCGTTGGAGGATCGCCCGCGACGGCTGGACATCCGGGCGGTCCGCGTTGGGGAATACGTCAGTTTCACCTGGCGGGACGTGACCGGGCGGGGCCGGACATCGCAGTTGCTGGCCACGACCGAGGAGATGTTCCGGACCGCCATGAAGGCGGCGGTGACCGGCATGGCGATCACCGACCTCGAGGGCAGGTTCCGGGTGGTCAACGAGGCGCTGTGCCAGATCCTGCAGCTCGACGAGGGCTCCGTCCTACGGGCGTCCCTGTTCGACCTGATCCCGGAGGAGTTCCTCGACGAAATCCGTCGCGGACACCAGCGCATGGTGGCCGGCCGCGATCAGCGTTCCGTGGTGGAGGTGCAGTTGCGCCGGGCCGACCAGTCGATGGTGTGGGTGCAGATCGGCACCGGCTTGATCCGCGACGGCGACGGTGAGCCACAGATGTTCCTGACCCAGGTGGAGGACGTCAGCGGGGAGCGGGAGGCACGCGAGCAACTGGCCTACCAGGCGTTCCACGATTCCCTCACCGGGTTGCGCAACCGCACGTGGCTGCTGGACATGCTCGACGTGGAGTTGCGGGCGGCCAAACGCAGCGGTTCGCGGGTGGGGGTCATGTTCATCGACCTCGACAACTTCAAGGTGGTCAACGACTCGCTGGGACATGCCGCCGGCGATGAGGTCCTGAAGGCGGTCGCCCACCGGATCCGTCGGGTGGTCCGGCCGCGCGACCATGCCGGCCGGTTCGGTGGCGACGAGTTCGTGGTGGTGGTCACCGAACTGATGCAGTCCAAGCACATGGAGCGGGTGGCGCAGCGGGTCTCGGAGGCGGTCGCCCAGGAGACGGTCGTGGACAAACACCGGCTCATCCCGAGCGCCTCGATCGGCATCTCGGTCTCGAACCCGGACAGCACCTCGGAGAGTCTGCTGCGGGACGCGGATGCCGCGCTGTTCCGGGCCAAGGACGCCGGCCGCGCCCGCTGGCAGTTCTTCGACCAGCAGATGCATTCACAAGCCGTGGCGCGGATGAACCTGGAGTTGCAGATCCGCCACGGACTCGATGCCGGCGAGTTCCTCGTGCACTACCAACCGGTCGTGGCTCTGGCCGGCGGGCAGACCGAGGGTTTCGAGGCGCTCGCCCGCTGGCAGCACCCGACGCGTGGGCTGCTGGCTGCCGGTGAGTTCATCGGTGTGGCTGAGGAGACGGGCTTGATCGTGGCGCTCGGCGAAACCGTGGTCGATCAGGTTGCTGCGTTGGTGGCGCGGCGGACCGACCTGCCCGGTCCCGTGAGTATCAACGTTTCGGCCGTGCAACTCGCGGCTCCCGGCTGGGCGGACCGATTCCTGGCGACGCTGGAACGTCGTGGCGCGGACCCCACCCGGATCGTGCTGGAAGTCACGGAGACCGCGGTATTGTCCCTGCTCGACTCCGTCACGCGGGATCTGCGGGCGGTTCGGGAGCTCGGAGTCGGCGTGCACGTGGACGACTTCGGCACCGGCTTCTCCTCCATCTCGCTGCTGCGCGAGTGGCCGGTGACCGGCCTGAAGCTCGATGCGAGTTTCGTGCGCGACCTCACCATCACCGACAGCCCGTCGAATGCGTTGGCGGCAGGTCTTGCGGGCCTGGCCCGCGGCCTGGACCTGATGGCGATCGCCGAAGGCGTCGAGACCGTCGAGCAAGCCCGGATCGTGGCAGCGCAGGGGTGGACGCACGGGCAGGGGTACTACTTCGGCCGACCCGGACCACTGCCCTGAGCCGGTGGGTCCGGGGTCGCCGCGTAGCCTGAAAGCGATGGACGCGCAGAGACTCACAGCCAACGGGATCGAGATCGCCTACGAGACCTTCGGCGACCCGGCGGACCCACCGCTGGTGCTCGTGATGGGCCTGGGTACGCAGATGATCGCCTGGCCGGACCAGGTGTGTCAGGACTTGGCCGACGGCGGTTTCTACGTCGTGCGGTACGACAACCGCGACACGGGGCTCTCCACGCACCTGACCGAACACCGGGCGCCGTCCTTCTTCGAGGTCGCGGTGCGGCGCAAGCAACCGCCGTACACCATGGACGACATGGCCGCCGACTGCATCGGTCTGCTGGATGCATTGGGCTTCTCCTCGGTGCATCTGGTCGGGGCGTCGATGGGCGGCTTCATCGCGCAGACCGTCGCAGTGACGCACCCCGAGCGGGTGCGCAGCCTGACGCTGATCATGACCTCGACCGGCTCGCGGCGGGTGGGCAATCCGAAGCCCGCGGTCTTCAGTCGCCTGACCAAGCGCCGGGTCGTGGCCGACCGGGCTTCCGCGCAGGCGGCCGCCGTGGAGACGTTCCGGATCATCGGCTCGAAGGGGTACGCGTTCGACGAGGAGTACCTGCTGGAACTCGGCGGCCGCTCGTACGATCGGGGTCTCGACGGCGGTGGCTACCTGCGGCAACTGGCCGCGATCGCCGGCCAGCCGGACCGTACGTCGCGGTTGCGCACTCTGCGGATGCCGGTGTTGGTGATCCACGGCCTGCACGATCCGCTGGTCGCCGCCAGTGGCGGGATGGCGATCGCCCGGCACGTGCCGGGAGCCAAGTTCGTCGGCTACGCCGGGATGGGTCACGACCTCCCGCGGGAACTGTGGCCGGACTTCGTCGCGGAGATCGCCGGGCTGGCCCGCCGGGCTGAAACCGGCCAGCCCGCCGGTTGACGTGCGCGGGTACGGTGGGGCGCATGAGGCGGATCGTGTCCGGAGTGCTGCTGGTGCTCGCGCTGGCCGCGTGCAGCAGTCCGCAGGCCGAACCGTCCGCCAGCCCGGCGCCGGTGCCCAGCGCGCTCGCCCCGGGAACCCAGTGGCAACTCGTCGGTCCTGCGGCCATCGTCGGCGACGTCACCTTGACCTTCGACGAGGACCAGTTGTCTGGGCAGGCGCCCGTGAACCGCTACTTCGGACCGTTCACCGCCACTGACGCCGGGAGCATCGAAATCGGTCCGATCGCCAGCACCGAAATGGCCGGTGACCCCGACCTGATGGCGGCCGAGCAGAAGTACTACGAACTGCTCGCCCGGGCGGATGGCTTCGACAGTGACGGGATCCAATTGACACTGCGCGCTGGCGACGAGACCCTGCTGCGCTTCGCCCAGGAGGGGTCGCCGGCGGTCTTCGGGCGCACCCTGGTCGGCAAGACCGTGCCGCAGGCCCGGGCCGCCGCGCAGCTCGAGGGGTACGACTTCCGGGTGGTGTCCGTGGACGGGGAGAGCCAGCCCGGTGACGATGGACTACAACCCGCAGCGGCTCAATGCGACGGTTGTCGACGGCCGCGTCACCGAGGTCACCGCGGGCTGATGGACACCCAGGTGTTGAGCATCCGCACCGGCGATCGGCTGGTGACGGATCTGACCAGTGAGGCCGCAGCGTTCGCAGCCGGTCGCGGCGACGGCTTGTTGAGCATCTTCGTCCCGCATGCGACGGCCGGCGTGGCCCTCATCGAGACCGGCGCCGGCAGCGAGCCGGACCTCGCCGACGCGCTGGAACGGCTGCTCCCCACCGCCGACATCTACCGCCACCGGCACGGCAGCCTCGGCCACGGCCGCGACCATGTCCTGCCCGCCTTCGTCGCGCCCAGCCTCACGGTGCCGGTGATCGGGGGTCGCCTGACGTTGGGCACCTGGCAGAGCATCGTGCTCGTGGATCCCAACGGCGACAACCCGCAGCGTTCGGTGCGGCTGTCGTTCCTGGCGGGGTGAGGGCCGGCTGGCCCGCGACTGTTGCGCGGTTGCTGCCCTGCGACGCGAGTGTTGCGCGGTTGCTGGTTTGCGGGTCCGAAACCGACAACGGCGCAACAGTCGCGGCGGGGGACGCACAACGGCGCAACAGTCGGCGGCGGACGCACCCTCCGCCGTCACGCTGCGTCACCGCCCACGGGGGTCCGGCTTCACCCGAGCGGCTGAACGTGCATCTGCCCCGCGGTCACTGTAAGTATCCGTTCGGTTACTGAGAGGGGGCAGCGATGCGCCGGGGAGTCCTGGGGGTCGGTGTCGCCGCCCTCGTCGCAACGGGATTGACCTCCGTGCCTCCAGCCGCGGCACAGACTCGACCCGGAGCCCGGCTCGCCCCCGCCGAAGCCAGCCCGCAGTCGGTCACGCCGGGACCCAACCCCAGCATCTCCGAGACGTGCGGTCTGGACGCCACGCTGATCCTGGACGCGTCGGGCTCGATCAAGAGCGCCGGCGCGGTCAACACGGTGCGCAACGCCGGCCGTGACCTGGTAGCCGCTCTCAAGGACACCAACTCCACGCTGCGCATCACCCAATTCGCGACCTTCTCGGGCCAGCTGAGCAGCCGGGTCCCGGTCAACGCCACCACGACTGGCAGCGGCGGGGCGCTGTCCAACGCACTGGTCAACTACTACACGCCGCCCCCGCCGCGACCGCCCGGGGTCACGATCTACAACGGCAGTTGGGTCGACAACGGTGCCCTCACCTGGACCAACTGGGAGGACGGGATCAAGGGGATCGACCGTCCCGAGCTTGCCATCTACATGACAGATGGTGACCCGACCGCCTATAACGTCAACTCGACCCGGACCAACGTCAACACTTCGTCCACCGGCACCGCCTTGGACAATGCGATCACGCAGGCCAACGTGCTCAAGGCGAGCGGGACCCGGATGCTGGTGGTCGGGGTCGGCAGCGGGCTGACGAGCGCATCCTCGCAGGAGCGGCTGAAGAAGATCTCCGGACCGCTGCTCGAGAAGTCGCCTTCGGCGCTGGCCGGCAAGACCATCAACCAGGTGGACGCGGTCGCCTTCAGTGACTTCGCGGCTCTGGGTACCTTCCTCCGGTCGGTGGTGACCTCCTTGTGCGGCAACAGCGTGACCGTGCAGAAGCTCGCCCAGTCCAGCGCGGGCGCCGACTACCTCCCGGCCCCCGGCTGGGACATGACGGTGAAGCCGACGGTGCCCGGCGGCTTCTCGTGGGTGGATCCGCAGGGCCCGGACAACAGCGCACAGACTCGCGCCACCGCTGGCGCGCAGGGTGCCACGGCGTTCCAGTGGAAGCCGAAGGTCGCCAGCCAGAAGGCCACCGTGCAGGTGTCTGAGGCGGTGAAGACCGACTTCCTCGCCGAGCGCTGGACCTGTGACATCAAGCAGGCCGACGGCACGACGCAATACCGTCAACGGCACGATCACCAACAACAATCCGTCCTTCCAGTTCGAGATGAACCCGTCCGACGTCGCGGCGTGCAAGCTCTACAACGACTTCGACTACAAGTCGGGCATCGACATCACGAAGGTCGCGCAGGACGATCCGGTGCGCGGCAACGGCGTCGGGTGGAACGAGACGTACACGTTCACGGTGACGAACACCGGCAACAGCGTCCTGACCGTCAACAAGCCCGTCGATCCGCAGTGCACCTCGATCTCGGCGCCGAGCGGGCCTGGGGTGGCCAACGGCAAGTTGCAGCCCGGCGACTCGTGGACGTACACCTGCCAGGCGAAGATCGGGCCGGTCGCCACCGTGACCACGCCGCTGAACGCATGCGAACACCGTCAGCGTCACCGGGATCGACCCGAAGGGCACCGCGGTATCCGATCAGGCGCAGGCCAGCGTCGTCGTGAAGACGCCGCGGATCAACATCGTGAAGACGGCGAAGCGCGCAGACGACGGCACGCCGATCCCGGATGGCGGCACGGTCCCGGCCGGAACCAGGGTGACCTACGTCTACACCGTCACGAACACCGGCAATGACACCTTGGACCTGGTGCGGGCCTCCGCCGTCACCGACGACAAGTGCAGCCCGGTGACCTACAAGAGCGGCGACACCGGCAACGACCAGAAGCTCGGGCTGTCCGAGACCTGGCTCTACGAGTGCACGAAGCCGCTGAACCCGCCCAGCACGGTCTCGTCGGTCACCAACCAGGCCACCGTGACCTCCACCTGGTCGAACCCGCAGAACCGCCAGCAGAACAACGATGCCGGTGACGGCCAAAGCCCAGATGACGATCAACATCACTCGGGTCGCGAACCTGCGGATCATCAAGTCGACGAATCCGGGTGAGGTCGACCAGGACTTCCCGTTCACGGTGAGTGGTCAGGGTGTGCCGGCCGGCGGATCAGTCATTCAAGCTGAACACCTCCAGCGATCCGAGCACCCCGCCGGCCAGCCGCAACATCAGCCTTGACGGGCCGGACGGCAACGGGAGTCCGTACACGATCACGGAGGGGGCCGTGGACCACTGGGATCTCACGGCGTTGACGTGCGACGCACCCCATTCCGTCGATCCGGTCACACGCCAGATCACGCTGACGATGAAGCCGAAAGACAACGTGACCTGCACCTTCACGAACCAGCGCCAACCCTCGCTGACGATCACGAAGCAGACCAGTCGCGATGGTGCCACGGACGGAGTTCGGATTCGAAGTGACGAGGCCGATTCCGATCCCGCCGCCGACCCCGGCAACCTTCCAGCTGGCCGACGGCGACAGCCACACCTACCCCGGTCTGCATCCCGGCCCGGTCACCATCACCGAGAAGCAACTGCCCGCCGGGTGGGAACTCGACGACATCACCTGCTCCGGTGCGGATGTGGTCGACATCAAGCCGGGGCAGGGGTTTGCGACCCTCGACCTGGCCTACGGTGATGCCGCCGCCTGCGTCTACACCAATGGCGAGTTGCCGCCTGCGACCTTGACCGTCGTGAAGGCCGAGGTGCCGGCGACGTGGGATCCGGAGTTCGACTTCACTGCGGCTGGGACCGGCCTGGTGAACCCCGGCCAACCGGGTAGCGACTCGTTCACGCTGAAGCTCGGGAAGTCGAAGACCTACTCGGTGCGGCCGCTGGCGGGCGGCAACGACTACACCGTGACCGAAGGCGCACAACCGCCGCCGCCGACCGGCGAAAGCGGCTTCGCGCTGACCGGCCTCGAGTGCATCGTCAACGGTGACAGTGCCAACCCGATCGTCGGCGACACCGGCACGGGGGCCGTGACGGTGCAACTCAAGCCGGCCGACTCGGCGGTCTGCACCTACACCAACCAGCAGAAGCCGCGGTTGACGATCGTGAAGAACGCGGTGGACCCGGATGACACCGAGGATCCGACAACCCCACCGAGTTCACGTTCACGCCCACCGGGCTGACACCCACCGGCTTCGACCTCGGCAACAACGAGGCAGAAGGTCTTCACCGACGTCACGCCGGGCGCAGCCTCTCGGTCACCGGAGGCTGACCGTCGCGGACTGGACCCTGACCTCCCTGGAGTGCACCGGCCAGGGCGCCGACCGTTGACCGTCGACGTCCGACGAACCGGCAAGGTCTCCGGGAGTCTGCCGTTCGGCGCCGACGTGGTGTGCACGTACGTGAACACCAAGGATCCGTCGCCACGCGTACCTGTTCGTGCTGAAGAACACCGATCCACCGAACGACCCGGAGCAGTTCAGTTTCAACGCCAAGGACAAGGACGACCCGTCGCGGTTCGACGAGGACTTCCCGCTGGCCGGTGGCGACTACCAGGGGTTCAAGGTGCAGCCCGGAACTGCGCCTGGTCGGGAGTACACGGTGACAGAGATGGGGAAGCCTGGCTGGCAACTGACCGAACTCGACTGTGTGACGAACCAGAACTCGAGTCCCATCGTTGGCGACCCGCAAACCGGCGAGGTGACAGTGCGGCTTGTCGCGGGCGAGGTAGCGGTCTGCGTATTCGAGAACCAGAAACTCGCGACGCTCTCGGTCGACAAGGTCACCGACGTGACCTCGCCGCAGGTGTTCCCGTTCACGACGTCGAGCACGCCGGATCCGTTGACCCCTGCGTCGTTCTCGTTGACCGGCGGGGGAGCGCCCCGGGTGTACACCGACATCCCCGCCGGCAACAAGATCACCATCACCGAACAGGTCCCGACCGCCGCCCCGGACCGGTGGCGGCTGACCGGGATCGCATGTGACGGTACGGCGAGCCCGACGTACAACCTCAACCTGGCGAAGGCCGAGTTCACCATTGCAGCCGGTGAGGACGTGGACTGCACGTACACCGACGCGAAGGTGCCCCCGGCCACCGTGCAGATCGTGAAGCAGGCCGACCCGGCCGACGGTACCGAGTTCTCCTTCACCGCCTCCGGCGCCAAGGGCGGGGTCAAGCCCGCGGATCAGTCGTTCAGCCTCAAGCCCGACGGCGACATCGCGGTCAAGACGCTGACGGTTCACCCCGCGGCCGACGGCGAGGAGTTCACCTTCGCCGAGCCCACCGTGCCCACGGACTGGAAGCTGACCGACATCGAGTGTGTCGACGGCGGCAACGGGGTGGGCTCGACGCCGCCTGCCGCCAACGCCGTGAAGGTGACGATCGACCCGGGCGACACGATCACGTGCACGTTCACGAACGTCAAGGACGCCACCCTGACCGTGGTCAAGGAGGCGCCGGACGACCCGTCCCAGAAGTTCGACTTCACGTGGACCGCCGGGCAGGACTTCCCGCTCAAGGACCAGCAGAGCAAGAGCGCGACCGGCTTGGCCGCCGGCGAGTACACAGTGCAGGAGGTGAACCTCCCAGCCGACTGGTACCTCGACGGCCCGAACGGTGAGCACCCGACCTGCACCGGCACCGAGGCCGCGGTCGACTACACCCCCGCCCTGGGCGCGAAGGTGAAACTCACCCCGGGTGAGGAAGCCGTCTGCGTCTTCGCCAACTTCTTCGACTACAACCCGCAGATCACCTTGGTGAAGAAGCCGGACCGCACGGTGGTGCTGGATGGCAAGCCGGTGGTCTACGACTACACGGTGACCAACACCGGGAACGTCAACGTCGAGCCGGTCGGGCTCATCGGCGGGGTGGTCACCGACGACAAGTGCCTGAATGTGCAGTGGGTCAGCGGCACGAGCCCACTGACGCCCGGCAACTCCTGGACCTACACCTGCACTGTGGACCCGATGACCCCGGCCAAGGCCACCAACATCGCCACGGCCACAGTCAAGGACCCGCTCGACCCGCAGAAGACTCTGATCGCCACCGACACCCAGACCGTCGAGGTGCGGGTACCGGAGTTGTCGCTGGTCAAGACCGTGACCAAGCCCTTGGTCTACCCCGGCACGCAGGTCACGTACACGTACGTCGCCAGCAACCTGGGAGCCACCCCGTTCAAGGGTCCGCAGGAGCGCAACGACTGGATCACCGACCCCAAGTGCCCGCCGGTCTACGTCAAGGGGGACACCGGTGACGACAAGATCATGGGCATCGGCGAGGTGTGGACCTACACCTGCAGCACGTCCATCAGCATCGACACGACCAACACCGGGACGTTCACCGGCACGCCGTTCATCCCCGCGAGCCAGCAAAGCGGACCCGAGCAGGTCGGCAGCCCGATGAGCGCGCAGAACACCGCCGAGGTGAAGGTGATCCAGAAGGGTATCGACATCACCAAGACCCCGTCGGCGCCCGGCGGGATTGTGAAACAGGGTGTGCTGTGGGTTCCGGTCGGTACCGAGGTCACGTACACCTACGAGGTGACCTCCGGGCAGGCGACCGTGCCCATGGAGGTGCTGGATGTGACCGACAACAAGTGCGCGCCGGTGGCGTACCAGTCCGGGGACACCAACCAGAACGGCCTGGTCGATCCCGGCGAGACCTGGATCTACACCTGCAAGAGCGAGTTCACCGGCGTCGCCACCGTGACCAACACGGTCGTGATCGACGCGGTGGAACCGCAACTGGGCGGGCTCTCGACCGACAGCGATGACGCCATGGTGCGCAGCTACAAGGGCAGCATCGCGATCAAGAAGTCCCCGAGCGCGGAGGTGGTGCCGAAGGGAACGCCGGTCACGTACACCTATCAGGTGACTCAACGACGGCACAGTCGATCTCACCGACGTCACTGTCACAGACGACAAGTGCGGGCCGGTGGTCTACAAGTCCGGCGATGACGGTGATGGCGTCATGAAGCCCGGCGAGGTGTGGCTGTATACGTGCGTCAGCACCCTGCAGCAGGACGTGACGAACATCGCGGAGGCGACGGGCACGACCCCCAGCGGCGGGAAGGTCAAGGACTCGACATCCGCGACCGTGCTGGTCATCGGCGGTGAGTTGAACCCGAAGATCGCGGTGACCAAGTCCCCGTCGGCCACCAGTGTCCAGCGCGGCGACCAGGTGACCTACACCTACGACGTCACCAACGCCGGCACCATGCCGCTGGCCAACATCCGGGTCAGCGACGACAAGTGCGCGCCGGTGACCTACGTCAGCGGTGACGACAACGGCGACGGCTTGTTGACCTCCGCGAGCAACGGCGAGGGGTGGCCGGATGAGACCTGGGTGTACACGTGCCGCACGGCGATCTCGAAGGACACGACCAACACGGTCACGGCCCTCGGCGCGCCGTGGTGGGCGGGGCAGGTCGTCGGCCCAGGATGTCTCGGCGACCGCGCAGGCAACGGTGAAGGTGACCGCGAAGCCGCCGCTGCCGATCGACGTGGATCCGGTGAAGAAGTGCAAGGGTGACACCTGCACCGTGGTCAAGAAGGCCAAGACCAACAAGTACGGCAAGCTCAACTACCGCGCGCGGTGCCGGCCGGTGAAGGCGTCGGCATCCGGTGAGGCGAGCTTCTGCCGGACCAAGGTCACCAAGAAGGGCGCCGTCAAGGTGAAGGTCTTCGGCTACCGGAAGGTGAAGGTCACGGTGTGGATCGTGGCGACACCGAAGCCGAAGTACAAGAGCCAGTGGGCGGCCAACACCTGGAAGCGGACCTGGATCATCCGGCCGTAACTGGCGAGACAGGCGCGAGTGTTGCGCGGTTGCTGCCCTGCGACCGCGAGTGGTGCGCGGTTGCTGGTTTGGGGTGCCCGAAACCGACAACGGCGCAACACTCGCGCCCGCGGACCCACAACGGCGCAACAGTCGCGCTCGGTGCCGCAGCGCGCAACCTTGAATCCACCGTCCGTTCACCGGGCACCGGACGCTCCGGGTTGGAATACTCGACCGGGAATCAGGAGGCCGCCATGCTCGAAGTGTCCGAAGTCGGTAACAGGGTCCAGAAGGAGCCGTACAAGGCCGCGGTGCCGGAGTTGCGGGTTGGTCTGGTGAACGCGCAGTACGACCTGCGCAACGCCGACTTCCCAGTCGTGATCTGGATCGCCGGCGACGACCGCATCGCCGCCAACCAGATGGTGAACCGGCTCAACGAATGGCTGGACACCCGGTTCGTCAGCACCCGGGTCTTCGCCGAGCAGAGCCAGGAAGAGGCCGAGCGACCGACCTTGTGGCGGTTGTGGCGGGCGCTGCCGCCCAAGGGCCAGATCGCCATCTTCGCCGGCGGTCTGATGCGCGCGGCGACGATGCGGGCCAGTGGCGACATGGGCGAGGAGCAGTTCAGCCAGTGGTTGCGGCACGTGGCCGCGATGCAGTCGGAACTGGTGGCCGACGGGGCGCTCGTGCTGAAGTTCTTCCTGCACACCCCGGAGAAGAAGCAGCGCAAGAAGCTCAAGAAGGCCGAGAACGACCCCGAGACCGGGTGGTGGATCGACCAGCGGGACTGGGCCGCGTTGGAGCGGATGAGCCCGACGCTGCCGATCGCGGAGCGCATCCTGCGCGAGACCAGCGCCCCCGGCGCGCCCTGGACGATCGTCGAGTCGACCGACTCGCGGTACCGCGACCTCACCGTGGCGCGCACGATCCTGGCCGCGATCACGGCGCGGCTCGAGCAGCAGCCAGGCGCGGACCGTCGGTTGCGCAGTCGGTCTTCGGCGATCTCGAGGGGGAGGCGACCGTGCTCAGCGGCGTCGACCTCACCCAGCAACTGGACAAGCAGACCTACCGCCAGGAACTGGCCGCGCAGCAGCGCAAGCTGTACAAGCTGTCCATCGAGGCGCGCACCCGGGGGATCAGCACGGTGCTGGCCTTCGAGGGCTGGGACGCCGCCGGGAAGGGCGGGGTGATCCGGCGGGTGACCGGGTCGCTGGAGGCCGGGGACTACCGGGTGATCCCCGTCGCCGCGCCGACCGCCGAGGAGAACCGCTATCCCTACCTGTGGCGGTTCTGGCAGCACCTGCCTCCGGCCGGGACGGTTCGCCATCTTCGACCGGACCTGGTACGGCCGGGTGCTGGTGGAGCGGGTCGAGGGTTTCGCCGACCCCGCCGAGTGGCAGCGGGCCTACGACGAGATCAACGACTTCGAGGCGCAGATGGTGCAGCGCGGGTACTTCGTGGCCAAGTTCTGGTTGCACATCTCCCCCGAGGAGCAACTCGCCCGGTTCCAGGCTCGCGAGCAGACGCCGTACAAGCAGCACAAGATCACTGAAGAGGACTACCGCAACCGCGAGAAGTGGGACGACTACGTGCAGGCCGTGGACCAGATGGTGCTGCGGACGACCACCCAGGGCGCCCAGTGGCACGTGATCCCGGCGAACAACAAGTACTTCGCGCGGGTGGCGGTGCTGAAGGCCATCACGGAAGGGCTCAAGCGCACGCTGCGCAGTCAGTAGGTCTCGCGCCGGCGGTTCCGAGTCGAGTCCAGGACGGAGGCGGCCTGATGTCGGTGGCGACGGGCTGGGAGGTCCCGCCTGAGCCGTGGGCGCTCGACGCCGCGACCGTCGTGTCCACGCTGAACGCCGACCCGGACGCCGGGCTGTCCGCAGACGAGGTGAGGCGGCGCCGGGAGGCCGTCGGCCCGAACGCGCTGCCCGAACCACCGGGCAAGGGGATAGGTGCGCTGTTCCTCGAACAGTTCCGCGATGTGCTGATCTACCTGCTGCTGGGTGCGATGGTCGTGTCGCTGGTGGTGGGGGAGCCGATCGACGCGCTGGTGATCGCCGTCATCGTGATCGTCAACTCGGTGATCGGCGTGATCCAGTCCTACCGCGCCGATCAGGCGCTTGCCGCATTGCACAAGTTGGCAGCTCCCAGGGCTGAGGTGATGCGTGACGGGAACGCCTCGATCATCGATGCGGCGGAGTTGGTGCCGGGAGACATCGTGCTGCTCACCGCCGGCGACGGAGTCCCGGCAGACCTGCGGTTGGTCGAAGGCGCCAGCGTGCAAGCGGCGGAGGCAGCGCTGACCGGCGAGTCGACTCCGGTGGTGAAGTCGTCTGTTCCGGTGTCGCCAGAGACGCCGGTCGCGGACCGCACGTGCATGCTCTACAGGGGAACCGAAGTGGTCTCCGGGACCGGCCGGGCGTTGGTGGTGGCGACCGGCGACGCCACCCAGATCGGCGAGATCGCCGCGCTGGTGGCCGGTGCCTCCGGGGTCCTGACGCCTCTGCAGCGTCGGCTGGCCAGGCTGGGGAAGGTCATCGCCGTCTCCGTGGTGGCCATCAGCGCCGTCGTGTTCGTCGCCGGGCTGCTGCGCGGTGAGGAACCCATACGGATGCTGCTGACCGCAGTTTCGCTGGCGGTCGCAGCTGTCCCCGAGGCGCTGCCCGCGGTGGTCACGATCACGCTTGCACAGGGTGCCTCGACCATGATCCGGCAGCGGGCGCTGACCCGCAGGCTTCCCGCCGTGGAGACCTTGGGCTCCGTGACGCACATCTGCTCGGACAAGACAGGCACGCTGACCCGCAATCACATGACGGTGGAGGAGGTGTGGCTGGAGGCCGGCTACACCGTGCGAGACCTCGCCCAAGTGGCGGCCTTGTGCAACGACGCGTACTTGGGTCCCGATGATGCCGAGCCAGTGGGCGACCCGACTGAAGTGGCGCTGCTGCAGTTCGCCCGCCCGTTGTGGCACGAGCTGGACTGGCCGCGAGTGGCGACCGAGCCGTTCGATTCCACCCGCATGCGGATGACCACCGTGCACTCCCACGACGGGGTCTGGGCATTCACGAAGGGGGCGCCTGAGGTGCTCATTCCTTCGTTCACGGCCAACGGTGAGATCGCCGCAAGAGCCAGGCAGATGGCCGCGGCTGGGCTCCGGGTGCTGGTCTTCGCTCGTCGCCGACTGGAGGACGTCCCCTCGGATGTGGCCTCCGTCGAAACGGATCTGGATCCGGTGGGCCTGATCGGGCTGCTCGATCCGCCGCGCGAGGGCGTCACTGACGCGATCGCCGAGTGCGTCACGGCCGGCATCGCGCCGATCATGATCACCGGCGATCACCCGGCCACGGCGGCTGCGATCGCGAGTCGGGTCGGTATCCCGGCTGACGACGCGACCACCGTGACGGGAGCGCGTCTCGAAACGATGTCCGACGATGACTTGGCGCAGCGGGTGGACGGCATCAACGTGTACGCGCGCGTGGATCCATCGCAGAAGATCCGGATCGTGCGGGCTCTGCAGCACAAGGGTCATGTGGTGGCCATGACCGGCGACGGGGTCAACGATGCACCGGCTCTGAAGCAGGCCGACATCGGAGTGGCGATGGGAGACGGTGGCACGGATGTCGCGCGGGAGGCCGCAGGCCTGGTGTTGCTCGACAACAACTTCGCGACCCTCGTGGCGGCGGTGCGGCAGGGCCGCCGGATGTACGACAACATCCGGCGGTTCGTCAAATACGTCCTGACGGGCAACAGCGGCGAGATCTGGACCGTCTTCTTGGCGCCGTTCCTCGGCTTCCCGCTGGCGCTCTTGCCATTGCAGATCCTCTGGATCAACCTGCTGACCGACGGCTTGCCCGGATTGGCGTTGACAGCCGAACCGGCGGGCAAAGATGTCATGAACCGACCGCCCAGGCCGCCCCAGCAGAGCGTCTTCGCCGGCGGGATGGGGGTGCACATCGTCTGGGTCGGGGCACTGATCGGAGGGCTGTCGCTGACCGCACTGGCGATCGGGTATCGCGGTGGGTCGGGTGCGTGGCAGACGATGGTGTTCACGACACTGGTGTTCTGCCAGGTCGTCCACGCCTTCGTGATCCGTTCGGAGACCCGCAGCGTGTTCACGATCGGGCTGTTCGCCAACCGGCCCATGCTGTGGGCACTCGGCGTCACCGTCCTCGCGCAGTTGCTGGTCGTCTACTGGGCGCCGCTGCAGCAGGCGTTCCACACCGATAGCCTCAGCCCCGCACAACTGGGTACCTGTGTGGCGCTGGCGTCGGTGGTGTTCGTCGCTGTGGAGATCGAGAAGCTGGTACGGCGGGCTGCAGCGCGTCGGCGGTGAGCGTGGCGGCACGGCCACCCCGGGTCACAGCGGCTGCACGGCCCCGATGACGTTCAGGTCGGCGTCGGTGACGGTCCTGGTGGCCGCACCGCTGCACACCACCCGGTACTGCCAGGTGCTGGGGGTGTTGTTGAGGAAACTCCCTTCCGGCACCGATAGCCGCAGAACGTTGCCACTTGTCGATTCGCCGTCCAGGTCGAAGAAGGCGCTGCCGTTCACCGAGATCTGCACGGTGCAGGTGTACGCTGCCGGATCCCTGGGTCGTGACGCGCAAGGTGCTGGTGGTGACGTACTTGCCGGGGCCGGCGGGGATGGTCAAGGGTCCGCCGACGGCCCCGTTGGCCTGCGGCAGTTGGCCGGCGGTCGATGTCACGACCTGTGGCGTGCCGTTGAGCGTGATGCCTCCGTTCACCGAGGAATCGGCGAAGGTGAGCAGGGAGAGCCCCGCGGGTCCCTGGTCGCCCTTGGGGCCGGGGTCGCCCGTGGGCCCTTGCTGGCCCGTGGGTCCTTGCTGGCCCGTGGGTCCTGGCGCTCCCAGTCTGGCGCGCAATCCCTTCGACAGGTCCTTGGCGGTGATGGATCCGTTCTTGATGTCCTTGCCGGTGATCAGGCGGGCCGCGGTGGCGGTGCCGGCACCCCCGAGAGCGATGCCGAGGACGAAGGCCAGTAGGACGACGGTGATGTTCCGGATGCGGCGCATGGGCGCCTCCTCTGCAGTGGTGCCGTTCACGCTAATCGTCAGCCGGGGAGCGAACAACCGTCCGTTGAGGTGCAGATCGGGAGTCCTGAGACGTTGTTGCCCCGACACGCCGGGTCCGCCCGCCTGGCCGTACCTGGTGAGAGCTCCGTCCCGCCGGCGTGCTGGAGCCGACGGTGACCACACGGGCCGAAGACCGCCGTTTGTCAGAAACGGCCGAGCCGGCCCACGGCGCCCGGGTGGTAGAAGTCCGGCGGCGGCTCCTCGAAGACGGGCAGTTCCGGTGGCCAGACCGTGAACGCCGCGAACGCGGCCAGCAGCCCGGCGATGAGCACGAGCGCCGGCAGCGTGCCGGGCACCCGGTGCGAACCCTGTCGCACCCGATGGTTGACCAGCCGGCCGGCAGCCACAGCCGCGACGAACAGCGCGATGTCCATGACGAACCACCCCCGCCCCAGCAGCGAGGAGTAGACGTAGTAGCCGGCCACGATCACCACGGGTCCGGTGCAGGCCTCGAGGAACGCCGCCCACGCGAGGCGGTTGCGGTGCGGCAGCCGGGCGGCGGCGAGGCCGTTCCAGATGAGGCTCGGGATGGCGACGAGCTTCACATGCTCCCACACGCTCTCGTTGACCGGCGCGAGCCAGCCGAGCAGCGGGTTGTCACCGGACCACTGGTAGACGAAGTGCCAGAGGCTACCCACGACGAGGATGAACAGCGCGCCCCACCAGTCCAGTCTCGTGCCCGATCCGGTGTCAGCGGACATGAGCCCCCTCCCGCGTGCGCCGTCCGGCCGGACCTCAGCCGCCGAGCAGTTTCGCCTTCGCCGCCGCGAACTCCTCGTCGGTGAGCAGACCGTCCTGCTTCATCTTCGCGAGCTTCTGCAACTCGTCGACGGGGTCGTCGTCGGCTGCAGCGGCCGCCGAGGGTTGCGGGGTGTCCAGCGGGTGCGGGATGCCGAACTCGCGGAACAGCGGGATCTGTTCCGGCGACGCCCCATCGGGCATGCCCACTGCGAACATGTTGGGGTCGGTGGGGCTGTACCAGGACGGCCACACGTCACCGACCCGCGGCATCTGCGTCTGGTTGATGAGGAACTTCTTCTGGGCCTGGAACGGTGCGCCACCGTCCAGCGGCTCGAGCAGGAACGTCACCCAGCACTGGATGTTGATGTTGTTGACCACCATCCCGGTCGGGTCGATGCGCAGGATCTTCGCCCGCGCCTTCTTGCCGTTGGCCATGAGGTCCATGGCCTGCGCCTGCTTCTTCTTCGAGTTGCCGGAGAAGGCGCCGCGCACGACGAACAGGATCACGATGGTGACGATGATCGGGATGGCGATGGACAGCAGGATGGTGGTGTTCACCGTCTGATGATGGCGCAGAACGGTGCCCGAGGCCAAGGGGTGGACAGCAGTTGCCCGTGGGTCACAAGATGACCGGCGTGCCGGATGTTTGTGACTGTCGGTCAACTGAGTCACCCGTGGGTCACAAAGTCGACCGGCGTGCCGGATGTTTGTGACTGTCGGCAGCCTCAGGGGGTCCAGGGAATCATCACGCCTGCCGCGTCATCATCGCCGGACTCCCGGGTTGCCCGCCCGAGGTGTCCGCGGCGACCTCCTCCTTCCACACCGACTCCGCACCGGAGTGACCCACCTGGAAGATCCAGTACAGGTTGGCTGCGGCGACCACGGCCGCGAGGATCCCGACGATGACCACCAGCGCCTTGCCCCCGTTCTCGCGCTTGACGTACGAGCGCTGCACGAACCACAGAGCCAGTGCTGCCAGGAACAGCACTCCGGCGATCAGCGGCATCTGGTCGCCCCATTCGGCGTGCTCGAAGCCGGGCTCGCCGACGATGTCCTCGAGTTGCTCGCCGGACTCCTTGGCCACGAACGAGGCGCCGGTGGCGATCAGGGCCAGGCCCCAGACGATCCAGCCGAAGCGGGCGCCGAACTTGGGCCACACCGCCATCAGCAGCAGGCCGATCGCGGCAAGGGGTACGAAGACGACGGCGGCATGCACCACCAGTGGGTGCACGGGAATCCCCTGGATCAGGCCGAACGGGCTGGAGCTGCGCCCTCGGCGGGGACCAGGGCAAGTAGTTGAGAAGTCACATATCGGAGTATGGAGGATCCGCGGACGCCGGATCGGGCGAACGCGCCCATTGTGCGCAGGCTTAACGCAGACGAAACGCACCCCCGACATGGTGGCCGTTCGTCGCTGGCCGCCGACCGTTCGTCGCGGGTCGGCGCGCCATTTGTGGGGCAGGTCACACCGCTGGCCGCATGGGGCTACCAAACCGATTCCGGTGGGCTTGCGACCCCCATAACGTGTCACCACCGAGGCGGAGGGACCGCTGCAGGTGACGATTCGGAAGGCAGGACCCGATGACCATCAATCACGATCCGCTGAAGGTCGGGGGCACCCCCGATCCGGAGGCGTACGTCACGGCGCAGAGGAGCCCGCAGTTCCAGGAACTGCGCAAGCGGTACCGCGGCTTCTCGTTCCCGATGACCGTGGCGTTCCTCGTCTGGTACTTCATGTTCGTCTTCGCGGCGGTGTTCGCCCCCGCGTGGATGTCCCAACCGGTGTGGGGCAACGTCAACCGCGGCATCGTCTTCGGACTGCTGCAGTTCGTCTCCACCGGCCTGATCACGTGGCTGTACGTGCGCCACGCGAACAGCAAACTCGACCCTCTCGCGACCGAGATCCGCGATGAGATGGAAGGAACCCGCTGATGACCTCCACCGCAGGCAGCCCCCTGGTCAACATGGCCATCTTCCTGGCGTTCGTCGCCGTCACGATGGTCATCGTCATCCGGGCCTCCCGCCAGAACAAGACCGCGTCCGACTACTACACGGGCGGCCGCTCCTTCACCGGCGGCCAGAACGGCACCGCCATCGCCGGCGACTACCTGTCAGCCGCCAGCTTCCTCGGGATCACCGGTGCCATCGCCCTGAGCGGCTTCGACGGTTTCCTCTACTCCATCGGCTTCCTCGTGGCCTGGCTGGTCGCCCTGCTGCTGGTCGCCGAACTGCTGCGCAACACCGGCAAGTTCACGATGGCCGACGTGCTCGCGTTCCGGTTGCGGCAAGGCCCGGTGCGCACCGCCGCAGCCATCTCGACGCTCGCGGTCAGCTTCTTCTACCTGCTGGCGCAGATGGCCGGTGCCGGTGGCCTGGTCAGCCTGCTGATGGGCGTCACGGGCAACGTCGGGCAGTCCCTCACCATCGCCGTCGTCGGCATCCTGATGATCGTCTACGTCCTCGTCGGTGGCATGAAGGGCACGACCTGGGTGCAGATCATCAAGGCCGTGCTGCTGATCGCCGGCGCCGCGCTGATGACCGGCTGGGTGCTGAGCAAGTACGGATTCAGCCTCTCCAACGTGATGGGTGCCGCCGCCGACAACAGCCCGCTGGGTGAGAAATTGCTGGAGCCCGGGGCCAAGTACGGCAAGACCACCATGACCAAGATCGACTTCATCTCGTTGTCGATGGCCCTGGTGCTCGGGACGGCGGGCCTGCCGCACGTCCTGATGCGCTTCTACACGGTCCCGACGGCCAAGGCGGCCCGCAAGTCCGTGGTCTGGGCCATCAGCCTGATCGGCCTGTTCTACCTGTTCAGCCTGGTGCTGGGCTTCGGTGCCGCCGCACTCGTGGGTGCCGATGTGATCGCCAAGGCGCCCGGTGCTGCCAACTCCGCGGCTCCGCTGCTGGCCTACGAACTCGGTGGCACGCTGCTGCTGGGCTTCATCTCCGCCGTGGCTTTCGCGACGATCCTGGCGGTGGTCGCCGGCTTGACGATCACGGCCAGCGCCTCCTTCGCCCACGACATCTACGCCAGCGTGATCAAGAAGGGGCAGGTCTCCGCGGACGCCGAGGTGAAGGTGGCGCGCCGGGCGGCGGTTGCCATCGGGGTCTTCGCGATCGTCGGCGGCATCCTGGCCAAGGACCAGAACATCGCGTTCCTGGTGGCCCTGGCCTTCGCGGTCGCGGCCTCGGCGAACCTGCCGACGATCCTGTACTCGCTGTTCTGGAAGAACTTCACCACCCGGGGTGCCCTGTGGAGCATCTACGGCGGGTTGATCAGCTCCATCACGCTGATCCTCTTCTCGCCGGTGGTGTCGGGCAAGCCGATTCCGGAAGGGCGCGGTGAAGAGCCCGTCGATGTTGCAGGGCGTGGACTTCCACTGGTTCCCGCTGGACAACCCGGGTCTGATCTCCATCCCGTTGGCCTTCTTCCTGGGCTGGCTGGGCAGCGTCACCGACCCGAGCAAGTCCGACGCCGTGAAGTTCGCCGAGATGGAGGTCCGGTCGCTGACCGGCGCCGGTGCCGAGAAGGCCACCGTCGCGCACTGACCTCCCCTTCAGACAGGCGTCCGGGTGGTGTGAGTTGGCCCCGCCACCCGGACGCCTCATCACCGACGGCATGTCCCTGCGATTGTTGCGCGGTTGTCGGATCCTCCCGCCCCTTAATCCGCAGCAACCGCGCATCACTCGCGAGCTTGAACCACCACCCACCCCGAAAGGCACTCCCATGACCGACACCCTCGCCAATCTCGCCACCGAGACCCGCAGTTTCCCGCCCAGCAACGAGTTCGCGGCGCAGGCCGTGGCCACCGCCGGGCTCTACGAGCAAGCCGCCGCCGACCGGCTCGGGTTCTGGGCCGGCCAGGCCGAACGGCTGGACTGGGCCCAGCCCTGGACGGAGGTTCTCGACTGGTCCGACGCCCCCTTCGCCAAGTGGTTCGTGGGCGGCGAGCTGAACGTCGCGTACAACTGCGTGGACCGGCACGTCGCGAACGGCCTCGGGTCGCGCGCCGCCATCATCTTCGAGCCGGAGAACGGTGCGGCCGAGACGATCACCTACGCGCAGTTGCAGCAACGGGTGGCGCAGGCGGCCAATGCGCTGACCGACCTCGGTGTCGACGGCCGGCGACCGGGTGGCGATCTACATGCCGATGATCCCGCAGGCGGTCGTCGCGATGCTGGCGTGCGCCCGCATCGGCGCCCCGCACTCGGTGGTGTTCGGCGGCTTCTCCGCGGAGGCCCTGCGCAGCCGGATCGACGACGCGCAAGCCAAGGTGGTCATCACCACCGACGGCCAGTTCCGGCGCGGCTCGTCCATGCCGCTCAAGCCCGCGGTCGACGAAGCCGTGGAGCACTGCCCGACCGTCGAGAAGGTGCTCGTGGTCCGGCGCACCGGTGACGCGGTCGACTGGCACGAGGGCCGCGACCTGTGGTGGCACGACGTCGTGGCCACCGCCCCGGACGTCCATGAGCCGCAGGCCTTCGACGCCGAGCACCCGCTGTTCATCCTCTACACCTCCGGCACGACCGGGAAGCCCAAGGGCATCCTGCACACCTCCGGCGGCTACCTGACACAGGCCTCCTACACCCACGCGAACGTCTTCGACCTGAAGCCCGAGACCGACGTCTACTGGTGCACCGCCGACATCGGCTGGGTCACCGGCCACAGCTACATCGTCTACGGCCCGTTGGCCAACGGCGCCACGCAGGTGATCTACGAGGGCACCCCGGACACCCCGCACCAGGGCCGCTGGTGGGAGATCATCGAGAAGCACAAGGTGTCCATCCTCTACACCGCACCCACCGCCATCCGCACCTTCATGAAGTGGGGCGCCGACATCCCCGCGCAGTACGACCTGTCGAGCCTGCGGCTGCTGGGCAGCGTCGGCGAGCCGATCAACCCGGAGGCATGGATGTGGTACCGGGACGTCATCGGCGGCGGCCGCTGCCCGATCGTCGACACCTGGTGGCAGACCGAGACCGGTGCCATGATGATCAGCCCGCTGCCCGGTGTGACCGAGTGCAAGCCGGGATCGGCGATGGGGGCACTGCCCGGCATCGGTGCGGCAGTCGTGGACGACCACGGCCAGCCGGTGGTCAACGGCGGCGGCGGTTACCTGGTGCTCGCCGAGCCGTGGCCGTCGATGCTGCGCGGCATCTGGGGAGACCCGCAGCGGTACAAGGACACCTACTGGAGCCGCTGGCCGCACTACTACTTCGCCGGCGACGGCGCGAAGCTCGACGAGGACGGGGCCGTGTGGCTCTTGGGCCGCGTCGACGACGTGATGAACGTGTCGGGCCACCGCATCTCCACCACGGAGGTGGAGTCGGCGCTGGTGTCGCACCCGGCCGTGGCAGAAGCCGCGGTGGTGGGTGCCACCGACGAGACGACCGGCCAGGGCATCGTGGCGTTCGTGATCCTGCGCGGGGACGCCGAGGACGGCCCGGACCTTGTGCAGGAACTGCGCAAGCACGTCGGCCACGAGATCGGCCCGATCGCCAAGCCACGCCAGATCATGGTCGTGCCGGAACTGCCGAAGACGCGGTCCGGCAAGATCATGCGGCGGTTGCTGCGGGACGTGGCGGAGAACCGCTCGCTGGGTGATGTGACGACGCTGGCCGACCCGACGATCATGAACATGATCCAGCAGGGGCTGGGGTCGGGGGGCTGAGGAAGGGGTGCCCGCTGCAGGCCCTCTCGTCGAGTGCTGCGAAGGCGCAGCGACACGCGGGCGTGTCCGTGCACTTTCGCAGCACTCGCCGGAATGTCCCGGTGGTGGGGCGGCCCGCGCATCTCGCCGACGCCCAGAACTCACGTTGTTTCTACTGCCATCGACCATTCACAAAGACGCCGATCCACGTCGACCATGTGTTGCCCTGGAGCAGATGCGGGTTCGAAGGACTCTCGAATCCGGTTGCTGCTGATGGCGGCTGCAGTCTCAGCAAGGGCGCCGCTATTCCGGATCCGGATCACGTGCTTGAGGCACTCGAGAGGCCCTACCTGGGTGCGATTCAGGCTGAGGCCGGATGGCCTCCAGGAGTCGAAGGGGTGCAGATGAAGCACGTCGCCAATGGGGTTCTGAGGTTCTTGCCCACCGGCTACCTCTTGTGGTCGTCGCGCGAGACAGCGGTCCCGCTGACTGCCGACATGCGGGCGCGGGCGTTGTCACATTTGGAGAAGACTGCAGTCGCGGCCTGACCTGTGGACAGTCTTTTCGCCCAATCCCCAGATCCTTCCGGGCTCCCCTTTTTGTCGTACCCCTGTTCTAACGTTGGAGGTGAGTGAGGGGGTGATCCCGGGTGGCGGTGATGGTCGAGGATCCGGTCGGCGAGTTGCTGGCGTGCCTGGCGCAGTTGCCGCCCGGGCACCCCTCGACCTGGGACCTGGAGGAGTTGCGCAACGGCATCCCCGACCTGTTGGCGCTGCGCAACCAGGTCGACTCCCTGACCTTCGAGGCGGTGGCCTCGTACGACACCCGCGGCGGGGCGCAGATCGACGGTCACCGCACGACGGCGGACTGGTTGCAGAAGTCCACTCGGATCTCGAACGCCGGCGCCACCGTCCACACCGCCCGGGACCTGCGCGACAACCTGCCGGCAACCGCCGAGGCCCTGCATGAGGGCGCGATCTCCACTGAGCATGTGCGAGCGATCCGCAGGGCGTTCCGGATCTTCGGCGACCAGTTCGCGGCGGTGGAGGCCACCGTCGTCGACTACGCGAGGGCGCACACGGCCAAGGAACTGCGGGCGTTGGTCGACCTGATGGTCCAGCAGTACGGCCCGGACGGGTCCGATGCCGAGGCCAAGCGCGAGAAGCGCAAGTTGTTCCTCTCGCAGTCCCTGGACGGCTGGTGGTACCTGGACGGTCTGCTCGATCCGGCGACCGGCGAGAAGCTGAAGACGGCCCTGGACGTGTACGGACAGGAGGCCGGTGAGGATGACCGGCGCACTGCCCCGATGCGGCGGGTCGACGCCCTGGTGGAGATCGCCGAACGGGCGATGGCGGACACGACCGACCGGCCCACCGGGTACGGCCATCTCACGGTGATGCTCACCGCCGAGGAGTTGCAGACGGGGCTGGGCGTGCGCTGGCCGTCCGGGACGTTGGCCTCGAAGGTGGACGCGGACCTGTTCTCCTGCAGTGCGTCAGTGAGTTACGTGGTCGGGCTGCCGACCGACGACCCGGTCCGCTGGCAGCCGCTGGCAGTGGGCTTCGCGCAGCGGTACGCGACCAAGGGTCAGCGCGCCGCGCTCGCGGTGCGGGACGGCAGCGGATGCGCCCACCCCGGCTGCACCGTGCCGGGATGGCGATGCGTTGCGCACCACATCCGGCCGTGGGATCAGGGTGGGCCGACGGATTTGGACAATCTGGTCCTCCTGTGCCGGTACCACCACCGCCGGGTGCACCTCGGACGCCTGCGGGTGGTGTGGGTGGACGGCCGGGCGACGACGGCCGCTGCCGTGAACCGCGCGCCACCCCTGCCGGTCCCGTCGTGAGTGGCGGGGAAGCGAGTGTGCGGGCCGAACCAGCGTCACTTCGCGAGCGGCGCGAGGAAGTCGGTGAAAGCGAACAGATCGGAGCCAGTCAGGTCCCAGCTCTGGAAGATTCCGGGAGGCTGCAGAGTGTCGCTGCAGATGCCGGCCTGGGTGGCTGCCCAGCCTTGCCGAAGAACACGTACGGTGGCCGCCGGTTCGTCCACGGCTGGCCGGTGTAGGTCGCGGGGATGGAGCGTGGGTCTTCGAGCCGACGGGCAGTCGAGGGTGTTGAGAAGCACGGGAAGTTGCGAACGGGATAGATCCGGTCTCCCCGTTGCACGTGACCTCGATGCGTCACGGGTGCCTCGCGCCGAACGCTGAATTGGTACGTCGTCCTGGCCGCGCATCCCCCGGCGGGACGGATATCTCGCCCCCGCCCTTGAGGTCGGCTTCGGTGAAGGTCCCGCTCACGTCGATGGGGCAACTGGTTGATGGAACCTCCACTTTCCAGGTCAGACTGGCAGAGACCAGATCGTAGGACGGTTCGTCCATCGCTGCCGTTGTACTCGAAGCGGACCTGTCCGCTCCACAGAGCTTCGATGCCATCGGCAATCGACTGACTGCCGATGAAGCCGGTCACCACTTTGGGCATCAGGGGGTGAGGTCCGGCCGCTTGACCCGAACCTTCTTCGGCTTGGACTTCGCCTGGCCGGACTGGGCGCGCAGTCGGATCAGTTCGGCCAGCGGTCCGGCCTGCGCACGGCTCTGCGCCGACGGCAGGCGCAGGTCCGCGATGGCCACCCGCCAGCGGGCACGTGGGGTGGCCGCACCCTTGACCGGCTTGGTGCGTGTCTGTGCGACAGTCACCCAGCGGCCGTCGTCGAGTTGCTGCAGCTGCGCCTTGCGTCCGGCCGGGCCCGGGATCTGGGCGGTGGCGCGGATCTGGTCGCCCTTGACCGAGACCGCGAAGCCGCGGATCGGTTCGGGCTTCGCTTGGGCGGGGGTGGCCGCCAGGACGAGTCCGGTTGCGAGAGCGGTCAGGGCCAGAGATCGGTACATGGAGACTCCCGGCATCGGTTGAGGCAACCGTAGGCGAGCGTGGCGATACCGGCAATACCTGTCGGGTGTTCGACCAGTGCCCTGAGCCTGCGATCTTCCGCTAGGTTCGCACCCATGGATGCCTGGCTGCTGGCGCTGGCCGCCATCGCCGGGGCGATCGTGCTGGGGGTACTCATCGCCCGGTGGGTGCGCGGCCGTGCCCGGATGGGTACCGAGGGGCAGATGGCCACCTACCGCACGCTGCACATCGCCAGCCTGGCGGCTCCGGCACTGCGCGGAGGGCTCACAGAGGCCGCGGCCCGGCGATCGGTGAAGCATCTGCGTGGGTTGCTGGGCGTCCCGTCCTTGGCCATCACGGACCGGTTCAGCGCCCTGGCGTGGGACGGCATCGGCGACAAGCAACGCGAACTCGCCGCAGAGCACGCCCGGGCGGCGCTGGACTCGGGGACAGCCGTGGTCATCCCCGCCGACCAGGCCAGGCAGGTCTCGGAGATGCTGCGCTCGGGTATCGCTGCACCGCTCACCTCCGAGGAGGTGGTCATCGGTGCGCTGGTCGCGTATTCGGACGCCTCCGCGGGGCCGGCGTTGATGCGCGCGGTGGAGGAGGTGGCGGCGTTCACCTCCGGCCAGCTCGACCTCGCCGAGCTGGACCGCACCCGGGCCCGTAGCGCGGAGGCCGAGGTACGGGTGCTGCGCGCGCAGATCTCGCCGCACTTCCTCTTCAACTCGCTGACCGCCATCGCGTCGTTCGTGCGGACCGACCCGGACCGTGCCCGCGACCTGCTGCTCGACTTCGCCGAGTTCACCCGCTACAGCTTCCGCTCGCACGGCCGGTACACCACGCTGGCCGAGGAACTGCGATCGGTCGAGCAGTACCTGTTGCTGGAACAAGCCCGGTTCGGCGATCGGCTGCAGGTGAAGTTGCGGGTCGACCCGGAGGTACTGAGCGTCCGGATCCCCTTCCTGTGCATCCAGCCGCTGGTGGAGAACGCGGTGCGACACGGACTGGAGGACCGGGACACCCCAGGGACCGTCAGCATCACTGCGGTGGAACGCGGCCCGGACTGCTGGATCAGTGTGGAGGACGACGGGGTGGGCAACGACCCGGCCGTCATCCGGCGCAGCCTCTCCGGCGAACCGGGCGACCACGTGGGGCTGGCCAATGTCGACGAGCGGTTGCGGCAGGCGTTCGGCGACGACCACGGCCTCGTGGTGGAGACCGCCCCACAGGCGGGTACGAAGGTCACTATGCGCATCCCCAAGTACGCCGAGGCGGTGGTGCATGAGTGACGAGGGCTTGATCGTCGTGGCCGTCGACGACGAGCAGCCGGCGCTGGCCGAGCTCGCGTACCTGTTGTCGCAGACCCCCGGCATCGCACAGGTGCGCCCGGCCAACACGGCCACTGACGCCTTGGAACTGCTGCAGGCCGACGACGTGGATGCGGTCTTCCTGGACATCCGCATGCCCGGCATGGACGGCCTGGCGCTGGCCCGGATCATCGGCCGGTTCGCCGCGCCGCCACCGGTGGTCTTCGTCACGGCCTACGACTCGCATGCGGTGGATGCGTTCGACATCGCCGCCGTCGACTATCTGCTCAAGCCCATCCGGGCCGAACGGCTGGCACAGGCGGTGGGGCGGGTGCAGCGACACCTGGACACCGAGTTGGGGGAGGCGGCGGTTGCCGCGGAACCCGCAGTGCCCGATGAGACCATCGCCGTCGAACTCGGTGGGTGTGACCCGCTACGTGAAGCGCTCCGACATCGTCTACGTCGAGGCCCAGCGCGACTACGTGCGGCTGCACACCCGCGATGCCGGGCACCTGGTGCGGGTGCCGCTGGCCGCGCTGGAGGAGCGCTGGCACGCCGTCGGCTTCTTGCGGGTACACCGCCGGTACCTGGTCAACGCCGACTTCGTGGTCGGCCTGCGCTCCGCCGGCGGCCGGGTGACCGTGGACCTCGGGGAGGGGCAGGCCGTGCCGGTCAGCCGCCGGCACGCGGCCGCGGTGAAGGAGGCGCTGGTCAGCGGCCGCCGGTTGGAGCGGGAGCCGTGAGGGGAATGCCGAGAGCCGCGAGTGTTGCGCCGTTGCGGGTCGCGAGCCGCGAGTGTTGCGCCGTTGCTGGTTCCGCGGCCCCGAACCGACAACCGTGCAACAGTCGCGGCGAAGGGCCAGCAACCGTGCAACAGTCGCGGGGCCAGGGCGGCCCACGGCCGGGCGCAAGCCATGAGCAAGCCCGAGCCCAGGCCCAAGCGGGTGGTCATCACCGGCCCGCGCCGCGATGTCCGCCGCCGGCAGCCGCGGGCGGTGACCGACGAGATCGACGACCAGACCCGGGTGGGTCAGGTGTACCTGCGCTCGCTGATCCGCACGCAACTTCTGCTGGGCCTGTCCACCGTCGCCCTCGTGGTGGTCCCGCTGGTCGCCATGCCCTTGCTGTTCGGGTTCTGGCCGCCGGCACGGGATCTGCAGGTGGGGCCGGTGCCGTTGTGGTGGTTCCTGCTGGGTCTGCTCGTCTACCCGGCGATCCTGGGTGTCGGGTGGTGGTACGTCCGCCAGGCCGACCGCAACGAGACCCAGTTCACCGACCTTGTGGAGGGCCGGTGAACAGCACGCTCGCGGCGGCTGGGATGGCGATGACCGTCCTGGTCACGATCGGCCTGGCCGCCTACAGTTCCCGGCTGGCGCGGACCACCGGCGACTTCTACGTCGCGTCGCGGTCGGTGCCCGCGTGGTGGAACGCGTCGGCGATCTCGGGGGAGTACCTGTCAGCGGCGTCCTTCCTGGGCGTCGCGGGGCTGATCATGGTGGGTGGCGCGGACGCGGTCTGGTTCCCGGTGGGCTACGCCGTGGGCTACGTGCTGCTGCTGGCCCTGGTGGCGGCGCCGCTGCGGCGATCCGGCGCCTACACGCTGCCCGACTTCTGCGAGGCGCGGCTGCGATCCCGCCGGGTGCGGCTGATCGCCAGCGCGCTGGTGGTCCTGATCGGCTGGCTCTACGTCCTGCCGCAGTTGCAGGGCGCAGGACTCGCGCTGCAGATCCTGCTGGGCACCCCGGTGTGGGTCGGCGGGCTGCTGGTGTCGATCACCGTGCTGGTGGTCATCGTCGGCGGCGGCATGCGCAGCGTGACGCTGGTGCAGGGCTTCCAGTACTGGCTCAAGGTCGTGGCCATCATGGTCCCGGTGCTGTTCCTGCTGGCGGCATGGCGCGCCGCAGCCAGCCCCAGCGCGCTGACCCAGGCCCCGCCCACGTTCGACGACCGCACCACGGTCACGGTCGAGTCGGACATCACCGTGCGGGTTGAGCAGCAGGTCGTGATCGAGGCCGCGGGCACGGTGGACGGCGCGGGGGTCTCCGGCCCGCTGGAGTGGACCGTCGGCGAGCACACGATCGGCGCGGGCACCACGGTGACGTTGCCGGCCGGCGCCGCGGTCCCCCATCTGCTGACTACCCCGACCCTCACCGGGCAGAACTGGGGCAGTCCGCTGCAGGGCGGGCAGGAGCACGCGCTGTACCGGACGTACGCGCTCATGTTCGCCCTGTTCCTGGGGACCATGGGCCTGCCGCACGTGCTGGTGCGCTTCTACACCAATCCCGATGGCCGGGCCGCCCGCCGGACGGCGCTGCTGGTCATCGGGCTGGTCGGGCTGTTCTACCTCGCCCCGTCCATCTACGGCATGCTCGGCCGCCTCTACACCCCCGAGTTGCTGATGACCGGCCGCACCGATGCGGTGGTGCTGCTGCTGCCGCAGGCGCTCGTCGGCGGGGTGGCGGGCCAGTGGCTGACCGCGCTGGTGGCCGCCGGTGCCGCCGCCGCGTTCCTCGCAACGGCCACGGGCCTGACCGTCACCGTCGCGGGCGTGCTGAGCCAGGACGTGGTCAGCCGTCGCATCCACAGCCCCATCCTGTCGTTCCGGGTGGCGGCCGTCGTCGCGGTCATCGTCCCGCTGATCCTGGGTCTGACCGCCGAGACCCTGCCGCTGGCCCGCGCAGTGTCGCTGGCGTTCGCCGTGGCCGCGGCGACGTTCTCGCCGCTGCTGCTGCTGGGCATCTGGTGGCCGCGGTTGACCGATGTGGGAGCGGCCGCCGGCCTGTTGCTCGGCGGGGTGCTGGCGTCCACCGCGATCGTCGCGTCCACGCTCCTGCCCGACCTCACCGGGTGGCCCGCGGCGCTGCTGTCCCAACCGGCTGCGTGGGCGATGCCGGCCGCACTGATAACCATGGTGGTGGTGTCGCTGCGAACCGCGCACCGGATCACCCCCGGCGTGGAGCGCATCATGATCCGGCTGCACACCCCCGAGGCGGTGGCGGTGCAGCGGACCTGGACGGCAAAAGGAGGGCAATGAACCCGCAGGTGGTACCGGCCAGCGAACTGGTCGACGTGGCCCGCGCCGGCGGCGACCCCAGGGCGCTGTCGGACGCTGCCGACGCCACGACGCGCGCCTTGATCGACGGCTTCATCCACGAGGCGGGACCACCCCCGGCGCGCTTCGCCTGGGTGGCACTCGGGTCCCACGCGCGTCAGGAGTTGCACTGCGCCAGCGACCAGGACCACGCCCTGTTCTGGGAGACCGAGCCGGCTGCGGCCACCAGCTACGCCGGCGACCTGGCGGCCACCGTGATCGACGGCCTGCAGCACTTCGGGATGCGCGCCTGCGACGGCGGATACATGGCCGACCGCTGGTCGCACTCCCTGGCCGACTGGTGCACGATCCTGCACGAACGGGTCGCCGCGCCGACACCGGATGCGATCGTCGACGCCGACGTGTTCCTCGATCTGCGGCCGCTGACCGCGGGCTTGGACGTCGCTGCTGCCGCCGCCGAGTTGGCCCGCGGCGCGCAGTCCCCACGGCTCATGCACGGACTGGCGCAGGCGGCCAACTCCTTCCCCGCCCCGCTCAACGCGTTCGGCCGGCTTCCCAAGGGAACGGTTGACCTGAAGAAGTCGGGGCTCGCGCCCATCGTGTTGCTTGCGCGGCTGTACGGACTGCGGGCCGGATCCGCGGCGGTGGGGACCGGCCAGCGGCTCGCCGACGCAGCAGCCGCCGGGGTGCTGAGCGAGGAGCTCATCGAGCGGTTGCGCGACGGCTACGCACTGCTCACCGGCCTTCGGCTGCGCAATCAGCTGCAGCAGATCGACGCCCGGGAGTACGTCACCGACACCATCGAGACCGATGGCCTGACAGACGCCGAGCACGATGGTCTGCGCGACGTGTTCCGGGCTATCAAGAACGCCCAATCCGTCACCGCCGTCACGTTCAGGACAGACCTATGACCAAGTGGAGAGTCGTCGCCCTCATCGCCGTGGCCACGCTCGTGCCGGCGTTGACCGTCGCAGTGGTGCTGGCCGACCTGCCGCAGAACTCGCGGCAGACGCTGCTGGACTCACTGGGCGGGGAGCTGCTGGTGCTGGCGCTGGGCCTGATCGTGCTCGTCGGGCTCATCGGCTGGATCGCCTGGAGCACCTGGCACGCCGAACGCCGCCAGGACGAACGGACGGCGTCGGCCGTGCAGATGATCGCCGAGGTCAACCCCGACCACCGGCTGCCCGGGGACACCGCCACCGAGCAGGCGATCAACACCCTGGCCGAACGGCACGCGAGCGCGGAGTCCCGGCTGTCCGAACAACTCGATGCCGCCCACGCGGAGTTGCGCCTGGAGCGCGACGGCCTGCTCGCGGTCCTCGCCGGGCTCGACGTCCCGGTCGGGGTGGTGGACGACCGGGGCCGGGTACTGCTGGTCAACCCGGCCGCCCGGCAGGCGCTCGGCGGCCGGACCCCGCTGGCCGCCGGCCGCAGCATCCTGGGGGTGTTCGACGCCGACGACTTCCTGCCGCTGCTGACCCGGGCCCTGGCCGGCGAGCGCCCCCGCGCGGTGGTGGGGCACACCGCGATCCGGTTGGTGCGGTTGACCGGTCCGGACGAGGCCGCCATGGTCCTGGTGGTCGGCAACCCCGCCGAGGAGGATGCGCAGGGCCCGGTCGTGGGTTTGAGCGTGGACCTGGCCCGGCCCTCGCGGCCGGTGCCCACCCGCCAGCAGTGGCTGCAAACGCCGCTGGCCGACATCGTGTTCACGGTTGTCGACTGCGAGACCACCGGGCTGCACGTCGATGCCGGTGACCGGTTGGTGGCCATCGGCGCCGTGCGGGTCGACGGCGGGGTGCTGCGTGCCGACGACACCTTCGACGCCCTGATCAACCCCGGCCGCCGCATTCCGGAGTTGTCCACGAGCTTCCACGGCATCACCGACGACATGGTGGTGGGCGCCGATGGGCCCGGCGAGGTGGTCGCGCAGTTCGCCGGCTACGCGGCCGACTCGGTGCTGGTCGCCCACCACGCGGCGTTCGACTTCGGCTTCCTGCGGCCCGCCGCGGCTTCGGTGGGGGTGGAGTTGGAGCCGCTGGCCCTGGACACGATGCTGCTGTCCGCAGTCCTCGAGCCGGACCCGGAGGCCCGCCACGGTCTGGACTACGTGTGCCGGCGGTACGGGGTGGAGGTGTTCGGCCGGCACACCGCGCTCGGCGATGCGCTGGCCACAGCGGAGGTGCTGGTGCGGATGATCCCGCAACTGGCCGAGCGGGGGATCGTCACGCTGCGCGAAGCCCGGGAGGCGATGGCGCGCACGGGGTTGGCCCGGCGGATCGAGGGTGGGGGATAGGGCCGGCGGCGACCCCACACCGGCGCTTCAGGACCCGCCCGTTCCTCCCGGCCGGTCGGGACTGCGGTTGGGCTGCCGGTCGGGGAACACCACGGGCAGCGGCGGGGTGCGCGTCCCACTCCACGGCGCCGGCACCGCGTCGATCTCGTCGGCCAGTGCGTAGGCCATGTCCTCGTAGTTGGCCCGCCAGCCCCGGAAGTGCCGGTAGGCCTGCGCCGGATCTCGCTGCCAGGTGTATCCGGCGCCGGCCAGGAGTTCACAGGCCTGTTCGAAGTCCTCGAGGCTGACATCCGATGGCTTGTCCGGCAGTGGGTCCTCGTCGAAGGGGATGCGCAGTACCTTGCACAGCTCCTGCATGCACACGATCCCTTGCCGCAGAGCCACCCGCATGCTGCCCTGCTGCAGCCCCGGGTTGAGCGACATGTGCATCGCCGCGGTGTCCATCACGCACAACAAGGCGACCAGCCAATTCCGGTAGGGCCGGGCCGAACGCATATGGATCAGCACCGGGAAGTTGGTGTGGCTCTCGCCGACTTCGGCGGCCCACCGCTCCCACGCCGGCCACAGCGCGTCCAGCCCGTCGACGTTGCGCACCAGCGCGTGCCTGCGGATCAACTCCGGTGCCCAGTTCGGCTCGCCGCCGCGGGCCAGCAGCAGGGTCACCTCGGACTCCCGGCGCTGGTAGGCGGCGTAGAAGGTCGGCAGGTATCCGATGAGCAGGCCGATGACGATGGGGCCGGTGGCTGCGGCGATGAAGTCCAGGGCGGTCAGCGCGTTGCGGTCGGTGCTGGCGTACCCGAGTGTGAACAGGCTCGAGCCGGCCTCCCGGAACTGCGTGCGCAACGGCAGATCGGTCGTGCCGAACATGAGCAGCCCGTAACTCACGAAGTACATGAACAGCCACATGATCAGCGAGGTCACGATGGCCACCGCGGAGAACCAGGAGAGAACCGCGTCCCGGAACTCGTATCTCCCATGTCGGGCGATCAGGTGGAAGCCGGACCGCAGGGCCTGGTTCTTGGCGCGGTTGAGCCCGGAGCTGCCCCGGGCGACCACCAGCGTCCGCATCACCGACGAGGAGGCGGCCAACCAGATCGCCAGACCCACCAGGATCGCCAGGATGCGCACCCTGCTCACCCTAGCCACGTGGATCTTCCACCCCCCGGTTCGTGGGCTTACCCTTGACTGGGAGGGCACCACCGTGAAGATCGTGACCTGGTTCGCCGCCGCAGCAGTCGCGGCCGCTGGACTCGTCGGCGTCACCCCGGCCCAGACCGTGATCATCCCGGTCGGCAAGGCAGTGGTGAAGGTGAGCCCGGGCTGCCTGGCCCGGGTGGTCAACGGGCCCTACCGGAAGACCATCAGGACGGGGACCACGGATCTGCCCACCGGCCGGTACCAGGTGAAGGTGCGGCCGAAGGGCTGCAAGGCCTTCCCCAAGGCGTTCCGGATGCGCGAGGGCAAGAAGGTCTCGATCACCGTGCTGAACGATCCCAAGTTCGTGGCGCGCAAATGGATGGCCACGGTCGAGGGCACCGAGACCGTCAACGGCGTGCAGACCGCGCGCTGGGAGGGCGACCTGTTCCTCACGATGAACACGCCCGCCTACACCTCCCGGACGCCGGGTTTCGAGACGACCGTGTCCTACCGCGTCAGTTCCTTCGACGGCTTCTATGCGATAGACACCATCAAGGACGGGTGCACGTGGGCGGCCAACGGGCAGCTCGGGTACGAGGACCTGCTGGCCGAGGGTGAGGTCGCACCCGTCTGGTCGAATCCCTGGAAGGGCTTCGGCTATGCGATGACGATCCCGTTCAACATGGACCGCAAGTGGACGTACACGAAGTCGTGTGGGGATCCGGCAGTCGTCACCACCGAGCAGCGAGAGGTCCCACCACTGCTCTTCACTACGAACGCTTGGGACGCGCTGGTGCCGGTGGCACCCCTGGGCAAGGGCAAGAACCCGGCGGGCGTCTACTCCACGACTGTGGGTGAGGCCACCTACAGCTACACGTGGAGTTTCTCGACCTGGGATGCCAGCGAGAAGCGACTGTCCAAGCCTGCCTGACCGGCGATCGGGTGCCCCTGCTGCGTAGCCTTGCGCGCGGGAGGTGGCATGGAGGCGACCGGCAAGGACCCCCGCAGATGGTGGGCCCTGTCCGCGATGTGTCTGGCGATCTTCCTGGTGGCCGTCGACGGCACGGTGCTGAGCCTGGCCACCCCGAGCATCGTCAAGGACCTGCAGCCGACCGCGTCGCAGGTGCTCTGGATCGGCGACATCTACTCGTTCGTCCTGGCCGGCCTGCTGATCACGATGGGCAACGTCGGTGACCGCATCGGCCGCAAACTGCTGCTGCTCGCCGGCGGTAGCCTCTTCGCACTCATCTCCATCCCGGCGGCCTACGCCAACAGCGCCGAGATGCTCATCCTGTGCCGGGCCCTGCTCGGGGTCGCCGGGGCGACGCTCATGCCCTCGACGCTGGCCCTGATGCGCTCGACGTTCACCGACACCGGGGAGCGCAGTTTCGCGATCGGGGTGTGGAGCGCGATGGGTGCGGCCGGTGCTGCTGCCGGGCCGCTGTTCGGCGGTGCCCTGCTGCAGCACTACTGGTGGGGGGCGGTCTTCCTCGTGAACGTCCCGATCATGGCGCTCGTGCTCATCATCGGGTTGCCGACGCTGCGCGAGTCGCGCGATCCCCATCCCGGACCGCTGGACGTGCTGTCGGTGGTCCTGTCCATGTTCGGGATCCTCGCGGTGGTCTACGCCATCAAGGAGACGGCCATCCGCGGGGTCGAGGCGGGGTATCTGGTCGCCGGCGTCGCCGGAGTGGCGGCGCTGACCTGGTTCATCCTGCGCCAGCGCCGCCTCGAGCACCCCCTGGTGGACGTGCGACTGTTCGCCTCGGGCCCGTTCACCGGCGCCGTGCTGGGGATGCTGCTCTCGGTCTTCGGGCTGGCCGGGGCGTTGTTCTTCTTCTCGCAGTATCTGCAGTTCATCAAGGGCCTGGAACCGCTGCAGGCCGGCCTGTTCGAACTCCCCGCGACCTTGGCCGCGCTGGTCGCGGCCCTGCTGGCGGGCAACATCATGCGCCGCTTCGGCCGCGGCCCGGTGACCGCGGTGGGCTTGCTCAGCATCGGCGTGGGTATGGCCGGGATCGCGTTCATCCTGGACTCCGAGGTGTACCTGGTGTTCGCGGTGCCGCTGATCCTCATCGGCGCCGGGGACGGGGTGGCGCTGACCATCGCGTCGGACACGGTGCTCGCGGTGGCGCCGAAGGACCGCGCGGGGGCGGCCTCGGCGGTGTCCGAGACCGGCTACGAACTCGGGACCGCGCTGGGCATCGCCCTGCTGGGCAGCATCCTCACCGCGGTCTACCAGGGGTCGCTGGCCGTCCCGGCCGGACTGCCGGCGGGCGTTGTGGCGGCGGCCAACGAATCACCCGGCGAGGCCTTCGAAGCCATGGCGGGACTTCCGGCCGACCTGACCACGGGCCTGACCGACGCCGTGCACGTGGCCTTCACCGAGGCGCTGCAGGTCACGACATTGGTCGGCGCGGTGGTGCTCTTCTTCGGAGCCGTGGTCACCTGGCGGTTGTTGCCGGGTCGTTCGGAAGCCGTCACGGAGATGTCGGCGCACTGAGGGCCTCGCCGCCGGTTGGTTAGTGGTGTCCCGTTGGTTAGCAAAGACACGCGTGTTTTCACTGACCAACGCCCGGCCCGGCGCAGTCGGCCGTCAACCCGGCATGATGTGCCGGAGACGACCCATGCCCACGCGGAGGTGCCGTGATCGAGATCCGTTGGCGGTACGACCCCGCTGCCGACCCGGTGGAGCGTGCGCCCGCCACCGCCGAGGAAGCCCTGTTGATGCTGCACATGGGCAATCTGGCGTTCGCGGACCTGGGCCGGGACGGTGGCAGCGGCGGGTACGTCATCCCGGTCTCGGCCGAGGAATTGGGCTTGGGCGCGCAGGCGGGGGTCGCGATCCCGCAGACCCCGATCGCGGCGGTTCTGGGCTGCGCCGACGCCCGGGTCCCGCTGGAACTCATCTTCTCGCAGACGGCCAACGACCTGTTCGTGGTGCGGGTCGCCGGGAACGTGCTGGGCGGCGCCTGCGTCGGCAGCATCGACTTCGCCCTCGCCCGCATCCCCAGTGTTCGGCTCGTGGCGGTCGTGGGGCACACCGGTTGCGGTGCGGTGAAGGCGGCCGTCGACGCCTACTTGGACCCGGCCTCCTACCTGGGGCTGTCGGCCAACCTGCCGCTGCGCGGCATCGTCGACTCGTTGCTGGCTGCTGTGCAGGCCGCGGACAACGCGCTGCGCAGCAAGTACGGGCACGAGCGCAGCGACCGCCCTGGCTACTACGAGGCGTTGTGGGGATGTGCGGTCGTGCTCAATGCGGCTGTCGCCGGGGATGCCGTCCGGCGCATGTTCGAGCCGTACCTCAGCGAGCAGGTGGCGGTGATCGTTCGGGGTCTATGACCTGGCCACCCGAAAGGTGGGACTGCCCAGCGCCGATTCGTGGCGCGCGGGTCTGTTCGCACCGCCGGACCCCGATGCCATGGGTCCCTTCCTGGCGGATCTGGTGAGTTCCGGCTATGTGCGGGGGCTGCTGGACGCCCGCGGGTGACACCGGTGCCAGGCTTGACCGATGCGTGACCGCTACGGCAGCGATGTGCTGCGCCAGCCTGCCCGCACGCCCTCAGTGGCGCAGGTGCCGATCGAGGAGGGCCTGGTCGTCGAGTGCGCCGATTCCGGCTTCTGTGGCGCGGCGGTTGCGGTCGAGAAGACCGCCGAAGGGCTGGCGGTCGTGCTGGAGGACCGGCACGGTGCCCGCCGGGTGTTCCCACTGCGACCGGCCGCGTTCCTGTACGAGGGTGAGCCCGCGACCCTGGTGCCCCCGGCGGCTGCACCAGCCGGACCGCTGCGCTCGGCCTCGGGCTCGGTCTACGTGCCCGGCGTGCGGGCCCGGGTGGCACGGGCCAGCCGGATCTGGGTGGAGGGCATCCACGACGCCGAACTCGTCGAGCACGTGTGGGGTCACGACCTGCGGGTCGAGGGGGTGGTCGTGGAACCGCTGCACGGCGCCGATCATCTGCCGGCGACGCCCTGCGCGAGTTCGCTCCCGGTCCCGATCGGCGGGTGGGCGTCCTGCTGGACCATCTCGTGGCCGGAAGCAAGGAGTCCCGATTGGCCGCGCAGGTCGCAGTCGGCGCACGTGAAGATCCTCGGGCACCCGTTCGTGGACGTGTGGCAGGCCGTGAAGCCCGCCGCCGTGGGGATCGCCGCCTGGCCGTCGGTGCCCAAGGGGCAGTCCTGGAAGGCCGGCGTGATCGCGGCGCTGGGTTGGCGGCTCGATGAGCGCGAGGCGTGGCAGCGGATCCTGGGCTCGGTGCGCGGTTACGGCGATCTGGAGCCGGAGCTGCTGGGACGGGTCGAGGAGTTGATCGACTTCGTGACGGGGGACTGAGTTCAAGATCAACACGTGTCGGTTCGGGGCTGTATAGTGCGTGCCTTACGGCCACGGGAGGCGCACATGTTCGCACGGACGGTCCTCAGCGGTTCGGTGGTGGCACTGGCGCTGACGTGTACGGCCCCCGCCATGGCCGCGCAGAATCCCGGCCCGGCGCGGGTCAAGGGGAACTTCAAGGTGGCGGGGACTTCCGATGGCCCTTTGAAGCCGGGGGTGGTTTCGACTTCCGCTTCAGCGCCACGGTGAACAACGTGAAGGCGATCTACTACAACTCCGGAGACGCAGCGGGCTTCCACATGGCGAAGAAGAAGCCGCACGGGACCCTTCGCATGACCTACGTGCGCACGGAACCCCCCGGGGGCTGTGAGGAGATGCAGGACACGGAGACCATCGGCTTCGGTGGCCCGGTGTCCGCGGAGATTACCGGCCTGCGGACCGTCCGGCGCGGTGGGCACTACAAGGTCACCGACCGGCGCTTCTCCATCGGCTGGTCGGCGATGGTGAACCTTCACACGCTGACGCGCACGGTCGGGAACTTCTTCGACTGCGTCACCACCATCACCGAGACCGACCAGCTGCAGCGGGTGGATATCGAGGTCCAGGGGACGCTGGACCGCAACAACCGCACCGGTCAGGTGACCGTCGGCGACTGGGGCCCGGTCTACGTCTCCGGCTTCGGAATCGGGGAGGGCCACCCGCCGGACGACAGACTGCCGACCGCCACCGGCAGGATCACGTTCGACCGCGACGTGCGGCTGGCGAGCTAGGCGGGTCGTCGCGTCGGCGCGGAAGTACTCGGCCACGTTGAGCGGCCGCCCGTCGGGCAGCACGACCAGTGCGTTCAGGTAGCCGCGGATCCCGGCGCGGACCAGCGGCGCGAACCGGTCGGTCCGGACCCCGTGGGTGGCCAGCAGGCGCTCGTCGAACAACGCGAAGAAGGCGTTGCGTGCCGGACCCGCGGCGCCGACGGGGGAACCAGCGGGCGGCGAATTCGTCGGCCAGGGTCTCGGTGACCGCGCGCCCGGCGACGGTCGGTGCGTAGCGTCGTCGTTCGAAGTCCTCGAAGAACGCCATGAACTCGTCGGGCCCGGCGGGGATGTCGGTGATGCCGAGCGCCTCGCCGACCTGCCGCCAGAAGTTGTGGTGGGCCTGCACCTCGTGGGCGGAGAAGAAGTCGCGGCCCAGCAGTCGCCGGCTGACCCGGCGGGGTTCGCACGCCAACGTCGCCAGCGTGTACAGGTTCAGGTCGTTGGTGATCGGGTACGGGCGGTGAGCGCGCGAGATGCGTTCGATCGTGCCGCCGTCGACGCCGTGGTGGAAGAGCTCACCGAAGCGGACCAGCGTCTCCGCGTTGCGCTTGCGCGGGTTCCGCATGATCAGTCCGCGGCCGTCGCGGTACAGGATCTCCGCGATCTCCGGCACGGCGACCTGGCGGGCGAACGCCAGCGAGAACATGGCATGGACCAGTAGCGGGGAGCGCACCCGTGCCTCGAAGGACAACTGCGTGATCCGCCGGGCATCGATGTCGGGGTCCAGGGCGGCGATCTCATTTCGCGCCCAACGCGGATGCACGACCCAAGTGGCCGGACCAGTCGTACGATTGAATGAGAACGCGGATGCGCGACCCCCGGTCCCAGCATCGCTCCAGCCTATCCGGGACGACCCTCAGGCGATCTGCAACGACCGCTTCGACAGTCCGAAGGCGTAGCCCTCGATTGGCGTGACGATGTCGCCGTCGGCGGCGCCCAGAGTCACGAACAGCGGCGTGAAGTGCTCGACCGTCGGGTGGGCGTACGGCAGGCCGGGCGCGCGGTCGCGGAAGGCCGCCAGTTCGTCGACGTCGCGGCGGGCCAGCGCGTCGGCGGCCCACGCGTCGAACTCCCGCGACCACCCGGGCACGGCGTTCCCGTAGAACATCTCCGGGGTCAGGAACGGCAGGCCGTGGGTCATGAACCCGGAGCCGATCACGAGGATGCCCCGCTCCCGCAGGTGGGCCAGATGGGAGCCGAGCCGCAGCAGGAGCTCGGGCTTGTGCGTGGGCAGGCTCAGTTGCAGCACGGGGATGTCGGCCGCCGGGTACATGACCTTCAACGGCACCCACGCCCCGTGGTCCAGGCCGCGGGTGGCGTGCTGGTGGCACGTTCCAGCCGTCGGGCAGTGCGGCCAGCACCTCCGCGGCCAGGGCGCTGGCGTCGGGGGTGTCGTACCGCATCCGGTAGTAGCGCGGGTCGAACCCGCCGAAGTCGTAGACCACGTTGCGGGGGGCGACGGCGCTCAGGCTCAGCGGCGCGGCCTCCCAGTGCGCCGAGACGATCAGGATGCCGCGGGGGACGGGCAGGGTGTCCGCCCACGCCGAGAGTTCGTCGATCCAGGCGGCGTCCTCGAACAGCGGCGGGGCGCCGTGGCTGATGTACAACGCCGGCAGTGCCGGGTCACCCTCCTGCCAGGCGGGCCTGCGGGATTCGCGCTCCAGGCCGGCGGGAAGGTAGTGGTCGAACGCGATCGTCATGGTTCTCTCCTCGTCCACGACAACATGATTGAAGCATAAACTATTCCGATGGTGTGCACGGTGGGCTGTCCGCAGCTTGGTTAGCGGTTGTCCCGTTGGTGAGCAAAGACACGCGTGTCTTCTCTCACCAACGGGACAACCTCTCACCAGCCGGGGTCGGTGTTCCCTACGGCCGCACGATGTAGGTCTTCACCCGCTTGAACGGTTTGTAGTTCTTCGTGCCCTTCGCGAACTGGGTCACGATGACCTTCACGGGGCGACTGCCGACCACCTTCACGCGGACGGTCCCGTTCTTGGACTTCCGCACCTTGCAGTAGCTGACCTCGCCGGCGCTCGAGGTCTTGAGCGTCCGGCACCGCACCTTGGTGCGGATCTTCTGCCCCTGCTCGGTCGTGCGCGCGGGGAAGACGCTCGGGTCCGGCGGCAGTTTCTCGGCGGTCTGCTTCGCCCTCTCCACGGGCACCTGATCGGTGGCCTTGTTGTTCGACGGGTCGGTGTCCTCGATCGGCGAACTCACCTCGGCCGGGTTCACCACCGACGGGGCAGCGCCGTCCACGACGTCGACCCGGATGCTGAACGCCGACTCCGCTCCGACCACCAGGCCGGCGGCGTGGACGCAGGTCACCGTGCGGCCCGCGGCACTGCAGACCACCCGTCGCCGGTCGCCGACAGGTACTCGTTGCCCCGGGGCAGGTTGTCGACCACGGTGATCGGTCCGGGGTTGTCCGAGGGGCCGTTGTTGACCACTCGGACGCGCCAGGTGCCGGTCTTGCCGATCGTCCAGGGTCCGCCATCGTGGGTCTTGGTGATGGCGAGGTCGGACTTGGCGACGACGTCCACCGTCGAGGTCGCGGGCGGCGGGTTGCCTCCCGGCTGCGGCGAGGTGGTGGTCACCGTGGCGACGTTCTTCAACGTCGTGCCGCCCGGGACCGCCTTGTCGACGTCGGCCTTGATGACGATGTCCGACGGGGAGGCGGAGACCGGGAAGTTGGCCCGCGTGCAGGTCACGATGGTCCCGGAGCCGACGTCGCACGTCCAGCCCGGGCCGGTGGCCGAAGTGGCCTTCAGGCCTGCCTCGAGCTCGTCGACCACCTGCACGTTCTTGGCCTTCGCAGGCCCGGCGTTGGTCACCGTGATGGTGAACTCGGTGCTCTGGCCGGCTGTCACCGGGTTGGCGCCGGTGGTCTTCTTCGCGATGCCCAACTGGACCTCGCTGACCACCGGGTCCGTCACCGTGGAGGTGTTGTTCTCCAGGTTCGGGTCCTCCGTGGTGGGCGTGACCTTGGCGGTGTTGACGGCCTCGCGCGCCCGGGCTCTCCAGGACGTCCACCGTCACGTTGATCAGCGGGGCCTGCTCGTTGGGAGCCAGGTCCTGTGGCCAGGACGCAGGTGAGCTTCTCGGTCTCACCGCTGGTGGGCTGGCACTGCCACGGCGCCGGCGTCGATCGAGGCGATCGACAGGCCCGTCGGCAGGGTGTCGACGACGGTGATGTCCTTGACCGACACCGACGGCCCGAGGTTGGTGACCGCCAGCGTGTAGGTGACCTGGTTGCCGACCACGTACGGCTGGGTGCGGGTCTTCTCGATCGCCACATCCGCCAGTGGCCGGGTGGTGACCTCGTCCGTCGGCGGTGTTGTTGTCCGGCTTCGGGTCGTAGGTCTTACCGGTCACGGTCGCGGTGTTCTTCAGCTTCCCGGTGACGCCGGCATCGACGCCCACGGTCAGAACGAGATCCGGCAGACTCGCGCCCTTGGCCAGCGTCGGCCCGGGATGGTGCACGTGACCACCTGGACGACTGCGTTGCAGGACCAGCCACTGGCGTTGTTGTAGCCCTTGTACTTCACCCCGTCGGGCAGCGTGTCCGTGATGGTGAACGGCCCGGTGCTGGGGTCCGGTCCGTTGTTCGTGGCCTTCAGGACCCACTCGAACTCGGTGCCGGGGACCACCTCGTCGTCGTCGACGTTCCACGCCTTCGGGTAGTCGGTGCGGTGGGTCTTCTCCAGCACCAGGTCCGCGGAGGCGATCGCAGTCTGCGCGGTGACGTTACCGCGAGGTCTGCGGGTCCCAGTTGGACGTGGGCGTTCCGGGGTACCAGGAGGTGTTCGCGGTGTTGATGTGCGGGACCGGCGTCAGTGATGCCGACGCCCGGGTTCGTCACGACGTCCGGACCAGGCGTCGCCTGGAAGGTAATCACGATCTTCTTGTTCACCGGCAGGTCGGTCTTGGTGTCCCAGGCGAGCTTCACCTTCAACGGGTTAGTCGAGTCCACTGTGGGATCGGTCTTAGAGATCTCGGTCCCGTCCAGTGTGATCACCGTGCTGCCGGGTTTGTAGGTCCAGTTCGGCGGCAGCACGTCGCTGGCACTCACCTGGTAGGCAGTCGGCCCCGGCACGTTCTTGCTCGGGTTGGTGATCTCCAGGCGCCACGAGTACGGCTGGTCGATGTACGCGACGTCGTCGGAGTTGAACTTCTCGATCTGCACGTTCGGCGGCAGCGGGGTGACCGTGTCCGTGCCCGTGTTGTTGCCCAGGTTCGGGTCGTAGGTCTTGCCCGTCACCGTGGCGGTGTTCTCCATCGTCGGCGGGGCGTCGAGGTCGACCGAGACGGTCAGGAACAGGTCCGGCAGGGCTCGCCTTGGCCAGGCCGTCGGGTGCGACATCGGGTGCGTGCAGGTGATCTTCTGCTTGTTCACCAGATCCTGATCGCAACTCCAGCCGGTCCCCTGGGAACTCACGTAGGTGTTGCCCGCGGGCAGGGTGTCGACGACGACGTACGGGCCGACGGCCTTGTCCGGACCCTTGTTCGTCACACTCAACTGCCACTTGAACTGCGTGCCGGGGATGACGTTGTCCTCGTCTTGCAGCGGTGGGGTGTAGTCCGTGACGTGGGACTTGACCAGGGCCAGGTCCGCGCTGGCGATCTTCGTCTGCGCGGTGGCGGTTATCGGTCCTGGAACTGTCCAGCCGTCAGTCGGCTTGCCCGGGACCAGGTTGTTCGGCGGTGTTGACGTGCGGCACCGTGGTCCCACGCCGGGCGGGGGCGTGCCACGGCCGGCTGCGGGATCGCCTCGAACGTGATCGTGATCGTCTTGTTGGCGGGCAGATCGGCGAGGTTCGACCATGTCAGGTTGCGCGGGTCATTGACATCGGGGGTGGGCGGAACCGGCGATGTCGTGCCGTCGGGGAGCGTCACCAGAGCTGAGCCGGTGTCGTACGTCCAGTTCGGGGGCAGGGTGTCAGGACGCTGACGCCGTACGCCGTAGGCGCTGGGTTCCGGGTGCTCGGTTGGTCACCTCGATCGTCCACGAGTAGGGCTGGTCGATGTAGGCCAGATCCGCCGAGGCCTTCTTCTCGATCTTCACGTCCGGCAGCACCGGGGTGACGACGGCGTCGGCCGTGATCGGGCCGTACTTGCGGATGTCGGGGTTGTTCGCGATCCGGCGTCAGGCTGGACCACTCGAGGGCGCTGACGACGTTGGTCTGCGCAGTCGTCGTGTTGCCCTTGAGCTTGGCCGTGTAGGTGTACTGCTCACCTGGACCATCGACCGCCAGCGAGTCGATGGTGGTCCAGGTGATGGACGACCTTGTCGGTGGTGTTGCAACTGTCGTCCGTAGTCAATAATCCGGCACCGGCGTTCACGACCGAGATGCCGTCCGGCACGCAGTCGCGCACCTTCACGTCGTAGGCCGTGCTGGTGGGCACGCCACCGGCACGCTGCGGGTTGGAGACGTTCACCAAGTACTCGAAAGTGTCGTCGGGCAGCGCCGTGATCGAGGCGTCGAGGTTGACCCGCTTCAGGATCTTGAGGTTCGGCTCGGTCAGCGTGATAGTCGCACCCTTGGAGCCGATGGGCTTCGGAGGGTTCTGCGCCGCGGCCAGCGTCGTCGGCTTGGACGCATAGCCGTACCCCGCGCTGGCGGTATTCGTCCGGGTCACCCCGGCCACGTTCTGCGGCAGGTTGCTCACCCGGGACTTGTAGGTGATCCGGATGATCCGGTGCTGGTCCTGGTTCGGCAGCGGGTCGAACGACCAGCCGATCTGCTGGCCCGTGGCCCCGGGACTCGCGGGCTCGGGGCTCGAGGAGTGTCGCCGTGACGCCTGGGGAGCACGCCACGGGGTTCTGGTAGCTCGCTGTCCGTGGTGAAGCACTCGAGGGTGATGTCCGAGACGTCGGCGTAGTCGATGTACGGCGGCAGGGTGTCGAGCACGACAAGGTTCTGGTAGGTGGCATCCGGCAGTTTGGTGTCGATCGTGTAGGTCGCGGTCTCGCCGATGGTCGCTACCGAAGGGCGTGACGCTCTTGTCGATCGAGGCACCCGTGATGAACACGTCGGCGTTCGCGCCGGTGAGGTAGGTGCGCTCACCGGTCACGTCGTCGGGCAGGCTGGTGCCGCTCATGCCGACCGTGTTCTTGAACTTCACGTCGGCGGGCGAGCCGGGCTTGATGTTCGCGACGTAGGTGACGACCTTGTCCACGCCGGGGGTGAGCGGGTCGAAGGTCCACGTGATGGAGACCGTGGTCCCGCAGCCCGGGGTGTTTCCGAGCACGCCGCCGTTGTTCACGTTCGCTTGCGTGACGGTGAGCGTGTCCGGAACGCAGTCGATGATCGTCACGTCGTGCAGCGGCGGGCGGTGTCGCGCGGCGTCTTGGCGGTCAACGGTGTAGGTGATGTCCGTCGCGGTGCTGGTCACCGACGTCGGGTTCGCGGTCTTCTTGATGCTCGGGTTGGGCTGCACGACGAAGATGTCGTAGTCCTTGGTCCGCTCGATCGGTGAGGTCGATTGCAGATCGGGGTAGCTGACGAACTTGGCGGTGTTCGTCTTCTTCACGTCGGTGGCCACGCGTGTCCGGCGGCAGCGTGCAGGTGGGCTGGCTGCAGGACGCGGCCGCCTGGCCGACTTTCGCGGTCACCTTGACGCGGAACGTCTCAGGTCGCGTCCGTCGTGTTGCTGTATGTGGTCGGGAAGACCAGTTCGGCAGTGGGATTGGAGTTGATGTCCTTGACGAACGTTGAAGCCAGTCGGCTTGTCGGTGAAGCCGCTCCAGCCAGTCGTCAATCGACACCAGATCGATTCCGGTGAGTGGTAGATCGTCGAACAGCTTCGCCTTGTACACCGTGGACCCAGCGGCGATCGTCGCCGAGTAGGTGTAGGTGATGGTCTCACCGATGGTGGCCTGCGTCTTCAGGTCGTTGTTCTGGCCGACGGGTTCCACGCGTGAGGTCTCGGCGTCTTTGCCGACGTCGACCGGCCGGATGAAGATGTTGGACGGGTCCTGCAGTGCCGGGGAGTCCCAGCCGTGATCGTCGGGTCGATGTTGTTCTGCCGGGAAGTACGGAGCCGTGACATCTGGGATGTCAGTGAAGGCGCTGAATGTGCGCACGTACGCGGTGTTCTCCCAGTTGGTGCCTGACGCTCACCGGCTTGGGGATGTCCACGGTGTAGCGCAGTGAGAGCTTGTCCCCGGGTCGATTGAGTACTGGTTCGCCGGCTCGTCGGGCAGGGGCAAGGTCCACTTGATGACCTGTGGGTCACCGTGGAGCCGTTCACATTCACTAGGGCGTCGCCGCAGGAGACGAGGTTGGCGGGTAGAGGATCCGGAGCCCCGGTGATTCCATTGGACGTCTTGAAGTACTCGTAGGGGCTTGGGACGATGCTGGAGGCGATGCTGGAGCAGTTGATCGCAGGGACCTGCGTGGGAAGGACATCCCAGATCTCGAGGCCGCGAACCGAGTAATCCGCACCATCGATGTCTCGGGCCTGATTGGTGACGTCGATCTGGAAGGTCGCGCGGCCACCTTCCCGCACGGGCTTGTCGTCGGCCGGCGGGCGTAGGTGTTATCGAGGGGGTAGGGATCCGGTCCGAGGTCGCCCAGACGCCCTTCTTGATCGCAAGGTCCGGGGGCGGACCAGGCCGTACTCGGCCTGGTCCCGGTAGGACTGCGCGACACCCGGCGGTGTTCTCGGTGCGCATCTTCATGAGGTTGCCGGTGATCTCGGGCTTGGTCCCGGTGCCCGGTGCCAGCACCCGGACCGCGAAGGTGGCCTCGAACACGCCGCCCTTGGGAACGAAGCCACCGTTACCGAGAGTGAGCACGAACTTGGTCGCGCTCAGCGAGGGCGACACGGCCACGTTGTTCGCGGTGGTGAGTGGCGAACTTGTTGTTGCCTGTTTCCGGCTCGTCGTGCACCACGAACTCGGTGCCGACCGGCGGGAAGTCGGTGACGACCGCGTTCTTGGTGTCAATGGTCGTCGGGAAGTCCACCCGCAGCTTGAAGCAGATGACGTCGCCCTTACGGAAGGTGGGCAGGGGGTTGGGGTCGGAGACGTACTCGGGCTTGACCA
>CAVTCZ010000002.1:0-134109 GCA_963733395.1 uncultured Actinomycetota bacterium
GCACGGGCTGATCCGGGTGGGCAGCGGCGACTGGAACGACCCCATCTCGGCGATGGCCGGCAGTCGGCGCAGGTTCCGGGCCGCGGGGGAGTCGGTCTACAACTCCGCCTTCGCCGTGCATGTGCTGCCGCGTGCCGCCCGGCTGCTGGCCGCAGCGGACCCGGGTGCTGCGGCGGAGATGGTCCGCTGGGCCGACGGGCTGCGGGCCGCGGTGGCGGCGGCGTGGACGGGGCGCTGGTTCCTGCGGGCGTGGGACGGCACCGGCGGTGCGATCGGGCGGGACCGGCTGTTCCTGGACGCCAACGCCTGGTGCCTGGTGGCGCGGATCGGCACCGACGAGCAGCGGCAGGCCCTGGTCGCGGCGATCGCGGAACGGCTGGACGACCCGTGCCCGATCGGTGCGCTCAGCCTGGACCGGCCGCTGGACGTGCGGGGCGGGATCCTGGCGCCGGGGTGGGACACCAACGGCGGCGTCTGGCCGGTGCTCACCTCGCTGCTGACGTGGGGGTACGCCCTGCAGGATCCACCGAAGGCGCAACGCCTGCTGCACAAGCAGCTGCTCGCCACGCACGCCCGGACGTATCCGCACCTATGGCCGGGCGTGTGGAGCGGGCCCGACTGCTACAACGCGCCGTACGCCATGGACCCGGGTGGCACCTTCGTGCAGCCCGCGACGCCGATGGCGGAGTTCCCGGTGATGAACGCGCACACGCATGCCGGGCCGCTGTTCGCGCTGATCAAGGTGCTGGGCCTGGAGGCCGGGCCCGACGGCCTGACCGCGCGTCGTCCGAGCCCGCTCGGGGACTGGTCGCTGGACACCGCGCTTGGCGAGTTCCGGGGGTGAGCCGGTCAGGGCGACGACAACGGGAGGCTGATCGTCATGACGGTCCCCGAGTTCGAGCCCGCGCTGGCGGCCTCCAGGGTCCCTGCGTGGTCCTGCACGATGGCGCGGGCGATGGTCAGCCCGAGTCCGCTGCCCCCATCGGCGGCGGTGCGTGCGTCGTCGATGCGGTGGAAGCGGTCGAAGACCGCGCCGAGCTGATCCGGTGGGATTCCTTCTCCGGTGTCGGCGACGCGGATCTCGACCGCGGCGGGTCCGTGGGTGCAGGAGATCGGTCACCGTGCCCTCCGGCGGCGTGTGCCGAAGCGCATTGTCGAGCAGGTTGCCGAGGACCTGCTGCAGGCGATCGGGATCGGCGTCGACGCAGCCCATCGTCGTGTCGGCACTCGTTGCGCAGGTGCACACCCTTGTCGGCATAGCGGGGCGCGTAGACCTCGCACGCCCCGGCGACGAGTGCCACCACCGGCGTGGGCCGCTTCTCGAGGTGCAGGGCGTGCTCCTGGGCCTCCGCCGCGAGTTTCACGTCGCTGGCCAGGCGTTGCAGACGACGCACCTGGCCGCGCATCACCTCGAAGTTGTGCGCGTCCGGCGGCAGCACTCCGTCCTCGAGCCCATCGATGTGGGCCTCCAGAGTGGCCAGGGGCGTGCGGATCTCGTGGGAGAGGTCCGCGAGCAACTTCGCGCGCGCCTCGTCCGTGGTGGCGAGGTCCTGGGCCATGTCCCGGAAGGAGGCCGACAGGGTGGCCAGTTCGCTGCCGAACCCGCTGTCGGGTACCGATACGCCGAAGTTCCCGTGAGCCACTGTCTCCGCGGCCGCGGCGAGGTCCGCGATCGGTCGGCTGACGCGCCGGGCGAGGAACCAGGAGAGCAGGATCGCAGCGAGGATTGCGACCGCCGCGGCTGCCAGCAGGGCCAGCCCGACGGAGGTCTCGAACGCCTCTTGGGCGTGTTGCTGCACGACCGGTGAGTCCTCGCCGGTCATTTCCAGGTGATACATGAACAGGCCGGGTGCGATGAGCACGATCGTCACCACCAGCGCGAGGAACGTCACGGCGATGACGAGCAGTTGTGCGGTGAACAGGCGGGTTGCCAGGCTCACGGGGCGCTTCACGAGAGCGCCATTCCATAGCCGACGCCACGCACGGTGCGGATGTAGGTGGGCTGCGCCGCGTCGTCCTGGAGCTTCTTGCGCACGTGTCCGATGTGGACATCCACGATGTGCTCGTCGCCGTACCAGTCCGGGCCCCAGACGTGGTCGATGAGTTGACGTCTGGTGAACGCGCGGCGTGGGTGGGCGGACATGACGTCCAGCAGGTCGAACTCGGTGCGTGTCAGATCGAGTTCGCCGCCGTCCAGCCAGGCCTTGTGTGCCTCCGGATCGAGGGTGAGCCCGCCGAGTTGGCGCAGACTCGCGCCGGCCGGAGCCCCTTCGAGGTTGCGCGGCCGACGCAGCATGGCTCGCACCCGGGCCATGAGTTCTCGCGGCGAGAAGGGTTTGACCAAGTAGTCGTCGGCGCCCATGGACAAGCCGAGCACCTTGTCGATCTCGTCGTCCCGGGCCGTGAGCATGATGATGTAGCAGTCGCTGAACGTGCGGATCTGACGGCACACCTCGATCCCGTCGAAGCCGGGCAGCATGAGATCCAGGACCACGAGGTGGGGTTCACTGGCACCTGCCATGGCCACCGCATCGGGTCCCGTGGACGCGATCTCCACGGCGAAGTCCTCCTTGCGAAGGTAGGTGGCGACCACGTTCGCGAGTTCTGGTTCGTCCTCGACGACCAGGACCCGGGACTGCTGTTGCACGTGCTCTCCTTCATGCGGACGCCTACTGGGCGGTCGGCGATGCGGCTTCGCGTCCCCCATTGTTCAGCACATGCCGGGTGCGCGCGTATTCCTCCTCGGTGATCTCGCCGGCTGCCAGGCGCCGATTGAGGATCTCGACAGGTGTTTCCCGGGTCACCTTCTGCGTATGCGTGCGATCTCTGGTGAGCGCCACGACCGCCCAGATCCCCAGACCGAGCAGGACGGGCCAGGCGAGCATCACCGCGACCATCCAGCCGTTCCATCCGTAGGTGTTGTAGTTGCCCATCATCACGACCTCCAAGTGTCCTGGTCCGAGTGTGTCGCCGGGACGTATCCCTTCTCGCTGTCATTCCATGAAGGTTCGATGAAGGAGTGACCTTCAGGACCCGTCGGATCTCAGCGCAGAGTCGGGGAATCGGGTTGGCTTGTGGCCCGGGGGGTCAGCCGTCCGCGCGGTTGCAGCCCGGCGTGAGAGGTTGTGCCGCTCGTTAGTCATCCTGGGCAGTGGCGGGCCGCCGTTCAGTCGGGCAGATGACGCTGGCCCTTGACCATCGCAGCGCACAAGGTCGGTTTCGCACGGTCGGTTCGCGCGACGTTAGCCATTGTTCACGAGGGTGGAGAAGACACGCGTGGGTTCTCCACCCTCGTGAACAACTTCTAACGCCGCGGGTCCTGCCGGTGCAGTCGAGTCGCTCCAGGGCCCGTTTTCGGACCAGACGTTGTCCTGTTGGTGAACGAAGACACGCGTGCGAACGCTCACCAATTGCGCCTGATACTGCCAGTGGCAGCCAGCCGTCCGGCCACACGCACCCACCCGCGGGATCCGAAGCAGGAGCCTTCATCGAATCTTCATGGAACCTGGGCAGGACGTCCGGATGGGCAGGTCAGTCTTCTGGGGTGAGTGAACCGACCATTTCCCGCCGCGGCCTGTTGGCCGTTCTGCTGGGGGCAGGTGCAGCGGCGGGGCTGGGCGCCTGCACCCGGCCCGGGGCGGTCCCCGCAGGTCACATCGCCGCGGTCGAGTCGCGCCGACCGGCGTCGGGGGTGATCCGCGACGTTCGTCTGCGCGCCCGACCCGTGCAGGTGGATCTGGCGGGTCAGACCGTGTCGACCTGGGCGTACGGCGACACCATCCCCGGCGCCGGCATCCGGGTCTCCGCCGGTGACCGGGTGCGGGTGGCCTTCACCAACGACCTGCCCGTTGAAACCAGCATCCACTGGCACGGCCTGGCGATCCGCAACGACATGGATGGCGTTCCCGGTGTCACAACCCCCGCGGTGCCCAGTGGAGGCAGTTTCGACTACGACTTCGTGGTCCCCGACGCTGGCACACATTGGTTCCACCCGCACACCGGCCTGCAACTCGACACCGGCCTGTACGCACCGTTCATCGTCGACGATCCGCGGGACCCCGGAGACTACGAACGGGAATGGGTAGTGGTCCTCGACGACTGGACCGATGGGGTCGGCCCGTCCCCGGACGACATCTACGCCGGGCTGGTCGCCGCCGGTGGTGCCAGCAATGGCGCCGAGGGGCCGATGGGCGGCATGGGTATGGACCACGGCGGAATGGGCATGGACGGTAACGGCGGTGATGTCGCCTACCCGATGTTCCTGATCAACGGCCGCCCGGTCGCTGATCCCGATGTGCTACGCGCCAAGCCGGGGGAGAGGGTGCGCATCCGGATCATCAATGCCGGAGCGGACACCATCTTCACCCTGGCGGTGGGAGGTCACTCCATGCAGATCACCCACACCGACGGGTACCCCGTGCGGCCGGTCACCACGCGGGCTCTGCGTATCGGGATGGGGGAGCGCTACGACGTGATCGTGAAGGTCGGAGATGGGGTGTTCCCAGTCGTTGCGGAACCGGTGGGCAAGGGCGGATATGCGGTGGCGTTGCTGCGGACCGGTTCAGGCAGCCGCCCATCGGGCCCACGGCCGCGCGAGTTGGATGCGTATGCCACGACGGTCTCGGCGCTGCAGGCAGCACCAGGTTCGGCCCTGCCGAAGGCCGAGCCCGCCACGACACAGGACCTCGTCCTGTCGGGTTCCATGGCCCCGTACGTGTGGACGATCAACGGCGACACCTACGACGACGCCACCCCGTTGACGGTGACCGAAGGGCAGACCGCTCGGCTGCGGTTGTCGAACATGTCGATGATGTCGCACCCGGTCCATCTTCACGGCCACACGTTCCAGATCGGTGCCGCCGGCGGAACCGGGCCCCGGAAGGACACTCTGCTGATCCCGCCGATGGGGGCAGCGTACGTCGACCTACTGGCTGACAACCCTGGCAGATGGATGCTCCATTGCCACAACGCCTACCACGCCGAGGCGGGCATGATGACCCGCTTGGAATACACCACATGAGGAGAAACATGCAGCGCAACAGAACCGCAGTCGTTCTGGCACTGTCCGGTCTACTCGTCGCCGGACTCGCCGCCTGCAGCAGCGACTCGTCGTCGGGGTCGAGCACCACGCCCAGCGTCGGTTCCTCCGCCATGATGACCGGATCCGCGACCGACGTCGCGTTCGCCCAGTCCATGATCCCGCACCACCAGCAGGCCGTCGAGATGGCCGATCTGGCCCTGGCACCGCAGGCGGATGCTTCACCACAGGTGAAACAACTCGCCGAGCAGATCAAAGCCGCCCAGGACCCCGAGATACAGCAGATGACCGGCTGGCTACAGGGCTGGGGCGCCCCGACCGCGATGCCCGGGGCATCGTCCGCGCCGGGGATGCAGGGGATGGATCACAGCGGCCACGACATGGGGGGCATGAGCGTCTCCGGGATGATGACCGACGAGCAGATGCAAGCGCTGCGGGCAGCCTCCGGCCAGGAGTTCGACGATATGTGGCTGCAGATGATGATCGAACACCATCAGGGCGCCATCGCCATGGCCGAACAGGTCAAGGGCGCCGCGGGTGATCCGCAGGTCGCCGCGCTGGCTGACCAGATCATCGCCGCGCAGCAGCAGGAGATCGCCACGATGCAGGAGTCGCTGGCTGCGGGCGGGCAGTGATGCGGGCGGTGGTGCACCTCGCGCAGATACGCTCTGGCAGAGCTTGGGCCAGAGACGCGCGTTCCAACCCCGAGTTGTCGGACAACGGCAACAGCGCCAATCGACGATGGAGGACGAGGAATGAGCAGCACCTCTGCCGAAACGTATGCTGACGGCCCCTTTCTGTGTCCCATGCACCCGGAGGTCACCGACGACCACGCCTCCGAGTGCCCCAAGTGCGGTATGGCGCTGGTGCCGCAGGCCGAGGCGCGGGCAAGCCACCACGATCGTCACGACGTTGTTCCCGCCCCCGCCGGAGCTGCCCCCGGCGCGACGCTCTACACCTGCCCGATGCACCCGGAGATCGTTCAGGACCACCCGGGACGCTGCCCGATCTGCGGTATGCACCTGGAACCGATGACCCCGCACGCCGACGACGACTCGGCCCGCGAGGAGTACCGGGACATGCTGCGTCGGTTCTGGGTGTCCGTGCCACTGTCCCTGGCGGTTCTTTCGATCGCGATGTTCAGCTTCCCGCCGCTGCCCATGGACGTCGCGCCGTGGGTCGAGTGGCTGTTGGCGACCCCCGTGGTGGCGTGGGCGGCCGGCCCGTTCTTCGTGTGGGCTGTGCAGTCTGTCCGGCACCGCAGCCCCAACATGTGGACCCTCATCGGGCTCGGGGTGGCGGCGGCCTACACCTACTCCGTCGTCGCCGTCGTGGCACCGGACGTCTTCCCCGAGTCGCTGACGGTGGATGGTGAGGTCCCGGTCTACTTCGAGGCGGCCGCGATCATCTGCACCCTCACCGTGCTTGGACAGGTGCTGGAGTTGCGGGCGCGCGCGACGACCGGGGATGCGATCAAGGGCCTCCTGGGGCTGGCGCCGACGACCGCCCGTCGGATAGCCCCTGACGGCAGCGAGGCGGACGTCGATCTCGCCGCGATCGTCGTCGGGGATCTCGTGCGAGTGCGACCCGGCGAGAAGATGCCGGTGGACGGCACCGTCGAATCCGGGCAGTCCGCCGTCGACGAATCGATGCTCACCGGCGAGCCGGTACCCGTCGACAAGCGCGCAGGGGACGCGGTTATCGGGGGAACCGTCAACACCACCGGCGCCCTGGTGGTGCGCGCCTCCCAGGTCGGTTCAGACACGGTGCTGTCCCGCGTGGTGGAGATGGTCGCCAATGCGCAGCGTTCGAAGGCCCCGATGCAGCGGCTTGCCGACAAGGTCGCTGGGGTGTTCGTGCTGGCCGTCATAGGGATCGCCATGATCACGTTCCTCGTATGGGGCCTTGTGGGACCCGATCCGAGTTGGGGACACGCACTGATCAACGCCGTGTCCGTGCTGATCATCGCCTGCCCGTGCGCCCTCGGCCTGGCAACTCCGATGTCGGTCATGGTCGGCAGCGGCCTGGGCGCCAAGCATGGCGTGCTGTTCAAGGACGCCGCAGCGATGGAGAAGATGCGTGAAGTCGACACCCTCGTCGTCGACAAGACCGGTACCCTCACCGTCGGGCGGCCGACCGTCAGTCGCGTGATCCCGGCGGACGGTGTCGGAGCCGAGACGGTCCTCCGCGCGGCAGCCAGCGTGAATCAGTCCAGTGAACATCCCCTGGCACGCGCAATCGCGGATGCTGCCCGAGATGCCGGCGTGGACCTGTCCGAGCCGCAGGACTTCGAGGCCAAACCCGGTTACGGAGTGGCCGCCTCGGTGGCAGGTCAATCCGTCCTCGTCGGCAATGCCGAACTCATGACCAGTAGTGGAGTCACCACATCGGACGACCTCGCGGGGACCGCGCCCGCGGGTCAGACGGTGATCCACGTTGCTATCGACGGGGAGGAGGCAGGGTTGATCGCACTGGAGGACGCCATCAAGGAGAGCACCGCCCACGCCGTCGAGCAGTTGCACGCTGACGGAGTCGCGATCGTGATGGCCACAGGGGACGGGCCCGGCCCCGCGCAGCAGGTCGCGAAGACCCTAGGCATCGACGCCCACCACGCCGGGGTCAAGCCCGACGAGAAGCTCAACATCGTTGAGGCCCTCCACAACGAAGGGCATCTGGTGGCGATGGCAGGCGATGGCATCAACGATGCTCCGGCGCTTGCCCAGGCGGACATCGGCATAGCCATGGGTACCGGCAGCGACATCGCCATCGACTCCGCCGGGATCACCTTGGTTAAGGGCGATCTGCGCGGCATCACGGCCGCCCGCAGCGTCTCCCGCGCGACCGTGCGGAACATGAAGCAGAACCTCGGTTTCGCGTTCGCGTACAACAGTCTCGGCATCCCCATCGCAGCCGGTGTCCTGTACCCCTTCACCGGATTGCTGCTGTCGCCGATGATTGCCGCGGCCGCCATGAGCCTTTCCAGCGTCTCGGTGATCGTCAACGCACTGCGTTTGCGGAATGCGAAGATATGACGGCGGCCGTCAATATGTCGCGGTTCGACCGGTCGATCCGGGCGGTGATCGCCGCCGGATTGCTTCTGCTGTTCGCAGTGACCGCGGCGTGGCCGGTTGCGGTCCTCGCCGGGTTCATGGCCTTCACCGCAGTCAGTGGACGATGTCCCTTGTACCGGTTCTACGGCATTTCGACGGTAGGAGGGCTTCACAAGACTGCGTGCGGGGCGTCCTGTGGGTTGGCGGGGCTGCCAGTCTTTGACCGCGGCGTTGCGGACGACCGCGCCAGCCGGTGATCGGAACATGATCGTTCCTGCAGTTGCAGGTCAAGTTGGGTAGGTCTACAGGACTGTCCACACCCCGGCTCTGCCGCCGATCGCCATTCAGGCAAACGGTCACGCCCCCGGGGGCAACCCGTGCTCGCACTGAGCATCGTCCCTGATATCAGCGGGGGCGATGCGCGTGCCTCGCTGGCGCGATGGCGTCTGGGCTGACCCTGTGCTGATCCCACCTTCGGCCAGCTGCCCGCCGCGTGCAGGAACTCGTGCTCCACCGGGGGGTCACAACTTCGGCGGGACCTAGGAGTCGGCCGGGACAGGCTCTTCCTGGACGCGAAGGCCTGGTACCTGGTCGAGCGGATCGGCACCGAGGAGCAGCTGCACGCGTTGGTCGCGACGATTGCGAAAAGGCCGGATGACCGGAGCGCACAGCCTGGCCGTGCGCCGCGAGGGTCCGTGAGGGACTGGTCCCTGCGCAGCGCCCTGGACCAGAGCCGACGCGCACCATCCGCGGGCAGGCCCCCGCTCAGACGTGGGCGGCGTCCGACCGGGGACGCATGAGCGCGGTGATCGCTGCTCGGTCCGTCGGCGACGGCAGGCCCCAGCCCGGCTCGTAGCCGTAGGTCCGGGCCAGACTCGCGCTGCCGGTCGTCCGGTCCATGATGTCGATGTCCTCGCTGGTCACCAGCCCGGGATGCACGACGCCGACCGCCGCGGAGACGCGGACGAGGTCGCGCCGGAATGTCCGCAGGTAGTTCGCCAGCCGCTCGGACTTGCTCGCCGGGTCGACACCGCGGCCCAGCCACGGGTTCTGGGTGGCGATCCCGGTCGGGCACTTGTCGGTATGGCACCTCTGGGACTGGATGCAGCCGATGGCGAACATCGCCTCGCGGGCCACGTTGACCATGTCGGCGCCCAGCGCGAACGCCACGAGGGCGTTGTCGGTCAGCCCGCACTTGCCGGACGCGATCCAGGTCACGTCCTCGGCGATGCCGGCGCGGGCGAAGGTCCCGTAGGCCTTCGCGAGCCCGTCGCGCAGCGGGTAGGCCACCGAGTCGGCGAAGACCAGCGGAGCGGCGCCCGTCCCGCCCTCGCCGCCATCGATGGTGATGAAGTCGACGCCACGACGACGGTCGCTCATGGCGGCGGCCAGTTCCTCCCAGAACGACAGGTCTCCCACGGCGGACTTGATGCCCACCGGCAGGCCGGTCGCGTCGGCGAGCATCTCGACGAAGTCGAGCATCGAGTCCACGTCGGTGAAGGCGGAGTGGCGGCTGGGACTGGCGCAGTTCTCCCCCGCGCGGATCCCGCGGATCCGGGCGATCTCCGGGGTCACCTTGGCGGCGGGCAGGAACCCGCCGAGCCCCGGCTTGGCGCCCTGACTGAGTTTGATCTCCAGCGCGCGGACCGGGGCGTCCGCGATCGTGGCGCGCAGGGCGTCCAGTGAGAAGTGGCCATCGAGATCCCGGCAGCCGAAGTACCCGGTGCCGATCTGGTAGACGAGGTCGCCGCCCTGGCGGTGGTGGTCGGAGAGCCCGCCCTCCCCCGTGTTGTGCAGGGCGCCGGCCTTGGCGGCTCCGCGGTTGAGAGCGTCGATGGCGGCCCCCGACAGCGAGCCGTAGCTCATGGCCGAGACGTTGACCAGGGAGTCCGGGCGGAAGGCGAGGCGGCGTCCCCGCGGCCCGCCGAGGATCTTGGCCGACGGCAGGGCAACGTCGTTGCGCACCTCGGCTGGGGGAACGTCCGCGAACGTGCGGTGCTTGACGATCGCGTATCCGGCGTTCTCCTCGATGTTGTTGTCCGTGCCGAAGCCGAAGTAGTTGTTCTCGAGCTTGGACGACGCGTACACCCAGGTGCGCTGGTCGCGGCTGAAGGGCCGCTCGTCGTTGTTGTTGGTGACGATGTACTGCCGGAGTTCGGGACCGATCTCCTCGAGGGCGTACCGGGCATGCCCGAGGACGGGGAAGGTGCGCAGGATCGCGTGCTTCTTCTGCAGGAGGTCGTAGGTCGCCAGCCCGGCCACCGCCAGGGCGGGGAGCACCACGTGAATGGGCTTCATATCACCAGAGTGGCACTGGGTCGGGAGCCGGTGGGCAGGAGTCCCCGGCCGGAGTCCGTCACCGCCTCCAGCCGCGGTCACTGCGCGCCGCGTTGATCAGCGAAGGTGACGCGATCAACCAGGCGTACCCTGAGGGGACACGAGGAGGCGCACCATGCGCAAACGAATCATCGGTTCCGCTGGCGAAGGAACCCCGCCCGCAGGCGAGGACTGGCTGAATCTCGAGGACCTGGCTGAGGTGGAGGTCACCTCCGAAGACCCGGCACATCCCGTCGAGTCCGCGCTGCTGCCCGGTGGAACCGCGGGATGGCGGGCCGCGGGGCCCGGCGAGCAGACGATCCGACTGCTCTTCGCGCAGCCGCTCGCCTTGCGCCGAATCTTCCTGGAGTTCGTCGAGCCTTCGGTGGAGCGCACGCAGGAGTTCGTGCTGCGCTGGTCCGCAGATGGCGGACGGACTTTCCACGACGTCGTGCGCCAGCAATGGAACTTCAGCCCCCAGGGCGCCACCCGGCAGACCGAGGACCAGCGGGTCGAACTCGCCGGCGTCACCATGCTCGAACTGGTCATCGTCCCTGACATCAGCAGGGGCCCCGCGCACGCCTCGCTTTCCCAGTGGCGTCTGGCCTGACGACAGCCGCGACCGTCGGCCTGCTCCCGACCTACCGTGCGCCTGATCGGATGCCGGACGGTGACGTCGCGCGCGGCGAGTTCCTTCGACCACCCCAGATGACCAGAGATGATCAGCACGAGGCAACGCCGAGGGTGTCTGTGCGCGCTTGCAGCAGGCCCGGTCGCTAGGGGCGCCGAGGTGCCGCGGCAGTGGCCGCAGCATCAGTTCCGGGAGGCAACCCGAGCAACCAGAGCGCCACGAGCACCGTGACTTCGGCGACGATGAGGATCCACGCCCACGCCGTATGTCCGGACCAGGCGAGACCGAAGGCCCCCAACCCGAACAGGGCCAACTCCAGCCCGACGCGTCCCGGTAACGGTAGGTCGATCCGACGACGCGGTGAGAGGAAGACCCCCCAGATCACGACGGCCGCCGCGACCATGCCCAGCGCGAGCCCCCAACGGAGTAGCGGCGCCGTGGACAGCCGCGAGCCCAGGATCCCGATCGCCGTGAACAGCGCGAGTTCCAAGGCGAAACGCAGTCCGAGTAGAACGATGACCACGCAGCCAGGGTTCCACAATTGCCCAGTAGTCGGGGCGGTTGCCGTGCCCGTTGCTGACCCAGCCCGACGAGGTGGTGCCTGGTCCCACGCGGGCGTTCCTGGATCTCGAACTCGTAGCCCCTCAGGGCCTGATCGTCCCGCAGCGCACCGGCTGGGTGAACCCGTCGTGGCAGGGCCCCGGCGAGTGTGCGCCAGCCCGCCTGTGGACAGGTGGTTTTCGGGTGTCCACAGATGTTTCGGGGTGGCTGGTTTTGTCGTACCCCTGTTCTACCGTTGAGGTAGTTGGGAGTGGATCGGGGGTGTGAGGATGTCGGTGTTGGCGGTGTCGCGGCCGGCCCGGCGGCGCGCGCAGATCCGCCAGTCGCTGCCCACCGACCATCCGGCGGTCCTGGACCAGATCGAGGCCCTGATCGACGGGTTGCCGGACCCGTTGGACCTGGGCCCGGACCAGGTCGTCGGGTCGATGACGGTCACCGCCGCGGCTGCGTAACCGGTTGGACGCCTACCTGGTGGCAGTTGGCCGGCACCGCCGACGCGGCGCACCTGGCGCGCAGCCTGCGGGCCGGCAGCACCGGGATGCTGGTCGCGACCGCGACCGGCAGCAACCCGGCGGCCGGCAGCGGGATCGTGGGCACCGCCCGGGCGCTGCGCCACCTGCCGGGGGTGGCCGCGGCGTTCCGGGACGGGCGGCTGAGCTCGCTGCATGTGCAGGCGCTGCGCGACGCCGCCCCCCGGATCAGCGGGTTCGACCAGATCGAAGCCGCCCTGGTGGACCTGGCTTGCGGGGTGGAACCGGTCGAGCTGCGCCGGATCCTGACCCTGCTGATCGGGCAATGCCACCCCGAGGCCACCGACGCCGACCACGCCGCCCAGCGCGCCAAACGCGGCATCAGCCTGTCGCGAGACCCTGGGCGGGATGTACCGCATCGACGGCTGGCTGGACGCCCTGGAAGGCCGCCGGCTGCGCGAGGTCCTGACCGCGCTCACCGACCGCAGCATCCCCGGGGACACCCGCACCCCCACCCAGGCCCGCGCCGACGCCCTGGCCGACCTGGTCGCCGCCGCCGCCGCCAACACCCGCCCGCTGGGGGTGTCCGGGCTGTCGGTGCTGGTCGACATCGACACCCTGCCCGACGGGCTCGGCGCCACCCTCGACGACGGCCAGCCGCTGGGCCCGGCCAGCTTCGACCTGCTGACCTGCGCCGCGGTCTGCGCAGTCATCTTCGGGGTCAAGACGCGGCGACACGTTCGTGCCGCTGGCCCTGGGCCGGGCCGCACGCCGGGCCAGCCGCTGGCAATGGGCCGCCCTGATCGCCCGCGACCACGGCTGCATCCGCTGCGGACGCTCCCCCCGATTCTGCGAAGCCCACCACATCATCCACTGGCGCCACGGCGGCCTGACCGACCTGTCAAACCTGGTCCTGATGTGCAGCCGATGCCACCACGACCTGCACCACGGCCACTACACCATCACCACCGATGCGCACGGCGTCCCCACCATCACCGCCACCCGCGCACCACCAGCCCACGCAAGAACATGACGGCCGGCAGTGCCGCCGTAGCGCCTGCCACGACGGCGGCCGGACCCTCTTCGAGGGCACACCCGTCGATCTCGTCACCACCCGCTCGACCCTCACCGGCGAGCACCTCGCGGCTCATGTCGGCGGTTGAGGCGAGGCCGCCGCAGGCTCCCAGGTCAGGGGGGCGTTCTTCGGCTGGCCGATAGCAGGCATCTCATCGCTGGGTGTGCTCGGGGGTCTGCCGGGAGATGCGGGACCCGACCGTGCGCGCGCAGAGTCGGGGCTCGTGGCCGGTCATTGGGTGCCGGGCCACGAGCCCGAAGTGGGGGTCCTGTCAGTGTGCGGTGACCTCGGCGGCGGAGCGTAGGTGCGCGGGCAGCTCGTCACGGGCGAACACGTCGTCCTGGCTCTCGGCCTTCCGGATGACGTTGACCTTGTCTCCAGTGACCAGAAGGGTCGCGGGTCGCGGCATGGCGTTGAAGTTGCTCATCGAGACCTCCTGGTAGGCCCCGACGTCCAGGATGGCCATGATGTCGCCCCGGCTGATGTCTGCTGGCACCTTGACGGCGGGGAACATCCGGTCGCCATAGCAGCTGCGGCCCACGACGTCGAACTTCTCGGTCAGCGGCGCGTCGGTCTTGTTGGCGAAGATGAAGTCGAAGATGTGGTGCTCGTAGCGCCCGCCGGTGAACCAGAACTCGGTGGTGTCCAGGGCCGCATGGTTCCAGTGGACCGGCGAGGTCATCCGCTTGATGCTGTGCACGGAGGTGAGATGGATGGCGGTGTTGCCGTGCAGGGAGCGGCCGGGCTCAAGTTGCAGGACCAGTCCATCGGTGCGGATCCCGTTGCGCGGCAGCGCATCGCGGAGCCCGGTGGTCACGGCCTCGGCGTAGTCCTCGTAGGTGGGGGCGATGGTCTGGTTGGGCGTGAACAGCATGGACTTCTCGACCAACTTGTCCAGCATGGGGGGATCGTCCTACGGCACGATGTTCTGGTTGAGGTGGAACAGGTTCTGCGGGTCGTACTCGCGCTTCACCTCGCGGAGTCGCTCGTAGTTGGTGCCGAAGTTGTCCGGCACCCGGGCCTGGTCGTCCGCGGCGGCGAAGTTGATGTAGCCACCGGCCTCGGAGTGGGGGGCAATCGCCGCGTAGTAGTCCTTCACCCACTTGGTGTTCGCCTCGTTGTCGGCCGGATCGGGCCACATCCCGGCGATGACGGTCGCGAACGAGGCGTTACGGTGCCCGAAGGCCGTCGCGTCCTCGGCGACGTCGTGGCACGCGCCATTGATCGGGTAGATGTGCATCGTCGAGTTCATCGCGGGCACGCCCGGCCCGTGCTCGAAGTGGGCGGCGATGGCATCGTCGGTCAGCTCAGTAAGGAAAGCGGCCTTCCAGTAGTGCTGCAGCCCGCGGGGGACCAGCGCGTCGAACAGGGCGTTCACGTCCGTGAACGGCATGACTCCCACATGCTCGGCAACGGGGGTCGCAACCTGCCGGAACGAGTCGATCAGGGCCTCGCCCTCGGCCACATCGCCGGTCCAGCAATTCATCACGGCGCAGAGGGGCTCGCCGACGCGATCCTCCGGCATGAACGGCAGGGGTGGTGCCTGGTTGAACAGGGGGAAGCCGCCGTACTCCCGTGGGGCGTCGGCGATCAGGTCCCGGTAGTGCTTGAAGACGGCCGGTCCGTCGGCGAGCTCGAAGAACACGGGGCCCGCCAGCACGTCGGCCACGGGGTGCAGCCGGAAGCGGAACTCGGTGACGACTCCGAAGTTGCCGCCGCCGCCACGGATCGCCCAGAACAAGTCCGGGTTCTCCTCCGGGGAGGCGGTGCGCACCTGGCCGTCCGCGGTCACGATCTCCGCCGAGAGCAGGCTGTCGACGCTCAGTCCGTAGGCGCGGGCCAGATAGCCGATGCCGCCGCCGAGGGTCAGGCCGCCAACCCCCGTGGTGCTGATGATCCCGCCGGGTGTAGCCAGCCCGTGGGCACCCGTCGCCACGTTGACGTCGTTCAAGGTGGCCCCTCCCTGGACGTAGGCGACGCGAGCCTCAGGATCGACGCGCACCCCGCGCATCCTGGCGAGGTCGACGACGACGGCTCCGTCGGCTGTGCCGAACCCGGGCACGCTGTGCGAGCCGCCCCGGACAGCCAGGTCGGCCCCGGTCTCTCGGGCGTAGTTGACGACTGCGACGACGTCGTTGGCCGACGTGCACACCGCCACCGCTTCCGGTCGCCGGTCGATCATGAAGTTGTAGACGGCTCTCGCCTCGTCGTATCCATCGTCATCGGCCGTGATGACGGGCCCATCCATTGCGATGCGCAGCGTGCCAACGGTCTCGGCGCTCATGAGGGTGCTCCTTCCAGCCGACAGGCGGCTACGTGGGTGTTGACCTCAACGACGCTACGGAGCGGCCCGGGTCCGCACATGACCAGAAGTGATCGTCATTCAGCGGCGGGTGGTTGTGTGCCTAGTCAGAGGTGCCTATGCCGGTCGGCGGCTCAGAGGCCTTCGACCGCATTCGCTGGCTCTGACCCTCGCCTAAGTGAGCGGCTCCGGCTACGGTCGAGTCATGCCAGCCTGGGCACCTCCAGCGCTGCCCGCGTGGTGGGCCAGGTCGAGCGGGCCCGCTTTCGTGGGTCGCCAGGTGGAGTTCGACGCGTTCGAGCAGATCTGGGCCGCGGCCGAGACGGGCACGCGCCAGGTCGTCTTCGTCGGCGGTGAGCCCGGTGCTGGCAAGTCCCGGTTGGTCAGCGAGGCTGCGTCCGCCCTCAGCAGGGCGGGCGTCGTCGTCCTCGTCGGGCACTGCCTCTCGGACTCGCCCGTCGCCTACCAGCCCTTCCGGGACCCGGTCCGGTCGCTGATCCCCGCGGTGGATTCGGTGATCGGCCCCGAGTCGCAGGCCGACGTCCGACACCGCCTGACCTCACTTGTGGGGATCGACAGGGCAGAGGATGGCGCGGCCGAGCGGGCCGTGCAGGCTCGCGACCTCTACGACGCCGTCGTGGAGACGCTGCAGGGGGTCGCGGCGGTCCAGCCAGTGGCCCTGGTCCTGGAGGACCTGCACTGGGCCACCCACTCCACCCTGCAGATGCTGTCCTACGTGGTTCACCACCTGACCGAAGCCCGGTTGCTGATCATTGCCACTCACCGACCAACTCCGCCCGATCGATCCGAGGCGGTGGTCGCGACCATCACTGATCTGTACCGGGACCCCGGAGTCCATCGGCTCGACCTCGAAGGGCTCAACACCGCCGACGTCACCGAGTTCCTGCGACTCGAGGCGCGCCTGGGCCCGGATCGCGCCAAGCCATTGGCCTCCCAGCTGCGGGATGAGACCGGAGGCAACCCGTTCATCCTCCAGGAGATCTGCCGCGACCTGCGCTCCGACCTCGGGCGTTTCTCGGGCTCGGGGTCGCCGCGAGTGCCCGGGACGATCCGTGACGCCTTCGCCGCCCGGCTCGGGAGATTGGACGAGCCGAGTCGGGTTGTCGTAGAGCTTGCCGCGGTTCTGGGTGAGCGAATCCCGGTTCCCCTTCTGCTCAAGGCGGCACCCTTCAAGGAAGACATCACGCTGGGATGCCTGGAGAATGCAGTCGACAGCGGACTCATCAGCTCCGTTCCCGGAGAGCACGACTACAGATTCGCCCACGCATTGGCACGCCAAGCCGTCCTGGATGTGATCCCACCTTTGCGGCGGGCGCGCCACCATGCCAGCGCCGGCGAGGCTCTGGAGATGCGTCCGGCCCGCGGGCTGACCGAAACCCAGCAGTTGGCCTATCACTTCTCACGGGCACTGGGTGCCGAGCAGTCGGTGAAGGCCCGGCATCACCTGATACGAGCCGGAATGCTGACGGAGCGAGCGCTGGCCCACGAGGAGGCGGCCCAGTACTACCAGCAGGCGGCCGAAATCGCCGACGATCCCGTCGATCGTCATGAGGCGCTCCTGCTCGCCGTCCCCTGCTTGGTCAGCGCCGGCCGGTTCACCTCGGCGATGGAGCTGAGTCGCCAGGTGGCGACGGAGACTGCAGATCCCACGGCCAGGCTGGCAGCTGCGACGGCCCACGAGCGCGCGGGCCGGCGATTCGGGGAGGCCTCGTCGGCTGCGCTGTTGACCGATGCCCTGCACGACTACGGGGCGGACTACGACGACCCCGCCTATGTGCGCGCACTTGCCAGTCTCGGGCGAGCCCTCGGGTTCGTCGGAATGACCGATGACTCCGTGCAGCTCAGTGACACGACCCTGGCCCGAGCCCGTGAGATGGGTGATGACGAACTACTGGCCCATGTGCTCGACGCTGGGCTGTGGCACGGGCTGAGCCCGCCGCGCGCCCGGATCACGCTTGCCCGCGCGCAGGAACTCGCGGATCTGGCCAAGCGTCTACGTGACTACGACACCCTCGGATCCGCCGGGTTCTTCCGCTGCACCCTCGGGTACATGCTGGGTGACCGCAAGGAGATCGACCTGGCGGCCGCCGACATGAGGTGGGCGGCTGAGCGAAGCGGGTTGCCGTACTACGAGTTCTGGGTGGCGACCATCAGATACGGGATGCGTTTCATCCGCGGAGACTTCGCCGGCGCCGAGCGTGACGCCGATCAGGTGCGGCGGATCAGCAGCGACTGGGAAGGCGACGACACCGAGGGGCTCTTCGGCGTGCAGATGTTCATGGTTCGACGCGAGACCGGACGGCTGGAGGATGTGCGCCCACTCATCACCGGTGACGAGGACCGGGACGCACACTGGGCGCCCGGGCTGCTGGCCCTGTACACGGCCCTGGAGATGGCCGAGCCAGCAGCCACGCTGCTGACCGCGTTGATCGACCAGATCACAGACGATGTCAGGCACTCTGCGATGTGGCCCGCTGTGCTGGGCTTCCTCGTCGAGGCCGCGCTGTTCGTGGACGACGAGGACGCCCTTCGATGCTTGCGGCCACTGCTGCAGGAGTACCACGGGCTGAACCTGGCCTCCGGGCAGTTCGTCGCCATGCTGGGCAGCGCAGACCGCTACCTAGCCTGCGTGGACTCCGCGCTCGGCGAGGGGGATCCGCTGTCGTTGTTCGACGCCGCGCAGGCGCTCGACTCCCGATCGGACTCCCGGGTGCACCTGGCCACCACCCTTGCCGCCCGCGCGCGCTATCTGGCCGCCAGCGGGCGCCCAGCGGACCGGGTGGAGGCGCGCGCCGCTGCTGAGCGGGCTCGGGCGCTCGCGGAGCCGGTCGGCCATCGTCGAGTCGTGGCCATGGTGGACGACGTGATCGCGTCACTGTCCGAGCCCGCCCCCGGCGCTGCCGGGCGCGGGTCGGCGACTAACAGTCGCGCGGCGGAACTGCCCTCCGGCCTGACCGCTCGGGAACTGGAGGTACTCGCCCTGCTGGTCGGTGGTGCCTCGAACCAGAGCATCTCTGAGCAGTTGGTCATCAGCCCACACACGGCCGCGAACCATGTGCGCAGCATCCTGCTCAAGACAGGGGCGGCGAACCGGACACAGGCCGCGATGCTGGCCGTGGCCAACAGTTGGGCTGGCGCGGGGGATTGACGACCTTGCGGTCAGGCTGGCCTCAAGTGAATCGAGGCGGCCCACATCAGGCTGGCGGACTCGTTTGGAGTGGGGTGTACGTGCCGTCCGGCCGGATGGTCTGGCTGACCTCGATGATGACGTCGGCCGGGATCCCCGCCCGCTGGGCGGCTGCTCGGATGGCGTCGGCGGACTCCGCCTCGTAGAGGCAGTAGGTCTTGCGCTTGTCCTTGGACAGGAACGAATACAGCCACTGCACCCCCTCCTCGTCGTTGATCTGCTTGAGTCCCGGTGCGTCGACGGACTCAAGATCTTCGGCGAACTGCCGCTCGATCATGAAGACAGGCATGTGTCGACCCTAGGCCGCGCGGCAGATACACGGAAGGGCCAGAACGCCTTCAGCGTCGTGGCCCTGCGACACCAAACGCGTCCCAAGCAACTCGGCGGCTCCGAGCTGAGGCGTCAGCGACGCCGCGGAGCGCGCAAGCTGTCGCCCGGCGCGCCGATCCCCCGCTGACCAACCCACGACGAGCCGACTCCAGCGGCGCTCTGCTGGCGAAGTCGAAGTCGCAGCCCGCGCAGTCAGCCTTGCGTCGGGCTACGGCCATGGCTTACGCATCCACGGAACGCGGCAGGCCGAGCTTCCGTCAGCACGCCCTGCCAATTTCGTGCCAATTGAACCGTCGGAAACCGGGGTACGAGAGGGTATTCCGACGGATAACTGATGAAACACAGCCTGCGAGAATGTGCCTCGGATCAGGCATTTCATTGGAGCGGGTACGAGGGCCGTCGCGCCCCTTCGGGACGCTCCTCCCGATTCTCGCCGTGCCTTTGAGCGGGTGACGAGAGCCGCCCGCCGCCTCCGGCGCCGGGACTCCCGATTCTCGCCGTGCCTGCTGCAATCAAAGAGAAGGACCCCCAAAGCGTTGAGGGTCCTTCTCTTTGAGCGGGTGACGAGAATCGAACTCGCACTGTCAGCTTGGGAAGCTGATGTTCTGCCATTGAACTACACCCGCGTGGGGCAATCGCCCCGCAGACAGTATGCCTCATGCGGCGACGGCGTGGGCCCGGCGGTTGTGGTGAGCGGCACCGCGCGAATGTTGCGTTGTTGCTGGCTCCTCCTGCCGAGTGTTGCGCCGTTGCTGGTTTGAGGCCCGCCGAACCAGCAACCGTGCAACAGTCGCGCGGGATCCACAGCAACAACGCAACACTCGTGCGGCCGAGAGGGCCACAACCAGGCCCCGCCTACAGTGGCGCCATGACCCGCGGCCTCATCCTGTCCCAGCGCGACCTCGAGTTCCTGCTCTACGAGTGGCTGGACGTCGAGGCCCTCACGGCGCGGGAACGGTACGCGGAGCACTCCCGGGAGACTTTCGACGCGGCGCTGGACCTCAGCGCAACCGTGGCCGAGAGGCACTTCGCTCCGCACAACAAGCGCAATGACGCCGAGGAGCCCACGTTCGACGGCGAGCGCGTCCACCTGCATCCCGAGATCGCAGCGGCGCTCAAGGTGTTCCACGAAACGGGCCTGATGTCCGCCGGGATGCCGGCCGAGGTCGGCGGCATGCAGCTGCCGGCGGTCGTGACCATGGCCTGCTTCGCCTGGTTCCAGGCCGCGAACGTCAGCACCTCCGGGTACCCGTTCCTGACCATCGGCAACGCGAACCTGCTGCTGGCCCACGGCAGCCAGGAGCAGATCGACACCTACGTGCGCCCCATGCTGGAGGGCCGGTTCTACGGGACCATGTGCCTGTCGGAGCCACAGGCCGGCTCCTCGCTGGCCGATGTGGCCGTGCGCGCCGAACCGCAGGCCGACGGCAGCTACCGGCTGTTCGGGAACAAGATGTGGATCTCCGGCGGCGACCACGAGTTGACCGAGAACATCATCCATCTCGTGCTGGCGCGGGTGCCCGGTGCGCCGCCCGGGGTGAAGGGCCTGTCGCTGTTCATCGTGCCCAAGTACCTCGTCGACTCCGGCGAGCGCAACGACGTCGTGCTGGCCGGGCTGAACCACAAGATGGGGTACCGCGGCACGACGAACACGCTGTTGAACTTCGGCGAGGGCAAGCACCTGCCCGGCGGTGATCCCGGTGCGGTCGGGTACCTGGTCGGCGAGCAGAACCGCGGACTGGCCTACATGTTCCACATGATGAACGAGGCGCGGGTGGGCGTCGGCGTGGGAGCGGTCGCGCTCGGCTACACCGGCTACCTGCACGCCCTCGACTACGCCCGCACCCGCGAGCAGGGCCGGCCGCTGCGGGACCGGGATCCCGCCGTCGCCGCAGGTGCCGATCATCCAGCACGCCGACGTCCGCCGGATGCTGCTGGCGCAGAAGGCGTACGTCGAAGGTGGCATGGCGTTGAGTCTCTACTGCGCCCGTCTGCTCGACGAGCAGGTCTGCGCGGTCAGCGAGCAGGAACGCACCGAGGCGGGGCTGCTGCTGGACGTCCTCACCCCGATCGCCAAGAGCTGGCCCAGCCAGTGGTGCCTGGAGGCGAACTCGCTGGCCATCCAGGTGCACGGCGGCTACGGCTACACGCGCGACTACGACGTGGAGCAGTTCTACCGGGACAACCGGCTCAACCCCATCCATGAGGGGACGAACGGCATCCAGGCGCTGGACCTGCTCGGGCGCAAGGTCATCCAGGCCGACGGCGCCGGGCTGCAGTTGCTCCTGGCGCGGATCGCGCAGACCTGCAGCCGCGCCGATGGCGACCTGGGCGAGTACGGCACGGCGCTGCAGGAGGCGGCGGGCCGGTTGGCGGCGACGACGATGAAGCTGTGGGGTCCGCGTGATCCCGAGCTCGCGCTGGCCAATGCTTCGGTCTATCTCGAGGCCTTCGGGCACACCGTCGTCGCCTGGCTCTGGCTCGAGCAGATGCTGGTGGCGCGGGTCGGCGATGGACCGTTCTACGACGGCAAGTTGGCAGCCGGCCGCTACTTCTTCGCTTTCGAACTGCCCAGGACCGGCCCGCAGTTCGATCTGCTGGACAGCCTCGACCGCACGACGTTGGACCTCGACCCAGCCGCCTTGTGACAAACCGGCGTCCGGTGCCCGTCCTGGGTAGCGTTAAGTCGTCCGCCCAACCTGACGAACAAGGACGTATGGCTGTGGTTCGCATTCCGCCCGAGCTCTCCGCAGATCCGCACGTTCGCTACGACGCGGCCGCCGCCCGGATCCTGTACCCGGTGGCCGGTCTGATCGGGCTCCTGTACGTCGTGCTCGGAGTCCTGCACCCGTTCTTCATCGGGGGCACGACCGGGGAGGTCATGGCCGCAGTCGCGCTCACCAGCGCCATCATCCTGCTGGTGATCGCCTGGTGGGCACGGACCAACCGCACCTCTGATCACGGCACCGGTGTCCTGTCGCTGGTCTTCCTGATCATGATCTTCAACTCGGGTCTGCACATGTACCTCACCAAGGAGGAATGGCAGTCCACCAACATGATGCTCGTGCTCATCGGGGCGGGGATGGCGGTCCTGCTGACCCGCTGGAATGTGGCGATCACGGTGCTGGCATGGGTGTCGTGGGTCGCGGCGATGCTGACGATTCCGGGGGCGAACTGGGCGCACTGGACCATCGCGATGGCTATGGCGACCCTCGTGGGCCAGCTGGTGCGATTCGGTCGCCGAAGCAACCTGGACACCGCAGCGGCCACGATGGACCTGCAACTCGGCCTGCTCACGGAAGCCGAGGACCTGGCCGAGAGCCGGCAGAGCCTGCTGGCCACCATCAGCCACGACGTGCGCACGCCGGTCACCGGGATCGTCGGCATGGTGGACCTGTTGTTGCAGCGCCCGTTGGACGCCCGCACCCGTGAGTTGGTCGCCGGCGTGCAGCACTCGGCCGATGGCCTGACCACCATGCTGAACAACCTGCTCGACATGGCCCGCGTCGAGGCGGGGCGGCTGGAGGTGCACAAGAGTGACGCCGACGTCTGCGAGATGATCAGCTCGGTCCTGCAGATGGTGGGCCCGATCGCCCAGCGCAAGAACGTGCCGCTGATCGGCGCATCGAGCCCGGATCTCCAGCCCTGGATCAACACCGACAGCAGCCGCCTGCAGCAGATCCTGCTCAACCTCGTGTCCAACGCCGTCAAGTTCACCGACGACGGTGTGGTCACGGTGGTCGCGCGGCCCGCCCGTATCGATCGGCGCGCGGGGGTGGAGATCACGGTCACGGACACCGGGCCTGGCATGTCGGAGCAGGCGCAGGCGGCCGCGTTCGACATGTTCGTCCAGGGCGGCCCCGGCGTTCATAAGCAACACGGCGGCTCAGGGTTGGGACTGGCCATCGCGCAGCGGCTGACGACTGCCCTCGGCGGGTCGGTGCACGTCAGCAGCACGCTCGGCGTGGGGACGGCGTTCCGGGTTCTGCTGCCGGTGGGTCGGCTGGAAGTCGAGCCACGAGGGCACGCCGCTGCAGGTCACGGGCACCGCGGTGGTCCAGGGGCATCCGATCGCTGTGGAGGCGGTGTCGCTGGCCCTGCAGCGAATGGGCAAGGAGGTGCTGCCCGCGTGTGCCGGGGATCCCGGGACGCTGCATGTCCGGGTCGTCTCCGATACGGCGTCACCCGAGGCCACGCAGCCGTCGCCGGACGGGCACCGACTGCTCGTGATGGGCCCGACAGTGACGGTGGCGGCTGCGCCGACGGCCGGTGAGTACCTGCCGCTGCCGTGGACGGTGGACCGGTTGTTGGAGGCACTCGGCGCCGAGGTGCCGGTCACGGTGGCCAGGGAGACGCTCGCGCTGCCACCTGGATTGCGCGTGCTGCTGGCCGAGGATGACACGACCAACCGCAACCTGATCGCCGAGATGCTGCGCAGGATGGGAGCGTCGGTCAACACGGTCAGCGATGGTGCCGCCGCCGTCGAGGAGGTCGCCCGCGACCGGTACGACACAGTGCTGTTGGACCTCAACATGCCGGTCATGGACGGGCTGGAGGCGGTGCGGGTGATCCGGCAACGTCTCGCGGACGTGGATTCCCTGGCGGTCCTCGCGCTCAGCGCCGACCCGGGGTGGATCGACCGCTCGGTGCTGTCCGCGGCCGGATTCAACGGCTACGTCATGAAACCGACCACGATGGCCGATCTGCACATCGGGATCACCAAAGCACTCGAGCGGCTGCCGGTGGCCGCTCCCATCCCGGTCCCGCGCCAGGGTGCAGCCACAGCTGTCAGCCTGGATACCGCCACGTTGGCACAGCTCAGCGATGACCTCGGGGACCCGGGTCTCGTGGCCGATGCCATGGGGATCTTCCTGGAGGAACTGCCGGTGCGCCTGGTGTCCATCCACCGCAGCTTCGGGGCGGGCTCGTCCGAGGACGTGCGTGCTGCCGCCCATGCGCTCAAGGGCGCGTCGGGGATGCTCGGGGCCGATCGCCTCAGCAGCCTGTGCGCCCAGATGGAGGTCGACCCGTCGGACCTGGTGCTGTCGGAACTCACGGCGGAGGCCGAGAAGGTGGAGACGCTGATGCGCGACTACCTCGTCGGCGATGTCGTGCCGGGGTGACCTGGTCGGCCGGGGCTGGAAGAACGGTCGTTGTGTCGCCTGCTGGCCGGTGGCGCTGGTCCGCTCGTACCAACGGCCACAACGTCTAACGCCGCGCTGCGATCGCGCGGACGGCTGACCCCCGGACCACTGGCCGACCCAACTCCCCGCTGGAATCCGAAGGTCCGCTACGCCCATGAATGCGTCCGACCTTGTGGAAGCAGGGTCGCGGCGGTGTCGGAGGGATTCAGGTGCGGTAGACGTCCCGGCGATGGTCGATGCGCAGAACCACGACTTCGTGGCGGGCATCGTTGATCCGGTACAGCACCCGGTAGGTTCCCCGACGGGCGGCGTGAATCCCCGCGAGGTCCCCCCGCAAGGGCTTACCGACCCTCGCGGGATCGGCGAGCAGGGCTCCGGTGAGGAACTCGATCACGGCGGCAGCGACGGACTCCGGCAATCCCACCTGGATGGCACGGACCGCAGGCGGCGTAACAACCAGGTCATATGGATCGGGACTGCTCACGTCCGCAACTCGCGGACCGCATCGGCCCCTCGGACAACGTCACCGCGGCGGTATGCGGCGTCTGCTTCGCGAATGTCGGCGAGCGCGCCCGGGTCACTGAGCACGTCCAGAGTCTCTTCGAGTTCGGCCAGGTCCTCCGGGCTGAGGATGACCGCCGCGGCGCGCCCGTTTCGGGTGACGGTGACACGCTCGTGTTCCCGTTCGACGCGATCGACGACCTCGCTGAAGCTATCCCGGACCTCACGCAGCGACTGGGTACTCATGCACACAATTGTGGCGTCCTGCGGGTCGGCTGGCAAGGGGCCCCACGTACCCCGCAGCAGGTGACACCCTTGCGGTTGCCGGACGCGGCCGCTCACGCCTCCGGCAGGTACCGCCCCACCATCGTGAGCAGGGTGTCCTTGGTGAAGGGTTTCGTCAGGTAGGCGTCCAAACCCGCCAGCATCCCCGCCTCCGCGGCCCCCGGCGCGGTCTCCGCCGTCATCGCGATGATCGGTGTCTCGGTCCGGTCGGCGCCCGCTTCGCCGGCGCGGATCTGACGGGTGGCGGACAGACCGTCCAGACGCGGCATCCGCAGATCCATCAACACCGCGCCGTACACGTTCTCGCGCAGCCGTTCGATGGCCTCGATGCCGTCGCCGGCAACGTCGACCTCGAGGCCCGCGTCGTTGAGCATCAACGTTGCCAGTTGCTGGGTGACCTGGGTGTCGTCGACGAGCAGCACCCGGCGATTCAGCCCGGTGCGGCGCAGGCGCGGCCGGGAGACCGGGAACGTCAGCACGAACGAGCCCTCCCCACCGGTGAGTTCCCCGGAGGCCTGGTCGCAGACCCTGCGCACGACGTCGACGGTCCCGGCGTCGGGCCAGGCATCCGGCGACCGGACGTCGATCACAGCGCGGTGGCCGGGCAGGTGCACCCTGACCGACACGTGCGCATCGGTGCGCGCGAGCCGGAATCCTGCCATCAGCGTGTCGAGCGCGCTGCGCACCCGCTCATCGTCGATGAGCACCTCCTCGGCGGCGCTGGGATCCACTGACAGCGCCAGCGCGCCACCGTGCGGCTTGATCAGCGCCTCCTGGGTTGCGCACACCTGCGAGACCAGGTCGGCCAGCACACACACAGTGGGCGTACCGATCGTGCCGCGGGCGTCGTCGGCGGCCACGGTCACCAGCGCCTCGATCCGCTGTTTCAGGAGGCTCAACTGCGAACGCGCGGTTTGCAGATCCGGCGGCACGCCGTCGATCGCCGCCTGGGCCGCATGGACCGGGGTCGACAACTCATGGGTCACGGCGTTGAACAGCGCACTGCGGGCCCGGGCCAGCGCCTCCGCCCGGTCCCGGGCCTTCAACAGGTCGTCGGTGCGCTCCTTGACGGTGCGCTCCAACTCCTCCCGGTGTCGAGCCTCGGCCTCCCGGGCCTTCGCGCGCTCGATCACTCGGCCCAACTGCTCACCCATCGGGGTGGCGAGCTCGACGAGGTCAGGGTCCACGGGCTTGGGCCCCGGCGACGTGAACTCCAGGACACCGACCAGGACGTTCTCGACCATGACTCCGAACGCGAAGATGCTGCCGGTCGACAGCAGCGGCTTGCGGGCTGCGATGACGTCCTGCGGCTGCACCTCCCACCGCGGACCGTGGAGCATCACCCTTCCAGGTACTCCGATGCCCGGGCCGAAGCGCGCCCCGACGGTGGCGGTTTGCATCGCCTCGAAGAACGGGTCGCCCTGCTTGCCGACCCAGAGCCCGCTGGACACCAGAGCCGACGGGTCATCGCGGGCCGGCACCAGTAGATGCCCGACATGCCACTCGTACTCGTCGACGATCATCGTCATGACTTCGGTGAACGCCGCCCGGTCATCCGTGGCGGCGTTGGACGCCGAGGCCGAGCGGGTGAGCAGGTCCAAGGCGCGCTGGCGGGCGTACAACCGGCGCAGGGACCGCTCGGCGACCTCTTCGGACTCCCGCCGAGCTGTGCGCTCCCGGTCGACGCGGCGGGTCAGTCGCGTGATCTGTGCCCGGGCTTCGAGCAGCTCGTGGTCGGTCATCCCACGGCGATCCGCAGGACGCAGTGAGGGTCTCCGTGCTTCGTGCATTGCGGCTGGGTGATCGTCAGATCCTCGCCGTAGTGGTCACCGGCGCCGAGCGTGAGTCCCTCGGCCAGAGGGCACATCGTGCGTTGCGAGTGGTACTCCATCAGCAGCGTGCCGTCGGCCTCCTCGCTGAAGACGAAGTGCGGCGGGGTCGCGCCGGGGTACAGCTTGCGCACCTCGGGGTGGATCACGCTGTTCAAGGTCGGCAGGAAGGTACGCACGCTGCTGTGCAACTCGAAGAAGTCCGGGAAACGGGCTGCGAGCAGCGGTGTCGAACGACGTCCGACGTGGCGCAGCACATCGTCCGGGCTGGCCCCGGTGGCCTGGCTGGCCGCGGCGACGATCGCGAGCAACTCATCGTCGGAGTAGGAGCCCACCGCCGTGTAGGCGCCATGCAGATGTGCCGCGTCGAGCAGGTCGTCCCAGGCGTCGTGGCCACTGTCCTCGGTGACGACGTCCTCGGTGAGGTTGAAGATGATCCCCTTCACAGCGCCTCCCTTCCTGAATGGTCCATGGTGGCGGAAGCAGGTTTCATGAATGCTTGGCTGGGGTCAAGGGTGACTCAAGATCGCGCTTCGAACCGGAAGCCCACACCGCGCACCGTGTGGATGAAGCGCGGGTTGCTCCCGGACTCGCCGAGTTTCTTGCGCAGGTTGCCCATGTGCACGTCCACCACATGGTCGTCGCCGTACCAGTCCGTGCCCCAGACCGCATCGAGCAACTGCTGTCGTGCGAAGACCCGGCGGGGTTCGGAGGCCAGCTTGGTGAGCAGATCGAACTCGATCTTCGTCAAGTCGAGCGCCTCGCCGTCGAGCCGGACCTCGCGGGCGTTGGGATCGATCGACAGGCCGTTGAACTCGAGGGTGTCCGTGGGGCTGGCCGCTCGCGGCCGTCGGCGCATCGCCCCGATGCGGGCGGCGAGTTCGCGTGCGGAGAAGGGCTTGGTGACGTAGTCGTCGGCGCCCACGGTCAAGCCGACGACCCGGTCCACCTCGTCGGTGCGCCCGGTGACCATGATCACGTAGGAGTCGCTGAACTCCCGGATGCGCCGGCAGACCTCGAACCCGTCGATCCCGGGCAGGCTGACGTCGAGCAGGACGACCTCCGGGCGGCGGGCGCGGGCCAGTCCGATCCCCGTCTCGCCATCGATCGCGGCCACCACTTCGAAGCCTTCGTTCTCGAGCAACCGGGTGCCGATGAGGGCGTACTCCCGGTTGTCCTCGACGAGCAGTGCGATGGGACGGGCCACGGCAGTGATTCTGTCAGGGATCGCGGGCGGTGGCAGGGTTTCGGTCGGGCGTGCCGGTGGCCGGGGTGCCGAGTGTTGCGCGGTTGCTGGTCGTGCGGCCCGAGTGTTGCGCGGTTGCTGGTTTCCAGGCCCGAAACCAGCAACGGTGCAACAGTCGGCGGGGCGGGCCCGCAACGGTGCAACAGTCGCCGACCAGCGCGGCCCACGCCCCCGCCGGCTCACCGTGAGGGTGTGGCCACCCGGTGCCGCGCGGGCAGCCACAGCAGCGCCAGCACCGCACCGATCGCCGTGGCCCCGGCCGCCACCAGCGACCCGGCCTGGAAGCCGGACATGAAGGCGGACTGTGCGGCCTGCAGCAGGGCGGCGCCATTCGGGACCTGCTGCGACAGCACGACCGCTGCACCCATGGACTCCTCGGACAGCGCGACCACCTGCTCCGGGAATCCGGCCAGGCCATCGACCACCTGCGGACCATACAGACTGGCGAAGACCGACCCGACCAGGGCGACGCCGAGGGTTCCCCCCAGCTCCCGGGTGGTGTCGTTCACCGCCGAACCGACGCCGGCCTTCTCCGGCGGCAGTGCGCCCATGATCGCCTCGGTCGCCGGGCTCGTGGTCAGCCCGAGCCCCGCGGCCATGACGACCATGCTGGCCAGCACCGGCCCGAAGTACGCGCTGTCGGCGGTCAGGGTCGACGCCATCACGAAGCCCAATGTCATGAGCCCGAGCCCGCCGGCCACGACGGCCTTCGTCCCGACCCGGTGCATGAACACGATCGACAACGGTGAGAGGACGCCGGTCACCACCGCGAACGGCACTGTGCGCAGGCCCGCCTGCAACGGGCTGTAGCCCTGGACCAACTGCAGGTACTGGGTGATCAGGAAGATGAAGCCGAACAGCCCGAAGAAGGCCGACGCGATGGCCGCACTGGCCGCGGAGAAGCGCGGGTTGCCGAACAACGACACGTCCAGCAGCGGATAGCGGGTGCGCAGTTCCTGCACAACGAACGCGGCGAGCAGCAGCAGGCCAGCCGTGCCGGTCAGCACCACCTCCGGGGAGGTCCAGCCGCGGTGCGGGGCCTCGATCACGGCCCAGACGATGGCCGCGATCGCCAGCACTGAACAGCACCAGTCCGAGCCGGTCGAGCCGCCCGGGACGGGGGTCGCGGGAGTCGGGGATGAGCAGGCGTCCGGCGAGCAGTGCCAGCGCGGCGATCGGGATGTTGACCAGGAAGATCGAGCCCCACCAGAAGTGCTCGAGGAGCAGGCCGCCGGTCACCGGACCCGCAGCGACCGCCAGGCCGGTCACGCCCGACCAGATGCCGATGGCCATGGCCCGCTCCCGGACGTCGGTGAAGACGTTGATGATGATCGCCAGCGTGGCCGGGAAGATCAGGGCGGCACCGACCCCCATCAGCGCCCGGGCCCCGATGAGTTGCTCGGTGGTCTGCGAAAGGGCGGCCAGGCCGGAGGTGAGCGCGAAGAGCAGCAGACCGAGCTGCAGCGCGCGGCGCCGACCGGTGCGGTCACCGAAGTAGCCGAAGGCGAGCAGAAGCGCGGAGAACACCAGGGTGTAGGCGTCCACGATCCACTGCAGGTTCGCGGTGGTCGCAGACAACTCCTCGCTGAGGGTGGGCAGCGCGACGTTCACGATCGTGTTGTCCACGACGACCATGAACAGGCTCAGGCACAGCACGGCGAGGATCCCCCACTTGTGGGTGGTCCGCGGCGGCGCGGTGGGGGCGGTTGCGACAACGGTCATGATCTCTCCTTATGGAACAACGTTCTATATATGTAGAACGTTATACTACAGACATGGGAAGAACGCCAAGTCGCGATGTGGAAGACGGGCTGCTGGCAGCGGCCGAGCAGATCCTCACGGACGAGGGGCCATCTGCGATCACGGTGCGCAAGGTCGCGGCGTGCGCAGGGGTGGCACCGATGGGGGTCTACAACCGTTTCGACGGCAAGCACGGCCTGCTGGAGGCGCTGTTCATCCGGGGCTTCGCCGAACTGCGCCGGACCGTGGCCACTGCGACCGGACCGGATGCCCGGGCCCGACTGCGCGACAGCGGGTGCAAGTACCGCGACTTCGCGATCGCGCACCCGGAGCACTACCGGTTGATGTTCGAGCGGATGCACGAGGTGGAGCCAGGAGAATCGGCGATGCTGGAGGCGTTCGCGTCGTTCGACCAGTTGGTGCAGATGGTCGCCGCCGCCCGGCAACTCGGACCCCTGGGTGAGGGGACGGACGTGGAGGTGGCCCAGCAGTTGTGGTCGGTCCTGCACGGGGCCGTGAGCTTGGAGTTGCTCGGGATCGGGTTCTCCGAGGATCCGCAGGTGTCCTTCGAGCGGGTGCTCGACGCGACGTTGGCGGGGATGGCAGTCGGGTGAATCGTGAGTCGCCCACCGACCCCTCGTCGCCGGTGTGCCCGTGTCCTGGGGGGTGACGATGTCCTGGTGCCCCTGTGCGGCTGGGGCTTCGGATCGAGGCTGCTGTCGCCGCCACTGCCCCGTGTAGTCTCGCGACGTGAGCCCCCTGCAGGCTGCGGAACTCCCGCGCCGCATCTTGGTGACCGGCGGTGCCGGTTTCATCGGCTCGCACCTGTGCGAAAGGCTGCTCCAGCAGGGCCACGAGGTGCTGTGCGTCGACAACTTCTACTCGTCGTCGCGGGTCAACGTCGAGCACCTGATCACCAACCCGCGCTTCGAGTTGATGCGCCACGACGTCACGTTCCCGCTGTACGTCGAGGTGGATGAGATCTACCACCTGGCCTGCCCGGCCTCGCCCGATCCACTACCAGCGCGACCCGGTTCAGACGACGAAGACCAGCGTGCACGGATCGATCAACGTGTTGGGCCTGGCCAAGCGCACGAAGGCCCGCATCCTGCTCGCCTCCACCTCCGAGGTCTACGGCGACCCGACGATCCACCCGCAGAGCGAGGACTACTGGGGAAACGTGAACCCGATCGGGCCGCGTTCCTGTTATGACGAGGGCAAGCGGTGCGCCGAGACGCTGTTCATGGACTACCGCCGCCAGCACGGCATGGATACCAAGATCGTGCGGATCTTCAACACCTATGGCCCGCGGATGGCCCCCGACGACGGCCGCGTGGTCAGCAACTTCATCATGCAGGCGTTGGCCGGCGAGCCCATGACCATCTACGGCTCCGGCGAGCAGACCCGGTCGTTCTGCTACGTCGACGACCTGGTGGACGGACTGCTGGCGATGATGAACACGCCGCCGGAGGTGGCGGGACCAGTCAATCTCGGGAATCCCGAGGAAGTGACCATGCGGGAGTTGGCGGACAGGGTGGCAGCAATCGTCGGCGTTCACCGCGAACCTCGACCGGCGACCCCTTCCCGAGGACGACCCGATGCAGAGGTGCCCGGACACGTCCCTGGCCAGGCGGATTGCTGGGGTGGTCGGCCAGCACTCCGCTGGACAAAGGGCTCGAACAGACGGTGAACTGGTTCAAGAAGCAGTACTCGACCGATCTGGCAGGTGCCCCGTGAGCGAGCGACTCGGGACTCGCCGTCCCCGGGTTTCCACTCGCAACGAGTTCTTGCGGGACTACCAGTTGCGGGTGCGCGCGCTGGACGTTGCCGTGATCCTCGGCGCGATCGTGGTCGGGCTCCTGCTGGGTTGGGGCTACGGCGGCGAGTTCTTCGCCGACGACCGACCGCGGCAACTGTTCACGGTCGCCCTGCTCGTCATCTGGCCGATCGCGCTCTGGCAGGCCCAGTCGACGAAGGCGACGATCATCGCCAACGGTCTCGGGCGAGTACCGCCGGGTGATCCTGGCGACCATGTGGACCGCGCTGCTGGTGATGAGCCTGGCGTACCTGACGAACACCACCTACGGCCGCTGGTTCCTGTTCGGCGTGTTGCTGTCCGGTCTGCTGATGCTGCTGGTCGAGCGCAACCTGATGCGACGCTGGCTGCATCGGCGGATGGCCGAGAGGCCAGCCTTTGCACCGCGTGTTTCTCATCGCGCCGTCTGCACGACTCGCCAAGTTGCAGGACGACCTCGCGGGTTCGCAGGGTCGCTTCGTGACGGTGGGAGTCCTGGCACTGGAGCAGGACTGGGACCCCCGGGCCGCCGTCGATGCGGCCGTGGCGCAGCAACGCCGACACCATCCTCTTCGCCCCGGGCGGCGACATGGACCCGCAGCAGACCAGGCGGCTCGGCTGGGCGATGGAGGACACCGACCTGTCGCTGATGGTCAGTGCCTCGCTGGTCGAGGTGGCCGGCCCGCGGCTGTCCGTCGAGCCGGTGGAGTCGTTGTCGTTCGTGCGCGTGGACATGCCGAACTTCAGTGGCACGGCGGTTGTGCTGAAGGCCATCACCGACGTGGTGGGTTCGAGCATCCTGCTCATCCTTCTCGGACTGCCGATGCTGCTGATCGCGTTCTTGATCCGGCGCGGTTCCCCAGGGCCGGCGATCTTCAAGCAGGAGCGGGTCGGGCCTCGATGGTCGGACGTTCATGTGCTGGAAGTTCCGCACCATGTACGTGGATGCCGATGCCCGGCGGGCGGAGTTGCGTGCGGCTCACGGCGACGACGGGGCCACGTTCAAGATGGCCGACGACCCGCGCGTGACCCGGATCGGCCGGTTCCTGCGCCGGTTCTCGATGGACGAGTTGCCGCAGTTGGTCAACGTCTGGCGCGGGGACATGTCGTTGGTGGGCCCGCGGCCGCATCCATTGGACGACGTTGAACGGTATGACGACCTGGCGGTGCGGCGGCTGCGGGCACGGCCGGGGATGACGGGGCTGTGGCAGGTGCGCGGGCGGTCCGACCTGTCGTGGGAGGAGTCGGTGCGACTGGATCTGTACTACGTGGAGAACTGGTCGCTGTCGATGGACTTCGTGATCATGGCGAGCACGGTGAGTGCGGTTGTTGGTGGGCGGGGGGCGTATTGAATGCGGGTTCTGCCCGCTGGGTCCCGAGCGCCACGTGAATGGGGGGTTTCGTGAACGTGTTTGAGCGAGCCCAGTCCCGACTTGCGAGGATGGCACTGAGAACTCTGCTGGCACCCCGTAGGCCTGCTACATATGTGCGCCTGGGAAGCGATTACGGCGGCTGGTGGGTCCCCCGCTGGGCGTTGCTGCCGGGGAATCTCGCGTACTGCGCAGGGGTGGGTGAGGACCTCACCTTCGATGCCGAACTGATCGCGCATGGAATGAATGTCGTGGCCTTCGATCCGACACCCCGTTCAGTGAGTTTCGTCAAGGACGCGGACTTGGGGCCTGCCTTCGATTTCGAACCCGTGGGTTGGTGGGACAGCACCGGCACCCAGCGTTTCTACGCTCCTGAAGACCCCACGCACGTCTCACACTCTGCGGTCAACCTGCAGAAGACAACGGAGTACTTCGTGGGCCGGGTCGAGACGGTCGCTTCGATCGTGAAGCGACGGGGGGACGGAATTCCCGACGTTGCAAAAATGGACATCGAGGGTGCGGAATTCCACGTTCTGCGATCCATGGTCGCTGACCGGATTCTCCCCCCCGTGCTCTGCGTCGAGTTTGACCAACCTGCACCGCTTCGGTCGGTTCGGCTCGCCATTCGCGCGCTGCAGGCACTCGGCTATCGGGTCGAATCCGTGGAGGGATGGAATGTGACGCTCGTGAAGGGCGGCGATTCTCAGAGCTCGTCGTAGATGGACAGCATCCGCTCAACCCATGTCTGCTCGCGATAGCGCGCCTGGTACGCGCCGTGCGCGAGATCGCGGCCGCGTTGCCCGGATTGCGCCACTCTTGTCATCGCCGCCTGCAACGAGTCTGCGTCTTCGTACGTCCACTCAGGGGAAACCTCCGCGACGAGGTCTGCTCCTGCGCTACCTGCTCGGGCCAGTACCGGCAGTCCGCAACTGAATGCCTCGAGGATGACGAGAGGGCAATTCTCCCGATTCATGCTGGGGAAGACGAGGCCCGTGTAGCTGCTGAGGTGCGAAGCCACCCACTCCCGCGATTGACTGCCGAGCAGTGTGACGTCGGGATGGCTGAAGGCCTCCAGCTCACCGCGCACGGGGCCGTCCCCGGCGATATCCAAACCAATGCCGTGCGGCCACTGGCGGAGTAGGTGAGCGAAACCCTTTGCTTCGTCGAGGCGTCCGAGCGCGATCCAGCGCTGATGCTGCGGCTGAGGCCTGCATTCTCCCAGCGATGGCACACCATGCGGAACAACACGGAGTCGCGCTGGGTCGAGTCCGTACCCTTCGAACGTGTCGGCGGAACGGCGGCTCAACGCGACGACTCTGTCAGCCCGAGCCAGGAGCGGAGTCTTCACACCGGCGAGGTTCTTCACCGCAAGGGGCAGGGTCGCCAGCGCCGAATCCCGGTAGCACCGGTACCGTAGCGCCGCCAGCGGGTTTCCATCCGGACACAGGGTGCAATCGTTCCCATCGCGCCATAACAGGGCATTGGCGCAAAAGTGGCGAAAGTTGTGCAGCGTGGCCACGAGAGGGCCGTCCCATCGGGTGACCCAGTGTTCTCCGAAGTTCGGGAACAGGTTGTGGACGTGCACCACATCAGGGCCGAATGCTCGCAGTTCGTCCATGGGATTCGGACCCCGACCGGTTGCGACCGTGATTGCCGACACAATTGGACTGAAGGGTCCTGAATGGTCGTCTGTGCGTCGAGCCACGATGCGCACCCCATGCCCCGCGCGCTGCAACGCTTCGGCTTGTGCCAGAACGATCTCGTTCTCGCCGCTCGGGCGCTCAGATCGGTAGAAGGAGTGGACGAAGGCTATCCGCATGTGCCTCAGCCGACCCTCGGACTGATCATGTCAGTGCGTCCAGTCGTGCGACGTGCACCAAACGCCCGGCGGCCCAATGACCCGCGGGTTGCTCCTGAATGGCTGCGAAGGCTGAGCCGGTGCGAGTTGCCAGGTCGGCCGTGACGGTATTCCAGGCCCCGTTCTGCACGACCACGATCGGGAAGTCGGCGCTGGCCAAGGCCGAGGTGACCTCACGCTCGGTCTCGACCGGGTCGGGCACGGAGTCCGAGAGCAGGAACCCGACCTTCCTGCCGTGGAGCACGCTTCCCAGCACCTCGCTGCCTTTGCCGCACTCGAACTGCAGGTGCGGGGTGTGCCGTCCTACCAGTCGTCCCGCAAAGGGATCGACATCGATGCTCAGCAGCTCACCCGGTGCATTCTCTCCACGGTTCCTCTGCAGAGCTCGGAGTATCACCAGTGACCCGAGGCCGTGCCGTACACCGATCTCCACTGCCAGGGCCGGCCTGCGGGAGCGGAGGCAGGCGTAGGTGATGGCGTGGCGGCCCAGCGGTGGCCGACGCTTGGATTCCGGGTGCCATCGGCTGGCCGTCCGGATCGTGGCAGCGAGACCAGTGTCGCTGCGCAGTTCCTCCAGATACTCACGGATCGTGTCCGCAGACTCTCCCAGCACGGGGCTCAACTGGCCCGCCACCCGGTCAGGGCCGGCGAGTTCATAACTGAAAGTGTCCAACTCCGGATCCCACAGCACATAGCGGATGCGTTGGCGAGGAGTCGCTGATGTGCTGGAGATGATCTGAGACTTGCGCCACCAGCGGAGGCGATTGAGCGGGCGAAGGCCTGCCTTGAGGGACGGTTTCACGGCCCCCCAACGACGCTCGGGGGCCGGTCGATGCACACCACATAGAGTAGCAACGTGCGACCGAGCGTCCGGCCGTCTTGGGAACAGGCCAAGCGTGCTGTTCGCGGCGCAATCATGGAGAGGGAGTGGGCGATCTGCCTGCTCGACCAATCCCTCGACGAGTTACTCGAGGGCCAGACCCTGGCCGGCAAGACCTTCAAGCCCACAGACCAGCGCACTTACTGGGCCGACCCTTTCGTCGTCGCTGAGCGGTCTGACACCTGGATCTTCGTCGAGGAATTCAGGCGCAGAAGAGGGCTCGGTGACATTGTGGCCCTGAAGGTCACGAACGGCGCTGTCACGTCGCATGGCACCGTTCTCACCGGGGACCATCACATCTCCTTCCCCCAAGTCCACCGTTTCCGCTCTGGCTGGATCGCCACGGTTGAGACATGTGATCCCGACGTACGCGTTCACCAATTCGATGAACCTGGTCAGCGATGGCGGGCCACGGAATGGCGCTTGCCCGCCGACCTCATTGACCCCCAACTGACGCGCATGAAGGACGGCCGGTGGCGCTTAACAGCGACATCGCGATTGCACTCGGGCTACGGGCCGGTGACGACATGGATCTCGGCGGGGCAGGAACCGGTGCACTGGACCGTGATCGACGTCCGCGACCACGGGCTGATGGCTCGCGGCGGCGGCACCAGCGACGCCGAGCGCGGGCTGCGGGCCGTCCAGGACTGCACGGAGAACTACGGCCAGGCGCTGTCCCTGCGCAACTGGCCCTCAGGGACTGCGGTGCGCGATCTGCGGGGACCTGAAGTCATCACGCGGCCAGAGGCGGGCTGGCTCGGCCTCCATACCTGCTCTTGGACCACGACCGGCTCAACGGTGGTCGTGGACCTTTGGCGGCGTCGCTTCCAGCCACTGTCCCCGCTGGATCGGTTCAGGGAGTTCCGCCGGGATCCTTGTCGCAGGGTTGGCGGCGTGGAGTGAGACCTCGTCGACTAGCTATGGTGTGGCCCTACTTGGCGGCGTATAGATTCGCGTTCTGCGATGCCGCTCACGCCCGACTCGCCGAGGAGCGCATCGAATTCGAGTTGTGGACCGGCAAGCCGTCGGCCGCGCAGACTCAGCGCCAGGATCGGGTCGCGGCGTCGTGGCACCGGGTCTTGCCCGAACGCCGCCTACATGTCAGCGGCAAGGAACTGCTTTTCCGTCAGCTCCCCTCCTCTGTAGATCTTCTGGTGGTCGAGCAGGCCGTGAAGAACCTGGAGAGCTATCCGGCGTTGCTGCGACAGCACTTGAGTGGCCCCAGCGTTGCCATGTGGGGTCACGGTCGCACGTTCTCCACACCACAAGGCAAGTCACTCGGCGTGCTCAAGCAGTTCGTGACGCGGCGCGCACAATGGGCATTCATTTATACCGACGAAGGTGCCGACTACGTGGTCGAGCACGGGTTTCCGCGCGATCGGGTGACCGTCTTGCACAACACCATCGACACGGAGACGCTCACCGAGGACTTGGCCTCGGTGACCGAGGATGAGGTGGCAGACTTCCACAAGACCCACGGCACGCCGCCGGGTCGCACCGCACTCTTCTTGGGGGCCCTGGACCCAGCCAAGGGGACAGATTTCCTCCTGCGGTGTGTCGAGACGACACCCGGACTGACCATCGCTTTCGGGGGGGCGGGCCCGGCCGAGCCGACACTGCGCCGGGCGCAGGAGGCAGGGGCTTCCATCCGGGTTGTCGGTCGCCTCGACGGCCATGAGAAGGCTGTGGCGCTTCGCGCCGCGACAGTGCTCGCTATTCCGCAAGCCATCGGGCTTGTCGCCGTGGACTCGATGGCGGCAGGCTTGCCGATCGTCACCACAGATGTTCCGCTGCAAGGGCCGGAAGCCGGCTACTTGAAGGATGGGGTCAACAGCCTCTGGGTGCACCGTGACGCGGATGCGGCCCATTACGGCGCATCGCTGATGCAACTGCTGGGTGACCCAGCGCTGCTAGGACGATTGCGACAGCGCTGTCTGGCGGATGCCGCCGGGTACAGCCTCCCCGAAATGGTGGACCGTTTCGTTGGTGGTGTGCTCACCTGGAGCGGCCGCGCGTAACCTGGCTTGTGAGCGCCGACTGCGCGTTGCATCGTAGGCTCAGACTGCGTGGGTAAGGTAGGTCGTCGTGCGAGCACCCGACAACGTTGCGGGCATGGACCCGGTGCTGGGTCGTGCGGTTGACGTGGTCCTGGTGATCGCACTGCTGGACTCCCTCGCGTATATGCAGCGAGTCTGGCCGGTGGAGTACTCCCCGACCCGGTCGGTCTTCGTCTTCTACCTCCTCGCGTTGAGTGCGCTGCTCGGTCGCTTCTGGCGCAGAGTCAGTGCACCCGTACTGGCCTCGACGCTCTTGATCGGCGTACTGGTTGTCGTCGGCCACGTGACCTGGACAGCGAACTACTCCTGGCAGACAGCCACGAACTACTGGCAGGACTGGCGCCTGATGGTCGGCTTCCTTGCGTTCGGCGCCGCCTACGGAACGGTGCGTTGGCGCAGTTGGCGGGTAACGCTACTGGTTGCCGGACTGAGTGTCGCCGCTGTCCAGGCCTTCGGCCTCGTGACCGGCAACCTGACGCAAGGGGGGGGCGACGCGTCCTTCTATTACTACCGGCAAATCAGCGCGTCCGCCGCGCTGCTGATGATCGTGGGCATGCTCATCCTGCTCCTGGATTCGCCTGTAGAGCCCAGGCTCTCTGCGATTCTGGGGTCGCTGCTAGGTGTGAGCATCGTCGTCTGCCAGCACCGGAGCGTCTGGCTCTCGCTGAGTGTGATCCTCGTTCTCAGCTCGATGCGACTGTTCAGAGAGCGATCTCCCGCGCTGGCCTGGGCGCCCATCGCAGCGACGTTGGCGCTCTGGGTGACCACTTTGCTGCTGGCTGCGGTCGCCCGCGTGCAACTGCTACCCGGTGCCGGAAGCGATTCGGGTGCCCGTCTTCCGGAGGCCGCTGCCTCGTCGGGTTCGGTCGAATGGCGCCTCGAGATGTGGAGAACTCGGCTAGTGGTCGCGAGGTCCCTGGACGACGTCCTTTTCGGCGGCACCTTTGGTCCGACGATGGCGCTGGGTCCGGATGCGATGGTGATGAATCCAGCGAACAGCGCCCACAATCTGATCCTCGATCAGTGGATCATGCTGGGGTTGGTCGGTCTTGTGGCGGTGTCTGTGCTCGTTGTCACCGTGTTGGTAGGCAGTCGAGATCGTCTGTCATTGGTGCCGGTTATGACCTGGGGGATGCTGGCCTTCGGTGTGTTCTACAACTGGCCGCCCTGGTTCTGGCTCCTGATCGGTGTGGGCAGTGCCGCGGCGTATTCGAGGAGCAACGTACCAAACGGGGCAACCCTACGAACTCAGCACCGGGTCGGCCACGCGAACGTGTAGGGCCAGGCCGCTCGGCGTAGGTTCGTGCATGCGGAGAGGAGAGCCAGGTGCACATCGCTGTTGTCGGCCCGGCCTCCCCTGTGCGGCTGGCTGGCGAGCTCGATGCATCGGACCGGCGGCACGCTGAGGGGTACCTCGACCTCGGCGGAACCGCTGTTGTCGAGCTTGTCCGCAGCCTGCTTGCGAAGGGCCACCGAATCACAGTGGTCACGGCGCATCACTCCCCGGGGTTCGGGCCGGCGCGATTCGTCGGACCCAATCTGGACATCGTCGTAGCCGCGGGGCGTACGCGCGCGCGTGACTGGCTGGGGGATCTGTATCACGTCGAGAGACGGCAGATGATGCAGACCATCAGGGACGCGAAGCCCGACATCGTTCACGCGCATTGGACCTACGAGTTTGAGTTGGCCGCGCAAGACAGCGACCTGTTGCACGTCACCACAGCCCGCGACTCGCCTTTCACCATTCTGCGAAGGACGAGGGACATGTACCGGGTGGCCCGCCTGGGGGTGGCTCTGCGGGCCCGGCCCGGAATCCAACAACTGTCTGTGGTGTCGCCGTATCTGGCGACGGCATGGCGACGGCAACTGCTCTACAGACGACCGATCCGGGTAATGCCCAATTCGATTCCGCAGGACGTTCTGACTATGAGGCGTGATCCGGCACCGCACCCGGTCGTCACCTACATCGCCGACGCCGGTCCGCTCAAGAACGTCCGCACGCTTCTGCAGGCGTTCCGCCTGGTGCGTGCGTCAATTCCTTCCGCCGAACTCCACCTCATCGGAGCGGGACTGGGTCCTGGCGAGCATGCCGCCCTATGGGCTGAGACCGGCGGACTAGCCCAGAACGTGAGGTTCCTCGGTCCCTTGGCTCGCGAACAAGTGGCCTTCGAATTGAGCATCTCCTGGCTCTACACCCACGCTTCGCTTGAGGAGTCGTTTGGTAATGCGGTTCTCGAGGCGGCATCCGCTGGTGTTCCGGTGCTGGGGGGCCGACGCAGCGGTGGCGTCCCGTACGTCCTGGGGTACGGTGCTGCGGGGTGGTTGACCGATGTCAGGAATCCTGCTGCGCTGTCCGAGTCGATGGTTGCCCTCCTGGATCGGCCGCATTCACCGCCGCCGACTACGAGCGCCTATCTCGCGCGGTTCGCGCCAGAACATGTTGCCGCAGATTACGTGGCCTGGTACGAGTTCACGCTGGAACACCATGCGATCGGCCATCCCACACCTTGAGTCGACGCTTGTCATCCCCGCGTCAGCCCCCGCGTCGACAGCAGACGCCAGAAGGTGGTCCTGCTCCTGAGGAGCCACAGCAGGGCAACCTCAGCAGCCGCTGCGGCCGCGAGGAGAGCCAGTTCTGCGAGGCTGCTCAGCGGCAGTAAGGAGATCGGGAGAAACACGAGGCCGCAGGCAACCGCCTGGAACAGGAGCACCAGGCGGACGCCGGACCACCACTGCCGGGGTGCGAGAAGGTCGGCTCTCGCTAAGGGGAACACGTACCACATCGACGAAAGCACCCGTCCCGCCAGCAGGCCGACGGCAGCAGGCAGGGGGGTGTGTTGCTGGAAGGTCACGAGCGCACCGAGGAGAGTGCAGATCGTGGCGATGATCCACCCGATCACCGTGACTCGAAACCTCCCGAGCGCTTCGAAAGCCGTTCCCAGTGGGACCCCGATCATTGGCATCACACCCAGTAGTACGGCGATCCCCGCCAACGAGACGGCTTCGCTCCAGCCGGGCCCGAGCAACAACTCCAGAAAGGGTGGTGCCGCAAAGTAGCCAATGCCCCCTGCGACGATCACCGGCCACGAAATCAGAATCATGATCTCTGTGAAGGCTGACTGGTTCCGCGACACGGGTCCGTCGGGCCGCAGTTCAGGAAACAGTGCGTAGTTGAAGGACGCCTGAAGGGCGGTCAGGGGTGCGGTGATCAGCGATGTTGCCCGGTTGTAGGCGCCTAGGGCATCCGTCCCCGCGAACCGGGAGATCGACCAGCCGGAGATGTTCTGGCTGCTCATCCGCAGGAGGTTCATGCCAGAGGCGCGGACGGCGTAGTTGATGTCCTTGCGTGCATGGCGGGGGGAGAACAGGGGGAATCGTCGATCTGAGGGAACCCTCCGAGCAGTCACGAGTATGGTCGTTGCCCCGGCCACGAGGAAACCGATAGTCAGGCTCCAAGGAGCGCGCGCGCTTACTACGGCGGCCAGACCCACCCCGATGCCCACCAACTGGCCTGTCACATTCGCGGCGGCGACCCGCGTCGTCAGACCTTGTCTACGCAGCACCCCGTTGTACACCGACTGCACAGCGACCACGGGCAGTCCCAGGCACATCAGCCGCGTGAGTGTGGTCGAATCCGGAACCGCCCACAACTGTGCCCAGGCCGGAGCAACGAGGACCCCGAAGGCCATCGCGACGATACCCAGGGAGGCGCCCGCCCCGAGCAGCGCGCGATCGACATCAGCAGTATCCTCATCGCGGCGGGCTGCGCTGAGTTCCAAGGAGGCTCCGGCCAGCACACTCAGCAGTCCGACGCCGGCAAGAGCCACGGCGTAGGCCCCGAATGCTGGCGGTTCCAGAATGCGGGAGGAGGCGGCGGCGTAGCCCAGCTGCACCAGCATGACCACGATGGAGCCAGCCGACATTGCGACGAAACCGCGAAAGACGCGTACCGCCCCTGGCTTGGTCACTGCCTGGTGTTCCATGCCTGACCACGGACGAACCAGGTGCACTGCGTGTCTTCATGCACCGCCCAGGTCCCGCCCAGTTCGGCTCGCCAGGTACGTGCGATCGCTGCCTCGCCTGACCTGTGCGTGTCATCGAGCAGAACAGCACATCGCTCAGACATGCGGTCCTTGACCAAGTGGATCGCGGGATAACGGTCGTGTGCCCATTCCGACCTGTAAGCGGTCGGTCCATCCACGAGCACCAGATCGATGGCCTCCTCGAGATCCAGGTTGTTGTCCCGAAGCGCGTACCAACGGGACACCCGTAGGGGTGAGTCCTCCGTGTAGGAAGCGAGTGGACGATGGATGATCTCCGTGTGGGCGTAGGAGAATGGTTGTAGCCGCTCGCGCAGGTAGCCCGCCCACTCCGCGTCCTCCTCGACGGCGATGATGTTTATCGCCGTTTTCGTGTGTTCCGCCCAAGCGGCCATGATCAGAGTTGAGAGTCCAGGCCCGAATTCCACGATGCTGCGCCGACGGTTGAGTTCCAGCTCGTTGCAGATTGTCAGTGCGACCGCAGGGGAGATGGAGGATCCCGTCCAGGGCAGGAAACGGTCGATGAGGGGACTCAACTTCATAAGGGCGACTGCATCCCGACGCTGTCGTGGCGATCGTCGACGATCCACTCGTGCGCGTGCCCTCCATAGGTATTTGCTCACGACGTTCGGTCTACCACGCCCGTGTCCGATTCCGCAGGTGACACGGAGCGGGCGGAATCCCGTAGAGGGTGCAGTAACAGCGAATCCCCCGCTCGACTGCATAGCGCTCCCGAATCTGCTGCATCGTATCGGCGCTTGGCGGTGGCATCGCCGCAGCAGCCATGATGGATGCTGCAAGACCGCTGCCGTCCGAGGGTGTCCACATGATGTGTGCCTCGGACTCCTTCCAGTCCCAAAGCCCCGGCGCATCGGCAAAGACGCACCGCACACCGCAGGCCACAGCCTCCAGTGCCGCGATACTGGCTCCCTCCCGCTCCGAGGGCATCACGAACACATCGGTCGCTTCGAGCACCGTGGCGGAGTCCTCGTTGGGCGGGAGGAATCGAGACCGACCGGCGACCCCGAGTTCCGTGCTGAGGGCCCGTTCAGGTTCGCCGGGCTGTTGTTGACCGAGGTGCAAATATACGACGTTGCTCGGCAACTCCCGTAGTGCCTCGACGACCAAGTTGTGCCGCTTCACCGGACCGCAGTTCCCAACCGTCGAAACGACGAGTGCATCGGATGGAATGGAGAAATGGTGCCGTGCCTTCGTTCGGCGATGCGTCGAGACCGGCTTGAAGCGCTGAGGGTCGTACCAGTTCGGGATCAGTCGGGCGGGGTTGTTGAAGCGTTTGAGCTCGTTGTCGGCCACCGAGACACTGACGGCTACTGTTGTGGCACCCATCATGCGCAGGAGTCGTCGCTGCCACAGACGCTCGACCCTGAGCGCACCCCCGAACTCGAACACGTTGTGGACTGTGCGGACGATACGTTTGATTCCTGCTGCACGCCCTGCTGCTGCGATCCAGAAGTTGGCGTGCTCTGTATGCACATGCAGAACGTCTGCATCCAACCCGTTGAGCAGCCGCCTGAGTCGGATGGGGAAGCTCCACTCCGGCTGCGGGTCGATGTACCTGACGGAGTAGCCCGACTCGCGCAGTCTCTGTGAGTACGGCCCGGGGACTGCGCACTTCGAGATGATGACCGAGTCAACGCCGAATTCCGGCCAGAGGGGACCGGCCACCGCGAGCATGGTTTCTGCGCCGGAGGGGTTGAGTTCCTCCAGTACGTGAGCGACTCGCATAGGGCCCCTTTGCGTCTGCCCTGAAGGCGTAGTGATCGGTCAAGGTTCTCTGCGGCTTCCGCCGACGATGGCAATGACTCTCCCACATGCCAGGCCGCTGTGATGCCCTCCCGCAGGCACCTTGACTCGCGCACGGGGTGGGAATCCGCTGATACGCTCCTACCGTGTCGACCTCCGCACAGAATCTCCCGTTGGCAGTCATCGGTGGCGGCGGTGGCTTCATCGGTGGGCACCTGGCGGCCAGGCTCTTGAATGACGGATATGCGGTTCGCTGCGTCGACATCAAGCCACTCTCGGATTGGAGCCAGTTCCACCCGAACGCTGACAATCTTGTGGCCGACCTAAGCAGGTCTGAGACCTGCGATCATGCCGTTCAGGGTGCGCAGGTGGTGTTCAACCTTGCGGCCGACATGGGAGGCATGGGCTTCATCGAGACCCACCGGGTGGAGTGCATGCGTTCGGTCTTGATAAACACGCATCTGCTCGAGGCTGCCAACAAGGCAGGGGTCGAGCGATTCTTCTTCAGCAGTTCGGCGTGCGTGTACAACACCGACCTGCAGAAGGACCCGAACGTCAGAGCCCTGCGCGAGTCCGATGCGTACCCGGCTCTGGCCGAGCGGGGCTACGGCTGGGAGAAGCTGTTCAGCGAGATGCTCTGTGAGGAGTATTGGGCCGAGCGTGGGCTGCGCACCTTCATAGCCCGCTTCCATAACGTGTACGGCCCGCTGGGCACATGGGAAGGTGGTCGGGAGAAGGCGCCGGCGGCCATCTGCCGGAAGGTTGCCGAGGCCGCGATCAGTGGCTCGACAGAGATCGATGTCTGGGGCGACGGTAGTCAGACTCGTTCCTACACCTACGTCGACGACTGTGTGGAGGGCGTCATGCGACTCGTTTCCTCAGACTGGTTGACCGCGACCCCGATCAACATCGGTTCCAGCGAACTGGTGAGTGTCGAACGACCTGGTCAGCATCATCGAGGGGATCGCAGGAGTTGACCTTCGCCGGCGGTACCAACTCGATGCCCCCAAGGGTGTTGCAGGACGCAACTCGGACAACACGTTCATCCAGGATCAATTGGGTTGGCAACCACTCACGCCGCTCGCCCATGGGTTGAAGATCAATTACGACTGGATCCGGGATCAGATCCTGGCGCGAACGGCTGGCGTTGATTCCCGCTGAGCGGGGGACACAGTCGAAACGGCCTGTGATTGCCGTTCTCGTCGCCTGTCACAACCGGCGCGACACAACGGTCAAGTCGCTGTCGGCCTTGCTCGCCCAGCAGGACCGAGTCCGCATGCGGGTGTTTTGTGTAGACGACGGCAGCACCGACGGCACCGCCGAGGCAGTCGCGCGATTCCCCGAGGCCACGGTCATCTCCGGCGACGGGTCCCTATTCTGGGCGCGCGCCATGTCGATAGCGGAAGCGAAGGCGCTCCAGGATGATCCGGAGTATCTGCTGTGGCTCAATGACGACACGGCGGCGCTCCCAGGTGCCATCGACACTCTGCTGGATGTGTGCTTGCAGAGCCCGAACTCAATCGCGGTTGCCGCAACACGCGATCCCGTCACAGGTGCTCTGACCTACGCTGCCCGTCGACGCCTCTCCAGTTGGCATCCCCAAAGGTTCGAGCGGTTGCCCGTCAGCGACCGTATCCAGCAGGCCGACACGTTCAACGGGAACCTCGTACTCGTCCCGCGGGCCGTGAGCGAGATCGTGGGGCCCATCGACGGTGAGTTCCCACACTCCTACGCTGACGACGACTACGGGTTGCGGGCCACAAGACTGGGGATCGTAATCCTTCAAGCACCTGGCTTCCTGGCCGAGTGCCCGCCGAATCCGGGCTCGATGCCCCGGGCCCGGGGCACACAGGCGTGGCGGGATCTTCAATCGCCGAAGGGGCTGCCGTGGCGTGCGCAGGCTCGGTTTCTGCGCCGGCACGGCCCATCCTGGTGGCCGGCAATCCTGGCTGGGCAGTACGCCCTGCGCCTAGTTGGACGCCCTCCGCAACGGGGTCGATGAGTGGTCGAGCACAGGCTCGCGGCGCAGTGAGTACCTGAGTCTGGGGTTGCTCCTGGTTGTGGTCGCGGGCTCCTATCTCTTGCTCATGCCAGGCAACCGCTCGGAGACCGACGATGGGTTCGGCTATGCCCACGCCGCGCGATCCGCGCCGATCACTTTCGACCCTGACCATGCTCTTCTCGTTCCGGTCGGCAAGGCGCTCAGCGCCATTTGGGATCCGTACACGGCCCTTGTGGGGTTCAGCCTTGCGTGCGGTCTGGCCACACTTGGGATGTTCTATGTTCTCCTGCGGTCTCTGGCGTTCCAGCACTTCTACGCCATGTGGGCCGTGGGGCTCCTTGCCGCGAGCTACGGCTTCTGGCGGTACGCGGTGGAAGCGGAGACCTACACGGTGGGGACCTTGCTCGCTCTGCTCGTCTGCGTCGCAGCCGTGCGGGGGTGGGCGCTGCCGGTCCTGTATCTCTTCGTGGCGGGGGCGATGCTCGGTCACATCCTCAACCTGGCTGTGCTCTCGTTGCCGTTCCGGCTCTGCTTCTCATCGAACAGGGCCGACGGCGCTGCATCATGTTCATGCTCGGCGCCGTCCCCATTGTCGCAGCGTTCGTCATCACCGGATTGGGCTCAGGTCCGCCAGCGGATCCACCTGGATGGCTGGATGGCGTTCGGATCCCCGCGGGGTTCGGCCAATCAGTGGTGTCGGCCAACGGCGTGCTGGGCCTGCCGGGGGTGATGGACCTCGTGACCGGCGCCTTCGGGAATCGGGACTTGACCGGCGAGCAGGCGATCGCCTCTTCGCTGAATCCTGCCTTGGGTTGGCTATGCCTGGTCTTGACGTTGGTGCTCATCGCCGCGCTCTTGACGGCTCTTGTTCTCGTTGTGCGGGGGCGCTCACCGGTCAACCGGGCGGGCGCGGTGCTCTTTGCCGGTTGGCTGGTCGGCTACCTGCCTGCCGCACTCCTTCAGGACCGTGGCAACCCCGAGTTGTGGGTGATCGCTCTCGTGCCCTTCTGGGGTCTCATCGGGTCGCTTGCCCACCGAGTGGGGCGCCAGCCACCTGCGGCCCTCATCGCGGTGCCGATCGCCCTGGCTATGCACAGCGCGGTGGTGGGTTTCGCGCCCATTCAGAGCCCCAGCAACGACGTCAACGTGATCGCTGGGCGTTGGGTGATCCAGAACGCCGGACCGGATGACCTCGTACTCACCGATGACAACCAGGTGTTCACTCGCTACCTTCGATATCACTCGCAGGCGCAGGTGGTGAATGTGCGTGGGAACCCTGTGCAGCCACCGCTGAAACACACGGGCCGGGTATTCCTCACGTCGTCCGCGCAGGAGAGCCTGCGGTGGGACGTCGTGGCCGTACCGGGGGCACCTGTCCTGGAGTTCACAGCCTCCCGTCAGCCTCCGCCCCAAGCAACCCCTTGACGTCGTACAGCACCCCGTCCGCGCCGACCAACTCCCGCAGCGCGGGCCCGATCCCCACGAACTGGTCGTGCGCAACGGCCAGCAGCGCCGCCTGGTAGTCCCCCTCGAGCGCCTGGTCCAGATCGACCAGCTCGACCCCGAGGTCCTTGGCCTGCTCCGGTTCCACCCACGGGTCGGCGACGGCGACGACCGCCCCGTACTCGCGCAGTCGCTCGACCACATCGACGACGCGCGTGTTCTTGGTGTCGGGGCAGTTCTCCTTGAACGTCAGGCCGAGGACCAGGACCCGCGCGCCCCCGACCCGCAGCCCCTTGCGGGTCATGAGCAGAACCAGCTGGTCCGCGACGTACGTACCCATCGAGTCGTTGATGCGCCGGCCGGCCAGGATCACCTCCGGGTAGTGCCCGACCTCCATGCGCCTTGTGCGTCAGGTAGTAGGGGTCGACGCCGATGCAATGGCCCCCGACCAGGCCCGGGCGGAAGGGCAGGAAGTTCCACTTGGTGCCGGCGGCCTCGAGGACCTCGGTGCGTGTCCAGGCCCAGTTCGTGGAACAGGATCGCGAGTTCGTTGACCAGAGCGATGTTCACGTCCCGCTGGGTGTTCTCGATGACCTTCGCGGCCTCGGCCACCCGGATCGAGGGTGCGCGGTGGATCCCTGCGCGTGACGATGCGGCCGTAGAGGTCAGCGACGCGGTCGGCGGCCTCGGGCGTGGAACCGCTGACGATCTTGACGACGTCGGCGAGGCGGCGTGTACGGTCGCCGGGGTTGATCCGCTCGGGGGAGTAGCCGACAGTGAAGTCGGTGTTGCAGCCGCAGGCCGGACGCCTGCTCGAGGACCGGGATGCAGTCCTCCTCGGTGCAGCCCGGGTAGACCGTGGATTCGTAGACCACCAGGTCGCCGGGGCTGAGGGACTCACCGACGAGGACGGCTGGCATGCGAGCAGGGGTTCCAGGTCAGGGCGCTTGTGGACGTCCACCGGTGTCGGGACGGCGACGATGTAGATGCTGGCGTCGCGCAGGTCAGCCGGGTCGCAGGTGTACCTGACTCCGGGCAGTTCCCCGGGGTCGACCTCCCGGGTCCGGTCGTCGCCGCGGCGTCAACTGCTCGACCCGCTCGCAGTCGATGTCGAAACCGATCACATCGAAGTGCCGCGCGAACTCGATCGCCAGTGGCAGCCCGACGTACCCCAGGCCGAGGACGGCGATGGTCGGGCTCATGGGGGTCAGGCTAGTGGCTGGCCGCCGTCTCCGGGTCCATCAGGGGTGGCCCCCGACGGGTACGGTGGAGCGTGCCATGTCGGGAGCGAGTGTGAGTACGTGTCGAGTGGGATCGATCCCCTTCACCGTCCTGCCGTTCGACGCCGCCGTCGACGAGGTGATCCGATGCTCATACGTCGGCCAGCCCACAGCCGTTCACTTCGCCAATGCCTACACGATCGCCCTGGCGGACTCCGACCCCGCAGTACTCGACCCTCTTCGAGGCCTCAGAGGCGCTCAATCTCACTGATGGCATGCCCGTGGCCTGGGTCGGACGGCGCGCCTACGGCCGGACCGCCCAGCAGTGGCCGCGGGTGTACGGGCCTGACGTCATGGAGGCATTGCTGGCTCGGGACACCGGGCTTCGCCACTACCTGCTGGGCGGGTCCCCCGGAACCCTGACCCGCTTGCAGCAGGTGATTGCGGAACGGTTCCCGGCGGCACAGGTCGTAGGGGCTGAGTCGCCGCCCTTCCGCACGCTCAGCTCGGAGGACCTACTCGAGCAAGACCAGCGGATCCGCGACTCCGCCGCGCAGATCGTCTGGGTCGGCCTCGGCACACCCAAGCAGGACTGGGAGGTTGCCCGGCTGGCGGCAAAGATGCCGGTGGTGGCGATGGCGGTGGGGGCCGCATTCGACTTCATCGCCGGCACCAAGCCGCAGGCCCCGGTGTGGATGCAGCGCACCGGCACTGAGTGGGCCTACCGTCTGGCGCGTGAACCGAGGCGCCTGTCCAAGCGCTACCTCTGGGGCAATCCGCGATTCCTGCTGGCGGCAGCCCGTAATCCGGGCCTGCGGAAGGGTTGAGGCGCTACATGTCATCCGTCGACGCTGCCCCACGAGGGTCTCAGGTGCAGAGGGCCGTAGCCCGCCCTGTGTGGTTGGAGTATCTCGGTGTCGGCTACGTCCTGCTTGCTTTGTTCGTCACGCTCAACGTCGTCCTGGTGGCCTGGGGCCCGCCTGCTCCGCGGATCACGCAGTGGCTGGTGCAGGAGGGTCGGCTGCCCGGTGCCGGGGGGCTGGGAGTACTCGGCTGGGCCGGCGCAGTGGTCATCGGGCTTGCTGCCTGGCGAGGCCAGCTGTCACGACGACAGTGGCAGATGGTCGCGGCGGTGGCTGCGTGGATCGGCTCTGCAGCGCTCTCGATGACGGTCCACGGACTGATGCAGGACCCCCGGTTCTGGTCGGTGGCGGTCAGCAGCGTGGGCGTCGCCGTCGCGGGCGCGCTGATCTCGTTCGACGTGCTGAGACCTCTGATGGTTGGTCTCGGGTGGTTCTTCGGGTGGGGAAGCGTGCTGGCGGCGGTGAGCGATCTGGTCTTCGGCTGGCCGACTGTGCTGATCGGGGACAGCCCCCGGTACGGACGCTGGTTGTCGATGTTGGGCCTGAACGTCGGTGAAGTGCCCAGTCTGAACGGAGTCACTCCCGGTCGCGTCTACGTCGGGCTCACCTGCGCTGTGCTGCTGGTCTTCGCTGTGCGGGCCGCACCGGGGCGCTGGACCTGGATCATGACCGCTGGCCTCGTCATGGCGACAGTCTGGAGTTTCAGCCGCACTGGGATGGTTGCGATGGTGGTCGGGGTACTCGCCACGTTCATCCCGTTCGAGCGTCTCAAGGGATTCGGCTGGACGTTGGCGGGTCTGCTGGCCTTCATACTCCTCCCGCTGTCGCTGTCCGCCTGGCTGCGGACTACCGCCATCAGCGACGGGACGACCGTCTGGCGCTTCGACCTCTGGCAGGACTATCTCGCGAACCCGCAGGTGTGGATGCCGTTCGGTGTGGGCCCGAAGCCGGCCTCGCCCGAGTATGCCGACCACGCGCATCAGCAACTCCTCGAAGCGCTGGCTGTGGGCGGATGGCTCGGCCTCGCGGGCTGCCTCGCGTTCGTCGTGCTGGCAACGTGGGTGGCCGTGCGGGCCGCGCGTCTGGACAACCGGGCGGCGATCGGTGTCCTGTTCGTGATGGGCGCCATCTTCCAGGTCGACGTGTTCACGTACAGCGCGAACTACACGGCCCTGAACAACGCCTACGTTCTGATCGTCGCGATCCTCGTCTCCACTGCTGGCCTGGTCGACCGCGATTCCAAGGCTGAGGTTCCTGGCAGTGACTGGCCCTGCACGGATGTGTTCGGGATCGCAGGATCTGGGTGCATGGTCGACCGCGCCCACAATGGTTCCGTGAGGGGTTTCACCGACCGCGCCGCCGCCGGCCGCCAGTTGGCCGAGGCACTGGTCGCCCGCCACTACCCCGATCCCGTGGTCCTCGCCTTGCCCCGAGGTGGCGTGCCGGTGGCCGCTCAGATCGCCGCTGCGCTGCAGGCGCCCTTGGACCTGGTGATGGCGCGGAAGATCGGCGTACCCGGCCGGCCGGAGGTGGCCGCCGGCGCCGTCGTGAACGGGGACGATCCGCAGATCGTGGTGAACCCCGACGTGCTCGCGGCCACGGGGCTTCGCCGCGAGGACGTGGCGGAGCTGGCGAGGTCCGAACTCGCCGTGATCCGACGGCGCCGCGAGAGGTACCTGGCGGGCAGGCCGACCGGTGCCGATCGCCGGGCGAACGGCCATCGTGGTCGACGACGGGATCGCCACCGGGGCGACGATGCGTGTGGCGCTGCGTGCGGTGGCGCGCAGGGACCCTGCGGCGATCGTGCTGGCGGTGCCGGTGGCGCCTCCGGACGCGCTGGCCTCCATGCGGGATGAGGTGGACGAGGTGGTCTGCCTCTTGAGCCCCGCATCGTTCTACGCCGTGGGCGAGTACTACCGGGACTTCCACCAGGTCAGCGACGAGGAGGTCGTGGCTCTGCTCGGAGACGCTCCATGACCCGTGGCGTTGGCGGTTGTTCACGGCGTGAGCGAAGCCACGCGTGCCTTCTCTCACCCGGTGAACGTTCTCCAACCTCGTGGGAACCGGCGGTCGTCCGCGGCTGGCCCGCAGCCCACCCTCACCACCGCATCTGCGCCTCTTCCGCGAATCCCTGCAGACCCTCGACCGGGTGCCCGAGGACCGTCCCGTCCCACTGGCCGAAGCACTGGTGCACCTCGGTGAAGATCACACCGACGTTGATCCGGGACTTCCGCTCGAACCGCGGCGTCAGCGTCACGTCGAGGTCGCTCCCGCGCACGGTCCACGGCGCCAGCCAGTCGTCGCGGTCGTAGGACCACTCCAGTTCCTCGCTGATCTTCGTGACCCGGCCGTCGATGCAGATGGCGTTCTCGGTCATGCCCGTGCCTTCAGTCCACTTGCCCCCGAACTGCAGCCCGATCACGTGGTCGCCGGCGCGACCCGACCCGGAGCCCCAGTTCCAGGTCGTGCTGTACGGCCACTTGCCGCGGCCGTGGTCGAGGACGGCCCAGGTCTGGCCCGCAGGCAGCGTGCGCGCCCTGCCATCCACGACCAGCTTGCCGGTGGCCGGCAGGGTGTTCTCCTTCACCGTGTACTGGAACTGCTTGTCGCTCCACGGGATGACCACCCCCATGGACTCGTGACCCGCCGGGCGCTGAACCTGCACGTCGGCGTCGATCCGGTCGGTGTGGGCGACCAGGCGCAGCCCCTGGGTGTTCGGGATGAGGTCGATGCTCAGGTGCTTCGTGCGCGCCCGCGCCGGGCCGCCGCCGCTGCGGTCGGGCAGCACGGGACCCCGGGCCAGCGGCACGATCGCGCTGGTGTCGATCTCCTCGCCGGTCTCGAGGTCGACGAAGTACACCTGGTGCAGGGCCAGGTAGTCGATGTGGCTGACCGTCACGAACAGCACCCAGTCGGGGGTCTGAACGGACCAGTGCTCCCACCGCTTGGCGCGACCCCAACCACGCAGGTTCGCTTGGTGCAGCGGATGTCGGCTCCAGCCCACGGCGTCAGGGTTCAGGCGGCCGTCGGGCAGGCACAGGTCCACGGGTGCGGTGATCTCGCGCTCCATGGCTCAGAGGCTAGTCCCGACGCCTCCAGGCAGGGATCGGGATGGATACTATGCACATGCTACAGTATGTGTATGTCGGTCCTGGAGCGCCGAGTACAGATCCTGGTCGATCGGGCGCGCTACGAGCGTCTGGAGCGAGCGGCCACCGCGGAATCCCGCAGCGTGGCCTCGATCATTCGTGAAGCCATTGACATGTATCTGCAGTCCGACGCGGGCGCCAACGCCAGAGCGCTCGCGTCCTTGCTCGACATGCCCACCGACGGCACGCCGGGTGAGGACTGGGAAGACACGAAGGAAGGCTTGCTCGAGCATGCCGTCGAGGGCTACACGTGACACGTGCAGTTCTCGTCGACACGGCTGTGTTCGCCTACGCGCTCGGTGGGGATCATCGATTCCGCGAGCCGTGTCGAGCGTTTCTGGACCGGGCAGTGCGGCGGGGAATTCGCTCTGCATGCCAGCGTTGAGATGGTGCAGGAGTTGACCTTCCACCGGATGCGCAGGACGGACAGGGTGACCGCGGTGCACCAGGGCAGACTGGCCGGTCGCTCGTGCACGCTGCACACGTTCGACGAGCGCGTGCTTGAGCGTGCCCTGGAGTTGATCGCCCATTCGTCGATCCGGGGACGGGACGCGGTACACGCCGCCACTGCGGATATCGCCGGCTTGGACGTGATCGTGACGACCGACTCGGCCTTCGATGACGTGATGAAGCGCATCGATCCGGCGCAGCTGTAAACCCGGGGCTCGGCGGGTCGCGCTCCGACCGAAAGGCTCACCAAGCACCACCGTGGCCGCTCGCGCATTACCCTCACACCATGAGATACGGCACGCAGTTCGGTCCCGACATCACCTTCCTCGGCGTCGACGCGGCTGATCTCGACGCCCCCGAGACCTACCGCGATGCCGACGTGGTCATCCTCGGCGCCCCCTTCGACGGCGGGACCTCCTACCGTTCGGGTGCCCGGTTCGGGCCCAAGGCCCTGCGCGAGACCTGCTACCTGGCGCACGACGGATCGCGGCCCTCGCTGGCGATGCGGGTCGACGGGTTGCAGGACTTGCGGGTGGTCGACGTCGGGGATGTGGAGATGTTCTCCGGCGACGCCGCCCGGTCGTGCGCCGATCTCGAAGCCGCGGTGGAGAAGGTGGCAGCCACGGGGGCCGTCCCGCTGATCCTCGGTGGCGACCACACCGTGACCTGGCCGGATGTCACGGGGGTTGCTCGTGGTGGGGATCGCTGGGGCCGGGTCGCCGTCATCCACTTCGATGCGCACGCCGACACCGGCAACATCGAGTTCGGTTCGCTGATCGGGCACGGCCAGCCGATGCGGCGGCTCATCGAGTCCGGCGCGGCTCGCGGTGACCGCTTCCTGCAGATCGGCCTGCGGGGGTACTGGCCGCCGCCGGACATCCTGCAGTGGATGGCCGAGCAGCGGATGCGCTCCTACGAGATGACCGAGATCGTCGCCCGCGGTCTCGAGGAGTGCCTGACCGAAGCCTTCGAGATCGCCCTCGACGAGTGCGACGGGGTGTTCCTCAGCGTCGACATCGATGTCTGCGACCCCGGGCACGCCCCGGGGACCGGGACCCCCGAGCCGGGCGGCTTGAGCTCGCGGCAACTGCTGGATGCGGTGCGTCGGATCTGCTACGAGCTGCCGTTGCTGGGGATGGACGTGGTCGAGGTTTCGCCGCCGTACGACCAGGCGGACATCACGGCGCTGCTGGGCAACCGGGTGGTGCTGGAGGCGCTGAGTGCGATGGCCCGGCGGCGCAAGGACGAGCGCGACGGGACCTCCTGGGATCCGCGGCAGCCGCTGCTGGACAGGTGACGGTGCCGGGTGGTTCCCCCGGTCGCGGGTCCGTCGCGGGGGCTGCCCGCGAGAGCGGTCGGGCGGTTCGTTAGAGGTTGTCCCGTTGGTTAGAGAAGACACGCGTGCTTTCTCTAACCAACGGGACAACCTCTAACCAAGTGCCCGGAAGAGGCCGGGCGGGTGACGGACCGGCGGTGTCACGCAGTCCCAGCCCAGGTGATCCCGAACACCGATCCGCCACCCTCCCGCGGGTGCGCGAACACCCGGCCGCCGCTGGCCTCCGCAACGTCCTTGACGATCGCCAGCCCCAGGCCCGAGCCGGGCAGGCTGCGGGAGGCCACCGGCCGGTAGAAACGGTCGAACAGGTGCGGCATGTCGTCGGCGGCAACCCCGGGCCCGCGATCCAGGACCTCGATCGTCCGGTCGGCGACGCGCAGGTCGATGGGCGCGTCGGAGGAGTCGAACTTCGCGGCGTTGTCCACGAGGTTCCAGACGGCGCGCTCCAACGATTGCCGCGTGGCAGTCACCTCGGAGTCGTCGGTGGACACGGTGACCTCACGCCCGGTCCGGCGGCGGGCGCGCTTGGCCACAGCCTCGGCCACGGCCGCCAGCCGCACCGGCTCGGCTTCGCCCTCCGTCGCCTGACCTCCGGCCAGGGCCAGTACCTCGTTGACCAGGCCGGTCAGTTCCCGGGACTCGCCCTTCAGATCGGCGAGGACCCGCTCGCGCACCGCCGGCGTCAACTCGTCGAAACGTTCCAGCAGGCTGATGTTCGTGCGTAGCGACGTCAGCGGTGTGCGCAATTCATGACCCGCGTCCTGGACCAAGCGCTGCTGGTCCGCCTGCGATGCGGCCAGGCGGCCCAGCATGCTGTTGAAGGACCCTGCCAGCCGTCCCACCTCGTCGGTGCCTGCCCCCGGCACGGCGAGGTCCAGCTGTCCGGTGGCGCTGACCTGCTCGGCGGTGTCCGTGAGGCGGACCAGGCGCTTGGTGATCTGCCGCGCGACCAGCCACCCGATCGCTGCGGCCACGACCGCCAGCGCGAGGGCGCATACCGCCAGCACCACCGCGAGTTGTCGCAGCACCGAGGCGCTCTGCGACCAGTCCCGCGCGAGCAGGACCGCGCCCCGGCCCTGGCCCGGAGAGACCGTCACGATCCGGTACGGGGTGCCGTTCACGTCCTGCGTGCGCGCCTCCACCGACGGCCGTTGCGAGGCTGCGGCCGCCCGGTCGGCGTCGGTCACGGGTAGTTGCACCTCGCCGTGGCTGTCCACCACCTGGCCGTCGGCGGACAGCACCAGCGACGCGTCCTGCTCGCGGTCCTCCGGGCCGTCGCGCATGGGCCGGCCACCACCGGCGAGCAGCGCCTGGTCCGTGGCCCGCTCGAGCTGGTTGGTGGTGGCGGTGTACCCGATCACGCCCATGAGCCCGGCCACCACGACGGCCAGGACCGCGAATGCCAGGGCGAGTTTCGACCGGAGGCTCATGAGCGCCGCATCGTGTAGCCGACGCCGCGTACGGTCCGGATCAACTCCGGCGGTCCGAGCTTGCGGCGCAGGTAGCCGACATACACGGCCAGGTTCTTCGAATCCGGGCCGAAATCGTAGCCCCAGATGCGCTCGTAGATGACGTGGTGTTCGAGCACGATGCCGGCGTTGAGCATGAGCAGTTCCAGCAGGTCGAATTCCGTCTTGGACAACTCGATCTCGGTGCCATCTCGCCAGACCCGGCGGGAGGTGGGTGACAAGCGCACGTCGTCGACAGTCAAGTCGTCGCCGTGCGCTGCCGGCTCGGCGCGCCGAAGCAGTGCGCGCAACCGGGCGAGCACCTCGTCGATGTCGTAGGGCTTGGGAACGTAGTCGTCGGCGCCGGCATCGAGCCCGGCCACCCGGTCGGCGGTCTCCACCCGCGCGGTGAGCATCAGGATGGGGATGGGGTCACCTTCGGCCCGCAGCACCCGGCACACCCCCAGGCCGTCGACGCCGGGCATCATCACATCGAGCACCAGGACGTCGGGCCGCTCGGTGCGGAATGCGGCCAGTGCCTCCACGCCGTCGGCGCAGGCAGTCACCTGATAGCCGTTGAGCTCCAGCGCAGTGGTCAGGGACTGCCGGATGGCGCGGTCATCGTCGGCAACTAGCACCTTCATGTCTGTGATCCTGCCGCAGTCGGGTCAGCGCTGGGGGGACGCAGGCGCGCCGGGTACGGGGGATGTTCCGCGGCGCGCCTGTCGGGTCCATCAGGCGGACGTCTTGGCCGCCGTGGGCTGCTGTTGGCCGGGCATCCTCGGGAAGTCCATGGTCTTGGTGTCGAGGACCGTGAAGTCCGCGTCGAGCACGACCACGACCATGCTGGCGTCGGCCTTCTTGACGAAGGCGTAGTACTTCTTGCCCTTCTTGTGGACGTCCATGACGGTTCCGCCGGGCACCTCGGCCAGGGCTGCGGCCTCAGCCTTCTTGAACGCCGGGCCGGTCACGTCGTGGCCCATCATCGCGTGGCCGCGCTTGCCGTGCGGCCCGCGGTGCTTGCGGGGGTTCTCGACCGACTGGAAGGCGTAGTTCTCGTCGAGCAGGACGACCTTCTTCTTGCCGGTGTCGGTGCGCAGCAGCACGGCGAACCCGTTGTCGTCGCGCTTGAAGACCTGCAGCACGGTGGCGTCCGGGAACTTGGTCAGCGCGGCGTCGGTGGCCTGCTGCGTCTCCTCGGCGGTTGCCGGGGTGCCAGGGCCGTGGCCGCGTCCGCCGGCCGGCATCTCCTGCTGGCCGGTGACCATGAAGTTGGCGTCGAGGGTCACCACGATCCGCTTGCCGTCGGTGGTCGTGACCATCACCAGGTAGGTGCCGTCGGGGGTCTTGTGGGCGTGGTCGGCGGTTCCGCCGGGGACGGCGGCCAGCGCGGCGTCGATCGCCTGCTGCGCCGCCTCGCCGGTGACGAGTTCACCAGGTCCGCGCTCGCCCATCATGCCCCGTGGGCCCTGGGTGTAGCCGGACTGGTTCGAGCCGGTGGTGCTGTTGTCGTCCGCGTTGGCGATGGCGAGGCCACCGGCCAGCGTGGCGCCGACGGCGAAGGCTGCAACGCTTGCGCCGGCGACGGTTCCGATCTTCTTGATCATGATGTTTCCTTTCGTCGGTCACTTGCACCATCGCCATCGGACATGTGAACTCAACCTGACCCGGGTAAGAGCCCGGTGAGAGACGTGACCTCGCCGGGGGCGCCGGTCCCCCGAGCTGGACCCGAACCGCTTCCCTGCTCCTGCCGGCAGGTCTAGCCTGGATGCTGGGGGAGGTCGTTATGAGACTGCTACTCGCAGGGCTGGTCACGGGGGTCGTCGCCACCGGGCTCGCGCTGCCCAGCACCACAGCCGCACCTCGAGCCGCTGGGCCTGCACCGGATGCCCGGGTCACCGTCGCCACCTACAACATCTGCAAGCGCAACTGCGGCACGGGCAAGTTCGCCTGGGACAAGCGACGGGACGCGATCGTACGTTCCATCGCGGCCTCAGATGCCGACGTGGTCGCCTTGCAGGAGGCGGCCGGGACGGTGGACGAGTTGAGTCCGTTGCTGGCGTCCAAGGGGTACACGTTGGCCAACACCTGGACCGCGGATTGCCCCGATACATCCACCCGGTGCACCTCGGATTCCTTCATCTTCTATCGCGCGGCCGCGATCGCAATGGCTCCGCTTCGCACACCCAACCCGCCGATCCCCGAACGCTGCGTGCCCTACATCGGCGCGACCGAACCGCCCTTCATCGCGCCGGAGTTCACCCAACAGCCACCGACGCCACCGGACATCGATCCGTGGGATCCCGACTCTGAGCGGTTGTGGGACCAGTACTGGGCGGCCCGTCGAGGCCTACGATCAGGCCGAGGAGGAATGGCGGGAGGCCGATCGTCGCTTCAGCGATCGGGTGAACGCATGGTGGGCTGATTACGAGTCCTGCGAGCCGTACCAGAGTTGGACCCCCTTCCATGAGACGGCTGAGGACACGCTGGGCCTCTCGCAGGTCATCAAGGCGCCCTGGCCGCGGGCCATCTGGGACCGTGGCTGGTCCTACGCGTACCTGCGTGACCGGCGCACCGGCCGCGACTTCCTGGCTGTGTCATTGCACCTGCCGAATGAGAAGACCGCCCAGGGCGAGATGGCTGCGCCGTGCCGGCGCTCGGGGTGTGGTCGCGTTCATCAAGTCCGACCTCGCGGCTCGTGGGGTTCCGGGGTTGCCGGTCGTACTGGCGGGGGACCTGAACTCGTATGCGCGCAGGCAGCCCCGAGGTGCGCAGTTCATCCTCGGTCGCGCGGGTTTCCGGGACGCCTACCAGGCCCGCCGGAAGGTGCACGGGGACGCGGCCACGGTCAATGTCACCACCATCCACAAGGACCCGTTCCCGGATCGGCCGTTCACCGCCGCTGACCCGGCGCGGATCGACTACATCCTGGTGCGCCGGGGAAAGCCGACCCGGTACGAGGTGTTCCTGCGGCTGCGCCACGGGCGCTTCGATGATCGCTTCCGCGGCAGCGACCACAACATGGTGGTCGCCGGACTGCGGCTCGGCTAGGACATGTCCGAGAAGTGGCTGGCGCGGTGCTTGGGGCCGGCCCGACCCGGCCACGTGTGAGAGGTCCGGGAACAGCGTCTGAGCGAACGTCGCGACACTGGCCGGCGCTTCTGCGGACCTGTGTGGGGGTCTGCCGCCAGGGCTGGGGCGCGAGTGGTGCGCGGTTGCCGGTTGCCCGAAGCGAGTGGTGCGCGGTTGCTGGTTCTGGGGGTGCGAAACCGACAACCGTGCAACAGTGGCGGTCCGCGGATAGCAACCGCGCAACAGTCGCGGGCGCGGACCACACCCGGTGCTGAGCACCACGCTGGTCCGGACCTGTCCACGGGGCGGCGGCTCGCGGTGGCCAGCCACCCGTCCGCGCCCAGCCGACGCGGACGAGCCGACGACTGAGCCGACTCTGAGCGGGTCCGAGTGCCGGTCCGCGTCGCGTGCAGCACCCGGACAGAGCCGACCCTGAGACCAAGGCCGCCCTCACGCACCGTGCCGGCACTCCTCAGGCTCCTAGCCGCAGGTCCAGTCCGGCACCGGCAGCGGCTCGCCGTCGAGGAACGCCGAAATCACGTCGGCGCTGTGCTCTGGGTCTTGGAACAGCACCGAATGCCCCGCGGCAGGGACAGTCAACCCGCGGGCGCCGGGCAGCAGGTCCCGGAGCGCGCGACTGTTGGCCGGCGGTGTGATGACGTCGCGGGAGCCGACCATGACCAGCACGGGGGTCGCCACTGCACGCAATTGCTCGGCGTTACTGTCCGAGCGCAGCCACGGGTCCTCCGCAGCGACCATCGCGTCGTACGTGGCCGCGGGCACCCGCGGCACCGGGTATCGCCCGGAGTCCACGGCGGCTTCCAGCCGATCCAGGAATGCACTTCCGGCCGCGCGGGCGCAGGCCGTCGGCGGGTAGTTCGTGCGCAGGTACGTGCGGTCTCCCGCCTCGGGGTCGCTGTCGGCGCGCTGCACCCAGCGGGGTCCGAGTCGTGCACGCCGGCCACCCGGGTTGGTGCCGACGAGCACGGCGCGGTTGATCCGCTGCGGGGTGCGCCGCAGCAATTCCTGGGCGATGAAACCGCCCATCGACCACCCCAGCACGTCCGCGCGGGCGACGCCGATGTCGTCGAGCAGGCCGGTGGTGGCCCTGGCCAGCCCGGCGAAGGTGCGCGGCACCGGGGCGGTCGAGTCCCCCAGCCCGGGATAGTCGAAGACGATGACCCGCCGGTCCGCGGCCAGGCCCGCGAGGAATGCCGGGTCCCACTCGCTCATCGGCGACGCGGTGCCGTTGAGCAGCAGCAGTGGCTCACCGGAACCGAGTTCCGCCCACGCGATCCCATGATCGGTCGTCCGGACGTCAAGGCGCACCTCGCCGACTCGCGGCGCGGGAGCGGCTGCCTGCGGTGCCGCACAGCCGGCCGCCAGGAGGAGCACCAACGCAACCGTCCGCACGTGGCCCACTGTTGCGGATGCGAGCCGGGGTTCGCGCGACGCGAGCGCCGGATCAGTCGATGGAGTTGAAGAGCTCGAGCGCCTTCGGGCTGTCCCACTTGACCGCGTCCTGGCCGGCCACGTAGTAGGTGCCGTCGAGGGTGGGAACGGTGGTTGTGGTGCCGATCCCCATCGAGATCATGCCCATCGCCATCGCCAGCCGGGCGTCGTCGACGATCCCGGTGCTCTTGTCGACGGTCATGCTGTTGCCTGCCTGCGGAGGCGGCGCCGAATGCGCGCCACGGGAGCAGCCAGGTGAGCGGACTCATGGCCCGCTTCGCGACTGCGGAGATGAACTCCTGCTGCCGCTGCACCCGGCCGAGGTCGCCGCGCGGGTCGGCGTAGCGCATCCGCACGTAGGCCAAGGACTGCTTGCCGTTCATCGTCTGGCAGCCCTTCTTGACCTTCAGGCCGCTGTTCACGTCGTTGTACCGACGGTCGGGGCACAACTTCACGCCGCCGAGGGCGTCGGTGGTGTTGGCCACACCTGCGAAGCCGATCTCGACGTAGTTGTCGATGTGCAGTCCGGTCGCCTGCTCCACGGTGGTGACCAGCAGTTCCGGCCCGCCGTAGGCGAACGCCGAGTTGATCTTGCCTTGGCCGTAGCCGGGGATCCCCACCCAGGAGTCCCGCGGGATCGACACCAGCGTCGGGGCGCCGATCAGGGGCACATGCATGATCATGATCGTGTCGGTGCGCTGGCCCTCGGTGGATCCGGTGTGCAACCGCTTCTGGTCGGCCACGGACAACCCAACGCGACTGTCGCTGCCCACGAGCAGGTAGTTGCGGCCCGCGGACGAGATGTCGCTGCCCGGCAGCGATGCGGTCTTCGAGACCGAGCTGGCGAACACGGCGGCCACCGCGGTGAGGTAGACGGCCATCACGGCGACGACGGTCACAACGATGCGCTTGGTGCCCCACCGGCGACGCCGCCGCCGTTTGCCGGTCGGCGGGATCGTGCGGGGGATGGTCTGGATCGGCTGCCGTGGCGGGCTTCCCACCGGCCGCGGTGCAGCGCCGACGGGCGCACCCACGGGCTGCCGGCTTCCGGGCGCGTTGAGGCGTTGCGTCGGCTGCTCGCCTGCTTCCGGACGCATCCATGCCTCGAACTCCGGGGGCACCTCGCCACTCTTGCTCACTCCTACATGGTGCCCTGTGAATGGCCGTCTTGGACAGTGACCCTGCTCTCACCAGGTGTCCTACGATCGGACCTCATGACGGTGAAGGTTCAGCAAGATGGCCTAACGACGGTGGTCACGATCGACCGGCCCGTGGTACGCAACGCGGTGGATCGGGCCACCGCAGAGGCTCTCGCGGAGGCGTTCCGGGCTTTCGAAGCCGATCCGGTGGCGAAGGTCGCGGTGCTCACGGGGGCGGGCGGCACCTTCTGCGCGGGTGCCGACCTGCACGCCATCGCCCGCGGGGAACCGAACCGGCTGGAGGCCGACGGCGACGCCCCGATGGGCCCTTCTCGGATGGTCCTCTCGAAGCCGGTGATCGCCGCCGTGGCCGGGTACGCCGTGGCCGGCGGCCTGGAACTGGCGTGTTGGGCGGATCTGCGGGTCGTGGAAGCCGACGCGATCCTGGGGGTGTTCTGCCGTCGGGTCGGGGTACCGCTGATCGACGGCGGCACGGTTCGGTTGCCGCGGATCGTGGGTTTGGGCCGGGCACTGGACCTCATCCTCACCGGCCGCGAGGTCGGGGCCGAGGAGGCGCTGCGGATCGGCCTGGCCGACCGGGTGGTGGCTCCGGGCCAGTCCCTTGCGGCCGCCCTGCTGCTGGCCGAGCAGATCGCCGGGTTCCCCTCGGCCGCGATGCTCAGCGACCGGGCAAGTGTCTACCGCGGGCTGGACCTGCCGCTCGCCGATGCGCTGGCCGCCGAGTTCGCCGGCGGCTTGCCGGCTCTGTCCGAAGGCGCTGCAGGTGCCCGCCGCTTCGCGCGGGGCTGAGCCCGGCTCAGACCACTCGTTCGATCAGGTGCGGGAACTCCAACAACGTGAAGATCTGCAGGGCGCCCGCGGTGTCGAGGACGGCGCCCTCGTCGTACCGCCCGGCCTGTGTGAACCATCCGGCCTGGTCGCGACCGGTGTCGTGCAGCATGTCGGCATACTCGCGGATCGAGGCTGACTGGCCCAGCCGGAGCAGGGCCTTGACGTAGACGGCGTTGAAGCAGACCGCCTGCCGCCACAGCCGGGCGGGCGTGAAGTGGGCGGCGCCGGCCTCGGCGGCGTCCAGGGCCAGAACTGCGTCCCCGGCGCTGTAGGCCGCCGAGATCAACAGCCCCTGGTTGTACGAGTAGATGCTGGGCTCGATGCTGCCGTCGGCGCGCACGTGGTCGCGCACCAATCCGTCGGAGTCGCGCAGGGACGCGAGGAAGTCCAGGCTTTCGCGCACATCGCCGCCGAGTTCGGCGTGCAGCAGGGCCCCGGCCCCGGTGGAGCAGGCGTTGAGGGTGTCGCCGTCCTCCACCCACCGGATTGCGCCGCTGGTTTCGTCGAGACCGGTCTGCACGAACTCGTCGATGTCCGCCGCCCGCCGCCGGGAGGCCGTGCCGCCGCTGAACGCGTGCCGTTGCAGGAACGCCAGGCCGATCCAGGCGTTGTCGTCGTAGTAGCGCTTGCCGCGACCGATCGACTCCCGGTATCCGCCCTTGGGGTCGCGGTAGCCGGCCAGGCCACGGGCCAGTCCGGGGAACCGCGCAGGACCCGACACCGAGTCGGACAACGCGTAGGCGTGCATGACCTGGGAGAAGGGCCAGCAGGTCACCGCCACCGGAGAACCCGGTTCGTGCACCCACGTCACCCGCCCGCCACCGGCCAGACTGCGCCGCAGGGTGGAGCGGGTGTCCTCGTACCGGTTCACGCGTGGGTGCATTGCCCCGCATTATTCAACCGCCGTGCCCGCCCGTGCGCGCCGGTTGTCCGCGTTGTTACTCCGATGGCGTCATCACAGTCGGGCGGCGGGACCGCCGCAGCGAGCAGTCGCGCCCAGATGTGAGTGCGGTATGTCCGTTTCGAGGTGTTTCTGGCCCCTTGATCTCGTCATGATTGGGCGCTGCCGGGTCCGCGGTCGGAGGCCGCGCCCGTCCACCCCTGTGGATGGACGGCGGCGCTGTCGGCACCCTGGGGCACGATGGGGACACCCACCAGGAAGGTTCGCCCGGATGCTCGAGACCCTCAGCAAACTGCTCAACCAGGCCGAGAACGCCGCCACCGACGCCGAGGCGGAGGCGTTCTTCGCCAAAGCGCAGGAGCTCGCGACGCTGCACGCCATCTCGCTGGCGGAGGCCCGGGCCCACACGTCCAAGTCACAGCGCCGGGAGCAGCCGACCCACGAACAGATCCGGATCGGGCTGCCACGCCAACACGTGAACAGCCACCTGTGCCTGCTGTCCGTGGCCATCGGGGAGGCCAACAGCCTGCGCACGAACCTCGCATCCAACAACACCTACGTCATCTGGTTCGGCCTGCCCAGCGACATCGAGGCCGCCACCATGCTGCTGCACTCGGTGGCCCATCAGATGGTGCGTTGCGCCGATGCGTTCGTGCGCGGCCGAACCTGGGTCAGCGAGCGCGACCATGAGAACGGTGGCACCCCGATGACCGCCCAGAAGGCCCGCAAGAGCTACTACTCCACCTACGTGCGGGTCATCGGGGAACGGCTGATGCGGGCACGCAAAGAGGCTGAGACCCAGTACGACCTCGCCGCTGACGAGGTCGGCGGGGCGGCGCTGGTGCTGCGCGGCAAGGAGGTGGAGGTGCGCGACTACTACACCCAGACGTCGACCGCCCGCGGGTCCTGGCGGGGAAGCCGGGCCAGTTTCTCGTCCTCGCAGGCGGTCCGGCGGGCCCGAGCTGACGCGGAGAAGGCCCGCCTCGAGCCCGCCCGGGAGATCGGGGGCAGCCCGCCGGCGGTGGCCTCGTGACCGATACCCGCCGGGTCTACGCGGCCGAGAATGCGTTGCTGTTCATGCTCGATCACGGTGGCACGGCGACTTTCATGGGCAGTTCCTTGACGCTGCCCGTGGAGCGCCGCTTCGGCGACGTGGACGGGGTGCGCCGCTACCTCGAGGAGGTCCGTCGGCGGCCGTGGGGCCACCCGCAGGTTCCGCAACCCGCCGTGCGGGTGCGCAAAGGACACACGAAGGCCCACTGGGAGGCGGGGGTGATCGCCCTGCCCGACGGGATCGGCGAGAAGGGCTGGGCCATGCGGGAGGTGGTGGTGCTGCACGAGTACGCCCATCACGTGGCCTGGTTCGCCCGGGGAGTGACCGGGCACGGTTCCGGTTTCCAGCAGGTGTACCTCGACCTTCTCGAGCACGCCATCGGTCCGGAAGCCGCGTTCGTGGTCCGCGCCGGTCTGGGCTGACTAGCGTCGCGCGTCTGACGTTGGTTCACGGGTGGCGCCGCGGTCGGTGGTCTGGTCCGGGGCCTGTGGCAGGGGACCGGGTCGGTGGCGGACTCCTCGGGCCGGCACGGGGCGGTTTGTCACCGACGTTGCGGGCTGCCGGGCGGTTCGACCCGCGCACCTTCGTGACAAACCAGCCGGACCGGCGCGCAACGTCGTCACAAAGACCGCCCGCGGCGCCAGCTGCGTCACGGCAACAGCGACGCACGACACTAGCTGACGGGATGGTCGGCGCGGGACTGCTCGGCCGGCAGGGGAAGTGCGATCACGAACGTGCAGCCGTCCCCGGTGTTCGCGACCCGCAGGCTGCCGCCGTGGGCGGCCACCACCCGCTGACTGATGGTCAGACCGAGCCCTGCTCCCGCGTCGCCGGGAGTACGCGCGGACGTGCCGCGCCAGCCCGCGTCGAAGACCCGGTCGAGATGCTCCTGGGGGATTCCGCCGCATTGATCGCGCACCTCGATCTCGGCGGTGTGCGGGGACTGCTGCACGGTCACGCGCACGAAGCCCTCGGGCCGGGTGTGCCGCAGCGCATTGACGATGAGGTTGTTGATGGCCCGGCCGAGTTCCTTCGGGTCGCCGGTCACGACCGCACCTCTTGTGCCCGAGCCCTCGAGGGTGATGTTCAGCCGGTGCGCCAGAGGTTGGTTGCCGGCCACGACATCGGAGGTGAGGTCGTTCAGATCGACAGCCTCGACGGCCATCTGCGAGGACGGGCTCTGCAGCCGGGACATCGTGGCGATGTCCTCGATGATCAGGCTCAAACCGTCGACCTCCCGCATCATCCGGGTGGAATAGTCGTCCGGGGCCAGGCCGTCCTCGAAGGCCTCGGTCAGGGCGCGCATGCGAGCAAGCGGTGTCCGGATGTCGTGGCTGAGCCACGCGATGAGTTCGCTGCGACGCTCTTCGATGACACGATCACGTTCCCGGGCTGCGATCTGCTCGGCCGCTTCGGCCTGCATGGCTGCCACCCGGGCTCCCGCGACTGCGCCGAGAATGAGCGCGACCGGGGTGGCCACGGCCAGCACGACGCCGATGACCAACACCTGCTGGGGCTCCAGCAGCATGGTCAGGCTGGCTGCGGCCACTCCCGCCGCGATGCTGGTGACCGGGACCAGCGGTGCCAGCCGGATCGCCCAGGGCACCGAGCGCCGGGTGGTCGCGAACAGTCCCGCCAGGGTCAGGGCGCCGACCACCACGACACATCCGATGGAGATCAGCAGAGCTTCCAGATTCTGGTTCATGAGGGCGCCGCCGTGGCCGGGTCCCAGCGATACCCCACGCCCCACACGGTCCGCAGCCGCTGCGGGTCGGCCGGATCGGCCTCGACCTTCTCCCGCAGCCGTCGTACGTGGACGGTGACGGTGGACTTGTCCCCGTAGTTCCAGTCCCACACCTCGCGAAGCAGTTGCTCGCGGGTCAGGGCCTGTCCGGGGTGGCCCACGAGGTAGGCCAGCAGATCGAACTCGCGGGCGGTGAGTTGCAGGTCCCCGCCCGCGCGCGAGGCCCGCCGGGAGCGCAGATCCAGCTGCAGGTTGCCGTCCTGCAGGTCGTGGTCGGTCGCGGGGGGTCGGACCTGGGAGCGACGGAGCACCGACTGGATCCGCAGGACCAGTTCCCGGGGGCTGAAGGGCTTGACCACGTAGTCGTCGGCGCCGGCGGTGAGCCCGGCTATGCGATCGATCTCCTCCGACCGGGCGGTGAGCAAGATGACCGGGAGTTCGGGTGTGGTGCTGCGGATCTGGGCGCACAACTGCATACCGTCGGCGTCCGGCAGCATGACGTCGAGGACCAACAGATCGGGCCGCATCGCGGCGATGGTCGACAGGACCTCGCCTCCGGAGTGAAGGTGCCGGCCGGGCAGCGCTGCGCGGTCGAGGTACTTGAGCAGCACCTCGCCCACGGTGAGGTCGTCGTCGACCACCAGGATGCCGCTCACAGCCCAACCGTAGATCGATGCGACGATCGGTGCCCCGTCGGCGAAGTGCGCGTAAGACTTCCGTAATGGCCCCAGCCCTTCCCTCGCAGGACAGATCTGGGTTCTGCTGGGAGGAACCCAGAGATCGGATGGTCCCCATGCCCCGCCCACACCTCGTCGTAGGTTTCGCCGCCGCCGCGCTTGTGGCGCTGACAGCCTGTTCCGGGGGGGACGCCGCTTCCGAGCAGGCTCCCCCTTCCCAGGCCATCACCGAAGCGCCATCCGGTTCGGCCATGTCGGAGAAGGCCGAATCCGCGGAGACCGGCACCGCGGATTCAGCGATGACTGCGGCGACGAAGGGGGCGTTCATCGACTACGCGGACTACCAGGACGACCCGGCGATGTTCGCTGCGAACGACGTCGTGCTGTTCTTCAACGCCACGTGGTGCCCCACCTGTCAGGAAGCGACGAAGAACCTCGAGGCCGCGCAGTTGCCAGACGGCCTGACCGTGGTCAGCGTGGACTACGACTCGAACACCGACCTGCGCCGCGACTACGGGGTCACGACACAGCACACGTTCGTGCAGGTGGACCCCGCCGGCGAGGAACTGGCCAAGTTCACCGGCGCCACCACCGTGCAAGAGATCTCTGAGCAGCTCAGCTGATGCTGGCGCTGATCGGGGCCTTCGTGGCCGGCGTGCTGACCACGCTGGCCCCGTGTGTACTGCCCCTGCTGCCGATCATCGTAGGGGGCTCGGTCGCCGCTCAGGGCCCGCAGACGGCGACCGCCGGGGGCTCAGTCGCGGTGCGCACCCGCACCCGCAACCGGGCGCCATACGTGATTGCGGCGTCCTTGGGGGCCTCCATCGTGGCCTTCACGCTGCTGCTGAAGGTCACCACCGCGCTGATCGGGATTCCCCCCTCGGTGTGGGAATGGGTCTCTGGACTGCTCCTCATCGGCCTGGGGATCATCTCGGTGTTCCCACATATCTGGGAGCGCATCAGCGTCGCCCTGAACCTGCAGGCAAGGGCCGGAGCGAGGTTGAGTTCGGCGTCCCGCAGGGACGGGACCACCGGCCAGATCCTCACCGGCGCGGCCCTCGGGCCGGTGTTCACCTCCTGCAGCCCGCTGTACGGCTACGTGATCGTGACCGTCCTGCCCGCCGAGCCGGTCTACGGGATGGTCCTGTTGCTCGTCTACGTCGCGGGACTGTGCTCGACGCTGCTCGCGATCTCGCTACTGGGACAACGGGCCGTGCGCGGGGCCCGCTGGGCAGCGGACCCACAGGGCTGGTTCCGGCGCGGCCTCGGCATCGTCTTCATCGTCATCGGAGTGCTCGTGCTCACCGGCTGGATGAAGGACATCGAGACCTGGCTGGTCAGCAACAGTCCGCTGCGGCCCTGGACGCTCGACCAAGGATTCATCCCACAATGAGAGGCATACACATGATGAGCAGGACTGTCGGACTCGCGCTGGCCGTCGCCGTGGGCGTCGGTGTCGGGGTGGCACCCGCACCCGCTGAAGCGATGTCACAGGCAAAGACCTGTGGTGAGCTGCGTCAGGACTACGCGGGCGGGGTCGCGAAATCGAAGGCCGCGGCCAATCGCGTCGTCGACCAGGGTTTCCGGCGCCCCATCGTCTGCAAGCGCCTCTACCGGCAGGTGCAGGCGAGCCTGGATCCCAACCGCAACGGGGTCGCCTGCGAACGGCGGTGAGCGCCCGGCCCCATGCCCCCGAGTCCCGCAGGCGTGGTGGGCATCGGGCGACTGGGACCCGCGGATCTTCCTGCTGGCCACGCCGCCCAGAGTGCCGACGCAGCTGCGGACCGCGGCTAAGGTAGGGCCAAAGACATCACCCCGGGAGGAATCGTGCGTCGCTCTGCCCTGATCGTCACGTCCGTCTGTGTCCTTGGTCTGCTGACCGCCGGATGTTCATCCACTGACGAGGCCGAGCAGAAGACGGAGAATGCCAACGCGGCCGTCTGCTTGTCCCTGGAGGGCCTCGACGCCACCATCCAGGGGTTGCAGGACGGGGTCACCGGCACCGGCGATGTCACGGTCGGCCAGGCGCAGGAGTCGGTGAACCAGATCGCAATCGGCCTACGACACCGTCCAGGCGGAGTTGGCAGAAACTCGGGGACGACGGTCGACAACCAGGTGGCCACGGCTCAGCAGGAGTTCGAGCAGGCGCAGATGCAGATCAAGGACGATCTCTCGGGGATGGACGGGGACGCGAGCCTGTCGGACGCCGCCGAGCAGGAGAAGCAGGCAGTGCAGGACCTGCAGAGCAGTTACCAGGAGTTGAACTCCTCGCTGGGCTGTACCGATGCTTCTCAGTGACGGCGACATCCGCCGGGAGGTCGAGGGGGGTCGGGTAGGCCTCGATCCCTATGAGCCCGGCATGGTCCAGCCGTCCAGCATCGACGTGCGGCTCGACCGGTTCTTCCGGGTGTTCGAGAACCACCGGTACCCCTACATCGATCCGTCGGCGGAGCAGTCGGAGTTGACCCGCATGGTCGAGTCCGCGCCCGACGAGCCGTTCATCCTGCACCCGGGCGAGTTCGTGCTCGCCTCCACGTACGAGGTGATCACCCTGCCCGACGACGTCGCCGGCCGGCTGGAGGGGAAGTCCTCGCTGGGCCGGCTCGGCCTGCTGACCCACTCGACGGCCGGTTTCATCGACCCGGGCTTCTCCGGGCACGTGACCCTGGAGTTGTCCAACGTGGCGACGCTGCCGATCAAGCTGTGGCCGGGGATGAAGATCGGCCAGTTGTGCCTGTTCCGGCTGGAGTCGGCCGCCGAGCACCCCTACGGTTCCGAGGTGTACGGCTCGCGCTACCAGGGTCAGCGGGGGCCGACGCCAAGCCGCTCGTACCTCAACTTCCACCGGACCGATATCTCCTGAGCCACGGTGGCGTTCGTCACCCTTGGCCTCGATCGCGGTCGCCGCGACGGTGGTCAAGTTACACTGAAGTGGCGTTCGGCGATCATTCGCGCCGGACGCAGCAACCCGCGGTGCCCGACAGCGATGGGCGCTGCCGACGAAGGAACTAGATTAGCCACCATGTCGATCGACAACGAGACCTCCCGGGTGCTCGACGCCCTCGAGGCCGAAGCCATCTGGGTCTTCCGGGAAACCGCCGCGGCCTTCGAGCGCCCGGTGCTGCTGTACAGCATCGGCAAGGACTCGACGGTGCTGCTGCACCTGGCCCGCAAGGCTTTCCACCCCGGCCCCATCCCCTTCCCCGTGATGCACATCGACACCGGCTGGAAGTTCCGCGAGATGTACGAGTTGCGCGACCGGACCGCCAAGGAGCTCGGCCTCGACCTGCGGCTGGCGACCAACCAGGAAGCCCGTGACGCCGGGCGTGACCCCGTTCAGCCACGGAGCGCAGGAGTTCACCCGGATCATGAAGACGGTGGCCCTGCGGGCCGCCCTCGACGCCGGGCAGTACGACATCGCGGTCGGCGGCGCCCGCCGCGACGAGGAGCGCAGCCGCGCCAAGGAGCGGATCTTCTCGCTGCGTGAGGCCGGCCACCGCTGGGAGCCGCGCAACCAGCGTCCGGAGTTCTGGCACACGGTGAACAATGCGTTGACCGACGGCCAGACCATGCGGGTGTTCCCGCTGTCCAACTGGTCCGAGCTCGACATCTGGCGCTACGTCGCCCGGGAGAACCTCGAGGTGGTCCCGCTGTACTTCACGCAGGAGCGGCCCGTGGTCGAGCGGCAGGGCGCCCTGATCATGGTCGATGACGACCGGATGGAGTTCGAGCCCGGTGAGGAACCCCAGATGCGCCGGGTGCGGTTCCGGTCGCTGGGCGACTAGCCCCTGTCGGGCGCGGTCGAGGGCGAAGCAGCCGACGTCTACGACATCATCCGCGACATCGAGGTGAACCGGCAGTCCGAGCGGGCCGGCCGACTCATCGACGGCGAAGGCGCGCAGTCGATGGAGCGCAAGAAGGCGGAGGGCTACTTCTGATGAAGGCACTGATCCGAGTAGTCGTCTGCGGCTCCGTGGACGACGGCAAGAGCACCCTGCTGGGCCGCCTGCTCGCCGAGACCGGTTCCATCCCCGAGGACCAGCTCGAGTCTGCGCGGTTCACCCGCCGTCCGGGTTCGACGATCCCGGTCGGGGAGATCGACTACAGCCTGGTGACCGACGGCCTGGAGGCCGAACGTGAGCAGGGCATCACCATCGACGTGGCCTACCGCCACCTGATGCTGCCCAGCCGCCGCCGCGCGATCCTGGCCGACGCCCCGGGCCACGAGCAGTACACCCGCAACATGGCCGTGGCGGCCTCCACCGCCGATGTCGGCATCCTGCTCATCGACGCGATGCGCGGCACCAAGCGCCAGACCCACCGGCACCTCACCGTCTGCGGCCTCATGGGCGTGCGGCACGTGGTGCTGGCGGTGAACAAGCTCGACGGCGTCGGCTACGACCAGGGCATCTACAACGAACTCGTGGCCGAGGTCTCGGATACCGCCCGCCGCATGGAGATCAAGTCCGTGATCCCGGTGCCGGTCTCCGCGCTGGTCGGGGACAACGTGCTGGCCCACTCGCCGAACACCCCCTGGTACCACGGTCCCACCCTGCTCGACGCACTCGATGCCGCCGACATCGATGAGGATCTCTCCGGTGAGGTCCGGCTGCCGGTGCAGACGATCATCCGGGGCAAGGACTTCCGCGGCTACGGCGGCCTGGTCGCGCAGGGCGCGGTCCGGGCGGGACAGCGGATCACCGTCGCGCAATCCGGTCAGCAGGCCACGATCGTCAAACTGCACGGTCTGCAGGGCTCCGAGCCCTGCGAGCCCGAGCAGGCGATCCCGGGCGAGTCGGTCACCATCGAGCTGGACAAGGACATCGACATCGCCCGTGCGGACCTGCTGGTCACCGGCGAACCGCCGCAGCTGGCCGACCGGTTCTCGGCCGATGTGGTCTGGATGAGCGATCAGCAACTCGCGCACGGCCGCTCGTACACGTTGCGGTGCGGCCCGCTCGAGGTCCCCGCCACGGTGACCAACGTCCGGCACCGGCTCGATGTGACCAACGGCAACACCATGGCCGCCCGGCTGCTGGAGATCAACGACGTCGGCCGGGTGGAGATCGCGACCTCGCGACCCGTGACGCTGGAGTCCTACACCGATTCCCGCGAGACCGGCGGTTTCATCCTCGTCGACCGCATGACCGGCGAGACGCTGGCGGCCGGCCTCACCCGGTTCGCCCTGCGCCGTGCCACCAACGTCGTTCCGCATCACTTCGAGGTCGACCGCGAGGCCCGCGAGGTGCTCAACGGCCACCCGGCCAAGGTGCTGTGGCTGACAGGGTTCTCCGGCTCCGGCAAGTCCACCATCGCCGATGCGGTGGAACGCCGACTGCACTCGCTGGGCATCCGCTCGTTCGTGCTCGACGGTGACAACCTGCGCAGCGGTTTGAACAAGGACCTCGGCTTCACCCCCGAGGACCGGGCGGAGAACGTGCGCCGGGTGGCCGAGGTGGCCCGCCTGATGTACGACGCGGGGCAGGTCGTGATCGTCGCGCTGGTCTCGCCGTTCCGCGCCGACCGGCAGGCCGCTCGTTCGCTGTTCGGCGACGGTGAGTTCGTCGAGGCCTGGGTGGACACCCCCATCGAGGTGGCCATGGAGCGCGACACGAAGGGCCTCTACGCGAAGTCCAAGGCCGGCTCGCTGCCCAACCTGACCGGTGTGGGTCAGTTGTACGAAGACCCGGAGAGCGCCGAATTGCACCTGCGGGGCACCGATCCCGTCGAGCAGAACGTCGACACCGTCATCGAGAAACTGCTGCCCGGCGCGGTCGTCTAGACGTAGCACCGGGCGCCGCGGTTGCCTAGCCTGGAAGGGTGACGCAGGCGCTGTTCTCACTGGACGGCCCCCGACCGCTGTCGACGCGGGCGCGGGTCTGGGGCGCCGTGATCATCGGTGGGTATGTCAGCGGTGGTGCTGATCGCCTTCTTCAGGGCCCCCATGACCCTGGACCAACTGCCCGCGTTCGCGTTGGCGCACGCACTGATCTCCGCCTTCATCAGTGGCGTGACCGCACTGTTGATGCTCAGCCACGCCCGCAGCACCGGTCGTCGCGGCTATCTCATGATCGGCGGGACGTTCTTGTACTTGTGCGGGGTCCTGCTGTTCTTCCCGCTCTACTTCCCGGGAGCCATCGTGGCCGGGGAGCGCATCTGGGGAGGGCCGTACAGCGCGCTCAACCTCTACTACGCGTGGCACTTCGCCTTCCCCATCGGAGTGAGCATCTCGGCCCTGCTCATCTACTTCGACCAGCGCAGTCACCGCCGCCCGGGATTGAGCAGCAAGCAGATGTGGATGGGGGTCGGGCTCTCGCTGCTCGGGGTGGTCGTCACGCTGCTGGTGGTTTCGAGGATTCCCGGCGTGGCGCCGAACCTGGCCAACGCCGACGGGGACAAGAACCTCGGGGCACAGCACCGCCGATGCGGTGCTTGTGGCGCTGTGTCTGGGCTGCGTGGCGATCACGGGGTACTGCGCGCGCAACGGTTCGCTGATCGGCCGGTGGCTGGTCGCGCTGGCGTTGTTGATCCTCGGTGAGTCCGTCGTCAATCTGAATTCTCCGACCGGTTCACCGCGGGTTGGTACTACAGCCGGTTGCTATGGCTGACGGCAGTCGCGGCACTGCTGGTGGCGCTGATCTGGAACCTCTCGCGCATCGATCGGGCCAACAGCGAACTGGCTTCGGTGGACTCCCTGACCGGCGCCGAGTCCCGCATCAGCCTGCTCGACACCATGCACCGCGAGATCGCCCGTGTCCGCGAGGCGGGCGGTCAGATTGCGTTGTTGTGGCTGGACCTCGACGGGTTCAAAGGGATCAACGACCAGTTGGGACACCAAGTCGGGGACGACGTCCTGCGACAGGTGGTGGAACGGCTCGCGCATCAGGTCCGTCGCGGCGATCACGTCGGACGCCTCGGCGGTGACGAGTTCGGCGTCCTGTTGTGCGACGACGTCCAGCCGGCCCGCGTCAACGCGGTCGCCGACCGACTGCTGGCCAGCATTCGCGAGCCGATCCACAGCGGGGAGAGCACTCTGCACGTCACGGCCGCGATCGGGATCGCCGCCGCGCCCGCGGATGCCCGCCGGGCTGAGGACCTCTTGCTGTGCGCGGATCTGGCCATGTATGCCGCCAAGAACCGTGGCGGTGACCGCTATGAACCGTTCAACGCCGACATCGGTACCGAAGCCGTCGCAAAGGCGCGACTGCGCCATGACTTGGCCAGCGCGCTGCGGCAGGGGGAGTTCTGCCTGTACTACCAGCCCATCTACGAGGCCGACGGGAAGCGTATGGCCGGGGTCGAGGTGTTGGTGCGGTGGCTGCGGGACGGGGTTGCCGTCCCGGCGGGGGAATTCATCCCCTTCGCCGAGCAGTCCGGACAGATCATCGCCCTCGGCCGCATCGTGCTGCGCCAGCTCGCCCACGAACTGCCCCGGTGGTTCGCCTCCCATGACGACGACTTCTTCGTGTGCGTCAACCTGTCGGTCAAGGAACTCGCCGATGCCCCACTGGTCGACGATCTGATCTCCGAGCCCTTCCTGCAGCGGCCGTCGCAACTCGTGGTGGAGGTCACCGAGTCGCTGGAGTTGCAGGACACGTCGGAGGCCGAGACCAACCTCGGGCGCCTGCGCGCCGCCGGCTTCCGGATCGCCATCGACGACTTCGGCGCCGGCTTCTCCAATTTCACCCGGTTGGAACACCTGAAGCCGTCGTTGTTGAAGATCGATCGCAGCCTCGTGCGCCGGGCCGGCAGCGAGCACGAAGGCGGCGTGGCCTTCCTCACCGCGGCGACCAGCGTGGCGGCCTCGCTCAACTGCGACGTCGTGGCCGAGGGGGTGGAGACGCCGGCCGAGGCGCAGGTGGTGGAACTGCTGGGCGTGCGCTACGTGCAGGGCTTCCGCTACGCCGAACCGGCCCCGATCGAGGCGTACCTCGAGACGTCAGTGGGTCCCTGGGAGTAGCTCGGCCCCCGGGACTGCTCCTGTGACGAAGTCGCACGGACACGCCGGGCGGATCCTTGGGGTCAGTGCAACGGGACGAGTTGGCAGCTCGATCGTCGTACCGGATCCCCCGCGGCACCCGGGATCCACCGGGCGAATCCGGACACGGCACCCGCCCGGCCGCAGCTACTTCGGCGCGGCCCGGGTGCGTAGATGGCGCCCGCGGTGCCCGCAGACAGGTCGTCCACGTCGACGATCTCCTTGCCCAGCGGGGCCAGGGCGATGGGGATCATCTGGAAGGAACCGATCCCCCACGGGATACCGATGATGGTGATGCACAGGATCACGCCCACGATCGCGTGCACCACAGCGATCCACAGCCCGGCGAAGATGAACCATAGGACGTTTGCGATGCAGGTGCCGGGGATCTTGTCCTGCTTGGGCACCACCGCGCGACCGAACGGCCACAGGGCGTAGTTGGCCATCCGGAAGGCGCCGATCGCCCAGGGGATCGTGATGATGAAGATGAACATGATGATCCCGGCCACCGCGTAGATCAGGGCCAGCCAGATCCCCGCCAGAAGAAGCCACAGGATGTTGCCGATTGTGCGCATGTGCCCACACTAGGCCCGCCAGGAGCCGCATTTCTGGGCGGCTGAGTCCCCCACGGCCCGGAGCCCGAATGCCACACCGTTCTCAGGGCCGCGGACGGCACAATCGGGCGCGACGTCCGGCCTCGCGCCCGATTATGGGGAGGATGCGGTCAGTGCTTGACCGCATCCAGCAGCATGATCGCCACGTCCTTGACCTGGACGTTCTCGCCGGCGGCCCCCTCGGACTGCCGTGCGGTCACGCCGTCGCTGATCATCACGTTGCAGAACGGGCAGCCCACGGCGACCGTGGTCGCGCCGGTGCCCAGCGCCTCGTCGGTGCGGTTCATGTTGACGCGGGATCCCAGCGTCTCCTCCATCCACATCCGGGCGCCACCGGCGCCGCAGCAGAAGGACCGCTCGGCACTGCGCTCCATCTCGACCAGGGTCACCCCTGGCACGCCCGCCACGAGTTCGCGCGGCGGCACGTAGATCTGGTTGTGCCGGCCCAGGTAGCAGGGGTCGTGGTAGGTGACCTTCTCGTCCACGTGCTTGACCGGGGTGAGCCGGCCGTCGTCGACGAGCTTGGCCAGCAACTGGGTGTGGTGGACGACCTCGTACTCGCCGCCGACCTGCGGGTACTCGCGGCCGATGGTGTTGAGGCAGTGCGGGCAGGTGACGACGATCTTGCGCGCCTTGATCTCGTTGAGCATCTCGACGTTCTGCATGGCCTGCATCTGGAAGAGGAACTCGTTGCCCGCACGCCGCACCGGGTCACCGGTGCAGGTCTCGCCCTCGCCCAGGACCATGTACTTGACGCCGGCCTCGTTGAGCAGTTCGGCGACGGCCTTGGTGGTGGCCTTCGCGCGGTCCTCGTAGGCGCCGGCGCAGCCGACCCAGAACAGGTACTCGACGTCGGCGGGGATCTCGTCCTCGCCTTCCATCCCGAAGACGGGAACCTCGAAGTCCACTTCCTCGATCCAGGCGTTGCGCAGGGAGGCGTTCATGCCCCACGGGTTGCCCTTCTGCTCCACGTTCTTGAACAGGCCGCCGAGTTCGGCCGGGAACTCCGACTCGATCATGACCTGGTTGCGGCGCATGTCGACGAAGTGGTCGATGTGCTCGATGTCGACCGGGCACTGCTCGACGCAGGCGCCGCACGTGGTGCAGGACCACAGGGCGTCGGTGTCGATGACCGGGCCCTCGTGACTGCGGTGGCCGGCGGCGTCGTAACCGTCGGTCTCGCGGAGCTCGTCGAAATCACGCTCGCCGACCAGCGGCCGCTGGACCTCGGCGGCGACCTTCTCGCCGACCTTGGCCAGGACCTCCTCGTTGCGCTCGCCCATCTCGTCGGGCTTGCCCGCGCCGGCGGTGGCCAGCAGGTAAGGGGTGGACGCGAACAGGTGGTCGCGCAGGTCCATGATCATGAGTTTGGGGCTCAGTGGCTTCTCGGTGTTCCAGGCGGGGCACTGGCTCTGGCAGCGGCCACATTCGGTACACGTGGCCATGTCGAGCATGCCCTTCCACGTGAAGTCCTCGATGCGCCCGCGACCGAAGATCGCGTCCTCGGCCGGGTCCTCGAAGTCGATCTTCTCGGTGCCCGAGTACATCGGCAGCAGCGGGCCGAGGGCGTTCGGCTGCCGCTTGGCACCGACGTTGATCGGGGCCAGGAAGATGTGCAGGTGCTTACTGTGCAGCACGAGGATCAGGAAGCCGAAGATGACCCCGAGGTTCACCAGCAGGAACACGGTCTCGATCCACTCGTTGGCTGCCAGGCCCAAGGGGTACAGGATGCCTGCCAGCCAGTCGGTGGCGAAGGCGCCACCGGACTCGTGGAAGGGGAAGGCCTGCACGTACTCGCCCTCCTCGAGGGTGTACTCGGAGACGTTGAACTGTGCCGCCCGGGACACCCACAGCGTCCAGACGACGGTGAAGATCATGAACAGGACCAGCCAGGCGGCACCGGTGTGTGAGCCGAAGAACCGCGAGTAGCGGCCCTGCTTGGCGGGCTGGGTGCGCAGCCGGATGATCGCGAAGATCGCGAGGCCGACGATGACCAGCACGATGAAGAGGTCCTCGATGAAACCGATGATCGGCCAGCGTCCGATGAACGGGATCGCGAATTCCTGGGATATGAACACCGCGCCGAGGGTCTCGATGATGGTCAGGATGAGGAAGATGAAGCCCCACATCGCGAACACGTGCGCAGTACCCGGCACGGTCCACTTCAGCAGTTTCTTCTGGCCGAGCACCTCGGTGGCTTGGCTCTCCAGCGCGGCCGGCCGGCTCTCGGGGCGATCGACCGTCTTCTGGCCGGACGTGATCAGTTTGAACAACGTCAGCGCCCGCTTTCCGGCGAGCACGACCACGGCGACGACGAGCAACAATCCGATGATGAGGCGGATAGTCATGTGATCCATACAGACCTCCCAGCCTCATACTACTGGCGAGTAACTTGCATGCCCTGCTGGGGCTGTCAGCGCCCGGCAGTGACCGAAACGGGGGTGGCTGCGGCACTGCGGGCCAGAACCGAGTGCGGTTCGGTGACCCACTCCGGTGCCGTGAACAGGGTCTTGGCGAGGGGCAGGTTGTGCAGCCCCAGCGCCAAGGCGGCGACGCCACCGGTCACGACCAGGGGGAACAGCGCCTGCACCCAGATCGCGGTCAAGAAGCTGCCCGGGATCAGGGCGACCACGAACAACACCGGCCACTGCACCACGTAGATGGGCAGGGTGCGGGCACCGACGTAGCGGGCCCATCCGGGTGCGCCGTCGCGGGTGATCTGCACGGCCAGGCTCACCCCGAAGGCGACCCAGAGGATGCTCAGCGGGAGGTAGCTCTGACCGATGGCTTCGGGGGTGTACAGCCAGATCCAGCCGGCCCCGGCGGACAGCACCGCCGAGCACGATCGTGTGCGGCCAGCGGGTTCGCGCGGCCACATCGCCGACGAGGTCCTTGAAGTAGGCGCCGATCAGGAAGAACCCGAGGTTCATCGTCATGGACGTGTACAGCGAGCCCGGGACGAGCCCGCCGAAGAACTCGTCGGTGAAGGGGCGCAGCAGGTTGAGCACGAGGGCCCCGGCCACCACGGCCCACGCGGGCTGGTTGCGCAGGAGGCGGGCGATGACGAAGAACAGCGCCATCGCGTAGAGGTACCAGTAGCCGGACTTGGCGAAGAGGATCGAACCGAGGGGGTCGCTGTGGCTGGCTCCGAGTAGAGCGGTGAAGCCGAAGAACACCAGCATCCACACGACGTACAGGTAGACCATGCCCAGCGTGCGGTTGGTGGTGGCCCGCCAGGGCCGATGGACGGCTGATGCGGCGAGCATGCCCGAGACGAGGAAGAACACCGGCATCCGCAGTGGCTCGACGAGGTGGTTGAAGGTCAGCAGGGCGGTGGTCACCCAGGTGGGCCCACCGAGATCCACGAGCGTGTTGGACGCGTGCATGAAGACCACCAGCAGCACGGAGGACGCCTTCACCAGGTCGATCCACTCGATGCGGCTCTTCACATGCCCTGCATACCCGGTGCGGCGGCCCCGGTAAACGTGACGTCGGACACGTCGGCGAAACTTCGCGCCGATTCCGGCCATCGGTGGCCGATTTCGGCCCGAAGTTTGTGGAAACTGGCGCGAGGCCGTCCACAACCTGCTTTCGCGACGCCCGGCTGCCAATTCGGGCGACCACGGTGGACGTATGGATGCGATCTTCGGGCTTGCCGGCGGACAGGACGGACTCTTCACAGTGCGGCAAGCCGTCCTGGCCGGTGTTTCGGAACGCACGCTGCGACGGTGGCGGGCACGTGGTGCCCTGGATGACCTCGGGGGCGGCGTTCTGGCACTGCCGGGCCTGTCCATGGATCTGCGGGTCCAGTCCCGGGCGCTGGCACTTCGGCACCCCTGGGTGATCTTGACCGGTCCCAGCGCCGCCGAGTTCTTGGACATCGGACTGCTCAAGGACGTGGACCGGGTGCCCTGGGTGGTTGCCGATCGGAAGGTCCGCGGGCATGCTGTGGTGCTGCGCCATCCCCGGCACAGCCACCTGATTCGCGAGGATCTGGCACTGGCGAGGCCGCGACAGGCATTGCTCGACTGCCTCCGGCGACTTCCCCGCAGCCAGGCCCAGGACCTGGCGGCGAGGGGTCTGCAGACCGGGCTGCTGACCCTGGAAGGGCTCAGCCGAGAGGTCGAGGCGATCAAGGGCTGTCATGGCAACGGACAACTGCGGGCACTGCTCCGCCGTTACTCGAAGGGCTCGCCGGAGGAGTCCGAACGGCGGTTCGCGGCCCTCATGCGGTCAGCGGGAATCCGTGGGTGGCGTCGCAACGTGAAGACGGTGCTGCCTGGGTACGGACCGACGGAGCTGGATGCGGTCTTCGACTGGTGCCGCTTGGTGGTGGAGGTCGACGGTTGGGAGTTCCACGTCAACAGGGAGCAGTTTCGCAAGGACCGGCGCAAACATAATGCGCTGATGGCACTCGGGTGGAATACCTTGCGGTTCACCTGGGAGGACCTGATCGACGACCCGCAATACGTGATCGACCAGGTCCGCGCGTACACCGGGTGAGGAACTTCGCGCCGATTCCGGCCATCGGTGGCCGGAATCGGCCTGACGTTTCGTTACGTCGCCCCAGAGCAACGGCCGGTGGGCGCCCTCTACGCTGTGCACCATGGCAAAGCGCGACAAGGCACCCGCTCTGAAGAACAAGGTGTACGAGGCCGAACTGTTCCGGATGCAGGCCGAGATGGTGAAACTGCAGGAGTGGATCAAGTCCACCGGCACCCGGTTGGTCGTCATCTTCGAGGGCCGCGACGCCGCCGGGAAGGGCGGGTCGATCAAGCGCATGACCACCTACCTGAACCCCCGCACCGCCCGGATCGTGGCCCTTCCCTCGCCGACCGAACGGGAGAAGACCCAGTGGTACTTCCAGCGCTACGTCCCACACCTGCCGGCCGCCGGCGAGATCTCCCTGTTCGACCGCTCCTGGTACAACCGCGCCGGCGTCGAGCGGGTGATGGGGTTCTGCACGCTGGAGGAGTACCGCAGGTTCCTGCACCAAGCGCCCCTTTTCGAGCGGCTGCTGGTCGAGGACGGCATCGTGTTGCGCAAGTACTGGTTCAGCGTCTCCGACGAGGAGCAACAGCGCCGGTTCGAGTCCCGGCTCAAGGACCCGATGCGGCGCTGGAAGCTCAGCCCCATGGACCTCGAGTCGATCACCCGCTGGGAGGAGTACTCCCGGGCCAAGGACGAGATGATGGTCCACACGGACATCCCGGAGGCGCCCTGGTTCGTCGTGGAGAGCGACAACAAGAAGGCCGCGCGGCTCAATGTGATCAACCACCTGCTCACCTCCATGCCGTACGAGGACGTGACGGTACCGCCGCTGAAGCTGCCGGATCGGCCGTCGTCGCGCGGCTACATGCGCCCGCCGAAGGACACCCAGACCCACGTTCCCGACTTCGCTTCCACCCTGCTCAGTTAGCCTGTGTGGTGTGAAACCCCCGGCATCCCCGCTGCGCTGGGTGCGCGCGTGCGCGCTGGGGGGCTCCGCCGTGGCGCTGTCGGCCGTTGGTCACGCGACCGCCGGAGGGCACACGGAACCGGTGATGCTGGTGCTGCTGACTGCGATGGCGGCCCTCGCCGCCTATGGTTGGCTGCGCACTGAACGTGGCCTCGTAGCCATCGTCGGCGCGGTGGCCGTGGTCCAGCTCGCCGCCCACCTGCTGCTTGCCGCCGGGCACGCCCATGCCGGTTCCTCAGCCATGCTCGGGGCGCACGCGGTGGCCGGACTGCTGCTGGCGGTGCTCTTGCGGCACGGGGAAGCGCGGTTGTTCGCGGCTGCCCGGCGCCGCTACCTGCAATGGCGGGTGGCGGTTCGCACGGCGCTGGCCGGGTTGCCCACTGTGCCGGCGTTCGCGCAGGCGCGGGTGGCCGGCGGCACTCCCGCATTGACGATGTGGATCCACAGCGCTGTGTACGGGCGGGCGCCGCCTGTCGCAGCCATGTGCTGATCTGTCCACATCGTCTCTTCGCCTTTGGAGTAGCCCATGCCCGCGCCCATCCGGCGCATGTGGGCGTTGCTCGCCGTGGTGTTCCTCACCGCGGCTGTCGCATCGCCTGCTGCCGCCCACACAGATCTTGTTTCCAGCAGTCCCGAGGACGGCCAGACACTGACAGCGCCCCCCGAGCAGGTGACACTGCGCTTCGGCGAGGACCTGCTCACCGCAGGGGCCCAGATCGTCGCCAAGGACGATACGGGAGTCAAGGTTGGGCTGGGTCCCGCCGAGGTCTCGGGGACCCGCGTGTCAGCAACCTGGCCGCAGACCGCCGACGGCGGGGTCTACACCGTCTCCTGGCGTGCAGTCGCCGACGATGGCCACCCCTTGGAAGGTGCCTTCTCGTTCACCGTGAAAGCAGCACAGCCGAAGGCGGCATCGGCATCGCCGGAGCCGGTGACCGCGACGCCGAGCCCCGCAGCCGCCACCGACGATGAGTCCGGGCAGGGGATGAACCTGCTGCTCCCGGCCCTGTTCGTGGTCGCGTTGGCGGCCGTCGGCTTCTTCGTGTGGCGATCGCGTGCCGACTGATACCGCCGTCCGCTCCCGAGCAGGATCCCAACTCCGCTGGGCAGTGCCCGCGGGGCTGGCGCTCGTGGGCGGGCTGCTGGTCGGTCTGGTCGTCGGCGGGGGCACCGCTGAGTCCGCCGCTGAGGAGATCGTGGGCCCCGGCCCGCTTGTCAGCGCGGGTTTGCCCATCGTTCGAACGGTGGCCACGGCAGCGGCGGTGCTCACCGTCGGCCTGCTGTTGTACGCCGCGGTCCTCGGGCCGCAGGGCCGCAAGGGTGTGCTGTCGCAGGTGGGTCGCGGCGACGTCGTCCGGGCCGGCTGGGTGGCGGCCGTCTGGTCCGTGGCGAGTCTGGCCACGGCCGCCTGGTCGTTGGCCTGGGCACTCGGCCTGCCGCTGTCCCAGACACTGACCCCGGACGTGATCGGGACGTACGCGTGGGACGTGGACTCCGTCCGCGCGTTCCTGCTCGTGGCAATACTGGCCGCGGGTATCGCGGTGGCGTGCGTATTCACAGCGACCGTGACCGGGGCGGGAGCCTCGATGGTGGCGGCCATGATCGGCGTTGCGCTGCCGGCTCTGACCGGCCACGCCTCCTCCCTGGGCTCGCATGGGGTGGCGATGACCTCGGATGTCGTCCACGCCCTGTCCATGGCGGGGTGGGTCGGCGGCCTGTCGGTGATCCTGTTCCACGCCGTGCGCAACGACCCCGGGACCATGCGTAGCCTGCCGGTCTTCCGGACCGTGGCCACAGTCTCAGTGGTGTTCCTGACGATCTCCGGGCTGGGGGCGGCGTTCGCCCGGATGAATGCGGTCTCCGAGTTGTGGACGACGTCGTTCGGCATTCTCATCATGCTGAAGGTGGTCCTGTTGGCGACCCTGCTGGTCATCGCCAGGACCGTGCAGACCAAGGTCGTCGGGGCGGGCCTGGAAGCGCGGCCAACTCTGGTGCGGTTCGCGAGCATCGAGGCGCTGCTCATGGCGGCTGCCGCCGGCATCGGGGTCGCCCTGACGCAGACCCCCTATCCGCGGGTGGCGATCGAGTACCCCACCAGCGGCGAGACCCTGCTGGGATTCGCGTTCCCGCCGCCGCCCACTGCGATGAACGTCATCTTCGGTTGGCGGACCGAACCCCTCTTCCTGGGCCTGGCGATCCTCGGGGTCGGGTTGTACTGGGCGGGTATCGTGCGGCTTCGCCGGCGCGGCGACCGATGGCCGGTGTTGCGCACCATCTCGTGGACGCTGGGCTGGTTGTTCGTCCTCTGGGCGACCAACGCCGGGGTGGCCACGTACGCCATGGTCAGCATGACCTGGCACATGCTCTCGCACATGGTGATGTCGATGGTCGCGCCCATCCTGTTGGCGATGTCGGCGCCCCTGACACTGGCTCTGCGGGCGCTGCCGGCGGCGACTGGCGGCCGCCGCGGACCGCGGGAGTGGATCGTCTGGGGGATGCACACCCCGCTGGCGCGATTCGTCACGCATCCGCTGTGGGCCTTGTTCGTGTTCACCATCGGGCTCTACGGCCTGTACTACACGCCGCTGTTCTCGTGGCTGATGTCTAGCCATGTTGGCCATGTGGCGATGCAGCTGCACTTCCTGGCAGCCGGCTATCTGTTCGCGTGGGTCGTCATCCAGACCGATCCGCTGCCGCGCAACCTGCCGCACTGGAGCCGGTTGCTGCTGGCGGTGGTGGCGATGATCCTGCACTCGTTCTTCGCCGTCCCGATCATGATGAGCGACACCGCCTTCGGTTCGGTCTGGTACTCCCAGGTGCAGCCGCCCTGGCTGACCGACCTCGTGGCCGACTCCCGCAACGCCGGCGCCATCGCCTGGGGCATCGCCGAGATCCCGACGCTGCTGCTGGTCATCGCCGTGGCTGTGCAGTGGGCCCGGTCCGACGCCCGCGAAGCGACCCGCCGCGACCGCCGCGTGGACCGGGACGGCGACACCGAGCTCGCGGCCTACAACGAGAACCTCCGCCGACTGGCCGAAAGGGACCAAAGATGAAGACGGTGTACGCAGTGGCCTGTGCCGCTGTCCTGCTCACCGGGTGTTCGTCCGTGGACGAACCCACTGCGGTGGTGATCACGCCGAGCAACACCACGGGATTCGTCGGCACCACTCTCGACCAGCCGCTGCCCAAGCCCGATGTCACGCTGACAGACACCAACGGCAAGCCGTTCAACATCGCCGAGGACACCAAGGGGCGGGTCACCGCCCTGTACATCGGATACACCCACTGCCCGGACGTCTGTCCCACCACGATGGCCGACCTCAGCGTGGCGATGGGTTCGCTGCCGCCCGACGTGGCCGAGCAGATCGATGTCGTCTTCATCACCACCGATCCCGAGCGCGACACCTCGAAGGCCATCGGCAAGTGGCTCAACAGTTTCTCGTGGGACGGCATCACCGGTCTGACGGGGGACTTCAAGGACATCAAGACCGCCGCCGACACCGTCGGGATCTTCATCGACCCGCCGGTGACGAACCCTGACGGCACGGTCACGGTCGAGCACGGGGCGCAGGTGATCCTCTTCGACAACGACGACCAGTCCGACCTGATCTTCACCTCCGGTTTCCAGCCCGAGGATGTCGCCCACGATCTGCAACGGCTGGTCGAAGAGCAATGAAATCCACAACGAAAGGGAAGAGTATGCGCAAGTTGATGATGGCGGTGGCTGCGGCCGGCGCCCTGGCCCTCGCGGGCTGTTCCAGCGACTCGGGCACGACGACCGAGTCGAGTTCGCCGGCGACGGAGGCGACTGTGACCGTCACGGATGCGTACATCCCGCAGCCGGCGTCGGACACCTCCGCGATGTTCGGCCTGGTTTCGAACTCGGGGTCCGAGTCGGTGAAGATCACCGGTGGCTCCGCGCCCGACGTGGGAATGGTGCAGGTCCACGAGTTCGTGAAGGAGGGGAACAAGGAGGTCATGCAGGAGGTGCCGGGTGGCCTGGAGGTCCCCGCGGGCGGCAGCTGTCGAACTCAAGCCGGGCAGCTACCACGTCATGCTGATGGAGGTGACCGGCGATTGGCAGGTCGGCGACGAGGTGACGATCACGCTGAACCTGTCCGAACGGTGAAACCGTCGAGGTCACTGCACCCGTCGAAGCCCGGGAGGGGATGAACCCCGACGACGCGACGATGGATGAGGGCTCGATGGACATGGACAGCGAGATGGAAGCCTCGCCGTCGTCATGAGCGTCTCGCGTCGTGCGGTCCTGGCTGGGGGAGTCCTGGCCGGGACCGCCGCCGCGGTCGGCGGTGGTCTCGTCTGGGCCGAACGGCAGAACACCGACGACGAGCAACCGGAGTTCTTCGGTCCGCACCAGGCGGGCATCGCCACCCCGGCGCAGGCGCGGGTCGAGGTGGTTGCCCTGGACCTGACCACGAGAAGTGCCGGCCAGGTGCGCGAGGTCTTCCGGACCGTGGACGGCGATGGTCTCGACGATGTTCGCGCAGACCGCCGATGCCGACCTGTTCGCGGTGCCTGCCCGGCTGACCGCGACCTGGGGTATCGGGCCGGGATTCCTGCCCGCACTCGGGCTCGAGCGGTTGCAGCCCGATGGCCTGGCGCCGCTGCCGGCGTTCAGCAAGGATCAGTTGCAGAAGCGTTGGACCGGCGGCGACCTGTTCCTGCAGGTGGGTGCCGACGATGCGGTCATCGCGGCCACCGCCGCCCGGCACCTCGTGGCTGCGGCCGCAGACCTCACGAACGTCCGCTGGTGGCAGCGCGGCTTCTCCTCGCCGACCCGGCGCAACCTCATGGGACAGGTCGACGGGACCGCGAACCTGCCGCCCGAGGACCCGCGGCACGACCAAGTCCTGTGGTCGGCCGACACCCAGCCCGAGTGGCTGCGCGGCGGGTCCTACGTCGCGGTCCGACGGATCCGGATGGACCTCGATGCCTGGAACGCGCAGTCGGTCGAGCAGCAGGAGGCCGTCATCGGTCGGTTCAAGGACTCCGGCGCGCCGCTCAACGGCACCGAGGAGACCGATCCGGTCGACTTGTCGGCGCAGACCAGCCAGCGGGAGTTGGTGATCCCGTCGACCGCTCACGTGCGGCTGTCGAACCCCGATAACACCCGCGGCGCCCGGATCCAGCGCCGCTCCTTCTCCTACGACGACGGTGCAGTCGGCGCCGGTTTGCTCTTCATGGCCTGGCAGGCCGATCCGCGCACCGGCTTCATCCCCATCCAGGCCCGGCTCGATGTGGGGGATGCGCTCAATGCCTTCACGGTGGCCGAAGGCAGCGCCTTGTTCGCGTGCTTCCCGGGATGCCAGCCGGGGGGTTACGTGGGCGAGACGGTGCTCGAGACGTAGCGCCGTGGTAGCGGCGGTTGCCCGGGCATGGCAGGCTCGGAGAGTGCGTGTCGCCATCGCCTTGCTGGCTGTGCTGCTGGCTGGATGTGCCAGCACGCCACCGCCCGCCCCCTCGGAGTCGCCGGACCCGCCGACCAAGCGCACCCAGCAGTTCGACACGACGTTCGAGTCGCGCAAGAGCATCTTCCACGTCGTCGGGGAGGATTCCGAGAAGACGTATGGGTGGTCGAAGTACGCCGGTGAGGCCGATTTCCTCGACAACCGCTTCCGGGCGGAGATGCTCGTGGCCAACGACTACGTGAAAGGCAACGGGACCTTCGAGGGCTTCGTCACTCTGATGTCCGCCGAGGGTGACATCGGGTTGCGCATCACCGGCGTGTCGACCGAGGGCGCCCAGGGCGCAGGATCGGCCTATTCGGGGGAGACGGAGGTGATCGGCGGGACCGGCGAGTATGACACCCTTGCAGGTAGGGGCCGATTCACCGGCGAACGCACCGGCGCGACAGGCACCCCCATCAGCGTCGAGGTCAGCCTCGAACTGATCAACCCGAAGTAGGAGCCATATGCAGCAGGACGCAGATCCCCGGCCCATGCGTGGCGGGTCCTTCGACTACCGTGGGCCCGCGATCCCGGAGTACGCCCCCGAGGCCGATCACGAGCCCGACCCCGGTGAGGTCGTGTGGGCCTGGGTGCCGTTCGAGGAGGACACCACCCAGGGCAAGGACCGGCCGCTGGCGATCGTCGGCCGCGCGGTCGACAAGCCCGGCGACATGGTGTGCTTCCTGTTGTCCAGCAAGGACCGCACCGACGACGATGAGTGGGTGCTGATCGGATCGGGTGAGTGGGACCAGGACCATCGGCCGTCCTGGGTGAACATCGCCCGGCCGCTGGCAGTCAATGCCGAGGCAGTGCGCCGCGAGGGTGGCAACCTGTCCCGCGAGCAGTTCGACGCCGTGGTCGAGGCGGCGCGCCGGCGGTTCCCGCCGCACGACTGACGCGGCGCTGGGGTGCGCCGGACTGGCGGCGCTTCGGTGTGCGGCGATCGGCGTTGCGGCTAGCGTTCGGGGTTGCGACGGTGTCGAGTCTCCGGGTGGCTGTTGGCGGGAGGGTGTTGCGCTCGTGGTCGAGGTGGTAAGTTGCAGGTCACGCCGTTGCCGTGCAGCGGCAGCACCACGGTCGTGGCGTTCGCGCGCGTCCACGGTCAGAGTGGGGCGCGCCGCACTGGTGATGCGACCGAGCGCTCAACTGCACGGGCAGCACCTGCGATCGCGCTGAACCGCCCCAGTCGGGCGGTGAGGAGCGCTCCGCGACCATGGTGAGGCCAGCCGGTGACGCGTACGCTCGCAGCCGTCAGAGGATCGACCAGGCTTGCTTCAACACCGTGCGCAGGATCGACTCGACCTCGTCGAAGTGCTGCTGGTCGCAGATGATCGGCGGCGCCAACTGGATGACCGGGTCGCCGCGATCGTCGGCGCGACAGTAGAGGCCGGCGTCGAACAGCGCCTTCGACAGGAACCCGCGCAGCAGTCGCTCGGACTCCTCGTCGTTGAACGTCTCCTTGGTCTGCTTGTCCTTGACCATCTCGATGCCGTAGAAGTAACCGGCGCCGCGGACGTCGCCCACGATCGGCAGGTCTGTGAGTTTCTCCAGCGTGTTGCGGAAGGCCTGCTCGTTCTCCCGGACATGGGTCATGAGGCCCTCGGACTCCATGATGTCGAGGTTCGCCAGCGCCACGGCGGCCCCCACCGGGTGCCCGCCCCAGGTGTAGCCGTGCAGGAACGTGTTCTTCCCCTGCAGGAACGGCTCGAACAAGCGGTCGTGCACGATCATGGCGCCCATCGGCGCGTAGCCGGAGGTCATGCCCTTGGCACACGTGATGATGTCCGGCTGGACGCCGAAGCGGTTCATGGCGAAGTAGTCACCGATCCGGCCGAACGAGGTGATGGTCTCGTCGGCCACGAACAGCACGTCGTAGGTGTCGCAGATCTCCCGGACCCGCTCGAGGTATCCCGGTGGCGGCGGGAAGCACCCGCCGGAGTTCTGCACCGGCTCGAGGAACACAGCGGCGACCGATTCCGGGCCCTCCAGCTCGATGGCCACGGCGATCTGATCAGCGGCCCAGCGGCCGAAGGCCACCTCGTCGTCGGCGTGGATGGAGGTGCGGTAGAAGTTCGTGTTCGGGACCTTGTGGGTGCCGGGTACCAGCGGTTCGAACGGGTACTTCGCCTCGGGGATGCCGGTGATGCTCAACGCGCCCTGCGGCGTGCCGTGGTAGGCGACCGCCCGGCTGATGACCTTGTACTTGGTGGGCTTGCCCATGATCTTGAAGTACTGCTTCGCCAGCTTCCACGCCGATTCCACGGCCTCGCCGCCGCCGGAGGTGAAGAACACGCGGTTGAGGTCTGCCGGCGCCAGGTGCGCGAGGCGTTCGGCGAGTTCGATCGCCTTCGGGTGCGCGTACGACCAGATCGGGAAGTGCCCGAGTGTGCGGACCTGGTCGGCGGCGGCCTGTGCGATCTCCTCGCGGCCGTGGCCGACCATGACCGTGAACAACCCCGACAGCCCGTCGAAGTATCTGCGGCCCTGGTCGTCCCAGATGTAGGCACCCTCCCCGCGCACGATGATCGGCACATGTTCGCCGTGCTCGTACGTGGAGTGCCGGGTGAAGTGCATCCACAGGTGGCGCCTGGCCACCTCCGCCATCGGGTCGGCGCCGCCCTCGGTGACCAGTTGCGGTGTGCTGGTCATTTCGCCCCCCAGTGGTAGGTCTGCTTGTGAATCTTGAAGTACATGTACGTCTGCGCGTGCCGCACGCCATCGATGCCGCGGATCCGGTTGAGCAGTGTGTAGAGGTGCTGGTCATCGGTCGCGAACACCTCGGCCAGCAGGTCGATGCCGCCGGCTGTCGAGACCAGGTAGTCCACTTCGTCGATGTCGGCGATCAGCTTGGCGGCGGCCTGCACGTCACCGTCGACGTTGATCGAGATCATCGCCGCGCGCGGGTAGCCCATCTGGATCTGGTCGGTGACGGCCACGATCTGGATGACGCCCGCGTCGAGCAGTCGCCGCACCCGCTGCCGCACTGCGGCCTCCGACAGGCCGACCTCCTTGGCGATGTCGGCGTAGGCGCGACGGCCGTCGAGTTGCAGCAACCGGATGATGGCGCGGTTGGTGTCGTCCAAGGTCATTTCGCTCACCAAGTGATTCTGACGTAGGTCGACTGCCATCGCAATGCTTTTCGTAGATGGGGCCTCCCGAGACTGCTGAATCCGTAGGGTTGGGGCTGAACGGAGTAGGGACAGCGGGCGCCGGTTGCGGTTAGTCTGAACCCAGTCGTCGATTGGAGAGGTAATGCTCGAGGTCAAGAACGTCATCAATGGTGTGACCGAGACGGGTCGGGGAGATGCCCTGGACCTGGTCAACCCCAGCACCGGGGAAGTGTTCGGTCAGGCGCCGGTGTCCACCGAAGGCGATGTCGACTTGGCGGTGTTGGCAGCCCGGGAGGCGTACCTGAAGTGGCGCGACACCACCCCGTCGGTGCGGCAGAAGGCCATGCTCGCGATCGCCGACCTCGTGGAGCGCAACGCCGACGAGCTGGTGGCGCTGGAGTCGGAGAACACCGGCAAGCCGATCCCGGTCACCATGGCCGAGGAGATCCCGCCGATGATCGACCAGATCCGGTTCTTCGCCGGTGCCGCCCGCGTGCTCGAGGGCCGCGCTGCCGGCGAGTACATGGAGGGCTTCACCTCCATGATCCGTCGCGAACCGGTCGGCGTCGTCGCCCAGGTGACCCCGTGGAACTACCCCTTGATGATGGGCGTCTGGAAGTTCGCCCCGGCGATCGCGGCCGGCAACGCCGTCGTGCTCAAGCCCTCCGACACCACCCCGGTGTCCACCGCGCGGCTCGCGCAGATGATCGCCGAGGCGGAGATCCTGCCGCCCGGCGTCTTCAACGTCATCGCCGGCGACCGCGACACCGGCCGCGCGCTGGTGGCCCACCCCGGCGTGGACATGGCTGCCATCACCGGCTCGGTGCGGGCGGGGATGCAGGTGGCCGAAGAGGCCTCCAAGATGGTCAAGCGCGTGCACCTCGAGCTGGGCGGCAAGGCGCCGGTTGTGGTGTTCGACGACGCGGACCCGGAGAAGGCAGCCGAATGGCTGGCAGTGGCCGGGTACTTCAACGCCGGGCAGGACTGCACCGCCGCCACTCGGGTGATGGTGCAGGACGGCATGCACGACGCCTTCGTCGCCGCCCTGGTCGAGCAGGCCCGGGCGACGTCGACGACCTTCGCCAACGGCCCGACGGACGAGGACGCGCTGGTGCCGCCGTTGAACAACATCGCGCAGTTCGAGAAGGTGCTCGGCTTCCTGGAGCGCAAGCCCGGCCACGCCAACGTTGCGGCGGGTGGCACGCGGGAGGGCGACCGCGGCTACTTCCTCGAGCCCACCGTCGTGATCGACCTCCAGCAGGACGACGAGATGATCCAGAACGAGATCTTCGGCCCGGTCATCACCGTGCAGCGGTTCACCGACGAAGCGGATGCCATCGCGAAGGCCAACGGTGTGGTCTACGGCCTGGCCAGTTCGGTGTGGACCGAGAACCACGGCCGCGCGTTGCGGATGGCCAAGGCACTGGACTTCGGCACGGTGTGGATCAACACGCACATCCCGCTGGTCGCGGAGATGCCCCACGGCGGCTACAAGCAGTCCGGGTACGGCAAGGACCTCTCGATGTACGGGTTCGAGGACTACACCCGCATCAAGCACGTGATGAGTTCCCTCGAGGCAGTAGCGGGCCCGCGAAGGGCCGCTCGAGTGATCGGGCGGCCCTTCGTGCTGCCGGCGGCGCGGCGGGCCCAGCGCTGATTCCGCCCACCTGCAACAACGGCGGCCACTTGGTAGTCATCGATCTGCGGTGCGAACTGGCTTCAACCTACGGTTTCGCGTGCGTATTGCGAGGAACAGTGCGGAAACCGTACCCTGGATGAAATCCCCAAGGAGTCCCATGCGCATCCTCATCGTCGGCGCCGGCGGCGTCGGCTCCTCTGCTGCTCTGATCGCCGCCCGCCGCGACTTCTACGAGCAGGTCGTCATCGCCGACTACGACGGCGACCGGGCCCGGGAGTTGGCGGCACGTATCGCCGATCCCCGGTTCAGTGCCATCCAGATCGACGCCTCCGACGCCCAAGCCGTGGCCCAGGCATGCCGCACTCACCAGATCACCCACGTGCTCAATGTGGTCGACCCGCGGTTCGTGATGAGCATCTTCGAGGGGGCGTTCCTGGCCGGTGCGGACTACCTCGACACGGCGATGAGCCTGTCCAGCAAACACCCGGAGAAGCCCTACGAACTCACCGGCATCAAGCTGGGCGACGACCAGTTCGCCTTCGCCCGGACCTGGGAGGAGAACGGGCGGCTCGCGTTGGTCGGCATCGGCGTGGAGCCGGGAATGGTCGACGTGTTCGCACGGTATGCCGCCGACCACCTGTTCAGCGAGATCGACGAACTGGGCGTGCGGGACGCCTCCGACATCGTGGTGCACGGCTACGAGTTCGCCCCGTCCTTCTCCATCTGGACGGTCATCGAGGAGTGCCTGAACCCGCCGGTCATCTGGGAGAAGGACAAGGGCTGGTACACCACCGAGCCGTTCAGCGGCGCCGAGGTGTTCGACTTCCCGGAGGGCATCGGCCCGGTGGAGTGCGTCAACGTGGAGCACGAAGAGGTCCTGCTCATGCCCCGCTGGGTCGACGCCAAGAAGGTCACCTTCAAGTTCGGCCTCGGCGACGAGTTCATCGAGGTGCTCAAGACCCTGCGCAAACTCGGCCTCGACCGCACCGAGAAGGTCAAGGTCCACAACCACGAGGTGAGCCCGCGCGATGTGGTCGCGGCGGTGCTGCCCGACCCGCTGACCCTGGGCGACAAGATGACCGGCAAGACCTGCGCCGGGCTGTACGTGACGGGTACCGGTAAGGACGGCAATCCGCGGGCGGTCTACCTGTACCACGTGAGCGACAACGAGTGGACGATGAATGAGTACGGCGCCCAGGCTGTCGTGTGGCAGACCGCGATGAACCCGGTGGTCGCCCTGGAACTGCTGGCCACCGGAGCGTGGTCCGGCGCCGGGGTGCTGGGTCCGGAAGCACTGCCGCCCGAGCCGTTCCTGGATCTGCTCAAGGATGGCTACGGCCAAGAATGGAAGATGGAGGAGCGCACAGTATGACCGACGCATTCGGCCCCGACCTGCCCCAGAAGCGTGAGGTCGTCACCGACATTCCCGGACCCAAGTCGCAGGCGTTGGCCGAGCGGCGCACGACGGCGGTGTCCTCCGCCCTCGGTGCGGCGGTGCCCATCTACGCCGACCGAGCCGGTGGCGGCGTGATCGTCGACGTGGACGGGAACTCGTTCATCGATCTCGGTGCGGGTATCGCCGTGGTCAACGTCGGCAACAGCGCCCCGAAGGTCGTGGCGGGCATCGCGGAGCAGGCGCACAAACTGATCCACACCTGCTTCATGGTGGCGGGCTACGAGCCCTATATCGACGTCTGCGAGAAGCTCAACGAGATCACTCCGGGCGACCACCACAAGAAGTCGGCCCTGTTCAACTCCGGGGCGGAGGCCGTGGAGAACGCCATCAAGGTCGCCCGGGCCTTCACCAAGCGTCCGGCGGTGGTCGTGTTCGAGCACGCGTACCACGGCCGCACGAACCTGACCATGGGCATGACCGGCAAGAACATGCCGTACAAGCACTCGTTCGGCCCGTTCGCCCCGGAGATCTACCGGGTGCCGACGTCGTACCCGCTGCGCGACGGACTCGACGGTCAGGTCGCCTTCCGCAAGGCCATCCAGAAAGTCGAGTTCGAGATCGGCGCCGAGAACGTCGCCGCCGTCATGATCGAGCCGGTCCAGGGAGAGGGCGGCTTCATCGTCCCGGCGCCCGGATTCCTGCCGGCGCTGCAGCAGTGGTGCACGGACAACGGGGCCGTCTTCATCGCCGATGAGGTACAGACCGGGTTCTGCCGAACCGGCGAGTGGTTCGCGTGCGACCACGAAGGTGTGGTCCCGGACGTCATTACGACGGCGAAGGGTATCGCCGGCGGTATGCCGCTGGCAGCCGTCACCGGCCGGGCGGAGATCATGGACAGCGTCCACGTCGGTGGTCTGGGAGGCACGTACGGCGGCAACCCGGTCGCGTGTGCGGCAGCCATGGGCTCGATCGCCACGATGGAGGAACTGAACCTTGCCCAGCGCGCGCGGGAGCTCGGAGCCCTGATGGTCGAGAAGCTGTCGGCACTGGCGGCGGAGTTCGACGTCATCGCCGAGATCCGCGGCCGGGGCGCGATGGTGGCCATCGAGTTCGCCGAGCCCGGCACGCTCGAGCCGTTGCCCGCCCTGCCCAAGGCGATCGCCGCGCGCTGCGCCCAGGAGGGTGTGGTGATCCTGACCGCCGGCACCTTCGGCAACGTCATCCGGCTGCTGCCGCCGCTGGTGATCAGCGACGAGTTGCTGGCTGAGGGCCTGGATGTGCTGGCTGCAGCATTGGCGGCCGAGATCGGGGTGTGAGCGGCGTCACGCCGTTCCGGGTCGCTGGGGAAGCCCCGCACGCCGGTCCACGGTCCACCAAGTGCACAGCCCGCACGACGCCTAGCTGGTGAGTGCGCCGAGTGTTGCGCCGTTGGTGGTCTGGAGGGACGACTGTTGCACGGTTGCTGGTTCTGGAGGTCGGAATCCAGCAACCGCGCAACACTGGTGGTCGGCGGGGAACAACCGCGCAACACTCGTGGTCGGCGGGATGCAGCCGTGAGCCAAGAGCCAGCCCGTGAGTCAGAATCGGGGCGATTCTGGCTCACCAACTGGCCTTTGGCTCACGCCTGCACGGAAACGCCCTCCTTGACCGGTGGGCGCTCATCCCCACCGGCCGCGAGGTCTACGCTGGAAGCGGGACCTACGAAACCCTTGGGGGGGCCATGAGAAGGTTCATCGTTGCAGTAGTGGTGATGCTGTTCGCCCTGGTGCTGGCCGGATGCAGTTCGGGTTCGGAGCCGAGGCAGGAGCCCTTCGTCGGGCAGTGGGAATCGACCGGCGGGGACAAGATCTCGTTGGTGGTGGACGCGCCCACGGAGGGCGCCTACCCGGTGAAGGTGGTCAGTGGTGACATCAACGTCACGAAGTCCGCGACGAAGGTGACCGATACCGAGTACACCGCCGATCCCGGGTGGAAGTTCGTGCTTGTCGACGAGGACCTGATGACCGTGACGATCGACGCGAAAAGCGGGCCGGTGGCCACGAGTTTCAAGCGCATCGGCGGCTGACGCCGGGACTTGGCCTTTCCGTCGCCCCGACCACCCGTGATGGGCGAGGCTGTGACAATCTTCCTGGGGGACGCTGGCACTTGCCGGACCCGGCGAGGAGGATCTGACATGGAATCGAACTCTGCGCCATCCGCGGGGCGGCGGGTGTTGGCCGTCGTGGCGCTGGTCGCGCTGCTGATCGCAATCGTGCTGCTGATCGGATTCCTCCTGCGGGAACCGGTCCTGTTGGTCGGCAGTTTCATCGGACTGGCGCTGGTCGGTTCCGGGGGCTGGTGGCTGGCCACCGAGCAGAACCCGCGCAGGGCCATCGGCATCGGCGGCATCGTGGTCGGGGTGGGGGTCATCGCCTGGGCGATGTTGCGGGCCTTCACCGACGGTTCCGCCGGGCTGTGGCGCCTGGCAGCAGTGCTCTTGAGCCTGGTAGTGGCCGTGGCCGCAGCCCGCGCGGCCCTGGTCCGGGACCTGCACGAGATCGACAGTCTTCGCGCGGGTCGGGTGCGTCCGGAGCGCCCGGTGCTGATCTGCAACCCGAAGTCCGGCGGCGGCAAGGTCGAGAAGTTCGGCCTGATCCCGATGGCCGAGCAGATGGGCGTCGAGGTGGTGCTGCTGGAGCCGGGCCTGGATCTGGCGCAGTTGGCCCGCGACGCGATCGCCGCGGGTGCCGACTGCATCGGGATGGCCGGCGGCGACGGCTCCCAAGCACTGGTGGCCTCGATCGCGATCGAGCACGACATCCCGTTCGTCTGCATCAGTGCAGGCACCCGCAACCACTTCGCGCTCGACCTCGGGTTCGACCGGGAGGACCCCCGCAAGGGGATGGTGGCGCTGCGCGACGGCGTGTCCCGGCGGGTCGACTACGCGACCGTCGGCGACCGGCTGTTCGTCAACAACGTGTCGCTCGGCGTGTACGCGACGATCGTGCAGGACGACGACTACCGCGACGCCAAGAAGGAGACGACCGAGACCAAACTCCCGGAGTTGCTCGGTCGGCAGGCGGAGCCGTTCGATCTGCAGTTCACCGCTCCCGACGGCCGCGAGGTCGATGGCGCATTCCTGGTGATGGTGTCCAACAACCCGTACGTCCTGGGGCCGTCGTTCGACATCTCCCAGCGGCGGGCCATGGACACCGGCCAACTGGGAGTGCTGGCGGTCACCGCTTCCACCGGTGCCGAAGCCGGGCGGCTGGTCGCGCGCGCCACACTCGGCCTGGGCAAGCGGGACCCGAATCTGTTCGTTTTCGACGCGGAGGTGTTCGAGGTCCGCTCGAAGTCAGGACGGGCACTGGCCGGGGTCGACGGCGAGGCACTGGACCTCGCCACGCCCCTGGAGTTCCGCATCCATCCCGCGGGTCTGCACCTGCTGGTTCCGGCAGAGAGCATCGAGACCGCAGAGAAGCGTCGTGCCCGCGGCCTGAGCGTCATGGCCCTGGCCGATGTGGCGGCGGGAAGGCCGGTGGGGGCACGGTCCGGTGAGTAGTGGCGTGGTCCGGTGGGTGCCCGGCATCACGGCGGTCCGGACGTATCAGCGAGGGTGGTTGGCCCGCGACGTCATCGCCGGCCTGGTCCTGTCGGCGCTGCTGGTACCGCAGGGGATGGCCTACGCCGAACTGGCCGGCCTGCCCGCGGTCACGGGGCTGTACACATCGGTGTTGTGCCTGATCGGTTATGCCGTGTTCGGGCCGTCCAAAGTGCTGGTGCTGGGTCCCGACTCGTCGCTGGGGCCGATGATCGCGGCCACGATCCTGCCGCTGGCCGGTGCCGACGGCGATCCCGCCCGGGCCGTCGCGCTGGCGTCCATGCTCGCCATCTTCACCGGGCTGATCATGGTCGGCGCCGGTGCGGGGAAACTGGGCTTCGTCGCGGACCTGCTGAGCAAGCCCACGATCCTCGGCTACATGAACGGCCTGGCCCTGACCATCGTCGTGGGTCAGTTGCCCAAGTTGCTGGGCTTCTCCGTGGATGCCGACGGCTTCATCGGCGAGCTGGTCGGGCTTCGTGCAAGGGGTCGCTGCCGGTGAGGTGGTGGTGGCAGCGGCTGCGATCGGGCTCGCCTCGCTGGTGCTCATCCTGGTGCTCAACCGCTGGCTGCCCAAGATCCCTTCGGTGCTGATCGCGGTGCTGTTCGCCATGGCCGTCTCCGTCGCGTTCGATCTCGGCGACGAGGGCGTGAAACTGGTCGGGGTCCTGCCCCAGGGCTTGCCGGAGTTGACGTTGCCCGCGGTGGGGCTGGCCGACATGCTGCCACTGATCGCCGGCGCGCTGGGCATCGCGCTGGTGGCACTCACCGACACGATCTCCACCGCCACCTCGTTCGCCGACCGCCGGGGCGAACTCGTCGACGGCGACCGGGAGATGGTGGGCATCGGCGCGGCCAACATCGCCGCCGGGTTCTTCCAGGGTTTCCCGGTCAGCACCAGCGGTTCGCGCACGGCAGTCGCCGAGCAGTCCGGGGCCAGGTCGCAGTTGACCGGGGTGGTCGGCGCCGGGGTGATCGCGGCCATGCTGCTGGCGGTGCCGGGCCTGTTCGCGACCCTCCCGCAACCGACCCTGGGTGCGATCGTCATCACGGCTGCGTTCTCGCTGGCCGACATCCCGGCCACCCGCCGTTTGTGGCACCAGCGCCGCACCGACTTCGTCTTGTCCATGACGGCATTCCTGGGCGTGGCCCTGCTCGGGGTGTTGCCGGGCATCCTGCTGGCGGTCATGCTCTCGGTGGCCAACGTCTTCCGCCGGGTGTGGCGGCCGAGCCAGGCGGAACTGGGCAAGGTGCCCGATCTGCGCGGGTTCCACGACCTCGCGAGCTACCCCGATGCGGTGCCGCTGGCCGGGTCGACGATTCTGCGCTTCGATGCGCCGCTCATCTTCGCGAACTCCGGGACGTTCCGGGAGACTGTCATGGCAGCCGCCGACAGACTGCCCGACGGTGGCTGGATCATCGTGGCGGCCGAGGCGATCACCGACGTCGACACCACCGCCTGCGACATGCTGGACGACCTGGTCGCGGCGCTCGACCACCGGAAGCGGCATTTCGTCATGGCCGAGCTGAAGACCGGCGTCCGTGCCAAACTCGATGCCTATGGCTTGAATCCCGAGATCCCGACCGACCGGTACTACCCGACCGTGCATGCCGCTGTCGACGCATGCCGGGCCGCGACCGGTCAGGATTGGCAGTCGAGCCGAAGCTGACGAGAGGAAACGCCGTGCCCGCACCTCGCCGCAAGACCGCCCACCTGACACCGCAGGAGCGATTCGCGCGCGGGAAGGCCGCGCGCAAGGCCGTTCCCCGCTCCAGCCATGCCGCGTTCACGCCGGCCCCGGATCGCGATCCGGTGGCGCTGTTGGAGTTGCAGGCCGCCTCCCGGGTCCCGGAACTCGTGCCCATCCGGTACGGCCGCATGCTGGTCTCGCCGTTCACGTTCTACCGCGGGGCGGCGCTGGTGATGGCCTCCGATCTCTCCACGACCCCCGATTCGGGGCTGCGGGTGCAGGCCTGCGGGGACGCCCACCTGTCCAACTTCGGGGTGTTCGGGTCACCGGAACGCCGGTTGGTGTTCGACATCAACGACTTCGATGAAACGGCGCCCGGTCCGTGGGAGTGGGACGTCAAGCGGCTCGTCGCGAGCCTGGAGATCGCCGGCCGGGCCAACGGGCACACAGCCGAACAGCGCCGCCGGGTCCTGCTCGGAGCCACCGAGGCCTACCGGATGGCGATGGCCAACTTCGCGCAGATGAAGAACCTGGAACTCTGGTACGTGCGACTGGACTTCGAGGCGGAGTTCGAGCAACTGCGACGGGGCCGGCCGCCAGAAGCTGGTCAAGAAGACCCAGAAGGCGATCGCCAAGGCACGCACTCGGGACTCGATGCAGGCGCTGGGCAAACTCACCGAGGTCGTCGACGGCCGACGGCAGATCATCCACCAGCCACCGCTGATCATGCGTCTGGAGCAGATGGCCGAGCAGCGGGACGACCTGGCGGCGACTGGACGTCGAGAAGGAGGTCGGCGGTGTGCTCAGCGGCTACCGGCGGACCCTGCCCACCGACCGCCGTCACCTCGTGGACCAGTACGACTACGTCGACACCGCCCTGAAGGTGGTGGGAGTCGGCAGTGTCGGCACCCGGGCGTGGATCATGTTGATGCTCGGTCGCGACAGCGAGGACCCCTTGTTCCTGCAGGCCAAGGAGGCCCAGGCCTCCGTGCTCGAGCAGTTCACCGGCCGCAGCGAGTACCGCCAGGCCGGCCAACGGGTGGTTGCCGGGCAGCGGTTGATGCAGTCGACCAGCGACATCTTCCTCGGGTGGCACCGGATCGTGAGCCCCATCGACGGGGTGTCCCGGGATTTCTACGTGCGGCAACTGCGGGACTGGAAGGGCTCGGCGGAGGTCGACGACATCGACCCCGGCCGGCTGTTCATGTACGGAAGGTTGTGCGCCTGGACCCTGGCCAAGGCGCACGCCCGCTCCGGTGACCGGATCGCCATCGCCGGATACCTCGGGAACAGCGAGGTCTTCGACCGGGCGATCGCCGATTTCTCGCAGGCCTACGCCGACCAGAACGAGTTGGACTACGCCGAACTCGAAGCCGCCGTGGAGTCGCGGCCGGATCGCCGCGCAGGAAGGGGTCTGACTCCCCCTGAGATCCAGCCGCCCTCAGAAGCCCAGGCGATGAGATCGGCCGGTCCAACCCCTCAGCGTTCCTCGGCAGCGAGGGCCGTGTGATGCCACCGGCGTCGCGTGCCACCTATGCCGGATCGATACCCGAACGAGACGAGCGCAAGACCCCGCGAGCGTATCGTGGAGACATGAAGCGAGTTCTGGTCGCGCTGGTCGCGGGGGTCGTATCCTTCACAGGCGTGGCGCCGGCGCCGGCGTGGCACATGCAGATTCCGTCACAGTGATGACCCGCAACCTCTACCTGGGTGCGGGCCTGCGTCCGCTGTTCGCCGCGACCAACATGAATCAGGTTGCCGAACTCACGGCGAAGGCCGTGAAGGATGCTTTGGCGACGAACTTCCCCACGCGGGCCAAGGGGTTGGCCGAGGAGATCCAGGCTCGCAAGCCCGATCTCGTGGGGGTGCAGGAAGCGGCGGTGTGGCTGAAGGGCCCGGTCGACGTCGATGCGGTCTTGCGCAACCAGCCGCAGTCCGACGAACTGGTGCTGGACTACCTCGATCTGCTGATGGCCGAGGTGAACAAGGGTCCTGTGCAGTATGAAGTGGCCGATGTCCGGGAGCAGCGCGACATGGAGTCGATCGCGAACACCGACGGCGACCCCCGCACCGGGCCCTACGGGGCTGACGCGAACTACCGACTGATCCTGCGCAATGCCATCCTGGTGCGCAGCGATGCCGACGTGCAGATCAAGGGGGTCCAGGCCGCTCACTACAGTTCCAAGAACACCTTGCGTCTGAGCCTGGGTGGGAGGGTGACCATCAAGGCGATCCGCGGCTGGCACTCGGTTCGCGCAAAGGTGGGGGACAGCCGGTGGTTCACTTTCGCGAACACCCACTTCGAAGCGCTGGACAGCCAAAGCGTGGTACCGAGCATCCGGGCACGGCAGGCCAAAGAGTTCGCGCGCGCCATGAAGGCGGTGTCCGGTCCGGTCGTGACCGTGGGCGACCTCAACTCCGACGTGCGCACCAACCGCCCCGGCGACCATCAGGCGTATGCGGTGCTGATGGCCAACGGCTTCCGAGACATCGGAACCCGGAGTCCACTGAGTTGTTGCATCCAGAGTTCGGCCGACTTGCGCAACGGCTCCGCATCCGAGTTCATCAACCGCGTCGACCAGATCCTCACCCCCACCCCGAAGCGGGTCAAGAAACTCAAGGCCTGGGTGGTCGGCCGCAGCCAGTCCTTCGGGTACTGGCACTCCGACCACGCGGGGATCGTGTCGAAGCTGGACATCAAGTAGGCCCCTGCAGCTACAGGGTCCGCCGCAGGCTCGCCGACAGGTCGCCGTTGTCCGCGATGGCAACCTGGCCCAGGCCCAACCAGCCGGCCAGCCGCTGCAGTTCCGCGGTGAGCGCCGACGCCGTGTGGGCCGGTGCGGCCGGTTCGGCGAAAGCGCCGCGTACCCGCAGCACCCCCGCCTGTCGGTCGGCCTTCAGATCCACCCGCGCGACCAACCTCCCGTCGAGCAGGAACGGCAGCACGTAGTAGCCGTACTCGCGCTTCGGCTCGGGTGTGTAGATCTCGATCCGGTACCGGAAGCCGAACAGCTGCTCCACCCGGTCACGGTCCCAGAGCAGCGGGTCGAAGGGCGCCAGCAGAGCGGTCCCCTGGTCCCGGCGGGGCACGGTGAGGTCGGCCGCCGCGAGCCAGGGTCTGCCGTCGACCTCGACCTGCTCGATATCGCCAGCAGTTGTCGCCGCCACGATCCCGCAGGTCGGCCACGGCCGGGGGTAGCCGGAAGTAGTCCCGGATGGTGCGACGGTTGGCCACCCCGCAGGCCACGACGCTGCGCCGGACCAGCTCGCGGGCGGCCGCGCCGTCGTCGATCTCGGGGACGCCGCCGGGGGTGTAGATCCGCTCGAACTGTGCGTTGCGACCTCGGGTGGACAACTCACCGGACCAGAACAGCGCCTCGCACGTGCGCTTGACCAGCGACCAGTTCCAGCCCCAGTCCGAGCGGTCGCGCGGGAAGTCCGTCTCGAGCCGGGCCTCCAGGTCGCGGGCGGTGCCCGGTCCGGCGGCGACCTCGGCTTTGACCATGTCCAGCAAGTGGGGGTACTCGTCGGCGGCTCGGCGGGCGTTGCCCCACGCGTGGTCGCGCCAGTCGCGCATCCGCCAGGCGAACAGGGCGCGGTCGTCCACAGCCAGCAGGCTCGCCTCGTGTGCCCAGTACTCGGTGGTGGTCCGGCTGTTGAACAGGGTGTCGACGGCGGCCCGGTCGCCAGTCAGCCGGGAGAAGAACGGCAGATAGTGGGCCCTGGCGAGGACGTTGACACTGTCGATCTGGACAGCCCCGAGATGACGCAGCAGGCTCAGCGGCGGCGTCGAGCGGCGGGCGTCGAGGCGCTGGGCGCGCACGGCCAGCCGGCGGGCCTGGTCCAGCGTGAGACGTCGCACCCGGCCAGATTACGGGTGCGCGACGAACTTCGAGCCGATTCCGGCCAGGAGTGGCCGGAATCGGCCTCAAGTTCTGCCCCGGACGCGCCACGGGTAGCGTTCATCCCGTGATCGTGGAGCTGCTGGTCGAGCACACCGTGCTGCTGTACTTCCTCTACATCGCGATCGGCGCGGTCTTGGGGCAGATCCGCGTGCGTGGGGTCCTGATCGGCCCGGCGGCGGTCCTGTTCTCCGCATTGGCGATCTCAGCCATCGACGAGCGGCTGGCCCTGCCGGAGATCGTCGGCCAGATCGGCTTGGTCCTGTTCGCCTACTGCGTCGGCGTGAACAGCGGACCGACGTTCTTCGACACCTTGCGCACCGGGGGTCGGGCGGTGGCGCTGGTCGCCATCACGTTGCTGGTGGGCGCAGGGGTGGCAATTGGCGCCGGGGCGCTGCTGGGGCTGAGTCCGGCTCTGACCGCCGGTGCCTTCACCGGGGCGCTGACCAACACCCCCGCACTGGCCGCCGCGACCGAACAACTCAACTCCAGCGAGCCCACCGTCGGCTATTCGGTCACCTATGTCTTCGGCGTCATCGGCATGTTGATCGCCGCGGCCGCCGCGTTGCGCGGCAAGACCGAGCCCAAGGTCTCCGCGGTGCCCGAGCCGGAACCGGAACTGACGATGGCCAGCGTCCGGGTGGAGGCGGAGGGCCTGCCGGATCTGCGGCAGCTGATCACCGACTACGACGACCGCATCCGGTTCTCCCGGGTGCGGCACAACCGGCAGGTGACCATCGCCACCGATGACTTCGCGCCGATCCCCGGGGACATCGTCTCGGTCATCGGTCCGCAGGACGTGGTCGACGAGGTCGCCGCCAGGCTCGGTCACGTGTCCACGCTGCACCTCGAGCTCAACCGCAAGGAGTTGGACTTCCGCCGGATCGCGGTCTCCAGTCACGAGGTCGCCGGTCGGCCGCTGAAGGAACTCAACCTGCTCGACCGCTTCGGTGCCACGGCCACCCGCGTCCGTCGCGGCGACATCGACTTGATCGCCTCCGAGGACTTCGTGATCCACGTCGGCGACCGGGTCCGGATCACCGCCCCGAAGACGCGGATGGGCGAGGTCACCGAGTTCTTCGGGGACAGCGAGCACGAGGCCAGCGCCTTGAATCCGATCGGCTTCATGGTCGGGATCGTGATCGGCCTGCTCATCGGGCTGGTCGCCATCCCGCTGCCCGGCGGCGGCAAGCTCTCCTTGGGCATCGCCGGCGGGGCGCTCGTGGCCGGCCTCGTGCTCGGGCGGCTGCAGCGCACCGGGCCGATCCTGTGGTCGATCCCGTTCCCCACGGCCAACGCCCTGGGGGAGTACGGGATGCTCGCGTTCCTCGCTTACGCCGGGTCCACGTCCGGCTCGAAGTTGGTCACAGCCCTGCAGACCGGCCTCGGGCCGCGGCTGTTCCTGTTGGGCCTGGTCATCACGACCGTGGCGGCGGTGATGCTGCGCTTGGTCGGACCCCGCTGGGGAGGTCTCAGCGGACCGGTTCTCGCCGGCGCCATCGGGGGTGCACAGACCCAGCCCGCGGTGCTGGCGTTCGCCAACGACCGGACGAAGGCGGACCCACGCGTGAGCCTGGGGTATGCGTTGGTCTACCCGGTCGCGATGATCATCAAGGTGCTGGTGGCACCCCTGATCGGGATGTTGGGTTAGTGCCCGCGCTTCTTCCGCCGAGTGTTGCGAAGGTGCAGCGACACGCCGGCGTGTCTGTGCGCTTTCGCGACACTCGGCGGCACAGCGTGCGTCACCGGGCAATCGGGCTACAGCGCCTTGATGATGTCCTCGACCCGGTCCTTGGCGTCGCCGAACAGCATCTGGGTGTTCTCCTTGAAGAACAGCGGGTTCTGCACGCCGGCGTAGCCCGTGGCCATGGAGCGCTTGAAGACGATCACGTTCTTCGCCTCCCACACATGCAGCACCGGCATACCCGCGATCGGGCTGTTCGGCTCGTCGATGGCGGCCGGGTTGACCGTGTCGTTCGCCCCGATGACCAGCACCACGTCGGTCTCCGGGAAGTCGTCGTTGATCTCGTCCATCTCGAGCACGATGTCGTAGGGCACCTTCGCCTCGGCCAGCAGCACGTTCATGTGTCCGGGCAGGCGTCCGGCGACCGGGTGGATGCCGAAGCGGACGTCGATGCCCTTCTTGCGCAACTGGCTGGTCAACTCCGCCACCGGGTACTGCGCCTGCGCCACCGCCATTCCGTAGCCGGGGGTGATGATCACCGAGTGTGCCTCGGCCAGCAGTTCCGCGGCGCCCTCGGCGTTGATCTCCCGGTGCTCTCCGTAGTCGGCGTCGGCGGCCACGGTGCCGGTCTCCACGCCGAACCCACCGGCGATCACGGAGATGAAGGAACGGTTCATCGCCCGGCACATGATGTACGACAGGTACGCACCGGAGGATCCGACCAGGGCGCCGGTGATGATCAACAGGTCGTTGTTCAGCAGGAATCCGGCCGCCGCCGCAGCCCACCCGGAGTAGCTGTTCAGCATCGACACCACAACCGGCATGTCGCCGCCGCCGATGGACGAAACGAGGTGCCAGCCGAGTAGCAGCGCCAGCAGGGTCATGGCGCCGAGCAACCCCTGCCGTAGCAGCATGTCGTCGCTGGGGACCAGCACGTAGGCCACCGTCATGCCCAGCGAGACCAGGATGATGCCCAGGTTGACGGCGTTGTGCGCCGGCAGCATCCTCGGCGCCGAGTTGATCTTCGCGGAGAGTTTCAAATACGCCACGATCGAACCGGTGAGGGTGACCGCACCGATGAAGACCCCGACGAAGACCTCGGCGTCATGGATGCCGGGGTAGGGGACGTTCTCCTCGTAGGAGGAGTTCCAGCCCACCAGCACGGCGGCCAGACCCACGAAACTGTGCAGCATCGCGATCAGTTCCGGCATGCCGGTCATCTCGACCCGGCGCGCCCGCCAGATCCCGATGACCGCCCCGATGGCCATGGCCGCGGCGATCAGGCCCAGGCCGGTGAGCCCACTGCCCTCGCGGTCGTTGGCGTCGCCGAGGCCCTCGACCCCCCAGGTGGCGGCGATGATCGTGACCACCAGCGCGATGGTCATGCCGATGATTCCGTAGCGATTGCCCATCCGGGCGGTCTCGTGCTTGGACAGTCCGGCCAGCGCGAGGATGAACAGCAGTGCGGCGACGATGTAGGAGCCCTGGACCAGCGTGAGTGTCATCGGACCGGGTCCTCACGCTTGAACATCTGGAGCATTCGGGCGGTGACGGTGAAGCCACCGAACACGTTGATGCTCGCCACGAGGATGGCGATGAACGCCAGCACCGAGACCCAGAGGTCGCCATGGCCTATCTGTAACAAGGCCCCGACGAGGATGATGCCGCTGATGGCGTTGGTCACCGACATCAGCGGGGTGTGCAACGCATGGTGCACGTTGCCGATGACGTAGAACCCGATCACGACGGCCAGCGCGAACACCATGAAGTGCCCGAGGAACGGTTCCGGTGACACCGAGGACAGCAGCAGGAAGATCGCCGCAACGCCTCCGATGATGCCCAGTCGCTTGCCGTCGCTCATCGGCACCTTGGGCGCGGGCGGCTCCACGGGTTCGGCCTGCGCGACCGGGGCCGCCGAGACCTGGACCGCCGGTGGTGGCCACAGCACTTCGCCGCCGCGGGTCACCGTCATGCCGCGGATGACCACGTCGTCGAGGTCGAGCACGAACTCGCCGTCCTTGTCCGGGGTGGTGAGTTTGAGCAGGTTCACCAGGTTCGTGCCGAACAGCTGTGAGGCCTGGGTGGGCAGCCGGCCCGGCAGGTCGGTGTAGCCGAGGATCCGTACGCCGTTGTCGGTCACGACCCGCTCGTCGGGCCGGGATCCGGCCACGTTGCCGCCGTTGGCCGCGGCCATGTCGACGACCACGCTGCCGGGCTTCATCGAGGCGACCATCTCCTCGGTCAGCAGGCGCGGTGCCGGCTTGCCGGGGATGAGTGCCGTCGTGATGACGATGTCGACGTCCTTGGCCTGCTCGGCGTAGAGCTCGGAGGCCTTCCGGTTGAAGTCCTCGCCCATCTCCTTGGCGTAGCCCGTGGCGCTCGGACCGGTGTCCTCCACATCGATGCGCAGGAACTCCGCCCCCATGGACTCCACCTGCTCGGCCACTTCGGACCGCGCGTCGAAGGCCCGCACGATGGCGCCGAGGCTGTTGGCTGTGCCGATCGCGGCCAGGCCAGCGACACCGGCACCGACGACCAGCACCTTCGCCGGCGGCACCTTGCCGGCGGCCGTGACCTGACCGGTGAAGAACGATCCGAACTCGTTGGCGGCCTCGATGACCGCCCGGTAGCCGCCGATGTTGGCCATCGATGACAGGACGTCCAGTGACTGGGCGCGGGAGATTCGCGGGACGGCATCCATGGCCAGCGCCGTGACACCGCGCTCGGACAACGCCTGCACCAGGTCCGGCTCGAGGGCCGGGGCGAGCAGGCAGACCAGGATCTGCCCCTGGCGCAGCCGGGCCACCTCGTCGGGGTTCGGCGGATTGATCTTGAGGAGGATGTCGGCGTCCCAGGCGTCGGCGACGAGGTCCGCCCCCGCCGCCTCGTACGCGGAGTCCTCGAAACTCGCGCCTGCCCCCGCTCCGGCCTCGATCGCGACCGCGTAACCGAGCTTGAGCATCTGCTCGACGGTCTTCGGTGTAGCAGCAACTCTGCGCTCACCGTGCTTTGATTCCTTGGGAACACCGATTCGCACGACTCACCCTCCTGACGCCGCCGATCAATTCGACGGTAGCGGGTGGGGTTTGCGCGCTGGTCCTGGGGTCGGCCGTTGGGCACCCGTTAGCGCTTTGCACAGCCGTTAGTCCCAAGGACATCCGTTAGCCGCAAGCACGGACTTTCGGCTAACACCTGTCCCCGGGGCTAACGGTTGTGCAAAGGGCTAACCGCTGCGTCGCGCCGCCGCGCACAATGAATCCGTGCGTGCCTTGGCTCTGCTTGCAGTCGGCGCGCTCGTGGCCGCACTCACGGCAGCGGCCCCGGTCGCCCGCACCGCGACCCCCGGGTGCCGGCCCGGGCTGCATACCGGCTTCGTGGACGGTCGCTCCTACCTGTTGTACGTCCCGGCCTCCGCCACAACGCCGGCCCCGACGGTGGTCTCGTACCACGGGCGGCTGCAGAAGGCCAGCAGCCAGATCGACGGCACCGGCCTGCGGCAGGTGGCCGACCGGGAGGGCTTCATCGTGGTCGCCCCGCAGGCCCGCGGCGGCAAGTGGGACTTCCGCGGTTCCGACACCCGCTTCACCGGTGCGATCCTGGACAACCTCGGCTGTGACGACCCGGCCCGGACCTACGCCTCGGGGATGTCCATGGGCTCGGCCATGACGTTCCTGCAGGTGTGCGCCCAGCCCCGGCGGTTCGCGGCGTTCGGCGGGGTCGGGTTCGAGATCTTCCTGCCCAACTGCCCCGAGTCCGACCCGGCGGCCATCGTGGCGTTCCACGGGACCTCCGACCAGGTCGTCCCCTTCGCCGGCGGGATGACGGCCTCGACGGCCACCGCCCCTCCGGCAGAGGCGACGATGCGGCAGTGGGCGCGGCGGAACCAGTGCCGCGAGTACGTGGCGTCGGTCGTGCAACCGGGCATCACGCTGCGCGACTGGGACCGGTGCGCCGGCGGCGTGCAGGTGCAGTTCTACCGCATCCGGGGCGGCCGTCACACCTGGCCGCAAGGCAGCCTTGACGCGTCACAAGTGATGTGGGACTTCTTCCGGCAGTACCGCTTGCGGTGATCCGCGGTGTGCCACGATGCGGTCATGCACACGATCGTGGCCGATCATCCGCTGATCGCACAGAAGATCACCATGCTGCGCGATGCGAGCACCGACAGCCCGACGTTCCGCAGGCTGGCCGACGAGTTGGTCACGCTGCTGGCTTACGAGGCGACTCGCGGGATCAAGGTCGTGCCGATCGAGGTGCAGACGCCGCTGACCACAGCCGCCGGGGTCGCCATGGCCAGTCCGCCGCCGATCCTCATCCCGATCCTGCGAGCGGGCCTCGGCATGCTGGAGGGGATGGTCCGGCTGCTGCCCAGTGCGGAGGTCGGCTTCCTCGGGATGATCCGCGATGAGCGGACCCTGAAGCCGACCATCTACGCCGACCGGATGCCGGCTGACATGACCGGCCGGCAGGTCTTCGTGGTCGACCCGATGCTTGCCACCGGCGGCAGCCTCGGCGACGCGCTGCACGTCCTCTGGGGCCGCGGTGCCACCGACATCACCATCGTCACGCTGCTCGCGGCGCCGGAGGGGATCGCGCGTTTGGACGAGGAGACCGAGGGGATGGACGTGACGCTGGTGACCGCGGCCGTCGACGAGCGGCTCAACGAGCAGGGCTTCATCGTTCCGGGCCTCGGCGACGCCGGCGACCGGTTGTTCGGCATCGTGAGTGCCTGACGTGCGGCGCCGGTGACCCCCGACGACGCGGTGGGTCTGGCCCTGGACCTGGCCCGTGAGCCGGGTCTGGAGATGCCGGTGGCAGCCGTGGTGATCGGCCCGGACGACACCGTGCTGGGGACCGGGGTCAACCGGCGCGAGGCCGACCGGGATCCCACGGCCCACGCCGAGATCCTGGCCCTGCGGGAGGCCGGCCGGGTCACCGGCGACTGGCGGCTGACCGGATGCACGTTGGCCGTGACCTTGGAGCCCTGCACCATGTGTGCCGGTGCCCTGGTGCTCGCCCGGGTGGATCGCTTGGTGTTCGGGGCGTTCGACGACAAAGCCGGCGCCGTCGGTGGGATCTGGGACGTGGTGCGCGACCCGCGGTTGAACCATCGCGTCGAGGTGGTCTCCGGGGTGCGGTCCGCGGAGTGCTCGAATCTTCTGTCCGACTTCTTCCGGGAGCGCCGATGAACATCAACCGGGTCGCGGTCAGCACGGCCTTCTTCTGCCAGGGTTTCGCCTTCGCATCGCTGATCACCCGGATCCCGGCGATCCAGGACCGGTTCGGTTTCTCCGAGGGCGGGCTGGCGATGCTGCTGGCCGCGGTGCCGATCCTCGCGGGTGTCGGGAGCATCGTCGCGGGCCTGCTGGCCGTGCGGTTCCACAGCGCGGTGGTGTTGCGGGGGTGTGCCCTGATCGTCGGCGGCGGCCTGGTGGCGGTGGGTGCGGCCACGACCGCCGGGTCCTTCCCCGGGCTGCTGCTGGCGCTGGGTCTCATGGGATTCGGGCTCGGTTCGGTCGACGCGACCATGAACATGCAGGGCATCGGCGTGCAGGTGTTGCTCAAACACAGTGTGATGAACTCGTTCTACGCATGGTGGAGCCTGGCCACCATCCTGGGGGCCTTGGCTGCCTCGGTCGCCGCCGCGACCACGTTGTCGCTGCTGGCTTTCTTCGGGCTGGTGGCGGTGGTGCTGATCCCGGTGGGGTTGGTCGCATCGACGCGGTTCGTGCACAACAAAGCCGCCGACGAGGCCGCCCCGGATCCGCTGGCTGCGTCCGCGGCGGTGCCCTGGCGACCGCTGCTCGTGTTCGGCGTGGCGGTGGTGTGCGCGTTCATCATCGACTCGTCGGTGTCCAACTGGTCGGCGCTGGACCTGACCGACATCCTGGGGGCCACCGAATCGGTCGCCGCGCTGGCCTACGCCGCCTACGCGCTGTTCATGCTGGTGGGCCGGGTGTTCGCCGATCGACTGGTGGGCCACCGCGGTGCGCAGTGGGTCATCACCGCAGGCGGGATGGTGGCCGCCGCCGGGCTGCTGGTGGTCGCCTTCGCGCCGACGGCCGGGATCGCCATCGCAGGTTTCGCCGTGATCGGCCTCGGGATCAGTCCCGTGCTCCCGATGGCGTTCGTCGCCGCGTCCCATCACGATCCCGGGAACACGGGTATCGCGGTGGCGCGGGTCAACGTGGCCAACTACATCGGCTTCGTGATCGGGGCGCCGCTGGTCGGACTGATCGGGGAGTTCTCCAGCCTGCGGGTGGGGTTCGCGGTGCTCGTGGCGGCTGCAGTGGCCATCTCGGTGACCGCGCGCTCGTTCGACTGACCTGACTCGGCATCCCCGCGTCGCATCGGCCGATCGTTGGTGGCCACCGCCGGCGGACCGGCGCTAATGTCGCCGCATGTCCACCCGCACGACCCCGCTGCCATCCGGCCGGGCCGCCAGTTCGCTGGTAGCCGCGACGTTGCTCATCCTGGCTGCTCAACCTGCGACGGCGGCCGCCCCCGGCCGGACGATCCTCGACCACACGCTCGTGGCGGCACCGGTCAGCAAGGCGACGTCCAAGCCGCTCAAGGCGTCCAAGCGGTCGCTCGGTTCGATAGCGGCACCGGCTGACCAGGCGCTGCGCAAACGCGCCGCCGGGCCCGTCAAGGTGCGACTGGACCTGGCAAAGGGTGCCCGGCTGGCCGCGCTGCGCCTCAACGGCGTGGACGTCACCGATCGCGCAGTCGTGCGCGGCCGTACGGCTACGGCCCGCCTGGGCATCAGCGGTCCGCTCCGGCCCGGGGCCAATGGCCTGCTTGCGCGGTTCGTGCGCGACCGACGCCAGAGCTTCGACTCGAGCCGGTTCACGCTCACCCGCAATGCTTCCGGCCTCATCCGCCTCTCGTCCCCGGGCTCCGCGCGGCGCCCGGCCGGGCCCATCCCGATCCGGGTGCGTATGAAGCCGAAAGCCACGCTCACCGCTTGGCTGAACGATCGCCGGGTCACCGGACGCCTCAGCGTGTACAAGGACGGGACACGACGTGCCCGACTGGGCCCGAGTGCCGGCCTTGACTACGGGAAGAACACTGTCAGGGTCCGCGCTCTGATGCCCAACGGGCGCACGGAGCGGAACTCGTCGGTGGTGAGGGTGCGCAAGAACGGACCACTGGCCGACGCGGGGGCGGACCAGCGCACGGATACCCGTACGGCGATCCGCCTCGACGGGCGCAAGTCGGTGCGCAAACCCGCGGCCCGTGATGTGAAGTACGCGTGGCGGCTCACCAGATCCCCCTACCAGGCCGCAGCCACCCTCACTGGGAAACGGACCGCCCGCCCGACCTTCGCGGCCACCACCCCGGGGACGTACGTGCTGGCGAACACCACCCGGTCGGGCGGGTCAGCCGCCACCGACAAGGTCACGGTCAGCGTGTCGCCGTCGGCTTCGGTGCAGCCGGTCACCATGTCGGTACAGACCGGGTCGTCCGGCACCGCCGGACCGGGCATCGCCGTCGGCTCGGCGTTCTACCCCAGCGACGTCGCCGGCCCCGGGATGCAGCTGCTCGTGCTGGAACGGGCGACCTTGGCCCTCACGACGAACGAGTCGTACCCGCCCGGACAGATGCAGGCACTCAACCAGTTCCTGGTCAACTCGACGACGCAGGCGGACTCCTCCGAGTACCTGTACGTCCTGGCGGCACTGCCCGGCGGCTCCCCCGTGTCCTCGTCCGCGGACCTGAACCAACTGATCATCGCGGTGCAGTGGTTGGGATTCCAGCTCCCCGACCCGCAGAACCCGGATTCGGCCATCGACGCGAGCGAACCCTTCTACCTCGTGGGGATACCCGATCCGGTCAACAGCGACCAGGGCACCGCCTGGCACATGCAAGGCGCCCTCGACGGCGTTTTCATCCCGGACATCAACAACAACTGGACCTTCAACACCGGCGACTACCCGGCGTTCGACACCGGAGGCACGGGGATCACCCTCGGCGACACGTCTTGGCCGACTCCGTCCGGCAACGGTTTCCAGGTGGTTGTGGCCGATCCCGTCTCACTGGCGGGCTCCTCCTCGTTCTTCGCGGTTCCGGGGCAGATCCAGCAGTTCGCGCAGGCGATGCAACTAGCCGTGAACCAGGACCAGATCCTGGCGTTGCGCAGTGTCGGCACGCTGCCGGATCTCAGCCAGGCGGGCTCGCAGTCCGATGCCGGCTCTTTCGCCCAGGTGACCGCGAGCCTGCAGTCGCTCGGAGGATCGCCGAGCGTGTTCATGGGCCTCGGGCCGGGCGACGCCTACTCCTTCGTCGGCCCGACCCGGCCGGACTCGTTCCCCGCGGAGGGCAGCACCACCATCGGCGGTGACGGGAGCGTGACCGGGCTGCTGTCCCGGACCCCGCAGGGCGGCGACTACGCGCCCATGGCCGCCGACCCGACGGGGAACGCCGATTTCGCTCAGAACCTGTCGAGCATCGCACTGCAGCCGGCGGTGCCATGGCCGGCAAGCTCGTCACCGGGGCAGCAGGCGGCGTTGGCTTACCTGTCCCAGCAGATGGACCTGGGGTGCGATGTCAGCCCGTGTGATGTCCGCACCGAGTACGACAACCTCGACTACCAGACGCAGTGGACCGGTCTGGTGAGCACGCTGAAGGGGATCTCGTACCCGTGCAGGACGAAGGGCGTGACCAAGTGCAAGAAGCCCGACTTCTCCAAGACCGAGTTCCGTCAGGTACAGGCTCAGTTGGCCAAGGAGTTCCCGCTGGTGGACGACGTGTGGTCATTGCTCGGCACGAATGGCACGATCACGCAGATCTACACGCAGACGCAGGGTTCCTCGGTCAGCGCGCTGGGCCAGGCGGTGGATGCCGTCGACATGGCCGTTGCCCCGCCTGCCAACACCACCACCACCACCATCCTGTCGCTGGTCACCGACGTCATGTGGGCGACTTCACTGGTGGATGTCGAGGCCTTTGCGGCCTTCGCCACCGCAGCCGGCGTGCTCGCGGTCGGGGCGGCGACCGGCGATGACCTGGCGAACCTGCCGTCGGGCAACCCCTACCAGGCCGTGGCCGACGCGGGGCCGGTGTTCACCAACGACATCGTCGACCATCTCAGCAGCACGATGCTGGGCGTGGGCCTGCTGGGCTCGTTCGTCGTGCAGGACTGGGGCCGGCTCAGCGCGGTAGGTTCCCAAGCCGCCGGTCCCTGGGGGATGAGTACTCCGACGTTCGACGCGCTGTCCCAGGGTGCGGTCGCCGGCGCGGTCCAGAACATGTACTCCGCGCTGCTGCCGGTCGCCTACGACGCCTACTACTTCACGCCGCCGCCGGGCACCGGCCAGACGATCGGGCAGTGTCAGCCCGCGTGGTGGAACGATGCGCTGCCCTGGAAGGGTGCGGCGGGCACCGCCAGCTACCTCAACCTGGTGGCACCGCCGGTCACCGGCGTCGAGCCGGACGCCGGACTCGACTGGTACGCACTGTGGGAGGTGGGCAAGAGCCCGACGTACTGGGCCGGTCCGACCGGCGGGCCTCCGCCGGGATCCCTCATGAACCCGCTGTACCAGCAGTTCTCCTTCGACTACCCGCAGAACGCTGGTCTGTACGCCCCGTGGTTCTGGGGCCGGACGTACCTGTCCGCGCAGTCACCGACACCCAAGAAGTTGGACTGCAAGTACCGCAGCGGGTGACTCACGGCTTCAGGAAAGTGTGGCCGCCCACGACCGCTGCCGGTCCGAACTGGTCCTGTTTGACGTCCTCGCCGAGCCCGAGCCGCCCTTGGTAGTACCAGCCCCAGGACCACGCGCCGCCGTTGCTGTCGATGGCGCAGGAGTGGTGACCGCCGGCGGTGATGGTGGCGAAGGTGCGATCCCCGGCCACCGCCATCGGTTCGAGGGTGTCCGCGCCGCCGGTGTCGCCGTCACCGAGCTGTCCGTTCTGGTTCTCGCCCCAGCACCACGCCTTGCCGGCGGTGTCCGCGGCGCATACGTGGTAGCCCCCGGCGGCGAGCGTGGCGAACGTGTGCCCGCCGGCCACCGCGACCGGTTCGTTGCGCACGGTGGCCGGGGTGACGGTCCCCGTCAGGGCGCTGCCGCCCGTCTGGACGAAGGTGTCCTGGCCCCAGCACCACGCTGCGCCTTTGGGGTCCAGCGCACATGTGCGGTCCCAACCGGCGCTGATCGTCGCGAAGGTGTGGCCCCCGGCCACGGCCACCGGTTCGTACTTCGGGGCGTGTCCGGCGTCGCCGTTGCCGAGCTGACCGGTGGCGTTGTTCCCCCAGCACCATGCCTGATCGGCCGTGTCCACCGCGCACGTGGTCGCCCAGCCGGCGGAGATGGTTGCGAACGTGTGGTTGCCGGCTACCGGCACGGGGGCGTACTTGTCGGACTGATCGGCGTCGCCGTCACCGAGTTGGCCGTACTCGTCCTTGCCCCAGCACCAGGCGCTGCCGGTCGCGTCCAGGGCGCAGGTGTACTGTCCGCCGGACGTGATGGCCTTGAAGGCGTGCCCGCCGGCCACCATCAGCGGCTGGTAGCTGGTGAAGGTGGTGGGGTTGTTGTCGCCCAACTGGCCCGCGTTGTCGTCACCCCAGCACCACGCGATCTGGTTGCCCGTCAGGGCGCAGGTGTGGAACCCGCCGGCGGCGATCGTCGACACGGTGAGGGATCCGGTCACCTGCACCGGTTCCCACTTGTCCGTGCCGGTGGTGTCACCGTCACCCAATTGCCCGAGTAGGCCGTCACCCCAGCACCACGGCCGGCCGAGGTTGTCAATTGCGCACGTGTGGTCGCGACCCGCACTGATCGTGACGGGTTTGATGGCCGGGCGGGTTCCGGGGTCCGGTCCAGGCGGCACCGGGACCGTCGTGTTGGCGTACCGCACGAAGACCTTGCCGCCCTTCTTCTTGGTGACACGCACCGATGTCGGGGCGATTGTGGCCTTCCAGGTGTCACCTGTGATCTTCAGCGAACGTGCGGTGACCTGGTAGCGACCTGGAGTCAGCCGCTTCAACGTCCAGGAGGAAGCCACTCGGGACTTCCGCTTGAACTTGTGCGGGCCGGTGACCTTCAGCGGCGCCTTGGTCCCCTTCGGAAGGCCTTTGACCGCGATCTGCAGGGTCCGACCCTTCAGCGGGCGCTGCGCCACCTGGGCGGCAACCGCATCCGGTGCCGTGGCAGCCGTCGGCGGTACCGCGCCCATCATCGAGCACGCGAGCGCTGCGGCGAGGATGAAACCAGTTCTCACCACCATCACCCCCCCGGGAAAGGTGGAACGTCCACATCCAGTGTCGCACCGCGTGCCGGCGGGCGCCAGCGCCTCGGCCGGTTACGGGGTTCCGGCACTTGCGGATTCGGGCGGTCTGTCGCAGGCTGATGGCTTGGCGTAAGGAGTTGCCCGATGGTTGCCCTCATGATCTTCCTGGCGGTCTACGCCACCGTGTGCACCTGGTTCTTCATCGCCCTGCTGCGCTGGTCCCGCGGTTCCATGCAGCCGTGCGCGTGCGGCGGTTCGATGGGGTCCGCCCGCGTGGGTTTCGTGCACGGCGCGAAGATGTGCTACCCGTTCGCCGAGTCGCTCAGCGCCCGTTCGGCCTGAGGCCCCGGCAGCCCAATCGTGCTGCGGGTACCGTCGGTGTCCACGCCGAGTCCATGCAGGTCGTGCACATCGGTGGTCCAGCTGTCGTAGGTCCGCACGTAGTACACGCGGTTGTCGTGGTCGCGTGCCACATACCACTGCGTGTAGTCCCCGGACGCGGCCATGAAACGCGGCACCGAGCACAGATCCAGACTGTGGAACGCCTGGTTGACGGCATCGCGGGCACTGTGCGTGTCGAGGGCCGTCTGGGTCAGCACGGTTGCCCGCACGAACCGGCTCGTGACGTCAATCGGTCAGGGTGGCCGTTAGCGCCTCCGGATCCCCCGCGAACGATCTGGCGGTCACGATGATCTCGCCGGCGGGGGTCGTCAGGCGCCGGCCGTCCCATCGCTGCAGAGGGCGCAAGGAGCCCACAACGGTGACCACGGATGTTGCCCGGGCTTCGAGCTCCACGGTGCTGAAGCCCACCAACACCCCAGTCTCGGCCACCGGGTTGCCGGCCTGGGTCGCGTAGAGCTGGACCACATGGCGCCCGGGCCGCATCCCGGTGTTGGTCACGGTGACCGATGCCGTGAATCCGTCCCCCGCCGCAGCAACCGTGAGCCCGTCCAGCCGCATCGTGGTGTAGCCGAGACCGAAGCCGAGAGGGTACGCGGCCGGAACGCCCGCCCGGTCCAGTCTCCGCTGGCCCCAGTCGCCGTCGTAGCGCGCGGAAGCGGCGTGCCAGTCGAGCACCGGCAGGTCTTCACGCCGCTGCGGGATGGCGAAGGGGAGCCGCCCGCCGGGTTCGGCATCGCCGAGCAGGATGTCGGCGATCGCCCGGCCGCCCTCCATGCCCGGGTACCAGGCGACGAGCAGGCCCGCCACCTGCTGGTCCCACGGATCGGGCATCACTGTTCCACCGCCGATGACCACGACGACGGTGCGCGGGTTCGCGGCGGCCACGTCCGATATCAGCCGCACGTCGTCGGCGGGCAGGTGCAGGTCCTCCCGATCGCCGCCGGCCTGCCTGCCCGCGGTGGCCTTGCGGAAGACAGCGGCGGCCAGCTTGCGTGCCGGCCGCCAGCGCATGGCGCCGCCGAGCAGGGCCATGGTCTGGTCGTTGTCGGCCGTGATCGACTCGCCCTCGTCGTGCGCTGTCAGCCCCACGACGATCACAGCGGCAGCCGCGGCCTTCGCGGCAGCCACGGATCCGGCACGGTCGTCGGCGGCCACATGGATGACGCGGTCGCCCAGGCGTTCGCGCAGGCCGTCCAGTACCGACACCGCCGCGGGTGGGTGCACCGCGGATGACGCGACGTCGCCCTGGTTGTCCGCGTCTGCCAGCGCACCGAGTACCGCGATCCGCCCGGTGTCGGCCAGCGGCAGCACCGGCCGGCCGTCGACGGCGACGTTGCGCAGCAGGACAGCTCCCTTCACCGCCGCCTCGTGGGCCAGCGCCCGATGGGCCGGGCACGCCACGACCGTCGGCGGCGGCGTGGGGCGGGCGCGCAGGGCCAGCTGCACCTGCGCGGTGAGCAGGCGGTGAGCGGCGCGCCGGACATCGCTGCGTTGCAGCCGTCCGTCCCGCAGCGCCTTCGGCAGCGTCGCCCCCCGCTGTTGCCGGAAGGGCATCTCGAGGTCCTGCCCGGCGGCGACCGACTCCACCGGCGCTCGCAGCCCCCAGACGAAGTCGGTCATGACGAAGCCCTCGAATCCCCACTGGTCGCGAAGGATGTCGGTGAGCAGGTGCCGGTTCTGCCCGGCCCACTCGCCGTTCACGCTGTTGTAGCTGCTCATGACCGCATCCGCACCGGCCTCGATGATCTGCCGGAAGTGGGGCAGGTACACCTCGTGCAGGACGTCCTCGGCCACCTGCACGTCGACAGTGAAGCGCGCGAGTTCCATGGAGTTCAGGGCGTAGTGCTTCACGCATGTCATCACCCACGGCGAGGCGCCCTGCGCCAAGGCGGCGCCCATTGCCCCGAGGAGTAGCGGATCCTCGCCATAGGACTCCTGGGACCGGCCCCAGCCCGGTGCGTATGCGAGGTTGACGCAGATCCCGGCGAACAGATTGGCCCCCTGTGCCCTGGCCTCAGCGCCGATCGCATCGCCGATGCGGCGTTCGAGCTCGACGTCCCAGGACGCGCCGCGGGCCAGGGCGACGGGGAAGCAGGTGGACGATCCGACGACCACGCCCCGCGGTCCATCGGTGAACCGGATGCCCGGGATCCCGAGCCGGTCCACCCGGCCGGCTTCGATCGGCTCGGCGTTGTAGCGCCTGGCCATCGGGCCCAGCCCCCGCCACAGTGGCACGTCCCCGTCGAGCAGGCCGAGCAGCTCGCCATCCGTGAGCTGGCTCAGCAGCGCATCGACGGCTTGCTCGTGGCTGCCGCCCTCGGCCACCGCCGCCACGGTCCGCGCGAAGGCGGTGCCCGGGGTGAGGACCGGATCGGTGGCGGTCATGATGTCTCCCTTCGCCGGCTGTTGGTGGCTGCGTTCGATTACCGCGGCCGCCAGGTCCCGGCGGCGGTGCCGGGCCAACAGTTTCCGCTCTGTGCTGCGGGCCGGTCGGCCCGATCGGGTCACGGGGTCCGGTTCGGCAGAACCACTTCTCCGGACCTGCCCGCAACCGACAGGACCTCGTCGAAACCGGCCTGCATGCAGTCCATCAGGACGTCGGGGTCGGGGATCGCGCCACTGTCCATGTTGAAGCCGACGAAACACGTACCGCAGTAGGACATGAGGGTGATGTTCAGCGCCGACCCGATCGTGGGGCCGAACCCGTAGAAACTGTCGACCTTGGCGCCGGCGAGGTAGAACGCCATGGGGATCCCGGGCACGTTGCTGGCGAGGAAGTCGATGTGCTTGAGCATCCCGCCGACATAGCCGCGCGGCAGCAGGTTGAGTGTGCCCGCCAGCGCATTCGTGAATGGCAGGGACCGGTCGGTCTTCACCGGCTCGCAGCGTTCGTGCGTCTTGCGCATCCGCTCAGCCGGGTCGGTGATGCCGGCCGGAACCTTGAACCGCATGAGCGTGATCCGGTTGCCGCCGATCGGGTCGTGCGCCTTGCGGATGCTGACGGGCATGGTGACCCGCAGGTCGTCCACCTGCTCGCCGTGGTGTTCGTGGTAGCGGCGCAGCCCGGCAGTGACGCTGGAGAGGAAGGCGTCGTTGTGTTTCGCGCCGGCGACGTGTGCCGCCTCCAACATGGCATCGAGCGGGCAGTTGCAGGACGTCGTAGCGCCAGGCCAAATGGCGTTCCGTCATGACCGGCGACATGGTGTCGGACACGGGCTGCAGGAAGCGAGCGATCGACTGGCCGGTCGCGACGGTTTCGGTGAGGGCTTCACGGGGGTGCAGCAGTGCATGCTTCACGTCGTGGCCGGCCGAGGCGAGGCGCTCCTTGGAGAAGTCGAACAGCCGGGACCAGTCGTACGCCAGCGCATCCCGGACCAGATCGACGGTGCCGAGGTTCTCGCCCGGTGGCGCTTCGGGCATCGAAGGGAGTTCGCCGGGCTCGGGTTCAGCGTCGAACAGGAAACGCGCGAGGTCCATGCCTCCGACGCCGTCGGTCAGGCTGTGGTGCAGTTTCATGACGACGGCGGTCTGACCGCCCTCCAGGCCCTCGATGAACGTGTACTCCCACAGCGGCCGATCGCGGTCCAGGCCGGCCATTCCGGTCTTGCGCGCGAACTCCAGAACCGTTTCGAGCGTCTTGGGTTCGGCCGCCTCGAACCGGCGTACGTGCCACGACAGGTCGAAGTCGGGATCGACCACCCAGCGGGGGGTCGCCAGCCGAAGCGGTGTCAGGACCACCTTGTGCCGGAAGCCGGGCGACAGTCGGGTGGCGAATTCGAGCCGTTCCTGCAGCCGATCCCAATCCGGCGCGCCGTCGAGGACCAGGACGACGACGACGGTCGAACGCAGCAGTGGGTCCTGCTCCATGTACCAGGAGAAGGCATCACTGTCGCGCATGTGAACATCCACGTGCTCAGCCATCGTCACCACACCCCTCGTCAACTCGGTCAGTCCCTACGCTGCGCCGCGTCACTGTCGGTGTCAATTCCGCCGGGCACGGTCTGCGCCGATCGGCCCCGAGGTGCACGTTGTTCGTCGGCGTGAACCCCAACCTGACTGCGAGCGAACACTGGCAGTTCCGGGTGCAGGCCAAGAAGCGCAGCGGCAAGTGGCGCACCCTGCCCACGACCTACGAGACCAAGGGCGCCAAGCAGACCCGCACCCTGAACCTCAAGCGGGCCTCCTACCGCGTGGTTGTGCAGCCCGGCTTCGGCTACACCGGGGTCACCTCACGGCCCGTGAGGCTGAAGCGCTGACTGCGGCGGGCGACGACTAGCAGTCGGTGGCACCGGCGGGTTCCTGCGACGTCGCGAGTGCGGCGCGGTTGTCGTCCCTTGGGACCGAGTGTTGCGCCGTTGTCAGTTCTTGGGCCCGAGAACCAGCAACCGTGCAACAGTCGCCGCAGTCGACCAGCAACGGTGCAACAGTCGAGGGCCGCCGACGCGTGGCGGTGGGACTCCGTCGGCCCTGACGGGCCTCCTCCCCGGCTCCGGCCGCGACCACCATCACGATGCCCCGGCCCCGAGCAAGCCCGGGAGCCGGGGCATCGTATGGCGGTGGCGGTGGGATTCGAACCCACGGTGGAGTTGCCCCCACACACGCTTTCGAGGCGTGCTCCTTTGGCCGCTCGGACACGCCACCGCAGACAAGGATACCGGGGTGATGTCGGGCCCTGGAGGTCAGGACTTGTCGAGATCCAGCAGCCGGGCGTGCAGCATGGGTCGTTGCTGCAACGCAGCGCGAACTGCGCGGTGCAGACCGTCCTCGAGATACAACGAGCCCTCCCACCGCACGATGTGGGCGAACAGGTCGCCGTAGAACGTGCTGTCCTCGCTGAGCAGGTTGTGCAGGTCGAGTTGCGACTTCGTGGTGATCAACTCGTCGAGCCGTACCTGCTGGGGTGGCAACTCCGACCATTGGGTCAGCGTCAAGTTGTGCTCGGGGTACGGCCGGGAATCCCCGACGGCTTTGAAGACCACGTTCCGATGGTAGGCGGGCGTGCCCCGACCGCGCCTCTCAACGGGATGACGACTGCCTCAGCAGCGTCGTGACCACAGCCAGCCCGATCATGAGCATGATCGCCGTGATCGTCCAGAAGTACACCAGGATGTCGATCCACGAACCCAGCGGCGGGCTCCCGGGGAAGGCGTTACGCAGCGCGATCAAAGCGAAGGTGGCGCTGGTCAGCCACGCCGCCTGCGCGATCCCGAGATCGGTGCGGCCGCTGACCCCGGCCACGACGGTGACCACGGCCAGGCACCCGAACATCAGGATGAGCGCCACGAAGATGAAGGCGATCGAGATGATCGGCGCCGAGCGGGAGACCTCGCCCACCGCGGTCGCGGATGATCCGCCGGTGCCATCGGTCGTTCCCGAGTACTTCCACCCCGGCACGTTGAAGAAGAGGTCCAGCGTCATCGGGACCGGGTCGGTGCGCGCCGCTCTCACGGAACCGGACTCCACGAGGCTGGTGACCTCCAGGGAATAGTCATAGGCGTCGAGCGGGTAGCGCTGGACGAATCCGAGCGCCGGCACTTCCACCTTCTGCGGTGAGGGCACAGCGCCCTGCTGGTAGATCAGCGTGGCGTTGGCCACGGAGGGGTACAGGTCGATCTGGATCGTCTGATTGAGTCGGCCCGCGCCGTCGAGCAGGCGCTCGTCCGGAAAGACCAGGACCTGGGTGGCCGCGATCTGGGAGTCAGCGTCGACCTTGACGGGTATCAGCGCGACTGCCAAGCCCCCGGCCGGCGGCGTCGGTGGCACGAAGGTCTTGTCGAGGCCCTTGCCGTAGGCGAGCGCGGAGAAGACGTACACGGCCGCCAGCAGCACCCCCACCACCAGCGCGATGCTCAGTGCCCGCCGGACCGAGGAATCGCCGACTGCTTTGAAGACCACGGTTCAATCCTATGGAGTCAGGCGCAAGGGTTGAGCCATACCGCGATGCGTGGATCCTCCCGTGATCAGCCCGCCGCCTTGGTCCGGTCCTTCAGCATGTAAGCGATGATCAGCGCCAGCGGGAAGAAGAAGAGGCTCAGTACGAAGTACCCGAAGAAGCTGTGGCCCTTACGATCGGCGACCCGGGCCGGCCAGAAGGCCAGTGCGATCCAGATGATCGCGAAAACGATCCAGAAGATCCAGTTGTCGAACACGGTGCGCTCCCTGTGCTAGGTCGTCAACGTCCCATCGGGCATGTGCACGGGCCTCCCCCAAGGAGGGGGAATCTCGTCGTGCCCGGTGGAGGCCCGAGGATGGCTGGTCGGAGCATGTGAACTACCTTGAGCCACAGGCGCTCATACTTGTTGACAAAGTTCCGACCATCCGGCAAAATGGACGCAGACCCTCAACACAATCCCTAACTGGAGGAAGTACATGTCACGAGCAGTAGGCATCGACCTCGGAACCACCAACTCGGTTGTGTCGGTTCTCGAGGGCGGCGAATCCACCGTGATCGCCAACGCCGAGGGCGCCCGGACCACCCCGTCCATCGTCGCCTTCGCCAAGAACGGCGAGGTCCTCGTCGGTGAGGTCGCCAAGCGGCAGGCCGTCACCAACTCCGACCGCACGATCCGGTCGGTCAAGCGCCACATGGGCACCGCCTGGAATGTCGACATCGACGGCAAGAAGTACACCCCGCAGGAGATCAGCGCGCGCGTGCTGCAGAAGCTCAAGCGCGACGCCGAGGCCTACCTGGGCGAGCCGGTGACCGACGCGGTCGTCACCGTGCCGGCGTACTTCAACGACGCGCAGCGCCAGGCGACCAAGGAAGCCGGCGAGATCGCGGGCCTCAACGTCCTGCGGATCATCAACGAGCCGACCGCGGCCGCTCTGGCCTACGGCCTGGAGAAGGTCGAGAAGGAAGAGACGATCCTGGTCTTCGACCTCGGCGGCGGCACGTTCGACGTGTCCCTGCTGGAGATCGCCGACGGTGTGGTCGAGGTCAAGGCCACCAACGGTGACAACCACCTCGGTGGCGACGACTGGGACCAGGCCCTCGTGGACCACTTGGTGGACCAGTTCAAGCACGCGCACGGCATCGACCTGACCAAGGACAAGATGGCCATGCAGCGCATCCGGGAGGCCGCGGAGAAGGCCAAGATCGAGCTGTCCAGCTCGCAGCAGACCTCGGTGAACCTGCCGTACATCACGGTGGACGCCGAGAAGAACCCGCTGTTCATGGACGAGACCATCACCCGGGCGCAGTTCCAGAAGCTGACCCACGATCTGCTCGAGCGCTGCCGCAAGCCGTTCCAACAGGTGCTGACCGACGCCGGCGTCTCTGCCGCACAGATCGACCACGTCGTACTCGTGGGTGGTTCCACCCGCATGCCCGCGGTCGTCGACCTGGTGAAGGAACTGGCCGGCAAGGACCCGAACAAGGGCGTCAACCCCGATGAGGTCGTCGCCGTCGGCGCGGCCCTGCAGGCCGGTGTGCTGCGCGGTGAGGTCAAGGACGTGCTGCTGCTCGACGTGACCCCGCTGAGCCTGGGCATCGAGACCAAGGGCGGCATCATGACCAAGCTCATCGAGCGGAACACCACGATCCCGACGAAGCGCTCGGAGATCTTCACGACCGCCGACGACAACCAGCCGTCGGTGCTCATCCAGGTGTTCCAGGGTGAGCGCGAGATGGCGGCCTACAACAAGAAGCTCGGCACGTTCGAGCTCACCGGGCTGCCGCCGGCGCCGCGTGGCGTGCCGCAGATCGAGGTCACGTTCGACATCGACGCCAACGGCATCGTGCACGTGACCGCGAAGGACCTGGGCACCAACAAGGAGCAGTCGATGACGATCTCCGGCGGCAGCGCGCTGCCCAAGGAGGACATCGACCGGATGATGGCCGAGGCCGAGTCGCACGCCGAGGAGGACCGCCAGCGCAAGGAAGAGGCGGAGACCCGCAACGGCGCGGAGCAGCTGGTCTACCAGACCGAGAAGTTCCTGGCCGACAACGCCGACAAGGTGCCGGCCGACGCGAAGGCCAACGTCGACGAGCCGCTGGCCGAGCTGAAGAAGGCACTCGAGGGCACGGATGTCGCCGCGATCAAGACCGCGGTGGAGAAGGTGGCCACGGCCAGCCAGGCGCTCGGTGCCGCGCTGTACCAGCAGCAGGCTTCGGCACCGTCCGACCAGCCCGGCGGCGAGCAGCCGCAGGCCGGTGACGAGGATGTCGTGGACGCCGAGATCGTCGACGAGGACGAGCAGAAGTGAGCGAGTTCGAGCAGGACCCGGGTGCCGAGGAAGGCATCCGGGTCACCGACAAGCGCCGCCTCGACCCGGAGACGGGTGAGGTGCGCGAGCCGGTCACCGGGGCTGCCGCCAGCGCGGCCGCTCCGGTGCCGCCGGCCGACGAACCGGTAGCAGCCCAGGCCCAGGTGGCCGAGCTCACCGCGGACCTGCAGCGGGTCAGTGCCGAGTACGCCAACTACCGCAAGCGGGTCGACCGCGACCGGGAGGCGATGAACGACCTGGCCGCCGCCGCCGTGGTCAACGAGTTGCTGCCGATCCTGGACGACCTCGGCCGCGCCAAGGAGCACGGCGAGTACGAAGGTGCCCTGAAAAGCGTCGGCGACCAGCTCGAGGCGATCACCACCAAGCTGGGGCTGCAGGTGTTCGGCGCCGTGGGCGATCCGTTCGACCCCACGATCCACGAGGCGATGACCCACAGTGATGGCGGGGACCTTGAGGTTCCGCAGGTGTCGGTGGTTTTCGCGGTCGGATACACGTTCCGGGGCCGGGTGTTGCGTCCGGCACGGGTCGGCGTTGAGGAGTAACAGGAAGGAGGGACGCCGATGAGCATGAAGGACTGGATGGACAAGGACTACTACAAGGTCCTGGGCGTCCCCAAGGACGCCGACTCCGCGGCCATCAAGAAGGCGTACCGCAAACTCGCCCGCGAGTTGCACCCCGACACCAACCCCGATCCGAAAGCCGCAGAGCGGTTCAAGGAGGTGTCCGAGGCCAACGACGTGCTCTCGGATGCCAAGAAGCGCGCGGAGTACGACGAGGCCCGCCAGATGATGGCCTCCGGCGGATTCCGGATGCCCGGTGCCGCCGGGCCCGGACCGGACTTCGACTTCGGCGACATCTTCCGGCGGGCCGGGGGATCGGCCGGCGACTTCGGTGAGACCCTGTCGGGCTTGTTCAACCGCCGCGGTGCGCAGCGACAGGCGCGCCGTGGGCAGGACGTCGAGGCCGATGTCAACATCTCCTTCGCCGAGGCGCTTCGCGGGTTGACCACGTCCATGCGCTTGACCAGCGAGGACGCGTGCCCCGACTGTGCCGGCACCGGCGCCAAGGCTGGCACCACCCCGCGCGTCTGCCCGGACTGTGAGGGCACAGGAATGGCCACCCGCAACGCCGGTGGCTTCGCCTTCGCCGAGCCCTGCCCGCACTGCCGCGGCCGGGGTCTGGTGGTCGACGACCCGTGCCTGCGGTGCCACGGCTCCGGCCGCGCGGCCTCCAGCACGACGGTGAACGCCCGCATCCCCGCGGGGGTCAAGGACGGCCAGAAGGTGCGTCTGCGGGGCAAGGGGGCGCCCGGCGAGCGCGGTGGCCACAACGGCGACCTGCTGATCACCGTGCATGTGGCTTCCGATCCGACCTTCACGCGCAAGGACGACAACATCACCGTGTCGGTGCCGGTCGGTTTCGACGACGTCGCACTCGGCGGGCAGGTGAAGGTGCCGCTGCCACTGGGCGGGACCAAGACTCTGAAACTGCCGCCGGGCACGAGCAACGGTCGCACCTTCCGCATCCGCGGTGAGGGTGCGCCGCGCAAGGACGGGACGAAGGGCGACCTGCTCGCCACCGTTGCCGTCCAGGTTCCCGCTGACTTGAACGCCGAGGCCCGTGAGGCCATTGAGCAGTACCGGAAGGCGATGAGCCATGGATGAGGACTTCCCGGCTTACGTGATCTCGATCGCGGCGCAACTGTCCGGGCTGCACCCGCAGACTCTGCGGCAGTACGACCGGCTCGGCCTGGTCACGCCGCAGCGCTCGGGGCGCTACCGGCTGTACAGCCTGCGGGACATCCGCCGGCTGGAGAAGGTCCAGACGTTGACAGCCGAGGGCCTGAATCTCGAGGGGATCCGGCGGGTGCTGGACCTCGAGGAGGAAGTCGTGGAGTTGCGTGCCCGGCTGCAGCACTACGAGCGCGAGGAGCGCTCGACGGCGCTGGTGGTGTGGCGGGGTCGGCGCTAGCAGTCTGCGGCCCCTCGACCGACCCGTCCAGATCATGCCCGATGAACGGGTCGCCCGCTGGCAGCGGCCAGGACCGGGCGATCCTGAACCGCGTTCGACGCCGCGCCCCCACCACGACCTCTCCGCCGAAGTCCCAAGCGCCACCAAGCGAATGCCGACTACGTCGGGGCGGCAGAACCTTGCTACGAGAAGACTCATAGTTATTGACACGAGCTGCCTAGTTCCGACACAATAGAACCATGGACTTCACTTCTAAGGCGCAGGACGCCCTCGGAGCTGCGATTCGGCAAGCCGCAGCCGACGGCCACTCGGAAGTCACCCCTGCGCACCTGCTACATGCTCTGCTTGCCCAGGGGGAGGGCATCGCGGTCGCGCTGCTCGACACCGTGGGGGTCAACCGCCCGGCGCTGGACGCCGACGTCCGGCGCACGTTGTCGGCGCTGCCCGCAGCCAGTGGCTCCTCGATGGGCCAGCCCGGCCTCTCCCGCACCATGCACGCCGTCCTGCAGGCGGCCCAGGACCTCGCCAATCAGCGCGGGGACGCCTACGTCTCGACCGAACACCTGCTGATCGGGATCGCCGAGAAGCAGCCCGATCTGCTGCCCGTCGAGCCGGCCAAGTTGCTCGACGCCCTGTCGCAGGTCGCCGGGGACCGACGCGTCACCAACCAGGACCCGGAGGCCAGCTTCCAGGCCCTCGAGAAGTACGGCGTGGATCTGACCGAACGTGCCCGCGAGGGCAAGATCGACCCGGTGATCGGCCGGGACGCGGAGATCCGCCGGGTCATGCAGGTGCTGTCCCGCCGCACGAAGAACAACCCCGTGCTCATCGGCGAGCCCGGCGTCGGCAAGACGGCCGTGGTCGAGGGCCTCGCCCAGCGCATCGTGGCCGGCGACGTGCCCGAGTCGCTGCGCAACAAGAGCCTCATCTCGCTGGATCTGCCCGGCATGGTCGCCGGTGCGAAGTACCGCGGGGAGTTCGAGGAGCGGCTCAAGTCCGTGCTCGAGGAGATCCAGCAATCCGACGGGCAGATCATCACGTTCATCGACGAACTGCACACCGTCGTCGGCGCAGGTGCCTCCGGTGAGGGCGCGATGGACGCCGGCAACATGCTCAAGCCCATGCTCGCCCGCGGTGAGCTCCGGATGGTCGGCGCCACCACGCTCGACGAGTACCGCGAGCACATCGAGAAGGACCCCGCGCTCGAGCGCCGGTTCCAGCAGGTGCTGGTCGGCGAGCCGAGCGTCGAGGAGACCATCGGCATCCTGCGCGGGCTCAAGGAGAAGTACGAGGCGCACCACAAGGTGGCCATCGCCGATGCCGCCCTGGTGGCCGCGGCCACCCTCTCGGACCGCTACATCACTGCGCGCTTCCTGCCGGACAAGGCCATCGACCTCGTCGATGAGGCGGCCTCGCGGCTGCGGATGGAGATCGACTCCAGCCCGGAGGAGATCGACAAACTGCAGCGCCAGGTCGACCGCATGAAGATGGAGGAGATGGCGCTGGCCAAGGAGACCGACCCGGCGTCGGTGGAGCGGCTGGAGAAGCTGCGGGCCGAACTCGCCGACCGCGAAGAGGAACTGCGGGCGTTGCGCTCCCGGTGGGACCTCGAGAAGGCCAGCCTCGACCGGATCGGGGACTTGAAGATCCGCATCGACGAGCTGCGCAACATCGCCGACCGGGCTGTGCGCGACGGGGACCTCGAACAGGCCGCCCGCATCCAGTACGGCGAGTTGCCCGAACTCGAGCGGGAGCTGGAGAACCAGGCCGGCCCCGAGGGCGGCATGGTGTCCGAGGAGGTCACAGCCGAAGACGTCGCCGAGGTGGTGGGCGCGTGGACGGGGATCCCCGCCGGGCGACTCATGGAGGGTGAGACCGAGAAGCTCCTGCGCATGGAGGAGGAACTCGGCAAGCGCGTCATCGGCCAGGACGAGGCTGTGCGTGCGGTCTCCGACGCCGTGCGGCGCACCCGCGCCGGGATCGCCGACCCCGACCGGCCGACCGGATCCTTCCTGTTCCTCGGCCCCACGGGAGTGGGCAAGACGGAGCTTGCCAAGGCACTCGCGGAGTTCCTGTTCGACGACGAGCGGGCGATGATCCGCATCGACATGAGCGAGTACTCCGAGAAGCACTCCGTGGCCCGGCTGGTGGGCGCGCCTCCCGGCTACGTCGGCTACGAGGAGGGTGGTCAGTTGACCGAGGCGGTGCGCCGCCGCCCATACAGCCTGGTGTTGCTCGACGAGGTCGAGAAGGCCCACCCGGAGGTCTTCGACATCCTGTTGCAGGTGCTCGACGACGGTCGCTTGACCGATGGCCAAGGTCGCACGGTGGACTTCCGCAACACCATCCTCGTGCTGACCTCCAACATGGGCTCGCAGTTCCTGATCGACCAGACGGTGCCCTTCGAGCAGCGGCAGGAGCAGGTGATGGCGGTGGTCCGGCAGTCGTTCAAGCCGGAGTTCCTCAACCGGCTCGACGACGTCGTGATGTTCCAGCCCCTGACTCCGGCGGAACTCACCCACATCGTGGACCTGCAGGTGGAGGCGCTGTCCCAGCGCTTGGAGAGCCGCCGCATCGGCCTGGAGGTGACCGACGCCGCCAAGACCTGGCTCGCTGAGCAAGGGTTCGACCCGATCTACGGCGCCCGGCCGTTGAAGCGGCTGGTGCAGAAGGAGATCGGCGACCAACTCGCGCGGGCCATCTTGTCCGGGGACATCCGCGACGGGCAGACAGTGACGGTGGACGTCGTGGGCGACGGGCTCGTCCTGGTCTGACCCGGCGCTTTCGCCCAAGGCGTGAGCCAAAGTCATAGCCGTGAGCCAGAATCCCGCCGATTCTGACTCACGAACAGGACTTTGGCTCACGCCTTGGTGTGGGACCTGCGCGGCCGCCCGTGGGCCGTTCGCCTGGCCTCAGCGCAAGCGGCCACATGCCGCCAACCCCGCAGCTAGGCTGACGGTCATGCGCACAGTTCTCATCGCCGCCACCGCCGGCGCGCTCACCCTCACCGGAGTTGGTGCCGCACAGGCCTCCGACGACGTCACCGTCATGACCCGCAACGTCTTCCTCGGCGCGGACCTGGGCCCGGCCCTGAAGGCCACCGACACAGCCTCGTTCATCAAGGCGGCCGGGGAGATCTTCCGGCAATTGGAGACGACGAACTTCCCGAAGCGCGCCAAGGGACTGGCCGAGGAGGTGCAGGAGCGCAAGCCGGATCTGATCGGTCTGCAGGAGGCCGCACTCTGGCGGCAGGGGCCGGTGAACCTCGGAGCCATCACCGGCAAACCGGCGGCGACCAAGGTCTACCAGGACTTTCTGAAGATCCTGCTGAACCGGATCAACAAGGGCAAGGCACAGTACGAGGTCGTCAAGGTCCAGAAGGAGTTCGACTTCGAAGCTCCCGCCGACGTCGACGACAACCCCAAGACGGGGTCTCTTCGGGGCCGATGCCGACTTCCGCCTGACAATGCGCGACGTCATCCTCAAGCGCAAGGGCGCCGGCATCACGACCAAGGACCTGCGTGGTGGGAACTACCGGAAGAAGAACAGTTTCACCGTGTCGATCGGCCCGGTGACCGTGACCTCCATCCGCGGCTGGCTGTCGGCCCGGGTGCAGAAGAAGGACGGCCCCTGGTTCACGTTCGCCGACACCCACCTCGAGGCGTTCGACGACCGCACCGAGGTTCCGAGCATTCGCGCCAAGCAGGCCAAGGAGTTCGCGAAGGCGATGGCCAAGGCGAAGGGCCCGCTCATCGCGGTCGGCGACTTCAACTCCGACTCCCCGGGGCTGGTGCCAGGCGACGAGCAGGCGTTCGAGGCGCTGACGGCGGCCGGCTTCAAGGACATCGGCACGACGACTCCGTTGAGTTGCTGCATCTCCGGCTCCGACGACCTCAAGACCGGTGGCTCCATCGACGACTTCGACCACCGAGTGGATCAGATCTTCACCACGACGCCGAAGAAGGTCAAGAGGCTCAAGACCTGGGTCGTGGGCCGCGAGCAGTCGTTCGGCTTCTGGCACTCCGACCACGCGGGAGTGGTCGGCAAGTACCGCGTGAAGTGACCTAGCGCAGGGAGTGCAGCCAGGCCTCGGCCTGGTCGCGCTTGCGCAGCACCCATTCGATGCGCGCGCCGATGAGCAGGAGCACGGCCCCTGCGATCCCGAGCGCCACCCATCGGGGCAGCGTGTCCAGCGTCGCGAACACCTGCGCCATCGCGGCGATCGACACCGCGGCAGCAGCCGGGGCGATGAGCCCCAGCATGTGGACGCGGACGCCGACGACGAGTAGTGCGATCCCGGCGAGCATCACGACGAGGAACCGCAGCAGCGCCGGCTGCGACCATACGTCGTTCCACACCATGAGCGATGACGGGATCAGCGCCATGGTGACGGCGGGGGCGTAGACGATCGCCGAGTTGCGGGTTCCCCCGTGCCGCTGGAGCAGACCCGCGAGCAGCAGGAGCGCCGCGAACGGCAGCGTGACTGCTTCGACGCTGTCGAAGTCATCGACGAACAACACGAACGCGGTCTGCAGGGACAGGGCACCCAGCCAGGCGACCGGCGCGCAGGTGGCCCGCCAGGAGTACAGGAACAGGCCGATACCGGCGATCGCGAACAGCCAGCCCCAGGTCGTGGTGTCCGGCCAGGCATCGAGGTCGCTCACCTGGGCCGCCAGCCACGTGGTCCAGAAGGTGCCCGCCGCAGTCACTGCGATACCCGCTCCCCACTGGCGGATCGCGAACATCAGGCCGACCCCGACGAGCCCGCCCACTGCCGGTGCCCAGGCGCCGAGGTCGACCAGCGTGCCCAGCAGGCCCAGCCAGAAGCCGAACAGCGGCCAGCCGACATAGCCCAGCAGTCGGCTGCCGGTGCGTTCGTGGGCCAGAAGCAGGAGCAGCAACACCAGGGCCACCACGACGATCGCGCCGATGGGCGGGTCGAAGCCCAACAGTGCCATTCCGAGACCGCCGGCCGTCGTCAGGCTCAGTCCCGCCGCGATCCACATGGGGGTTCGATCGGGCCGGAACCACGGTCGCGTGGTGGCGACGACCAGGGCGGCGGCGAAGAGTGTGTACGCGACGGCCCCGGTGGTGAGTTGGAGTTGGTCGGGGAACTCCCAGCGGCCGGCCAGCGCCAAGCCGCTGCCCACGAGCACCGGCGTGGACAACCAGCCGAGCCAACTCCAGGCCCGCAGGCCGGTCCAACGGCCCATCAGCACACCCCAGACAACGGCTGTGAGGCACACGGCGAAGGGGTAGGGGTGCTGGGCCGCGAGCCAGGATTCGGGCAGGAGTCCCATGGCGGGTGCGGCGACGGCGTCGATGATCCCGAGGGCGAAGGCCACCACCGCCAGAGCTTCTGCGGTCCGGTGGACGTGCTTGCGCAGGCCGATGGCGGCGGCGGCGGCCGCAGCAGTGGCCAGCAGCAGCATCGCCGCTTGCCCCAGCGCCCCGAGCACATCCCAGGCGACCGCCACGAAGACGATGCCCGCGACGATCAGCAGGAAGGCCCCCAGCGAGATCAGCAGGACCTGCACGGAGATGGAGCTGCCGCGCCGGACAGGTGCGGGCGGCTCCGGCGCAGGCCCCGGAGTCGTGGCGGGCCAGGCACCGTAGTGAAGTGCGGTCGCGGGGTCTGGGGCGTCGCTCTGATCAACGAGGCGAGCCCACAGCCAGCGCCGGCGCGTGCCCAAGTACGCGTACTCCGCCAGGTAGCCCGCGTAGCACCGGTGGCCGCACACGCCACATGTCAGCATGCCGTCGGCGTCGGGGTGGTTGGCATCGAGCGCCGCAGAGCACGCCGGACAGGCGTTGCTCTCCTCAGGCACCGTCGTGGCGCTCATGGCTCCACCGTACGCCGGGCTGCCAGCTGGGACTCGGCCAGAACCGGCACCTGTGGGACCGCGCTTCGCCGACCAGAGCGCGGGGTCTGCGGTCAGGCCGGGGCGTGCGCCCGTTCGAAGTCCAGCAACCAGCCCTTGGTGTCCACGCCCCCGGCGAACCCGGTCAGCGCGCCGGAGGAACCCACCACCCGGTGGCACGGGACGATGATCGAGATCGGGTTGCGGCCGTTCGCGGCACCCACCGCGCGCGCCTTCGCCGGGTCGCCGAGCCGGCGGGCCTGCTCGCCGTAACTGATGGTCTGGGCGTAGGGGATGGTGCGCAGGACATCCCACGCGGCCCGTTGGAAGTCGGTGCCGGCCGGGTCCAGCGGCACGTCGAACTGCGTGCGCCTTCCTGCGAAGTACTCATCGAGTTCGCGGGTCGCCTGCAGCAGGATCGGGTGATCCGGGTCGCGCTCGCCGAGGTCCGGAGCGCGTACGTCCTCCGGCCACCACACCCCCTGCAGCCCGGTGTCGGAGGCCACGAGTGTGAGCTCGCCGATCGGGCTGGCGTATTCGCAATGGGCCATGTCAGTCCTCTCCCAGGTTCCACAGGTAGTGCATCGCGTACGAGCGCCAGGGCTTCCAGCGCAGGTCGTCGGGGTCCAGGCCGCGGGCTCGGGCTGCTTTCACGATCCCGAGGTCCGACGGCAGGCTCACGTCGGGGTCCCCGAGTGCCCGCATCCGGATGTACTTGGCCGTCCACGGGCCGATGCCGGGGATGTCGAGGAGTCGGCGTTCGGCCTCGTCCCAATCCGCACCCGGGTCCAGCCCCACCGTGCCGTCCGCCAGTCGGGAGGCCAACTCCACCACGGTGCGGGCGCGCCGGCGCGGCATCGCGAACGCCGCGGGGTCCAACTGCGCGATCTCCGCGGTCGTCGGGAAGTGCGGGCCACCGGCGGCCAGGCGCCCGGCGGCGGTGCGGGCGGCAGCAACGCTGACCTGCTGACCGAGCACCGCGCGGATCGCGGTCTCCTGCGGGTCGAAGCCGCGCGGGCTGCGCATCCCGGGGATGCGGGCCACGGGCAGCGTCTCGCCGAGGGTCTCGGCCACCGCCACCGGATCGGCATCGAGGTCCAACATCCGTCGCAGCCGGCTCACCGCGGGTGCCAGGTCGCGCAGGTCCTGCAACTCCAGCGCGACCCGGCAGTGGTCGGCGTGGGCGGTGATCCGGGCGTGCCCCGATGCCCGCGGAAGCCGCAGCTGCCGGCCGAACGTTGTGCCGTCCCACGTCTCGACGCCCGGGATCGCGCGTTGCCCCAGGAAACCGAGCAACACGTCCCCGGCGAACGGTTCCCGAGTGGCCAGCCGAAGGCTGATCGCACCGGGCTCGGACGAACCGCGGCGCAGCTGCTGCGGTGTCGTCGCGTACACCTCGCGGATCGTGTCGTTGAACTGCCGCACGCTGCCGAAGCCCGCTGCGAAGGCGATGTCGGCGGCGGGCATGGCGGTGTTCTCCAGCAGCGTCCGGGCGGTCCGGGCCCGGTGGGCGCGGGCGATCGCCAGCGGCCCGGCGCCCAACTCCTCGGTGAGCAGGCGGGTCACGTGCCGCTGCGTGTACCCCAGCGCCGTGGCAAGCCCGGCGACTCCGTCGCGGTCCACCACCCCGTCGGCGATGAGGCGCATCGCGCGGGCGACGGCATCCGAGCGCACGTTCCACTCCGGCGACCCGGGGGAGGCGTCGGGCCGGCACCGCTTGCAGGCGCGGAAACCGGCGGCTTGTGCAGCTGCGGCGGTGCGGTGGAACTCGACGTTGCGCCGCCGTGGCGTGATGGCCGGGCAACTGGGCCGGCAGTAGATGCCGGTGGTCCGCACAGCGGTGTAGAACCAGCCGTCGAAGCGCGTGTCGCGACTGCTCACAGCGCGGTAGCAGGCCTCGAAGTCCAACGGTTCCACACGTCGATTGTGCGTTGCCGCCGGCGGTTGCGCTGGCGGTTTTCGGACATGACGATCAGGGCTTCGCGGCGACCGTCGCCTGGTGGTACCGCAACTGCCAGCGGGTGATCTCCCGGATCCACAGCGAGCTGCGATAGGTGCCGGCGAGTTCGTAGGTGACCAGCGCGATCCCGTAGGCGAGCTCGTCGACCTTCAGGTCGCGTACGTCCTGCGGGCAGTCCGGGTCGGCAGTGAGCGCGGCGATCGCCTGGTCCCGCGTCCAGAGCCTGCCCGAAGCGCCCACCTCGACGAAATCCCGGTGCAGCAGGTCGTCGAGCTTGTCGGCATCCGCCCGGACTCGGGGATCGAGCAGGTGCAGTTCCCGGCCGGCAGCGGCGTGCGTCACGAGGCGGTCACCGTGAAACCGCCGCGAATCCCCTCGCCGGTCATCCCGGGCTTGCAGGCGGTCGTGTACTGCCCGGCCTGCGCCTCGACGACGAGGTCGCGGGCCACGCCCGGGCCGATGTTCTCGACTTCCCCGATCACCGCGTCGTCGGCTCCCAACAAGTAGAACTCAGTCGGCTGGCTGCCGGTGTTCTGTACCGAGAACACAATCGTTCCGGCCTTCGCCTGCGCGGGTTGCACGTCGCAGGCGTTGTCGCTGCTGGTCACGGACACGGGCGTCGCTTCGGCGTCGGTGCTGTTACTCGTGCAGGCGGACAGCGTCAGTGCGGCCGCGGCCGCCGCTGCGAAGACCCAGGCCCTCATGCGTGGCTCCCACTGACAGCCGCGGACTGCGTGGTCACTGGCGAGGGCTTGGGCACACGTACCTTCCGGATGAACAACGGCATCACGATGCCGACGTAGGCGAGCCAGGCGATGGCGCTCAGGGCGGTCATGGCGGGGGTGAAGTTGATGGTGCCCTTCAGCAGAGCGGCGTACCAGGTGCTCGGCGCGATGACCGAACTGACGTCGAAGGCCAAGGTGTTGAGTCCGGGCAGGATGCCGGCCTCCTGCAGGTCGTGGATCCCGTAGGCGAGTACGCCGGCCGCAACGATGATCAAGGCTGCGCCGGTCCACTTGAAGAACGTGGCCAGGTTGAGCCGCAGTGCCCCCTTGTAGATCAGCCAGCCGAGTGCGACGGCGGTGGCTATGCCGAGCAACGCTCCCAGCAGCGGCGTCGCGCCCTGCCCGGTGGAGCGGGCCGCCGCCCAGATGAACAGGGCGGTCTCTATGCCCTCGCGGGCCACGGCGAGGAACGCCACGAAGGTGATGGCCCAGACGCCGGCGTCGGCGGCTTTGTCCACCTTGGCGTGCAATTCGCCCTTCAATCGGCGGGCGTTGCTCGCCATCCAGAAGATCATCCAGGTGACCAGCCCGACGGCGACGATGGATAAGGTGCCGCCGATGGCCTCCTGGGCTTCGAACGTCAGCGTCCGGGTGCCGAACGTCAAAGCAGCTCCCACAGCCAGCGACAACAGCACCGCGGCGGCGACCCCGAGCCAGATGTGGCCGAGCAGGTGTCTCCGGCCGGTCTTCACGAGGTACGCGGTGAGGATGCTCACGATGAGCGCGGCTTCCAAGCCCTCCCGCAGGCCGATCAGGTAGTTTCCAACCACAGTCTCTCTCCAAGGTAGGTAAGGCTACCCTAACCATATCGGCAAGGTGGCCTCGTGACTCGAGCGGGTCGCCTCTGCGCAGGCAGCGCG
>CAVTCZ010000003.1:0-157311 GCA_963733395.1 uncultured Actinomycetota bacterium
CGCGCCCGCCGAGCAGTTCCGGGGCGAGTTCCGCGGTGCCCAGCAGCCCGGGGGCCACCAGCGTGACGCCGACGCCGAGGTCGACCGGTATGCCGCTGCCGTCGAGGTCCGCCATCAGGGACCACCTCCTGGGGGTTGTCTGTTCAGCTGTAGGTCCGGGTGGCCGTCGAAGGCATCCGCGAGGGGGGTGGCCATGCCGCCTGCCCGGTGCCGAACCCGGCGCCGATCTGCCGCACGGCCTCGCCCACCGACTGCCCGTCGCCCAGCGTGCGCTGGTAGAAGTCCAGCGCGATGGACTTGGCCACCTCGTCGTCGACGTTCCACAGCGGCGCGAGGAACCCGCGGCAACCGGTGCCGAGGAAGGCCCCGGCCGAGCCGCCGTACGTCGACAGGACGGTGCTGGCCGTGCCCACCTGGCAGGCGTTGAGGAACACGAACGGCGCGCTCGGCTCGCCGAGACGGCTGCCCTCCACGGTCAGAAGGTCCAGCCGCCGGCCCCCCGACAGCAGGATCCCGGTGTACTGCTGTTGCTGGGTGCTGACCTGGCCGTGGCTCGCGAAGTGCACGACGGTGGGTGCGTATGCGGTACCGTCGCGCTCCAGGCGCGGCCTTCATCAGCCGGTCCACGTCGGCCTCGCCTGACGGTCAGTGGCAGGCCCTGGTACCGCAGGGCGATGGCCTTGCCCTCCTCCACCGCGTGGGGCAGGCTGCGGATCTTCGTGTCGGCCGCGTCGTCGCCGATCACGTCGCCACCGCGCCGGCGTCCACGCCGGCCTCCGGTGGCACCAGCCGGCCGGTCCGGGCCCCGCCGTCGCCGCACGGGTGGCACCCAGCGACCCACTCGCCAGAGGCTTCCCAAGGGAGCTTCCGTGACTCCGGCCGGGAGCAGCGTGGGGTCGACCACCTCGCCGTCCACCCACGCGAGTTCCCAGGGCACGAACGGTTCGCTCGTGGTCAGCAGCAGCGACGGGATCTGCCCGGCCGGGGTGGCCCGCCACGTCGCCTCGACCATCGCCCAGAAGTCGTCGGGGATCACCCGGTTGACCAACTTGCCCATCCCGCGGACCGTTGTCGGCAGCGATACAGGCGTCCTTGGCGGCGGGCAGTTGTGCCATCAGTTGCACGGCGAAGGCTTCGGCTGACGGCGCCTCCAGGGCGGTCGTGACCCGTTGCGATGGCCGGTCGATGTCCTCACGGGGGTGGAAGAGCCACTCGAGCAGCGCCGACCCGGGCTCGCTGCGGATGACGACCGTGAGGCTCGGGGCCATGTGCGCGCCAGTGTCACCCCGGTGCCGCCCGCGGTTGTCCCGGGCAGCGGCGCCGGCTGCGGCTCCTGCTGCGCGACCACCTGCACGTCCCGCCACGCCAGCCCGCACAATTCACCGGCGTACTGGAACGAGACCTCCAGGGTGCGGGTGGCCCGGACGTTGACATCGCCGGCCACGACCGTGAACTCGGCGACCGGGCCGTCCGGTGCATCGCGATCGACGGTGAGTTCCTGGCGGATCTGTCCACAGGGGGGCTGGCGCACACTCGCCGGGGCCCTGCTGCGACGGGTTCCTGGAGCGTGCTCGCGCGTGAGGTGGACCTCTCCACGCCCAAGGCGGCACATGGAGAGCGGGACTGTGTCCGTGGGGTGGGTGCGCGGGGCGAGGCTGGACCTCCAGCCTGTTGTGGCACGCCTCCACGGGGCGGGGCGCACACTCGCCGGGGCCCTGTTCATCGGCGGTGATGGCGCCGATCGGGGCTCGCAACTCAGCCGCCGGTCTCCTGGGCCACGTCGGCGAGGAAGTCGGCGCGCTCCTCCGGCCGCCACCCCGGGTACAGCACCGCGAAGTCGGCCACCATCTGCGCCAGCGGCACGTCGTCGAAACTGCCGCGCTGCGCGACGTACTCCATGTGCCGGTGGCCCTGCTTGTCGAACGGGTGGTAGATCGAGTCGGACTGCCCGTCGAACTCCAGCGGCAGCAGCCCGAACTTGTCGCACAACTCGATGTTGAACGCCGGCGTCGCCTTGACCCAACGGCCCTCCAGGTGGATCTCGGTGAAGCCGTGCCAGTAGAAGATGTCGGTGCCCATCACCTGCCGCATCCGTTCGGTGGACAAGTGGTTGCGCACGTCCGCGAATCCGAGCCGGGCCGGGATCCCGCGCGCCCGGCAGGCGGCCGCCAGCAGAGTCGCCTTCGGGACGCACCAGCCGTGGCCGTTGCCGAGCACGGTGCTGGCCTTCATCCCGGCGGGCGTCAGGTCGATGCGGTAGGGGTCGTAGCGGAAGCCGTCGCGCACGGCGTAGAACAGCGCCACCGCCACCTCGAGGTCGGAGTCGCCCTCGGGCCGGTTCGCAAACTCGACCACTGCCGGGTGGTCGCTGTCGACGATCGTGGTGGCCGTGAGAGTGGGATCGGTCATCGGAGGTGCCTGCTTCCTCGAGTCGGGCCACTCTCGAGGATAGGCCGGGTCGCGCGGGAAGGTGTTACCCCTGGCCTCGCGCCGGTCCGCGCCCGGAGCCGATGACCGTGAAGGCCGCCCATTCGCGAGCGGGCGCCCCTGCCCCGATCAGCGCCAGCGCGCCTTCCCGCAGGGCCCCGGCCGGATCCCCGCCGGGCAGCTGGTCCACGACCCCGGCCATGAGCCGCCGGCCGGCATCGTCATCGACCGCCCACTGCGCCGCGATCACGCTGGTCGTCCCCGCCTCCAGCGCGGCCGGGATGAGGCCCAGCGGTTCGTCGCCGGGACCGATCCGGTACAGACCGCCGTTGCACACGCTCAGGGTGGTGCACCACGCGTGCTGCAGGTCGAGGGTCCGCAGCATCGCCGCCGACAGCCTTCCGCTGGATCCGGCGGCCAGGCTCAGCAGGAGTTGCTGGTCCTCACCCGAGGCACTCTCCGGGAAGGTCCCGTGCGTGGCCAGGTGGACCACGCCGGCGGCGGGGCCCGCCTCCCGCAGCGCGCCGATGGACGCACCGGCCCCGACCCGGACGTCAGCGGGCAGCCCCGCGCGCGCCCAGACCTCCCCGAGGTGTTCGACCTCCGAGGCGGCCTGGGTCAATGCGGGCATCCCGGCGTACCCAAGCAGGGGATCCCCGAGCGCCAGCGCCGACCGGCCCTCGCGGTGGCGGTCGGCAAGTAGTAGCCACACGGAGGCGCTGGGGCAGACCGTGACAGTGGTGGTCTCCAGCCACGAACACCCGGTGGGATCGATCAGGGCCATCCACGGCACGGGGTGCAGTTGCCGGTGCGGCACGACGATCCAGCGCGGCTTGCCGGCGGCGAGTCCCTCGTCGAGGACCGGTTGGATGAGGACCTGGTGCAGCAGGCGGCCCGCCTCGACCGCTGCTGCCGGGTCCGGGCCTTGCACGGCGCGCCGCGCGCTGGTGACCATGTCGCCCATGGGGCTGGCATCCACCGGCGCCCGGCCGTCGATGGCGTAACTGCCGATGAAGCCGCTGGTGTAACGCGCCGGCAGCGGGAGGTCGGGCACCAGTCGCGCGTCGTCGTGCGTGATCACCAGGGCCGCGAGGCCGATCGCCGGGTGCAACGGGTGGTACGGCACGACGTACTCGACCAGGACCTCGTCGGGCCGCAGCGCCGACTGGAGGGCCGCCAGGGCGACCGGCTCGGCGCCGCCGCTGAAGCCCGTGCTCTGGGTATACATCGACTCGACCGCGGACAGGGCCTGCTGGCGGGCCGGGGCGGTGTCGTCGTCGATTGCCCGCACGGCGCTGATCAGGCGCATCTCGCGGCGCAGCGGGTCGGGATCGGGGTCGGGCGGGAAGGCGAGCACCTGCTCGGCCCGGCCGGGCTCATCCGGGTCGCCGCTGTCACCGTGGAAGCACCCCGACACGACGTCGAGCAGGACCCGCGCCCGCGCCGATTCGGTCAGGCCGAAGACCTCCGCGACGTCGGGATCCGCGTCGTCGAGCAGGTCCCGCAGCAGTGGGCCGGTCACCCGGTCGGCGTCCTGCGACACCCAGAGCCGGCCCGATCGGCTGCGCCAGCCGCGGCGCAACTGCTCGCATGCCGCGATCATGTCCTCGCGCAGAGCGGCCCTGTCGGCGGCGTCCGGCTGCTGCCGTTCGAGCGCCTCCTGCAGGGAGGTGGCGGCCGTCAGCCACGCCTGCATTTCACCGGCGGCCGCCGCCGCGGACATGGCCGAGCGCAGTCGGAGTACCGCCCGCGACGTAGTCATGCGCCGGCTCCCCGCGGCTCAGAGCGCACCGTAGCGGGACTCCAGTTCGGACAGCATGGCCGCCACTTGCGCCACCTTCGCCGGACCGCCGGTCGACTCGAAGAGCAGGTCGACCGGGAGGTACTCCGAACCCGCGGCCAGCCTGCGCAGCAGGGCGTCGACCTCGAGCAGCCAGTCCTCCGACCAGACCTGGCTCATGCCCTCACCGGCCACCACACCGACCAGCGAGGCGAGTCGCTCCAGCCACAGTGACTGCTCGCCGAGGTCGGGGAGCCGGCCGGCCCATTCCAGCGCGTCGGCGCAGTCCCGCAGGGTCTGGACCAGACGGCCCTGTGGGTTGTCGGGCTCGGCCGCCTCGAGGGCGAACCATGAGCAGTCGGCGACCAGCACCCAGGACCGGAAGGCCAGCGCGAATGCTCCGATCTCCAGCGCCAGCGCCCCGACCTGCAGCGCCTCCATCCGGGCCGCGTCGTAGGCCGATAGATCCTCGGCCACCAGGAACAGTGCTTGGGCCGCGTCGAATCTGTCGGACAACGCCTGCTCCCGCTGCCCGAGCCGCAGGTGGATGAAGGCCGCGGTGGTCGCCGCCACGTACGCGATGTCGGGCCTGCCCGCCTGGCTGGCCTGCGACGAAATCGGCGTGTGCCTGCTCGGCGGTCTGTTCCTGCACGAGGTCGGGCGCGGCGTCGAGGGCCTGTTGCAGTTCGCCCTTGGCGGTGGCCTGGTACAGCGGCATCAAGTCCATCGGTCATCCTTGCGGGTCGGGGCGGCACCATTGCCGCAGGTGGTCGGCGGTCTGCGGCTGCGAGAAGAAGGAGCAGTGCCACACGGTGGAACTGCGGCCGAACGCCAGCCGCCGGTCGGCGGGCACCGGGAATCCGGGCAGCCCGGAAGCGCCAGCGGCGCCGTCGGTGGGGACCACCATGTCGTTGGCCTTCTGCCCGAAGACCAGGTCGACGGCCGCGTCCTTGACCCGGACCAGGGACAGCAGGCTGCCGGTCGGCTCGAACTCGACGTCGATGGCGTAGCGCGCGATGTCCGGGCTGGCAGCGCTGCCCAGGGTCGTCAGGCCGGGGTCCGTCGGGTCCATGGCCCGCAGGCCCGGCAGGCCTTCGACGGCGCCGGCCGCGAGGATCTTGACGACGTCCAGTACCCCGCCGAGGATGTCGGCCGGCAGCGACAGCGGTCCGTCGGGGATCAGGTTGAGCATCGTGGTCATGCGGTCGATGAAGCTCTTGATGTGTGCGTCGTCGGCCAGGGGCGTGCCCGCGTTCGGGGCGGCGACGAAGACGGTGCTGCGCACCTGCAGCGGCGAGTCGGGCGCGGTGGCGGCATCGGCGATCGCGCGCGCCACGAGCCCGCCGCGACTGTGCGAGACGATGTCGACGTCGAGCCTGCGGTCGGGCGGGATCATCGACAGCAACTCGGCGGCGTTCTGCTGCGGGGTCACCGACAGGCTGGGGTGGTCGAACGCGAGGACGCGGCCGTCGTAGGCGTGCCACAACTGACCGATCAGATCGTCCGGCAGCCCGGAGAAGGTGCCGTGACTGGTGGCGAAGGTGCCGTGGACGAGCAGCAGGGACCGGCCGTCGATGCCGTCCCAGCCGCGGTCGGCCAGGTTCCCGGCCCCGGGGGTGCGGGTCTCGCCCGGCGCGAACGTGCGCAGCCGGTAGGGCCGCGACGACTTCTCGTACTTGTCCGCGAGCACCCTGGCCAGCAGGCCCACTCCCGCTTCCAGGGCCGGGAAGACCAGCACGGACAGCAGTTTGCGCCCGATCATCGCCGCCAGTCCGCGGTCGTCGGACGCACCCTCGATCGGGGCGGTGGCGACCTCCCGGGGGACGCTGAACTCCAGCGCGCCGGGTGCCGTGGCGCTTTGCGGGAAGTGCCAGGTCGCGATGCCGGCCTCGTCCACCTGCAGCAGGACCTGCGGGGACTCCACCCCGAGGTCCGGCACCTGCAGCAGGAGCAGGCCCTCGTCGTGCGGCCCGCGCACGTCCGGCCCGACAACCGCGACCTCGGTGGCGGCGATCTGGACCCCGTGCACCTGTTCCAGGCCGGCCGCGGCCAGCGCGTCGGTCAACGCCGGGGTTGCGGGTGGTTCCTCGTCGGCCCGCCCGCCGAGTAGTTCCGGGGCACGTTCCGCGGTGCCCAGCAGCCCGGGTGCCACCAGCGTGACGCCGGCGCCGAGGTCGACCGGTATGCCGCTGCCGTCGAGATCCGCCATCAGGGACCACCTCCTGGTGGTGTCTGCTCAGTTGCAGGTCCGGGTGGCCGTAGAAGACGTAGGCCAGGGGAGTGGCAGTACCCGCCTGCCCGGTGCCGAAGCCGGCGCGGATCTGCCGCACGGCCTCGCCCACGGACAGCCCGTCGCCCAGCGTCGCGCTGGTAGAAGTCCAGCGCGATGGACTTGGCGACCTCGTCGTCGACGTTCCACAGCGGCGCGAGGAACCCCCGGCAGCCGGTGCCGAGGAAGGCCCCGGCCAGACCGCCGTACGTGGACAGCACCGTGCTGGCCGTGCCCACCTGACAGGCGTTGAGGAACACGAACGGTGCGCTGGACTCGCCCAGCCGGCTGCCCTCCACCGTCAACAGGTCCAGCCGCCGGCCCCCCGACAGCAGGATCCCGGTGTACTGCTGTTGCTGGGTGCTGACCTGGCCATGGCTCGCGAAGTGCACGACGGTGGGTGCGTATGCGGCACCGTCGCGTTCCAGGGCGGCGTTCATCAGCCGGTCCACGTCGCCCTCGCTGACCGTCAGTGGCAGGCCCGCGTAGCGCAGGGCGATGGCCTTGCCCTCCTCGACCGCGTGCGGCAGGCTGCGGATCTTGGTGTCGGCCGCGTAGTCGCCGATCACGACCGCCACCGCGTCGGCGTCAAGGCGGGCGGCCGGCGGCACGGCCGGCCGGTCCGGGCCCCGCCGCCGCCGCACGGGCGGCACCCAGCGACCCACTCGCCAGAGGCTTCCCAAGGGAGCCTCCGTGACCCCGGCCGGGAGCAGCGTGGGGTCGACCACCTCGTCGTCCACCCACGCGAGTTCCCAGGGTACGAACGGTTCGCTGGTGGTCAGCAGCAGCGACGGGATCTGCCCGGCCGGGGTGGCCCGCCACGTCGCCTCGACCATCGCCCAGAAGTCGTCGGGGATCACCCGGTTGACCAGTTTGCCCATGCCCGCGGACCGTCAGCGGCAGCGATACGGCGTCCTTGGCGGCGGGCAGTTGTGCCATCAGTTGCACGGCGAAGGCTTCGGCCGACGGCGCCTCCAGGGTGGTCGTGACCCGCTGCGATGGCCGGTCGATGTCCTCGCGGGGGTGGAAGAGCCACTCGAGCAGCGCCGACCCGGGCTCGCTGCGGATGACGACCGTGAGGCTCGGGGCGGTGTCCGCACCCAGCGTCACCCCGGTGCCGCCGGCGGTCGTCCCGGGCAGCGGCGCCGGTTGCGGTTCCTGCTGGGCTACCACCTGCACGTCGCGCCACGCCAGCCCGCACAACTCACCGGCGTACTCGAACGAGACCTCCAGGGTGCGGGTGGCACGGACGTTGACGTCGCCGGCAACGACCGTGAACTCGGCCACCGGCCCGTCCGGCGCATCGCGATCGACGGTGAGTTCCTGCCGGATGCCGTCCGGGAAGCTGAAACCGAACCCGCCCACCTGTACGACGAAGGTCAGCTGCGGCGGGGCGGCTGCGACGATCACCGGCTGCGCCCCGGGATCCGTACTCGGAGGTTGGGCGGTGAAGCGCGCGAGGAGGGTGAACTGGTCGCCCTCGCGGACCTCGCCGGGGGAGTCGAGTGCGGGGAAGGCGCGGAAACGGGAGGTGGCGGGTGGTTCGGCCCCGGCGGTGGCGGGTGGTTCGGCTGCGGCGGTGGGTGGTTCGGCCCCGGCGGTGGCGGGTGGTTCGGCCCCGGCGGTGGCTTCAGCCATCGGTGGACCCGGCAGAAATGCCCCCGGGGCCAGCTCGGCGCTGCGGTCACTGCCGGTTCCACGCACCACCCCGAGCACGTCACCGCCGCGGACGAGGACGTCACCGGGTCGGGGAGCCGCATCGGGGTCACCGATGTCGACCGTGCGGCTCTCCGGGAAGATGCTCAGGTCCATCACGGCGCTCAACGGCAGATCGGGGTCGGCGCCCTCGAGGACCAACCGCACGCTGCCGGCGTCGACTGCGTAGTGCCGGTCACCGTCGGGGCCGGTGACGCCGATGACCACCATGGCCCGCTCCGGCAGGTCGGCCACCGCCGCCCGGGCCGCACCCACCGGCCAGTCGGCGAGCATGAGCAGAGCGTGTTCGGCTTCCATCCGGGGGGCTCCCGTGTCGTCGCGAGTGCCCAACTGTACCGATGTGGGGTGCCCATGACTAGACAACGAACGGCCGAGCCGTAGGGGGGCCGCTTCGTCGCCGCGGCGTCACGCACGGCCTGGCCGTGGTGACTGCTCAGCGTGCCCTCCCTGTGGGCGGCGGACACAGCAGCCCTTCGGGGATCTTCGGATGCAGCGGGGAGTCGCCGGGGAAACGCCCAGGGTTGGGTTCGCGGGTGGTGCGACTGAGGTCCACAACTGCTCGGCGGGTCACGGTAGGTGCGCCCCACCGGCGCTCGCCGTGATGGGGGTGCGGGCCGGTTGCTGCCCGCGGACCGCGACTGTTGCGCGGTTGTCGCCCGCGGACCGCGACTGTTGCACGGTTGTCGGTTTCGCACCCCGAAAACCAGCAACGGTGCAACACTCGCGTCCGGGCACCAGCAACGGTGCAACACTCGCGCCCGGCTACCAGCCACCCCGACCCGCGCTGACTCGCTAAGGGAATCCGAAGCGTCGGGGAAGCGGGGATCGACCGGCTGTGGACCCGACGCCAGCGGGGTTGCGGTCACGGCTCGGTGCTGACCGCGCCCAGGGATGTCATTTCTCCCTGGGTTGTGCGGGACCAGTAGTCGCCGGGCGGGTGGATCCACAGACTCCCCGCTCAATCCGAAGCGCCCCCTTCGGACTAGAGGGGGAGTGGCGGCACCGACATCCTCGAGCGCCAGCCCACCCGAGCCTCACCCTCACCCGCCTCAGCGCTTCTTCCTCACCAGCCATGAGGTCGTCGACGAGTATGAGGTGTACTCGGTCGTTGGCCGGCGCCGCCAGGGTCATCGTCACCAGCAGTTTCTTGGCCTTGCCGGTGGTCTTGATCGTGACTTTGCCCGCCTTCGTGACCTTCACGGAGGCGAACCGCTTGGTGCTGTTCTTCGACCACTTGACGGTGGGCGTGGCCCGTTGGCCGGCGTTGGTCTTCACGGCCTGTCTTCAGCAGGACGGTCTTGCCCTTCGCCGCGATCTCCTTCGGGAGCTTCACCTTCGCGGTCTGCTTCTTGGGTACGACCGGGCGGCGGCGTCGGTGTGCCCGCGGGGACGTTCAGCGTGCCCGTCAGGTACCAGTCCACGCCCTTGAGCAGGTTGTAGTCCACGGTCCCCGATCTGCAAGCACGTGGCGTTGAGCGAGGGGAAGGGCGGGAAGGATCCGGTACTCACCACTGCGAACTGCCCGGTGGCAGGGTCGTAGTTCCTCCCGGCAGACAGGCCACGCAGGGGCTCGGTGCCTTGCGAAGACAGCCCGACGATGCCGCTGAGCCGGCAATCCCCCGGGAATGGGCCGTCGGGCACGTGGACCGTCATCTCGTACAGCATCGCCAGCGTGACCACGCCGTCGGCATCGATCGATCCCGCCGATGTCTTGCGGGGTCCAGGTGATGCTGTTGTCGGCGTACAGGCCCGTCAGTGTCGGCCAGGTCTGGCCCTGTGCCGGGAACGACAGGACACTGCTGGACAGCGATCCGTCCAGCCAGGACACCGCGCCCTGGGACGTGAGGTAGGTGTACGAGGGCGCGTCCCTGCCCGTCAGGTAGATGTAGCTGCAGTCGGGGATGTAGGTGTCGGTCTGGGTGCTGCCCTGCGCGCACGCCTCGAGGGTGACGGTGGCGGACCCGTTCCCGAGGTCGATGGCGGCGGCCGGTGCGCTCACGCCGAGGTCAGCGCGGCGGTCGCAGCGACGCTGAAGCGCAGGAGCGCTCATGGGCTGCCTCCCCGTTGACAGTTGACACTTGACTGTACCGCTGGCGTCCAGGCTCCGGCGCTCTCCTCGCCTCGTCAGCGGTTGTCGTCCTGGTGAGCGCGGACTCCACCGGTGGCAGCAACCTGGTGAAGGAGTGCTTGATGATGTGTGCCGAGTCGGCGGCTCACACGACCTTGGCCAGGAAAGCCTGGGTCCGCTCGTGCTGGGGCGAGTCCAGGACGGCCCGCGGCGCGCCGGCCTCCACCACGACCCCGTTGTCGAGGAAGACCAGCGAGTCGGCCACCTCGCGGGCGAAGCCCATCTCGTGGGTCACCACGACCATGGTCATGCCGCCGCGGGCCAGTTGCTTCATCACCTCGAGCACCTCGCCGACCAGTTCCGGGTCGAGCGCGGAGGTCGGCTCGTCGAACAGCATCAACTTCGGATCCATGGCCAGGGCCCGGGCGATGGCGACGCGCTGCAACTGACCACCGGACATCTGGGCGGGATAGGCGTGCGCTTTGTGCGACAGGCCGACCATGTCGAGCAGTTCCTCCCCGCGCTCGGTCGCCTGCTTCTTGGGGACTTTCTTGACGTGCACGACCGCCATGGTGATGTTGCCCAGCGCCGTGACATGGGGGAAGAGGTTGAACCGCTGGAACACCATGCCGATCTCCCGGCGCTGCCGGGCGGCCTTGCGCAGCGCCATCTCGTGCAGGCTGCCGTCGCCGCGTTCCATGTATCCGACCAACTCGCCGTCCACGTACAGGCGCCCGGCGTTGATCTGCTCGAGGTGGTTGATGCAGCGCAGGAAGGTGGACTTCCCCGACCCCGAGGGTCCGATCATGCACATGACCTCGCCGGGCTGCACGGTCAGGGTGACCCCGCGCAGCACCTCGAGCGCGCCGAAGTTCTTGTACACGTTCTGGGCGTCGACCATGGGGGTCATTTCGCATCCCGCAACAGGTTGACGTCCTCTGCGTCGGCCAGTGCCTGCAGTTGCCGGCCGGACATGACCCGGGACGCGCCGCGGGCGAAGTGCCGTTCGAGGTAGTACTGGCCGACCATCAGCACCGAGGTGAAGGCCAGGTACCAGGTGGAGGCGATCAGCAGCATGGGCACGGGGTTGAACGTCTCCACCGACAGGTCGCGCGCGCGGGCGTACAGGTCGAAGGTGTACGGCACGGCGGTGACCAGCGAGGTGGTCTTCAGCATCGAGATCACCTCGTTGCCGGTCGGCGGGATGATCGAGCGCATCGCCTGCGGCAGGATGACCAGGCGCAGCGTGAGTGCCCGCGACATGCCCAGCGCGGTGGCGGCCTCGGTCTGTCCCTCGTCGACGCTCTGGATGCCGCCGCGCACGATCTCCGCCATGTACGCGGCCTCGTTGAGCGACAGCCCGATCACGGCCAGCCAGAAGACGTTCTCCGCGAAGCCGGCGGTTTGGACCGAGAAGAACTGGTGGATGAAGGGGATCCCGAAGTCCAGCCGCGGATAGATCGTGGAGAACAGGCCCCAGAAGACCAACTGCACGTACACCGGGGTGCCGCGGAAGATCCACACGTAGCCCCAACTCACCGACTGCATGATCCGGTTGGGGGTCAAGCGCATGACCGCCAGGATCACGCCGAGCGCGACCCCGAGGACCATCGACAGGGCGGTGAGCAACAGCGTGATCCCGGCGGCCTGCCAGAACCGCACGTCGAACAGGTACTGCAGGTAGGTCTGCCAGTCGTAGGCCTCGTTTGTCGCTGCCCCGTAGATGAACAGGAACAACGAAAGGACTATGACCACCGCCCAGACAGTGCGTCCGGTATGACGCAGGGGAGTGGCACGGATGCGTTCCGGCGGTGGCGGGGGTCCACCGTTGCCCGGAACCTCTCCGGCCGGCTGCGCCTGGGCGGTGGCCACAGTCAGCTCTTCCCGCCGTTGAGGGTCGCCGTGGTTATGGCCCCTGCTTCGACGCCCCATTGTTCGAGGATCGCCAGGTAGGTTCCGTCGTCCATCATCGACTGCAGTGCGGCCTGGACAGCCGGTGCCATCCCGCCGTCCTTGGCCAGGGCGACGCCGAAGGGGGCAGCGTCGAAGATGTCACCGGCGAGCATCAGTTTGCCGTCGGTCTGGCTGACCGCGTACTGGGTGACCGGGGAGTCGGCGGACATGGCATCGGCCCGGCCCAGCACCACGGCGTTGGTGATATCGCCCTGCGTGTCGAGCTTCAGCAGTTCCAGCGGGGGCTTGCCGGCTTCCTCGCAGGCCTTGCTCTTGGCCGGCAGCTCTTCGGTCTCCTGGTAGGTGCCGGTACCCACGGCGATCGTCAGACCGCACGCATCGTTGGGGTCCACGGGGTTGTCGGCCCGGCTGGCCCACTGGATGCCCGCGCTGTAGTAGTCGACGAAGTCCACCGAGGCCTGCCGCTCCAGGGTGTCGGTGAAGGAGGCCCAGCCGACGTCGTACTTGCCGCCCTTGACGCCCGGGATGATGTTGTCGAACTGCGAATCCCGCAGGTCCGGGGTCAGCCCCAGGCGCTGCGACATCGCGGTCACCAGTTCGATGCCCCACCCGGTGGGCTGTCCGTCGGGGGTCTTGAACTCGTCCGGGGCGTAGGTCAGGTTCGTGCCGATCACCAGCTTCCCGGAGTCGCGCACGTCCGGGGGCAGCAGCGCGACGGCAGCTTCATCGGGGCCAGTGCTCGCCGTCGAACCGCTGGCAGACGGTGACGAGCCGGAGTCCGCCGCGTTGTTCACACATCCGCTCAGGGCCAGGGCCGCCGCCGCGGCCAGGGCGAGGAAGGCCGTCGACCTCGGGGGGCGGGAACTCATCTTCGGTGTCTTCATGGCGCTGGCCTTTCAGTGATTGGTGGAGCAGCGGAGCCCTGCCCCCCGGCGTCGGGGGAACTACCGGGGGACAGGGCGTATGGGTGGAGCAACGACACGATGTCGGCGTCGCTGGCGATGCCAGCGCGAGCACCGACTTTCGTGACCGCTCGGGCGGCTGCTGCATTCGCGAACGAGGCGGCGGCGCGCAGATCTGGATCGTGGTTCAAAGCGTGGATGAATGCGGCTCCGAAGGTGTCGCCGGCGCCGGTGACGTCAACCGCCTCGACCGGGATCCCCTCGATGTCGAACCGGTCGTCCGCGCTGGCCACGTGACACCCGTGCCGGCCGAGGGTGACCACGACGACACTAGCGGCGCCCGCGAGCAGTTCGTCGATCACGCGCGAGCCCGGACGGCCGTCGCAGTAGCGATCGAACCCCACGCGGTTGAAGAACAACAGGTCGGCCCGCGCGACGAGATCGTCATCGCCCGGGCGCAGGTTAGCGACGTCGAGGTCCAGGACCAGCCGGGCTCCGGCGGCGCGGACGGTGTCGATGACCCGCGCGGCGGACCGGCCCGCATGTCGCAGCGAGCGCAGGTCCCCGATCGCGGTGTACACGTACCGCGCCGCCATCAGGATGTCCATTGCATCGTCGGACAGGTCGATGCGTTCGAGTCCGAGCGCGGGGGTCAGGACAGTGTGCTCACCGTCGGTCAGGACGATGATGTTGCGGGAATCGGCGAGGCCGGGTTGGCGCACCACCAGGCTGGTGTCGACCCCCTGGTCAGTGAGGTCGGCCAGCAGCGCGTCGGTCAGGGACGTGTCGTTCATGGCCCAGAGGAAGCGCGCCGTCTCACCGAAGCCCGCGTAGACGGCGGCCGCGTTCGCGATCATGCCGCCGGTCTCGGTGCTCACCGGGAAGAGGTCGATCTTGGTTCCGGTCGCGGGCCACTGGCTCGGGCGGAAGAACTCGTCGAGGGCCACGTCGCCGATGAAGACCGAATAGTGGTCAGGCATGGTCGCCTCGCATGTGGATCAGCAAGGGGCCGTCCACGATCTCGCACCATGGGTCGGTGATGGTCTGGTCCACGCCTGCCAGCCAGTAGTAGCGGCTCGGGCCGTCCAGGCCCATGGCTGGGGCGTGGTAGACCCCGGGCTTCAGCGTCAGGCATTGGCCCGGCTGCAGCAGTAGCGCCTGGACGGACTGGGCGTGGGGCTCGACGCCGACGGGTACCACGATGGGTGCTGCGATCGGTGCGATGGTCTCGCGGGTGTGCGGATGCTGCTCCATGAGCCGCACCTCGGCGTCGATCGCCGGCCCGGCGGTCATGCCCAGATGGGTGGCTCCGGTGACCACGGGCTCACCGGTGTAGCGGTCGCGCCAGTCGGCAGCCTCGGTGACGACCACGTCCGGCCCGTTCCCGCCTGCCAGATCGTAGAGCCGTCCGTACGCCGTCAGGTCCACGGCGTCCGCACGGACTGCATCGACGGTCCTCATGGGGCTTCGCCACCCGGCACGCTCGGGGTGGCCGCGGATTCGCGCACCTGCCGGACGGCGGCCATGAACTCGGCGACAGCTTGCGCCGAGACCTCGCCGGCGGCCGTTCCGGTGTCCTTCAGCGAACTGCCCACGATCGCGGCGTCGGCCAGTAGGAGTTGCTCGTGGCAGTTCGCCGGGGTCACACCCGCGCCGACCACCAGCGGGAAGTCGGCACCGAGCACGTCCCGGAACGCGCGGATCTTGGTCGGGGAGGTCTCTTGGCCGGTGCGGTCCCCGGTCACCACCACCGCGTCACACCGGTCCATGGCGATCCGCAGGTCGACGTCCGCCGGGTTCCCGGACAGGACCTCCTGGTACTTGAACCGCACCCCTCCGAGCAGTACCGCCGAACTCCACCGGCGGATCCTCTCGGTGGAGGTGGCGAACTGTGCGTCCTGTGCTGGTGGCAGGTGGCCCGCGACGGAATCCATCTGGACGAACGCAGCCCCGTAATGGTCGGCCAGGGCGAAGGAGGTGGCGCCGTCGTCGAGCACGTTGACGCCGTAGGGGACCGGTGGCGGGTCGGCCGCGAGTCTGGCCAACACCGCTTCGACGTCGCGCCGTGACCCGAAGTAGTCCTCGACGATGAGGCCGTCGACGCCGTTGCCGACCAGGATCTCGGTCTCCCGCATCGCCCGGTGCAGGATGTCGTGCGGGTTGTCCCCCTGCAGGTGCAGCATGGCGAGGATCGGCTTGGACACCCCGAACAGTTCCTCGAGAAGCGGTCGGTCAGTCATCTCAGCCGCCTTCCGGCGGGTCGTTGATCGCGGTGCTGAAGTTGAACTGGATGTGCGAGGAGTACACGGTCTTGATCCGTTCGATCTCGACGTCGTTCTGGTCGAAGGCGCTTCCCTGTGCGATGAGCAGGGCGTCCTGGGAGTCCTCGCCGAGCAACTCGCGCTCCTGGTCGGACGCGACTTCCGCGGTGAGCGTCATCGCCGTGCGCCGCGGGTGGGTGTCGTAGGTCGTGCGGAAGAGTTGGTACAAGGAGCGGTTCTCGAAGTCGACGAACTCGATCCCGGGGAACAGGTCCACGGGGATCCAGGACGTGTCCAGGGACAGGTAGTCGGTCGTCCCGTCGCCCGCGATCCCGCGGAGCCGGACGAGTTCGAAGTACGTGCGTCCCTCCTGCTCCAGGGTGCGCGCCGAGATCACCGTGGCCACCCCCAGCGCCGCGTTGTCGCCGAGGCTGTCGGTGAAGCCGCCGAAACTCCAGATGTCGTGCCGGATCGGCCGCGTCTCGACGAACGTTCCCTTGCCGTGCACCCGTCGCACCAACTTCTCGTTGACGAGGACGTCGATCGCGCTGCGAACGGTGCCCCGGGTGGTTCCGAACTTCTTGACCAGGTCTGTCTCGGACGGGATCGCGTCGCCGGTCTCGAGGTCGCCGTCGAGGATCAGCCCGCGCACGTACCGGCTGATGTGGATGTACAGGGGGGTGAAGTCGTTCGCCCTGGCTGTCGTGACCACCACCGGACGCCCCTTCTCGTGGCACTTGTCCACTTGTCTAGACCACTAGACATCGTAGTGGGAGTCGGAGGAGAGGGTCAAGGACTTTGGGGCGAAACTGCCGCAGTTGCTCGAGTGATCGGCGCGCCAGGCGCCCCGGTTTGCCCTGGTTAAACGTTGTGGCGTTGGCGAGCGAACGCACGCGTGGCTTCGCTCCTCCACAGACTTCGCCATGCAACACCCTCCTCAGATAGGGCGTTGCCTAGACCGGTTGAGGTGAAGCTCATCCCCCTCCCGTCCACATGGTCCAGATGCTCGCCCCGTAAGCCGACGGCGAGCACGCCGGCCTTCAACGCCGTGGCAGCTACCGGCCGTCATGGTCTGGCGGGTGCTGGTGGTGCGCGGGTGGCGGTGATGGTGGGTACGCCGTGGGCATCGATGGTGATGGTGTAGTGGCCGTGGTGCAGGTCGTGGTGGCATCTGCTGCACATCAGGACCAGGTTTGATAGGTCGGTCAGGCCGCCGTGGCGCCAGTGGATGATGTGGTGGGCTTCGCAGAATCGGGGGGAGCGTCCGCAGCGGATGCAGCCGTGGTCGCGGGCGATCAGGGCGGCCCATTGCCAGCGGCTGGCGCGGCGCGCGGCCCGGCCCAGGGCCAGCGGCACGAACGTGTCGCCGCGTTTGACCCCGAAGATGACTGCGCAGACCGCGGCGCAGGTCAGCAGGTCGAACGCGATCCGGCCGATCGGCTGGCCGTCGTCGAGGGTGGCACCGAGCCCGTCGGGCAGGGTGTCGATGTCGACCAGCACCGACAACCCGGACATCCCCAGCGGGCGGGTGTTGGCGGCGGCGGCGGCGACCAGGTCGGCCAGGGCGTCGGCGCGGGCCTGGGTGGGGGTGCGGGTGTCCCCGGGGATGCTGCGGTCGGTGAGCGCGGTCAGGACCTCGCGCAGCCGGCGGCCTTCCAGGGCGTCCAGCCAGCCGTCGATGCGGTACATCCCGCCCAGGGTCTCCGACAGGCTGATGCCGCGTTTGGCGCGCTGGACGGCGTGGTCGGCGTCGGTGGCCTCGGGGTGGCATTGCCCGACCAGCAGGGTCAGGATCCGGCGCAGCTCGACCGGTTCCACCCCGCACGCCAGGTCCACCACGGCGTCTTCGATCTGGTCGAACCCGCTGATCCGGGGGGCGGCGTCGCGCAGCGCCTGCACATGCAGCGAGCTCAGCCGCCCGTCCCGGAACGCCGCGGCCACCCCCGGCAGGTGGCGCAGCGCCCGGGCGGTGCCCACGATGGCGCTGCCGGCCGCCGGGTTGCTGCCGGTCGCGGTCGCGACCAGCATCCCGGTGCTGCCGGCCCGCAGGCTGCGCGCCAGGTGCGCCGCGTCGGCGGTGCCGGCCAACGCCACCAGGTAGGCGTCCAACCGGTTACGCAGCCCGGCGGTGACCGTCATCGACCCGACGACCTGGTCCGGGCCCAGATCCAACGGGTCGGGCAAGCCCGTCGATCAGGGCCTCGATCTGGTCCAGGATCCCCGGATGGTCGGTGGGCAGCGACTGGCGGATCTGCGCGCGCCGCCGGGCCGGCCGCGACACCGCCAACACCGACATCCTCACACCCCCAATCCACTCCGACTACCTCAACGGTAGAACCGGGGTACGACAAAACCAGCCACCCCGAAACATCTGTGGACACCCCCAAACCACCTGTCCACAAGCGGCGGGCGCGCGGGCCTGCCGCAGCCTGCCGGGCGGCACTCGCGACATCCGAGGCGACGCCATCGATAGCAGCGGCGCCTGTGCCACACTCGCCATGTGCCCGAGGATTTCGTCATCGCGCGCAACCCCGACCCCGACTCGACGCTGCCGTTCCTGCTGCGGATCCCCTTGGGCGAACTGGGGATCGTACTCAAAGTGCGGGAGACCTGGCCGCGCACGGCGAAGGTGTACTGCCACCGGGCTCCGGAGTGGCCGGAGGAACCGGAGATCGTTGAGCGGGTACCGGTGCGTTCGTGCCGGCGCCGCGGTGCGGCCATCGATCTTGTGCTCGACCGGGGTCGGGAGAACCGCTCGCAGTTCGTCATCACCCGCATCCGCGGCGGGCGGGAGGCCATCTTCTGGCAGTCCCCGCGGACGACGAAGAAGGCGCGCCCGAACGTGCCCCTGCCCACCGGCCGTGCCCAAGGCTTGACCGGGTTGGTCGTCATCGTGGACAGCCACGAACGCTACCCCTACACGTTCTCCCGGCAATCGGGCCGTGGCCAGGTCGAAACCGTGCGGCGGGCGCTGCCCGCGGGGGACTACGCGGTGGAGCTCGACGGCCGAGTCGCGGTGGCCGTCGAGCGCAAGTCGCTGGCCGACCTGACCGGCAGCCTGCTGGACGGCACCCTGCGCCACGCGATGACTGAACTGGCGATCCTGCCGCGCGCGGCGGTGGTGGTCGAGGACCGCTACTCGCAGGTGTTCAAGCTCGATTACGTGCGGCCGTCGGTGATGGCCGACGCACTGGCCGAGGCGCAGGTGCGCTGCCCGAACGTCCCCATCGTCTTCGCCGAGACCCGGCCGCTGGCCGAGGAGTGGACCTACCGGTTCCTTGCCGCGGGGCTGACCGAAGTGGCCCAGGATGCCGCCGCGGAGGTGCTCGAGTTCCCGGTTGCGGGACCGTTGCCGCCCCGGGAACCCACCGTCGCCGAGGTCCGGGCGTGGGCACTCGCGCAGGGCTTGCCGGTCTCGGATCGCGGCAGGTTGCGCCCGGAGATCTGGGACGCGTACAGGGCGGCGCACTGAGGCGGAGGCTTGCTGCGGCCGCGGTCGGGTGCCTTCGGTCAGTAGGTGGTTCTGGTCGGGGCTGGGACCCCTGAGTCGTGTGTCGCACACATCTCTGTGACTGAAGCGCAACTGAGCAGAGTTGTCGCAGGGTCACCGCGTCGTCAGCACGCCACATGCCTCAACCGGGTCACTTGTCCATCGAGCACACCCCTGACCCGGTACTCGCCTGATCAGCCGTGCAAGCCTGACGCGCCTCAACGTCGGTTGTGCCCTCGCTTGCGCCGAGCAGACCTCGCCCACCAACGCCTCGAACTCGTAGCCTTTGAGCGTGACCCAGGAGTTCGATGCGACCCTCGATCCCGACGGCAAGGTTGCGGTCCCGGAGGCGATCCGCGCATTCCTCGACCTCGAGCCCGGCCAGAACCTGAGGTTCCTGCTCCACGACTACGGTGTGGTGGAACTTGTCAACCCGCGGCCGGCGGTGTCGGATGCCCTCGACCCGGACGACGTCCTCGCCCTGCGCCTGGCGCGGATCGACGGCAGCGGCGCCGACGTGCTGACCCTGCTCAGCAAGGGCGTTCCGACCGGTGTGCTGCAGGAGGCGGGGATGGGGTTGCTGGTGGCGCTGGACCAGGACCAGCCCGGTGCGGCTGATGTCGCGGCGACCACCGCCGGCCTGCTCGACGAGCGCAGCTGGTGCGGTGACCGCGAGTTGGCGGAATTGCTGCGTGCCCGTGCTGCCGGGCAGGACCGGGGCCGGCCGAGCGTCCCGGCGGATCTGGAGATGATCGCCGAGGTCCTGGACCGCGGCGATCCCAACATCGGGTTCGGCGGCTATCTGAATCTGGACCACGGTGAGGTGGTGTTCCAGGAAATGCTGGACGGCGACCCTGAACTGGTGGAGCAGATCGAAGCCGGCAACTGGCTGTACATCCCCTCTGAGGGTTCGCGGGCTGCCTGGCGCGACATGGAGTTCTTCGCCGAGCTGCAGGAGCCGCGGATCCGGCATCGGCTGGAGGCGGCCATCGAGGGCAAGGGGGCGTTCCGCCGGTTCCGCGACGTGGTCTACGACGACCCGGAGCTGCGCGAGGCGTGGAATCAGCTCAGCGGCGAGCGGACCACCGGCCGCGCGGTGGAGTGGCTGATGGCACAGGGCTACGACGTGGCCCCGCGGCCGTGACGGCCGTCGAGTGCCGAGGGAGGGTCGAGTGCCGAGGGAGGTTGGGACCGCGGGCGCTGCCCCCTTGCCACCTCGTCAGAACCTGTTGCGTTGGTGTGCGTTTGCACGCGTGTCTTGCGCTCACCCGCGCGACAACTTCTCACCAACTGCGGCGTGGGCGCTCGAGGGCGACCCAACGCCGCGGTCGGCCACGGTGCGGGCTGCGGAACCCGCCTTCTTCTGCATGTCTGACACCCTGAATCCCATGTGCACCTTCACTGCCGAACTGTGGCTGTGGGACGCGCGCAGGTCGGACACCTGGACCTTCGTCACGGTGCCGACCGACGTCACCGCGGCGATCGAGGACGCCGCGGATGCGCTCGGTCCGCGGGCGGGTTTCGGGTCGGTGAAGGTGCAGGCCCGCATCGGCACGACAGTGTGGCGGACATCGGTGTTCCCCGACTCGGAGTCAGGATGCTTCGTGTTGCCGGTCAAGCGGGCAGTGCGCGAGGCCAACCGGGTGGAGGCAGGTGACGAGGTCACGGTGGCGCTGGAGGTTGTCGCGGGGTGATGGGGCAGGTTCAGGTTCTTCTGGTGAGGAAGTGAAGCCCAGCCGGCCCCCGGCGCGGGGTTCAACTGGTCGGGCGGAAGGTCCGGCACCAGGTTCCCGGGTTGTCCGCGGATTCCGGCACCACCGCATTGAACCGCTGGACGCTCGACTGTCGCCAGGGTTGGCGATCCAGTTCCTTGAGCCCGGTCAGGCCCAGGACGCGCAACTTCTTGCCGTCACGCCGGATCGTGTAGCGGACCTTGATGGGGTCCGGTGCCACCCGTTGCACGTTGCCGGTGAACTTCTGCCCCCGCAGCGTGCCCCAGGAGCAATTGAAGCCGTCGCCGGGGTAGGCCCCTTCGTCGTGGTAGATGCGCACCTTGGAACCGGTGCGCCAGATCTGCAGCATCTGCCAGCCGTACTCGGTGCGCTGGACCCACACGGTCTCGCCTGCGGGAAGCCCAGAGGTGGAAGCCAGGGCGGCCGAATGTTGCGTTTCCTGGGCGTTTGCGTTGGGGGCCAGGACCAGCGCCACAGCGCCGCAGAGACCGGCCGCGGTGACGCTCGCGATCAACCTGCGCATCCGAATCCCCAATCGCCATCTCGTTGTCGCCAGACTAACCCGCAGACTGTGCGGCCGGTGCAGTAAGACCTGCGCTTGGTGGCATTTGGCCGCGCGCCCCGGCCGGGCCGACGACGAGCGGCGTGTCACGGGGGTGGACCTGCCGGATCTGTGACGGGTCTGCGGGATGCGGTGTCTGGATTGTCTTGATGATCATGGTTGCTGGCGGCAGTTCGTGGGGCGCCCGCCGCGGCTTGTCATGATCGCTAAGGCAATCCAGACAGGCCGCGCCCGTGACGGCACCCGGGGATTGTCAGAACTCCCGCAGTTGGTCCAGTCGGGGTCATCCCTGCCGAGCAACTGACCCAAGAAGCCGCGATTGCCTCGACATCGAGTTGCCCGGCTGCGGCCATCGCTTCCAGGTCGGCCCATTCCCGGTCCTGTTGAAGAAGGCCCGCATGACGGGGCGCAGCACAGATGCCGATAACGGTCCAGTCATCACGTGGCTATTCGACCCGAGGACGGCCGTACGAAACTGATTTGCGCCATCCTCGAGGAGGACCTTGCCTTGTGACAGCGGCTGTTGGATTCCGTCAGTGCAGTGGTCGATGCGAAGAGCGTGCGCAGCATGCTGGCGGCCATAAGGCAGGAGTCGAGAACGAAGCCGCCCAGCCGCGTGACCGCCGGGACCGGCCCCGATGTGATCCTTTCGGCGCTGCTGCCGTCACCGGACTACGGTGCGGCGACGAGGTGCGACCAGGGGCCCGCGCCACCGGCGTTGTCGAGCGCCGCCGGGTCGATCGGGACGCCCCGGACGCCGTAGTGCGCGATGGGGACGCCGCGCTCGACGCGGTAGACGTCGGCGTCCGATTTGAGCAGGGTGTCGTCGGCCGGGAAGTTGCGCACGTGCGACCAAGCACCAAGTCCGCCGGCCTGGTCGAGCGCCTCCTGCGCGACAGTGGTCACTGTGGGCTTGGGCCGCAGTGCCTTCCACCAGCTGTCCGAGATGTGGATCGGGGCGCCACCGGCGAAGACATACCGCTCGCCGCTGTCGGTGCGCACGATGGTCCCATCGGCCGGTTGCCGGTTCAGGCGATCCAGCGGCCCGCCGGTGCCGGCGTCGTCAATCGCTGCCTGGTCGACGGTGACGACATCCTCGGGATCCAGCGTCCCGCGGGGTACGAACACCGGGGCGCCGCCCACGACGACGTAGGTCTCTGCGCGGCCAAGCGGCGCGCGTGGGGTGCGCAGGAAGGTCCCGTCGGCGGGTTGCGTGGCGAGCTCGGCGAACTCGGTATCAGTCAACTTCCGGCTCCGCTCGCGGCCGCCCAGGTTCTGCCACGAGGTCACTGCCACGGGCGCGCCGCCGGCGATGCGGTACGCCTGCCCGTCGTGGCGGACAAAGTCGCCGTCGGTCAGCGGCGCGGGGCCTGACGGCTTCGGCGACTCAGGCGCGGGGATCGTGACCGGCGGCGCTGTCTTCGAGGTGAGACCGACGTACCGTCGCGGCGTGAAAGTCCCGTATCCGGGCCAGTACGGGTAGGGGAGTTGGCTCAGGTGGGCACCGCTCGAGGGGCTCTCCTCGTAGGCGAAGTACTCGGTGCGCGCGGCGTTGGCCCAGCCCGCGAACAGCACCACGTGGCCACTGGTTCCGGGCAGCGGGTTGTTCAGGATGTCGCCGGGTTCCAAGGCGTCCTTGGCGATCGGGTAGGAGACGCTCGGCAGGGTCACTGTCGTGTAGGACGACGACAACCCCCACGCCATCGACACGTAACCCGAGCAGTCGGTGCGGTACGTGCCGTACTCGTTGGTGAAGTAGTTGTTCCCGCTGTAGCCGACGTCCGCCTCGGTCCAACTCTGGGCGCGTTCGATCGTCTCGGAACCGGGTTGGGCCAGTGCAGAACTAGGGGCCAGCATCGCAATGACCGTCGCAAGCGCTGCGGCGATCCCGGTCGCGATGATTCGTGCTCTTGCCACGGGACCCCCCTTTCGCGAGCAGTCGGAACCCTACTCCCAGGGTAAGTCACCCGGCGACGGTCCGGCTCGGCCACGACCCTGACCGTGGTGATCGCGAGCACCGACACTGCTGCCATGTCCCCCGAACGGCCCATCGCCTTGTGGATCCGGGCATGCCTATGGTCGGATCCACAAGGCGATGAGAGGGCTGGCAATGATTGCTCGTTCCGGGATGGTCCTCACGACCTCCGCACTTCTGGTCTTGGCGTTGCCGGTCAGCAGCAGCGCCGACCCCGGCGGTCAGGGCGGCGGGAAGCCGATCGCGGGCGCGCGCAGCCTCGACGATCCGCTGCTGCCGCAGATAGGCAACGGCGGTTACGACGTGAGGAACTACCGGATCTACCTTGATTACGACCCGGTGGCCAACACGTTCAACTCCGCGAAGACCACCATCCGGGCGAAGGCGTCGCAGACGCTGAAGGAGTTCTCCTTGGACTTCCAGGACCTCGATGTGTCCAGCGTGAAGGTCGACGGCCGGGAGGCCGGCTTCGAGCAGGTCGACGCCACGCCGCCGTTGAGCTCCAACCCGGCGGTGACCCAACCGATGAAACTGGTGGTCGATCCGCATCCCTCCACCAGGCCGAAGCGGGGCCGCGACTTCACCGTCGTGGTGTCGTACTCGGGCACCCCAAAGGCCATCGTCGACGCCGACACGTCGCAAGAGGGCTGGATCCGCGCGTGCTACCCGCTGGCCGCACCGCAGACCTGCGACGGTGCGTTCGTCGTCAACGAGCCGATCGGCGCCCAGAGCTGGTTCCCGTCGAACAACTACCCGACCGACAAGGCCACGTTCGACACCTTGATCCGGGTGCCGAAGGGCAAGACGGCCCTGGGCGTAGGCGAGAACGTCGGGAACATCACCCACGGCGACGGCACGGTGACGTGGCGCTGGCGTGAGGACGACCCGACCGCCACCTACCTCACGACAGCGACCGTCGGCGACTTCACCTACACCGTCGACAGCATGACCGAGACCTCCACCGGCCGCACGCTGCCGCTGTACAACGCGGTGGACAGCACAGCCACCCAGGCGCAGGCCAACGCGATCCAGATCGCGTTGGACGCGGCTCCAGGGCAGCTCAACTACCTCAGCGACTTGTTCGGCCCCTACCCGTTCGACTCCAGTGGCGCGGTGGCCGACCGTGCGGCCGGCGTGGGGTACGCACTCGAGGTGCAGGGCAAGCCGCACTACTCCGGCAGCTTCACCCTCGGCAACCCGTCCATCAACCCCAGCACCCAGCTGCACGAGTTAGCGCACCAGTGGTTCGGCAACGCCGTCACGCTGCAGGCCTGGGGGGACATCTGGTTCAACGAGGGCTGGGCGAACTGGAGCGACTGGTACTGGAGTTATCAGACGCAGGGTGATGACGACCCGGCTGTCATCTTCGACGACCTGTATGCGGACCCGACCAACGATTGGTCGCTCGCCCCGGCGGTCCTCGGCGGTGATCCGGCCAACCTGTTCCTCCCCTTCCCGACTTACGATCGGGGCGCGATGACGCTTCAGGGCTACCGTGAGATCGTCGGCGACGCCAAGTTCTTCGGGTTGGCCAACGACCTCATGGATGACTACCGGTACGGCAACATCAGCACGCAGGAGTTCATCGCCGAGGCCAAGAAAGCCAGCGGTCTGAAGGGCGCGAAGCTCAACCTGCTGGACCAGTACTTCCAGCAGTGGCTGTACGGCGAGACGAAGCCGACGATCCTGCCGGAGGACTTCGCCTGACGGCCTTCTGGTGAGGAATGCGCAACAGCTCTGAGGTGTCACTTCCTCACTGAAAGGGCGGCCGTCGGCGGGGCTTCGGGGTCGCGGGCGGCAGGCTCGCGACGGCAGCCAGTTGGGTCCGGACGACCGTCAGCATGCCGATGAGCGGCTCACGCTGGACCTCCGAGAGGCCTGCGAACGCTTCGGTGGCCGCCGCCTGGACGACCGGGAGCACCTGATCGAGAATGCAACGTCAATCAGTCCGCCGCACCACCGCCGCGGCGTCCAGGCCCAGGGCATGGGAGTCCGAACACTCCACGGGGACAGGTCCGGTCCCGGGTCAGTTGGTGGTGGCGAAGGTGTGTCCGCCGGCCACCGCCGCGGGCGAGTACTCGTTGGCTTGTCCGTCGTCGTCGTCACCGAGTTGCGCGTCGATGTCGTTGCCCCAGCACCAGGCTGTGCCGGTGGTCTCGACACCGCACGTGTGGTACGTGCCGGCGGTGAGGTCGGTGAAGGTCAGGTTCCCGGCGACGACTACTGGGGCGTACTTGTTGGTTTCTGCGTCGTTGCCGTCCCCGACCTGCCCTGAGTAGTCCCAGCCCCAGCACCAGGCTTTCCCGGCGGTGTCAATCCCGCACATGTGGAAATCCCCTGCGGTCAGGTGGGTGAAGCTCACGATCCCGGCCACGGCTACTGGGGCGTACTTGTCGGTCTGGGAGGTGTTGCCGTCCCCGACCTGCCCGAAGTAGTCCCAGCCCCAGCACCAGGCTTTGCCGGAAGCATCCGTGCCGCAGGTGTGGTGCTCGCCGCCGCTCAGGTGGGTGAAGCTCACGCTGCCGCCCACAGCTACGGGGGAGTACTCGTCAGCTTGGCTGTCGTTGCCGTCCCCGACCTGCCCGTAGTCGTCGGAGCCCCAGCACCAGGCTTTCCCGGCGGTGTCGATCCCGCACGTGTGGTTCGTGCCGGCGGTCAGGGTCGTGAAGGCGTGGTCGCCGACAACGGCCACCGGTGCGTACTTGTCGGCTTGGGAGGTCTTGCCGTCCCCGACCTGCCCGGACTGGTCCTGCCCCCAGCACCAGGCCTTCCCGGACGTATCGATCCCGCACGTGTGGTAGACACCAGAGCGCACGGAGGTGAACGTGTGGTTGTCCGCCACGGCCACTGGCGCATGCTTGTCGGCCTGGGAGGTGTTGCCATCCCCGACCTGCCCGTTGTCGTCGTTCCCCCAGCACCATGCCTTACCGGCGGTGTCGATCCCGCACGTGTGGTACCCGCCGGCGGTCAGGGCGGTGAACGTCAAGTTGCCGGCCACCGTGACGGGGGAGTACGCAAGACTCGGAGCAGGGTTGCCGTCGCCGACCTGCCCGTACCTGTCGTTCCCCCAGCACCACGCCTTCCCGGCGGTGTCGATCCCACACGTGTGGGCTCCGCCCGCCGCGAGCGTGTCCGGATTGACCGGCGGGACCGGCGGGACCGGCGGGACCGGTGGTGGTGGTGGCTGCTGTGGTGGCTGCTGTGGTGGCGGTGGGGCCGGAGTCGGCGGTGGCAGCGGCGGAGTCGGGAAGGTGACCAGCACCTTGACGGTCTTGCCGGCCCGCACCGTCACCTTCGCCGGTTTCACGCTCGCGCCCGGGGCCTTGATGCGGTAGCGGCCCTGCTTGACTCGGAATGTCTTGGATGCGCTGGCGGTCTTGCGGATCTTCTTGCCGGCGACCGTGTAGGAGCCGGTGCCGGTCAGGACCACCTTGATCCGGCCCTTGGCCGGCTTCTTCGCCGCCTGTGTGGCGGAGGCCTGCTCGGCGGGGAGCGGAACCCCACGCGCCACCGGCCCGGTGACCAGCGGGGCCAGGAACAGCCCCAGCGTCAGGAACAGGCTTGTGAGATTGCGGGACACCCGCGCAGTGTTCATCAGAAGCCCCCCTTCCGATACCTCCAGCCTACGCCTCGAACCCGCCCGCGGAGCCCGCGAATGTCAGTGTGATCACCCTGCTGGCGGCCTGTCAGTCGCTTCGACTGGAGACCCGGATCTTGCCGTCTGGTGCCGTCGAGCCGGGTGCCGGGTCCTGGTCATTAATGGTGTCCCCGGGCTGCAGTGTCCCAGGATCGACAGCCATCGGCAGGTTGGCCACTACCTTCGACGCCTGCGAAACGGTCAGGCCCTTCAGATCCGGCACCATCCGGCCGCGGTACTCCGCCTCGATGTCCTCCCACAGCTGCCGTCCCCGCATCGTCGTCGACAAGTAGCTCATCATGGCCGCCGAGATGCACCCCAGAATAGCCACCGACAGGCCCACAGCACCGGAGTAAGAAGCGCCCCCCAGCGGTCCCGCAACGCCACCGCCGCCCCCGTCGCGGTGACCGGATTCGCGCAGCAGCCGGAAGGCGCGCTGGAGGCGATACCCGGAATTGGCTGGGGGCTTGTTCTCGGAATGACCGACGCCTACCGAGGTCTCCACCCGGCCGTGCGGAGGACGAATTCTCGCGGTTGTCCCTGAGTCACCAAGTTGCCACCGGACCGGGATGTTCGTGGCTGAGGTGCCATCCGCCGCACCACCGCGACCGCGCCCACCGGGCCACCTCGACCTGGGCCGGCACCAGGGATTCCGCAGCCAGGGCAGGTCCTCGGCGTGGGCTGAACCGCTCGTCGCCGGCCCTACTACTTCACCGTCTTCACCGTCCACTGCTTCGCGAACGAGTACGGCGTGTAGCCGTCGACCGCGGGGGCGTTCAGCGTGAGCTTCACATACAGCTTCTTCGCCTTGCCGGTGGTGGTGATCGTCACCTTGCCGGCCTTCGTGGCTGCCGACGCGTACTCCGGCTTCTTCCCGGCGGCGCCCTTCCTCGTCGACCAGGTGACCTTCGCGGTGGCTGTCTGTCCGGCGTTGGTGACCACCTTCTTCTTCAGCAGCACCGTTCTCCCGTCGGCCTTGATCCGCTTCGCCGGGCGGACCACAGCGGTCTGCGACTGGGCCGGCGGCACCGTCAGTGTCCCGGTCAGGTACCAGCCCGCGCCCGCGGCCAGGTCGTAGGCGAGTAGACCGATCCGTACGCACTCACCGGTGGCGGTGATAGGCGAGTATCCCGTGCCCGCCACCGCGAACCTCCCGGTCGCCGGGTCGTAGTTGCGCCCCGCACCTGCACCGCTGAACCACTCGACGGCTTCGGAGCTGAGCTGTGTGGTCCCGGTGAGCGTGCATCTCTCACCGAAAACCTCGGTCGTGATGCTGTAGTCCATCGGCATCTGAATGCGCCCGGCGCTGTCGATAGTGCCCGCAGCGGGTTCGTGCCAGAACTCCTTGGCCCCAGCCAGTCGGCCGCACCGCCGCCGCCAGGACGAGGCTCAAGAGCGGTGCCGGTCGTCGCTCCTGGCCGGCTATCACCAAGATCCGGGCCGCAGCGGGCGCCGTGGGTGCCGGCGCAGGAATCTGTGGATGAACGCAGGGTCACAAAGATCGAGGGCGCCGCGATGTTTGTGACTGAGGTGCTCCCTCAGTTGCCGCTGGGTCACAAAGATCGGCGTCGGGGGCCAGGAAGGCGTGTGACCTGTCGGTGACGCGACCGTGACGCGGGCTCGGCAGGGTCGGGGCAACCGTGGTGAGGAGCGAACATGACGGTCACGACCAGTTACCCGGGGGTGTACGTCCAGGAACTGCCCAGCGGCAGTCGCACAGTGACTGGCGTCGCCACCTCGATCACCGCGTTCATCGGTGCGGCGGCGCGCGGTCCGGTGGACGAGCCGGTGCCGATCGCCAGTTTCGCGGACTTCGAGCGGGCCTTCGGGGGGTTGTGGCGCAGCAGCGGCCTCGGGTACGCCGTGCGCGACTTCTACCTCAACGGCGGCGGCGAGGCGCTCGTCGTGCGGGTGGTGCACACCGATGAGAACGCACCCGACGACAGCGCGTCGCGCGCGGCCGTCGACGCCGGCGGGCTGCCGCTGGTGGCGACCGGGCCCGGGACCTGGGCCAACCACCTGGTGGTGGAGGTCACCCACCCGACCGGGCAGGACGCCGACGACATCGCCGAGGCGCAGGGGGTGACAGGCCGACGACCTGTTCAACCTGGTGGTGCGGGAGTCCGAGGCCGACGATGCGGCCAGCGAGACGTACCTCAACGTGACGGTGGCGGACGGCCCGCGCCGGGTCGACGTGGTGCTGGCGGCCTCCGGCATGGTCGACGTGGACGGGGATCTGCCCGACGACCGGCCGGATGAGGACATCTACACGGTCACCACCGAGGGCGCCGACGGGAACCCCCCGGGCCTGGACGACTACTCCGGGGACGAGGATGCCAAGACCGGCATGCATCGCCCTGCTGCGCGCGGACCTGTTCAACATCTTGTGCATCCCGCCGCCCACCCCGGCCACCGACGTGCCCGACGAGCTGTGGGCCGATGCGGCCGCGTTCTGCGCGCGGCGGCGGGCATTCCTGATCGTCGACGCGCCGGCCACCGCCACGGCCGCGGACGTCGACGAGTGGGCGGCCGGGGACGGCGGGCTGACCGGGATGACCATGCGCAACGCCGCGCTGTACTTCCCGCGCATCCGGCGGCCCGACCCGCTGCGGGGCGGTGCGACCGCCGACTTCGCTGCCTGCGGGGCGGTCGCCGGGACCTACGCGCGCACCGACGCCAGCCGCGGGGTGTGGAAGGCGCCGGCGGGCACCGAGGCGGGGCTGTCCGGGGTGAGTGGCCTGACGGTGCCGCTGACCGACGCCGAGAACGGCCGGCTCAACCCCTTGGGCATCAACTGCCTGCGCACGTTCCGCGGGGTGGGCCCGGTGGTGTGGGGGGCACGGACCCTGCGCGGGTCGGACATCCTGTCGGACGAGTACAAGTACGTGCCGGTGCGCCGGCTGGCGTTGTTCCTCGAGGAGACCCTGTTCCGCAGCACCCAGTGGGTGGTCTTCGAACCGAACGACGAGCCGCTGTGGGCACAGATCCGGATGTCGCTCGGGGCGTTCATGCAGGACCTGTTCCGGCGCGGGGCGTTCCAGGGGGCCACGCCGCGCGACGCGTACTTCGTGCGCTGCGACGCCGACACCACCACGCAGTACGACATCGACCGCGGGATCGTGAACATCCTCGTCGGGTTCGCGCCACTGAAGCCGGCCGAGTTCGTGATCATCAGCATCCAGCAGAAGGCAGGGGCAGCAAATGGCTGAGTTCACGGTCAACGCCAGCCGCTTCGACCCGTACAAGAACTTCAAGTTCCGGGTCAAGTGGGACGGCCGCTACGTGGCCGGCGTCAGCAAGGTCGGGGCGCTCAAGCGCACCACCGAAGTGGTCAAGCACCGCAGCGGCGGCGACCCCAGCAGCAGTCGCAAGTCGCCGGGGCGCTCGGAGTACGAGGCGCTCATGCTGCACCGCGGCGTCACCCACGACGTGGAGTTCGAGCAGTGGGCGAACAAGGTCTGGAACTACGGCTCCGGGCTCGGCGCGGAGACGTCGCTGAAGGACTTCCGCAAGGACCTCATCCTCGAGATGTACAACGAGGCCGGCCAGTTGGTGATCGCCTACAAGGTCTACCGCTGCTGGGTCTCGGAGTTCGAGGCGCTGCCGGAGCTCGATGCGAACGCCAACGCGGTGGCGATCCAGACCATCAAGCTGGAGAACGAGGGCTGGGAGCGCGACACCGCGGTGACCGAACCGACGGAACCGTCGTTCGTGGAGCCGTAACCCATGCGTCCGGGCCTGCAGGACCCAGCGACGCTGCTCGCGGCCTGGGAGGCCGGGGAACGCGCGCCCGAGCCGGTGCGCGGGGCGGCTGTGCTCGAGGCCGTGGCCGGCGGGCCGTGGCTGGACCGCCCGGTGGCCGAGGTGGCGGTGGCGGCACGGGGCTTCGTGGGCACGGTCGATGCGGTGCTCACCTGCGGGCGGTGCGCGGCGGTGCTGGACCTGGAGTTGCCGGTGGCCGAGATGGTCGGGACCGGTACTTCGGTCGTGGAGCGGGAACTGTCCTCCGGGCCGGTGTCGGTGCGCTGTCCCACGGGCCGGGACCTGCTCGCCGCCGCCGGTCGCCCGGATGCCCGGGAGGTGCTGCTGGAGCGGTGTGTCATCGGCGGGCAGGCTGCTCACCGCCGCGGATCTGGAGCTGGTCGAGGAGGCCTTCGACGAGCTCGCCGGGGATGCCGTGCCGGAGGTGAGCGCCTCGTGCCCGGAGTGCGGCGAGCAGGTCACGGGGGTGGTCGATGCGGCCCGGTTGTTGTGGGAGCAGGTCGCGGCGAGCGCGCCGGGGCTGCTGCGTGACGTCGCGGCACTGGCCGCCGCGTACGGCTGGACCGAGCCGGAGATCCTCGCGCTGCCGCCATCGCGGCGCAGCGCATACCTGCGGCTGGCGAACCGGTGAGCGGGACCCTCGACCGCCTGGCCGCCCTCGCCTCGGGGACGGCAGCGGTGGTGTCGGTGCGCCCGCGGTCGGTGTTCGAGCCGGTGCCGGAGGTGGTGGTGCCGGTGCCGGTGGCGATGGGGATGGAGGTGGCGGAGCCCGCCGAACCGGTGGCAGCCACCCCCGCCGAACCCGAGGTTGAACCGGTGGTCCCGGACGTCCCGGAAGCGGCGACTGCGCCGACGACCAGGATTCCTGAGCCGGTGGTCACGGACGTCCCGGAAGCTGTGACCGCGCCCGTGCGCAGCGCACCCGAGCCGGTGGCCCAGCCCAGGCCCGCCGTGACCCGGTCCCCGCCTGCTGTCCCGCAGGCCGGGAAGCCAGCGAGACGGGTGGCGCCGCCGGTGCCCACGGCGGAGCCGGTGCCAACCGCGCAGCCGGTGCCCGCCAGCGACATACGAGCCGCAGACCCGGTACCCGTGCCCCGCGTTCCGGACGTGGCCGCGGAGGAGTTGCTGCCCGAGTTGCTGCCCGAGCACGTGATCCCCGCGCTCATCGACGAGCACGTGGTGACGCCCACGGCCGTTGCGGCGCCGTCGCCGCGCACCGACGTCGAGGTGGTACGCGTCGCCGCAGACCCGGTCGTGGAGCAGGTCGTGGTCGGCGGGGCCCCGCAGGTGCATGTGCACATCGGACGGGTGGAGGTCCGGCCGCCGGCGGCCGCACCCGAGCCCCGGCCGACGCCGGCTCCCGACCTCGGCGCCTACCTCGCGGCGCGGCGGGAGGACCGGCGATGAGCAACACGCTGGCGATCGCTGCCGTCACCTCGACGATCCGGTTCGTGCTCAGCCAGGCGCTCGGCGGGGCCCAGCCCGGGCCGGTGGGTTCGGCGGCGGTCACGACGATGCGCCCGGACCAGGTCGCCGGACACGACGACCTGGGGGAGCCGGCGAAGGGGATCAACGTCTACCTGCACCAGGTCACGCCCAACCACGCGTGGAACCTGACCGACCTGCCGACCCGCCGCGCCGACGGGTCGCTGTCGCGCAGGCCGGTGGCGGCGCTGGACCTGCACTACCTGATCTCCTGCTTCGGGGACGACACCCACCTGGACGCCCAGCGCCTGCTCGGCCGGGCGGTGCTGGCGCTGGCCATGACCCCGGTGCTGACCCGCGACCTGGTGGCCGCGGCCCTCGACCAGTACGACGGGGACACCGCCACCGCCTTCCTGGCCGACGCCGACCTGGCCGACCAGGTGGAGCTGGTCAAGTTGGCGCCCGCGGCGGTCACGGTCGAGGAGATGTCCCGGCTGTGGGGGATGCTGGGCGCGCCCTATCTGCTGTCGCTGGCCTACACCGCGACCGTCGTGCTGCTCGAGGCCGACGTCAGCCCCCGGATCGCGCTGCCGGTGCGGCAGCGGACCGTGGGGGTGGCACCCATCGCCGGTCCGCGCATCCGCTCGGTGGACACCGACCCGGCGCACGGGCCGGTGCTGACCGGCACCGAGTTGCACGTGCTCGGCAGCGGTCTGCTGGGCGATGACACCGCGGTGCGGATCGGTGCGGTGTCGCTGCACGCCGGCCGCTGCGGCACCCGACCACCTGCGGGTGGCGGTGGCCGCGGACGTGCCCGCCGGGATCCACGCGCTGCAGGTCGTGCACAGTGCCACCGCCGACGGCGTCACCCGGGTGACCGCGCGTTCCAACAGCGTCCCGGTGCTGGTGCGCCCACAGGTCGCGGTGGCCGCGGTGTCGGCGACGGAGGTGTCGCTGGCGGTCGTCCCGGCGCTGCACCCGGGCCAGCGGGCGGAGGTGCGGTTGACCCGGCTGACCCCCGGGGAGCCGCAGTCGTTGCGATTCGACCTGGACGTGCTGCCCCCGGAAGCGGCCCCGTCCGGGGTCGTGGAGTTGCGCCGCGACGACATACCCGACGGCGACTGGCTGGTGCGCATCACCGTCGACGGCGCGGACAGCCTGCCGGAACTCGACGGCGAGGTCTACGCCGAACCCCGATTGAGCCTGCCGTGACCGCCCGGGCGTTGCGCAGCCGCGATGCGGTGGCCGCCGAGCTCGACCTGCTGCGGGCGTTGGTCCGGGGGGAGTCCGGCGATGAGCAGGCGCAGGACCTGGCACTGGCCCGGGATCTGCTGGACGGGCCCAGCAGGCTGGACGAAGTCGCCGACGGGTTCGGGCTCACCGGGTTCGAGCGGTCGGTGCTGCTGTTGGCGGCCGGGCCGGATCTGGTGGGGGCGACCGCTGCGGACATCGCCGCGCTCGGGGCGGGCGAGCGGATCACCTTCGCAAGCGCGATGTCGGTGCTGCCCGACGCGCACTGGAGCGCGGCGACGCCACCGGCCCCGCTGCGGCACTGGGGGCTCGTGGAGTTGCTCGACCCGGTGTCCGCGATCCGCAGCCCGCTGATCGTCGACGAGCGGGTGCTGCACCACCTCGCCGGTGCCGGGCACCTCGACGCCCGCCTCGCGGCGTGCAGCCGGCCGGTACCGGCGCCCGGGTGGCTGCCCGCAACTTTGGCGGCGGCGGTCGGGGAGGTGGTGGCCGCCTGGCGGGCCGACCGCTGCGTCGTCCTGCACGGGGCGCAGCGGGGCAACGTCTGCGACGGTCTTCGCGGGGGCCGCCGAGCGCGTGGGCCTGACCGGGCATCTGTTGCACGCCGCCGACGTGCCGGCCGATCCGGTGGCGCGCAGTGAGTTCCTGCGGCGGATGGAGCGGGAAACCGTCCTGGGCGGGTGCGCGTGGCTGGTGGACCTCGACGGGGATCATCCCGACCGGTTCACCGCCTTGAGCGGATTGCATGCCCCGGTGGCGTTCCTGTCGGCACAAGCGGTGCCCGACGCCGTCGAGGTGTTCATCGATCGGCTGGAGGTGGCCGAACGCCGGGAGGTGCTCGCCTCGGCTCTGCGCCGGGCCGGGTGTGCGGTGCCGCCGGCGGAGTCGGATGTGGCGGCCGCCGTCTTCGACCTGTCGCTGCCCGAGGTCGAGGAGATCGCCGGCGAGGTCGCCGACGGCGGGGGACTGTGGGCCGCCTGCCGGGCCCGGGTGCGCTCCCACCCCGGCGGACTGGCCACCCTCATCACCCCGCGGGCGACGTGGGACGAGCTGGTGCTCCCCGAAGTGCAGATGGCGCAGCTGCGGGCGCTGGCGTCCTCCGTGCGGCACCGCAGCACCGTCCTCGACGACTGGGGGTTCGCGCAGCGGAGCCCGCGCGGGCTGGGCTCGACGGCGCTGTTCACCGGGCCGAGCGGCACCGGCAAGACGTTGGCGGCGGAGGTCATCGCCCAGGACCTGGAACTCGACCTGCTGCGGGTGGATCTGAGCCAGGTCGTCAGCAAGTACATCGGGGAGACGGAGAAGAACCTGCGGCGGGTGTTCGACGCTGCCGAGAACGGCGGCGCGATCCTGCTGTTCGACGAAGCCGACGCCTTGTTCGGCAAGCGCACCGAGGTGCGCGACAGCCACGACCGCTACGCCAACATCGAGGTCGGTTACCTGCTGCAGCGCATGGAGGCGTTCCGCGGGCTGGCCATCCTCACCAGCAACGCGCGCGCCGGGCTGGACCCGGCGTTCCTGCGGCGGCTGCGCACCATCGTCACGTTCCCCTACCCGGACCCGGCGCTGCGGGAACGGCTGTGGGCCGGTGTCTTCCCCGCCGACGCGCCGACCGACGGCGTGGAACCGCGGCGGCTGGCCGACATCGACGTGCCCGGCGGTGGGATCGCCGCGATCGCGCTGACCGCCGCCTACCTGGCCGCTGCGGACGGCGGTGGGGTCGACGAGGAGCACGTGCGAACCGCCGCCCGCTGGGAGCTGGCCAAGTCCGGGCGGGTGCCGAGGCGAGGTGGCCCATGAGGGAGCACGAGGTTGACCGGGCGCTGACTGCCGAGGCGGTGGCCGCCACCCGGGAGTCGGGGCAGCGGCTGCCCACCGAGGTGGCCGCGGACCTCGGCCGGCGCTTCGGCCACGACTTCGGTGACGTGGCCGTGCACGCCGACCCACAGGCCGCCCGCACGGCGCAGCGGCTGCGGGCGCAGGCCTTCACGGTGGGCCGGCACATCGTCTTCGGCGCCGACCGGTACGACCCGGAGTCGGTGCCGGGCCGGCAGTTGCTGACACACGAGGCGGCGCACGTGGTGCAGTCCGGTCCGGGGCAGCCGTTGGGCCTGTCGCGGCCGGGGCAGGCGGCCGAGCTGCAGGCCGAGGCGGCCGCCGCGGGCATGGCGCCGGCTCTGGCCCCTGCGCCGGCGCTGGTCCACCGGGCCGTCGTCAACGACGCCACCGGCAACCCGGTCAGCTTCGAGTTCCGCGCGGGGGTCGAACTGCGGCTGGCATTCATGCAGCTGGCCAAGGACCTGCTCGGCGGCGGGGTGCTGCACAGCAGCGGGTTGCGGGCGCTGCGGGCGAACGCGCTGAACGCACATGGGACCGTCGACGACCACGAGCGGATGTTCATGGCGGGGCTGACGGTCGCCGCCAACGCCACGACGCTTGCAGCCACCGCCTTGAACGCGACGGCCTCTGTGACGTTCCCGCTGGCAACGATCACCCCCAACATCGCCACCGTCGAGGACCTCGGCCGGGAGACCGTGCCGGCCACGGTGACCGCGCCCATGGCCCGGGCGCGCGCGGCCCTGGCCAGCATGGAAGTGGGGCAGGTGATCGCCGAACTGTCGGCCGCCGATGTGGCCGCGCGGCGGGAGATCCTCAGCCGGGCCGGCAGCTACAAGGACACTGCCGCGGATGTCATCGACTGGGCGGCCGCCCACCGGGTGTCGGTGCCCGACGTGCTCACGGCGATGCTCGCCGCCGCGTCCGACAACTCGCCCGGGGACCGGGTGCTGGCCGCGATGGTCTACGCGATCGCACAGGCCGCGGGCATGCCGGAGGCCGGTGACGTGCTCGCCGGGCGGATCAAGGTCGATGCCTTGATCCCGGCGGCGTTCGCGTCCCTGCCCGGTGCGGCGACCATGGTCGCCTTCTACGCCACCGTCGCGCAGGCCAGCGGTGCGAAGGGCGACACGATCTACGTGCAGACGACCCTGGACATCTACGACCTCAGCGACCGGTCCAACGTGGTCCACGAACTGACGCACGCGCACGACGACCGTGCCGCCGCGGGCGCGACGGTGACCTTCACCGACACCGATCAACTGGAGTCGCGGGCATATCGGGCGCAGGGCCGGTACCTGCTCACCGAACTGGCTGCCACGACGACGACGGACCGGCCCGCGATCCTCAGCACGCTGGCCGGCCGGGTCGGCGCGCTGGCGCTGTGGGGGATGCTCATCGAGACGCTGTCGGACCGCACCCGGTTCGAGCCGTTGGTCGCCGGTCTGGCCGCGGCGACCACCCCGCCGGTGCCGGCCGCCACCGTCGCGGCCCTGCTGAACCGGGGCCGCACGGCGTTGGAGACGCAGTTGCTGGCGCAGATCACCACGGCCTACCGGTTGACCGCCGGGCAGCGGTCCCCGGTCGACGGGTTGGCCGGGGAGAGCCTGGTGAGCTGGATCTTCCGGCTGTAGGGGTGGTGCGGCAGCGGCCGCCCGGGGCACTTGGTGAGTGGTTGTCCCGTTGGTGAGCGAAAACACGCGTGTCTTGCTCACCAACGGGACAACTTCTACCAACGGCGAAGGCCTCGGTCCCCCGGAGGGCTGGCCGTGTCGCAGGGTCTGGCTGGTGATTGCACGGAGGTGCGGCCAGATTCGTTGCACGAAGGTGCCGATTCACCTGCATCCACAGGCACTTGTCAAACCACTGGCAGGGCCGCCGGCGTCACCGCCCTCCCGGAGACCACCAGCGTGATCGGGGTGCCCTCGTCGACGACCGTGCCCGCGGCTGGCTCGGTGCGCAGGATCAGGCCCTTGCGGACCCGGTCGTTCGGCTCCACCACCGTGCCCGCCAGCGTCAGGCCCTCGGCGGCCAGCAGCCGTTCGGCGACGCCGCTCGTGCGCCGGGTCAGGTCCGGGACGGGCGTGCGCTGCGGCCGCACCGGCGTGCGGGTCAGCCGGAACCACTGGGTGAACACCCCGCCGGTGATCTCGTCGTCGGTGGGCAGGTCGAACACGGTGCGGGGCCCGCGCAGAACGGTCACGGTGTGGCCGTTGACGTGGAAGTCGCGGTCCTTGCGCGAGATGAGCGCCCAGCCCTCCACGATGAACCGGCCGAGGATCGGCTCGTCCCAGTGGGCGTCGGCCAGCATCGACCACAGGCCATCGCGCAGCCAGCCCTCGGTCCGTCCGCGTGGGGTCCACAGCAGCCGCTCGCCGTCGGCAGCCAACTCCGCGGCCAACGTCACGCTGCGGTAGCCGATCGGCACGCCCGACCAGGATTCGCCGTCGTCCGCCACCGGCCAGGGCAGCTCCAGGTCGACCCGGGCCACCGGCTTGCCGGCCACCGAGTCCGGCTCCAGCGCCCCGTCGAGGTCGACCACGATCCCGGAGGCGAGTTCGTCGGGGTGGACGTCGGTGTCGTTGCGGAACGGCTTGCCGGTGCCGAAGCTGAGGTCGGTGATGTGCAGGCCCGGGCGCCGGCCGCCGGGCGGGTCGAGTTGGGCGGTCACCCGGATCGGGGCGCCGCCGCCGTCGACCACGATGTCCATGGTCGCCGAACCGTCGTCGCCGAAGCCGGGCTGCCACCAGAAGGCAGCCACCCCGTCGTCGCCGGTGGTGAAGGCCGCCTTGACGTCGGCCCCGGTTCCGACCAGGGTGCCCGGGGTCGGCTGCCCGGCCTCGGCGGCAGCGACCAGTCCGTCCTCGTCGACGGCCACCACCTCGACGCCGGTGATCGGGCCGCAGGGGCTGTCGAGGACCACCCGCACCGGTTGCGGCACGCACCGACCGCCGGCCGTGACCTCCTGGCCGTCGCCGCCGAGCAGCCGCAACTGCCGGGTCGTGACCAGACCCACCAGCGCCTGCTGCACGGTGGTCGTGGCGCCGAACCGGTCGCAGCCGTCCGGCGGATCCCAGGCGACCTGCCGGGCCACGGACAGCCGTCCGGTGACGATCACGGCGGCGTCCACCGGGTCGCCGCCGCCGTCGAGCCGGCGTGCGGTGAGGGTCTGCGTGGACTCACCGTTCGGGTCGAGCAACCAGCGCACGTCGGCCACCCCGTCCGGGCCGGTCGGGACCGTCACCGACGGCGGTGACCCGGCGGTGGGCAGGCCGGTGTCGGCCAGGTGCCCGTCGGCGGTGGTGAACCGCACCCGGGCGCCGACGACCGGCAGCCCGCCGTTGCGCACCACGACCCGCACCGCCTCCGGCAGCGGGTTGCCCGGCATCGCCTCCTGGCCGTCGCCGCCGACCAGGTCGATCGTGACCATCGCGGTCAGCGGCGGGAACAGCGTGCGGCAGTCGCCGGCCAGGGACCACCCCGCCCCGGCGCGTTCCAGCACGGCCAGCGGCGCGATGTGGTGGACCGGGCCGACCGGGGGCTGCTCGTCCGGGTCCGCGGCCCCCGGGCGGCCACTCGATGGTGCCGGACTGCTGGGCCAGCCCGTAGGCCATGCGCACGGTCCGCGCCGGGATCAGCCAGTGGTCACCGGTGGCCGGCTCCCCGGAGTTGGGGAAGCGCACGGTGATCCCGGCTTCCACCTCGGTCGCGCCCACCCGCAACGGCACCGGGCCGCCGTCCCAGCGGCGCACGATCGGCGCCCGGCCCAGCGAGGCCAGATCGGCCGGGCGGTGGCTGCTGTCCAGCCAGGTGACCGGCAGCGTCACCGCGGCGGCCGCCCCGGCGCTGTCCGCGACCACGGTCGGCGTGCCCGCCCGCGCCAAGAAGCCCCGCGCCGGCGCAACTCCAGGTCGGTGCTGGTCACCTCGACCAGGTCGCCGTCGGCGAACGACGACTGCTCGTCGCGGCCCACCCGGTCCAGGCCCAGGGTGGCCGTGGTCGTGGTGGCGTCGTCGATGTCGGTGAGGCCGGCGAAGACGCTGCCGTTGTCCCGCGACCACACGAACGTGGCCGGTCCGGCCGAGCCGTCGTCGTGGATCTGGATGCGGTAGAGCTGGTTGGACAGGCGCTGGTAGCCGCCGGTGCTGGAGATCTCGCACGGGTCGGCGGTGGTGCCGGGGGCCTGCAGGCCGGCGGCCATCGGGCGCGGGGTGCGGTGCAGCCAGCCGGTGACGTGCAGGTCGACGCAGGTCGTGCCCGGATCCACCGGCTCGGCGCGCACCTGCCAGACCGTCTGTGCGCGGGTGGTGGTGTCGGGCCCGCCGAGGGCGACCTCGAGCAGTGCCGGATCCTCCTCGGCGGTGACCTGCCGCGCCCAGACGTCGAGGTACACGGCGACCCGGGCGGCGTTCGGTTCCGGCAGTCCGGGGGAGGCACCCACCTGCGGCAGGTGCGGCTGGTCGGTCAACGGCCGGCGGGTGGCGGGATCGGCCTCGCACAGGATCCCGTCGACGTAGTACGTACCGCCGGCCACCCGCAGGTCGGCCCAGGGGGTCGCGTTGGGCACCGAGCCGTCGGCCGCGGTGATCGCGAACGGCCCGTCGCCGCCGGCCACCGGTGCCGGGCCACCGCTCGGGCCCACGATGTCGGCGGTGCGGACCTCGTCGTGGTGGGCGGTGATGTCGGTCTGCTCGTTCCAGTCCGCGTCGAGCATGACCCGGCCCTGTTGGAACAGGACGGCCCGGTACCCGTCGGCGCTGTCGAATGTCCGGCGTGAGAAGTCACCATGCATGTCCTGCGCTCCTTCCCGTCGCCACATGAGCGGCGACCACGATCTCGATACCCACCGGAACGAAACCGGGGAGCAGGCGGTGCGCGGCCCGCACCCGGGCGGGCCGCTGGAGGTGGTGGTGCACGCCCATCTCCGAGTCGAACTCCCCACCGCCGGCGATCGGCGGCGGCCCGGCCAGCGTCAGGTAGTGCGGCGACCCGGGGTCCGTCGCGCGGTACAGCGGGCGCAGGTCGGGGTCGTCCTCGGGCCCCGGCACGCAGCGGTACCGCCGCGGCACCCGGGCACCCGGCGCCACGAAGCTGAACCGGACGCAGCCGGTCTGCCGGTTCTCCACGGCGACCGGGCCGTCGAGGATGCTGCTGGTGGCGCGCAGCGCGCGCACGACGATCCCGCCGCGCACGGTGGCGCCGTCGAGGTCCAGGGTCAGGCCCGCGCCGGTGATCGCATCGGCGCTGTGGGCGTCGACGATGCTGTCGCGGACCAGCAGCGTGGCCGCGGCCGGGTCGAACGCCACCGGGCCGGTGACACTGCGCACGATGCTCGCGGCCGGGGTGCCGTCGACCGAGATCGAGCCGGTGACGGTGCACTGGCTGATCGTCAGGGCCGCCCCGGTCACCTCGAGGTCGCCGTCGATGAGCAACCCGTCGAGGATCACGCTGGACCCGCCGTCACCGCTGATCCGCACCGAGCCGAGCAGGTGGGGCCGCAGGCCGACCGCTGCGTACACACCTGGCACCGGGGGCAGCACTTCGCCGGGGCCGAGGACCCGCTGCGGCCAGGTGGCGGCGACCAGGACCAGCCGGGTGGCAGCGGGGATGTGCACGGAGAGGTCACCGGAGTACGTGGCGCTGTCGCCGATGGAGATGACGTACGTGCCGCCGGCCGGGGAGTCGCTGCCTGCCCACGCCGCTTCGGCGCCGGCCAGCGCGGCCGCCACAGAGGTGCCGGTCGACAGCACGGCGGCCTGTGCGGTCACGCCGGGTCCGCCGCGGGCCGGGTCGCCGGTGTACGGGTCGGCGGCGAGGGCGTCCTCGTGGATCTCCGACCGGTCGTAGGCGCCGGCACCGACGTCGGCGGTGGCGCCGTACGCGTACCGGACGGCCAGCGTGGCGGGGGTGGTGGCAGTGCCGTCGAAGCGGGGGAACAGCCGGCCGTGGACGGCATCGACCATGACCTGCCAGCCGGTCAGACCGGCGTCGAGGTCCTCCAGGCCGCAGACCCGCAGCCGGTCCGGGTCGATCTCGTCGCCGTCCACGGCCACCGCGATCGGCAGTTCCCCGGCCACCCCGCCGCGGGCGGCCTCCAACTGGGCCAGCAGCCGGCGCGGCCGCAGCGGCACCGGCAGGTTCTGCTCCCCGGCGCGGGTCTCGATGGTTTCCTCAACCGTGGGTGCGGCGTACAGCGGGGTGTCCCAGCCGGCCGGGTGCACCGACCAGCCGGCAGCGGGGTCGGCCGGTGCCCGGGCCGCGCACCAGCCGGTGTCGTAGACCTGGTCGTCGAACAGGAACACGCCGACCTTGCCGATGCCGTACCGGCCCGACTTCCGGACGTCCACGGTGTGCGGCAGCGGATCCAACGCCCCCTGTGCGGTCGTGACCAGTTCCAGCGGCCCGGCCGCTGCGACGGGTTGCCCGACCGCGGCGGTCGCGGGCCGGTCGATGCGCACATGGTTCAGCGCCGTGGTCGCCGACAGCAGGCGGTAGGACTCCACGGCGACGGCCGGCCAGCCGGTGACGTCGCGGGCGACCTGCTCGATCACCCCGAGGGTGCCCTTGCGCCGCCGGTAGGCCACGGTGTTGGCCACGTACGCGCGCGCGGTGGCTGCCGGCGGCAGGTCGTCGACCCCGACCAGGTCCGCGATGTAGGGCACCACCCAGTCCGGGCAGGTCTCGACGAACCACGACGCGTACAGCTCGTCGATGTCGGTCTCGAGCACGCCGAGCTCGCCGGCGACCGCGGACAGCAGGTCGGCGAGCAGCCCGCCGGACTGCTCGTCGCGGGCACGCACGTGCACCGGCAGCAGGTCGAAGAGTCGCTCGCTCATGGCCCCATCTCCCCGATCTCCACGGTGGCCAGGGCCAGCAGTTGCGCGGGCAGCACGCGGGAGTCCCACCTCGCTGGCAGTGCCGGTACCGGGTCCACCGCCGCGCTGTCCGGCGGCACGACCGGCACCTGCGGCGGCAGGCGGTATGGAAGGCAGGGGCAGCAGTCGCGGCATGGTGCACGCGAGCACCCCGGGCGCGGCCTTGATCGCCACGAGAACGGTGGCTGCGGTGACCGGGGTGGCGAAAGCCCTCGCCGCCGCCCCGAACCGCGCCGCCAACTCCGCCCGGACCCCGGCCAGCACCGCGTCGCGTTCGTACGCGGGGTCATGGGCGACCTCCACCCGCACGGCGAACCAGGTCTGCGCGCCGATCCGGACGTCGAGGCGGCTGCCGGGGTCGCGGGCGTCGTCCAACGCGGTGTGCAGGTCGTCGACCAGGTCGGCGCTGGGCAGGGTCGCGCCGGTGCCCAGGACGCTGACCACCACCCGGTCGGCCCGGCCGTCCCACACCAGATCGGCCCGCGCCGGGCCCACCCCGGCATAGGTGCGCGCGAAGTCGGCGTAGTCCGCGACCGACACCGCCCGGTCCAGGGTGCGCACCCGCAGGCCGGCGTTGATCCGCGCCTGCTCGAGGGTCTCCGGCGGCGCCCAGTCGCTGGTGGCCGCCGGGTTGGTCACCGCGCGGATCCCCAGCGGCCGCCGGGTCAGCAGGCTCAGCTGCCCGGCCAGCAGCGCCCCCTGCGGCGCCGATGCCGACGCGGTAGGAGGCGGTGATGTTCTCGGTGCCGGTCGCCGGCCGCGCGCCGTGGACCCCGTCGCCGAGCGTGATCCGCGCGGCCCCGGTCTCGTCGTGGGCCAGCGTGTACACCCGGTCGTGCGGGCCGGCCTGGGCGAGGCTGGCGACCTGCTCCCAAGCCACACCGTCGACCCGCACCGTCAGTTCCGCCCGGGCGCCGTCCGGGGTGGTGGCACGCAGGTGGGTCAGGGGCGCGCGACGGGTGGTGAAGGTTGCGAACGCCTCCCGGCCGTCGCCGCTGCCCAGCACCTGCTCGACGCCCTGGCCGTGGGAGGCGCGCACCACGTTGGCGTGCAGCAGCAATCCCGACCGCAGGTAGCGGCCCGTCAGATCGGTCGCCAGCACCACCTCCATGACGCCGCCGGCCGATGTCACGGAGGCGACGGTGGCGGTCTCCACCCGGGCCGTGCCGGTGTCGGCGTCGGTACCGGCCACGACGATCCGGCGGCCGGCCGGCAGCGGCGGGTCGCAGGCCGGCACCCGCAGCGTGCGCCCGGACAGCGGGGAATCGTCGGGTTCGTGCATCGCGGGCAGCGGGGTCGAGACGCAGTGCACCGTCGCTCGCCGGCGGTCGAAGTCGGTCAGCCCGTCGGCCAGGTCCAGCCGCACCCGGGTCAGCGGTCCGTTCACCGCGAACTTGGCGGCGCCGTCCGGGGTCACCCGTTGCACCAGGTAGGCCTCGGTCTCCCCGGGTTGTTCCAGCACCACCCAGGACCCGGGCTGCAGGTCCGGGTGCGCACCGTCCACCTCGATCACCGTCGGGGCGCCCGGGTCCGCGACCTCGAAGCCGTCCCACCTGTAGGCCTTGCGCCGCCCGGTCGCCGATGCCCCGGGAGGCGGGCCCTGGTCGTCGGCCAGCAGGTTCGGGTCGGGGGCGTTGGCGCCGAACAGTCGCGCCGCTTTGGCGAAGCGGTGCACGCTCACGTCCTGCTCGGCCGTCAGCGTCCGCGAGCGGCGGTAGCCGATGGGCCGCTCCAGATCCAGCCGGGTCCACCCGGGCCGGGCGTCGTGGTCGACGGCAGTGATGGTGCGGAAGTCCCAGCGCTCGTCGTCGTCGAGGGTCTGCGGCTCGCGCGGTTGCGCCGGCGGCCACGCGCCGTACGCCACCCGCTCGGCGCCGACCACCAGCACCGCATCGCCGACCACCAGGTCGCAGCGGCCCGTCAGCCAGATGTGCCCCCGGCCGTACCCGAGGTCCTGGGTCCGGGAGTCCAGCACCGGCAGGGCGTTCCACACCGCACGGGCCTGCAGGTCCTCGGCGGTCTCGAAGGTCTGCGGCAGCTCCCCGTCGCCGGGCACGGACTGCGCGGGCGTGCCGGCGGGCACGTCGACCGCGGCCGGGGAGCCGGCGGCGTCCTCGCACGTGAACACCAGGTCGGTCTGCGCCGACACCCCCGGTCGCAGTTCGTAGCCGAGCATGCGGGCCAGTTCCCGCACCGATTCCAACCGGGTGGCGGTGCGCAGGAACCCCTCGGTGGCGATGCGTTCGGAGTAGAACGCGACGATGTCGGACACGACTGCGAAGGCGTCCAGAACGGCGATGCCGGGGTCGGCCGGGGGGTCGGCGGGCGCATGGGCCAGGGACCGCACGGCGCGGTCGTGGCCGGGTGCGGCCAGGTGCTCGCGCATGCGGGCCAGGGCGATCGCGTGGGTCGCGACCCGGCGCTGCAGAACCGGCTGCCCGGCGGCATTGGCGGTGCGTGACTGTTCGCTCACGAGCCACCCCCGAGCTCGACGTCGACCCGGCCCGCCTCGGGGTTGTTCGGGTCGGTCTCGCAGCGCAGGACCTCCTGCGGCCCGGCGGCGATCCGGCCGGCGGCCAGGTTCGACGAGGTCTGCGCCTCGGCTCCCAGCGGCGCGAAGGTGGTCACGTCCAGCGACGCCAGGCCGGGCACCGCCATCGCTGCGGCCACCAGGTCGCTGACGTACAGGGATTGGCCGAAGGTGAACCGGTCCGGGTGGAAGAAGCCGCTGGGCACGCGCGCGGAAAGTGCCGCCAGGATCTGCCCGCGCACCTGCGCGCGCAGGAACCCGGGCAGCACGCAGCCGAACAGTCCGATGTGCAGCGGCACGTGCGCGGGCGGCGCCACCTCCACGTCGGTGACGACCATCCGGCGGGTCTCCAGCAGCCCGGTCACCCCCGCGACCGGGTCGGCGCCGACCGTGGCGTCCACCATGGTCCGCATCGCGTACCACGACCCGGTCCACAGCCGCCGGGTGACCGCGCGCTGCACGCCCGGCACGGTGTCGGCGGCGTCGGCGTGGTCCCGGGCGGTGACGGCTCGCAGCTGGGTGCGGAAGGCGCTGGGGGCCAGCTGCTGCACGGCCGCCATCGCCTCGGGTTGCGTGCCCCCGGCGGCCGGCAGCGGGTTCCACACCGTGAGTGCCGCGCCGCTGTCGTCCGCGGGGCTGCCGTCGGGCCGGCGCAGCCAGCGGGTCAGGCGTGCGGCTGCGACGTTGCCGCCCGTGCCGCCGCCGAGCCGGTAGCGGGCGGTGAACACCGATCCGACAGCTGGGCGGCGGCCGGTGGTCCCGTCGCCGAACCGCAGGCGGGCCACCCCGTCGTCGGGCTCGACCACGAAGTGCGGGTCGAGCCGGCTGCTGGCGATCAGGTCGGGCACCGGCCGCCAGGTGCGCTGGCCGTCGTCGAGGCTCAGTCTGGGCCACCGCCCGGCGCGGGTCGGGGACGCCGAGTTCGGCAGCCGGCGCGGGCGGCCGGTCCGCGAACGGCTCGGCGTGGGCGAGGCCGGTGCGGGCCAGTCGCGGTCGGTAGGCCGCCTCGGCGTCCGGCTGTGGCGGAACCAGCGGCTCGTGCAGCACCGACGCACCGTGGTCGGCGAGCACCACGTTGGCCAGGGCCACGGCGCGGACAACCGGGTCGCCGGCGGGTCCCCGCTGTGCCACACGGATCGGGGCGGCCAGCGCATCGGCGGCGTGCCAGTGCACCTCCAGGATCAGGTGCCCGGGGGTCAGCGGGTCGATGTGCGCGACCGGTTCCCGGTCCAGCCGCACCGCGAACCGCGTGCCGGGATCACCGAGGTGCAGATCTTCGCCGGGGCCGGGGGAATCGACCAGCAGCAGCACGTCGCCCTCGACGAGGCCGGGATCGCCGAGGTCGGTCGGGACCGCCAGGTACGCGCTGCACGAACCGGCCGGCAGCACATGGTCGGGATCGCCCCAGGAGTGCAGGTCGATGCGGTTGCGGGCCGGGCGCAGGTCGACGTCGGCGCAGGTCTCGAACACGACCGCCCCGGCCTCGTGAACGGTGATCGGCAGGTCGCTCGGTACCGGTGCTCTGCCGGTGACCGGTGCGCCGGCCCGCAAGGTGGTCGGCACGTCGGCGGTCAGCGCCAGCCAGACCCGCGCCGAGCACCCCTCGTGCACCCGGTAGTCCAGCAGGCGGGCATGGCGGCGCACCGATGTGCGTTGTACCGCCGTGCCGAGGTACGCCTCGGTTCCCACTGCGTCCTGCCAGTACGCCAACCGGTCGCCGAGGTAGGCGAACAGCTCGGCGAGCATCACCGCGGGGTCGGCCGGGCTGCGGTCGGTCCACTCGGGCATGAGCACGGACATGCGGTCCAGCAGCCGGGTGCGCAATGCGTCGTAGTCGCGCGCCAGGTAGTCGGGGACCACTGCGGACAGCGGGTCGGCGGTGGTTGTGCCCGGCGCCGCGCAGTCGAGATCGGACGGGCAGTCCACGGTGAAGGAGAAGGGGCACTGCGCCAGCGGCTCGTCGAAGCCGTCCGGGACCCCGGCGTCGTCGAGCAGGTGCAGCACGTACGTCGACCAGTCCCCGCAGGACGAGGTCCGCACCACGAACACCCGCTCGGGATCCGGCGGCAGCGCCGCAGCCACCAGGGCGCGGTCGGCGGCGGTCACGCCGGGCGGGGAGGCCGCCAGTTCCGCGGCCGGGTACGCCCAGACCACCGACACCGGATTGATCCGCGGATCGGCCCGCACACCGCCGCGCACCGCCACCCGGGTGCGGTCCCAGCCGGCCGGCACCGCGCGATTGAGCAGGTGCACCAACAGGGTGCGCTGCGCGGGGGCGCCGGGCACGTGGCCGGGGGTGCCGGGATGGTTGGCCAGCACCTCGACGAAGTCGATGCCCTCGAGCTCGGCGCTGCCCTCCACGAGTGCCCGGCGGGCGTCGCGGTCGAGGTCGGCGGCGAAGGTCATGGGCCACCCCCGGAGACCACGATCGTCCGGGACTGATCGTCGGCGGCACGCAGCGGCGAGTAGACCACGGTCACCTCGAGGGTGGCGTCACGGCCGCTGACGGTCACCTGCTCGACGCGGATGAGGTCGCCGAGGAACCGCTGCAGTGCGCCCTGCACGAGCGACTGCGTGGCTTCGGCGAACTCGTCACCGCCAGGGGCGAACACCAGGGCGTCGATGCCGGTGCCGAAGTCCGGGCGGTTGACCCGCTCCCCGGGCCGGGTGAACAGCACCTGCTCGACCAGCCCGCGCAGGTACTCCTCGTCGTCGACCAGGCGGGTGCGGCCGGCGCCGTCGAGCCGCATGGGGAAGCCGATGTGGCTGCTCATGTCGCCCGCACCCGTACCTGCGTCGCGACCACGATCAGCGGTACCCCGGTGGGCACGCAGGTCGCCGTGCCGGTGCTCACCACCAGCGGTTGGCCCATCGACAGCACCCGGGTGGTGCCCGAGGTCCACTGGCCGGTGACGCACGGCCCGCCGGCGTTCGGCGGGAGCGGGCAGGCGCTGATCAGCCACGGCGCCGCCAGGCCCACCGCGGGCTGCCCGGACAGCAGCACCCGCGGGTTCGTCACGGTGGGCTGGGCCTGTCCGGCGTGTGCGCACATCACCGACGAGCCCTGCGCGACGAGGAACATCACATCACCTCCAGCGCACCGTTGTTGACCGACACCGTCGCCGGGCTGAGCTGAACCTTGGAGGACCCGATGCTCAGTTCGATGCCCGCCGCGGTGCAGGAGATCGTCATGGGCATGGGCGCAGCGGGTGGGCCCACCTCGATGGTCAGCCCGCCGGCGCCGGGCAGGTCCTCCAGCGTGATCGTGACCGCGTCGGTGGCCAGCACCTTGGTGGTCGGCAGGCGCGGTGCCGGGCACCTGCCCGGCCCCCCAGAAGCACCCTGCGAGGATCGGCACCGCGGGGTTGCCGGCCTCGAACTCCACCCAGACGTTCGCCCCGACCGGCGGCACGGTGAACAGGCCCACCTGGTCGCCCGCGTAGGGCGAGCAGGGCAGCGCCCAACTCATGCGGCCGTCGCCGAACACCGCCGGCACGCTGACCTGCACCCGGCCCTGCAGTAGGGGGTCGACGTTGTTCACCACCGTGCCGCGGTACTTGCCGAAGAACGCCGTCATACGACCACCGCCGGGACGGTCGAGCCGAAGCCCTCCCGGGTGATCGTGAACCGCTGCCGGTACGACCCCGGGGCGAGGTCGTGGGTGACCCGCTGCACGTACCACAGCCCGTCGTGCGACCAGCCCGCGCCGCGCACGCCGACCAGGCCGCGGGGTCGCAGGACGCTGCCGTACCGGCCCCCGTCCAGTTCGCCCTCCCCGATGACCGCGTCCACGCTGCGGTCGACCTCCGCCTGCGCCCGCGCGTACGCGGTCGTCGGCCCGATGCCACCGTCCCGGAACCGCCGGGTGCGGCTCGAGGTGGCCCACAGCGGTACGGCTGCCAGCGGCGGGCGCAGGCTGGCGACCGCCCGCACCGGTACCGCCGCGCCCGTGCGCGGATCCTGCACCGAGCCCGCCACCCGGACCGGGGCCAGCGACTCGGTGCGGAAGTGCAGGCCGTCGACGTTGCTCACCGGACCGAGGTCCACCGACACCGCCGGCTGCGGCAGGCCCACCCGCACCGGCGGGCCCCAGTAGAACCGGCTGCTCCCCGGCAGCGGCCCGGGCAGCACGTAGGCGGCGTACCCGTGGCGCTGCGCCAGGGCCACGAGGTGCCGCAGGTCGGTGGTGTGCTGGGTGGGGATCCGCTCGATCGGCAGCGGCGGGTCCATGTCCAGCGGCGGCACGGCCATCGGCACGATTCCGTGCGCGGCGTAGGGGGCCAGGATCGCCAGGACCTGCGGGTAGTCGTCCAGCGCGGGATGCTCGGCGTCGCGCTCGTCCTTGTCGAGCAGCACGGACACGTCCTCCCCGGTCGCCGTGAACGTCGCCGAACCGGGGGTCAGCGTCACGGTGGTCACGATCCCGTCGAACAGCACGGTCGGGACCGCGCCGAACGTCACCACGAGCACCACCCGGGCGCCGGTGCGCACCGGGGAGGCGGTGAGCAGCTCACTGTCGGCCGCGCCGGCCGGCCCGGACCGGCCCGCGTCGAAGGTCAGCGTGAACGCCGAGCGCTCCTCGTCGGTCTCGACGACCTGCGCGCTGCGCAGCCGGGTGGCAACGGGCATGGGAAGGGGCACCGGCACGGTCGGTCCGGCGAGGACCGACAGGCGCATGCCGAGCCCGGGCACGACTCAGACCCCCGGCGCCGGGATCGCGATCAGCGCACCCTCTTCGGCGACGAGCTCGTCGGGGTCCAGCACCCGATTGGCGTCGCACACCGCCCAGAAGGCGCACGCGTCGCCGAGGTAGCGTGCGGTGATCAGGTCCGGCCGGTCGTCGGCGGCCACCCGGTGCCAGACCATCGTCGGGCGGGCCGCCGGGACGCCTCGGGGCAGCAGGTAGGCCACCTGTCGCAGGCCGCCCCGGCCGTCGGGGACGCCCGTGTACGCGACGGCGCTGCCGGCGTAGCGGCCGGTCACGACGCACCGCCGGCGGCCGACAGCGCCCCGGACACTGCGGCCGTGCTCGCCAGGACCTCCTTCATCACCTGATGGGCCAGGAACAGCGCGTACCCGGCGTCGGTGGGCGGCAGGTCGTTGTAGGAGAGCACCTGGGCGCTGACCTCCACGGACGCCCGGATCGGGTTGAGCGAGGTGTCGAAGGCCTGCTCGGTGATCCGCAGGCTGGTCAGCCTGACCGGCACCGTGCGCCCCGGCCCCCACGCCAGCACCGTCAACGGCGCGTCGGGGGGCAGGATCTCGATGGTGCCGGCCAGCAGCAGTGCGGTGTTGGCGATCACCTGGATGCTGCTCGGGTACAGCAGCATCTCCAGGGCGGCGAGCTGCCCGGCGACACCTGTTGCGGTGGCCAGCGGGTCCGCAGCCGCCAGCCCGTCGGTCGCGTCGATCTCGACCGTCATCGTGATCTGCTCGGTCGGCGCTGCTGAGATCCGGTGGGTGTTGCCGGCGGCCTCGTGCGGTGTGAGGGACCGGATCACGTTGTCCGGGTTGTACTGGAAGACCACGATCCGCGACAGCGGACTGCGCGGATCGACCGCGACGATGGCGCCGCGCAGCGTACGGGGTGTCCCCGGGAAGGTGCCCACGCGCCGCAGCCTTGCCCGGCAGCGTCACGCCGGTGTCACGCCGGCGTCACGCCGGTCACCCGGTGCGGTAGTCCGCATGGTCCCGCGCCCGAGGGGCCGATCGTGGGATATCGGGTTGCGCCCGCGGGAACCAGAATGGTGGGCACCCAGCAGTGAGGGCAACCATGGAAACCGATGGGCCGACCTCCCTTCCCGCACGACGGCTGCGCCGTGCGGGGACGCAGCCGCCGACCCGAATGGCGGTGCAGTTGCTCGGTGGCTTCCGGATCCTGGTGGACGGGTCGCCGGTCGACCTCACGCCGGTCGCCGAGCGACTCGTGGCGATCCTCGGGCTGCAGGGCCGCACCAGTCGTTCGCGTCTGGCCGGGATGCTGTGGCCGGACACCCCGGAATGTCGGGCACTCGCGAGCCTGCGCACCGGCATCTGGCGGGTCAACCAGGCCGCCGACGCCCTGATCGTGCCCACCCGTTCCATGCTGGACCTCTCGCCGCGGGCCGAAGTGGACGTCCGTTCCTACGTGTCCGGTGCCGCCGCACAGATGCGCAGCGACAGTGCCGCGCCGGACGAAGTGACCGACTACGAGGGGGACCTGCTGCCCGACTGGGATGAGCAGTGGTTGCTGGCCGAACGCGAGCGGTTGCGGCAACTGCGACTGCACCTGCTGGAGCAGTTGGCCCAGCGCCTGGCGACGGCCGGGAAGTTCGGGCTTGCGCTGGAGGCGGCCTTCGCCGCCCTGTCCGCGGATCCGCTGCGGGAGAGCGCCCACCGCACGATCATCGGCATCCACATGGCGGAGGGCAACACGGGGGAGGCGCGCCGGGCTTTCGAGACGTGTCGGCGGGCCTTGGCCCAGGATCTGGGGGTGGCGCCGTCGCCGGCGACGGCCGGTCTGGTGGCGGCGCGCTGATCCGCTGGTCCGGTGTGAGTGTCGGGGCGGTGTTGCACCTGAGTCACAACCATCCACGTCGCCGTGATGTTTGTGGCGTGCAGGTGCTGCTGAGTTGTCGCTGCGTCACAAAGATCGAGCGCAGGCGCAGGGCGTACTCTTGACCCCGTGCGGAGTCGCCTGTGATCGCCCTCATCTCCCGGTACCTGCGTCCCTACCGCTCGGCGTTGATCATCGTGGTCGTGCTGCTCACGGCGCAGGTGATCGCGAACCTCTACCTGCCGTTCCTCAACGCCGACATCATCAACAACGGGGTGGTGACCGGCGACATCGGCTACATCGTGCAGACCGGGGCGATCATGCTCGGGATCTCGCTGGGTCTGGCGGTCATCTCGGTGATCGCCGTGTACTACAGCGCCCGCACCGCGATGGCCTTCGGCCGGGACGTGCGCGGGGAGTTGTTCCGCTCGGTGGAGCGGTTCTCGCTGCGGGAGGTCAACGAGTTCGGGGCGCCGTCGCTGATCACGCGCACGACCAACGACGTGCAGCAGGTGCAGATGCTGGTGCTGATGGGCCTGACCATGATGATCGCCGCGCCGCTGACGGCGATCGGCGGCGTGATCATGGCGCTGCGCACCGACGTGCAACTCTCCGCGCTGCTGCTGGTCATCATCCCGGTGATGGGGGTGGTGATCGGCGTGCTGATGTGGAAGGCGGTGCCGCTGTTCCGCTCCATGCAGGTGAAGATCGACAAGATCAATGCCGTGCTGCGGGAGAACCTGGCCGGCATCCGGGTGATCCGCGCGTTCGTGCGGACCGACCGGGAGCAGTTGCGTTTCGCCGACGCCAACGAGGACCTCACGGACACCTCGCTGAAGGTGACGCGGTTGTTCGCGCTGACCATGCCGTCGCTGATGCTGATCTTCAACCTGTCGTCGGTCGCGATCATCTGGTTCGGCGGCCGGTTCGTCGACGAGGGCACCATGCAGATCGGCGACCTCACGGCGTTCCTGTCGTACATCATGCAGATCCTGTTCAGCGTGATGATGGCCGTCATGCTCATGGTGATGGTGCCGCGGGCGGCGGCGTCGGCCGAGCGGATCCAGGCGGTGCTGCTGACCGATCCGAAGGTGACCGACCCGGAGGTTCCGCAGGCCCCGGTGCACCGGCTCGGCGTCGTGGAGTTCCGGGACGTGGAGTTCCGCTACCCCGGCGCCGAGGACCCGGTGCTGTGCGGCATCAACCTCACCATCCGGCCCGGGCAGACCACGGCGATCGTCGGGTCGACCGGCGCCGGCAAGACCACCCTGATCAACCTCATCCCGCGGTTGTACGACGTCACCGGCGGGGCGGTGCTGGTCGACGGGGTGGACGTGCGGGAGTTCGCGCAGGAGGACCTGTGGTCCTACCTGGGGCTGGTGCCGCAGAAGGCCTTCCTGTTCAGCGGGACGGTGGCGTCCAACGTGCGCTTCGGGCAGCCCGATGCCACCGACGAGCAGGTGTGGGACGCGCTGACAGTGGCGCAGGCGGCGGGGTTCGTGCGCGAGATGCCCGAGGTGCTGGACTCCGAGATCGACCAGGGCGGGACGAACGTCTCCGGCGGGCAGCGGCAGCGGTTGAGCATCGCCCGGGCACTTGATCCGGCCCTGTCCGATCTACGTCTTCGACGACTCGTTCTCCGCCCTGGACTACGCGACCGACGCCCGGCTGCGGGCCGCGCTGGTGTCGCGCACGAAGACCGCCGCGGTCATCATCGTGGCGCAGCGGGTCAGCACGATCCGCAACGCCGACCAGATCGTGGTGCTCGACGGCGGCCGGGTGGTGGGCGTGGGCACCCACACCGAGTTGATGGCGGGCTGCGACACGTACCAGGAGATCGTGTACTCGCAGCTGACTGCAGCGGAGGCGGCGTCGTGAGCGGGGTTCATGTGCCGATGTTGCCCTCACGAGGGGGGCGTTATGTCGGGTTCGGGCGCCTCGCACATCGAGTGTTGCGCGGTTGCGGGCCTGCGCCCGCGAGTGTTGCGCGGTTGCTGGTTTGCACCCCCCGGAACCAACAACGGTGCAACAGTCGGCACGGGTCGGGCGCAACGACGCAACACTCGCCGCGACCGGAGGTGGCTCGATGAGCGCGATGCGACCCGGCCCCCGGCCGGCGGGCGGGCCCATGGGTGGCGGCCCGGCGGACTGGGCATGACCCTGCCGGCGGAGAAGGCGAAGAACTTCAAGGCCACGTTCCAGCGGTTGTTGCGCAGGTTGCGCCCGGAACGCCTCATCATCGCGGTGGTGCTGGTGCTGGCCGTGGTCAGCGTGTTCTTCGCCGTGCTCGGGCCGTGGTTGCTGGGCCGGGCCACGAACGTGATCTTCGGCGGCGTCATCGGCAAACAGCTGCCGCCCGGGGTGAGCAAGGAGCAGGCGGTCGCCGGGCTGCAGGCACAAGGACAGACCCAGCAGGCCGACATGCTCTCGGCGATGACGCTGACCAACGGCGTGGACTTCGTGGCGCTCGGCCGGATCATCGCGCTGGTCGATCGTCGTGTACTTCATCAGCTCGGTGTTCTCGTGGGGGCAGAACTACCTGATGGCCGGGGTCACCCAGCGCACGATGTACCGGCTGCGCGAGGACGTCGACGTCAAGCTCGGCCGGCTGCCGTTGAAGTACTTCGACACCCACCCGCGCGGCGATCTGCTGAGCCGGGTGACCAACGACATCGACAACATCGCCACCACCATGCAGCAGACGATGACCCAGGCGATCACCAGCATCATGACCGTGATCGGCGTGCTGGGGATGATGTTCTGGATCTCCCCGATCCTGGCGCTGGTGTCGCTGCTGACCGTGCCGCTGTCGTTCGTCGTCACGCTGTTCATCGCCAAGCGCTCGCAGGGCCAGTTCGTCGGGCAGTGGAAGTGGACCGGCAAGGTCAACGGCCACATCGAGGAGATGTTCACCGGCCACGAACTGGTCAAGGTATTCGGCCACCGCCCGAAGGCGATCGAGGAGTTCGACGACGCCAACGAGCAGATGTACGCCGCCAGCTTCCGCGCGCAGTTCATCTCCGGGATCATCCAGCCGGCGATGATGTTCATCTCCAACCTCAACTACGTGGCCATCGCAGTGATCGGGGGCATACGGGTGGCCAGCGGCACGATGAGCCTGGGCGACGTGCAGGCGTTCATCCAGTACTCCCGGCAGTTCACGATGCCGATCACACAACTGGCGCGCATCACCAACCTGCTGCAGTCGGGCATCGCCTCGGCCGAGCGGGTGTTCGAGCTGCTCGACGCGCAGGAGCAGAGCGCCGAGGCGGGCGGCGCACGCCTGGAACGGCCGCAGGGGCACGTGGAGTTCCGGGACGTGTCCTTCCGCTACGTGGAGGACTCCCCGCTGATCGAGAACATGGTCCTCGAGGTGCAGCCGGGCGAGGCGGTCGCGATCGTCGGTCCGACCGGCGCCGGCAAGACCACGCTGGTCAACCTGCTGATGCGCTTCTACGACGTCGATTCCGGGGAGATCCGGCTCGACGGGGTGCCGGTGATGGACATGCACCGCGACGACGTGCGCCGCTGCTTCGGGATGGTGCTGCAGGACACGTGGCTGTTCGCCGGCACGATCCGGGACAACATCGCCTACGGGGCCGAGGGGGCGACCGAGGACCAGGTGATGGCCGCGGCCAAGGCGGCGCGGGTGGACCACTTCGTGCGGACCATGCCCGACGGCTACGACACGATGCTCGACGACGAGGCCTCGAACCTGTCGGCCGGCGAGAAGCAGTTGCTCACGATCGCGCGGGCGTTCCTGGCCAACCGGCCGATCCTGATCCTGGACGAGGCGACCAGTTCGGTCGACACCCGCACCGAGGTGCTGATCCAGCAGGCCATGGCCACGCTGCGGGAGGGTCGGACGTCGTTCGTCATCGCGCACCGGTTGAGCACGATCCGCGACGCCGACATCATCCTGGTGATGGACGCCGGCCGGATCGTGGAGCAGGGCAACCATGAGGAGCTGATGGCCGCGCAGGGCTTCTACTACGAGCTGTACCAGTCGCAGTTCCTCGCCAGTTACGACGAGGACGCCGACGTGCCGGTGGCCTGATCCGTCGCACGGCACGGCAGGGGGCGACCTCGGGTGCACGCAATGCGGCTTTGTGCGGATCGTCCCGGAGGGCCGCACTTCGCCAAAGGCGTCAGCGCGGGTCTCGCCCATACGCTCGACTCAACCCGTACATCTCGTTCGACGCCACCGCCCGCGAGGCGATGCAGTTCTACCAGCAGGTCTTCGGCGGGGAGCTCGAGATGAACACGTTCGGCGGAGTTCGGCCAGCAGGGCACGCCGCACGAGAACCTCATCATGCACGCGGCCTTGGAGACCCCCAGCGGCTACACGCTCATGGGCGCGGACACCCCGCCCGGGCATGGACCGCCAGCCCGGGTGGACGGTGCAGTTGATCGTCAACGGCGACGACGAGGCGGAGCTGCGCGGATACTGGGACGCCCTGGCCGACGGCGCCACCATCGACACCCCGCTGGAGCCGCAGATGTGGGGCGATCAGTACGGCCAGCTCACGGACAAGTTCGGCATCATCTGGATGTTCAACATCAGCACCCCGCAATAGGGGCTGCACAAGGAGTAACTTCGTCGCCATGAGCGACTCCGTCACGCGAACCCCCGTCGGTGCCCTCGAGGAGCCGACCCAGTCCGTATCGGGTGCCTACTTCACGGGTCTGGCCCTGGCCAACCTGGGCATCATGCTGGCCTTCTTCGCGCCCCTGCAGAGCCTCCTGCCGCGGATGTCCGAACAGATCGCGGGGCCGACCGGCAAGGAGACCGCGCTGGCGATCATCACCGGGATCGGCGTGGTCGGATCGGTGATCGGCAATCCGTTGGCCGGTGCCCTGTCCGACCGCACGACGTCCCGGTGGGGGCGGCGGCGGCCGTGGATGTTGGGTGGCTCGCTGCTGGGCTTCGTGGGTCTCGTGCTCATGCCGCACGCCCCCAGCGTCTGGAGCCTGACGATCGTGTGGCTGGCGGTGCAGTTCGCCGTGAACGCCGCCTACGCCGGGCTGACCGCCACGATCCCGGACCAAGTCCCCGTGCGCCAGCGCGGCGTGGCCTCCGGGTTGGTGGGTCTGGCGCAGGCGCTCGGGCCGGTGGTCGGCGTCGGGTTGGTGTCCTTCGTCGTCGTCTCGCTGGTCGGCGGCTCGTACCTGACCGCAGTGCTGTTCGTGCTGCTGGTGCTGCCGATCCTGTTCATCCTCAAGGACCCGCAACTGCCAGAGAGTGAGAAACCCCCGTTCCACCTCGGTTCGTTCGTCAAGAGTTTCTGGGTCTCGCCCAAGGCGCACCCCGACTTCGGCTGGGCGTGGCTGGCCCGGTTCCTGGTCTCGCTGAGCATCGCGATGGTCACCATCTACCTGTTGTTCTTCCTCACCGACCACCTGCTGTTCGACGATGAGACGGCCGGTGAGCGGCAGACCGTGCTGCTCGCCCTCTACGCCGGCGGCACGATGCTCACCGCGGTCATCGGGGGCTACATCTCCGACCGGATGGGCAAGCGCAAGGTGTTCGTGATCGTCTCCACCTTCGTGATCGCAGTGGCCGCGTTCATCCTGGCGTTCGTCCCCAAAGGAACCGATGGTTGGACCATCACGATGGTGGCGGCGCTGATCCTGGGCATCGGGTACGGCTGGTACCTGGCCGTCGACCAGGCCTTGATCACCCAGGTCCTTCCGACCGCCGGCGACCGGGCCAAGGACCTCGGCGTCATCAACATCGCGAACTCGATGCCGCAGGTGCTGGCCCCGGTGCTCGCGGCGATCTGCGTCACCCAACTCGGCGGCTACACCTCGCTGTACGTGGCGGTGGCGATCATCGCGATCGCCGGGGCGGTGGCGGTGCTGCCGATCAAGTCGGTGCCGTAGGCGGTGATCCGCTGGCTGTTCGCCGACCAGCTCGGCCCGCACTTCCTCGACGACTGGGACGGCCCGGTGCTGCTCGTCGAGTCGCGGGCGGTGCTGCGGCGGCGGCGGTTCCACCGGGCCAAGGCGCATCTGGTGCTCGCGGCGCTGAGGGGCCGGGCGGCCGAACTCGGCGACCGTGCGGTGTTCATCCGGGCCGAGACCTACGCCGAAGCCCTGGCCCAGGTTGACGGCCCGGTGCAGGTGATCCATCCGACCTCGCGGGCCGCGCTGGCCTTGTGCGCGGGCTGGGGGTGGAGGTGCTGCCCCCGCGGGGGTTCGTGACCACCGCGGCGGAGTTCGAGCAGTGGACCGGCGGCAAGCCGCTGCTGGAGCGGTTCTACCGGGGGGTGCGGCGCCGGACGGGTGTACTCATGGACGGCGCCGAGCCGGCCGGTGGGCGCTGGAACTACGACGCCGAGAACCGGGAGCCACCGCCTCGGGGAGCGCGGACGCTGGGTGTGCCGCAGCCGTGGTGGCCCGAGGAGGACGAGGTGGACGCGCAGGTGCGCGCGGACCTGGCGGCGGTCCCCACGGTTGGCGAGGACGGGCCCCGACGGTTCGCGGTGACCCGGGGTGAAGCGCTCGCCGCCTTGGACGTGTTCCTGCGCGACCGGCTGCCGGGGTTCGGGGCCCACGAGGACGCGATGCTGGCCGGCGACCCGTGGATGGCGCACTCGCTGCTGTCGGTGCCGTTGAACCTCGGCTTGCTGGACCCGATGGAGGTGGTGCTCGCTGCTGAGGGGGAGTTCCGGGCCGGCCGGGTGCCGCTGGCGGCCGCCGAGGGTTTCATCCGGCAGGTGCTCGGCTGGCGGGAGTACATGTGGCACCTGTACTGGTGGCTGCCCGACGACTACCGGACCCGTAACCGCCTGTCGGCGCACCCGGCCGCTGCCGCAGTGGTGGCAGGAGCTGGGGGAGGCGGGGGCCAACTGCGTGGACGAGACCCTGCGCGACGGTGCGCGAGACCGGGTGGGCGCACCACATCCAGCGGCTCATGGTCCTGGGCTCGTGGGCGCTGCAGCGCGGCTACGACCCGGCCGCGCTCACCGACTGGTTCCACCGGGTCTTCGTGGACGGGTACGACTGGGTGATGCTGGCCAACGTGGTCGGCATGTCGCAGTACGCCGACGGCGGGATCGTGGCCACCAAGCCGTACACCTCCGGCGGCGCGTACATCAAGCGGATGAGCGACTACTGCTCCGGCTGCCGGTTCCGGCCCGACCGTCGCACCGGCGAGCAGGCCTGCCCGTTCACCGCGGGCTACTGGGACTTCCTCGCGCGCAACGAGTCGGCCCTGAGCGGACAACCACCGCATGAAGCAGCCGCTGGCGGGGCTTCGCCGGCTGGCCGACCTCGACGAGGTGCGGGTCAAGGCCGCCGAGTTCGACTGATTCGCGAACTTCGCGCCAGAATCGGCCACGGATGGCCGGATTCGGCCGCGACGTTTCAGTGAAGCTTCGGATTCCGCGGCTAGGGCGTGTTCGACCGGACCGGCTGGCTCGGATCCGCCGGCTTGGTGAGCCGAAGTTCTCGCCAACGGCACGATCTGCGATCGCGGGGGCGGTGGCGGTGCTGCCGATCAACCGATGCGGCACGCCCAGTGTCTGGATTGTCGAATCGATCAAGCTGCCAGAGTCGTCGTCGTGCGGGGCGCCGTGGCCGAGTCCATGATCATTAAGGCAAACCAGACATGGAACTGGCGGCACCGCGAGCACGACCTTGCCGAAATGGCCCGAATCGGCCAGCAGCCGGTGTGCCTCGGCGGCGTCGGCCAGCGGCAGCACCCGGTCGATGACCGGCCGGATCCGCCCGGCGGCGTAGAGCGGCCACACGTCGCGCACCACCGCCTCGCAGATCGCGGCCTTCTGCTCGGGCTGCGGCTGCGCAGAGAAGTGGCGATGACCGAGCCCCGCTTGCTCAACAACGTCCCGAGGTTGAGTTCGGCCTTGACCCCGCCCTGCAGTCCGATCACGACCAGCCGGCCGCCGTCGGCCAGCGCGCGGACGTTGGCGTCGAGGTACTTGGCCCCGACCACATCGAGGATGACGTCCACCGGTTGCGGCAGGGCTTCGACGAAGTCCTGCTCCCGGTAGTTGATGAGGACCTCCGCGCCGAGTTCGGCGCACCGCTCGAGCTTCTCGGCGCTGCCGGCCGTGACAGCCACGTGCGCGCCGATCGCCCGTGCCCACTGGATCGCGAACGTGCCGATGCCGGAGCCGCCGCCGTGGATCAAGACCCACTCCCCGGGCTGCAGATCCGGCGGTCATCGCGAGGTTGGAGTAGACGGTGCAGGCAACTTCCGGGATGCCAGCCGCGGCGACGGGATCCACACCGGGCGGCAGGGGCATGACCTGGCCGCGGGGGACTGCGACCTGCTGCGCGTACCCGCCGCCGGTGAGCAGGGCGCAGACCGGCTCGCCGTCCAGGGTGCCCGAGACCTCCAGTCCGAGGAGCTCGCTGGCACCCGGTGGCGGCGGGTAGAAACCCTGTCGCTGCAGCAGGTCGGCGCGGTTGACCCCGGCCGCGATGACCTCCAGCAGCACCTCGTCCGGACCCGGTAGCGGTGCCGGCACCTCGCGCACCTGCAACTGCTCCGGCCCGCCGGGATCCTCGACCACGATCGCCTTCATAACGGCGAGGGTACGCGCCGGGTGTCTACCGCGTCAGAGGACGTTGCGCCAGTAGCGTGTGCAACGTCGAGAGGGAGACCCATGGCCAACGAGAACGACGACGTCGATTTCCCCGGCGCGCCGAAAGCCGAGCCGCCGCAGCCTCAGGCCGGCCCGCCACAGCCGCCGCAGGGTCCGCCGCCGGGTGGCTCCGCAGCCCAGGGTCCGCCGCAGCCGCAGGGTGCGCCGCCGAGGGATTCCCGCCCGGTGGTCCGCAGCAGGGCCCGCCGCCCGGTTCACGCCGCACCGCCCGCAGGGTCCGCCGCCGGGCGGGTGCCCGCCGCAGGGTCCAGCCGCCCGGTGGTCCCGCCGCAGGGCCCGCCGCAGGGTCCGCCAGCCGGGCTTCCCGCCGGGTGGTCCGCCGCAGGGCCCGCCGCCGGGTGGACCCGCCGCAGGGTCCGCCGCCCGGTGGTCCGCCAGCAGGGCCCGCCCCCGCGGCCAGGCCCGCCGCAGGGCCCGCCCGGCGGTTTCCCGCCCGGGTGGTCCGCAGCAGGGCCCGCCGCGGGGCTTTCCCGCCCGGTGGTCCGCCGCAAGGTCCGCAGCAGCCCCTGAGCCAGGCCGAGTCGTCGCCGTCCGGAAAGTCCGGGGTCGGCTGGAAGATTGCCACCGGCGTCTGCGCCCTGCTTGCGGTCGGCGCGCTGGGTTGGGGCTTCATGCAGAAGAACGACGCTTCGAAGGCCGCTGAGGCCAACGCTGCGGCGCTCGAGCAGGCGCAGCAGGAGATCGCCAAGGACACCGCGGAGGAGGAGCAGGTCAAGGAGGCGCTCAACAAGGCCCAGGCCGCCCACGAAGAGGTCGCCAAGAAGTTGAAGACCAAGGGCAAGGAGCTCAAGACCGAGGCGGCCAAGTTGCAGGACCTCCAGGCGCAGTACAACCAGGCGGCCAAGGAGGCGGCGCAGAAGAACGCGACCTTGAAGCAGGAGTTGGCCGCATCCGAAGCCAAAACCGCCCTGGCCACCAAGTGCGCGCAGGTGATGGCCACCGGCATGCAGGTCATCTACGACGCCGAGACGCCCGACGAGGTCATGAACGATGTGGCCAAGGAGATGCAGAAGGCGGCGGACAGTTGCCAGGGCGTGGTGTCGTTCGGCTGATCCCGCGGTGGCGGGGTCTGCCGCCGCCCCTGACACTGGAGTCATGAGCATCTATGACTTCAAGGTCGCCGCGCGCGACGGTTCCCTGGTTGATCTCGGCGATTATCGCGGTCAGGTTCTGATCGTCGTGAACACGGCGAGCAAGTGCGGCCTCACCCCGCAGTTCGCCGGGCTCGAGCAGTTGTACTCCGAGTACAAGGACCGGGGCCTGACCGTCATCGGCTTCCCGTGCAACCAGTTCGCCAACCAGGACCCCGGCAGCAACGATGAGATCGCCGAGTTCTGCCAGCTGAACTACGGTGTGACGTTCCCGATGATGGCCAAGATCGACGTGAACGGCGACGACGCCGATCCGCTCTTCCGCTGGTTGACCGGTGAGGCGCCGGGCTTCCTGGGGATGAAGGGCATCAAGTGGAACTTCACGAAGTTCCTCATCGGCGCCGACGGCGAGGTCATCGAGCGGTTCAGCCCGAAGGATGAGCCGGAGAAGATGCGCACGGCGATCGAGCAGGCCTTGGAGGCCGTCGCCGCGTAGGTTGGCACGCGTGCGCGTGGTGGTTTGTCCGGACAAGTTCGCGGGCACGCTGTCCGCGGTCCAAGCCGCCCAGGCGATCGCCCGCGGTTGGCTGCGCGTGCGTCCCGACGACGAGGTCCGGCAGATCCCGCTGGCCGACGGTGGGCCGGGCTTCGTGGAGGTGCTCCACGCCAACCTCGGCGGGCAAGTGCACGCCGAACAGGTGCAGGATCCGTTGGGCCGGCCGGTCACGGCCCGGTGGCTGCAGGTGGGCGGCACGGGCTACATCGAGGCGGCGCAGGCCAATGGTCTGGCGCTGGTCACCCCCGAGGAGCGGGACCCGTGGCGCACGTCGAGCTACGGGGTGGGGGAGTTGATCGCAGCCGCCCGCGCCTGCGACCGGATCGTCGTGGGCCTCGGCGGTTCGGCCACCAACGACGGTGGCCGGGGTGCGGTGGCAGCGCTGGCCGGAGGCGGAGTGCCGGAACTGCTGCTGGCCACCGACGTGGACTGCCCGCTGCTGGGACCCACCGGCGCCACGTATGGCTTCGCGCGGCAGAAGGGTGCAGCCGACGACGACCTGCCGGGCCTCGAGCAGCGGATGCGCGAGTGGGCCGAGCAGGATCCGCAGTTGGCGCAGGCTCCCGGGGCCGGGGCTGCCGGGGGGCTCGGTTACGGGCTGATGCTGCTGGGTGGCACGCGGGTATCCGGGATCGATCTGGTCATGACCGCGGTCGGGCTGCCGCAGGCCTGCCGGGAGGCCGACCTCGTGATCACCGGCGAGGGGAAGTTCGACTGGCAGTCCTTGCAGGGCAAGGTGGTCAGTGGCGTGCGGGAGGTGGCGCCACGGTTGCTGGTACTGGCAGGGCAGGTCGCACTGGCGGACTCGCCGGTACCGGCGTACTCGATGCTGGAGGCGGCGGGCGAGCGAGCCTTCGCGGACCCGGCGGGAGCGCTGGCCGACCTGGCTGCCAGCGTCGCGGCTACCGTGGAATCGTGAAATGGGTGCTGCTGGCGGCGATCGTGCTGCTGGTCTTGGACCGGCTTGCGCTGGCCGCGGAGCGACGGGGATGGATCTACTACCGCAAGCGCAAGCCCACCTCCGGGTCGGCGTCAGCGGCCGCGTTCGGGGCCACGGCGGAGTTCCTGCAGCCAGGCCAGCAGGTCGTGGTCGAGGAGCGCCTTCGCCGGCAGACGGTCCGCCCGACGCCTCAAGGGCGGCGAACCCCAGTAGGTGCCACCGCGCACGACTCGGAGCGCCCGAACCAGCGGTAGCGGTTGGCTGCCACCCAGCGGTAGACCCGGTCCCGCAGCGGTTTGGGCACGACGAGGGCGACCCGCAGAAGTGGCCAGGGCCAGCGCAGGTGCTTGAGCGCCTGCAGAGAGGCGTCGGAGTACGTGTACTCCCGGCCGCCGTCGATGACCGTCACGGTCTGCTGATCCGGCTCGGGATTCGCGACGAACGCCAGCGCCCCGGGCCGTTGCCAGCGGTCGAGGAAGCGCACGCTGGCGCTGCACAGGTTGCAGTACCCGTCGTAGACCACGGTGGCAGGCATGGCTCCATGGTCACCGAGGCTCGGTGTGCGCGCCAGTCGGGTGGCGCGTGCTCGCGGGCCCGGGCTGCGCGATTGCGCGCCCGGCCATCTCGTTGCACTCTGAAGGCATGGGGTTCGGCAGACCACGGCGCGATCCGGTGGGTCCGGGGCAGGAGTCGGTGTGGGACTACCCGCGGCCGCCGGCAGTAGTGCCCAGCGACGAGGTGGTGCGGGTGGTGCACGCCGGCCACCTGCTCGCCGAGAGCAAGCGGACGCTGCGGGTGCTTGAGACCAGCCATGCTCCGGCGTACTACATCCCCGCAGCGGACGTGGACTGGACCCACCTGCGCGAGGTCGCGCATCGCACGGTGTGCGAGTACAAGGGCGTGGCCAGTTATGCCGATCTGCGGCTGCCGGGCAGCAGGCCTGTGCTGCAGGTCTGCTGGTGGTACCCGCGGCCGCAGCCGGGCTACGAGGACCTGACCAATGCGGTGTGCTTCTACCCGCAGCGGGTCGACGTGTGCGAGGTCGCCGGCGAGGCGGTCACCCCGCTGCCGAGCCGCTTCTACGGGGACTGGCCGACCTCCCGCATCGTCGGTCCCTACAAGGGTGCGCCCGGAACCGAGTGGTGGTGAAGCCGCCTCCTCGCAGCGGTGAGCGAAAGTCCTGTTGGGGAGCCAAGAACGGGCCGATTCTCACTCCCGAGTAGACACGTTCCATCTGGGGTTGCCGCCCCCGCGATCCCTATGCTGCTGCCCGTGGACCACACGCTGTCGATCGTGCTGCCACTGGCCTGGGCGCGGCGGTCAGTCCCACGCTGCTGACTCTGCAACTGCTCATCCTGGCCGGGGCCCGCGATCAGAAGAAACGGGCCTGGGCCATGTGCGCAGGTTCGGCGGTCGTGTTGTTCGGCTACATGCTCGTGCTGACCACCATCGCGCGGGGCATCGACCTCGCGACCGACGATCAGAGCGATGCGATGAGCGCGCGGTGAAACTGCTCGCCGCGGCGCTGCTTGCTGCTGCTCGGGCTGCGGTCACTGCGCCACCGGCACGACCCGCCGAAGCCGCCCAACGAGAAGCTGCGGGAGGCCAAGCCGCGCTTGTTCTTCGGGGTCGGCGCCGGGGCGATGCTGGGTAACGCCTCCTCGCTGGTGCTCGTGCTGCCGGCCGCGCACATCACGGTCGACGTCGGGGCTACCAGCCGAACGAGCAGTCATTGCTGCTCGGCATGGTCTTCGTCATCACGCTGTTGCCCGTCCTGCTGCCGGTGCTGTCCGCCACCCTGCTGGGTCATCGCGCCGATGCCGGCCTGGCGCGGATGAACCACATCGCGACGACCTACCAGCATCAGATCAACGCCGGGATCGCGTTCTTCTTCACAGCGCTGCTGGTGCTGTCCGCCCTGCGGTGAGTCCTGCTGGTACTGGCCAAGAGCGCCGGAGCCTGCCACACTCTGGCCCGTGATCTGGAAGCGATCCCTGCTCTACCGGCTCTGGGTGGTCGGCGGCCTGGCGGCCATCGTCTTCATCGTCGTGCGGATCGGCCTGACCACCCAGCCCGGGGACGATCCGCCCTACGTCGTGTTCGGTGTGGCCATCGGCGTCTACCTGCTGGGCATCATCATCATGCAGGGGGTGAGCCTGGCGCGCACCGATCCCACGCCTGCGGTCACACCCACCCCGGCCGGGGAACTGCCCAAGACCCCGGAGGGGATGCAGGCCATGCTGGCGCTGCCGGGTGCCGACGGGCAGCGTGCCCAACAGGGGGCGCAGCGCGCCCACCGGCAATCGATCGGCCTGTTCATCCCCACCGCGCTCATCGCGATCCTGTTGCCCCTCGGCGGCTACCTCTACATCTCCGGGACCGTGACCGGGGTCTGGCAACCGTTCGGCGAGACCGGCCCCGGCATCCCGGTGGCAGCGTTGCCGGGCCTGGCGATGGTGCTGGTCATGGCACTGCTGCTGCCGTTGAACATGAAGCGCGCGCGGGAGGCCGCCGACGACTACAACTCGGCTCTGGGCTTGCGGATCACGGCCACCCCGCGCTCGATCCTGCTGCCCCGCATCGGCACCGACGGCATCGGGCACCACATCGTCGGGCCGACCACGATGGAGGGGGTGCGGCACGGCCGCCCGGTCGTCGTCGACGCGTACTCGGGCAGCACCGCGGTGCTGGTGGCCACCCCGACCGAGCCGTTCCGGCTCACGGCCAAGGACGGGCGGGTCCAGACCGACGGGCCGGCGCCGCCCTGGGTGCTTCAAGCCCTGGGCCGGGTGCCGTCGGACGCACGCTGGCACAAGGTGCGCGTGGAGGGTGGGCCCAGCGGTATCCGCGCGGATCGGAAGGGTTCGGCCCTGGACTCCGACTGGATGCTGGACCTGTGGCTGGCCGAGACGCTGGCTGACGCCGACACCGGACGAACCGGCGCCTGAGCGTGCCAAAGTGAGCGTGTGAGCACCACCGACACCGAGCCGAGTGCCCAGCCGACGCGGGCGGCCGCGGTGCTATGGACGCTGATCGCGGTCGCGGGCGTGGCGAACCTCAACCTGGCCGTGGCCAATGTCGCGCTACCGTCCATCGGCCGGGCCTTCGACGCCAGCCAGACCTCGCTGAACATGATCGCCGTGGGGTTCTCGCTGGGACTGGCGGGCTCGGTGTTGTACCTCGGCGCCGTCGGCGACCACTACGGGCGCAAGTTGTTGCTGCTGCTGGGGACCGGCCTGTCCATCCCCGCGGCGCTGCTGGCCAGTTTCGCCTGGTCCGAGGGGGTGCTGATCGGCGCCCGCATCTTCGGCGGGGTCTGTGCCGGCATGGCGTACCCGACGACGCTGGCGTTGATCACCGCCTTGTGGGCCGACGGCCCGGCCCGCACCGCGGCCATCGCGAAGTGGTCGGCCATCGGCAGCGGTGTGATGGTGCTCGGGCCGCTGGCCGCAGGTTGGCTGCTGGAGAACTACTGGTGGGGTTCGGTGTTCCTCGTGACGGTGCCGCTGGCGGTGGCGGCGTTCGCGCTGGCCTGGCGTCTGGTCCCCGCGCATGTCAATGAGACCAGCGAACCGGTCGACCATCCCGGTGGGGTGCTGTCCGTGCTGATGATCGCGGCCCTGGTGCTGGCGATCAACTTCGCCCCGGTTCCCAACGGGCTGACGCTGGCGCTGCTGTTCGGGGCGATCACGGTGGTCACGGCCGTGGCGTTCCTGATCCGGCAGCGGCGGGCGAAGAACCCGCTGTACGACCTCGACGTGGCCAAGCGGCGGTTGTTCTGGGTGGCTGCCGTGGCCGGGATCATCGTCTTCGGCACGCTCATGGGAACCATGTACATCGGCCAGCAGTTCCTGCAGAACGTGCTCGGCTACAGCACGCTGGCGTCCGGGGCGTCGGTGATCCCGATGTCCATCGCGATGGTCGCCGTGGCCGCTCTCTCGGCGCGCATGGTCGGCAACCTGGGGTCGCGGCTGACGCTGATGATCGGCTACCTGTTCTTCCTGCTCGGCTTCGTGGTGATGCTGGTGCTCTGGGGGGAGCAGACCTCCTACTGGGCGATCGCGCTGGCGTACTCGCTGGTCGGTCTCGGGGTCGGCTTCGCGGGTACCCCGGCGTCGCACTCGCTGACGGCGTCGGTGCCGGTGCATCGGGCCGGCATGGCGTCCGGGACCGCCGATCTGCAACGCGACCTCGGCGGGGCCGTGATGCAATCGATCCTCGGCGCGCTGCTCACTCTCGGTTACGCAACGGCCATGGCCTCCGCGGTGGCGCAGTCGCCGAACGCCGCGCAGGTGACCGACGACATCGAGTCGCAATTGCAGAAGTCGTTCGCCGGTGCCGAGGCGGTCGCGCAGCAGTACCCGCAGTACGCCCAAGCCATCGTGGAAGCGGCCAAAGAGTCCTTTTTGCAGGGTGCGAACTGGGCATATGCTGCAGGGATCGTAGCCATACTGGTCGGCGCTGCGGTGACCTGGTTCTGCTATCCGAACAAGGTCGGTGAACAGGCGTTGCTCGGGCAGTACGAGCAGCAGGACGCAGCCTGACCGGGCACAATCACCGGATCGGGTGACCCGCCAACCGGCGCTGACGGCCTGCCCGCCCGTACCCTTCTTGACGTGGGTTGGCAATGGAGCACATACGGCCTGGCGCTGCTCATGGCCGCCTGCTTCATGGTCATCGCACTGGTCATGGTGTGGCCCCGACGGCGTGCTGTCGGGCGGCCGGCCGCTGGTCGGACTGCTGGTGGCGATGCTGGTGTGGACCTTCGCCTACGCCTTCGAAGCGATGGTGGTCGCGATCCCGGCGAAGATCTTCTTCGGGACTCTGGGCTACCCGGGGGCCATGAGCGTGCCGGTGTTCTTCTTCCTGTTCGTGTCGAGTACACCCAGAGCGAGCGGTGGGCTCCGTCGCCGCGCTGGCTGTTGTGGATCGTGCCGGTGTTCTGTGTCACCGCCGCCGCGACCAACGCCGTGCACCACGAGTTGTGGACGCAGTTCGTCATGGAGCCCGGCAACATCCTGCTCTACAAGCATGGGCCGATCTTCTTCCTGGTCATCGGCTACAGCTACTTGCTCCTGCTGGCCAGCCTGGCGATCGTGGTGGGTGCGTTCGGCCGGCACGACGGCAGCTACCGGGGGCAGTTCGCCGCCGTGCTGCTGTTCGCCGTCTTCCCGATCGCCGGCTCGGTCGCGTATGTGTTCGGCTTCAGTCCCTTCCCCGCCCAGGACCCGGCTCCGATCGCGTTCGCGCTGACCGCGGTGGGGCTCACGTGGAGCCTGCTGCGGCAGGGCCTGTTGACCGTGGTTCCGATCGCGCAGGAGTCGGTGCTGCAGAACCTGCACGATGCGGTGCTGGTCCTCGATTCGGCCAACCGGGTGGCATTGGCCAACAGGGCATTCTTCCAATGGCTGGGCATCCACGACCGAGGCATCGTGGGTCTGCCTGTGAGCGAGGTGCTCAAGCCCTGGCCGGCGCTGCTGCAGACCGTGGACAGCGACCTCGACGACACCGACGTGTTCATCGATCACCCCACCACCCGGTACGTGGACGTGCGGCGGGCGGTGGTGACCGACGAGCGCGGCCGGATGCGCGGGCGGGTGCTGGTGCTGCGCGACATCAACGACCTGCGCCTGACCGACCTCGAGTTGCGCGACGCCAACGAGAAACTGACCGCACAGCTGGTCACCATCCAGACGCTGCAGGACGGACTGCGCGAGCAGGCGCTGCGGGATCCGCTGACCGGGTTGTACAACCGCCGGTACCTCGAGGAGACCATCGGCCGCGAACTCGCGCGCGCCGAGCGGGAGGGGGCGCCGCTGAGCCTGCTCATGATCGACCTCGACCATTTCAAGAACCTCAACGACGAGCACGGCCACGCGGCCGGCGACCAGGTGCTGAGATGGTTCGGCGACCTGGTGCGCACGAAGTTGCGCCCGGGCGACATCGCCTGCCGCTACGGCGGCGAGGAGTTCGTGGTGCTGATGCCCTCGGCTCCCGAGCACGCGGCCTTCGAACGGGCAGAGGAGATCCGCACCGCGTTGACCCCGCTGGTGCGCACCGCCTCCGGCAACCGCTTCATGAACGTCACGTTGTCCGCCGGTCTGGCGGTGTCGCCGGTCGACGCCACCACGTCCAGCGAGTTGCGCCGATGCGCCGATGTCGCGCTCTACGCGGCCAAGCGGGCCGGCCGCAACCAGACACTGGCGTACAGCGCCCGGATGAGCGCTCGCAGCGACAGTCGGTGAGCCTCAGGGCTGCGGCGGTCCCCAGAAGAACATGTCGAACCGGTTGGCGCCGGCTGCCACGGCTTCGGCGTACATGAACGCGCCGTTGTAGAGCGGCGCGTTGAGAATGATGCCGTCCAGTCCGTCCGGCACCAGTTCGTGCAACTCGTGCAGGTCGTCGAGATGGGCGATGCCGCCGTCGGCCACGACCTTGCTGTCGGTCTGCTCGCAGAACTCCTTGAGCAGATGCCGGTCCCCGTGGCGCCAGTGGTGGTGGGTGGCCACGTCGCGCACGACGTAGCGGGTGCAGCCGGCTTGGTCGAGTGTCACCCGGACGTCGAACACGTCGGGCTCCCGGATGTCCATCCCGACGGCCAGCAGGTCGCCGTGGGCGGCCAGTGCGTTCTGGGTCCAGGTGAGGTCGGTCGGCTCGATGACGATCCGGCTGGGCTTGGCGTGCAGCGCCGCCTCGAGTTTGGCCTGGGAGTCGATGCTCGAGGCCAGTTGCACATGGGCGCCGGTGGCACGGGCGATGGCGGCGTAGTGGGTGTCGCCGGGGTCGGTGTCCACGACGTGCACCCAGGCGGCTCCTTGCTCGGCCCACGCGGCGATGGCTTGTTCGGGGGTCCCGTACTCGGGGTCGGTCCCGGGCACGTACGGCAGTTGCGCCTGGCCTTGGGAAACGGTGACCTGCGGAAGGAGCGCCAACGGGTACAGAGTCATGGGCCCAGCCTAATGGCCGCGGGTGTGGGTCCGTCGGGGGCGAGGTGCAGAATCGCTGGCGGGTGAGTGGTCCGGCGGACGCTTGGTTGGAGGCCCAACCTCGGGCGGCGTCAATCCGCCGGCGGGCGCCTACGGGTGGCCTTGATCTGCGACCGCTTGCGCTTGGCGTCGAGCCGGCGGGTGACCGAGGCCCCGGTGGGCCGGGTGCGTCGGCGGCGCTTGCGGGGTGCCAGGGCGGAGGCCACCTTGCGCGCCAACCGGTGCCGCGCGGCCTGCCGGTTCTGCAGTTGGGAGCGGTGTTCGGAGGCAGTGATGACGAAGGCGGTGCGCAACAAGTGCCGTTGCTGCGCGGTGAGTACGTGGGAGCCGCGCGGGTCCCAGACGAGCTCCACGCGGGAATCGGAGGTGTTCACCGACTGCCCGCCCGGTCCCGACGAGCGGCTGAACCGCCATTGCAGTTCCGTGGCGGGGATGGTCAGCGACTCGGTGACGAACAGGTCGGAGGTGGGATCAGTCATCGGCGATCACCCACGCGTCGACGCCGATGTCGTGGGGTTGCGCCGGCACCTCGTCGAGGACCTCACCGGACCAGACGAGCGCGACGGTCCGGGCCTGCGGCTGGGTGGGGAGGAACCGGTCGTAGTAGCCGCCGCCCTGCCCGAGCCGGCGGCCGTGGCGGTCGACCGCCAGTGCGGGGACCACGACCGCGGCCACGGTCGGCAGAACCGTGGCGTCGCTGCGGCTGGCGTGGCCGGGCACGCCCCAAGCGTCCCATGGCCGGGAGTCGGTCGCGAGGACCCAGTCGAGCCGGCCGCCGGGTGCGGCGACGGGCAGGAAGACCGTGTCCCCGCGGGCCAGCAGCGCCTCGATGACCGGTTCCGTGGGCGGTTCGCCGGGAAGCGCGACGTAGACGCAGACGACTCCGCGCGGGATCGCGGCGAGAACCCGCGCCGGGAAGTCGTCGCTGGGGTGACGTCCGCTGCGCTCAGCGCGGATCCGTCGACGCAGATCCCGCTTGTCCATAGCGGCAAGGCTAATCGGCGCCGGGGCGGCTGGGCGCCACCTCAGAACCCCGGGGGCCATGTTTGTGACGCAGGCGCCACTGAGCTGAGTTGCCGCTGGATCACAAAGATGGTGGCGGCCTCAGCCGAACAAGCCGTCCAGTTCGGCGTCGACCGCGCTGGTGGTGTCCACCGTGGCGATATCCGCCGGGTCCTCGGGTTCGGGCCGCAGCAGGGTGACCTCGTCCATGGTGGCCTTGACGCTCGGCGAGAGGAACCGGGACGGTTGCGACCAGGAGTGCCGGTCGCCGTTGGGGCGGTGGTGGTAGCGCAGCGGCACGTAGACCTGCACGTCGTGCCGGGCGCGGGTGAGCGCGACGTAGAACAGCCGACGCTCCTCCTCCAGGCCGTTGCGGTCGGTCAGCGCCATGTCCGAGGGGATGTTGCCGTCGGCGGCGTGGATGACGTGGACGGCGTCCCACTCCAGGCCCTTGGCCGAGTGCATCGTGCTGATGACCAGCCAGTCCTCGTCGATGGCCGGGGTGCCGGCCAGGTCGCCGCTGGACCGCGGCGGCTCGAGTGCGTGGTCGGCTGCCACGTCGGACAGGCGGGGCAACGCGGCTGCGGCCTCGACCAGCAGATCGAGGTCCGCGAGCCGCTCCTCGGGGTTGTCGTACACCGCCCGGATGAGCGGGGACATGGCCTGTCGCAAGGCCTCCGCCTGCTTCGTCGCGACCGCCCGGGCCACGGATTCAGCCGGCTCCCGGGCGACCGTCGGGAGTTCCGCGAGCGCCAGCGGCCAGCGCAGCATGACTTCGGAGTCCTCGCCGTCGTCGAGCAGGCCGAGGGCGGTGACCGCGCGTTTGGCCTTCGCCGGGCCGACGCCGGGCAGCAACTGCAGCACCCGGAACCAGGCCACCTCGTCGCGCGGGTTGTCTGCGATCCGGAAGCTGGCCAGCAGGTCCTTCACATGCGCGGCCTCCAGGTAGCGCAGTCCGCCGTACTTGACGAACGGGATGCCGCGGCGGCCCAACTCGATCTCGAGCCGGTCGCTGTGATGCGCGGCCCGGACCAGTACCGCCTGCTCCTGCAGTGCGGTGCCCGCCTCCCGGTGGGCCAGCACCTGCTCGCACACGATCTGGCTCTGGTGGTCCTCGTCGGCGACGCGCACAAGCTGCGGCGTGGTCGCCGGTTGCACGGTCGCCGCCCGCAGCCGGGTGGAGAAACCGCTCGGGGCGCCGTCGGCCAGTGCGTTGGCGGTGTCCAGGATCGCCTGCGAGGAGCGGTAGTTGACCGTCAGCTGCAGGGTGGCCGCGCCGGGGAAATCCGCGGCGAAGTCGAGGATGTGCCGCGGGTCGGAGGCCCGGAACGAATAGATCGCCTGCGCGTCGTCGCCGACCACGGTCAGCCGGTCGTCGTGCGCGCGCAGCAGTTGCAGCAGTTCCACCTGCAGGGCGTTGACGTCCTGGTACTCGTCGACCAGCACGTGGTCGTACAGCCCGCCGAGGCTGCGGCCGACGAGGTCGTCGCGCAGGGCCTGCCGCCAGTGCAGCAGCAGGTCGTCGAAGTCCAGCAGACCGAGTCGCCGCTTGCGGGCGATGAAGGCCTTGCACACCGCGCCGATCGGTTCCACCATGTCGCTGGCCCAGGGGGCGATGGCCGTGACGACCTCGCCCACCGGCGTACTTGTGTCCACCGCGCGCGAGTAGATGTCCAGCAACGTCGACTTGCGCGGGACGCGGCGGGCGTGGGGCAGGTCCTTGAGGACCTCGTCGCGCACGACGTCCATCACGTCTGCGGCATCCGCCGGGTCCAGCACGGAGAAGCCCTCGGGCAGGCCGAGTCGGGCGGCGTGCTGGCGCAGCGTGCGGTGGGCCACGGAGTGGAACGTGCCGCCGGCCACGCGACCGGACTTGATCCCCGCCCGGGCCAGCCGGGCATGGCTGCGGTCGACCATCTGGCGGGCGGCGCGCCGGGTGAAGGTGAGCAGCAGTACCCGTTCGGCGGGGATGCCGTCGGCCACGATCCGGGCCACCCGGGCGCTGAGCGCCGTGGTCTTGCCGGTGCCGGCACCGGCCAGCACCCGCAACGGCCCGCCCTCGAACGCGGCGACCGCGCGCTGCTCGTCGTTGAGCTCGGCCAGCAGATCGGTTGCGTACATGCGTTCGACACTACCCCCGGGGGATGACACGCATCGGTTCGACAGGAAACGTGTCGGCGATCCGCAGTACGTTCACAAGGGCACAAGCCGCTAAGGAGCCGTGAATGTCCAAGAAGATCTCGCGTGTCGACAAGTACCAAGCCAGCGCCGATGCCGTCTGGGCGATGCTGCACGACCGGGCCTACGTGGACGCCAAGTATCAAGCGCTGGGGGACAACTCCACCGACGTGCAGACGTTCGACACCGCCGACGACAGCATCACGCTGAAGGTCGAGCGGATCGTCCCCGCGGACCTGCCCGACTTCGCCAAGAAGATCCTCGGGGACACCAACCGCATCGTGCAGGCGGAGAAGTGGACCGCTGTCGGTGACGGCTACAGCTGCGACCTGAAGATCGAGTTCCCCGGCAAGCCGCTGCACGTCACCGGCAAGCTGGACATCAAGCCCACCGGCGACGCCAGTGCCGACTGGGTCGTCAACATGGAGGTCAAGTCCAGCGTCCCGCTGGTCGGCGGCAAGCTCGAGGGGGTTGTCGTCAAGGAGACGCTGGCCAGCCTGGACAAGGAGTACGCGTTCAACCAGGAGTGGCTCGCCGAGCACTGAGGCCGGGGCGTCGCCCGCGTTAGTGCTGTGGACAGCCGTTAGTCCGGGGTACAGGCGTTAGCGGAAAGTCCGCGTCTGGGGCTAACGGTTGTAGTTTGGGCTAACGGTTGGACCTGGGGCTAACCCCGGGCCGGCCGCGTACCCCCGCCGCCCCGACACTGGCGTCGCCGACCCCTCGTACGATCGGGGAATGCGTGCCCTGCTGCTTGAGAACATCCACCCCGATGGTGCTGCCGCCCTGGAGAAGGCCGGTTACGCCGTCGAATCGTTGGACCGGGCGCTGACGGGCGCGGAACTCAGCGCAACGGCTCGAGGGCGTGCAGTTGTTGGGGATCCGTTCCAAGTCCCAGGTCACCGCCGAGCACCTGTCGCGGGCCGACTCGCTGCTCGCGGTGGGTGCGTTCTGCATCGGCACCGACCAGATCGACCTCGCGGCCGCTGCCGACGAGGGCATCGCGGTGTTCAACGCGCCGTACTCCAACACCCGCTCCGTGGTGGAGCTGGCGCTGGCCGAAGTCATCGCGCTGACCCGGGGGCTGGTGGAGAAGAGCCGGCTCATGCACGACGGTGTCTGGGACAAGTCCGCGGCCGGCGCGCACGAGGTCCGCGGCCGGGCCCTGGGGATCGTCGGGTACGGCAATATCGGCGCGCAACTGTCGGTGCTGGCCGAGGCGCTGGGCATGGTCGTGTACTTCTACGACACCGTCGACAAGCTGGCGCTGGGCAATGCCCGCCGCTGCGGCTCGATGGCCGAACTGCTCGCCGTGGCCGACGTGGTCACGCTGCACGTCGACGGCCGCAAGGGCAACGCCGGGCTGTTCGGCGCCGAGCAGTTCGCGGCGATGAAGCCCGGGGCGCTGTTCCTCAACCTCTCCCGCGGTTTCGTGATCGACACCGCCTCGCTGCGGGACAACCTCGTCAGCGGCCACCTCGCAGGCGCAGCGGTCGACGTGTTCCCGGTCGAGCCCAGCAGTCGGGCCGAGGAGTTCCACAACGAGTTGCGTGGGCTGCCCAACGTGATCCTCACCCCGCACGTCGGCGGCTCCACGCTAGGAGGCGCAGCAGGACATCGGCCGGTTCGTCGCCGGCAAGTTGGTGGACTTCGTCGCCGACGGTTCCACGGTGCTGAGTGTCAACCTGCCGCCACTGAACCTGCCAGAACACCCCGGCACCCATCGCCTGGCCCACCTGCACCACAACGTCCCCGGCGTGCTGGCCGCGATCAACTCGGTGCTCGCCGACCACGGCGTGAACGTCGAGGGGCAGTTGCTGGGCACCCGCGGCGAGGTCGGCTACGTGCTGACGGACATCGGCGTGGACTACGCGGACGAGGTGCTCGGGAAGTTGCGGGCGCTGCCGGAGACGGTCCGGTTGCGCGTCCTGTACTGAGGTGGCGCCGGCTCCAATCCCGTCGCCTGCTTCTGGACGGCTGGTTAGAGGTTGTCCCGTTGGTGAGCGAATGCACGCGTGTTTCCTCTAACCAGCGGGACAACGTCTAACGAACTGCCCGAAATCTGACGCCGGGCTTCGGAAGCTGGCGGCTGATTCCAGCAACTCGGCCCGGTATCACGACGTGATACATGGGTGATGTGTCGATCCGGGAACTGCGCAACGACGGTGGCAGCGTCGTCGAACGGGTGCTCGCCGGCGAGCTGGTCACGGTCACCCGTGGTGGCACCCCGGTGGCACAACTGCGGCCGGTGACCCAGGCGCCACTGCCGGCAGCCACGGTGCTCGAGCGCTGGCGCAACCTGCCACAGCTCGATCTGGCGGCCGTGCGCGCTGACGTCGAAGAGTTGCTGGACGTCGACCTGTGACGGGCTTGCTGGACACGAGTGTCGTCGTCGCGCTGCCCGGGTTGCGCGATCCGCAGGCACTGCCCGAAACCCCTGTCATCTGTGCCGTCACGCTCGCCGAGTTGTCCGTTGGGCCGCTGGCGACCGACGACCCGTTGGAGCGGGCGCGTCGCCAGGCCGTGCTGCAGCAGGTCGAGAGCGACTTCGCGCCGCTGCCCTTCGACGCGGCTGCTGCGCGGGCATTCGCCACGGTGGCGGCTTCGCTGCGAGCGCAGGGTCGCAAGCCCAAGGCGCGTGCATTCGACGCACTGATCGCGGCGACGGCACTGGCCCACGGGCTGCCGCTCTACACCTGCAACCCCTCGGATTTCGACGGGATCGACGGGCTGGTCGTGCGCGCCGTGGCCACCTCAGCCCAGTGACGGCCCGCCGTTCAGGGCGCTGATGCCGCTGCCGACCAGGACCAGGCCGACGCCGATCGAGGCGATGATCGCGGCCTTCGTGCCGTTGCGGTCGAGCCAGCCCGTGACCGAATCCGCCACCACGATCCGGCGTTCCGGCCCGGCCGCGGTGTAGGCCGCGACGATGGCGGTCTGCAGGATGAGGGCGGCGGCGGCGTAGACCAGCACCGCGAGCAGCACCTCGAGCACGGGCAGGTTCTTCGCGCCGACGTTGACCATGGCGACGATGAACACGACGTCCAGCAGGCTCTGCACCACCACCAGCCCGGCGCCGAACCCGAACAGCTTCCCGCCGGTGAGGTTCAACCGCCGGCGCAGGCCGTCGGAGACCTCCGGGCCGGTGTCGCCGTGGCGCTGCTGCCACCACAGATACAGCCCGAATCCGGCGAACAGCACCCCGCAGGCGATCTCGACGCTCGGCTCGAGCCAGGGGTAGTCCCGGGTCAGCCGCAGCATCACGTGCCCGGCCCCGATCGCGAAGGCGACGCCGAGGACCGTGATCCCCATCGCCGAGCCGACCAGGAACCATACGCTGCGCCGGATCCCGTTGGGCTGGGTCAGCAGCACCGGCATCACGGCGATGCCCACGGGATCGACTGCCGCGAGGCCGAGGAAGCCGATGGACGCCAGCAGGCTGAGCACCCGTCGAGTCTGGCATCGGGTGCGCACGGACGCCTCGTTAGCCTGGGGACATGCAGGCAGCGGTCGCAGGCGGGGCCCCGGGGACGGTGGCCGTCGCCCTGGAGGTGCTGGCTGCGGGCGGGAACGCCGTGGACGCGGCGGTCGCGGCGGCGTTCGCGATGCCGGTGACCGAGCCTGGGTTGGCCAGCCTGGGTGGTGGCGGCTTCCTGATGGTCCGCGACGCTGATGGCAGCAGCCACTTGATCGACTTCTTCGCCGCGGTGCCGACCCCGCATGCCGGCCGGGTGCACAACGTCATCACCGTGGAGTTCTCCGGGGCGCAGCAGAACTTCACGATCGGGCCGTCCACCGTCGCCGTGCCCGGAGTTCTTCCGGGGCTGCTGCACGCACATCGCCGGCATGGCCGGATGCCGCGGGATCGGATGCTGCAGGCGCCGTTGGCGTGCGTGCGCGCCGGAGCGGCGCTGACCGCCCAGCAGGCGCTGGTCCTGCAGTTGATCGGCGCGGTGGTCACCTCGACGCCGGCGTCGAAGGCGGTGTACGCACCGCACGGCCACCTGCTGACCACCGGCGAGATCATGCGCAACCCGCAGTACGCGGCCTTCCTGGCAGAGGTCGCCGAGGGGTTGAGTTGGCTGCCGGCCGAGGGCCCGCTGCACCCCGAGGACCTGTCGGCGTACACCGTCTACGAGCGCGAGCCGTTGCGGGTGGAGTTGCCCGGCGGGACGCTGCAGACCAACCCGGGGCCGTCCTTGGGCGGGTCGATCATCGCCCATGCGCTCGGCGAACTCGCGGACGTCGACGATCCGAGTGCCCTGCAACTGCTGATGGCGCTGCGGGATGCGACCGATCACAACAAATCGGCGGCCCCGGTGTCGGTTCGCGGGACCACCCACATCAGCGTCACCGACGGTGAGCAGACGGTGGCGCTGACGGTCTCCAACGGCAGTTGCTCGGGGGTCATGCTCGGGGACACGGGCATTCAACTGAACAACATGATGGGTGAGAGCGACCTGCATCCCAACGGCTTCGCGGCGCCGGTGGGTTCGCGCATCCGGTCGATGATGGCGCCCAGCCTGGTGGAGCGCGACGGCGTGATCACCGCGCTCGGGACCGGGGGCAGCGAGCGCATCCGCAGTGCCATGACCCGGGTGATCGCCGCACTGTTGCGCGGCGCGGACCTGCAGGCGGCCATCGACGCCCCCCGGGTGCATCTCGACAACGACGGCGTCGTGCAGGTGGAACCGGGGTTCCCAGCCGATCAGGTGGCGGCACTGCCCGAACCGGTGTCGCAGTGGCGGGCCGAGGACTTCTACTTCGGCGGCGTGCATGCGGTCTCCAGCGACGGGGTGGCCGCCGCGGATGCCCGGCGCGGGGGACACACCGGCAGGTTGTGAGCGCGGGTGTCGCATCGGTGGCTCCGTCGGGAGGCAGATTGCGCGGCGGGCCAGTTACTTGCCTGCGAGGCAATCTGCCCGGGCGCGAGCCGGTCGTCAGCCGATCCGGCCGTGCTCCAGCGGCGAGTGTTGCACCGTTGCGCACCCTCTCTAGTGTGTCAATCGGAGTGTCAGTCGTTATCCAGTCTCTGAGGAATTGGTGATCGAGAAGATGTTGATCGGACTGGACACCGGACCAGAAACGCGAGCATGCGCTGGCATGTCTGCGTCCGCGCGCGGCACGAAGGCTGCGATTTGAGCCAGCATGGGATCAGTGCATGCTGCTGCGGCGTTGGCGCCGTCAGATCACTGCGGGCACCGGATGGTATGGTGGCGCGATCGCCGCCGCCGAGGAGTTGGCGAATCGGACGAAGTACTTCATGCCACAGCAGTTCGCAACCCGGCGAACCGGCTATCCACCGCGCCACCACCGCAGAGGAGATCTGGCAGGACACCGATGGTCAGGTCGACATCTGATCTCGGAGTCGGGACCGGCGGCACATCACCGGCGTGGGGCAGGTGTTGAAGTTCCGCAAGCCGGAGTGCAGATCATCGCGTGGAGCCGGCGGCCTCACCGGTGCTGTCCGGGGGGCAAGGCCGCACCGATCAGGGCATCGGCGCGGGCTTCGTCAGACATCTGGACACGAGATCTACGACGAGATCATAAAGGTCGACAACGAGGACGCCCTTGCCACGGCCCGCCGGGCGGCGCAGGAGGAGAGCCTGCTCGTGGGCATCTCCTCCGGGGCGGCCTGGGCAGCGGCACAGGTGGCCGCACGCCCGGAGAACGCGGGGAATTCTTAGCGAGACCGTGCGTTGGTGTGTAGGCGTTAGCGCTGTGGATGACGTCCGTACACTGATATTAGTCGCGCATGGTGGTTCGGCTCGACAGTGAAGTTGAAGAGAGGAGTGGGATCATGTATGATATTCGATGGAACGACGGAGCGAGAAAGCACGACGTGTGGTGATGATGAGCAGACGGATGCTGGACGCCATTGGAAGATGGAGGTGATCGGGCATGCAGAACTGCTGCACGCAAGCGACAGAGAGTGTGATCTGTATTGAATGACCAGGGTCTGTGGGCTCCGCAGGCTCGTAGCCGGGAGCGTTGAAGTACACGAGGATGTACGCTGGTCAATCCGCTGTCGATGGCCAGTTACGAAGCGTAGTTGGGGCGGAAAGTGGACACCTGATGCCAAGTGCTAGCGACTGGTGCGCACCGACCGGAAATATGATGGAGAATAGACTGCGATAATCTGCTTGCCGAGGGCACAGAACCTGATCTCGGCTGTACCGATCGCACAGATCAGGTCGTGAGCAGTTGCGGTTTGATGAGAAGTAAGGAGCGCAGATGACAACTCGTAACAACGAATTACGAGCTGCTCAACCAGGTCGTGGACTCTCAGCGCATCAGCAAGAACCAGCCCGCCGACTGAAGATTGAGATATGTAAGTTGAAGAAGTGTTTTTAGAGTAGCCGAGCTGCTTAGGGGAGTACACCCGGGGAGTGCGCGGCAGCGGTCAACCTGTACGGGCACAGTTATCACGTGGCGCGGCATCCGATCATCCCCTCGGACAAGCTCGCCGTGGACGGCAAGGGCAGAACCAACGTCTGCTGGTGCGCACCGGTTTGGAGAAGCAGGGTGTGACCGGGTTGTTCCAGCCGGGACTGCCCGGTGAGGTGAACCGAGTCTCTCGGTGCGGTTCATGGGCATCAACCAGAAGGCGCAGGCCCAGTACCTCATATCGCTGTACTGCAGCGCCGCCGTCCACACCGACGACGCGATCGCCGTGCTGGAGGGTGTCGACGTCAACCACTACCATGACTACTCCTGAGGCCCAGGGACCCTTCACGCGGAGTTCATCGCCGACATCGCCAACGAGCTGTTCCAGGCGGTGATGCCGGCTGCACAGTCCGCCGGTGGCGAAGCCGTGCCGGTGGACACCGGCGCGGCCCGGCCGGTGCGCCTGGACGCCGTCGAGCACGCCGTGGCGAACCCGGCGACGACCGCCGACATCTCGTCGACGTCGCTGCCGGGGGCGCCGGCCACCGGCGTGGTGGACGCCTACAACCTGTCGGCGGTGGACCTCGGGTCGTTCGACGACTCGGGCTATCTGCAGGTGATCGACTCCCTCGATGGCGACGTCCTGGGCCTGACTGGGTCCCAGGATCTGCCCGATGATCGCGACGACCAGGTCGCAGGGGCGCATCTGCAGGAGCCCCCGGGTGCGGCTGGGGAGGCGCCGGGTGAGGTCCCGACGCCGGTTTCATGGCGCAGAAACTGGCGGACTTGCCCACGGACGCCGCGGGCGTCCTCGATGCGGCCGGTGGTGACCACCCCTACTTGGAGGGCCAGTACGGCGCGGCTCTCGAGGCCGCGGAGGTCGACGACGTCGGTGCCGGTGAGCAGGCGTTGGCGCTCATGCAGCAGCTGGCCGATGTCGCACGCGAGTTCACCGGCGAGCACGCTGTTGCGGCACCGGAACTCGAGGATGTCAACGACGTCCACCACCACGGCGCAAACTCGGTGACTGAGGAGTCCGCGGAGCATCCGGTGGCCAGCGCCGAGTCGGAGGCCGGATACCTGCAGGACCATATCGAACAGTTGGGGACCGAAGGGGTGCGGACGAACCGCACGGCTCCGGCTACAGCCCGACGCTGGAACCGGCGCAGACCCCGGCGCTCGACGTCCCGCCCACCACCACGGGATTCAACGCCGAGCGGCTGCGCGCGGACTTCCCGATCCTGTCCGAGCGGGTCCATGGCCACCGACTTGTCTGGTTGGACAACGGGGCGACGACCCAGAAGCCGCGGAAGGTCATCGACCGGCTCACCTACTTCTATGAGCACGAGAACTCCAACGTGCACCGCACCGCTCACACGCTGGCCGGCCGGGCCACGGACGCCTACGAAGGGGCCCGGGACAAGGTGCGGCAGTTCATCAACGCGCCATCGGCCGACGACATCGTGTGGGTACGCGGCACCACCGAGGGGATCAACCTGGTCGCGAACACCTTCGGCGAGCAGGAGGTGTGCGAGGGCGACGAGGTACTCATAAGTCACCTCGAGCACCACGCGAACATCGTGCCGTGGCAGATGCTGTGCCAGCGCAAGGGCGCCACGTTGCGGGTGGCGCCGGTGGACGACACCGGTCAGATCATCCTCTCGGAGTATGAGCGGCTGATCACCCCCCGGACGAAGATCATCGCGTTCACGCATGTGTCCAATGCCCTGGGCACGGTCACACCCGTGAAAGCGATGGTGGAGATCGCCCACCGGCACGGTGTCCCCGTCGTGATCGACGGCGCCCAGGGGGTGCTGCACATGCCCGTGGACGTGCAGGATCTCGACTGCGATTTCTACGTGTTCTCCGGGCACAAGATGTTCGCGCCGACCGGCATCGGTGTCGTGTACGCAAAGCAGGAGCATCTGCAGAGGATGCCGCCGTGGCAGGGCGGCGGGAACATGATCGACACGGTCCACTTCGACCGCACCACGTTCCAGCCTCCGCCCTGGCGGTTCGAGGCGGGTACCGGCAGTATCGCCGACGCGGTGGGACTCGGGGCCGCCATCGACTACCTCGATGGCATCGGCATGGAGGCGATCGAGACGGCCGAGCACGAACTGCTGGCGTACGGCGCCGAGCGGTTGCTGGAGGTGCCGGGCTTGTGCATCTACGGCCACGCAGACCGCAAGGCGGGCGTGCTCAGTTTCAATGTGGCCGGGCACGACCCGATCGAGGTCGGAGCCTACCTGGATCAGAACGGGATCGCCGTGCGTGCGGGACACCACTGCGCGCAGCCGATTCTGCGCCGCTTCGGGGTCGAAGCCACGGTACGCGCGGCGCTGGCGCTGTACAACACGCGAGACGATATCGACCGGCTGGCCGGGGCATTGCAGCGGATGGTGACGGGCACGCCCGACGTGGTGTGAAGGGAGGGTCGGGGCCGCGGCGTGTGCGGTCCCGACCCTCCCAGTTCAGCGGCGGCCCGCAGCGGGGACAAGTGCGGCGGTGCACCGGTCGTCAGGGCACGCGGTGCCTTCGCACCAAGGCAGGCCGGACTTCCTCGCCCGGGCGAGTTGGTCGTCGATCACCACGGCACCGGTCCGTCCGGCCCGGGCGAGCACGGATGCCGCGATGGCGGCGCGGAACCCGACACCGCAGTAGAGCCATGGCTCGTCGGGAAGATCGTGGTCGGTGATCTCGTACGCGGGGATGTGTACGGCTCCCCGCAGGTGGCCCCTGGCCCATTCGCCCGGGTCGCGCACGTCGACCAGGGTGATCTCGGAGCCGCCGCGCAGCGTGCGCGCGAGTTGCGGGAACGTCGCCGACGTGCGCGTTGCGAGGGCGATCCCGTCCAGCGCGCCGGTGTGTGCCCCGAAGAGGCGGTCCACGCCGATGCGGCTCAACTCCCGCTGGACGAGGGCCAGTTGGTCGTGGTCCTCGGTGATCAGTGTGATCGGGGCGTCGATGTCGGCCACCCAGCCCGTCCAGGTGGCCACGGCGCCGGTCGCGTCGATGTTGAGCGTGCCCGGCACGTGTCCGGCGGCGAAGTCGGCTCGCCCCCGGACGTCGATGACCGTTTGTCCGGAGGCGGCCCGGGCCGCCACCTCGGCCAGCGGCAGCAGTCCGGGCTCGGTCAGGTTGGCGGCCGCCGGCCCGGCCACGTTGCGGGGGGCCATCTTCGGGAAGTACGCGGGGATCGGTCCCACTCGGTTGAGCATGTCCTCGACGAACCCGTGCTCGTCGAGCAGGAACGCAGGGTTGATCTCGAGCTGGTCGGCCAGCCGGTCGGTCGCGGACTTCACTGCTTGGCCGGCCAGGCAGTGGCTGCCGAAGCCGTGTGTCGGCAGCAGTCGTGCGTCGGGGGGGAGCAGGCGGGCGAGCCGGCGAGCCGACCAATACTGGTCCGCGGCCAGTTGCGCTGCGCGGTGCCGGCCAAGCAGGTCGGTGCGGCCGGTCCCGCCCAGCAGCAGGGAGCCGCCGGTGAACGCGGCCACCGCCGGGTTGTCGCCGACGTGCAGGGAGTACGTGGCGTGGGCGTCGGTGTGCCCGGGGGAGTTGATGACCCGCAGATCGACCGGGCCGGCGTGGATGCGGTCGCCGTCGTACCCGCGGCGGGCGGGGAAGGCGAGGTCGGGGCCGGCCGGGACGATGTACTCGGCCCCCCAATGCCGGGCCAGCGCCAACCCACCGGTGACGTAGTCGTTGTGCACATGGGTCTCGACGACGGCGGCCAGGCGCACGCCGCGCTCGGTGAGGACTGTTTGGACCCGGTCCAGGTCGCGTTGCACGTCCACCGCGACCGCCCAGCCGTCGGCGATGACGACGTAGGAGCGGTTGCCGAGTCCGGGGGTTTCCAGTGTGACGAGTTCGACCGGGTCCGGCCCGGTACAGACGATTTCGGAGTTTGTCATCGTGCCTCCTTGCATTCCTAGTAAGTAAATAGGAATACTTAGATTATGCACATACGCTCAGAACGTCAAAACCACCCGCGTGTCGCCATCGTCGGAGGCGGTGCGGCCGGGGTCAGTGTCGCGACGCACCTGGCCGGGGCCTTCGACCCGGCGCTGGACCTGCGAGTGGACCTGTTCGAGCCCGGCGGCACGCTGGGCCGGGGGATCGCCTACAGCACCACCGATGAGCGCCACCTGCTCAACGTCCCGGCCAAGGGCATGAGCCTCTACCGCGACGACATGTCCCACTTCCAGAACTGGGCCGGCGCCCAACCCGACGAGTTCGTCTCCCGGGCACGGTACGGCGATTATCTGCAGAGCGCCCTGCGCACCGCGTGGCGCAGGCGCTGCGGTCGGTTCCGGCACGTCCGCGAGGAGGTCGTCGACGTCCTGTCGGCCCCTGGTGGTGGCTGGCTCGTCATCGACTCAGCTGGGCAAAGCCATCACGCCGACGCGGTGGTCCTGGCAACCGGGCACCAGGCACCGGAAGCGCCAGAAGGTCTGTCGCGGGACGTGATTGAGGCCGAGGGTTTCCACACCGACCCGTGGGGGTGGCAGTCGATTGGCCGACCTGCGCCCGGGCGAGCACGTCGTGTCCATCGGCACCGGGCTGACCTTCGTGGACGTGGCACTGTCCGCACTGGCTGCAGATCCGCACGTCACGGTCACCGGACTCTCCCGGCGCGGCAAGTTGCCGGCCAGACACCTGACCCCGCTGACCCCTCCCAGGGGACCGATGGCGCTGCCCCCGAACGGTCCGGTCGCCCTTGATGCCGTAATGGAGCACATTCTCGCAGCCGGCCGGGACTGGCGTGGCGCCATCGACGGACTTCGATCGCAGACCCCGGAGATCTGGCAACGGTTGTCTGACCGCGACCGCGAGTTCTTCATGCGGCACCTGGCTCGCGACTGGGACGTCGTTCGCCATCGGATGGCACCGGAGGTGGCTACTCGCCGTGGCTGGCCACCGGGAGAGCGGCCGGTTGCGGGTCATGTCATCGCCGCAGTACCGCGTCGACCACCTCGGGCACCGCTTCGTGGTGGGCACGGACCGCACGGCCATGGTGGTGGACCGGATCATCGTCTGCACGGGTCCCCGGTCGGATGTGCGGCTCTCGCCGATCGGTGCCGGCCTCGTCCGCAGGGGGGTTGCCAGACCGGGGCCGTTCGACATCGGCTACGACGTGACGCCGACCACGGGCGAGGTCGTCGGTGCCCACGGGTCGGTGGCGGAGAATCTGTTCACCATCGGGCCGCTGCGTCGCGGGGTTCTGTTCGAGTCCACCGCGATGCCGGAGATCTCCGCGCAGGCCCAACAGATCGCGGCGCTGCTGCGGGAACGCGCGGCGATGGCGGCGGTGGCATGAGCCGCGGCCCGGCGCGACCGGTCGCGCACGGCGGCCCGTTCACCGGGCGCCCGCCACGGATCCGCAGTGGGCGCCCGGCAGGGTGTGAGGCGTCGGACGTCGCAGCCGGGCTCCTGCGGGAGGCAGATTGCGCGGCAGGCAGCTACTTGTCTGGTGCGCAATCTGCTCGGGCGCGAGCCGGTCGTCAGCCGATCTGGCCGTGCTTCCGCGGCGAGTGTTGCACCGTTGCGCGCCCTCGGCGGCGAGTGTTGCACCGTTGCTGGATTTGGACCGCAAAACCAGCAACCGCGCAACACTCGCGGCCCGGGAGCAGCAACCGCGCAACACTCGCCGCCCGGGGCCCTCTCCGCGCCCTACCGCATGTCGGAGGAGGTCATCCCCAACGATGCCCGGGCGGCCTCGAGCCTGGCGACCGGCACCCGGAACGGTGAGCAGGACACGTAGTCCAGCCCGGCCTCGTGGAAGAAGTGCACCGACTGCGGGTCGCCGCCGTGCTCACCACAGACCCCCAGGTGCAGTTCCGGACGTACCTCCCGGCCCTCCCGCGCGGCGATCTTCACCAGTCGGCCGACGCCGTCGACGTCGATGCTCTCGAACGGCGACACCCCGAAGACACCCTTGTCCAGGTACAGCGAGAAGAAGCCGGCCTCGACGTCGTCGCGGCTGAAGCCCCACGTGGTCTGGGTCAGGTCGTTGGTGCCGAAGGAGAAGAACTCCGCGCTCTTGGCGATCTCGCCGGCGGTCAGCGCTGCGCGGGGCAGTTCGATCATGGTCCCGATCGGGAACCGCAGGGTGCAGCCGTGCTTGCTCGCCACGTCGGCGAGCACCTGCGAGGCCTCGTCGACGATCAGCTCCAACTCGTGCGCCGAGCCCACCAGCGGGATCATGATCTCCGCGCGGGGGTCGCCGCCGAGCCGCTGCCGGAAGCATGCGGCCTCCGCGATCGCCTGCACCTGCAGCGCGAACAGGCCCTTGACCACGAGGCCGAGCCGGACACCGCGCAGCCCCAGCATCGGGTTCGACTCGTGCAGCCGGCGCACCGCCCGCAGCAGCCGCAGGTCGGCCTCGTTCGGCTGTCCCTGTTCCTCGGCCAGGGCCACCCGCACCGACAGGTCGGTCAGGTCGGGCAGGAACTCGTGCAGCGGCGGGTCGAGCAGCCGGATCGTGACCGGCAGGCCGTCCATCACCTCGAGGATCCGGATGAAGTCCTTGCGCTGCAACGGCAGCAGGGCCGCCAGTGCCGTCTCCCGGTCGCGGTCGTTCTCGGCCAGGATCAACTTCTCCACGTACTGTTTGCGCTCGCCGAGGAACATGTGCTCGGTGCGGCACAGTCCGATGCCCTGGCTGCCCATCCGGCGGCCACGCGCGGCGTCCTCAGGGGTGTCGGCATTGGCCCGGACCCCCAGCCGGCGGGTTTCGTCGGCGTGCTTCATGATCTGGTCGACGGCATTCACCAGCTCGGCGGTCGGTACGTTGGCGTCGTCCAGGGCGGCGTCGATGCCGGCGTCGAAGTACTCGACGACCGGTGACGGCCGCACCTCCACGGGTCCGTTGAACACCTGGCCGGTGGTGCCGTCGATCGAGATGACCTCGCCCTCGACCAACCGGGTGCCGTCCGGGAAGGTCAGTGTCCGGGCCACGGAGTCGATCTCGATGGACTCGGTGCCGCAGACTGCGGTCTTGCCCATCCCGCGGGCCACGACTGCCGCGTGCGACGTCTTGCCGCCGCGGGTGGTCAGGATGCCGGCCGCGGCGACCATGCCGGGCAGGTCGTCGGGGTTGGTCTCCCGGCGTACCAGGATGACCTCGCGCCCGTTGGCCGCGGCCACCACGGCGGCCTCGGAGTCGAACACGATCTGTCCGACTGCGGCGCCCGGGGAGGCGGCGGTCCCCTTCGCGGAGGCCTTGGGCGCCTGCTCGTGGTCGAACTGCGGGAACATCAGCTGCCCGAGTTGCGGACCGGACACCCGGCGCACGGCCTCGTCCATGTCGATGAGGCCCTCGTCGACCAGTTGCATCGCGATCCGGAAGGCGGCCGCCGCCGTGCGCTTGCCCACCCGGGTCTGCAGCATCCAGAGCTTGCCCTGCTCGATGGTGAACTCGATGTCGCACAGGTCGAGGTAGTGGTGCTCGAGGGTGTCCATGATGGTCATCAACTCGGCGTACGGGCCCGGCTCGAGTTCCTCGAGGTCGGCCAGCGCCAAGGTGTTGCGGATGCCGGAGACGACGTCCTCGCCCTGCGCGGACTCCAGGTAGTCGCCGTAGACGCCGCGGGCGCCCGAGGCCGGGTCGCGGGTGAACGCCACCCCGGTGCCGGAGTGCTCGCCGGAGTTGCCGAACACCATCGCCTGCACGTTGACGGCGGTGCCGAGGTCGCTGGGGATGCGCTCCTGCCGGCGGTACAACGTGGCACGCGGTGTGTTCCAGGACCGGAAGACCGCCTCGATCGCACCGAGCAGCTGGTCGCGGGGATCCTGCGGGAAGTGGGCGCCGTGCGAGGTGATGATCTCCTCGTAGCGCTCGACCAGACCCTTGAGCGCCTCGGCGGGGATCAGCACGTCGGAGACGACTCCGGTCTCCTTCATCACCTCGTGGAGCTCATCGGCGAACAGGTCGCCGTCGAGGTCGAGCACGGTCTTGCCGAACATCTGGATCAGCCGGCGGTAGGAGTCCCACGCGAAGCGCTCGTTGCCCGACTGTTCCGCGAGGCCGTTCACGGACTCGTCGTTGAGCCCGATGTTGAGGACGGTGTCCATCATCCCGGGCATCGAGAACTTCGCGCCGGAGCGCACGGACAGCAGCAGCGGGTTCGACGCATCGCCGAGGGTCCGGCCCATCGTCTCCTCGAGGACGTCGAGGCTGGCGCGGACATCCGCGAGCAGGTCGGGGGTCATCACGCCGGAGAGCAGGTACTCCCGGCAGGCCTCGGTGGTGATGATGAACCCGGGCGGGACCGGCAGGCCGAGGTTGGTCATCTCGGCCAGGTTGGCGCCCTTGCCGCCCAGCAGATCCTTGAGGTCCTTGTTGCCTTCGGAGAATGCGTACACCAGCTTTTCGGTCATAGGGCCATTCTGCCGAGCCAGGGAAGCCTAAGTGGCACAAAGGCCGGAATACACCGGGACGGGTACGGTTCAGCGCGTGTCCACGTAGCGGGGGTAGGTGGCCTTCGCGGCGCGGGCGGCGGCCAGGTCGATGTCGCGGATCATGGCCGGCTCGGCGGCACTGGTGACCCCCAGGTGGTTGCCCTCGGGGTCGGTGATCCACCCCGCCCCGCCCATCGTGACACCGCCGGTCCGTCTCGCTGCGGTTGCTGGAGATGCAGTACGCGCCGGAGCACACGGCCTGGGTGGCGCCGCCGGCCAGCCACTTCTGCGTCGACTCGCCCGGCGTGGCCCGCGGCACGACCACCAGGTCGACGTCCGGGTACGCGTGCTGGGTGAACCACATCTCGGTGCAGATGCTGACCCCGATGCGGCCGACCGGGGTGTCGAATGGTGTGAACGAGACCGGCCCCCGCTGGTACCACGAGGCCTCCCAGAAACCGGGCTCGTCGGGCAGGTAGGTCTTCGTGTGAACGACCTGCAGGCCGGTTTCGGCGGTCCAGCAGAAGGCGTCGTTGAACCGCGCGCCGGGCCGCGCCGCGGTGCCGATGATGACCCGGGCCGCGAGGTCGCCGAGGTGCTCGAGGTGCTGCTCGGCCGCCGCGGCGTCCCAGGCTGCCGGGTCGACCTCCGGCTGCGTGCACAACCAGGGCAGCAGGGCCAGTTCCGGCAGCACCAACAGATCCACGGGTGGCAGCGCCCGCAGCGTCTTCCAGGTGGTCGCGGGGTCCGAACAGTCGATCCCGAGCGCCGCCACCCTCACAGATGTGCCCGGTTCTGCCCCCGCACGATGGCGTCGCCGATGGCCATCCCGGCCGGCTCGGAGGCGAGGTAGTGGGTCTCGCCGTGCATGCCCAACCCGAGGCTCGCGAACGTGTCGATGGCCTGCGGGTACCACAGGTGGATGCCGTCGCCGCCCGTGACCCAGTCGCCCTTGTTCACCAGGTTCACCCAGGTGGTCACCACGCCGGTCGGGAACAGCCCCCGGAACTCCGCCAGCGTGTCGCGCCACGGCCGCCGCGCCATCGGGCTGCCGATGGTCAGCAGCAGTTCCACGTGGGTGTCCTTGGGCAGGTAGTGCATGAGGTCGAAGGCCACGGCCGCCCCGAGGCTGTGCCCGACGATCAGCAGGTCGCCCTTGGGCAGTTGTTCCAGGCAGCGGGCGCGGACTGCGGCGCGGACCTCGGGTTGTGCCCGGTAGCGCTGGATCTCCGGCATCCGGCTCATCAGGAAGCGGGTGACCCACTCCTTGGGGAAGAAGTCGTAGGGGCTCATCGGACGGATGGTGAACGGGTGCATGGACAGTCGGACCATGCGCTGGTGGCGGGCGAACCCGGCGGACGGCTCGGAGTCCTCGATCTCCCGCTCGGGCATCGAGGCCAGGACATCGTGCAGGACGTCGGAGTAGTCGACCTCGACGATGTCCACATCTGCGGGCAGGGTGTCCCAGCCGGCGGCCACCAGTCCGGTGTTGATGGACCCCACCCAGTCGCCCTGGTCGGCGAACCGCCCGTGGATGAAGACCAGCGACGTCTGCACCATTTCACTGTAAACCCGGGTGGCGGGACCCGGATCACCCGGTTTTGTGACGTGGTTTCCTCGACCCGCCGGGGGTCGAGCTGCCGGTCAGACCAGTTGGTAGTCGCCGGCCTCGGACAGCGCCGCCCGGATCTGGTCGGCGGGCACCTCGGTCGCGGCCTCGACCACGACTGTGGACACGCCCTCAGGGACCAACTCCACCGTCACCGACTGCACGCCGTCGAGCGCGGACAGTTCCTCGGTCACCGCATGGGCGCAGTGTCCGCAGGTCATCCCCTGTACCTTCAGTTCCTGACTCATGACCGCACCAATCTGGCTATCGCCGCTGAGATCTCCATGACCTTCGCCTCCGGGTCCACACCGTCCTGGCTGGCTTCCCGCACGCACGTCTGCAGGTGTTGCTCGACCAGTTGGATCGCGAACGACTCGAGGGCGCGAGTGGTGGCCGACACCTGCGTCAGGACGTCGACACAGTCGCTCTCGTCCTCGATCAGTCGCTGCAGGCCGCGTACCTGGCCCTCGATGCGGCGCAGGCGGTGGATCTGCGCCTTCTTGCTCTGTTCGTCGATCTGCATGCCGGTGACCTCCACTGTCCTGCGAACACGATACGCGCCCGGGGTATTCCGCCGAGTGTCACGCGACCTCCGGCCGGTCGGGTCGGGTCGGGGCCATCGCCGGTGCGGTTGGTTAGACGTTGTGCCGTTGGTTAGCGAAGACACGCGTGCAACCGCTCGACCAACGGGACAACCGCTCACCAACGGGACAACCGCTCACCAAGGGACAACCCTCACCGGACGGGACAACCGCTGGCCACTGGACGGCTCGCCGACGGGATAACCGCTCGCAGCGGGACAGCCGCTGCTGCAGCTCCGGTCGGCGGACTCACCGTGCCGGCGAGAGCAGCCCGGTCCCAGCGATCGAGCACGACCAGCGCAACCACTCCGACGGCGACCCCGACGATGGTGAAGAACACCCGCTCGCCCGTGTACGTGATGCCTTTGTTCTCGTCACCGAGGGTGGCGAAGATCAGCAGCATCGGGGTGAGGAACAGCGTCTGCATGAAGTAGTCGCCGGACATCGAGTACGCAGCCAGCAGCACCAGGCAGATCGCCGCCACCAACGCCCCCAGCCACACCGGCAGCGTGACGATGACGACGAAGGCGATGACCGCACCCAACAGGGTCCCGAGCAACCGCCGCACGCAGGGTGTCGGCCCGCTGCTCCGGCAGTGGCCGCAGGGCCACGACCAGGTGACCGCGATCCAGTAGCGTGCAGATGTAGGTGACCGCGATCCAGTAGCCGTGCGAGATGTTGTTGGCCAAGGCCCAGTACATGGTCGCGGCCGACAGCACCCCGAGGACGACGGCGTGCCGCCACGCCACCCCGGCCGGCACCGGATCGGGCTCGGCCGAGAACTTGAAGATGCGGGTGACGGCCCATCCGACGATCCCGCCGGCCAGCACGTAGGCGGCCGCCTGCCACCACGCGAACTCCAGCGGCGCCGGGCCGAAGATGATGACGATGGCCGGGGCCAGGGTCATCAAGCCCGCGGAGTGTTGGTTGGTCAGCGCGAGCAGAGCGGCTGAGACGAGCATCAGCGCGGCGATCGCCCAGGGGCTGTCGTCGGCCACCGACGCGGCGGCGGCGAGTGCGGCTGCCAGCACCGCCGACCCGAGCGCCTGCGGGGTCGTCGCGAACGGGGTCACCGCCATCGTGAACCCCGCGGCGATGCCGAACGCCATGCCCGCGTAGGTGCCGCCGATCGCGGTGGCCACGGACGACGGGATCATGATCGCCACCAGCAGGATGACCGCGAATTTCAGCGTCCCTTCGGCGGGTTTGGTGAACACGGGCGTCAACGAAGGCTGTCCACGAGCACGTCGTAGTCGTGCATGTTCAGGCTCGAGTAGCCCACTGCGAACTCGGTGATGGCCTGGTCGAACGTCTCGTCGTTGCCGAGATAGCCGGTGATGACCGAGGGGTTGCCGCTACGGGCGTGGGCGCGGGCGAGCACGGCCCCGCAGATCTGCGCGTACACATCCAGGGCCTGCGGTGTCAGCCCGGCGGTCTCGATGGAACCCTTCATGTCGCGCAGCTGGCGCACGTAGAAGTCCATGGCGTCCTCGCCGAAGCTGTGGCACCACCCCAGGAACGGGTCGCCCGCCGCCTGCATGACGCGCTGACCCATCACGACGCGCTTGCCGGATTCGGAGAACTGGCTGGCACCCAGATACGGCTCCAGCACCGACCTGCCGGCCTGCTTGACCTGCAGGATCAGCGGCTCGCCGTCGCCGGACTCCAGCAGCAGCACGATCGCCCGGGTGCCGACGCTGCCGACGCCCACGACCTTGTGGGCGATGTCCAGGAACGAGAACCGGGTCAGCAGCGCGATCCGGTCGGCGGGCAATGTCGCGAGGTACTGCGCGTAGATCTCGGCGAGATCGTGCTCGACGCGTTCGCGGTCGTCCACAGGGACCGGGACCAGCAGCGGGGGGTCGGCGCGGAAGCGGCGCTTGCCGTCCACGACCTCGGTCAACTTGGCGACGGCGCTGCCGCCGGTGCGCTTGTGCGCCTTCTTCCCGGCCTTCTCGGCGGCCTTGCCGAGCGCGGTCTTGCGCACAGCGCCGAGCAAGTCGTCGAAATCCAGGGTGGCGAACCAGACGTTCAAGGTCGGCAGCCCGGCCAGCTTGGCCATGGTCTCGCGGTACGAACGGACCGCGGCCATGCTGGCCTTGCGCGCCTGCTTCGGTTTGTGCTCGTTCGCCTCGGCGGCGACCACGACACTGGCGGCCAGCCGTTTCACGTCCCACTCGAACGGGCCCGGCAGGGTCTCGTCGAAATCGTTGAGGTCGAACACCAGGTCCCGCTCGGGGGAGGCGAACATGCCGAAGTTGGCCACGTGCGCATCGCCGCACAACTGCACCGAGATTCCCGACTGGGGGGTGCGGCTCAGGTCGTCGGCCATGATCAGCGCCGCTCCACGCAGGAAGGCGAACGGATCGGCGCCCATCCGTTCGTGCCGCAGCTCGATCAGTGAGGAGATCCGGCTGGCCTCCTGCTGGGCGAGCAGGTCCATCGGGTCGGTGCGATCGGCCGGGTCGGGCACGGCCGCCAGCGACTCGAGCGGCCGCTCGGCGCGCCACTTCTTGCCCTGCTTGCGGCGGTGGCCGCGGGTGGGCCGCGGAGTGCTGAAGAAGGCCTCCACCTCCGCGGCAGATGTCGGTGCCTGCGGGCTCTCGGTCATGTTGCCTCCTTCTGGGCGGCGCGCTTGCGCTGCCAGACTTTATCCAGTTCCACCACGATCGCGAAGGACAACGCCAGTCCCAAGCAGACCAGCCACTGTCCCCCGGTGAGTGCGACGGTGTCCAACCAGGCCTGCAGGAAGCCGAGTTCGGTGGTCAGCAGCATGATGAACACCCCCAGCAGGGTCATCGCCAGCGGCCGCAGCACGGGCGCGGCGAACGACGACCCGGGCGTCCGGTGCATCGTGAAGCCGGCGAATGCGGTGCCCAGGCCCATCACCACGAAGCCCATGGTGATCGGGGTGGACGCCCCGTCGAACGTTCGGGGAGTGGTTCGCGCGGCTGGCCCCGCGGCAGCAGGACTTCTTGTGCGGTACTGCCGTGCTGGACGAGTTGTCGGCCGGGCCCGCTGCGGCCGTCACCGGGGACCCCGACGCCGCCGTGACCCTGCTGGAGCTCGAAGCCGCCCATGCCTACCTGCGGCCGATACCGGCCCCGACGGGGCACAACGGCCGGTGGTGGCACCGGCACGGCCTGCTGACCGCGTACCTGCTGCAGCGCAGCGGCACCGACCGGGTGGCGCGCAACTCCGCGGCTGCGGACTGGTTCATCGGGACCGGTGATGTCAGCCGGGCGATGCACCATCTGGTGGCCTCCGGCCGCAATCGCGACGCCGGCGAGTTCCTGACGAGTCACGAGTCGGAGTTGTTCAGCACAGGTCAGGCCGATCAGATGTTGCAGTGGTACGACCAGATCGCGGCCACCGCGGACGACCGGATGATGCATCTGCTGCGGGTGGGCTGGGGGCAGGCGCTGTCGCGGGACGTCCGCGGCGCCGACGCGACGCTTGCCCGGCTGACGGCGGAGTTGGCCGAGCAGCGGGCGGCAGCGGAAACGGATCCGGAACTCAGCGAGGGGCTGAGCGCTCCGGGCGGCTCGTGGGCGGCTGAGGAGGCGCTGCTGCGCGCCTATCTCGCTGGCTTCCACGCCGACCCGGCAACGGTGGTCGCAGCCGGCCGCCGCGCCCAGGTGGCGGTGGCCGACACCGGCATCCGCGATGCCATGCAGTTGGCGCCGATCCTGGTCATGCGGGGCTTGATCTGGTCCGGGCAGACGCAGGCGGCGACCCGGCTGCTGCAGACGACCGCCGAGTTGCCCTTCCCGAACGACGTCATCCGCGAGTCCCACCTGGCCGGGACCCGGGCCCTGATCGAGTACGAGAACGGTCATGTGAAGCGGGCGGCGGTGCACGCAGCCGCCGCCCTGCGATGGCTGGATCGGGCGGGGCTGGATCCGATCGAGTTGATGCAGTTCGCGCCGCTGCTGGCCAGTGCGAGTGTGTCGCTGGATGCCGGCGACCCGCTCGAGGCCCTCGAACGGGCCACCGAGATCGCGCGGGCGGCCGAGGCCATCGGGCACCTCGGCGACGCCGTCTGGGCGTCCCTGACCATCGCGCGGGTGCACACCGTGCGAGGCGACTTCGGGGCGGCGCTGCGGGCTCTGCGGCACGCCCGGAACCTGGCGGTGTCCGACACCCCCGACAGCACCATGGTCGTGCCGCTGGACCAAGCGCAAGCCCTCGTGCATCTGGCCGCCGGGGACGCGGTGCGTGCCGAGCGGCTCATCCGCCGGTTGCCACCCAGCGACAGCCGGTCCCTGTTGTGGGCCCGCGCCGGGCTCACTCGGCAGCCGGCGCTGGCCCGGCGCACGCTGGAGGGGATCCAGGCGACCATGCCCCGGGTCGAGGCCGAACGCCATCTGTTGCTCGGTTGCGTGCACCTCAAGACCAGTCGCCGCATGGCCCAGGGTCACCTGCGCAAAGCGGCCAGGATCGCGCACGCCAATGGCCTGGGACAGTTGTTGTCACCGCCGGAGCCGGGCATCGTGGAGCTCGCCCACGACACCGGCTTGGAGTATCAGGACGACGACCTGCTCTGGCTGCTCAAGGCCCGGCAGGCCCCCAGCGCGGAGCTCCGGGTCGGTGCCCCCGAGACGAACTTGAGCCGTGGGGAGTTGCAGTTGTTGTCGCTGCTACCGACCCGGGCGAAGAACGCGGAGGTCGCCGCCAGCCTCGGGGTCTCGATCAACACGGTCAAGACCCGGCTGCGGCGGCTCTATGCGAAACTCGGTGCGGCCAACCGGGACGAGGCCATCGAACTGGCCCGGGAGCGCGGATTGATGGCGGGCGGCTAGGGCGGGCATGAGCCGGGGCGCGCTGGAGTGGCTCAGACTGGCGCTTCGGATGTGAGCGGGGAGGTTGATCTTGGCGGTGTGCGGTGGGGGTGTCGGCGCGGGGTGTGGGACAGGGGTCCTGCCAGTCGCCGGTGGCCGGTCCGCCGCTGCTGCGACCCCAGCCGGCTCGGGGACAACACCTCGGTGGGTGCCCGGGGGTCGGACCGGACGGGTTCGTTGACGCTCGTGCAGTTCGGTTGGCGTTGGTGCAGTTGGTTGAGGTTCAGCGGTTCGGCGAACGTCAACCAACTGCACGAACACTCACCAACACCGGCAGCCCACGCCCCTGGACTCGACGGGTGCCGCCAGCGACCGGCGGCACCGAGGCAGGGATCCACCGAGTGGTGCGGGTCGCATCTGGGGGTCCCGCCGTCCGCAACGACTGTTGCGCGGTTGCTGGTGCCGTCCCACGACTGTTGCGCGGTTGCTGGTTTTGGGGGTGCAGAACCGACAACCGTGCAACAGTCGTGGTCCGCGGACCGCAACCGCGCAACACTCGCGGTGATCGGCCGCTCGGATCGCCCGAATCCCCCGGGCACTTCCAACCAGCTGGACAACTTCTCACCAACGCGAGGCGGCCGCGCGGACACCGGCTGGCGCGAAAGCGGCCCACCAGTGGCCCGGGATGATCGCCCCCACGTCGGCGCTGGAAGACTCGAGCCATGACCGATCTGGAGCAGGCCCTGGCACTGAGCCCCACCGATGGCGGCTGGTCCGCGCAGGTGCCCGACGGCTGGGGGCAGGGCCGCACCACGTTCGGCGGCCTGGTGGCCGCCCTGCTCGTACGTGCCGCGCAGGCCGCCGACAGCCGCCCGGTGCGCACCGTCGACGTGTACTTCCTGGAGCCGGTGGTGCCCGGCCCGGTGGGGCTGTCGGTGCAGAGCAGTCGGGCCGGCAAGTACCTGACCCATCTGGAGATCGGATTGGTGCAGGACGACCGGCGGGCCGCGGTGGGCAGGTTCCTGCTCGGGGAGTGGACAGCGGGCCGTTTCGACCACGTGCCGGCCGCACCCGCCCCGGAGAAGGCGATCGACGACTGCCTGGAGATGCCGTACATCGAAGGGATCATCCCGGAGTTCACGCGCAACCTGCAGGTACGGGTGGGCGAGGGGGACATCCCGTTCAGCAGCTCGCAGCGGGCGGTGACCGGGGGATTCGTGCGCAACCGGGGGGCCGCCCACGGACCGGCCGCGTTGCTGACGCACATGGACGCGTGGCCGCCCCCGGTCCTGGCGCTGATGGACAAGCCGGCCGCGGCCAGCAGCATCCGCTGGCACGTGCAGTTCCACGCCGATGTGACCGAGGCTGACGGCGGCGACTGGTCGTGGTTCCGGTGCGAGGCGGATTGGCGCAGTGGGTCGCTGTCGACAGTGGCCGGGATGCTGGTGCGCGAGGGTACGCCGGTGGCCTACAGCGAGCAGACGGTGGCGATGTACGGCTGAGTCACTCCAGATGGATGTGACCGTCGATGTCCACCTGCAGGTGCTTGATGTGGCCCATTCCCGGCAGCGGCACGTGGACGTCCGCGAACGACGACGTCCCCTCGAGCCGCAGCGGGCCCGACTCCGACGGGGTCGCGTTCAGGTTCAGCGGTACCTCGATGTTGCCGGCAGTGGCGCGGCCGTCGAACCCGCCGCCGGCCCGCCGCCCCTCGAACGTCAGGATGCCGTTGGTCAGTTCCCGGATCAACGCATGCAACTCGGGGTCGAGTACCGGGTTGCCGGTGGCGACCCGGTCGATCCGGACGGTGAACTCGAGCATGGTCTCGGACACGGTCCCGCCCACGACCGGTGCGGTCGCATGGATCGTGAGCAGCCCGATGCGGTTGGTCCGGATGTTCATCTGACTGCCGTCGCTGAGGACTTTGCGATCCGCCACGACTGAGAACTCTACGTGCATTTCCACGGGGTCGCTGACAGACTGTCGCCATGTTCAGCCGGCGCGCTGCCCCAGGCTGGCTCATCGCCTACCTGGCGGTGGGCGCACTGGACCTCGTGGGGGTGTTCGGGCACTCGGCCGAACTCGGCGCCGTCACCAAACCGCTGCTCATGCCGCTGCTGCTCGCCTTCTTCGTGGCTCGAGCCTCGACGGGCTGCACCACCATCTGGCCAAGTGGGTGAAGTGGGCGCTGGTGTGCTCCTGGGTCGGGGATGTGCTGCTGATGCCCGATGGTGACCTGTTCTTCGTACTGGGCCTGCTGGCCTTCCTCGGCGCTCAGATCTGCTACATCCTGGGCTTCCGGTCGTCGGCGCTCGGGCCGCTGCGCTCCCGGCCCTGGCTGGTGCTGCCATACGCCGGCTACGGCCTGCTGTTGCTGTACTTGCTGCTGCCGGACGTCGGCGGGCTGGCCCTGCCGGTGACCGTCTACGCCGTCGCGCTGGTCACCATGGCGATCCTGGCCACCGGCGTCTCGCCCACGACCGGGGTGGGCGCGTTGCTCTTCGTCGCCTCGGACAGCCTGTTGGCGCTGACCGAATTCACCGATCGGCTGCCCGTCGCAGCCGGATCGTGGATCATGCCGACCTACCTCGTCGGGCAACTGCTCATCGTGCTGGGTGTCCTGCAGCACCTCGGCCGCTCCAGCCGGGCCGGCGCGGTCAGGGACCGGGTGGCGGGCTGACGGCCGGCGGATCCACCGGCCTGCCGAAGTAGAAACCCTGTCCGCGGCGGAAGCCGAGGCGGGCAGCGGCAGCGGCCTGCTCCTGGGTCTCGACCCCTTCGGCGACGCACTCCAGACCGAGTTGTCCGGCCAGTTCCACCACCCCGCGCAGCATCCGGGCGGCCGGCCCCGGCTTGGCGGCATAGGCGGTGAGCGCTCGGTCGATCTTCAAGGACGTGGCCCGCATCCGGGGCAGCATCGACAGTTCCACCGGCTGCCGGCCGAAGGCATCGAGGGTCACCCCGACCCCGGCGTCGCGCACCGTGTGCAGCCGGCCGAGCGTGTCCGCGTCGGCGGAAGCGGGCAGCAGCACCTCCAGATTGAGCCGTGCCGGATCCACCCCGGTGGTCCGCAGTGCGTCGAGGACTGCCACGGCGAAGTCCGCCTCGGCGATCTCCGTCCAGGACACGTTGACGCACACGCCGGTGGTGGCGGGCAATGTGTCGGCGAATGCCAGTGTCTGCCGCAGGATGCTGTGGCCGATCTCGACGATCGCGCCGGTCTCCTCCGCGGTCTGCAGGAAGTCCGCGGGGGACAGCAGGCCGACCTCCGGCAGGTCCCAGCGGACCAACGACTCGTAGGCGGTGACCGCGCCGCTGTCGAGGTCGACGATGGGCTGGACCTTCATCCGGATCTCATCGTTGAGCGCGGCCGTGCGCAGCGCCGGCGCCATGGCGGCGGGATCCCGCTTGGCCTCGCGTTGCCCTGGCTCGAACAGCCGGATGCTGCCACGCCCGGCCTGCTTCGCCGCGTACATGGCCGCATCGGCATCGCCGAGCAACGTGCCGATCGCGCCGGGATCCGGATTGAGAGTGCCCGGGTGAAGTGCCACACCGATGCTGAGTCCGAAGTGCAGGGGGCGGCCGTCGACCACGATCGGATGGCTGGCCGCGGTCTGCAGATCCCGGGCGAAACCGACCGCCGCGTCGTCGTTGTCGATGTCCTCGAGCAACACGACGAACTCGTCCCCGCCGAACCGGGCGACCAGGTCGGATTGGCGCACGGCGCTCTGCAGCCGTCGGCCCACGGCTGCGAGGACCTGATCGCCCACGCCATGTCCCAGGGCGTCGTTGATCTGTTTGAAGCGGTCCACGTCGGCGAACAGCAGCGCCACCCCGGACGCGGTGCGGGCGGCGCGGATGAGGGCCTGCCCGAGGCGGTCGACCATGACCATGCGGTTGGGCAACCCGGTCAATGAGTCGTGGGTGGCGCGGTGGGCCAGTTGCCGCTGCAGGTGTTTGCGGAAGGAGATGTCGACGTGTCGCACCACAGCCCCGCCGGTCGGCAGCGGATCCACCTGCAGGCTGTAGGCCCGTTCGCCGGCGTCGTAGTCCGACTGGAAGTTCGGCAGGGCCCCGGTCAGCACGCCCAGGATGCCGTCCGCGGCGATCCCGGCAGATCGGGACTGCTGGCTGCGCAGGGCCGCGGGGTAGTCGCTGCCGATCGGGCTGCGCTCCACGACGGCGCGGTGGTCGCCCGGAGTCTGCGTCCAGGCAGCTGTTCGCCTGCACCACGACACCGTCGCCGTCGAGCACGGCCGCCTGGTCCGAGATCGCCTCCAGCACCCCGTCGACCAGGGCTTCCCGGCGGCTCGCCCGGTCCAGCAGGCGGGGGATCGACAGCGCTTCGGCCGCCTCGTCCAGCAATCGCTGCAGGTCACGACGCGGGAGGTGCGAGACCACGGCGGCCGCTGCTGTCGGTGCGGAGTCGGTCGGGGTCCGCAGCACCACGGGTTCGGCGTCGAACAACCCGGCGGCGCCGTCCAGGCCGGTCAGCGGCAGATCCGCGGCCCGGTCCGCGTGCGGGACCCCGCGGTCGCCGATCAGATGGGCGCGGTCGCCGGCCACGGCCCACAGCAGGACCTGCGAGGCCTGCAACCGGTCGAGCAGTGCCTCCACGACGTAGTCCAGGCCGGCCCACGGGTAGGTCAGCCCGGCCCGATCGGCACCGACGCCGCCCACGGTGCGGCTACTCCACGTCGGTCTGCGGCTCCATGAGGCTCGGGCCGGATGCGACGCCGTGGCCCTCCTCCTGGAACCGCTTCTGGGATGCGACCACTTCGCGCTCGGCGGCCTCCCGGCCCTCCCAGGTCGCACCCTCCACCGACTTGCCCGGTTCCAGGTCCTTGTAGACCTCGAAGAAGTGCTGCACCTCCAGGCGGTCGAACTCGGCCATGTGGTAGATGTCGCGCAAGTGCTCCAGGCGCGGGTCCGCCACCGGCACGCAGATGAGTTTGTCGTCGCCGCCGGCCTCGTCGGTCATCCGGAACATCCCGATGGTCCGGCAGCGGATCAAGCACCCGGGGAACGTCGGCTCGTCCAGCAGGACCAGGGCGTCGAGCGGGTCGCCGTCCTCACCGAGCGTGTTGTCCACGAATCCGTAGTCGTGCGGATACCGCGTGGAGGTGAAGAGCATGCGGTCCAGCTTGAGCCGGCCCGTCTCATGGTCCACCTCGTACTTGTTCCGACTGCCGGCGGGGATCTCGATCGTGACGTCGAATTCCACTGTCGCTCCTGACTGTGCTCGATATGTGCCCTAGTGTTCACCACGTGAGGGTGCGGAAGCCTGCCAAGGTCCTTCTTGTCGCCCTGACGGTGGTCGCCGGGCTTCTCCTTCCACCCCACGGTGGCGCACAAGCGGTGGACGTGCCACCGGACTACCAGGTCCTCGAGCCGGTCAACGGTATCGCCCCGGTGGACCGCAGCCGACTGCAGCGGCGCATCGACGCGGTCTGGGACGACCCGGCACTCGGGTCGGTGAAGGCCCTGGCCATCGATGCCTTCGCCAGCCCCGAGCAGTTGGAGGCGGCGCGATCCGCGCAGACCCCGCTGATGCCCGCGTCGACGACCAAACTGCTCACCGCCACCGCCGTCCTGCAGGTCCTGGGGCCGGACGCCCGGTTCACCACGGCGGTCACCCGCAAGGGCAGGCAGATCGTGCTGGTCGGTGGCGGGGACCCGCAGTTGACGACCCTGCCGAGCAGTGGCGCGATCAACGCCGACGCATCCCTGGTCCGATTGGCCCGGCTCACTGCCGACGCGCTTGCCGAAGCGGGGGTGGACTCGGTGCGGCTGAGCTACGACGCCTCGTTGTTCGCCCCGCCGGCCCAGCAGCCGTTCTGGAAGAAGGATTTCCTGGCGATCGGCGTCGTGGCCCCGATCACGGCACTGTCCGCCGACGGCGGCCGGTTGAACCCGCCGGCCTCGCCGCGCTCTCCGGACCCGCCGCTGACCGCCGCCCAGGCCTTCGGCCGGTTGCTGGCCGGGCGCGGGATCTCGGTCTCCGATCCGACCCCCGGCGCGGCCGAGGGCGAGCGGATCGCCGAGGTGGAGTCGGCGCCACTGGCCGACCTCGTCGAGCACATGCTGCTGGTCTCGGACAACACCGAGGCGGAGATCCTGGCTCACCATGTGGGCTTGCAGGTGCTGGACGATCCGACGTTCGCCGGCGGTGCCCGGGCGACGCTGAAGGTGCTGGCGGATCTCGGCATGGACACCGGTGGGATCGTGCTCAAAGACGGCAGCGGCTTGGCCCGGGCCAACCGGATCAGCCCGCAGAACCTGGTGGCCGTGCTGCGGACCGCCATCGAGGAGGACCCGGCGCGGCTGTGGCCGGTGTACACGGGGCTGCCGGTCGCGGGCTTCGACGGGTCGCTGACCGCCCGGTTCGCCGCACCGGAGGCCCGCGCGGCCCGCGGTGCGGTGACCGGGAAGACCGGCACCCTCACGGGCACGTCAACGCTGGCCGGGCTGGCCAGCGACCGCGCCGGGCAGTTGTTCCTCTACGCGGTGATGACCAACGACGTCAGCGTGTGGGCGGCGTCGCCTGCCATCGACGAACTGCTGGCGCGGGTGGCCGGTTGCCGGTGTATCGCGTCGCCGTGACCGGGTCGCTCAGGATTCCCCGGCCTTGCGCCGGAACTGCTTGTTGCCGCCCTTCGGCCCCTGCGTGTGCGGGCCGTGCTCCTTGCGGTGCTCGTCGTGCTCGACGCCGGGGTCGTGGGCCTTCTTGCGATCGAGCGCCTCGCGCATCTTGGCCTTGATGTCCTCGTTGTCCGCCACGGCTCCTCCTCGGGTCTGGCACCAGCCTAGCTGGGTGCCAACAGTCGCTCGGCCACGAACCGCATGTCCGGGGCGTGGCCGGGCTGGACGACGTGGCTGATGACCAGGCGCACGATTGCGTCGGCCGCCTCATGCAGGTGCGGGGTCCCGGCGAGTTCGGGGAACCGCTGCAAGAGGCCGTCGGAGACCCGTCGCACGGCGGCGTCGATCACCGGGCCCGATTCTGAGGTGAGCAGCGGGAGCAGCGGTGAGGGCGAGCCGGCGGCTGCTCGCAGCGTGGCGTGGACCAGGGGGTTGTCCGCGGCCAACGTGAAGACCGCGTCGGCCGCTCGGCCCACGGAATCCGCCGGTGTCCGGCCGTCGCCGAGCTGCTCGTCGACGGCTTCCAGGAACCGGCCCACCTCGCGGGCCATGAGTGCCTCGGCCACCTGCTGCTTCGTGCCGAACTCGTTGTAGACGCTCTGCCGGCTGACTCCGGCAGCGTCGCCGAGCCGGGCCATCGTGATCCCGGACCAACCGCGTTCCACGGTGGCCGTCCAGGCGGCGTCGAGGATGCGTTCCCGGGTGGGTTTCACGCTTCGACGAAGTCGATCTTCTCGCGCACACCGCAGTCGGGGCAGGCCCAGTCGTCCGGGACCTCGCTCCAGGCCGTGCCTGCGGGGAAACCCTCGCGCGGGTCGCCGGTCTGCTCGTCGTAGATGTAGTCGCAACTGGGGCAGCGGTAGCGGCTCATGGGCCGACCGTACCTGCCGGCGATGCCGCCGCCACTCGTGGGCCGAGGCCAGCTACTGCGGGCCCGTTGGGACCACCGGTGGCGACCATATGCCGGATTTGTGGGGACTGCCTGAACCCACCGTTCGTGGTCCGGCCACCAGTCGCGCGGACCACGAACGGTGGCCCGCTCACGCTGACGAGACCGCCGGGTACTTGGTCAGCACCCGCTCCCGCTGTGAGGGCGCGATGTTGGCCCGGCTCATGTCGCCGTCGAAGTGGTCGAGCACCCGGGGGTCCATGACCCGGAACCACAGCGGCGGCACCAGGGCCAGCATGATCATGCCCGCGTACCCGGTCGGCAGGACCGGCGCCTCCTGCATGTCGCGCAGGGCCTGGTAGCGCCGGGTGGGGTTCGCGTGGTGGTCGCTGTGCCGCTGCAGGTGGTACAGCAGCACGTTGGTGGCGATGTTGTTGCTGTTCCAGCTGTGGCCGGGGCGCACCCGCTCGTAGCGGCCGGTGTGCTCCTTCGTGCGCAGCATCCCGTAGTGCTCGAGGTAGTTGACGATCTCGAGCAGCACGATGCCGATCGCCGCCTGCAGCAACAGGTACGGCAGGATCTCGAGGCCGAAGACGACCAGCAGCGCCGCCCACAGCACCACGGACATCAACCAGGCGTTGAGTATGTCGTTGCGGATCGACCAGTGGCTCTGATTGCGGCGGGCGAACCGCGGCTGCTCCAGCCGCCAGGCGTTGCGCAGGCTCCCGACGATGGTGCGCGGCAGGAAGACGTACACGTTCTCGCCGACGCGGCTGCTGGCCGGGTCCTCGGGGGTCGCCACCCGCACGTGGTGGCCGCGGTTGTGCTCGATGTAGAAGTGGCCGTAGAACGACTGCGCCAGTGCGATCTTGGCCAGCCAGCGCTCGACCTTCTCCTTCTTGTGCCCGAGCTCATGGGCGGTGTTGATCCCGATTCCCGCGACGATCCCGACCGTCATCGCCAGTCCGACCTTGTCGAAGGTGCTCAAGGAGTCGCCGGTCCACAGCCAGCACGCCCAGACCAGCGCGGCGTACTGCAGCGGCAGGTACAGGTAGATGATCCAGCGGTAGTACTTGTCAGCTTCGAGGGTGGCGATCAGATCGTCCGGCGGGTTGGAGCGGTCGAGGCCGGCCAGGTAGTCCAGCGCCGGGATCAGGCCGAAGATGAGGATCGGGCCGAGGTACCAGAAGATGCCCCACCCGGTCCAGGTGGCCAGCGCCCCACCCATGAAGGGGAACAGCGGCACCACGAGGCCGAACAGCCACAGGTAGCGCTTGTGATCGGTCCAGGTCTCCAACGGGTACCTCCTCCAGGTTTACAGGAGCGTACCTTTTGTAAAGTCAGGAGTCCAGTGCCTCGGCGAAGAAGGTTGTGACCCGCGTGCGCCAGGCCTCCGGCGCGGTCCGCAAGCCGCCGACGTGACCCGCCTGCGGAACCACCCAGACCTCGACGTGCTCGCCGGCCAGCACAGCGGCGCTCAGTTGTTCGTCCGCCACCGTCCCGGCAGCGATGATCAACACCGGCCTCGGGGCGATCTCCGATACCGCCTGCCGCAGGGTGATGGGAGGCGACCAGGGCGTGAGCGCGTCGACCAGCGCGAACCGGGGGGCATTGAGCGCCTCTTGCAGTTGCCCGCGCCAACCGAACTCCTCGGACAGCCAGTCGTAGTCCGCGGCGGTGCGGTGGGTGGCGCCCTCGGCGACGACGGCCGCGATGCGCGGATCTGCCGCCGCCGCCCCGAGCACCTGCTCGCCGCCCATGGACAAGCCCAGCGCCCCGACGGATTCCACGCCCTGGCCCACCAGGAAATCGACCGCGCCCCGGATGTCGGCATCACCGGCCCAGCCCAGGTCCATCGCCTGTGCCCGCACTGTCGCCATGGCCCCGCGGGTCGTACACGAGCACGCCGTAGCCGGCGTCGGCCAGCACGGCGGCCTGCTCGACCGCCCCGGATCGCGAGGACCCCGACCCCGGGACCACGAGCACCGCCGCGCCGCTATCAGCAGCGCGGTACCAGCCCTGCAACTGCACGCCGTCCGCCGCGGGGAAGGCCACCGGGGCGAACCCCGCGGGCGCGGTGCCGGTGACGGCGGCGCGGGGCGGGTCGACCACCATCAACGGGATGCTGACTGTGTAGACCGCAAGCAGCGTCACGATCAGCAGGCCGACGCCTGCGCCGATCCGGGCGGGCCGGCGCAGGCCGCCCAACAGCGCCGCGAAGGCCCATCCGATGAGCAGCAACCCGGCGGCGAGGCTGACGAGCGCCATCCAGGCGGCCGGATCGGGGGCGCCAGCCGTCAGGTGTCGTAGCCCCCGGCCGATGCCGACGCCGACCCCGACGATCCCCGCCACCAGGGCCACCGCCCCGAGCGCGCTTCGGGGACCCCGCCGGGACCACCAGGCGAGACCGAGTCCGAGGGCGGCCACCACGAGTGTCCCGGCGATGCGGGCCGTCCCGCTGGCGCCCGCCAGGATGGCGGCACCGGTACCGGCGGCGACCAGCAGGATGCACACTGCCACGACCCGGGGCGATCCGGACTTCACACCTCGAGCCTACGGGCGTCTAGGCTCAGCAGATGCAGATCGAGATCAAGCACTCCCCGTCCTTCGCCGCCGCCTACGTCCAGCTGGCTCCGAACGAGCAGGTCAAGGCCGAGGCCGGGGCGATGATCCTCAAGACCCCCAGCGTGAACATCGAGACCAGCACGCAGGGCGGTTTCATGAAGGGCCTGAAGCGGTCCTTCGGTGGCGAGTCGTTCTTCATGAACACGTTCACCGCCGGCCCGCAGGGCGGTGAGGTCGCGTTCGCCCCGATCATGGCCGGCGACATCGTGACCTGGACGCTGTCGGGCCAGACCGTCTTCCTGCAGTCCGGCGCCTACCTGGCCTCGGCGATGGGGGTCGAGGTCGACTCGAAGTGGGGTGGGGCCAAGACCTTCTTCAGCGGCGAGGGCCTGATCGTGCTGAAGGTCAGCGGCCAGGGCGAGGTCCTGGTGGCCTCCTACGGCGCCATCGAATCGCGGGAGTTGCAGGCCGGCGAGCAGATCACCGTGGACACCGGGCACCTGGTGGCCTGGTCGGACGGTGTGACGTACCAGGTGCGCAAGGTCGGCAACTGGAAGTCCACCATGCTCTCCGGCGAGGGCCTCGTGGTCGACCTCACCGGTCCGGGCATGGTCTACACCCAGAGCCGCAGCCAGGAGGCCTTCCTCGGCTGGCTGATCCCGAAGTTGCCGAAGCAGACCAACTGAGGTCGCGCCGCCGGGCTGGTCCGCGGCGCCAGTCGGACCCGGGTGACGACTTCGGTAGGCATCCGATGGACGGGACCGGGTGGCCATGCCCTTCCCCCGGGCGCGGCCCTGTCGGCAGGCGGTTGGTTAGAGGTTGTGCTCCTGGTTAGCAAACCGCACGCGTGTTTCGTCTCGGTCCGCGGGAGCAACCGTGCAACAGCGCGGTCCGCCGGCTGACCCGGGGCTTTCCCGGGACACCTCTCACCAGGGGGACAACCTGCTCACCAGGGCGGACAACCTCTCACCAGGGCGGACGGCGCCTCCCGGTGCACTCGTGGGGTCATGATCCCGGGGTGGTCGGCGGGCAGGCTGCGGCGGATCGCCCACCAGCTCGCGGCGATCACCAGCAGCACGAATGGCCAGCCCAGCAGTACCCGGGAGATGCCGAGCCCGACGAGGTTGTCGGTGAGGTACAGCGGCGTGTTCACCGCGGCGCGCACCAGGAACGACCCCGCCCAGATCCACGATGCCCGGCCGTAGGCGCGCACCAGATCCGGATCCTGCCGCCAGGCTGTCTTCTGCCCGATGGCGAAACCGATGATGACGCCCAGCAATGGCCAGCGCGCCAGGATCGACGCCGCCCAGATCAACGCTGAGGCGACGTTGGCCAGCAGGCTGGGCAGGAAGTAGTCCGCCGCGTTGCCGGTGCGCGCGGCCACGACGGCGGCGATCGCGACGCCGGCCAGACCACCCACCACCCGCACCGGCTTCTCGCGGCGCAGCAAGCGGGCGGCCGCGAGGACGGCGGCGGTGACCAGTGCGGCAGCCAGTGCGATGCCCAGGGCCTGGTCACTGATGAGGTACGCGATGACGAACACCACACTCGGCAGCGCCGACTCCAACGCCCCCCGGCGACCGCCGAGCAGGTCGTGCAGCGGGTTGGACTCACGGCTGCCGGACACCGGTCCATCATCACCGAGACGGCCGCAAAGCGCCGCGCTTCCGCGCCAGCGCTGCCCTAGCCTCTAGGGGAGTCCCGTGGAGGAGGTCCGGTGTCCGATTCGCTGTGCCGCCTGCACGTGCAATCCCGGCAGGCCGTTTCGCTGGTGCCGGGCCTGGTCGAAGGCGGTGCCGACATGCTCGGTCTGTCGCCGTCGGACCGGGTGCGGCTGCGGGCGTTGGTGGTCGAGGTGCTCGAGGCCGTCGTCAGGGATGCGTTCGAGCCCGGCGAGGAGGTCGACCTCGATCTCGAAGTGGTCGCGCGAACCCGGTGAGATGAGACTCGTGCTGCGCGACCGCGGCGCCCCGCTGGACTTCGGCACCGGGTATCCGCCGCGGGTGGCCGAACTGGTGCGGCTCGGTTTCGCCGACGGCTTGGTCTTCGCCAACGAGGGTCGCGCGGGCAACCGCACGGAGATCAGCAAGCACCTGAAATACGAGACCGTCAGCGACGACGAGGAGTTCATCGCCGAGACCGAGGCCGATCCCACCCCGGCGCCGACCATCGGTGAGGACGGGCAGGTCGTGGTGGACATCCGGGCGATGACCCCCGACGACGTCGTCGGCGTGGCCCGGCTGTTCTACCGCTGTTACGGCTACACCGTGGCCTACGCGCCGGTGGTCTACGAGCCGGAGCGGCTGGCCGAACTCGTCGCCAGCGGCAAGCACCTGGGCACCGTTGCGTTGTCGCCGGAAGGCCGGATCGTGGGTCACGTGGCCAGCGAGGTGCAACGCCCCGGCGCCATCACCGGCAAGATCGGCCTGCTGGCGGTGGACCCCGGTTATCGCCAGCACAAACTGTCGATGCGGATCGGGTTCGCGCACGTGATGCGGCTGATCGAACTGGGCTTCGTCGGGCAGTACACCGAGGCGGTCACGGTGCACCTGGGCAGTCAGAAGGCCGCCCTGCGCGGCGGCGGGCATGAGGTCGGCCTGCTGCTGGCGGCGCAGTCCAACGAACTGGACTTCCGCGGCTTCGATTCCGACGAGAAGGCCCGCAAGGCGCTGCTGCTGTTCTACGGGGCCTTCGGCCAGACCCCGGAGCGGACCGTCTACGCCCCGCCCACGTACCGCGAGGTGGTGCAGCGCATCTACGACGAGGGCAACTTGCCGCGCACGGTGCATGCGGACTTCGAGCGCCACCCGGATGTCGCCGACGGCCCATCCCGCTTCCGGCTGATGCTGCGCCACGAGACCGGTGTGGCGTTCGTCTTCGTGGAGTCGTACGGCCAGGACTTCGTGGGGAGCCTGCAGGAGCAGGTGCGGCAGCTGCGGCTCAACCGCTTCGAACTGATCCTGGTGATGCTCCCGCTCAGCGATCCGGCGACCAGTTACTTCGGGTCCGGGTTGCAGGAGATCGGCCTGTCCTTCAGCGGCATCTACCCGGAGTACGACAACGGAGACGTCCTGGTGCTGCAGAACCTCAACAACGTCGAGGTGAAGCCCGAGGAGATCAACGTCGCGTCCGACATGGGCACGTTCCTGCGCGACTTCGTGCTCGAGGACTACCGGCGGGCAGGGGAGCGCCTGGCACAACTGGAGCGCTCGCGTGCCCATATGGCCCGCATCTACGAAGCGCTCGACTGACGTGACGGCCGGCGGGCGGGGGAAGTCGGGGCGGTTGCCGCTGCCGGTGCTGCCGCTGTCCCTGACCTATCTGGCGGTCGCGCTCAACATGACGATCGCCAGCGTCGCGCTGCCCACGATCTCGACCGAACTGCAGGCGACGGCCGACCAGTTGGCCTGGATCGTCAACGCCACCCCGATGACCTCAGCCGCCTTCATCCTGTTCGCCGGTGCCTGGAGCGACCGGGTGGGGCGCAAACGCATGCTGCTGATCGGCGTCGTGATCTTCGGAATCTCGGCGATCCTGTCCGGGATGACCAACAGCGTGGAGATCCTCATCGGTTTGCGGGCCCTGACGGGTCTGGGTTCGGCCTTGGCCATGCCCTCGGCGATGGCGCTGACCTTCGACGTCACGAAGGGCACCAACCAGCGGACGGCGGTCGGCATCATGGGTGGGACGCAGGCCATCGGCGCGCTGCTGGGGCCGCTCGTGGGCGGCGCGGCGCTGGTGACCTTCGGTTGGCACGCCGCCTTCTGGAGCGTGGTGCCGATGCTGGCGCTGGCCCTGGTCATGAACATCATCTGGCTGCCGAAGGACGAGCCGGCGCAGCGGCGGTCGCTGGACTCCATCGGCGCCGCCCTGACGGCGGTGGCCGGGGTCGCCTTCCTCTACGCCGCGGTCAGTGCCGCCTCGTCGCCGGACGTCTGGGTGTGGGTTTCGCTGGCGGTCGGGGTGATCGCGTCGGTGGCGCTGGTCTGGTGGGAGCGGCGGGTGGCCGCGCCGCTGTTCGATCCGGCCATCGTCAAGCGCAGTACGTTCCTGATCCCCACCCTCACCGTCTTCCTCGTGCAGTTCACGCTCGGCGGGCTGTTGTTCCTCAACACGCAGTACGTGCAGTTGGTGCTGGGCTTCTCCGCGCTGGCCGCGGGTCTGTTCCTGATGCCGGCGCTGCTGATGTGGACGGCCAGCTCGGCCACGGCCGGCATCACCGCCAAGCGGTTCGGCGCCCGCAATGTGACCGCCGCGGCGCTGGTGGTGACGGCGATCGGTCTGGTGCTGACCAGTTCCGGCGGGCGCACCCCGTTCTACCCCGTGCTGATTCTCGGTCTGGTGCTGACCGGGGTCATGGGCGTCGCGCCGGCACTGATGACCCACACCTCGGTGAGCAACTACCCCGACGAACGCCGCAGCGTCGGTTCGGCGATCAACAGCATGGCGGTGCGGTTCGGCCTCGCGTTCGGTGTCGCGGGCTACGGCACCCTGCTGGCACTGAACTACCAGTCGGACATCGCGTCGGCAGTGGCCGGGTTGTCGCCGCAGGACTCCTACGACGCCAGCGAGAGCATCGGCGGGGCACTGAACGTGGCGCAGCGCAGCGATGTGGCCGGACTGGCCGACGCCGCCCGGGATGCGTACGTCGCCGGCTTCCGGATCACGCTGATCGTGGCGGCGGTGGTGCTCGTCGCGCTGGCCGTCGTGGTGTGGCGGGTGTTGCCGGCCCGGCTGGACACGGGAAGTGCCGAGTATGCGGAGGTGGAGTCGTGAACGAAGCTCTGGAGTACTGGCGGCAGTTGCTGGCCGGGATCGCCGACAGCGCGGCATGGTCGCGCGACCTGGTCGACAAGCAGGCCGAGGTGGGGCTGGTCTACCAGGGCAAGCCCGCGATGCTCGTCGCCGAGCCGAACCTCGTCACCGAGACCGAACTGGCAGCCGATCAGGCGGTGGCCACCGCCGTGGTGGCCGCACTGGTGGCCTCCGGCCGGCGGCTGCTGGCAGAGCCCGCGCTACAGGACCGCTACGTGCCCGGATGGCTCGACGGTGTCCCCGACGCCGACCTGTTCATGATCCCGGCCGGCTACCCGGAGCCGATCGTGTTCGGCCGGCTCGACGGCGTGCGCACCCCGGACGGCCTGCGGGTGCTGGAGTTCAACGGCGGTCTGCCCGGTGGGATCCTGCCGGCGGACGCCTCGGCTGCGCTGCTGGCCGGGACCGATCTGGCCGCGCAGTTCGGCCGGCGCTATCCGTTCCGGACGGCCACGGCCGGCGAAGACGTGCTCGATGCGATGCTGGCGACCTGGCACGATTTCGGCGGTTCCGGATCGCCCTACACCGTCGTGGCGATGCCCAAGGAGCTGACCGCGATCGCCGCGCCCGCCATCGGCTACCTGTCGGGGCTGGCCCGGCCGCGGGGGATCGAGCTGGATGTGGCCGACCCGGGGGAGTTGGTGTTCGCCGAGGGCCGGTTGCGGCTGGCGGGCCGGGAGGTGGACGTGCTGGTGCGCGCGTTCTTCACGCCGATGCTGAGCTACCTCGGGGAGCGCCTCGACGGGATCAAGGCCGCACTGCGCGCCGAGTCCGTGTGCATGATCACCAGCTTGCAGTCGGGCTTGTTCGGCCTGAAGTCGCTGTTCGCCATGGCGACCGACCCGGCGGTCGACCTCGAGGTACCGGCTGCGGACCTGGCGCTCGCCCGCGAGCACCTGCCCTGGACTCGAGTCGTGGCGCCGGGCCCGGCCACGGACCCGGGGGGTGACCGGGTCGATCTGCTCGCGTACCTTGCGGCCGACCGGGAGCAGTTGGTCATCAAGCCCACCGAGGGCTACGGCGGTGCCGGAGTCGAACTGGGCTGGACCCACACGGCCGACTCCTGGCAGGCGGTGATCGAGCGGGCGGCCGCCGGTGGCCACGTCGCCCAGCAGCGGGTGCCGATCCTGACTGAGCAGCACTCCGTGCTGGAGCCGGGGTTCCCCATGCGCGGCTTCAACGGCGACCACAACCCGCTGCTCTGCGCGGGCAAGGTGGCCGGCTACTACATCCGGCTGGCGCCGGAGGGCTCCGGCATCACGAACGTCACCGGCGGCGGGGCGAGCGTGGCACCGACCTTCATCGTGGCGGGCTGAGCCGGCGTCGCAACCCGGATCTGGTTGCGTGGAGCGCCCGCTGGGCCGGCGAGTGTTGCACGGTTGCGGTCCCCGCGCGCCGAGTGTTGCACCGTTGTCGGTTTGCGGGCCTAGCAAACCAGCAACCGTGCAACACTCGCCGCGGACCACCAGCAACCGTGCAACACTCGAGCCCGCAACAGGGTCCCCGACATCCGACACAACGTCACGGCGCGACGGAACGCTACTTCTTGTGCATCTTCGAGCGCAGGTCGTCGGCCTTCGCGGCGAGGTCGGCGAAGAAGTCGGTCTCGGTGATCTCGCGGACGCTCTGGTCGCGCTGGACGCTGTCGATCTGAACCCGCAAGCGCTGCACCTCTCTGGTCAATGCCTGCTCGCGGGCGGCGACCTTCGCCGCCATCACCTTGACGGAGTCGGCCAGCTCGGACATCTCGTCGGTGAAGCGGCTGCGGGTCAACCGGTCGAGGTCGAGATCGTACTCGCCGTCGGCGATCCGCCTGGTGGCAAGGGTCAGCCGCCGCAGCGGTCGGACCAGCAGCGTGGACACGAGCAGTACCAGCAGGATGAGCAGCACGTAGCTGACGGCCAGCACCGGGAAGACCTGTGCCCGGGCCTGCCGCTGGACATCCTGGACGTACTCCAGCGAGTAGTCCATACCCACCGCAGCGATGGTGTTGCCCTGCTTGTCCACGATCGGGCTGTACGCCGAGATCCAGGTCCCGAAGGCGTCGGTGTTGTCCGGCTCGAACGTGGTGGCGCGCAATCCGTCATGCATGTACGTGAGGGTCTCGACCGGGACGGTCTGCGCCACGGGCTGCTTGAACGGCGCAGTGCTGACGAGGTAGTACAACTTGCCGTCCTGCGACGATGTACGTGTACGGCTCGACCGACGGGATCGTCGCCCTGACCGAGTCGATGTCGTCTTTGATGCGCTGGTAGGAGGAGTCCTCGGTCGGGTCCTGGTCGGGGTCGAGGGCCGCAACCTCGGCCACCGCCTTGGCGGGCAGATCGCGGGCCGCGCCCTCGGTGGCCTCGAGCAGCTGCCCGGTGAGCCGTTTCAGGGCGACGTCGCTGGCATAGTTCACCACCCAGAAGGCGATGAAGGCGAACACGACCGTGAAGGCGGCGACGAACGCCGTCAGCAACTTCCACTGCATCGGGAAGCGCAACCTGCGCCTTGTGGTTTCGTCTGCCATCGATTACCCCGCGGGCTGGCCGATGGGGTCCTCCTGCAGGCTGCTGGCGATCGTGCGGATGCCCTGCGACCACGGGTGATCGGGGTGGGTCAGGCTGAACAGTGCGCCCGAGGCGTTGATCACCAACTGTGTCGACAGCGGCAGAACGGCCGCGGTGGGAGCACCGTAGGCCTGGTTCATCTGCTCCCGCAGGTCGTCGAGGTCGACAGTGTCCGGCACCTTGTTCAGCACCAGCAGCAGATTGGGCACGGACAGTCGACGGGCGATGTCCACCGTCACGGCGGTGCCCTGGAAGTCCTGATTGTCGGGGCGCAGCAGCAGGAGCAGCACGTCGCTGACCGTGATGGACAGCATCGTCTCCTCGTTGAGCCCGGGGTGGGTGTCGATGAACAGGTAGTCGAGGTCGAGTGCCTCCGAGAGGTCCCGGAAGCCCTCGTTGAGCTTCACGACGTCGTACCCGTCGCGCAGGATCCGGGCGATGTCGGAGGCCTGCATGCTGGCGGGCACCAGGAACAGGTGACCTTTGGCACCGGGGATCTGGTCGGTCACGTCGTGGACCGCCCCGGAGATGTCGATCTTGCCCCAGAGGTAGTCGTCGAGGGTGTGCTGCAGCGACTGGTCGAAGCCGAACAGGGTGTGGATGCCCGGGCTCTGGACGTCCGTGTCGATGACCGCCACCCGCGCGCCTGCGGCAGCGAGGTTCGCGGCGACGTTGGCGGTGGTGTTGCTCTTGCCCGTGCCGCCGCGGAACGAGTGGACGGAAACGACGGTGGTCACGTGCTCGAGTATCCCGTGGACCGCGCTGGATTGCCTGCCCGACGCGGAATCGCCGGGGCGATACAGTGGTGCACGTCGAAGGAGGCCACTCGTGAATGCGCTCATCATCAGCACTGTGACCCTGCTCATCCTGGTCGGGGCGATCGTGGTGTGGGCCGGTGAGTTCGGCAAGGGTGCCGATGCGGGCAAATCCGGGATCACTCTGCTCGTGCTGTGCCTGATCTCCGGCTACGTGGTCGCGCTGGCGTCGGGTTCCGTCTAGTTCGCGCACCACTCGCGCCGTCGCCAGCCACCGCGTCAGCAGTCCGTCGGCGTGGGAACCGGGTCGCCCTAGCCGAAGATCCGGTCGAGGTGGTGGTCCAGCAGCGCCATCGCCTCGTCGTCGGTGAGGGCCCCGATCAGCAGCGGCCCGATGAGCCCCTGGCCGAGATAGAACAGGGTCGCCGCCTCCTGCTCGACGTCGATGCCGCGCCGCACCGCTGCCTGCGCCTTGGCTTGCCGCAGCCGCTCCACGGACACCCGCTCCAGCCGTTGGTAGCCCTCCCGCAGGAGGTCGGCGAAGTCCGGTTTCACCGTGGCCAGGGCGAAGAAGGCGTTGTTGACCAGCGCTTCCTGCCGACTGGGTTCGTCCACTGGCAGCATCGCCCGGATGGCTGCGCGGGTCTGGTCGCGCGGGCTGCCGGCCACATCGGCCCGATCCAATCGCGCGAGGACGCGTTCGCGCATGTACCCCAGGGCGAACAGCAACATCTGATCCTTGCTGGAGAAGTAGTGCTGCACGGCGCCGGCTGACACTCCCGCCTCGGTCGCCACGTCCCGCACGCTCACCGCCTCGTAGCCCTCGCGGCCTATCAACCGGAAGACGGCTTCGGCGATCTCCCGGCGGCGCGCGGCATGGTCGACCTGTTTGGGCATCAGCACCTCCGCCATACGAGTGTATTGGAACAGGTTACAATACAGATGACTTGCCACAGAGAGGTGCGGCGATGGCTCCCGGGACCCGGTACACGACCAACGCTGACGTGCGGATCGCCTACGAGACGTTCGGGGACCTCGCCACCGGCGAACCGTTGCTGCTCGTCATGGGTCTGGACTTCCAGATGGTGTGGTGGCCGGACGGACTGTGCGAGATGTTCGCCGACCGGGGTTTCGCCGTCGTGCGCTTCGACAATCGCGACACCGGTCTGTCGACCCATTTCGAGTCCCCGCGCAGACAGAATCCGTTCCGGGCCCTGCTCGGCGGCACGAAGCCGGTGTACACGGGTGCGGACATGCTTGCGGACGCCCTCGCCGTCATGGATGCCGTGGGCTGGCGGCGCGCCAATGTGTTGGGCGGATCGATGGGGGCCGGGCTGGCCCAAGGGCTCGCCGTGCAGCACCCGGACCGCGTCAAGACGCTGACGAGTGTGATGGGGCTGCCGGTGGACTCCGGCTCCCTCAAGACCCTGAGCTACATCCGGTTCGGGGTCTTCAACAAACTGCGCAAGATCAAGCCGCCGCAGACGCCGGAGCAGGGGGTGGACAACCTCGTGGAGATCTATCGGGCGATCGCCTCGCCGGGCTATCCGTTCCCCGAGCAGTGGGTGCGCCGGACAGCCGAGATCAGCGAGCAGCGGGCACCTCGCGATCCGAAGACGACCCAGCGCCAACTCGCGGCCGGCCGGGCGCAGAAGTCCCCGCCGATCAGCGGCATCACCGCCCCCACGCTCGTGATCTCGGGTGCCGACGACCCGCTGATCAAGCCGGTGGCCGGGCGCGACACCGCGGCCAAGATCCCCGGGGCCCGGTTCGTCTCGTACCCCGGTATGGGGCACAACCTTCCGGAGGAGCTCTGGCCGGAGGTGGTCGACCTGGTGGCGTCGCTGGCCGGGCTGGACTGACCCCTGCCCCGGCACGGCTCAGCGCACCTGCAGCAACACCTTGCCCAGTGCCCGGCGGTCGTCGAGTTCGGCGAGCGCGGCGGGCACCTCGGCCAGCGGGTACACCGACGTGACCAGCGGTGACAGACTGCCGTCGCGCAGCAGCGGCTCGAGCTCGCGCCACTGCTCGCCGAGGTACTCCGGACGGGCCATCCAGAACGCACCCCAGCCGACGCCCACCACGGAGATGTTGTTCAGCAGCAGGCGGTTCACCTTCACCGTCGGGATCTCCCCGGCGGTGAAACCGATGACCAGCAGTCGGCCTTCGGGTGCCAGGCTGCGCAGCGAGTCGGTCATGCGATCGCCGCCGACCGGATCGACCACGACATCCACGCCGCGACCGCCGGTGAGCTCCATCACCGCCCGCCGGAAACCCTCCGCATGCACCGTGTGATCGGCACCGGCCCGGGTTGCCACCTCTGCTTTCGTGTCGTCGGAGACCACCGCGATCACCTGGGCTCCGAGGGCCTTGGCCAACTGGATGGCCGCGCTTCCGACGCCCCCGGCGGCGCCGTGCACGAGCACCGTCTCGCCCGGCTGCAGCCGGCCCCGGCGGGACAGCGCGAAGTGCACGGTGAGGTAGTTCATGGGCAGCCCCGCGCCGGCGTCCAGTGAGACCTCGTCGGGGAGCGCGAACACCATGCGCGGATCGGCCGAGACCACCTCGGCGAACCCGCCGATGCCCGGGAAGGCACACACCCGGTCGCCGGGTGCGAATCCGCTGCCCTCGGGCGCCGTGCGCACGATCCCCGAGACCTCGCTGCCCGGGGTGAACGGCGGCGGTGGCTTGACCTGGTACTCCCCGCGTGTCAGCAACACGTCCGGGAAGGTGACGCCGGCGAAGTGGACATCGATCGTCACCTGCCCGCCGCCGGGTTCGTCGACGTCGTCGACCGTGACTGACGACGGTCCGTCGAGGCTGGTGACTCGGGCTGCACGCATTAGTTCCTCCGGGGCAGGTGTTGTTCGAGCGTAGGCGCGGGCGTGCCCGGCGGCGGGATCCGGGGTAAGGATGGGGTACCGAGTGCCGTAGGAGACCGCCGTGCCCAACCGTCTCGCCCAGTCGAGTTCCCCGTATCTGCAGCAGCACGCCGACAACCCGGTGGACTGGTGGACCTGGTGTGACGAGGCGTTCGTGGAAGCCCGCGAGCGGGGCGTGCCAGTGCTGCTGAGCATCGGCTACGCCGCGTGCCACTGGTGTCACGTGATGGCCCACGAGTCGTTCGAGGACGCAGGCACCGCGGCGTACATGAACGAGCACTTCGTCAGCATCAAGGTGGACCGGGAGGAACGCCCGGATGTGGATGCCGTCTACATGGCGGCCACGACCGCCCTGACCGGTCACGGCGGCTGGCCGATGACAGTGTTCCTGGACCAGGAGCGCCGGCCGTTCTACGCCGGGACGTACTTCCCGCCCGAACCGCGGTCCGGGATGCCCAGCTTCCGGCTGGTACTGGAGGCGATCGCGGACGCGTGGCAGCAGCGCCGGGACCAGATCTCCACCGCTGCCGCGCAGATCGCGGCCAGCCTGGACGAACCCCTGCCGGCCGTTCGCGCACTGGATGCGGCGTTGGCCGACCAGGCCCTGTTCGGCCTGCAGTCCGCCTTCGACTCGCGCTTCGGGGGTTTCGGGGGTGCCCCGAAATTCCCGCAAGCTGCTGTGTACGAGTTCCTGCTGCGCCACCACGGGCGAACCGGTGAGCCGTCCAGCTTGGCGATGGCCGAACAGTCGCTGACCGCCATGGCCGCAGGTGGCATGTTCGACCAGATCGGTGGCGGTTTCGCCCGGTACAGCGTCGACGCCCGCTGGCTGGTTCCGCACTTCGAGAAGATGCTCTACGACAACGCGTTACTGCTGCGGGTCTACCTGCACTGGTGGCGGCAGACCGGCTCTGAGTTCGCCCACCGGGTGGTCGCCGAGACCGCCGAGTTCCTGCTACGGGAGCTGCGCACGGAACAGGGCTGCTTCGCCGCGTCCCTGGATGCCGATTCACAGGGTCGGGAGGGGGCGTTCTACGTCTGGACGCGCGAGGAGGTTGTGGCTGCCGGTGGCGACCCCGAAGCACTGGGCGTGACGGACGAGGGCACGTTCGAGCACGGCACGTCGGTGTTGCAGTACCCGGTTGCGCCCGGCCCCGAGTGGCCGCAGGTGCGTCAGCGCCTTCGGGAGGTCAGGGACCAGCGGCCGCGGCCGGCCCGCGACGACAAGGTGGTCCTGGCCTGGAACGCCTGGACCATCAGCGCGCTGGCCGAGGCGGGGGCGTTGCTCGACGAGCCCGGGTGGGTCGCGGCGGCAGTCACCTGCCGGGATGCGCTGTGGGACATCCATGCCGAGGGCGCGACCCTGTACCGGGTATCCCGCGACGGTTCCCGCGGTCCGGCGCTGGCGGTCCTCGAAGACCTCGCGGCCCTGGCAAACGCCGAGTTCACGCTGAGTGCGGTCACCGGGATCGAGCCGCGCCGGGGCTTGCAGCTGGTCGAGCAGTTGACCCGGGACTTCCTCGACCAGGGTCGCGACACCGCGGCCACGGATCTGATCGCGTCGGGGGTGGACATGGGCGACAACGCGACCCCAGCGGGCTGGAACCTCGCGGCTGAGGCCCTGCTCACCGCTTCGGCGCTGACCGGCGATCCGGCGTTGCGCACCCGGGCCGAGGAGGCTCTCGGTCAAGCCGCGCACCTGGTCGGCCACCCGCAGTTCTGGGGTCACGGGTTGTCGGTGCTCGAGGCGTGGCTGGACGGGCCGCGGGAGGTGGCCGTCATCGGGCCGGTGGGTTCTGTGCTGCACACGACAGCGTTGGCAGGGACGGCGCCCGGCGTGGTCGTGGCCACGAGCGGGCCCTTGTGCGAGGGGCGCCCGGCCATCGACGGCCAGGACACCGCGTATGTGTGCCGGGGTTTCGTGTGCGACGCGCCGACCACCGACGCGCAGGTGCTGGCGGGGCAGGTGGGGGCGCGACTGGACCGGTGAGACCGGTGCTCGGGGTTTGTTGGCCGGTCCGGCCGGCGTCCGCCCGCGGGTCGTGTGGGCACTTGGTGAGCAGTTGTCCCGTTGGTGAGCGAATGCACGCGTGTCTTTGCTAACCAGGGGGACAACTTCTAACGAACGGCACCAACGTCCCTCGGCAACCGCGCGGTCCGGGGGGGTCAGGCCGGTCCGAGCCAGTTCAGCAGCGCCTTCGTCACCTTCTCCGGTGCCTCGTTCTGCACGAAATGGCCGGCATCTTCGATCAGCACGATCTGCGGTTCGTTGCCGTATGCGATGGCCCGCCGCAACGACTGCGGCGCGATCATCGACAAGCTCAGGAAGCGGTCCTTGGTGCCCCAGATGATGAGGATCGGCAGCGCGATCGGTGGCAGGTTCCGCGGCGGGTGCCGCAGTGCGCCGCGGTACCAGTTCACGGGACCCCTGGCATCCTCAGGGGTGGCGAAGGCCGCCACGTACGGTGCGAGGTTCTCGTGGTTCCACGCCTCGCGGTTGTAGGAACCCCCGATCAGGGCCCCCGGGATGCTCTTGACGACGAACTTCTCCGGGAGTTTCGGGATCTGGAAGAAGAGCATGTACCAGGACTTGGCCAGTTGGGCGGGATTGGTGCGCAGTTCGTGGAACAGGACCACGGGCGGCGGGCAGTTCATGGCGACGAGTCGCTCCACCCGTTCCGGATGCAGGTGGGCCAGGGTCCAGGCGACGCCGCCGCCCCAGTCGTGGCCGACCACGACCGCCTTCTCCGCGCCCATCGCGTCGATCATCGACACGACGTCGGCGGCCAGGTCGGCGGTCGCGTAGGAGCCGTCCTTGACCGAACCTGCGTAGCCCCGCTGGTTCGGCGCGAGGACCCGGTAGCCGGCTTCGGCCAGGGCCGGGATCTGATGGCGCCAGGAGACGTTGAGTTCGGGGAACCCGTGCAGCAACACGACCAGCGGGCCGTCCTCCGGGCCCTCGATGATCGACTCGAAATCGCCACGGGAGGTGTGCAGGAGGGGCATGGCTCCATGGTCGCACCCCGCTGTTCCGCGGGGCGACGACGTCCGGGGTCGGCGGCCAGGGCCCCCGTGTCGGGGCGTCGCTGTTGGCTGGACGGGCTTGACGTTGCGTGCCTGTCCGGCTGGTTCGTCACGAAGGTGCGCGGTCGAACCGCGGCGGCCCGCAACGTCGTGACAAACCGCCCTGCGGACCCCGCAGCCATCGGTTACAGGTACACGCCGCCGCGGTCCGGGATCGCCGGCCAGGTGGGGATCATCGTGCCTATCAGTCCAGCAACGTTGCGGCCACCACCGGCAGTGCTTGCCCGATCGGTGTGCGGACGACAAGATCGGCCTGCTCGTCGTACGGGGTCGGGGCGTCGTTGACGATGGCCAGGTGCTTGGACATCTCCGCCAGGCCTGCGACGGGCATCACGGTCAGCGTGGTGCCGATGGCGACCAGCAGGTCGGCCTGGCGGGCGGCGTCGATGGCGGCGTCCAGCACCTGCCGGTCGAGGTGCTGGCCGAAGGAAACGGTGGCGGTCTTGAGGATTCCGCCGCACAACAGGCACCGCGGATCGGGTTCGTCGCGCTGCAAGGGTCTCGGGCGTCGGCGTGCGGTGGCCACAATCGAGGCACTCGATCTCCCAGATCGTTCCGTGGAGTTCCAGCACGTCCGCCGACCCCGCCCTGCTGGTGCAGCCCGTCGATGTTCTGGGTGAGGATCTCGCCGAGCCGTCCGGCCTGCTGCAATGAGGTGAGAGCGCGGTGTCCGGTGTTGGGCTGCGCGGTCCAGTTCGGGTGGTTGCGCCTGGCCTCCCAGGCGCGGCGGCGCACCTCGGGGTCCTCCACGTAGGTCTGGATGTCGAACATCACCGATGTGTTGGGATCCCGGGTCCACAGGCCGTTGGGCCCTCGGAAGTCGGGGATGCCGGAGTCCGTGCTCATGCCGGCGCCGGTGAGCACCACAACCCGCTCGCTGTCGGCCCACAACTGCGCGAGGTCGTGCGTGGGGGTCATGCCTGCAGTATCCCTGTTGTTGGGCGCCAGCAGGTGGTCGCGGGCGTATTGGCATCCGGTTGCCCTCGACACGCCGCGCGGAGGGGCAACAACGTGACAGAACGGCAGCCGCGCAGCGATCACGCTCGCGGCTCCCGCCAACGGCTCACCACCCTGGAGGTCACCAGCACCAGCCCGGCGCCGATCCCCCCGATCACGAGCGTGGCCGCGCCCTCGCTGTCCGGCGACAGGCTCAAGGCGAACAGTTGCGACAGCGGCGGGATGAACAGCACCAGCAGGAACGCGCCGATCATCGACAGCACGATCGCCGCCCGGATCGGGTTCATCGGTCGGGCCGACACGGCGAGTACCGTCACCGTCACCATGAACAGCGCGATGGTGGCGTCCACCCGCGCCTCGTCGACGTTCTCGAGTTGCAGGGCGGCGTAGTAGGCGCCGAAGGCGGTGCCGGCGGCGATCACCCCGCACGGGACGGCGAAGACCATGACCCGCTGGAAGAACCCGGGCCGGAACCGCTCGGCGTTGGGCATGAGCGCCAGGAAGAACCCCGGGATGCCGATCGTCAGGGCGCTGATCAAGGTCAGGTGCCGGGGGAGGAAGGGGAAGGGCACCGCCGCGACGCCGGTGGCCAGGGCCAGCAGCAGCGCGTACATGCTCTTGGTGAGGAACACGTCGGAGACCCGTTCGATGTTCCCCAGGATCCGGCGGCCCTCTGCGACCACGTCCGGCAGGCTCGCCCAGCGGCTGTCCAGCAGGACGAGTTGGGCCACCGCCCGGGTCGCCGGCGATCCGGAGCCCATCGCGATCCCGAGGTCGGCGCGCTTGAGTGCGAGCACGTCATTGACCCCGTCGCCGGTCATGGCCACCGTGTGTCCTTCGGCGCGCAGAGCGTCGACCATGTCCTGCTTCTGGTCGGGGTCGACCCGGCCGAACACGCTGGCCTGCTCCACGGCAGCCACCGGGTCCTGCTGCCGGGCGTCCACCGGGTGCTCGGCCCCCGGCACCCCGGCGCGTTCGGCGATCGCCCCCACGGTGGCGGCGTTGTCCCCGGAGATCACCTTGACGGCCACTTCCTGGGCCAGGAAGTACGACACGGTCTGTGCGGCGTCGGAGCGCAACTGCTGGTCGATCACGACCAGCGCCTCGGCTGTCAGCGGTGGCAGGGGTTGATCCGCGCTCACCGGCTGCGTGCTGCTCGCCAGCAGCAGCACCCGGGCGCCGGTCCGCGCGAGTGCGCCGGTGTCGATCGTGGGCGCCACCACGTCGGGGGCACCGATCACCCACCAGCGCTCCCCGATGCGCGCCGCCGACCACTTGCGGGCTGACGAGAACGGCACGGACTCGTCGACGGGCCGGGCGTCCGGGAACTCCCGGGCCAGCGCGAGCATCGTGGGATTCGGGTGCTTCTCGGCAGCGGCGATCGCGCCGAGCACCGGTCCCACCTCGGCGCCGGACAGCGGCACGACCTCCTGCAGGCTCATCCCCGGAGCGGTCAGGGTGCCGGTCTTGTCGACGCACACGACATCCACCCGGGCCAGCGTCTCCACCGCCGGCATGTCCTGGATCAGCGCGTGCCGTTTCGCCAGTCGCACCACGCCCACTGCCATGGCGATGCTGGTGAGCAGCACCAGTCCCTCCGGGACCATCGTCACCACGCCCGCGATGGCGCCGCGGATGGCCTCGGGCAGGCTCTGATCGGCCTGCAACTGGCTGTACGTCAGCAGTGCCCCGATCGGGATCAGGGCGTAGCTGATGTAGCGGATGAAGCGGTTGATCGAATCGCGCAGCTCCGAGTCCGTGGTCTGGAACTTCTTCGCCTGCGCGGTGAGCCTGCCCGCGAACGAATCTGCGCCCACCCGGGTGACCCGGTACTGCGCCGATCCGGCCACGACGAAGGACCCCGACATCAGTTCGTCGCCGACGGTCTTGAACACCGGATCCGCCTCCCCGGTGAGCAGGCTCTCGTCGACCTCCAGGCCAGTCGTCTGCCAGGGCCTCCCCGTCGACGGCGATCTGGTCCCCGGTGGACACCAGCACCACGTCGTCCACCACCAGTTCGCGCATGCTCACGGTGGTGGCCGCGCCATCGCGCACGACGGTGGGGCGGAACTCGTTGAGCAGCGACAGGGCCGCCAGCGTGCGGGCGCTGCGGTACTCCTGGATGGTCCCGATCAGGGTGTTGAACACGATCACGAATCCGAACAGCGCGTCCTGCCAGGGGGCCACGATCATCATGGCGACCCACAGGGTCCCGATCAGGGCGTTGAACCAGGTGAGGGTGTTGGTCCGGATGATGCTGGCCAGACTGCGGCTGCCGGTGTCGCGGACGTTGTTGACCTGGCCCGCGGCCACCCGGGCGCGGACCTCGTGGCTGGTCAAGCCCTGCTGGGCCACTGTGACGTCGATGCCGACCAGGCTAGTGAGATCGGCGGCCGATCGCTGCTGACCGCGGGGGCGAATCCCTGGGTCGGATCATGTGGACGGGCGTATTCTGGAAGTGGGTGCCCGGGGGCGACGAACGCGATGGGAGTCTCCTGGAGGCGCACGGATGCGGATTCGTGACCATCTGCGCGACCACCCGCGGTGCGACCCACCCGATTAAGGGGGGTTGATCATGTTCCTGCGGATTCGTTTCATCATCGGAGTCCTCGTCGCCTCGCTCGCCCTGGTGGCCACCTCACTGGTCTCAGGAGCGTCCGCTGGAGCCGTCGACGCGCCAGCCCCACCCACTGCGCCAGCGGTGGCGGCGTACTACAACTACTACGGCGCCATCTCCCTGGCGATGACCGGAGGTGCGGTGGGCTGGGCGTACGACTACGGGACGAAGTGGCAAGCGCTGCGCAGCGCCCAGAGGGCGTGCAAGTCGCGCTCCAGTTACCCGTGGTCGTGCGAGAAGATCGCCTGGGTGCGCAACGGGTGTCTGGCGGTCGCCGTCAGTGGGATCGGTGACGACATCGACTACTACGGCTGGGGCGTTGCGAACACCAAGCGGCAGGCCTACTGGCGGGCGCTGGACGAGTGCGGCTACGGCTGCGTGAAGCGCGCTTACACCTGCACGACCCACTGAGGCAATGGGCGGGCCTCAGGGTCGCCCATCGGCGCCCCGATAGGCCCGCCGAGCCGGGCTGACCCACGGTGGTGCCGTGCGGCCGAAACGTCCGGCCGATTCCGGCCACCCTTGGCCGGAATCGGCCGGACGTTTGCACAATGGGTCGCCCGTCGGCAGGTGAGTTGCCCGGACCAGCGGCCACCAGTTAATCCACCACGGCGACGGTGGGGTGTTCGGCCCGGCTCAGCAGGGCCATCGTGATGCCCGCCAGCACGAGCACGGCGCCGAACACCTGGAAGACGGTCAGTCTCTCGTCGAACCACCACCACCCGATGGCCGCCGACCCCACCGGCTCCAGCATCGCCAGCACGCTGACGGTGGTGGCCGGGACCCAGCGCATGGCAGCGGTCTCGGAGGCGAACGGGACCACCGTGCCGAACGAGACGATCCACAGCAGCAGCACCCCGATGCCCACCACGGCCGAGCCGAGGGCCGCCGGCAGCACGACGTCGGTGCCGTAGTCCACCTGCCACACCGGGACGATCCGGGGCACGAACAGCGCGGCGGCCATCCAGCCGGCGCGGCGATCGCGAACCCCCAGAAGCTGACCACGAACGGGTCATGGTCGGCGACCAGTCGCTCGCCGACGACGAAGTACACCGCGAAGCACCAACCGGCGACGAGTGCGCTGACCAGCCCGATCGGGTCCAGGTCGCCGAGTTGGGCGCCGGCGACGATCGCCAGACCGCTGAACGTGATCGCCAGCGCCGGCCACAGGATCGGCCGGACGGGCTGCTTCTGCACGAACCGCGCCCACAGAGCGACCCATAGCGGCGCCAGGAACTCGATCAGGATGGCCAGGCCGATCGGGATGCGGGCGATGGCCTCGAAGTAGAAGGACTGCAGTAGTCCCAGTCCCACCAGTCCGTAGAGCAGCAACCGTGGCCAGTGCTCGCGTGCGATGCCGATTCGCGACCGCCGCCCGGTGAGCGCGATGATCAGCAGCAGCAGGACCGCGGCCCCGATCGCGCGGAGTTCCGCCAGGGTCCACGCGCCGATGCCGGCGTCGAGGACGAGCCGGGACACGCCGGCGTTGATCGAGAAGCCGATGACCCCCACCAGCACCAGGGCGTAGCCCAGTTGCGCGTTCCGGCTGCGGGTCACCGGTCAAGTATGTCCGGGCGCCTGCAGCCATTCGGTGAGCACATCCCGGCAGGTCAGCACCTGCGAGAGGGGCACTTCCTCGTCGTCGCTGTGTGCCAGTGCGGCGTCCCCGGGCCCGTACAGGACGGTCGGGATGCCGGCGGCCAGCAGTTGTCGCAGGTCCGAGCCGTAGGTCACGCCGAGCACGTCGGGGTCGGTGCCCGTGACCTTGTGGTGCGAGGCTGCCAGGGTCTTGACCAGCGGATGGTCCACGTCCAGGCCGGCGGCGGCGAACCGGCCGCCGAACCAGTCGATCAGGGCGCCGGTGCCGACGAGTGCCTGCTCGAACGCGGCGGTGGCAGCTTCGAGGCGCTCGCCGAGGCGCACGCCGTAGCGGCCCTCCAGATGGACCTGCGCCATGACCGTGGACGGCCAGTCGCCGCCCTCGATCCGCCCGATGCTGATGGGGTAGGCGATGGGCCAGGAGGCGAGGATCTCGGGCACCTGCGCGTTGCGCTGCTGTTCCAGGTCCCGCAGTCGCCGCATGATCTCGGGGACCGCTTCCAGTGCGTTGTGCCCGTCCCAGCGGCGGGCGCCGTGCGCCGCCACCCCGGGCAGGGTGATCCGGAACGTGAGCGAACCGGCGTTGGCTGGGACGATGGCCAGGCCGGTGGGTTCTCCGATGATGCACATCTGCGCGGTGAGCCCGTGCCGCAGGGCCAGGAACGCGCCGATGCCACCGTCTTCCTCGCCGCTCACAGCGCACACCGCGACGTCGCCGCCGGCGGCCCGGGCGGCGTACATCCCCGCCACCAGCCCGGACTTCATGTCCACGGCGCCGCGCCCGGCCACCGTGTCGCTTCCGACAGTTGGGCCCGGGCCGCCGGGTACGACGTCGGTGTGTCCCAGGATCAGTCTCGCGCCGCTGCTGCCCGGCGGCTTGCCGATCACTCCCGTGACCGCGGTCCGCCGGACCTCCATGCCCGGGTAGTCGGAGTCGTCGGCGGCGGTCGCAGCGTCGTCGACCCACACGTCCACGTCCCAGCCCCAGGAGCGCATGGTGTCGGCAACCCAGCGTTGGGCCTGTGCCTCTGCCGCCGTGCCGCCGACCGAGGCGATACCGAGCAGGTCCCGCAGGTCGGCGAGCATCGCGTCCACGCTGACAGCCTGCCACGGTGGATGCCGAAGCCAGGGAAGCGCGCCCGGTGCACTTGACAGACGTAGCAATGATTCAGGAAACTAGGTTCAAGCGAAGGGGAGTATCCACTTCGTGGGCGTCGTCAGTACGGCCACCGGCCCGGCGCCCACGGACCCACCCGGTCAGGAAAGACCTTCGGACCAACACAACCGAAGGAGTCCTTTCGTGAACGTGCCCCTCTGGGCCTGGTTCGCCGTGCTCGGCGTCATCCTGGTGATGCTCGCCGTCGACCTGTTCGCCCACCGCGACGCCCACGTCATCAAGGTCAAGGAGGCCGCCGTCTGGTCTGCCGTCTGGGTGGCGCTGGGAGTGAGCTTCGGTGCGGTGATCTGGTGGTGGGCCGGATCCGAGTTCGCCGGGCAGTACTACGCCGGATACCTGATCGAGAAGTCGCTGGCGATCGACAACGTCTTCGTCTGGGCGATCATCTTCAGCTACTTCGCGGTGCCCAGGCAGTACCAGCACCGCGTGCTCTTCTACGGCGTCGTCGGCGCGCTGGTGTTCCGTGGCGCATTCATCGCGGCCGGCTCGGCCCTGATCGCCTCGTTCGCCTGGATCCTGTACGTCTTCGGGGCGTTCCTGCTCATCACGGGCTGGACCATGATCCGCAAGCGCGCCGAGCACATCGACCCGTCGAAGTCCAAGGTCATGAGGCTGTTCAAGCGCGTGGTGCCGAGCACCGACGAGTACGACGGCCAGAAGTTCTTGACGCGGCGCAACGGCGCACTGGTGGCCACGCCGCTGCTGGCCGTCCTCGTGCTGGTGGAGACGACCGACATCATCTTCGCCGTGGACTCGATCCCAGCGATCTTCGCAGTGACCCAGGAGCCGTTCCTGGTGTTCACCGCCAACGCCTTCGCCATCCTCGGCTTGCGCGCGATGTACTTCCTGCTGGCCGACCTGATGCACCGGTTCATCTACCTGAAACTCGGTCTCGGCCTGGTGTTGATCTGGGTGGGTGTCAAGCTCCTGCTGCAGGTGGACGTCTACAAGATGCCGACGTGGCTGAGTCTGGGCGTGGTGGCGGTCATCATCGCGGTCAGCGTCGCGGCGAGTCTCATCGCAACCCGCCGTGGAGAAACCGAGCCGGAAATCGGTAGGGTGGCTGACGTTGATGGGAGGCCCGTACATGACGGACCAGCGGCGGAAGTGGACGTTCCTGACCAATCACGGTCACGTCCTGGTCTACGTTCACCGCAACCCTGACGCCCGGGTCCGGGACATCGCCGCGGCCGTCGGGATCACCGAACGTGCCGCGCAGACGATCCTCGCGGATCTGGAGGAGAGCGGGTACCTGCGCAAGACCAAGGTGGGTCGGCGCAACACCTACGGCGTCAACACCCGGGGCAGCGTTCCGGCACCCGGAGGAGGCAGGTCATCGCATCGGTGACCTGCTCCACCTCTTCGACTGACGCCTTGCCGGTCGTCGAGCGCAACCCGCTGCCCCGGATCCCGATGGAGAGCCGGGAACAGTTGCACGCATGGCTCGAGGAGAACCACCTCGATCACAAAGGCTTCTGGTTGGTGCAATGGCGCTCGGGCACCGGCGGGCCGACCGTCGACTACGAGGACATCGTGGCGGAGTGCCTGATCTTCGGGTGGATCGACAGCACGGTGCAGACCTTCGACGAGCAGCGCAGCGGGCTGCGCCTGACGCCGCGCAAGCCGAACAGCGTCTGGTCGGCGCCGAACAAGGCGCGGTTGGCCCGGCTGGAGGCAGCTGGGCTGATGCGTCCGGCCGGCATCGCGGCGGTCGAGGTGGCCAAGGCCAACGGCATGTACACGTTCCTGGACGACGTGGATGCGCTGGTCGTGCCAGACGACCTCGACGACGCCCTGGGCGGTTACCGCGGCGTATTCGACGGCTTCAGCCCGGGTCGCCGCAAGCAGGCGCTGGCTTGGGTCAAGTCCGCCAAGCGCCCGGCGACCAGGCAGGACCGCATCGACAGGATCGCCGCCGCCGCCGCGGAGGGCCGCTCACTGTTCTGAGGCCGGCGCGCCGGCGGGCACCTGCAGGACCTGCGCCGATCGGTCGAACAGGGCCGTCCAGTCGGTCAACCAGGTGGCCACCACCGGCCGGGGGTCGGGTCCCTCCCCGCGCCAGTCGCTGGGTTCGGCCAGGAAGCCGTCGATGCTCGTGCGCAATGCCTTCACCGCCGGGGAGGTGGTGAAGTCCGGCAGGGCGTTGCTGAACGCGGCCGCCTCGGTGTCGTCGTCGAAGGCCGGCTGCAGTTCGCACCAATCGTCGGTCGCGGTCATGAGGTTCTCGCGCACGTCGTTGGTGCCTGCCAGCAGTGGGCCCACCAACTGCGCCGGGATCGACGGTCTGTCCGCCGCGCACCCTCACCACTTCCTCGGCCTGGGGCATGAGCCGGGCTGCGAAGTCGACGTGGTGCACGGTGTTGGCCAGGCCCGTCCACCGCTCCAGGGCCACGGCTTTGCGGCGGGCGCTGTGCGATCGACAGGTCGAGTGCTTCTTGGGCGCGGTCCAACGCCGAGCTGGATCGCTGCCGGTAGTCGCCCAGGAGACGGTCGTCGATCGCCCCGCCGGCCATCCAGTCCGACGACGCCACATAGAAATCGCAGGCGGCGACCATGGCTTCCCGCAGGCGCGTGTACAGCGTCTCCACCACGCCGCGCGGCCACATGAGCAGGCTGACGATCAGGCTGATCGCGAGCCCGAGGACGACGTCCACCAGGCGGGCGGCCGCGGTGTCCATCCGCGCCGGGGACATGATCGAGAACATCACGATGACCACGAAGCTGAACCCGGCTTGGCCGACGCGAACGACAGCGTCCCGGGGGTGTACGCCGCCCAGAACAAGGCGATCGGGAACAGCACCCACCACACAGCCGTGTTGTTCCCGACGATGGCTATACATGCCGCGGACAGGATCACGCCGGCCGTGGTGCCCACCAGTGCCTGGCGGGCGGTGCGACCGGTTCCGAGGGCATCGAACCGCAGGGCGCTCAAGGTTCCCAGCACGATCCAGAACGGGTGCTCCAGACTGACGCTCTTGGCCACTGCGATGCTCAGTGACAGCGCCACGGCAGACCGGATCGCGTTGCGGAACCAGGGTGAACTCCACGACAGGTGCGCCCGGATCCGGTCGGTCTTCGACGGCGGCCGCACCGAGGCCATCGCGGGCTGTCCGGGCGGGTCGGCGTACTCGTCGCCCGACCGGCCGGCCACGGCGATGGTCTGATCGGTGATGCGGGAGGCGACCAGCGTGGTGATCCGGACCGGGAAAGTGTCCTCGATCTGTTTGCGCAGGTAGGTGGGATCCTCGGTCTTCCGGTGGGCCTGCAGCCAGTCGGCCATCTCGTCGAGGTTCTCGCCGCGGATCTCGAACATCGCCCTCGAGGACAGGGGTTCGGTGCCGCCGCGCAGCCTGCTCGGCGCAGGCGCGCAGCCCCTCGGTCACCTGGGCGCACAGTCTGGCGGTCATCGCCTGCAGGTCGGGGTCCTTGTGCTCACTGACGTCCTCCCATCGCTGCAGGTACCGCAACCGGCCCGCTTCGTCCACCAGTTCGGCCAGTGCCCGGTCCGAGGACGTGACGCCGGAGGGGCGCAACAGGTTGCCGTCGTACTTGCTGTGCAGGGCGACGATGGCGTCGTTGACCTTCTCGCGGGCTGCGGTGAGTTCCTCGATGCCGCCGCCCTGGACCCAACGGAGGTCGGAGGCGTCGGCCACGGCATCCAGGACGTCGGCGATGAGCCGGCGGATGGGCATGTTGATGTGTGCGGGCCACAGCAGGACCGCGGAGGTCGCGGCGGCCAGCCCGCCGATGAACCAGGCCGCCACATCCGGGCCGACGACCGAGGGGGTCGATGCCGTCAGCGAGAGCACCGTCGCCAGCAGCAGCACGGACTGTGCCCCCGCCACCAGCCCGCGCAGCACTGCCAACAGCCCGATGACCAGGGCCACGATGAACATCGACAGCACGGCGCTCCACAGCGCCTGTCCGGCGTAGGCCCCGAGCACGACCAGCGGTGCACCGGCCACCGTCGTCAGCGCGTAGGCGGCGAAGCGCTGCCGCAACGGCCCGCCGAAGTCGCTGAAGACGAGCAGCGCCAGGCTGGAGAAGGCGCCCATCAGAGCGCCCTGCGAAACCCACGGCAGTTGCTGCAGCACGGCCAGAGTCAACGGGACCACGATGGCCACGCGGGTGCCGCGCCGCAGCGCCCGGCGGCCCGGGTCCTTGGCCATCAGCCACGCCCTGATCCTGGTCAGCATGAGAGGCAGCGTAATGCGACGGTGAGGCCCGGTGCCAGGTGGTGCGGTTCAGACGAGCACGAACGCCCCCCGCACGTCCCCGGCCTCAAGCCGTTCGAGGGCCCGCGGTGCGTCGGCCAGCGGCAGCACTTCGCACTCCGTGCGTACCCCCGCGTCAGGCACGACCGCGAGGAAGTCCCGCACGTCCTGGCGGGTGACGTTCGCGACCGAGCGCAGGCTGCGCTCCCACCACAGGTCGTCGTAGTCGAACTGCGGGATGCGGTCGAGGTGGATCGCGTTGATGGCGACGGCGCCGCCGCGGTCCACGGCCTTGAGCGCGGACAGCACCACGTCCCCGCTGGGCGCGAAGGTGACAGCGGCGTCCAACGGTGCGGGGAGGGGCTGCTCGTAGGTCCCCGCCCAGACGGCACCGAGATCGAGGGCTCGCTGCACCTCGGTCTCGGAGCGCGTGACCACGAAACACTCGCATCCCCAGTGGTTGGCGACCTGGATGGCGATGGTGGCCGAGGCGCCGAAGCCGTACAGGCCGACCTTCATCCCCGCCGACCCCGGCCCGACGCCGGCCACCCGCAGGCTCCGGAACCCGATCACGCCGCCGCACAGCAACGGCGCCAGCGCAGTCGCGTCGCCGGGCGGCAGTGGGTGCACGAAGTCCTTGTGCGCGGTGACCAGTTCGGCGTACCCGCCGTCGCGATCCCACCCGGTGAACCGCGCGCTCTCGCACAGGTTCTCCCGGTCGCTGAGGCAGAACCGGCAGGCTCCGCAGGACTGCGCCAACCAGACCAGCCCCACCCGGGTGCCGTGCAGCGGCCCGTCGCTGAGCACCTCGCCCACGACCTGGTGGCCGGGGATGAGCGGGAGCCGGTGGCTGGGCAGATCCCCGCGCAGGATCTGCAGGTCCGTCCGGCAGACCGCGCACGCGTCCACCCGGATCAGCACCTCGTCGGGCCCGGCCTCGGGGTCCGGGCGGTCGCCGGCGGCGATCTGGTCGACGGCGGTCATCGTCACGGCACGCATGGCTCCAGTGTGGCGGTGGATGAGGGCGGTTGCGATCCACAATCCTGGCGAGGACCCTTCCGGGCCGGGAGCGAAGCCCGCACTCTGAGAGCATGATCTCGACATCCGACATGTTGGCCGCAGGGGTGCCCAGGCGCGAGATTGAGCGAACCCGCAGGGAGAACGACCGCCTGCGCCCCGGATGCTACGTCCCGCCTGGACTTGAACCCTGGGATCGGTACCGGGCGCTATGCCTGGCGGTGTTGGCGAACCTGGCCCCGTCGGCTGCTCTGACGGGGCCTTCCGCAGCCGCACTGTTGGAGGTGCCGCTGCCTGGGGGGCCGCCGCCGTGGGTCACCGTCCGCGGCGTGCCACGGGGCCGGTACGGCGACTACGTGAGGGTGCTCAACGGTCCGGCAGCCGCCACGCTTGTCGACGGAGTCCGGCTGGTCGAACCTGCTGTCGTGGTGGCGGACTGTGCCCGCCTGATCAATGCCCGCGACGCGTTGATCGTCGCCGATGCGCTGCTACATGAGGGCCGGTGTGCGCCCGTCGAACTCCAGCGCGTCGGCGAGCAGTCGCGCGGAACGCGCGGGGCTGCCCGGGTCAGATGGATCGCCCAGCATGCGGACGCCTTGGCCGAGTCCCCTGGTGAGACCTGGACCCGGCTGGTGCTCGCCGGCCTGGGGTACGCCGCCACGAGTCAGGTGGTCGTGTCGGACGGTGACTTCCGTGCGCGGGTGGACTTCATGCTGGCGGATGGGCGGACGATCCTGGAGTTCGATGGCGCGGTCAAGTATCGCGGACCGGAGGCGGCAGTGGTTGAGACCGTGATGTCGGAGAAGGAGCGGCAGGCGTTTCTGGAGTCCTTGGGTCATGTCGTTCTGCGGATCATCTGGCGGCAACTGGTGGATCCGGCCATGATCGACCGCCGCCTTCGATTCGCGGGGGCAGTGCCGGATCTGGCACGCCGGGCATCGGTGATTCCCCCGCGTCGGCGTTAGTGGCGTGGACAGCGGTTAGTGGCAAGTGCAGGCGTTAGCCTCATGCGCGGACTTTCGGCTAACGGTTGGCGTTGCGGCTAACGGTTGGCGTTGGGCTAACGGTCGGCGTTAGTGGCGTGGACAGGGTTAGTGGCAGTGCAGGCGTTAGCTCATGCGCGGACTTCGGCTAACGGTTGGCGTTCGGCTAACGGTTGGCGTTGGGCTAACGCGGGCACCCCGCCGGGCCCCGCGCGACTCAGCGCGCAGCCGCCCGGCTCAACCGGTCGTGGACCGCCATCGCCAGGGCGGCGCCATCGTCCGGCGGTACCGCCCAGACCGCCGGCAGGCCCTGGGCATCAGCATCGCGCAGCGCTCGGTACAGCACGGCGGCGTAGTCCCGGGTCGTGGCCGGGGCCGCCAGCCGAACCGCACCGGCAGGGGTGGGAATGCCGGCCGTGGCCAAGAACCCTTCGCCCGCACGGGCCGCATCCCCGAGGTGGACCCGGGCCCGCGGGGCGTAGTGCGAAGCGAGACCGCCGGGTGCGCGCACCGACGATGGGCCGGCGGCCAGGCCGACCCCGGCGGCGTGCTCGATGTCGGCCACCTCGACCGCACCCCAGCGCAGCACCGCGGGCAGTGGGCCGGTGCAGTCGAGGATCGTGGACTCCACCCCGACCGGGCAGTCGCCGCCGTCCAGGACCAGGTCGGTGGGTCCGAGCCGCTCGCCCAGGTCGGCGAGGACGTCAGCGGCCGACGTGGGCGAGACCTGCCCGAACCGGTTGGCACTGGGCGCCGCCACCGGTCCGGCCGCGTCGATGACCGCCAGTGCCACCGGATGGGCCGGGCAACGCAGGCCCACGGTGTCCTGGCCGCCGGTGACGAACCGGCCCACGTGGTCGGCGGCGGGCACCACCAGCGTCAAGGGCCCCGGCCACAGCGCGTCGGCCAGGGCGGCGGCGTAGGGCGGCACGGCGGTGCCCCAGACGTCGAGGGCTGCTCGACCCGCGACGTGCACGATCACCGGGTGATCGGCCGGCCGGCCCTTGATTTCGAAGACCCGGCCGACCGCGGCCGGATCCGTTGCCCGCGCTGCGAGGCCGTACACGGTCTCGGTGGGCAGGCCGACCACGCCGCCGCGCGCCAAGGTCGCCGCGGCCCGGGCGACGGCCCGCGGGTCCACCGCCCCGTCGTGCCAACCGAGCATCAGGTCAACGGGCACAGCCACCGGTCCACGATGTTGCTCCTGATCCTCACGCACTGCCCGTAGTCAATCGTTCCCACCGCCGGGTCCACCTGCGAGGGTGGCCTGCCGGTCAGCACCCACACGGTGCCCGTCAGTTCCGCCCGAAGCCATCCCAGCAGCGGGGTCCCGATGAAGTCCTTCTGCACCACGTGGACATCGACCCCCGCGGGCAGTTGTCCGGGCAGTAGGAAGGTGCTCGGGTACTGCCCGTCGACGAGGACCACGTCCCCGGGTTGCACGGCCGAGAATGCGCCCGCCGGCACTTCGTACCAGTTGTCCGAGAAGGGCACCCGGCGGCTGGCCGCGGAGGTGGTCAGGGCTCCGGCAGCCACTGTCAGGGCCAGGGTGAGCACGGCCGCGACCCGTGGGCTCGCCGCCAGGCTGAGGGCCAGCACCACCAGCACGCCGACCATCATCTCCGCCGGGATCGCGTACCGGATCACCCCGAAGACGCCGAGCCACACGACCAGGCCGGTGAGCGTGAACGCCACCACCGCGGCGCCGGCCGACGTCAACCGGCGGTGCATCACCGCGATCGCCACGACGGCGCCGATCAGCAGCAGCCACCGCGGATCGCGCACCGGTAGGTCCAGTACCCGCGCCGACCCGCCTGCCATGTCCCAGGGCCACGTCAGCCACTCCCGGGCCCCGGCCACGCCGTAACGCTCGTCGGTCAGGTTCGCGCCGGGGTACCAGCGGCTTCCGAACAGCGAGTTCCAGAAGGGGAACACCGGGCTGCCGTAGGTGCGCCACAGGTCGATGGCCCACCAGCCGCCGGTCAAGAGCCACCCGCCGACAGCGCCCGCCAGCCACGCCAGCAGCCGCTTGCCGCGGGCTGCGGGCAGTACCAGCAGCGCCACCACGGCAGCTATGGCGAACGGCGCGCTGGTGTACTTCAGTCCCACGCTCGCACCCGCCAGCAGCCCTGCCCAGGCCGTCGGCCACGTCCCCGTCCGCAGGATCAGCAGCAGGCCGCCCAGCAGCATGGCAGCCAGCAGGACATCGCTGTAGCTGGTGCCCAGTTCGCTGCGGAAGGCCGCGCCGACCATGCCGAGCAGAGCCGCCAGCGTGCTGAGCACCAGTAGCCAGCCGCCCTCGGCCGGCAGAACCCGGGCCGCGATCCGGCGGGTGATGACCGCGGCCACTCCCGCCAGCGCCCCCAGACCCGCCTGCGCCCACTGCGCAGGCAGCCCTTCGGCCAGCAGATAGAACGGGACCTGCGGCAACGGGTTCTGGAACCGGCCCCCGTAGAGGTCCGGATCGGCGAAACCGCCGTGGAACAACTGCCAGGGATACCAGTAGTGGTACTGCAGCTGGTCCCAGTTGGCGTCCTGTTCGAGCAGTGCTGCGATCAGTGCGCAGGCAGCGACCAGGCACAGGTCCACCGCCACGTTCCATCGCCGCACTGGGCCATTGTTCCCTGCGCCGCGCTCGGGCAGGTTAGGAGCGGTACACGTAGACGGTCGTGCCGATCGGCGTGGTCTGGTACAACTCGCGGGCGTCGCGGTAGACGCGGACGTTGACGCATCCCAGTGAGGCGCCGTTGTAGCCGTCCCGGTGGAAGCCGGGGGAGTAGTGCACGGCCTGGCCGCCGCTGAAGAACATGGAGTACGGCATCGGGGTGTGGGCGAGGTCGCTGATCAGGTAGCGGATCTTCGAGAAGACCCGGAACTTGCCGTTGCGGGTCGGCGTCTGCTCCGAGCCGAAGCGGACGTCGGTCACGAGTTTCTGCTCGCCGCCGACCATCTGCCGCAGCACCAGTTGGGTCTTGTCGATGCACAACACCCGGCCGGTGCTGCAGACCTTCGGGAGCTTGCCGTTGCCGTACAACTTCTTCAGTTTCAGCGCCGGCGCCTTGGCCACGTTGCCCGTCGGCCAGTAGCCGAACTTGTCCTGGAACGACTTGAACGCCTTCTGCGTGGCCTTGTCGTACACGCCGTTGGTGGGCGCGGGCTTGCCGACGCCGTTGAGCTGTTCCTGGATGCGCTCCACGGATCGACCCTGCATGCCCGGGCGGATCTTCGCCTTGCCCGAGTAGACGTCCGCCAGCGGCGGGGCCTTCTTGATCGCCGGTTCGGTGGTGGTCGTGGGAGTCGGGGTCGGCGCCGGGGATTCCTCCGCGGGCAGCGCGAAAATGGCAGCAGCAAGTGCGTCGATCACCAGACCCAGTGTCACCTGCGACGGCTGGCGAATCAACACCGCCTTCGGAGGATGCCTGCGCCTAGCCTTGTGAACGTGGCCGAGGAACGCAGTCTGCCGGTGGATCCGGACGTGTCCCCGTTCGCCGTGGCCGCCAGCCGGCCCCGCAGTTGGGACATCGCGCTGGTGATCGCTGCCGGCGGGGCGATCGGCGGGGCGGCGCGCTACCTGCTCAGCCTGGGACTGGCCGCCGACGGCTTCCCATGGGCCACGCTGGTGGAGAACGTGACCGGCTGCTTCCTGCTCGGTGCGCTGATGGTGTTCCTGCTCGACGTCTGGCGGCCGAGCCGGTATCTGCGGCCATTCCTCGGGGTGGGTGTGCTGGGCGGTTTCACCACCTTCTCGGCCTACACCGCCGAAACCCGCGGGCTGCTGCTCGAGGGCAGGGTCCCGGTGGCGCTGCTGTACCTGTTCGGAAGTGTCATCGCCGGGCTGCTGGCCACATGGCTGGGCATCGCGCTGGCCCGCACCGTCCTGAAGGAGGAATCATGAAACTCGAAGGCCCGGCTATGCGGTTGACGATCTTCGTCGGAGAGAGCGACCAGTGGCACCACCGCCCCGTCTTCACCGAGGTGGTGCACCGCGCGCATGCGGCGGGACTGGCCGGCGCCAGTGTGATGCGCGGGATCGAGGGATTCGGCGCCTCGTCCCGGATCCACACCACCCGGTTGCTGAGTCTCAGCGAGGACCTGCCGGTGGCGATCGTCATCGTGGACGCCAAGGAGCGGATCGAGGCCTTCCTCCCCGAACTCGACGAGCTCATCACGGAGGGCTTGGTGATCCTCGACCCGGTGAATGTCATCAAGTACGTGGGTCGCCAGTGACCTTGTTGCTGGTCATGGTGGGAGCCGCGGTGGGCGCCCCGAGCCGGTGGCTGCTGGACCGGTTCGTGCAGTCGCGGCACGACAGCGTCTTCCCGTGGGGGACGTTCACGATCAATGTGCTGGGCTCGCTGCTGCTCGGGGTGTTGTTGGGTCTGCGGGTCCCGTCCGAGGTCGCCCTGCTGCTCGGCACCGGCTTCTGCGGGGGCTTCACGACGTTCAGCACGTTCGGCTTCGAGACCGTGCGGTTGGCCGAAGAGGGTTCCAGCGCCACGGCCCTGCTGAACGTGGCGGCCAGCCTCGCGGTGGGTCTGCTGGCCGCGTTCGCCGGCTGGTACCTGGGACAGGGTCTGGTCTGAGCCGGTGTGGTGACGGGCCTGCGCCGCGACTGTTGCGCGGTTGTCACCGGGGAACCGCGACTGTTGCGCGGTTGTCGGTTTCGAGGGTCACAAACCAGCAACGGTGCAACACTCGCGCGGGGCGGGCAGCAACGGTGCAACACTCGCGCGGGAGGAAACCGCGGCAGCAGGAGTTCAGCCCATCCGGCCGATGATCAGATCGGCCACCAACCCCGTCCAGCCGGTCTGGTGGCTGGCACCGAGGCCCGCGCCGTTGTCGCCGTGGAAGTACTCGTAGAAATACGGCGCGAAGTTCCACCGCGGGTCGGTCTGGAACTTCTCCGTGTCGCCGAACACCGGCCGCCGGCCGTCCGGCCCCGGCAGGAAGATGCTGATCAGCCGCCGCCGTAACTCGTCGGCGACCTCGCGCATGTTGGCCATCTCGCCACTGCCGGTCGGGCACTCCACCTGGAAGGTGTCGCCGAGGTACATGTAGTAGCGCTCCAGCGCCTCGATCACCAGGTGGTTGATCGGGAACCAGACCGGCCCCCGCCAGTTGGAGTTGCCGCCGTACATGGCCGTGTTCGACTCCGCCGGTTCGTAGTCGACCTGGAAGCTCTGGCCGTCGATCGAGACGCAGAACGGAGCGGTCTGGTGCCGCTTGGAGAGGCTGCGCAGGCCGTGCGGCGACAGGAAGGAGTCCTCGCTGAGCACCTCGAGCATGACCCGCCGCAGTCGCTCGGGGTCGAGCACCGTGAGCAACAGCTTGTGCTGCTCGGGGGAGCGGTACACGAAGCCTGCGCGGCCGGAGTCGATGGTGTCCAGGCCGCGGCGGCGCAGGAAGTCCGCGAACCGCTCGTACAGCCTGGCATTGCGCTGCAGTGCCTTGTCGGTCTCGATCCAGGCCGCCGCGAGGATCGGGATCAGGCCCACGATGGAACGCACCCGCAGCGGTTCCTTGGTGCCGTCGGGGCGCAGCAACTGGTCGTAGAAGAAGCCCTCCTGCCAATCCCACATGCCGCTGGTCACCATCCCGTCGGTGATGGCCGCGAAGTGCTCGGCGAACTTCAGCGCCATCGCGTCGTAGACGGCGTCGTGCTCGGCCAGCCGCAGCGCGATCCGCAGCATGCTCAAGCAGTAGAACGCCATCCAGGCCGTGCCGTCCGCCTGCTCCAGGCCGCAGCCGGCCGGCAGTTGCGAGCGATTGATCGGGCCGACGTTGTCGAGTCCCAGGAAGCCGCCCTGGAAGACGTTGTTGCCCTCGGCGTCGACGCGATTGACCCACCACGTGAAGTTCATGAGCAGTTTCTGGAACACCTCGGCGAGGAAGTCGTAGTCCTTCGTGCCGTCGATCTCGAACACCCGCAGCGCCGCCCAGGCGTGCACCGGCGGGTTGATGTCGCCGAAGTTCCACTCATACGCGGGCAATGCGCCGTTGGGGTGCATGTACCACTCGCGACACATCAGCAGCAGTTGGTACTTCGCGTAGGAGGGGTCGATGTGGGTGAAGACCACGGTGTGGAAGGCGAGGTCCCACGCCGCGAACCAGGGGTACTCCCAGGCGTCGGGCATGGAGATGACGTCGTAGGCGTCGACGTGCGGCCACGTGTGGTTGCGCCGGTCCTCCGGTGGCGGCGGCGGAGGCTGTCCCGGATCCCCGCCCAGCCAGCGCTGGATGTCGTAGCGGTAGAACTGCTTGCTCCAGATCATCCCGGCGAAAGCCGTGCGCATCGCCAACGCCTCGTCCGCGGGGCAGTTGTCCGGCGCCAGGTCGCCGTAGAACTCGTCGGCCTCGGATTCCCGGGTCGTGAACAACTCCTCGAAATCGTCGCCGAAGGCGTTCAGGTTGCGCTTGTTCTCCGGGGACTTCCACAGCCGCAGCCGGATCTCGCGCGACTCGCCCGCGGGAACGGTCAGCCGGTACCACCACGCGCCCTTGGTGCCGCGGTTCTCGGGGTTGATGCTCGGCTCGCCGAGACGCACGTGGCGATCGATCCCGTCCTTGGGGTAGGCGGTGATGTTCTCCGAGCCGAACAGCAACTCGTCGTTGGTCTCGTTGGTGCACAGCGCCGGTGTCGGCAGGCTGCCGTCGGGCAGCGGTCCGGGGTCGAGGTGGTAGGTGCCGGAGCGCCAGTGGGTGGCGATCAGGGCTCCCGAGTCCATGCGCATCTCGGGCACCGGGTGGCCGCGGCCCCACCCCCAGGTGTTGCGGAACCACATGGTGGGCAGGACGTCGATCGTGGCCTCGTCCGGCCCGGCGTTGGTGACCGTGATCCGGATGCCGATGTCGGTGGGCGTGGCTTTGGCGTAGTCGACATCGACGACCCAGTACCGGTCGTCGTCGAACACCCCGGTGTCGATGAGTTCGTACTCCGGTTCGCTGCGGTCCCGGGCGGCGTTGGCAGCGAGCAGATCGTCGTACGGGAACGCGGCCTGCGGGTAGTGGTAGCGCCAGCGCAACCAGGCGTGCGAGGGGGTGGCGTCGCGGTACCAGTAGTACTCCTTGACGTCCTCCCCGTGGTTGCCCTGCGTGCTGTCCAGACCGAACAGTCGTTCCTTCAGGATCCGGTCCTGGCCGTTCCACAAGCCGATGGCGAAACAGGTGTCCTGCAGCAGGTCGGACAACCCCGCCAGCCCGTCCTCGCTCCAACGGAAGGTGCGGGCGTGGGCGTGCTCGAACGGGAAGTACTTCCAGGCGTCGCCGTCGGTCGAGTAGTCCTCGCGCACGGTGCCCCACGCCCGTTCGGAGAGGTACGGGCCCCACTGGTACCAGGGGCCGGCCTGCTCGGGGCCGCCGGCGATCCCCCCGGCCTGCTTCATCCGCTCGTACTCGCTCACCCGGTGAAGGGTAGTGCGGCCGGTGGGGTTGAGGCCGGTTGGCGGGAGGACAGACGGTGCCGCATCCGGATGCGTCGTGCCACGTCGTGGGTACCCCGGCCGCCAGCATCTGCCGCGTCCCTCGCTGCGGCCAGGAGTGCCCGGGCCATCGGCGGGTAGACTGGTGGCACCGGTTCGGCTACGTGGATGAGGTGATCCCTGGTGGCCCCGAGGCGCCGCAGGCAACGCATTGCCATGGTCTCCACGCACGGTTACGTCGCGGCGGACCCGCCCCTGGGGGCCCCGGACACCGGTGGCCAAGTGGTCTTCGTCCTCGAACTGTCCAAGAAGTTGGCCCAGCTCGGGTACGCCGTGGACATCTGGACCCGCCGGTTCGACAAGCAGCGCCAGATCGAGGTCGTCGACGACGATGTCCGGATCATCCGCATGGCCTGCGGCGGACGGGACTTCATCCCCAAGGAGTACCTGTACAAGAAACTGCCCGAGTGGGGCGAGAATGCCCTGCGGTTCATCAAGGCCAAGGGGCTGACCTACGAGTTCATCAACAGCCATTACTGGGACGCCGGTCTTGCCGGGCAACATCTGGCGGAGGTGCTCGACGTTCCGCACGTCCACACGCCCCACTCGCTGGGCATCTGGAAGAAGATCCAGATGGAGCAGGATTCCCCGATCAACTCCGAAGAGATGGAACTGCAGTACAACTTCAGCCGCCGCATCCATCACGAGATGACTCTGTACCGGGAGTGCGACCTGGTCGTCGCCACCTCCCCCCAGCAGGTCGATCTGTTGCGCGAGCACTACGAGGTCGCCCCCGATCACATGAAGATGATCCCGCCCGGGTATGACGACAACCGTTTCTTCCCGGTCAGCGAGTCCACCCGGGAGAGCATCCGCACGTCGCTCGGCTACGAGGGCCCCGTGGTCGCCTCAATCGGCCGGCTGGCCCGCAACAAGGGCTTCGACCTGCTCGTCGACGCCTTCAGCGTGGTGGCCGAGCGAGTTCCGCAGGCCCGGCTGCGTATCGCCTGCGGTGCGGAGTCCTCCGATTACGGCGACAACGAGATCCTCGACGAGATCGTGGCGAAGATCCGTGGCTACGGCCTTGAGGACAGGGTGACCCTGAGCGGGTCGTTGCACGACGACGAGATGGCCGACTTCTACCGCGCCGCCGACGTGTTCGCCCTGTCGAGCAGGTACGAGCCGTTCGGCATGACCGCGGTGGAGGCGATGGCGTGCGGGGCGCCCACGGTGATGACGACCCATGGCGGGCTGTGGCGGGCGGTGTACTTCGGGCGGCAGGCGCTGTACGCGGACACGACGGACAAATACGAGTTCGGCATCGCACTCGTCCAGGCGCTGAAGTACCGCCGCTTGCGGGAGAGCATGCACCGCGACGGCGCCCACCGGGTGCGCTCGCTGTTCACGTGGACAGGCATCGCCCAGCAGCTGGTCAGCGCCCTGGAATCCCGGGCGACGCCAAGTTTCCAGGTGTCCGACGGTTTCGATTGAGCCACCGGTCGGCGATAGTGTGCTGTCGGACGTCGGTCCGGCCGAGAGGAGGCGCATGTCCGTCAGGATGTTCTGCTCCGACCTGGACGGCACGCTGTTGGGCAAGCCGGATGCCACAGCGCGCTTCGCCCTGGCCTGGCACACACTCCCGGAGGACGGCCGGCCGCTGCTGACCTACGCCACGGGCAGGCTGCTCGAGGATGCCCTCGACGTGATCGCGAGCACCGGCCTGCCAGAGCCGGACTACGCGATCTGCGGGGTCGGCACGATCGCGTACGACGCCGGCAAGGGCGAGGTGATGAACGAGTTCGCCGAGACGCTGGCCGACGGCTGGGACGGCCAGAAGATCGAGCGGATCGTGGAGGCCACCACCGCGGCGCGCCGCCAACCCCAGGAGTACCAGCATCGGTACAAGTCCAGTTGGTTCCTCGAGGGGGCCGAGGACCACACGATCGAGGAACTCGAGTACGTCCTGGATGCCGCCGGATTGAGCGTGAACGTGGTGTATTCAAGCGACCGGGACCTCGACGTCCTGCCCCGGATGGGGAACAAGGGGAACTCCCTGCTGTGGCTGATCGGGAAACTCGGCATCCACCCGGAGGAGGTGCTGGTCGCGGGCGACACCGGCAACGACGCGGCCATGTTCCTGGTCCCCGGCGTGCGCGGGATCATCGTGGAGAACGCGCAGCCGGAGCTGTCCGCGCGCACTGTGGATGCCGCCACCTACCAGACCCGCGAGTACTTCGCCGATGGGGTCCTGGAGGGTTTGCAGCACTACGGCGTGCTCGACCGGGTGCCGCGCTACGACGACCAACTGATCCAGCCGATCGACCCCGCCATCCGCCGGATCTTCAACGCCGAGAACGTCGGCAGCCCCAGCCAGGAGGATCTGGAACTGATCGAAACGGCCTACGAGAAGGCGATCGAGGCGCTGCGACGCAACATCACACCGCTGGGCTTCTCGGCTTGTTCGCTGCTCGACAACGCGCTGCACGGTACGGCTGTCAACTACCGCAGCGTGTGGGCCCGTGACGGCTGCATCGCGGTGATCGGGTCGATGCACGTCGAGGATCCCGACATCCGCGCCTGCGCCCGGGCCACGCTCGAGACGCTGCTGGACCATATGAACCCCGTCGGCCAGATCCCGGCCAACGTCAGCATCGACCACGCCATACCCGACTACTCCGGGGTGGGCGGGATCAGCGCGATCGATGCCGGTATGTGGACCCTGATCGCGATGTACGAGTTCGTCCGGACGACCGGCGACATCGACTTCCTGCGGGACAGGCTCGGAGGCCTGCAGCGGGCCATGGACTGGCTGAGCGCCCACGACAGCAACAACGACGCACTGCTGGAGATCCCCGAGGCCGGCGACTGGACGGATTTGTTCGGCCGCAGCTACAACATCCTCGTCGACGAGGTGTTGTGGTACCGGGCGAACGTCACATTCGGGCGAATGCTCGAACTGGCTGGGGAGTCAGCGCGGGCCGCCGACTATCTGCGCTGGTCGCAGACGATCCGCGGTGTGATTCTCGAGCGGTTCTGGCCGACCACCAAGCCGGAGGGGGACGAGGCCGCGGGGTTGAGGTTCACGCAGCGTCAGCTCGGCGTGGGGGACACCCGGTATCTGCTGGCGCAGGTGACGCCGTTCGACTTCAACTGGCGGTGCGACGTCTACGGCAACATCCTCGCCGTCCTGTTCAACGTGCTGGATGTGGCCCGGGCGCACATCGCCTTCCGCTTCATGTGGGGGGTCGGGATCAACGAACCCTGGCCCGTGAAGAACGTCTACCCGGTGGTGCACTCCGGGGACCCTGACTGGCGGCCGTATTACACGGTGAATCTGCTGAACCTGCCGCATCACTACCACAACGGCGGGATCTGGCCGTTCATCGGCGGGCTGTGGGTGCGGTTCATCCAGCGGCTGGGTTACCGGGACATGGCCTACCAGGAGCTCGTGAAACTCGCCCGGCTGAACCAGGCCGGTGTCTACGGCGAGTGGGAGTTCAACGAATGGGCACACGGCGAGACCGGACGGCCCATGGGCATGGCCTACCAGGCGTGGTCGGCGTCGTCGTTCCTGAGGGCATGCCACGACCTGCGGGTCGGTCCCTCGGGCCAGTGACCGCACCCGCCGTGGTCGGGTGCCCGGTGCGGCCCGACGTGCCGTTCGGCGACGCCGGGTGTGACGGGGAACGGCGATCGGCGTTCACCCAGGGCGAAGCCGGGAAGCGCACAAGTGTCCTCGTGGTTGTCGTAGGTCGAGGCTAGAGTGAGAAATCACCGTTTGATGGGAGTCATCGGATGTTCGAGAGGTTTACCGACCGGGCCCGTCGGGTGGTCGTGCTCGCGCAGGAAGAGGCGCGCATGCTCAACCACAACTACATCGGGACCGAGCACATCCTCCTGGGCCTGATCCACGAGGGCGAAGGCGTGGCCGCCAAGGCACTCGAGAGCCTCAACATCTCCCTGGACGCGGTGCGCCAGCAGGTCGAGGAGATGATCGGCCAGGGGCAGCAGGCACCCAGTGGCCACATCCCCTTCACCCCGCGGGCCAAGAAGGTCCTGGAACTGTCGCTGCGGGAGGCCCTGCAGCTCGGCCACAACTACATCGGCACCGAGCACATCCTGCTCGGCCTGATCCGCGAGGGCGAGGGTGTCGCCGCGCAGGTGTTGGTCAAGCTCGGCGCCGACCTGAACAAGGTCCGCCAGCAGGTCATCCAGTTGCTGTCGGGTTATCAGGGCAAGGAGCCCGCGACCGCCGGCGGGCCGCAGGAGGGCACGCCGTCGTCGTCGCTGGTCCTCGACCAGTTCGGCCGCAACCTCACGCAAGCCGCTAGAGAGAGCAAACTCGACCCGGTCATCGGGCGCGAGAAGGAGATCGAGCGGGTCATGCAGGTCCTCTCGCGGCGCACCAAGAACAATCCGGTGCTCATCGGCGAGCCCGGGGTCGGCAAGACCGCCGTGGTCGAGGGCCTGGCGCAGATGATCGTGCGCAACGAGGTGCCGGAGACGCTCAAGGACAAGCAGCTGTACACCCTCGACCTCGGCGCGCTGGTCGCCGGCAGTCGGTATCGCGGTGACTTCGAGGAGCGCCTGAAGAAGGTGCTCAAGGAGATCCGTACCCGCGGCGACATCATCTTGTTCATCGACGAGATGCACACCCTGGTCGGGGCCGGTGCCGCCGAGGGCGCGATCGATGCCGCCAGCATCCTCAAGCCGATGCTGGCCCGCGGTGAGCTGCAGACGATCGGTGCCACCACGCTGGACGAGTACCGCAAGTACGTCGAGAAGGACGCCGCGCTCGAGCGCCGCTTCCAGCCGATCCAGGTGAACGAGCCGACCCTGGCCCACACGATCGAGATCCTCAAGGGCCTGCGCGACCGCTACGAGAACCACCACCGGGTGACGATCACGGACAGCGCGCTGGTGGCGGCGGCGACCCTGGCCGACCGGTACATCAACGACCGGTTCCTGCCCGACAAGGCGATCGACCTGATCGACGAGGCCGGCTCCCGGCTGCGCATCCGTCGGATGACCGCGCCGCCGGATCTGCGCGAACTCGACGAGCGGATCGCCGGTGTCCGCCGGGAGAAGGAATCCGCGATCGACGAGCAGGACTTCGAGAAGGCCGCATCGCTGCGCGACAAAGAGAAGAAGCTCATGGCCGAGCGGGCCGAGCGCGAGCGGCAGTGGAAGGCCGGCGACATGGACGTCGTCGCCCAGGTCGATGACGAGCTGATCGCGGAGGTGCTGGCCACTGCGACCGGAATCCCGATCTTCAAGCTCACCGAGGAGGAGTCGCAGCGGCTGCTCCACATGGAGGACGAACTGCACAAGCGGGTCATCGGCCAGGAGCAGGCCATCCACGCGCTGTCGCAGGCGATCCGCCGCACCCGCGCCGGGTTGAAGGACCCGAAGCGCCCCGGCGGCTCGTTCATCTTCGCCGGGCCGTCAGGTGTGGGCAAGACGGAGTTGTCCAAGACGCTTGCGGAGTTCCTGTTCGGCGACGAGGACAGCCTCATCAGCCTGGACATGAGCGAGTTCTCCGAGAAGCACACCGTGTCCCGGCTGTTCGGTTCGCCCCCCGGCTACGTCGGCTACGACGAAGGCGGGCAGTTGACTGAGAAGGTCCGGCGCAAGCCGTTCTCCGTCGTGCTGTTCGACGAGGTGGAGAAGGCCCACCCGGACATCTTCAACACGCTGCTGCAGATCCTGGAGGACGGCCGGCTGACCGATTCCCAGGGCCGGGTCGTGGACTTCAAGAACACCGTGATCATCATGACCACCAACCTCGGCACCCGCGACATCGCGCGCGGCGTGAACCTCGGGTTCGCCAACGAGGACGACACCAAGACGTCGTACGAGCGGATGAAGGCCAAGGTCAACGACGAGTTGAAGTCGCACTTCCGGCCGGAGTTCCTGAACCGGATCGACGACATCATCGTGTTCCACCAGTTGACCCGCGACGAGATCGTCCAGATCGTCGACCTGATGATCGCGAAGTTGGACGAGCGGCTGCGGGACAAGGACATGGGGATCGAGCTGACCCAGGCGGCCAAGGACGCGCTGGCGATCCGTGGCTACGACCCGGTGCTCGGCGCCAGGCCGCTGCGCCGCACGATCCAGCGGGACATCGAGGACGCGCTGAGCGAGAAGATCCTGTTCGGCGAGCTCGGACCGGGCCAGATCGTGCTGGTGGACGTCGAGGGGGAGGGGATGAAGGCAGAATTCACCTTCGAGGGCACGGCCGCCGCGACCGCTCCGGACGTGCCACCGGTGGAGGCTGCGGAGGGCTGAGCGGCACCCGCCGGGATGTTTGTGACTGGCGTGCAACCAGTTGCGGCTGAGTCACGAACATGGATCTTCGGATTTCAGCGGGGAGTCGCCGGGGAAACGCCCAGGGTCGGGTTCGCCGGGTGGTGCGACTGAGGTCCACAACGGCTCGGCGGACCGCGACTGTTGCGCGGTTGTCGCCCGGCCCCGCGACTGTTGCGCGGTTGTCGGTTTCGCACCCCGAAAACCAGCAACGGTGCAACACTCGCGTCCGGGCACCAGCAACGGTGCAACACTCGCGTCCGGCCACCAGCCACCCCGACCCGCACTGACTCCCTAGGGAATCCGACGCGTCAGGAACGGGGATCGACCGGCTGTGGACCCGACGCCAGCGGGTTGCGGTCACGGCTCGGTGCTGATCGCGCCCATCGGTGTCGTTTCTCCCTGGGTTGTGGGGCTGGTGCTCGCCGGGCGGGTGGATCCGCAGACTCCCCGCTCAAATCCGAAGCACTACGAACCTCCGGTCAGTCGGGCAGCCGCCAGGCGGTGTCCCGGACGATGAGGCCGTCGGCCAGCAGGCCAGCCAGCGCGCGCTGCAGTTGGGCAGCGTCGTGCCAGCTGAAGTCGTCTGCGGGTCCGTCGCGCAAGGCGGCCAGCACCGCCCCGCGGGCCTGCCGGTCGGTGCCTTCGTAGGTCTGCGTGCGGGTGATCCGCTCGCCCGGCGCCCAGTCGCAGGTGCTCGCCAGCGGGCATTGCGTGCAGGCGGGGTTGCGGGCGGTGCACACCAGGGCCCCGAACTCCATGGATGCGGCCGCCCACCGCGGTGCCGCAACCTCCAGGTCGGCGAACACCCGTTCTGCCAGCGCCCGCTCGGCGGCGGTGTACGTCGGTGCGGGGTCGCGTCCGGTGTACAGCCGCACCAGGAACCGCCGCACGTTGACGTCGACGACCACGGTGTCGCGGTGGTAGCCGAACGCGGCGACGGCCGCAGCGGTGTACTCGCCGACCCCGGGCAGTTCCCGCAGTTCCTGCTCGCTGTCGGGTACCTGGCCGTCGAACCGGTCGCGCATCACCGCCGCCGCCTCGTGCAGCCGCTTGGCCCGGCGCGGGTAGCCCAGGCGCCCCCACATGCGGATCGCCTCACCCAGGGAGTCGTCTGCCAATGCCGTCGGCTCCGGCCAGCGGTCCAGCCAGGCGTGCCAGGCGGGCAGAACCCGGGCCACGGGCGTCTGCTGGAGCATGATCTCGCTGACGTAGACCCCCCACGGGTCGCTGGACCGCCAGGGCAGGTCCCGCCGGTGCTGGGCGAACCACTGTGTGACAACGCGATCGACGTGGGACATCTCCGCCATTCTCGCCGGTGCTGCCCGGGCCGCACGCCGACCCGGGCATCGGTGGTCACTGCGGCCTTGCATACCGTGGCTGTCATGAGTTCGTTGTTGAACCCGGTGGGCCCGGAGCCGGCCAGTGTCTACTGGCGGCGCCGGATCGTGGTGATCCTGGGCGTGTTGGTGGTGTTGGCGCTGCTGTGGTGGCTGATCTCCCCGGGCGGGTCGGCGCAACCGGCGGCATCGAGCACCAGCCCGACCCCGCTGCCCACGCTGACCGCGGCCTCCCCGTCGGCGAGCAGTTCGGCGTCTGGATCCCCGGCAGTGTCCGGGGCTGCCGTGCCTCGACACCGACATCGCCGTCACGGTGACGACGGCCCAGCAGACCTACTCGGTCGGCGGTCCGGTGGAGTTCGTGATGAAGATCAGCAACACCGGCACCGCCGCCTGTGTCCGGGATGTCGGCCCCGCGGCCAACACCTTCACGGTCACCTCCGGCGGATTCGACGTCTGGTCCTCGGACGCGTGCACCGGGACCGGCGAGTCCCAGGAGGAGGAGATCCCCGCGGGCGAGGCGTTCGCGGTCAAGGGGACCTGGGACGCCACGGTGACCGCCAACGGGTGCGGCGCCAGCGCCACCCCGGCCGTGGCCGGCGCCTACCAGGTGGAGGCGACCAACGGTGCGGTGACCAGCGATCCGGTGTCGTTCTCGCTCGGTTAGGTCGCTACTGGTAGCGGTCCAGGATCGACGACTCCGCGAGCCGCGACAGGGCGTCGCGCACGTTGCGGGCACGCGCCTCGCCGACCCCTTCGACCGACTGCAAGTCGTCGATGCTGGCCGCGAGTAGTTTCTGCAGGCTGCCGAAGTGGTCGATGACCCGCTCGACCACACTCTCGGGCAACCGCGGCACCCGCCCCAGCAGCCGGTAGCCGCGTGGGCTCAAGGGTCGGTCCAACCCCTCGAGGTCCGTGGCCAGACCCATGACCTGCGCCAGTTGCAGCAGATCCAGCAGGGCCGAGTCGTCGGCCTGGTCGAGGACTGCGATCGTGTGCCGGTAGTCGTCGGAATCGGGCAGGTAGTCGCGCAGCAGCAGCACCTGGTCGGCGCCCACCCCGCTGACCACCTCTCGCAACTGCAGGTCCAACAGCCGGCCGTCGCCGCCGAGCTCGACCACGTACTCGTCGATCTCCGCCGACATCCGCCGCACCATCTCGAGTCGCTGGGTGACCAGCAACACGTCTCGCACCGTGACCAGGTCCTCGACCTCCAGCGCGGACAGGGTCGAACCGACCTCGTCGAGGCGCTGCCGATAGCGCTCCAGGGTTGCCAGCGCCTGATTGGCCTTGCCGAGGATGACCGTGGAGTCCTCCAGCACCTTGCGCTGGCCGTCGTAGTACAGCGCGATCGTCTGCATGGACTTGCTCACGCTGATCACCGGGAAGCCGGTCTGCACCGCCACCCGTTCGGCGGTCCGGTGCCGGGTGCCGGTCTCCTGCGTCGGGATCGTGGGATCCGGCATCAACTGAACCGCCGCCCGCACGATCCGGGTCGCGTTCCGGTCGAGGATCACGGCGCCGTCCATCTTCGCCAGTTCCCGCAGGCCGGTGGAGGTGAACTCGACGTCCATGCCGAAGCCGCCGCCGGAGATCTCTTCGATCACGTCGTCGTTGCCGAGGACGATCAGGCCGCCGGTGCGTCCGCGCAGGATCCGCTCGAGGCCCTCCCGCAGAGGCGTCCCGGGCGCGACCTGAGCCAGCGCCGCCCGTATCCGCGCTGCTCTTTCCATGGGCTTCTCCCTCGACTTACCGACGATTATCGCCCGAGGGTGGAGTTCTCGGCGCGGCGATGCCGAAGCCGGTTCAGAACGGGGCGTTCACCGGCCGCAGATCGGGGCGGCCGGCGGGGTGCGGGGGGATGCGGCGCAGTGCCCCCAGCAGGTCACTGAGGCGGTTGATCGGCTGCACGGCCAAGCCGTCGGAAGCCCGCACCACGTCCGGGTGCCGCCCGGCGTCGGCCGGGATGATCACCCGCTTGAATCCGAGCCGGGCGGCCTCGGCGATGCGCTTTGCCAGGCCCGGGACCACCCGCAGGTCGCCGGACAGCGTCACCTCGCCGATGGCCACGGTGTCAGCCCACAGGGCGGTGTCGAGGCGCGCCGACGCCACCGCCAGGCACAGCGCCAAGTCACTGCCGGGGTCGCTGACCTTCGCCCCGCCGACCGTGGCGGCGTAGACGTCGCGGTTGTTCAACTGGAACTGGCCGGCCTTCTCGGTGACCGTCACCAGCATGGTCGTCCGGTTGAGTTCCAATCCGGTGGCCGATCGCCGGGGAGCCGGGGCGGCGGTCGAGGCGACCAGCGCCTGGATCTCGGCCAGCAGTGGCCGGCGGCCCTCCATCGTGACGGTCAGGCAGGATCCGGCCACCGGTTCCTCGCGGACCTTGCGGAACAGGAACGAGGGGTCGGCGACCTCCCGCAGGCCGTCCTCGTCATGTTCGAAGCACGCGACCTCGTCGGTCGGCCCGAACCGGTTCTTCACCGAGCGCAACATGCGCAGCGCGGAGGTCCGGTCGCCCTCGAACGTGACCACGGTGTCCACCAGATGTTCCAGCGCGCGTGGCCCGGCAACGGAGTTCTCCCGCGTCGACTGGCCCACGAGCAGCGTCGGCAGGTGGTGCGTCTTGGCCCATTGGGTGATCACCTGGGTCACCTCATGGACCTGCGCCACGCCGCCGGCGCGGGAGTCGATGGACGCCGTCGCGATGGTCTGGACGGAGTCGACGACCAGCAGCGCCGGCCGCACGCTGGCCACATGTGCCAGCAGTTGCTCGAGTTCGGTCTCGTCGGCGATCAGCAGGTCCGGATGCATCGCCCCGATCCGGCGCGCGCGCAGCCCGATCTGCTCGGCGGACTCCTCGCCGGAGACGTACAGCACGGTGCCGTTGCGCTGCGCGAACCGGTGGCTGACGTCGAGCAGCAGCGTGGACTTGCCGACCCCGGGCTCGCCGGCCACCAGCACCACCTGCCCCTGGACGAGCCCGCCGCCCAGGACGCGGTCGAACTCCCCGACGCCGGTGCTCTGCCGACTGTGGGTCTCCGAGCGCAGATCGACGACCGGCCGGGCGGCCCGGGTGGGTTCCCCCGCCGGGCCCCGGGTCTTCGAACCCGGCTTCGGCCGCGACTGTGGGAGCACCTCGGTCAGGGTGCCGAACTGCTCGCAGCCCGGGCACTTGCCCAGCCACTTGGCTGTGCGATTGCCGCAGTCGTTGCACTGGTACTCGGTCTTGGCCACGTGCGCCAGCCTAGGTCGCGGGTACGACACGGCCGGCCCGCCGCGCCCACCGCTGTGGATGAGCCACGGCGGGTCAATCCGGGTCGGCGGGGTGGCGGGCGGTGTCCAACCCCCGGCGGCGAGCCCGTTCCCGGGCCTCGCAGGCCGCTGCCAGCACGTCGTACGCGTGCCGGCCCATCATCTCCACGAGGCCGTCGCGCTCGGTGATGTAGACCGGATCGTCGGCGACGTGTGCCTCCGTGTTGGACGAGCAGTACCAGTTCAGGTCGTGCCCACCGGGACCCCAGCCGCGGCGGTCGTACTCGCCGATCCCCACCACCAGCACCGTGGTGCCGTCCGGGCGTTCCTCATGCTCGAACGTGCGCCGGATCGGCAGTTGCCAGCAGACGTCCGGTTTCGTCGTGACCGGGGAGATCCCCTCGCGCCCGGCCAAGGCGTGCAGTGCGCACCCGAGTGGGCCGTCGAAGCCGGCGCGGTTGAGGAACAGGCAGGCGCCGTCCACCACCCGGGTCTGCTTGCTGCCCTCGGGGTCCTTCATCACGATGCCCTTCTGGGCCGCGACATCGTGGTACTGCCAGTCCGCGGGGGTGAGTCGCTGCGCCCAGCTCTCGACCCGCTTGCGGTCGTCCTTGTCGCTGAAGTGCGCCCCGAGGGTGCAGCAGCCGCCGTCGGGCATGTGCTCGGAGATCCCGCCGCAGCCGCGGCCGAAGATGCAGGTCCAGCGGCTGGTGAGCCACGTCAGGTCGCACCGGTAGATGCGTTCGGGGTCGGCGGGGTCGGTGAACTCCAGCCAATCGCGGGGGAAACCGAGGGGGACTTCAGGCACCGGGCCAGACTACGAGGCATACCCTTGAGCCATGCGACTCGGCGTGCTGGACATCGGCTCGAACACCGTGCACCTGCTGGTCGTCGACGCCCATCACGGTGCCGCGCCGGTCCCCGCGCTGTCGCACAAGGTGGAGTTGCGGTTGGCCGAGCACCTGCTGCCCGATGGCACGATCGACGATGCCGCCACGGAGGAGCTCGTGGAGTTCGTCGAGGACTCCCTGCAGATCGCCGAGGACGCCGGCGTGACCGAGGTCATGGCGTTCGCCACCAGTGCGATCCGGGAGGCGCCCAACGGCAAGCAGGTGCTCGCCGACGTGCTGCGCCGCACCGGGGTCGAGGTGGACCTGATGAGCGGCGAGCGGGAGTCCCGGGTCACGTTCCTGGCGGTACGCCGCTGGTTCGGATGGTCCAGTGGCCGGCTGCTGGTGGTGGATATCGGCGGCGGTTCGCTGGAACTGGCCTCCGGGGCCGACGAGGATCCGGATGTGGCTTTGTCGCTGCCGCTCGGTGCCGGTCGGCTCACCCGGGACTGGCTGCCCGACGACCCGCCCACGGCGTCGCAGTTGAAGGAACTGCGCAAGTTCGCCCGCGCGGAGGTCGCCTCGGTGGTGGGCCGGTTGACCCGGTTCGGTCAGCCGGAGCTGTCCGTGGCAACGAGCAAGACGCTGCGGCAGTTGGCGCGCATCGCCGGCGCTGCGCCGAGCGCGGAGGGTCAGTACGTCCGGCGCACGTTGACCCGTTCCGATCTGGCGACCTGGGTTCCGAAGCTGGCGGAACTGCCGGCGAGCAAGCGGGCGGAACTGCCCGGGGTGTCCGTGGGGCGCGCGCGGCAACTGGTCGCCGGCGCGGTCGTTGCCGAAGCCGTGATGGACATCGCCGGGGTCAGTGAGTTGGTCATCTGCCCGTGGGCGTTGCGCGAGGGTGTGATCCTGGAACGGCTGGACGCGATCTGAGGGGGCGTTGCCGCCCATCACCGGACCGCGATTGCCACACTGGGGAGGTGACACGTCCGAAGGGCAAGGCCAAGATCAAGGTGGCACTGTCCAGCGTCTCGGTCTATCCGGAATCGACCGCCGCCGCCTTCGAGATGGCCTCGCGGCTGGGGTACGACGGCGTCGAGGTCATGGTGATGAACGACGCGGTGTCGCAGGACCCGGATGCGCTGCGCAGGCTCTCGGACCACTACGCGACCCCGATCCTGGCCGTGCACGCCCCCTGCCTGCTGATCACGCAGCGGGTGTGGGGGACCGACCCGTGGGCCAAACTCGTTCGGGCCAGGGCGGCGGCCGAGACCCTCGGGGCCGGCACCGTCGTGGTGCACCCGCCGTTCCGGTGGCAGCGGGATTACGCCCGGGACTTCCTGCGCGGGTTGCGCCGGATGCAGGACGAGACCGACATCCGGTTCGCCGTGGAGAACATGTACCCGTGGCGCGCGGGTGGCCGGGAACTGGCGGCGTACTCGCCGGGCTGGGACATCCGGGACGAGGACTACCCGCACACGACCCTGGACATGTCGCACACCGCCGTCAGCGGCACCGACCCGCAGCGCATGGTCCGCGACCTGGGATCGGCGCTGACCCACATCCACCTCGCCGACGGCAGCGGCAGCAGCCGTGACGAGCACCTGATCCCCGGCCGGGGGAACCAGCCGTGCGGGGAGGTGCTGGAGAGCCTCGCCGGCGCCGGCTTCGACGGGGTGGTGGTGGTCGAGGTGAGCACCCGCAAGGCCGCCAACCGCACCGAGCGGGAGCGGGACCTGGTGGAGGCGCTGGCATTCGCCCGGCTGCACCTCGACGTTCCCTGAGGGGGTGGTCCAGGACTCGCGAGTTCTGTGACGTTGTTGCCCGCGACACGCCGGTGCGCAGGGAAACAGCGTCACAAAACCTGAAGGAGGCGGTCCGTCAACCCGCGGGAGGGGGTCCGCCGGCGTCGGCACTGCACAAAGCGCGGTGACGGGCATTTCCGGCCACGCCCAATAGGCTGGGGCGTATGGGAACTGACGACGTCCGGGACGCGGTCCTCGATGCCGCCCGCGCGGCCTTCCACGCCCGCGGTTACGTGCGCACCTCCATGAAGGGTGTCGCTGCCGCCGCTGGCGTCGCCCCCGAGGTGGTCAACAGGTACTGGAACTCCAAGGAGTCCCTGTTCGCCGCGGCCATGAAGCTGCCCTTCGATCCGGCCAGTGCGGTGCCGGAACTGGTCGCCCCCGGCCTCGACGGCATGGGGGAGCGGCTGACCCGGGCCACGCTGGACCTGCTGGCCGACGAGGACAGCCGCAACGACTTCATCGCCTTGTTCCAGGCCGGCGCCTCGGCCACGAAGGCGGCCCGCGGGATGCAGGACTTCATCGAGCGCTCCTTCGTCGACCGGCTCGTGCGCACGTTGGGTGTCCCCGATGCCCGCCTGCGGGTGAACCTGATCGTGTCCTACCTGATCGGGATCGGCACCATCCGCTACGTCGTGCGCCTCGAGCCGGTGGCTTCGATGCCCGAGGACGACTTGGTCAAGCTGGTGGCCCCCACCATCCAGAACTGGCTGGACCCGACCAAGCCGCTGCAGAAGACCAAGCCGGCCCCGGCGAAGGCCGCGAGCAAGGTCAAGACCACCGAGCCAAAGGCCGCTGGCGGCGGATAGCCTGGCTTTCGAATCCTTCAGGGAGGTCGTCAGTGATCCGGCAAGCACTCTTGAGCCTTTCGCGGCAGAAGAAGATCGCGGAGATCTCCGCGAACGCGCCCGTCACCCGGAACGTGGTGACCCGGTTCGTCGCCGGCGAGACCGAGCAGGACGCCGTGCGGGTCGCGGGGGAACTGGCCGGTGAGGGCTTGCTCAGCACGATCGACCACTTGGGCGAGGACACCGTCGAGCGCAGCCAGGCCGACGACACGCGCAACGCCTACCTGGCCCTGCTCAAGGGTCTGGATGAGGCCGGACTGGCCGCGGCGGCGGAGGTCTCCGTGAAACTGTCGGCTGTCGGTCAGGCGCTGCCCGGCGACGGCGAGAAGATCGCGCTGGAGAACGCGCGCACCATCTGTGAGGCGGCCAGCGGGGTGGGGACCACGGTGACCCTCGACATGGAGGACCACACCACCACCGACTCCACACTGGGCATCCTGACCGAACTGCGCCAGGACTTCCCAGCCACCGGTGCCGTGCTGCAGGCGTACCTGTACCGCACCGAGCAGGACTGCCGCGACCTTGCTTACGACGGCTCCCGGATCAGGCTGTGCAAGGGTGCCTACAAGGAGCCGGAGTCGGTGGCGTTCCAGGCCAAGGAGGACGTCGACAAGGCCTACGTGCGCTGCATGCGGATCCTGTTCGACTCCCCGTGCTACCCGATGATCGCCTCCCACGATCCACGGCTGGTGGAGATCGCCGGCGCGCTGGCGACGCGGGCGGATCGCGCCAAAGGCACTTACGAACACCAGATGCTCTACGGCGTGCGCCCGGATGAACAGCGCCGCCTGGCCAAGGCCGGCGAGCGGATGCGCGTCTACGTGCCCTACGGCGGCGACTGGTACGGCTACATGGTGCGCCGAATGGCCGAGAAGCCCGCGAACATGGCGCTGTTCCTGAAATCGATGACCTCGAAGTCCTAGCCAGGTCGCCGCTCACCCGCCAAGGGTGAACCCCGCGACTGCGATCCGGGAGTAGTCTCGTCGGTGAATTGGGGTCGGTGGATCCCTGGTTTCAGCTAGTTCTGCACCGGCCGACGCGAGGAGTGGCGATCATGGGCAAGAAGCACAAGAAGCACCAAGATTCGGCACCAGCCGATGCGCAGGTCCAGGCCTCGGGCCCACCGCCCAAGATGAAGAACAAGGAATACGAGCAGCACATGCGGGTGCTGCAGGGCGAACTGGTGGCCATGCAGGAGTGGGTCAAGGCTTCAGGGGCGAAGATCTGCATCGTGTTCGAGGGCCTGGATTCCGCGGGCAAGGGCGGCACGATCCGCCGCATCACCGAGCGCACCAGCCCGCGGGTGTTCAAGCACATCGCACTGCCGGCCCCGACCGAGCGCGAGAAGTCCCAGATGTACGTCCAGCGCTACATGGCGCACTTCCCGGCGGCCGGCGAGGTCGCGATCTTCGACCGCAGTTGGTACAACCGGGCCGGCGTCGAGCCGGTGATGGGCTACTGCACGCAGGAGCAGACCGACAGGTTCCTGGAGATGACCCCGGCGGTCGAGAAGGCCATGGTCGACAACGGGATCATCCTGCTCAAGTACTGGCTCAACGTGAGCGTTGCCGAGCAGACCCGGCGGCTGGGCAACCGGATCGACGACCCGCGCAAGGTGTGGAAGCTGTCCCCGACGGACCTGAAGTCCTACAGCCGCCACTACCAGTACTGCCGGGCGCGGGACGCGATGCTCGCGGCCACGGACACGTCCTGGGCGCCGTGGTTCGTGGTGGACAACGACGACAAGAAGCGCGGCCGGCTGAACATCATCTCGCACCTGCTCAGCCAGATCCCGTACGAGCCGCTGCCGCCGTCGCAGACGAAGATGCCCAGGAAGCCGACCCCCCGCGGGTACGTCGAGCCCGACATGCCGCTGCACCGCATCCCGACACCGTTCTGAGCACCGATGCTGGACCTCGGATGTCAGCGGGGAGTCAGGGTGCCGGCAGTGGCTGGCGACGCCCACCCGGGCTGCCGACACGATGAACCGATGAGACTGATCGCCGAGAGGCGCTGAGGGAGGAGCCGACGATGACGCAGAGCGAGGCCGCACCGGACACCGCAACGTCCGGAGCCGAGCAGTGGTACGCACTGTCCGCCGATGAGGTGGTCCAGCGACTCGGGGTGGATCCGGCACAGGGCCTATCGGCCGGCAAGGCCGCCGAACTGCTCAAGCGCAACGGGCCCAATGCCCTGCCGGCCGAGAAGCCGGCGCCGGGTTGGAGGCGGTTCCTGGCCCAGTACAAGAGCTACATGCAGATCATCCTGGTCGGGGCGGCGGTTGCGTCGATCCTGATCGGGCAGGTCACCACCGGACTGGTGGTGCTGCTGATCACCGCTCTCAACGCACTCGGCGGGCTGCGCCAGCAGGGCAAGGCCGAGAGTGCCATGAACGCCTTGCAGTCGATGCTGAAGACCTCGGCCAGGGTCCGCCGGGACGGCACGGAGGTGAAGGTCGACGCCGATCAGGTGGTTGTCGGCGACGTGGTCCTGCTCTCTGCCGGCGACGATGTGTGCGCCGACGGCAGGCTGCTCGAAGCCACCTCCCTGCAGATCGACGAGTCGGCGCTGACCGGCGAGAGCGTGCCGGCGTCCAAGAGCGTCAGACGTCATCACCGACCCGAATCCGGTGCTGGGCGACCAGGTGAACATGGCGTTCATGAACACCCCGGTCACGCATGGCAGCGGCGTGATGATCATCACCGGGACGGGTGCCGACACGGCCGTCGGCAAGATCTCCGGCATGCTGAAATCGGCCCCGACGCTCAAGACCCCGCTCACTGCCCAGCTGGACACCCTGACGCTGTGGATCGCGGGGGCCGCCGGCCTCACCATCGCGATCATGTTCGCCCTGGGAATCTCCCGGGGTGAGTCCACCCAGGTCATCTTCACGACGGCGATCGCGCTGGCGCTGGCCGCGGTCCCGATGGCGATGCCCACGGTCCTGCAGGTGATCCTCTCGACCGGCTCCACGAAACTGGCCCAGCACGGCGCAGTCGTGAAGAGCCTGGACTCGGTGGAGACGCTGGGTTCGACCTCGGCCATCAACTCCGACAAGACCGGCACGCTGACGATGAACCAGGTCACGGTCGTCGAGGTGATCGACCCCACGGATCGCTACGCGGTGACCGGCATGGGTTACGGCCTCGACGGGCAGATCGAGCACACCGTGGGGAACACGAACACCATCGAGGCGGCCATCCTGCCCTTCCTCATCTGCAACGACGCCAAACTCGTCGGCGGCAAGGTGGTCGGCGATCCGACCGAGGGTGCACTGCTGGTCCTGGGCCACAAGGCGAAGGTGGACGCCGAGGGCACCCAGGAGCAGTACCCGAGACTGGCGACCCTGCCGTTCGACCCCACGTACAAGTTCATGGCCGTGTTCTGCCAGGCGAAGGACGCCTCCGGGAACCCGGTGGTGCGGGTCTTCGTCAAGGGCGCCGGCCCCGCGGTGATCGCCAAGGCCACGTCGGCATTGGCCAACGGCGAGGAGGTTGCCTGGACCGACGATGCCAACCAGCGCGCGGACGAGCAGATGCAGCGGCTCGGCGGCAAGGGTCTGCGGGTGATGGCAGCAGCGGTCAAGGACATCGATCCCGGGTCGTTCGACCCCGAGGGCGACCTGCTGGCCATGATCACCGATCTGCAGATGACGGCCCTGGTCGGGATGATCGATCCACCGCGCAAGGAGTCCATGGACGCCGTGCGGGACGCGCAGTCGGCCAACATCCGGGTGCGCATGGTGACCGGCGACGATGTGGTCACCGGTGCCGCGGTCGCCAAGCAGCTCGGAATCCCCGGGGAGGCGATCCTCGGCACCGAGCTGGCTGCCATGTCCGAGGCTGAGCGCCTGGATCGCATCGACGACATCGGTGTGGTCGGCCGGGTGGCTCCGGAGCACAAGGTGCTGATGGTCGAGACCCTGCGCAAGAAGGACGAGGTCGTGGCCATGACCGGCGACGGGGTGAACGACGCCCCGGCCATCAAGGCCGCCGACATCGGCATCGCGATGGGCTCGGGTACCCAGGTGGCGAAGAACGCCAGTCGGATGATCCTCACCGACGACAACTTCGCCACGATCGTGCGGGCGGTGTCCGAGGGCCGCAAGCTCTACGACAACATGCTCAAGTACATCCGGTTCATGCTGATCGCCCTGGTCACCTACGTGGTGACGTTCCTGATGGCCAGCATCCTGAACATCGCCGCCGGGCAGCCGTTCTCGGCCACCCAGATCCTGTGGATCAACTTCCTGATCACCGCCCCGGTCGGCATCGCGCTGGGTCTGGACAAGGAGACCCCTGGGCTCATGCTGCGCAAGCCGCGCCCGCGAGCCGCCTCGATCATGTCCCCGGCCGTCATCACGACCGTGGGCCTGACCGGGCTGTTCATGGCGGTCTCGATCAACGCCATCATCGTGTTCGGGGAGAACCAGTTCGACAAGGTCGAGATCGGCAGCACGATGGGCTTGGTCGCGTTCTCGCTGATGCTGGTGGTCGCCGCCTTCGAGAGCCGTGATCAGAAGGGCACCGCCCTGCGGGTGGAGACGTTCGACAACGCCACGTTGAACATCACTGCCCTCGTGGAGATCGCGCTCGCGGTCCTGATCGCACGGGGAGGTGTCCTCACGGACCTGTTGAAGACCGACGCGCTGACCAGTACCCAGTGG
>CAVTCZ010000004.1:0-57558 GCA_963733395.1 uncultured Actinomycetota bacterium
TACCCGGGCCTGTACCACCTGGTCAGCACGGTCACCTGCGACGTGGCCGACCGTCCGTGGTCGGACATCATCGGCGCAACGTTCCCGCCCGGAAGCGTGTCCGGGGCTCCGAAGTCATCCGCCCTCGAGGTGATCGCGGAGGTCGAGCCGGTACCGCGGCAGTGGTACTGCGGGGCTTTCGGCTGGATCGATGCCGACGCCCAACGTGCGGAGCTGGGAGTGGCGATCCGCACCTTCTGGCTCGACTCCGGCATGCTCAATTTCGGCACCGGCGCCGGCATCACGTGGGGCAGCGATCCGGCGGGGGAGTGGCGCGAGACGCAATTGAAGGCCGAAAGGTTGATCGCTATCGCGCAGGCCGTGGCAGGCTAGCCATTGTGTGGTGCTGGATCAACGGCCGATCGGGGCCGGTTTCCGACAGTGCGATCAGCGTCATAGACCACGGTTTCACGGTCGGTGACGGCGTGTTCGAGACGCTCAAGACCGTGGCCGGTGTGCCGTTCGCGCTCACCCAGCACATCCAGCGGTTGAACCGATCCGCCGCCGGCTTGGGACTTGCCGCCGGTCGATGAACCGATGCTGCGGGAGGCCGTGGCGGAGGTGACGTCGCGCGAGCCGTTCCCGCTGGGCGTCCTGCGCATCACGTACACCTCGGGCCCCGGACCGCTGGGGTCCGGCCGGGGTGACGCGGGCACCACCTTGGCGTGCGTCAGCATGCCGGGGTCGCCCTGGCCGGCCACCACCCAGATCGCCACCAGTCGCTGGCCGCGCAACGAGCGCTCCCCGCTGGCGGGCCTGAAGACCACGTCGTACGCGGAGAACGCCGTGTGCTTGGCCGAGGCCCGGGCGGCCGGGGCCAGCGAGGCGGTGCTCGGCAACCTCGAAGGGAATCTCTGCGAGGGCACCGGCAGCAACGTCTTCGTGGTCGTCGATGGCCAGGTGCTGACCCCGCCGCTGTCCGACGGCTGTCTGGCCGGTATCACCCGGGAGTTGGTGGTCCAGTGGTGCGATGTCACCGAACAGTCGATGCCGTTGTCGATCCTGGCCACCGCCGACGAGGTCTTCCTCACCTCCAGCACGCGTGACGTCCACGCCGTGGATCGTGTGGACGGTCGCAGCTCTGACCGCGCCCGGTCCGGTGACGGCTGCGGTGGCCGCGGAGTTCCGGCGGCGAAGTGCCGCCGATCCGGATCCGCGCTAGTCCCAGAGCAGATCGGTGGTGAGGTCCTCGATGCGGGGCGCACCGAGCAGGGCCATGGCCATCCGCAGTTCCGTGTGCAGGATCTCCACGACCCGCTGCACCCCGGCGGCGCCGTGGGTCGTCAGTCCCCAGATGTACGGCCGGCCGATCATCACCGCGCTGGCCCCCGAGCACAAGGCCTTGGCCACGTCTGTCCCGCGCCGGATCCCGCCGTCTACGATCACGGGCACGTCACCCGCCGCCGCCACGATGCGCGGCAGCGCCTCGGCCGTCGCCGGAACGGTGTCGAGGTTGCGCGCCCCGTGGTTGCTGACGGCGATGGCGGCGGCTCCGGCCGCGACCGCGGTGCGGGCATCGTCGGGGCGCAGGATGCCTTTGGGGATCACCGGCACACCTGCGTTCTCGACCAGCCAGGCGAAGTCGTCCCACGTGATGTCGGGCGCGAGCAGCGGGTTGTACACCCGCTGATGCCCGGGTACGTCCTCGACGTCGAGTTGCACCCCGGCCAGGATGGGATAGGGCTGGCCGGCCTTGAGACCCAGGGAGTCTCGCTGATCGCGGTCCCGGGCACCCAGGGTGGGAGTGTCCACAGTGAGCACCAGAGCCCGGGCGCCGGCGTCGACTGCGGCGGCGACCAGTTCGGCGGTGAATCCCCGGTCGCGCTGGACGTACAGCTGGAACCACCACGGATGGCCGGAGGCCGCCCGTGCCACCTCGGCCAGAGCGGTGCTGCCCAAGCTGCTCTGCACGTAGAGCGCTCCCGCCGCCTGGGCGCCTGCCACGGTGTCGAGTTCGCCACCCGGCGCCATAGGCGAGGTGACGGGCTGTGGGCGCGAGCATCACGGGATGGGGCAGCGACGTCCCGAGCAGGTCGATGTCCGTCTCGACGGTGCTGACGTCTCGAAGGACGCGGGGGGCGAGGCGGATGTCCTGCCAGGCTTGCGGATTGCGCCGAAGGGTCTGTTCATCGCCGGCGCCACCGGCCACGTAGGACCAGATGGTCGGATCCAGCAGGCTCTCGGCGGCAGGTTCGAACTGCCGCAGGCTCACCAACTCATCGATATCCGGCGTGGGCACGCACCCAAACTAATGGGAGTCGTCGAGCAGATCCGCGATGAGCCCATCGATGTCGAGGAAGTCGGCTTCGGCACTCTCGGGCACAACTTCGTAGGAGCGGCTGAGGAACTGCGCGATCTCCGCGGCCGGCGCCTCGAGCAGCGCCTGGCCGGAAGGCGACCGCAATGCGATGCACACCACCGGCTCGCCGGCGATCGTCGCGGGCCAGCACGTCACATCGCCGTCGCCGATGGGCCGTTCGGTGCCGCCCTGCAGGAGTTCACGGGCGAAAACCCATTGCACCGCGACCCCACCGCCGTTGAATTCGGCGATGACGGACAATGGTTCATGGGCCGAGTAGTGGAAGTTGGCAGGCACGGGCATGCCGTACTCCGAACCGATGACAAGGTTCAGGGTGATCTCAGCCGTCACAATGGCCGGAATGGGACCTGTCTGCATGTGCTCCTCCGTGGACCTGACGTCCATGTTGTGCCCTACCGAAGCAACGCGTAACCGATTTAGGCTGTGAGACGTGACACAACCGAAGACGGATCTAGCCTGGAACCAGCGGTTCCGGGGCTGGTTCCGACGGCACTGGCTGCTGGACACCGCCTGGCGAATCACCGTATTCGTCGTCGGTGTCACCCTCATGTGCCTCGGCGTCGTCCTGCTCGTCCTGCCCGGTCCCGGGTGGGCGATGATCGCGCTGGGCCTCATCGTGCTCGCCTCGGAGTACGTGTGGGCCCAGAAACTACTCGCCCCGGTGCGTTCCCGGCTGCAAGCGGCCAAAGCGAAGGCCCAGCAGCCGCAGTACCGGAACCAAGTACGGGCGGCCTCGGCGGCGATGATCGTGTTGCTCGGAGCGGCCGTCGGTGCCTACCTCTGGCGGTACGGCATTTCGCTGGACGGCGTGCGTGGCCTCTGGCCGCTGTGAGGTAAGGTGGATCGCATCCCAGGGCGATTGGCGCAGTGGTAGCGCGCTTCGTTCACACCGAAGAGGTCACTGGTTCGAACCCAGTATCGCCCACCCTGACTAAGACCCTTGTGCGCAGATCCCCCAAGCGGGGGACACGCTGCCCCGGCCGAACCGGGCTAGTCACCTCCTGGCGAACTCGACCAGGAACAATGCCTCGGCGACGATCGAGTCCCTCAGTTCCTTGAGGTGGATGCTCTCGTTGGGTGCGTGGATCCGAGCCAGCGGGTCCTGCGCGCCGACACCCAGAACCTCCAGTTGAGGTCGAGCTTCCAGCAGGTTTGCCACGAAAGGTACGGCTCCGCCCATTCCCTGTTGGGTGGAGGGCGTGCCGTAGGCGAACTCCATGGCCGCGGAGAACGCCTCGTAGCCCCGGCCGCCCACGGGGACGGCGGAGCCGTTGGCCGGGGGACCGGGCTCGAAGTCCACCGCCACTCCGAAGGGGGCGTGGCCGCGCACGTGGGCTCCGAGCAGTTCGGTCGCCCGCTCCGCATCCAGACCCGCAGGGATCCGCACGCTGATCTTCGCCCGGGCGCTCGGGATGATCGCGTTCGGGGCCGTGGCCACCTCCGGGGCGTCGAGGCCGACCACGCTGACGGCCGGTTTGGAGTACAGCCGGGAGGCGATGCTGCCGGTGCCGATGAGCGGTACTCCGGGCAGCACCCCGGTGAGTTCCCGATAGGCGTCCTCGGGGAAGTCGGCTCCCTGCCAGTCACTGCCGGTGATGCCATCGATCGTGGGGTTGCCCTGGTCGTCCATCAACGAGTTGAGCAGTTTGATCAGCACCATGAGGGCGTCCGGTGCCGGTCCGCCGAACTGACCGCTGTGGCGCGGCTCGGCCAGCGTGTTCACGGTCACGACACCTTCGATGATCCCGCGCAGCTGGGTGGTGAAGGTGGGCTGGCCGATCTCGACGTTGCCCATGTCGCAGATGACGGCGGCATCGATGTCCGCGAAAACCTCCGGGCGGGTGGTGGGCCACTCCTCGAAGTCGCCGCCGTATTCCTCCTCGCCCTCGAACAGGATCCGCACGTTGACTGGGGGAGACCCGGCGAATGCTCGCAGTACCGCGAGGTGCGTGACGACGCCGGACTTGTCGTCGGCAGCCCCGCGGCCGTACAGCCGCCCGTCACGCTCCTGGGCGATGAACGGCTCAGTGCGCCACTGCGTCGTCGTCGCCGGCGGGTTGCACGTCGTAGTGCGAGTAGAGAAGCACGGTGGGGGAGCCCGGCGGACCGGGGACGTCGGCCCGGACGGTCGGTACGCCGGAGGAACTGGGGATCAACTCCGGGTCCGCACCGGCGGCGCGCAGCAGGTCGGCGCAGGCGTGAGCGCACCTGATCACCTCCGCCTGGTCGAAACCGGGGAAGTTGACGGAGGGAATGCGAACGAGACGTTCCAGATCCGCTCTGACCTCCGGCATGAGGTCATCGATCCGGCGGGCAAGGGTTTCGGCCTCGGAAGGGCTGGACAGCAGTGCCATGGCTGAACCCTAGAACGCCACGCGCCCGGGTGCCTGCCGGGCGCCAGATGTCACGCCCGGGCGAACACCCCGCCAGAACCCGCGTGCGGTGGGTTCGTCTGACTAGGCTCTCTGACATGGCAACGCTTCACTCCTTGGCGCCGGTCCTGCCGGTGAGCGATGTCCTCACATCGCTGGACAACTACGCGCTTCTGGGATTCCGCGCCAAGCCCTACCAGCGCGCTGAGGTCGTGGCCGGCCGGGGTCTGTCCGAGGTGTTGTACGGCTTCATCTTCCGCGACGGCCTGCAGATCCACCTGTGCCAGGTCGCCGGCATCGACCCGCAGACGAATCTGAGCGAGATCTACCTCTACGTGGACGACGCAAACACCCTGCACGACCACTGGCGCGACTCCGGGGCGGAGGGTTCGTTCGTGGAGCCGACCGACACCGAGTACGGCCTGTGCGAGGGCGCCTATCTCGACCCTGACGGCAATTCGCTGCGGTACGGATCCTGGTTACCCGGCTACCCGAAGGCCGCGCAGACCTGAGAGGTGCATTGTGGACGCCAAGACCGTGCTCCGGAACTACCTGCAGGCCGGTCGCGAGGCCTTGCTCTGGAAACTCGAGGGGTTGTCCGAGTACGACATGCGGCGGCCGTTGGTGCCGACCGGCACCAACCTGTTGGGCATCGTGAAGCACGTCGCGAGTGTCGAAGCCGGGTATCTCGGCGACTGCTTCGAACGTCCGTTCGATCAGACGTTCCCGTGGTTCGCGGACGATGCCGAACCCAACGCCGACATGTGGGCCACCGCGCAGGAGTCGTCAGCGTCGATCATCGAACTGTACCGGCGGGTCTGGCGGCACTCGGACGCGACCATCGAGGCGCTGGACCTGGATGCACTCGGCCAGGTCCCATGGTGGTCCGAAGGCAAACGCACGGTGACACTGCAGCAGATCCTGGTGCACATGATCGCCGAGACGCACCGGCACGCCGGTCAGGCGGATCTGGTGCGCGAACTGATCGATGGCGAGGTGGGGCTCAGGCCGGTGGCACCGAACCTGCCCGACGAGATCGACTGGCGGAGCTATCGCCAGCAACTTGAGGACGTGGCGCAAGGATTCCGGTAGTGCCGACGCCTAACCGACCAGGTTCGGGAAGGTCGTCGCGTTGGTGAGCAAGGACACGCGGGCAAACTGCCCAAAGTGTCATAATGTCGATTATCGGTCATGCTTGGGAGGAGGCGGGATCGGAGCGGCCACCCCAGGATCGCGACTGTTGCGCGGTTGCTGCCGTCAAACCGCGAGTGTTGCGCCGTTGCTGGTTCCAGAGGGTCGAAACCGACAACCGTGCAACACTCGCGACCCGGAGCTGACAACCGCGCAACACTCGCGGATGTGACAGCACGACGAGACACCCCGCGGCTTCAAGGCAGATCGCCGCGAGCGCGCGGCTAGGCTGACTCCCATGCGCCACGACGAATACGCACAGTACGACGGCCTCGGGCTCGCCAAACTCATCCAGAACGGCGAGGTCACCGCGACAGAGGTCCTGAAGGCCGCGATCGATCGCAGGAACGCCGTCAATCCCGCAATCAACGCCGTTGTGGAGTCCTGGGACGCAGAGGCGCTGGCGGCCGCCGAGGGGCTCACCGGACCCTTCGGCGGTGTTCCGTTCCTGATCAAGGACATGGACGGCAGGCTGGCGGGTCACCGCTGCACCTACTCGAGTCGGTCGCTGGCGGACTGGGTCCCCGAGCGCAGCAGTGAGTTGTTCGTGCGCTTCCAGAAGGCCGGACTGAACATCTTCGGCAAGACCAACTGCCCGGAGTTCGGCATCGTGGCCTTCACCGAGCCGGAGTTGCGCGGCCCGGCCCGCAATCCGTGGAATCTGGACCACACGCCCGGCGGTTCCAGCGGCGGTTCTGCGGCAGCGATCGCCGCGGGCATCGTCCCCTTGGCACACGGCGGTGACGGTGCCGGTTCCCTGCGGATCCCGGCATCCCACTGCGGCATCTTCGGGCTGAAGACCAGCCGCGGGCTTGTGCCGATGGGGCCCGACGAGGGCGAGGACTGGGACGGTCTGGTGGTGCGGCTGCTCATGTCCCGGTCGGTGCGCGATACCGCAGCCGCCCTCGACGCAGTGCGCGGAGCGGATCCCGGCGCTCCCTACGCAGCCCCGGCCGGGCCCAAGTCCTACCTGGCCACGGCCAGCCGCAAGCCGCCGAAACTGCGGATCGGCTACTCCACGCGCGCGCTGTTCGGTACGTCCATGCACCCGGACGCCGTGGAGGCGGTGGACAAGGCGGCGGCACTGCTCGCCGCTCTCGGGCACGAAGTGTTCGAGTACGACCTCCCGATCGATCCCGCGGAGGGCGCCAAGGCCTTTCTGACGATCCTCGCGGCCACCATTGCCCGGGAGGTCGACTGGACCGCCGAAGTGACCGGCCGCAAGCCCGATCCTCGCAACTTCGAGCGGTCCACCTGGTTCCTCAAGCAGGTCGGTGGAGTCGTTAGTGCTGGGGAGCTGAGCAAGGCCCGCGCCTGGGGGCTGTTGAAGAACCGGCAGTTCGCCGATCTGTTCGGCCCGGAGTTCGACGTCCACCTGACCGCGACAGTGGCCACTCCCCCGGTGAAGGTCGGGGAGCTTGCGCTTTCCCCTGCGAAGCAGATGGGCTTGTCGGTTCTGCAGCGGGTCGATTCCGGGCCGATCCTGCGCAGGACCCTGGATGCCCTGGCTGTTGACAACCTGGCCGCTACCCCGCAGACAGAGATCTACAACATGACCGGCCAGCCCGCCGCCAGCGTTCCGATGCATGTCACCCGTGACGGCCTGCCCGGTCGGCGTGCAGATCGCAGCCGCCTTCGGCAACGACGCGCTGCTGCTGCAACTGGCCGCGCAGATCGAGGCCGAACAGCCGTGGGATGATCTGCTGCCCACCACCGGGGCGCTGTGACCCACCCGTTCCTGGACGTCCCCTCCCCTGTCGCCTTCGCCCACCGGGGAGGCGCTCGGGAGGCCCCGGAGAACTCGCTGCGCGCCTTCCGCAACGCGGTGTCGCTCGGCTTCGACCACATAGAGACCGATATCCGGGCAACCGCCGACGGCGTCCCGGTGGTGTTCCACGACGCTTCGCTGCAGCGGGTGACCGATCGGGTCGGCCGGATCCGGGATCTGCCCTTCAACGAGGTGAAGAAGGCACACATCGGCAATGCCGAGCGGGTCCACTCGTTGGCCGAGGTCCTTGACCACTTCCCCGGCATCCGCTTCAACATCGACATCAAAGAGGACAACGCCGTGCAGCCGGTCATCGACCTGCTCTCGGACGCCGACCATCTCGATCGGATCTGTGTGGCGTCGTTCTCGTGGCGTCGGTTACGGGCCGTGCGCAGTGCCTTCGGAGCTGCGGTGTGCACCAGTCTCGCACCGCAGGAGGTCGCCGCGCTGGTGAGCCGCAGCCGGCTCGGTCGGGCGTCGATCGCATCACGCTTCGTGTTCCCTGCCACTCCGGCGTGCGTTCAGATCCCCCGTCGGGCCTCGGGGATGACCATCGTCACGCCGAACCTCATCCGCCAGGCACACCTGCGGGGTTGGCCGGTCCATGTCTGGACCGTGGACGACCCGGGGCAGATGAATGATCTTCTCGATCTCGGGGTGGACGGCATTGTCACCGACCGCCCCAGCGTGCTGCGCCAGGTCCTTGCGGCTCGCCGCTGATCTGCGATCCGAGGTGGCCGTGCTACACAATGTAAGGGCTGTGTCAAACGCGACCTGTGGGCGCGCCGCGGGGGTGTGGTTACCGCCATGGTGGGAATGCAAGCCCGAGCGAGTCTCGTGATCAACACCACAAGTAGGTGTGAGCGTGACGACTTCGGGGAATGAAGTGAACAGGCATGGCGTTGTGACATGCAGCACCGGTTGAACCCGGTGCAACGGCGAGGAGAAGGAAGGCATCATGAGTGAGGCCCTGCGCGGCACCCGACTTGGAGCGACAAGTCTGGAGAACGACCGCGACGTCGAGTTCGCGCCTCGGATGACCGTTACGTACAACTGCCCCGCCGGCCACGTGATCAACATGCCGTTCGCCGTCGAGGCCGAGGTGCCCGTCGAATGGGAGTGCCACTGCGGTGAATTGGCGCTGCTGGTGGACGCCACCAAGCCGGAGCCCAAGCCCGTCAAGCACGTCCGGACGCACTGGGACATGCTGCTCGAGCGGCGCTCCATCGCCGAACTCGAGGAGTTGCTCGAGGAGCGGCTGGCACTGTTGGAGTCCGACGAGGAGTCGGGCTTGCGCAGCGCCTGACCCGGTGAGTGCGTTCGATCAGGTGATCGACGCCTGGTAGATGCTTTCGATCGAGGCGTCCAGCGCGGCGTCGAACTCCTCTTCTGTCTGATGAACAGTCAGACCCTCTGTGAGCGCTCGCGAGAAACTCGCCACCACACCGTGCTGGCGCGCGAGCCGGGCGTTCGCCTCTTCCCGTGTGTAGCCACCGGACAGGGCCACGACGCGTAGGACCTTGGGGTGCGCCACGAGGTCGGCGTAGAAGTCGTCGACCTCCGGGGGCGTGAGCTTGAACATGATGTGTTGGCCCTCCCCCAGCCCCTCGAGTCCGTCCAGCAACGCCGGCTTGAGCAACTGCTCCGCCGCCGCCTTGCTCGGCGAGTGGATGTCGATCTCCGGCTCCAGGATCGGGACCAGGCCCGCCTGCAGGATTTGCGTGCCGATCTCGAACTGCTGTTCGACGACGGCTCGCACCCCGGCGTCGTCAGCGAGATGGATCACCGAGCGCATTTTCGTGGCGAACACGCCCTTGTCCTTGGCTCGGGCCACGAGCTCCTCGAGGCCGGGCATGGGCTTCATCGTCCGGGCGCCATCCGCCTCGTCCTGCAATCCCTTGTCGACCTTGACGATCGGCACGATGTTCTTCACGTTCCAGAGGTAGTCTGCACTTCCCCGGCCCTCGATCTCGCGATCCATGGTCTGCTCGAACAGGATCGTCGCGAGGATGCGCCTGCCGGTGAAACTCGGACTGGTGATGATCCGCGTGCGCATGGCGTGGACCAGATCGAACATCTCCGCCTCGTCGGCATACGCACCCTCTGGGATCCCGTAGCGCATCAGCGCCCCCGGCGTGCTCCCGCCGCTCTGGTCCAGGGCTGCGATGAAGCCCTGGGCGTTGCGCATCTTGTCGAACTGCGACTCGTACATGGGATCGCCCCTCTCGCCGAACCCGAGGCCACCTGGAAGCGGCTACTACCAGCATTCCACGCCACGAGGTGTATGGGACCGAATCGGGAGGATGTGACCCACGATCCAGTGCGCGGTCACCTCGAGTGGCCCGCTCCCGCGGTGGGCCGCTGGTGCGGCCTGTCACTTCCGGCTCTCATGAGCGACATGCCGGACGGTACGAGTTCCACCACGCTGAGCGCGATCATCACCCCGGCGACGAGCGCCAGCATGCCCGTGATGTGGTCATCGGTGACGGCGCCGGAGAATGTCAGGGCGAGAACTGCGCCCAGGGCCTCGGCAGCCGCAGCCACCCCGGTGTACCAGAAGGCGCGGCGGCGGGACCCACCGCCGGCCATGATGGGCGCGGCGATGGCAATGCCTTCGGGGATGTTGTGCAGGGCCATCGCAACTGCCGTCACGACGCCGCTGCGCAGCGACAGCAGCGTGGCGCCCGCTGTGGCGGCACCCTCGGGGATGTTGTGCAGTCCGATGGCCACAGCGATGAGCCCGGCACTTCGGACGAGTTCGTCGGATTCGGGACTGAAGAGGCGGGCGGCGAAGCGCAGGGCCAGCACGCCCAGCGCACCGGCCACTGCCCAGGCAGCGGTGGCGATCCACGGCAGACCGCCGTCGAGGGCGCCCGGTAGCAGTTCCACGACGCTGATCAGGATCATCGCCACGGCGGTGAGCAGAAGGGTGACCCCGAGAGTCCTCCGACGCCACGGGCGTCCCCTGGTCGCCAGCACCCACCCGAGCATCGTGGCGCTGGCGGCCGACACGGCGAGGAACAACGCGACTGCGGTGTTCAGCGTCGCCATCGGCATGCCCAGTGCTACTTCGTGCGGCGATCGGTCCAGGCGGTCCTGACCTGGTGCACTCGCTCGCGGGCACCCCACACGGTCACCCGCCACAGCGCCTCGGAGACGATCTTGCGGTTCATCTTGCTGTCGCCGACCTCGCGCTCGACGAATTCGATGGGGACCTCGGTGACCCGCAGCCCCTTGGCCAACGTGCGGTGGGCCAGATCCACCTGGAAGATGTAACCGGCACTGCCGACCCCATCGAGGTCCAATGCCCGCAGGGTCGATGCCCGGAAGGCCCGGTACCCGCCGGTGGCGTCCATGAGCGGAATCCGCAGCGCCCGCCGGGTGTACCAGTTGCCACCGCGGGAGAGCATCTCCCGGGACTTGGGCCAGTTGACCACGCTGCCGCCGGGAACATAGCGCGAGCCCAGCACCAGGTCGGCATCGCGCAACGCATCGAGCAGCAGCGGCAGTTGCTCGGGTTGGTGGCTGCCGTCGGCGTCCATCTCCACGACCACGTCGTAGCCGTTGTCCAGCGCCCAGGAGAAACCGGCCAGGTAAGCCGCCCCGAGGCCCTCCTTGCCGAGGCGGTGCATGACGTGGATGTGGTCGTCGGCGGCTGCCAGATCGTCGGCCACCCGGGCAGTGCCGTCGGGGCTGTTGTCGTCGGCCACGAGGATGTGCGCCTCGGGGACGCTGGCACGCAGTCGGGCCACGATCTTCGGCAGGTTCGCCACCTCGTTGTAGGTGGGGATGACGACCAGGATCCGGCCGAGATCAGCGAAAGTCTGCCTCACGTGGGGAGCCTACCTGTCAGCCGCCGAGGACCGCCGACGACCCCACAGCCCCAACGCGATGGCGGTGGCACCGATAATGCTCAGCCCGGCATCGACCAGACCGCCGAACCGCACCGCCGGTGTCCAACTGTCGAAGAGGTTCACATCGGCGTTGATCCACCCCGACTGCAACTGCGGGATGGTCGTTGCCTCCCCGTCCGGTCCGATCACCGCTGTGACCCCGGTCGTGGCCGCGACCAGGACCTGCCGGCCGGTCTCGCGGGCCCGCAGCCTGCTGATGTCGTATTGCTGCTCGGGCTGGGCGGTCGTGGCATACGTGGCGTTGTTCGTCTGTACCACCACTGCCCGCCCCCCTTCCCGCACGCCGGTGCGCACGATCTCGTCGTTGGAGATCTCGAAGCAGATCACGTCCACGATCCGCGCAGGTCCCAACTGCAGGACTCCGGGGCTGGTGCCCGCGATGAAGTCGCGCGGCACGCGGTCGAACCGGGTGATGAAGCGCGACAGCAGCGGCCGCAACGGCAGGAACTCCCCGAACGGCACCGGATGCTGCTTGATGTAGGCGTCGGAGGGCCCGTCCACGGGATCCCACACGAGGCCGACGTTGGCGGCGCGGTCCGGCCGGCCGGGGACTTCCTGAACCGTGCCCACCAGGATCGGTGCCCCGATCGAGGTCGCCGCCGATTGCACCAGGGCCCGGGCTTCGGTTCGCTGCAGTGGGTCGATGTCGGCGGAGTTCTCCGGCCAGATCACGGCCTCCGGCTGGGGTTCGTCGCCGAGTTCGACAGCCGCCGCGAGCTCCACGGTGGTGCGCTGGTGGTTGGTCAGCACCGCAAGCGGCCGGCCCAGGAAATCGATGCCCGGCTGCGGCACGTTGCCCTGGATCACCGCCAGTTGGCTCGACGCCGGGGACTCGGTCGACGCGGGCGCCGGGTACACCTGCGTACCGACCGCGATCAGCCCGGTCAGTGCGGCGATCGTCGAGAGCAAGGCGACCCTGGACCCGGCCGCCCACACCAGCAGGCAGCCGGCCAGGACCACGACGAAGGAAAGCAGCGGCGCCCCGCCGAGCGTCACCCAGCCGGTCAGCGGCGAATCGGGTTGGCCGAAGGCCAGCCGACCCCAGCCGAGACCGCCCCAGGGGAAGCGCGACCGCAGCCATTCCTGCAACACCCAGACCGCCGGGACCGCCAGCGGCCACCAGCGGAGGTCCGACACCATGCGCACCGCCCAGCCCATCGCCGCGTACCAGCCCCCGATGGCCAGCGCCAGGGCCAGCCACGCATCCCATCCCAGGACGCTGAGCCAGTGCAGCAGCGGCAGGAAGAAGGCCCATCCGGCCACCAGGCCGAGCCACCCCGCTCGTCCCGGGCTGACGTCCCGGACGGCCAACACGAACGCGGCCACCGCCAAGGGGGCGGTCCACCACCACCCGACGGGTGGGAAGGCGAGGAATTGCAGCAGGCCGCTCGCCAGTGCGAGGAGCAGCCCTCTCACTCCCGGACCCCGTCGCGCCAGATGTGCCGCATCTGCGGCAGCGGTTCGCCGACGGCCAGTGGTGGCAGTCCGGGTGTGGCGGCACGAGGGTCGGTGGACCAGTTGCTGATCCGTTCGTCCGGGGTTTCGACGACCAGGTCGACCGCGGACCATTGAACGAATGTCGCCTGCGCGCCGACCGTGATCACCCCCCGATCGGGGTGACCCAGCAGTCGCCACGCGCCACGGGTGAGCGCGGAGAATCCGGCTCGGGCGCTGATTCGCTCCTCCGGTGCGATCTGGTGCACCGCCGCGCGGATCGTGCCCCAGCCCGACGGATCAGAGTGGTTCGGGACCAGGGCGGTCGGCACGCCGGTCGCGATCCGTGACCGCAGCCGGCAGGGATCGCGGGGCACGACGGCCAGTGGCTCCCGTGCGGCCGCATCCCACGCCTGCTCGACCCAACGGTCGGCGATCGGTACGGCGGCACGCTCGCCGTGGATGAACCCGTGCTCCGTCGCCGGCTGCGGATCGTTGAGATGGACGAAGCCGGGGGTGATGAGATCGCCGGCCAGTTCCACGACGTCGTCCACCTCGGACACGTGAACCTCGGCGCCGGCATCTGTCCCGACCCAGGCGACGACACCGTCCTCGAGCAGGACCGCGGTGGCGAAGCGCTCGGCCATCGAATAGACGTGCCCTGCCACCAGAAGCGTTCTCACCCGAGAAGTCTATTGAGCCCTCCCCCGCCGACAGCGGGAGAGCGGGTGCCCCGCGACGGGCCTGCCCCGAAGGCACTACCCCGCAGTCAATGCCCGCCCGATCACCAACCGCTGGATCTCGTTGGTCCCCTCGACGATCTGCAACACCTTCGCCTCCCGCATGTAGCGTTCGACGGGGTAGTCCTCCACGTACCCGGCGCCGCCGAGGACCTGCACCGCGCTGGTGGTGACACCCATGGCCATGTCGGTGCAGAAGAGTTTCGCCATGGCGGCTTGCGTGGAGAACGGTTCCCCGCGGTCCCGCCGGCCCGCCGCGTCCAGGTAGAGGGCCCGGCCGGCGGCGATACCCGTGGCCATGTCCGCGAGGGTGAATGAGACCCCCTGGAACGAGGCGATGGGCTTGCCGAACTGCTCGCGCTGGCCGGCGTACTCGACGGCCACGTCCAGCGCCGCCTGTGCCAGGCCGACCGCACACGCCGCAATGCCGAGGCGGCCGGAGTCGAGCGCATTGAGAGCGATCCGGAAACCGCTGCCCTCCTCCCCCAGCCTGCGTTCGGCGGGCACGCGCACCTGATCCAGGATCACCTGGGCGGTGACCGAACCGCGCATCCCCATCTTGCGCTCGGGGGTTGCCGCGGACAGGCCGTTCGCATCGGCCGGGACCAGGAACGCAGTGATGCCCGCGGTGCGCTCCGGGGATGTGCGGGTCATGACCGTGTAGAAGTCGGCCACTCCCCCGTGCGTGATCCAGGCCTTCGTGCCGTTGAGCACGTAGTCGTCACCCTCGCGGGTGGCGGACGTGACCAGACCGGCCGCGTCGGAACCCGATTGCGGTTCGCTGAGGCAGTACGCCCCCAGCAACTGTCCTCCGAGCATGTCCGGTAGCCACCGGTCGCGCTGCTCGTCGGTGCCGGCGGTGGCCAGGGCGTGGCACGAGAGGGTGTGGACGCTGACCCCGAGGGCGACGGTCAACCACCGCCGAGCGAGGATCTCCAGCACCTGCAGGTAGTCGGTGTAGCCGACCTCCGCGCCGCCCCACCGCTGCGAGTAGGGCAGACCCAGCAGTCCCGCCCGGCCGAGCGTCCGGAACGCCTCCCGCGGGAACGCCTCGCGGCGCTCGTGGTCATCGACGATCCCGGCGAGTTCCCGGGTCGCGATCTCGTCGGTCAACTCCAGCAGTTCATTCATCCCACGACCACCAGTTCATGCGGTTGGTTGTTGCACGACAGCACCCCGTCCTGCGTGCAGATCACGATGTCCTCTATTCGAGCTCCATGCGACCCTGCGCGGTAGACGCCCGGTTCGATGCTGAACGCCATCCCTGGCTCCAGCACGCGGGCGTTCCCGGCGACGATGTAGGGCTCCTCATGGGTCTCGAGGCCGATGCCATGACCGGTGCGGTGGATGAAGAACTCCCCCAACCCGGCCTGCGTCAGGTGGTCGCGGGCCACTGCATCAACGGTTTCGCAACTGATTCCCGGCCGTACCGCCGCAACCGCCGCGGCCTGCGCCTCCCGCAGCACCTCGAACTCCTCGCGGGCCTGGCGACGGGGCTCGCCCAGGCTGTACATCCGGGTGGAGTCGCTGCAGTAGCCGTCGGGCATGGTCCCGCCGATGTCCACGACCACCGTGTCACCGGTCTCGAGGACGCGGTCGGACAGTTCGTGGTGGGGGCTGGCGCCGTTCGGTCCGGACGCCACGATGACGAAGTCCACAGTCGCGTGTCCCGCAGCGATGATCGCGTCTGCGATGTCGGCACCCACTTCCCGCTCGGTGCGGCCGGGCCGCAGGAAGCCGGGCACCTGGGCGTGGACGGCGTCGATCGCCGCGCCGGCACCCACCAATGCGACAACCTCGGCCGGCGACTTGCGCATCCGCAGTTCCTGGATCACCGCACCGGCGGCCCGTTGCTGCGTCCGCGGCATCGCATCGCGCAGGGCGAGCACTTTGACCGCCCACATGTGGTCGTCGACGGCGATCGACACGGCCGACGGCAACAGCGAAGCCGTCAGCGCGAACGGGTCCTCGGTCTCCTGCCACGACACCACCTCGACGTCCAAGCTGGGCCAGTGGACTGGCCATGGCGGCGGGCACCTCCAGCGCGGGGACCACGATGCGTGCCGGGCCGGACGCCGGCAGCACCAGGCAGGTCAGGCGTTCCAGCGGGATCGCGTCGTAGCCGGTGAGGTAACGCAGGTCGGGCCCGGGCGAGACCAGCAGCGCGTCCAAGCCGGCTCCACCCGCGGCAGCAGCCGCGCGGGCCAGGCGGGCTTTCAGGTCGGCGGTGTCCGAGGTCGTCACGCCTGCGACACTACTGCCTGTGCCACGCCCTCTCATGCTGCTGGATACCGCCTCGTTGTACTTCCGCGCCTTCTTCGGTGTGCCGGATCGCCGAACCTCCGCGCAGGCGCCGCCGACCAACGCCGCGAGCGGATTGCTGGACATGACCGCCCGGTTGATCCGGGAACACCGCCCCGGTGCGCTGGTCGCCTGTTGGGACGCCGATTGGCGCCCGCAGTGGCGGGTGGACCTGATCAGCACCTACAAGGAACACCGCGTGGCCACCGGGGACGAGGAGCAGGTGCCCGATGCGCTGCAGGAGCAGATCCCGCTGATCGAAGCCCTCCTGGTCGGGCTGGGGATCCCGCCCGTGGGTGTCCCGGACTACGAGGCCGACGACGTCATCGGGACGTATGCCGCCACCAGCCGGGTGCCGGTGGACGTCGTCACCGGTGATCGGGACCTGTTCCAACTGGTCGACGACGCGGTCCCGGTGAGGATCCTCTACACGGCACGGGGCATCGCCAAACTGCAGTTCGTGGACTCGGCCTTCGTGACCGAGAAGTACGGTGTCGCACCGGAGCAGTACGCGGACATGGCCACTTTGCGGGGGGACACCAGCGACGGGTTGCCCGGCGTGGCGGGCATCGGGGAGAAGACCGCCGCCTCCTTGCTGCGCACCTACGGGGACCTGGCTGCGGTGCGTGCCGCGGCTGAGGATCCGGCGTCGTCGATGTCGCCGCGGCTGCGCGGTTCCCTCAAGCAGGCCGGTGAGTACCTCGATCGCGCCCCGGCCGTGGTCCGGGTGGTGCGCGACCTGGGCGTGCCTACGGCACCGAGCTCGCTGCCGGAGCCCGACCTCCCGCTCCTCGATGCGATCGGTCAGGAGTTCGGCATCGCGAACTCGGTGGGCCGGATCCTGCAGGCGCTGGCTCAGACCTCTGAGGAGTAGTCGACGACGCCGCGCCGCAGCAGGTCGGCCGCGCGCTGCGCATTCACCCGGGTGGGATCGTCGGCGCGGGCGGCGCCCGCGACCTGGCCCAGGGCGTCGATCACTTGCTTGCACCAGCGCACGAAGTCACCGGCCGGCAGATCGGAGCCGGAGAGCACCGCGGACAGGCTCTGGCCGTTGGCCCACTGGAAGGCGGCCCAGCAGAAGCCCATGTCTGGTTCCGGCGTGGGTTTGACCTTGAACTCGGACTCCAGTGCCTCGATCCCCGCCCACAAGTGCACCTGCTCGGCGAGCACCTCCCGGACCCGGCCATGTGGCAGTCGCGGGACCGTCTCCTCGTCGGTGCGGGACTCGAACACCAAGGCGGACACGCAGGCGACCAGTTCCGGGGGTGTCAGGTCCTCCCACGTGCCGTTGCGCAGGCACTGTGCGATGACCAGCGAGCGGTCGGTGTAGAGCCGCCCCAGCATCTTCCCTGCGGGGGTCACGGCGAGTTCCTCGTCCTCGGGCCAGAGGTAGCCCAACTCGACGAGCACGGCGCAGATCTGGTCGAACTGCCGGGCGATCGTGTTCGTCCGCCCCTCCACCCGCCGGGCCAGGGCATCGTTCTCGCGCCGCAACTTCGCGGCCCGCTCGGCCCAGCGTGCATGAAGTTCCCGGTCGCTGCACCCGTGGCACGGGTGTTTGCGCAGACGTGCGCGCAGCTTGGCGATCTGGACGTCGTTGCCGCTGTCGCGCACTCGCGGCGGCCGCACATTGGTGTGGCGCCCGGACAGCTCCCGCAAGCGTGCGGAGAGGGCCTTGCGGGCGTTCGCGCTGCGCGGGTGGAAGTCCCGCGGGATCCGGATCCGATCGACGACCACCGCGGGCGCCGGGAAGTCCGTGACACTGAGCCGTCGCACCTGCCGGTCGACCGTCAGCACCTGCGGCCGCGGCTCGCCGACGTCGTCGAGGCCGGCGTCGAGCACCACGGCCAACCCGGACCGGCGTCCGGTCGGGATGGCGATGACATCACCGGGCGCCAGTCGTTCCAGGGACTGCGCGGCGTGGCTGCGGGTGAGTCGGGCCGACTCCCGCGACGTCGCCTTCTCCAGCGCCGACAGCTCCTGCCGCATGGCGGAGTACTCGCCGAAGTCGCCGAGGTGGCAGTGCATGGATTCCTCGTAGCCGGCGATCACCTGGTCGTTGCGCTTGATGGTGGCCGCCAGCCCGACGACCGACTGGTCGCTCTGGTACTGCGCGAAGGACGTCTCCAGGATCTCCCGGGCCGTCCGCCGCCCGACCCGCCGGACCAGGTTGACCGCCATGTTGTAGGTCGGCCGGAAGGACGAGCGCAGGGGGTAGGTACGGGTCGAGGCCAGGCCCGCCAAGTGGCTGGGTTGCAGATTCTGCCCACCCAGCACGACGGCGTGCCCCTCGACATCGATCCCCCGGCGACCGGCCCGGCCGGTGAGTTGGGTGTACTCCCCCGGCGTGATGTCGGCGTGCGTCTGCCCGTTCCACTTCACCAGTCGTTCCAGCACGACGGTGCGTGCCGGCATGTTGATCCCGAGCGCCAGGGTCTCGGTGGCGAAGACCACCTTGAGCAAGGCCGACTGGAAGAGTTCCTCCACGACCTCCTTGAAGATCGGCAGCATCCCGGCGTGGTGGGCGGCGATCCCCCGCTGCAGGGAGTCGCTGAACTCCCCGAAGCCGACCGCCAGCAGGTCGGCCTCCGGGATGACCGAGCAGCGGTCCTCCACGACGCGGGCGATCCGGTGGCGCTCATCCGGCGAGGTGAGCCGGACCCCACTGTTGGCCAGCAGTCGCACGGCGTCCTCAGTGCCGGCCCGGGAGAAGATGAAGTGGATCGCAGGCAACAAGTCAGCCGCCTCGAGGCGCTCCACGACATCGATCCGGGAGGGTGGCCGAACCGGCCTCGGCCGCTTGCCCGCCCGACCCGGACGGTCCAGGGAGTGCCGCTTGGGGTTGCGTTGACCCTCCCGCGAGATCCGCTGCAGGTCGGGGTTCACCGTCCGTTGCTCGTCGTCGACGAACAAGTCGTACAGCCGGTTGTTGACCATGACCTGTTGCCACAGCGGCACCGGCCGGTGCTCCTCGAGCACGATCTGCGTGTCGCCGCGGACGGTGTCCATCCAGGCGCCGAACTCCTCGACGTTGCTCACCGTCGCCGACAGTGCCGCGATCGACACGGACTCCGGCAGTTGGATGATGAGTTCCTCCCAGACGGCGCCGCGCTCGCGGTCGGCGAGGTAGTGCACCTCGTCGAGCACCACGAAACCGAGACCGGTGAGGTCCGGGGAGGCCTCGTAGACCATGTTGCGCAGGACTTCGGTGGTCATCACCACGGTGGACGCGTGACCGTTGATGGACACGTCGCCAGTCAGAAGGCCGACGGATTCCTCGCCGTATAGCGCCACCAGATCCCGGAACTTCTGGTTCGACAGCGCCTTGATGGGGGTGGTGTAGAACGCCTTGCGACCGGTCGCCCGGGCCAGGTGGATGGCGTACTCCCCCACGACCGTCTTGCCGCTGCCGGTCGGTGCCGCCACCAGTACGTCACGTCCGGCATCGAGGGCCTCACACGCGTCGAGCTGGAAGTCGTCGAGCTCGAACTCGTACTGGTCCCGGAAGTCGGCGAGGTGCAAGCTGGAGCGGGAACGGCGACGCGCTGCGGCGTACCGTTCAGCAGGCGATGCCATAGGAGTCACACTACGGGCTAACCGACCGGCGCGAAGACCCTTAAACCCGAGGCCACCACATGCACGTCGACCGGAAGTGGTCCGACCCGCTCGCCGTCGGCGTAGGCGGTCTGTCCGGGGGCCGCCACATGGATCTGGGTGCCGCGCATCGTCCGGACGGTCGGGTGGTGGATGTGAGTGCCCTTGAACACGCGCGGGAAGATCTTCAGGAACGTGGCCTTGCTGGTCCGGGTCAGGAACGTCAGATCAAGCTGCCCGTTGTCGAGCGTGGCGTTCGGGCACACGTACATGCCCCCGCCGTAGCTCGGGCCGTTGCCGATGGCCAGCATCATGCCCTCGTCGTGAGTCGTCCGGCCGTCGACTGTGATGGTGAACTCGGCGGGCTTGTACACGCCGAGTTCGGCGATCGTGGCCAGCAGGTAGCGGGACTTGCCGGTGGGCCATTTCATGTTGTTGGCCCGTTCCGTGACCTCCGAGTCGAACCCGGCGCTCATCACCGCCAGGAAGGCCCGCTCGGCGCCGTCGGCGGAGCTGATCACTGCGTAGTCGATCGTCCGGGTGCGGCCGTCGGCGATCACATCGGCTGCGGCCTTCGCATCGTCGCGCGGCAGGTCCAGGGCCCGGGCGATGTCGTCGCCGGTGCCCACCGGGATGATGCCGAGGGTGGTATCGGTGCCGTACACCGCCTGCAGCGCGCAGTGGACCGTTCCGTCCCCGCCGCAGGCGATGAGTGCGTCGACACCGTCGGCCACGGCCCGCTTGGCCAGTTCCAGACTGGCCTCGGCGCTGCCGCCCTCCAGCACCGCGACCTCCATGCCCCGCTCCCGCAGTCGGGACACCGCCAGCGGTGCGTTCCTGCCGCTGCGGCCCTTGCCGGACGTCGGATTGATCAGAATGGCAGCCTTCAGCACAGGCACACGCTACCGGCGCGACGGATCCTCGTCGTCGACCGGCTCGCTGATCGGCGAGGCCTCGTCGTCGTCGAACTCGTCGTACTCGGGCTCGGCACCATTGCGGCGGCGGCGCCGGTCGTTGAGCAGGCAGAAGACCACTGCGGCTCCGACCAGCAGCAGCACGGGGGTCGCCAGCAGCATCATCGTGATCGGATCGCCGGTCGGTGTCGCGACAGCGGCGAAGATGAACACCCCGAAGATGATGTAGCGCCAGGCACTGGCCAGCCGCTTGCCGCTGAGGATGCCCACCATGTTCAGGCCCACGATGAACAACGGCGTGAGGAATCCGATGCCGAACACGATGACCATGCGGATGAAGAACGACAGGTAGCGGTCGACGGGCAGGTAGTTGCCCACGTTCTCCGGGGTGAACCCGAGGAGCACTTCCAGGCCCTTGGGCATGAGGACGTAGGCCAGGACCACGCCGGCCAGGAACAGCGGCACGCTGATGACGACGAACACGTAGACCCAGCGGCGTTCCTTGGCGTGCAGCCCCGGGGTCACGAACGCCCACAGTTGGTAGATCCAGACCGGCGAGGCGATGACCAGACCGGCCATCACCGCGACCTTCACCTGCAGCATGAAGGCGTCAGTGACTCCCGACATGACCAGTCTGACGTCGCGGCCCTGTTGCGCAGCTTCCGTGACGACGTTCTGGATCGGTTGGGAGATGATGTCGAAGATCTGGGTGTAGTAGACCCAGCCCACCACCGACCCGGCCGCGATCGCGATCAGGCTGATCACCAACCGCTTGCGCAACTCCCGCAAGTGGTCCCGCAGGGGCATCTGCGCACGCGCATGCTGAACGGGCGCGGTCACGGTCAAGGCTGCGTCGGTGTCTGCTCGCCCGGGGTCGTGTCGGTCACCGGGCGGGTCTCGGCTTCGGGGGCCGGGGTGCTTTCCACGGCCTTGGCGTCAGGTTCTTGTTCGGCGGCCGGCTCGGCCAAGCCCTTGGTCTCGGCTTTGAAGATCCGCAGGGAGCGCCCGAGGCCGCGGGCGGCGTCGGGCAGGCGGCGGGCGCCGAACAGCAGAACGATGACGAGGATCAGGATCAGCCACTCGGACCCTCGAAGGTTGGAGAACATGCGTACAGACTACGACGTCGTTCCCGGGTTGGGATACGGCCGAGCCCGGTCAGTGCGCCACGAGGTGCGGCACGATGACGTCGTGGCTCTCCAGCCACAGCGCCAGATCCAGGACGTCGTCGTAGGAGATCGGCTGTCCGTGATGGGATTCCAGCACCTCCCCCGGGACGTGGTCGACGCTCACTCCGGCGCTGGAGAGCAGCGCCACCACCTCGTTGTCGGCGGCCTTCTCGATCAGGTCGTGGCAGGAACCGCACTTGAACGTGTAGGTCGCCCAACCGGCGGCCTCTGCCACGGTCAGGCGGACGTCGGAGGGAGTGAGGTCGACATCACCGCACATGGGGCACGTGGCCTTGATCGTCGTCATCGTCCTCGCCTCCTTCGTGGGCCGTTTGTGCTAGTGGCTTCGGCAGGAGACTGCTGAAAGTTGAGGCCGGTGTCCTGTTGAAAGCACGATCGATTACTCTGCGTAGTCAGCATCCCCTGTATGGGTGAATCTCCGGCATGTCGTGGACACGCTGCGCAACAACACCCTTGAAGCGTGGTTCACTCCGCTTTGCGGGGTGGCTCAGCGCCGCTCAGGCGTCGAGCAGGTCGATCACGAAGATCAAGGTGCGCCCCGACAGCCGGTGGCCGCCGGACTCGCCGTAGGCCAGCGCCGGCGGGATCACCAGCTGCCGGCGACCTCCGACCTGCATGCCGGGGATGCCCTCCTGCCAGCCGGCGATGAGCCCGCGCAGCGGGAACTCGATCGGCTCGCCGCGGTCCCAGGAGGCGTCGAACTGCTCGCCTGTTTCATAGTCCACGCCCACGTAGTGCACGGTGACCGTGCCACCCGGTTGCGCCTGCACACCGTCGCCGATGACGAGGTCGGTGATCACCAACTCCGCGGGCGGCGGGCCCTCCTGGAACTCGATCTCGGGCTTCTCGGTCATGATCCCACCTTCTTCACGTCGACGACGAAGACCAGCGTGTCATCCGGGGCGATCCCCGAGCCCGGCGGCGGGTTCGGTCCGTAGCCCTGGTCGCCCGGGATGATCAGCAGCACCCGGGCGCCCTCCTTGACCCCCTGCAGCCCGTCCTGCCAACCGGTGATGACGCCCTTGATCGGGAACTGCACCTCACCGCTGGCCCAGGAACTGTCGAAGACCTGCCCTGAGGACCACGCCGACCCGACGTACTGGACGGTGACCAGCGAGTTGGGTCCGACCGCCTTGCCGGTGCCCGGTGTGATCTCTTTGACGACCAACTCCGGCGGCGGGGTGGCGGCGGTGTCGATCGTGATGGTCGGCTCGCCGTCGGCAGCGCCGGTGACCGTGACCCCGTCCGCGCTGAACGCCTCGCCGCTGGGGCTGGCTGCGGCAGTGGTCGGGGTGGCCGACGGGCTGGGGCTGGAGTCCGAGCCGCAGCCTGCGAGCAGCAGAGCCGGCACGAGTACCGCGGCAGCGAGAAGAGGTCGACGCATGCGCCTAACCTAATCTGCCCGGCAATCGGCCACCGGGCCGGGTCACATGGAAGCGATGAGACGCTCCACCCGCTCGTCCACGCTCTTGAACGGGTCCTTGCACAGGACCGTGCGCTGGGCCTGGTCGTTGAGCTTGAGGTGGACCCAGTCGACGGTGAAGTCGCGCCGTTTCTCCTGCGCCCGCTTGATGAAATCGCCGCGCAGTTTGGCGCGCGTGGTCTGTGGTGGCAGCGATTTCGCCTGGAAGATCTCGATGTCGCTGCAGACCCGATCGGCCAGGCCCTTGGCCTGCAACAGGTAGAACAGACCACGCTTGCGGCTGATGTCGTGGTAGGCGAGGTCGAGCTGTGACACCCGGGCGTCGGTCATGCTCAGCCCGTGCTTGGCCATGTAGCGGTCGATGAGAGTGCGCTTGATGATCCAGTCGATCTCGGTGGCCACATCCTGCAGGCGGTCGCACTCGATCGCATCGAGGGTGCGCGTCCACAGGTCGACGACCCGGGACGGCACGCTGTGCGGGTCGTCGAGCAGGCCCTGTGAGCGGGCGAAGGCCTCCACCCGGTCGAGGTACTCGCGCTGCATGTCCAGCCCGGAGATCGTCCGGCCGTTGGCGAGTCTCACCAGTCGCCGGCCAGTGGGGTCCTGGCTGATGTCACGGATGCTGCGGATCGGGTTCTCCAGGGAGAGGTCGCGCATCGGCAGTCCGGCCTCCAGCATCCGGAGCACGAGGTCGGTGGATCCCACTTTCAGCAGTGTCGTGGTCTCGCTCATGTTGCTGTCGCCGACGATGACGTGCAAGCGACGGAAGCGCTCGGCGTCGGCGTGGGGCTCGTCACGGGTGTTGATGATCGGACGGCTTCGGGTCGTGGCACTGCTGACCGACTCCCAGACGTGCTCTGCGCGCTGGCTGACCGTGTAGGTGGCCCCCCGTGGGGTCTGCAACACCTTGCCCGCGCCGCAGATCAACTGCCGGGAGACCAGGAACGGGATGAGCACCTCGGCCAGCCGGAAGAACTCGCCCTGCCTGCCCACGAGGTAGTTCTCATGGCAGCCGTAGGAGTTGCCCGCGGAGTCGGTGTTGTTCTTGAACAGGTAGATGTCGCCGAGGATCCCCTCGCCCGCCAGTCGCTGTTCGGCATCCACCTGCAGGCCCTCGAGGATCCGCTCGCCGGCCTTGTCGTGAGTCACCAGCTCGAGCAGGTCGTCGCACTCGGCGGTGGCGTACTCGGGGTGCGAACCGACGTCGAGGTAGAGCCGCGATCCGTTGCGCAGGAAGACGTTCGAACTGCGCCCCCAGCTGACGACCCGGCGGAAGAGATACCGCGCCACTTCGTCCGGGGACAACCGCCGCTGACCCTGGAACGTGCATGTCACGCCGTACTCGGTCTCGATGCCGAAGATCCTGCGCGTCATGCGGGCCAACCTACCCGCTGTTGAGCAGCCCGGCGAGTTCCGCGCCCACCAGTCGCCGGAACGCCCGCCGTGGCCGGGTGCGCTCCAGCACCGCCACCTCGAGTTGCTTCTCCTCCAGCGTCCGGGGACCCTGCCCGCCGTGCTCGGACAGCGCCGCCACGGCCATCGTGAGTGCCTGCTGCAGCGTCAGGTCCGGGCGCCACTGCTCCTGCAATTGCGTCGAGATGGCCTCGGCCGCCCCGCCCATCGCGACGAATCCATGCTCATCGCCGACGGAACCGTCGAAGGTCAGCCGGTACAACTGATCCGAGGCCTCGTCCACACCCACCTCGGCGACGATGATCTCCACCTCGTAGGGCTTCTGGGCCTCGGTGAACACGGTCCCCAGGGTCTGCGCGTACGCATTGGCCAGGCCCCGGCTGGTCACGTCGGCGCGGTCGTAACTGAATCCGCGGAGGTCGGCGTACCGGACCCCGGCCACGCGCAGGTTCTCGAACTCGTTGTACTTGCCGACGGCGGCAAAAGCGATCTTGTCGTAGATCTCGCTGATCTTGTGCAGGGCCCGCGACGGGTTCTCGGCGACGAACAGGATGCCCTGGTCGAACTGCGCGACGACGACCGATCGGCCACGGGCGATCCCCTTGCGCGCGTAGTCGGCCTTGTCCTTGATGATCTGCTCGGGCGAGACGTAGAACGGCATCGTCATGACGGCACCCCCTCGTCGTCGGCCACCGGGCCGTCGGGTCGCCGATAGCGCTGGGCGACGACCTCGTCCATCAGGGTCTGCAAGGTGTCCTCCGGCAACTTCTGCACACCTGCGGCTGCGACGGAGTAGACCACCGGGAAGATCCCCCGGGTGAGGTCCGGGTCCCCCGGTGGCCGAGTCGTCGTCGGCGGCGTCGTAGAGGGCCTGCAGGCAGATCGCGACGGCCTGCCGGGAGTCGCTGTCCGCCCGGTAGAGCTTCTTCAGCGAACCCCGCGCGAACGGACTGCCGGAGCCGACCGCGTGGTACTCGTGCTCCTCGTACCGGCCGCCGGTGACGTCGTAGGAGAAGATCCGGCCACGGCCGTCGGTGTGGTCGTATCCCGCGAACAGCGGCACCACCGCAAGGCCCTGGAACGCCATGCCCAGGTTGCCGCGGATGAACGATGCCAGCCGGTTGGCCTTGCCCTCCAACGAGAGCCTGGTGCCCTCGATCTTCTCGAAGTGCTCCAGTTCGGTCTGGAACAGCCGGACCATCTCGACGGCCAGACCGGCGGTGCCGGCGATGCCCACCAGTGAGTATTCGTCAGCCGGGTAGACCTTCTCGATGTCGCGCTGCGCGATGACGTTGCCCATGGTCGCGCGACGGTCACCGGCCATCACCACGCCGCCGTCGAACTGACAGGCGACGATCGTGGTCCCATGCGGGACGTCCACCGGCTGGGCGTGCCGGGCGCGGTCGAACAGGGATGGATCGTGCTGGGCGAGGAAGTCGAGGAACGAGGAGCCGGGTCGCAGGAAATGCGGCGGCAGACCGGAAGCCTGTGTCACTGCCCGCCCTTCTGTACGAAGCTGGCGACGAACTCCTCGGCGTTCTCTTCGAGCACGTCGTCGATCTCGTCGAGGATGGAATCCACATCCGCGTCGAGTTCGGCCTTGCGGGCCGAGGCGGCCTCGAGCTCCTCGCCGACAACGTCCTCGGTCTCTTTGGACGTGTGGGGTCGCTGTTTGTGCTGCTGACCGTCTGCCATGGGACACCTCCTTGCTCCGACCTTAGTCGCTCCGGCGCGGATCTGGCATCTGCGCTCACGGGCGCGCGGCGGGATAACCTGGGCAGGTGAGTGTCCTGCGGATCATGGGTATCGAGACCGAGTACGGAGTCTCCTCCCCCGGGCATCCGCACGCCAACGCGATGCTCATGTCCAGCCAGGTGGTGACCGCCTACGACCGGGCGGCGAACCGGCAACGGACCGCACGCACCCGCTGGGACTACGACGTGGAGACGCCGCTGCGGGATGCCCGCGGGTTCGACATGAGCCGTGCGGACGCCGATCCCTCGCAGTTGACCGACGACGACGTCGGGATGGCCAACGTCATCCTCACCAATGGCGCCCGCCTCTACGTCGACCACGCCCACCCCGAGTACTCCACGCCGGAGGTCCTGACCCCGTTCGAAGCGGTGCTGTACGACCGCGCCGGTCAGCAGATCATGGCCCGTGCGGCCCACCTGGCGTCCGCTGAGCCGGGTGCGCAGGAGATCCGGTTGTACAAGAACAACACGGACAACAAGGGTGCGTCCTACGGCTGCCACGAGAACTACCTGATGCCGCGTCTGACGCCCTTCTCGAGCATCGTGTCGACGATGATCCCGTTCTTCGTCAGCCGCCAGGTGCTCACCGGGGCCGGCCGGGTGGGCATCGGGCAGGACGGGAAGTTCAACGGGTTCCAGATCACCCAGCGGGCGGACTTCTTCGAGGTCGAGGTGGGCCTCGAGACCACACTGAAACGCCCCCTGATCAACACCCGCGACGAGCCGCACGCCGACCCGGAGCTCTACCGCAGGCTGCACGTCATCATCGGCGACGCGAACCTCAGCGAGTACGCCACCTACTTGAAGCTGGGTATCACCTCGCTGGTGCTGAGCATGGTGGAGCAGCAGTGGGACTTCAGCAGTCTGGCCCTGAGCCGGCCCGTCCGGCAGTTGCACGAGGTGTCGCACGACCCGGGATTGCGCTACGAGATCGAGTTGGCCGACGGCCGGCGGATGACAGCCGTGCAGATGCAGGCGGAGTTCGCCGAGCAGGCGCGCAAGTTCGTCGACGACCGCTACGGGACCGAGGCCGACTCCCCCACGCTCGAGATCCTCGACGAGTGGGAGACCTGCATCGACGCCCTGCGGCGCGATCCTGACGAACTGGTGACGAGCCTGGACTGGATCGCCAAGAAGGCGCTGCTGGACGGCTATCGCCGACGCGACGGCCTGGAGTACCCGGACTCGCGGCTGGACCTGGTGGATCTGCAGTTCGCCGACGTCGAGCCGAAGCGGGGCTTGTGGGCCCGTCTCGAGCAGCGCGGCCGGTTGCGGCGCATGACCACCGACGAGCAGGTGGCCCGGGCGATCGTGCACGCCCCGGAGAGCACCCGCGCCTACTTCCGCGGGGAGTGCCTGCGCCGGTATCCCGCAACATGTCACCGCGGCCAGTTGGGACTCCGTCATCTTCGACCTCCCGGGGCGGACCGCGCTGCAGCGGGTTCCGACGCTCGATCCGCTGCGTGGCACCAAGGCTCACGTCCAGTCCCTGCTCGACACCAGCCCCACGGCCGGCGACCTCATCGCATCGCTGCTGGGACGCTGACGCGCCACACGTCGAACCGCCTGATCCAAACGGGTGACAGTAGCGGCAATCCATTCGGGTGAACGCGTGAACATACGCCCTGCGCACCGTCGATCCCCATTGTGTGCGCGGTTACGTAGTTGCCCTCAGCGCCGCCGGCCTGATCCTCGGCCAGGCGGTGGTGGCAGGTACTGCGCAAGCCACCCCCACCGCCGGCCACCACACGAATGGTGTGACCAGCAACAGCCTCAACGTCAGCATCAGCGGCGTTCCGAAGGCGCGCGTGAAGGTCAAGGGCAACGGCTTCAAGCATGTTGTCCGCTCCTCGACCGTGCTGCGGCTGTCGGCGGGCACCTACCGGGTGCGGGCCTTCAACGTCAACCGGGCCGGCACCTCGTACCGGCCCAACCACCGCAGTTACACCCTGCGGGCCAAGGGTGGCCAGTCCTTCATCGTGGCCGTCGAGTACGCCCCGGTCGCGCAGGCGGCGGCAGGTAACGGAAGTCCCAAGGGGATCCCGGCCTCGCCGGTCCCGGACGGCCCCATCGCGACGATGTTCGCGCTGGTCAACGAAGCCCGCTCGCAGCGCCAACAGTGCGGTGCCAAGTCGATGCCGCCGGTTCCCCCGGTCGTCTACAACGCCGACATCGCAGAAGCGGCCCAGGCCCACGCCGAGGACATGGCGGCCAAGAACTACTTCGAGCACACCTCGCTGGACGGCCGCAGTTTCGTCGACCGCATCGAAGCCACTGCCTACGCGGGCGACCCCGCGGGTGAGAACATCGCCAGCGGCTTCCCGACCCCCGAAGACACGATGCGCGGTTGGCTGAAGAGCCCCGGACACTGCACCAACCTGATGGACCGGGACTTCGACGACATGGGCCTCGGGGTAGCTGACCGCACAGACGCCGGCTACTCGACCCCGATCAGCTACTGGGTGCAGGACTTCGGGTACGACCCGGCCGCGGGCTGACCCGCAAAGGGTACGGCCGGCCGGCCACGCGACGGAATCCGCAGGCGTGAGTCGAAGGCACAGCCGTGAGCCGCAATCGGCCGTGACTTACGACTCCCGGTATGGCTCGCACTCACGCTAGCGACTACCTCCGGCCGCACGCACCCGGGCGTACCGCCTACAGGTACTGGCCGGTGTTGGCGACGTTGTCGATCGTGCGGCCCGGCTCGTCGCCCTGCTTGCCCTGCACCAGCGTCCGGATGAACACGATCCGCTCACCCTTCTTGCCCGAGATGCGGGCCCAGTCGTCCGGGTTCGTGGTGTTCGGCAGGTCCTCGTTCTCGCGGAACTCGTCCACGCACGCCGACAGCAGGTGCTGCAGGCGGATGCCCTTCTGGCCGCGGTCCAGGAAGTCCTTGATGGCGTTCTTCTTCGCCCGCGACACGATGTTCTCCAGCATCGCGCCGGAGTTGAAGTCCTTGAAGTAGAGGACTTCCTTGTCGCCGTTCGCGTAGGTCACTTCCAGGAACCGGTTCTCGTCGGCCTCCGAGTACATCCGCTCGACGGTCCGCTGGATCATCGCCGCCACGGTGGTGTCCGGGTTGCCGGCGTTCTCCGACAGGTCGTCGGGGTGCAGCGGCAGGTTGGCGGTCAAGTACTTGGCCATGATGTCCGCTGCCGCTTGGGCGTCCGGACGTTCGATCTTGATCTTGACGTCCAGGCGGCCGGGCCGCAGGATCGCCGGGTCGATCATGTCCTCGCGGTTGCTCGCGCCGATGACGATGACGTTCTCGAGGCCCTCCACGCCGTCGATCTCCGACAGCAACTGCGGCACGATCGTGTTCTCCACATCGCTGGACACCCCCGAGCCGCGGGTCCGGAACAGCGAATCCATCTCGTCGAAGAACACGATCACGGGCATGCCCTCGCTGGCCTTCTCGCGGGCCCGCTGGAAGACCAGCCGGATGTGCCGCTCAGTCTCCCCGACGTACTTGTTCAGCAGTTCCGGGCCCTTGATGTTGAGGAAGAACGAGCGCCCTGCCTCCAGCCCCTCGCGGGCCGAGACCTTCTTGGCCAGGGAGTTGGCCACGGCCTTGGCGATCAGCGTCTTGCCGCATCCGGGAGGCCCGTACAGCAGGATGCCCTTGGGGGCGCGCAACTCATGCTCGCGGAACAGGTCCGCGTGCATGAACGGCAGTTCCACGGCATCCCGGATCATCTCGATCTGCGAGCCGAGGCCGCCGATGTCCTCGTAGTCGATGTCCGGCACCTCTTCGAGCACCAGTTCCTCGACCTCGGCCTTGGGGATGCGCTCGAAGGCGAACCCGGAACGGCTGTCGACGAGCAACGAGTCGCCCGCCCGCAGCCGCTGGGTGCGCAACGGGTCGGCGAGGTGCACCACCTGCTCCTCGTCGGTGTGCGCGATCACCAGCGCCCGGTCCCCGCCCTCCAGGATCTCCTTGAGCATCACGATGTCGCCGCGCTGCTCGAAACCGGCGACCTCCACGATGTTCAGGGCCTCGTTGAGCATGACCTCCTGACCGGGGACCAGCAGCGCGACGTCGACGGCGGGGGTCGCGACCACCCGCATCTTGCGGCCGCCGGTGAAGATGTTGATCGATCCGTCGGGCAGCGTCTCCAGGTACACGCCGTACGCGCTCGGCGGTTCGGCGAGGCGGTCCACCTCGGCCTTGAGGGCAAGGATCTGCGCCCGGGCCTCCCGCAGGGTGACCGTCAGCCGTTCGTTGTTGGCCCGCTGCTTGGCCAGTTCGGCGCGGGTTTGGTCGTACTCCGGGCCGCGCGCGTCCTCGGTCATCGGTCTACACCTCCGAAGGTCTCGGACATGTCACCGACCCTATACGTCCTGCGCGGGATTTCCACCCCTCGTTTCCCCGGACGCGGCCGCGCTGCGCGGACCGTCGTAATCGGCCCCATATGCCCCTTTTGCGGGACGACTTCGTTTTGCCGGTGCGGTGACGCCCGGGGCCAGCCGGCGGCTGTAGACCAGAAAGCCGGTGTGCCCGACCATGCGGTGGTCGGGCCGCACGGCCAGCCCTTCCACGTGCCAGCCGCGGTGCATGGTCTCCGAGGCCTTCGGTTCGGTCCAGCCCCCGGCGGCGCGCAGGCTCTCGACGATGCGCGACAACTGCGTGGTCGTCGCGACGTACACGCACAACACCCCGCCCGGGACCAGGGACGCTTCGACGACCGGCAGCATCTCCCATGGCGTGAGCATGTCGAGCACCACCCGATCGAACGGCCCGGGCGGTGCCACCTCCTCCAGCGCTCCGGTCAGCAGCGTCCAGTTCTCCGGAACCCCGCCGAACAGTTTCCCGACGTTGCGCGCGGCGATCTCGGCGAAATCCTCGCGCTTCTCCACCGACGTCACGTGTCCCGTGGCGCCGACGGCCCGCAGCAACCAGCAGGTCAAGGCACCGGAACCGGCACCGGCTTCGAGAACCCTCGCCCCCGGTCGGATGTCCGTGAAGGCGACGATCAGCGCCGCGTCCTTGGGGTAGATGATCGTGGCGCCGCGGGGCATCGACATCACGAAGTCGTGCAGCAGCGGTCGCAGGGCGAGGTACTGCGTGCCCTTGCTGGAGGTGATCACGATCCCCTCGCCGGACCCGATGAGGTCGTCGTGGTCGATGCCGCCCTTCTCGGTGTGGAAGCGCTGGCCGGGCTGCAGCGTGATCGTGTGCATGCGGCCCTTGGCATCGGTGAGCTGGACCTGATCGCCGGTGGCGAACGCGGGGCCCTGCGGGGTTGTGGTCACAGTTGAGCAGGGTAATCCCCGGCTAGGCTCGCAATGTGGGTGACGGCGGATTGCGGTTCCGGATCGCGGGGTTCCCCGTCAGCCTGCCGCTGGGCGGAATCCTCGGGGTGCTGCTGATCGCGTACCTGTGGACCCCCAACTTCGCGGCCCCCGGTCGCAGCGGGATCACCCTCGCAGTGATCTTCGCGGTGCTGCTCTACCTGTCGGTCCTGGTCCACGAGCTGGCACATGCGTGGGCGGCCAAGGCGTACGGGTACCCCGTGCACGGGATCACGCTGTGGCTGCTGGGCGGCTACACGGTCTACGAGCGACGTGCCAGTAGGCCCTGGCCGGAGTTGGTGATCTCGGTGGTCGGACCGCTCTCGACGTTGGCGCTGGCCGGCGCCTGCTGGTTGCTCGCCGGCGCCACCACCGGCGCGGTCGCCTCGCTGCTGGCGGCCCTGGCCTGGACGAACGGCTTGCTCGGTGTGCTCAACCTGTTGCCGGGCGCGCCCCTGGATGGCGGCGGTGTGGTCAAGGCCCTGGTGTGGCGGGTCACGGGTTCTGAGACGGCGGGTGCGAAGGCTTCCGGGTACGCCGGGCTGGTGATCGCGGGCTTGTTGGGCCTGGTCGCGATCCTGGCGCTGCTGCGCGGGTCCACCGGGCTGCTGCTCACGCTGGTGCTCGCGGTCTTCATCGGCTTCGGCGCCTACCAGTCACTGCGTTCTGCGGAGTCCTCGCGGGCCTTCGAGAACATCGGCGGCCTGGTCCCGCACATGATCCGGCCGGTGCTGGCGGTCTCCGAGCAGGAGGTGTTGGGCGCGGCCCTGGACCGCTGGGACCGCCGCGTGCAGGCGACCGTGGTCACCGTCGACGCCCCCGGAAGACTGCTGGCAGCACTGTCAGCCCCGGCCGCGGCCGCGGTTCCCGAAGAGCGCCGTAACGCCGTCGGTATCGGCCCCTTCACACATGCCATCCCGGCCGAGCAACGCGCCGTGCTCGGCGACGACCCCGGGCTGCTGGTCGTCGCCCTGGCCGAGAGCCAGGCACCGGCGTTGTTCGTCACCGACGATGCCGGTCATCCGCTGGGAGTCCTGCTGGCAGCCGATGTCAACAAGGCGCTCGAGCGCGGATGACCCACATCGACACCGGCCATGTGGACAACGGCCGGTCTTGTCGGATCCCGGCCGTACTGTGAAGGCGTGAACGAATTCGACGCTGCCGGGCGAACCGGCCTACGGGAACGCGAGGTCAGTGGCTTGCGCGGCCATCCGGTGGTGGGTGCGCTGTCGCCGAGCCGGGCCTCCGACTTCTTGACGTGTGCCCTGCTGTACCGCTTCCGCGCCATCGACCGCCTGCCCGAGCGTCCGGGCCTGGCTGCCTTCCGGGGCACGCTGGTGCATGAGGTCCTGGACCGACTGTTCGACCTGCCCAAGGCGGCCCGGGACCTCGACACCGCGGTCGGAATCCTGCCGTCGGCCTTCGCCGATCTGCTCGCGGAGGAGCCGGAGTACGCCTTCGCCCTGGTGGAGTCGGCACCCTGGCCGGCTGAATCGCCACCCGCCATCCCCGACACGGCCCGGGTGTCGTTGCTGGCCGACGCGTCCGCCCTACTCTCGCGCTACTTCGGCCTGGAGGATCCGCGGGCCATCGAACCCAGCGCCCGCGAGAAGCTGGTGGAGGCGCCCTTGGACGACGACTTCGTCCTGCGCGGATACGTCGACCGCATGGATGAGACCGACGGGCAGTTGCGGGTGGTGGACTACAAGACGGGTAAGGCGCCCGGCGAGAACTGGGAACAGCAGGCCATGTTCCAGTTGCGCTTCTACGCCCTCGTCGTCCGCCTGGCCACCGGCCGGATCCCGGAACGTCTGCAACTGCTCTACCTGGGCAACGGGGAGGTTCTCACCTACCAGCCCGACGAGGAGGACCTGGAACGCTTCGAGCGGAAGTTGCGGGCCATGTGGACGGCCATCACCCGGGCGGCCGAGCGGCAGGACTGGCGGCCGCGCAAGTCGAAGAAGTGCGACTGGTGCTCCCATCAGGCGCTGTGCCCCGAGTTCGGCGGCACTCCCCCGCCACTCCCCGATCTGCCGGTTGATGTGACGTCAACTACCGTGGGAACGTGACAGCGACCACGGCGGCATCGGCGGCCGGACTGAGCAAGGTCTACGGCGAGGGCGAGGCCCAGGTCGTGGCACTTGACGATGTCGACATCGAGATCGAGCAGGGCCGGTTCACCGCCATCATGGGGCCGTCCGGTTCGGGCAAGTCCACGCTGATGCACTGTCTGGCGGGACTCGACTCCGTCACCTCCGGGAAGGTCTGGGTCGGCGAGGTCGACCTGACGACTCTGAAGGACAAGGCACTGACCGCCCTGCGCAGGGACAAGATCGGCTTCGTCTTCCAGAGTTTCAACCTGATCCCGACCCTGACGGCCGAGGAGAACATCACCCTGCCGCTGGACATCGCTGGCACGAAACCCGACAGGCAATGGGTCGACCTGATCATCGACACCGTCGGGTTGCGGTCGCGGCTCGACCACAAGCCCAGCGAGTTGTCCGGCGGGCAGCAGCAGCGGGTGGCCTGCGCACGGGCCCTGGCCAGCCGGCCGGCCATCATCTTCGCCGACGAACCGACCGGCAACCTCGACTCCCGCAGCGGAGCCGAGGTGCTCGGGTTCCTGCGTCGCAGTGTGGACGAGTTCGGGCAGACCATCGTCATGGTCACCCACGACCCGAACGCGGCCTCCTACGCCCAGCGGGTCGTCTTCCTCGGCGACGGCCGGATCGTCGACGAGATGAGCGACCCCACCGCCGAGCGGGTACTGGACCGGATGAAGCGCTTCGACATCGAGGGGAACCCGGCCACCGAAGCCGCTTCCTGATGCTGCGCGCTGCCCTGCGCAACCTGTTCGCGCACAAACTCCGGCTCGGGCTGACCGGGTTGTCGATCGTCCTGGCGGTCGCCTTCGTCGCCGGAACCTACATCTTCACCGACTCGCTGCGCGCCTCCCTGGACACACTGGTCCAGCAGAACCAGCCGGACGTCACGGTGCAGCCGGCCAGTGCCGACTTCTCGCCGGAGTTCCAGGGGACGGGCAAGACCCTGACCGTGCCGACCGACCTCGCAGACCAGATCGCCGAGGTCCCCGGTGTCACGGCGGTCGTCCCGCAGATCCAGATCCCGAACGTCGTCGTGCTCGACGAGACCGGCAAACCGTTGGGCGCCGAGAGCGGGGGGTTCGGCGGTGGCGTTGCGATCGGCCAGAGCTGGACCACCGAGGACGCTCTCAACGCCTACGAGATCGTGACCGGACAGGAACCGGCCGGTGCCGATGCCGTGGCCGTCGACACCGGCACGGCCGAGCAGCTCGGAGTGCAGCCCGGGGACACGATCGAACTGCTCCTGCCCTCCGGCCAGCGCCGTGAGTTCGTACTCAGTGGGACGACACAGCTGCGCAACAGCACGGGCTTCGGCGTGAGCTTCTTGTACTGGGATTTCCCGACGGCCCAGCGACTCTTCCTCCAGCAGGGGCAAGCCACCAGCCTGGCCGTGCTCGCCGACCCCGCCGCAACCCAGGCGGTGGTCCGCGACCAGATCGTCCCCCTGCTGCCCCCGGGCACGGAGGCGGTCACCGGCGATGAGCAGGCCAGCCAGGTCTCCGAGCAACTCGACTCCGGGCTCGGCTTCCTCAACACGTTCCTGCTCGTGTTCGCCATCGTGTCGGTGTTCGTGGCGACGTTCCTCATCTACAACACGTTCTCGATGCTCGTGGCGCAGCGCACCCGGGAACTCGCCCTGCTGCGCGCGATCGGGGCATCCCGGGGGCAGGTGCTGCGCTCGATCCTGGCCGAGGCCGTGGCGGTGGCGCTCATCGCCAGCGGCCTGGGCATCGCGGTCGGCGCGGGCGTGGCGCGAGGACTGCAGGCACTGTTCCAGGCCGCGGGCGCCCCCTTCCCCTCGGGGCAGTTGGTGTTCGAACCGCGCACGATCGTCGTGTCACTGGTGGTCGGGCTGCTGATCACAGTGGCAAGTGCCCTCTTGCCCGCTCGCCGGGCCGCCGTCATCCCGCCAGTGGCGGCCATGCGCGATGAGCCCGTCCGGACCAGGGCTATCGGCAGGCGGACGGTCGTCGGCGGGTTCCTCCTCGGGGCCGGCCTCGGGCTGGCGGTCATGTCACCGCAACTGGCGGGCTACAACACCACCGACGGCGCCATCATGGCCGGGGTCGCCGCCGCGGGCGTCTTGATCGGCGTCCTGGCGCTGGCTCCGGAACTCGCGCGGTCGGCCACGGTGGTGATCGGCAGCCCCTTCCGCGGCGTCAACGGGACGCTTGCGCGCGGCAACACCCGCCGCAATCCCCGCCGCACGGCAGCCACCGCCGGTGCCTTGACCATCGGCGTCAGCCTGATGTCTGCGATCAGCGTCCTGGCCGCCAGTACCCAGGAGTCGGTCGCAGGCATCGTCGACGACGTGATCGGCGCCGACTTCGTCGTCACGGGGTACGGCTTCCAGCCCTTCACCGGCCAGGTCGCGCAAGCCATCCGGTCCACGCCCGGGGTGGCAGCGGTGGCCAACGTCCGGCAGGCACCGATGCGGGCGCCGGGCACCGGGGACACCCTGGTCACGGGGGTCGACCCGCTGGAGATCCAGAAGGCACTGTCGCTGACGGTGGATGCGGGGTCGCTGGACGATCTCGGTGCCGACGATGTCGCCCTGGACAGCGACACGGCCGCCGAGATCGGCGCCGGCATCGGGACCACGATCGAAGTCCTGTCGGTCGCGGGACCCGTGGAACTGGAGGTCGTGGCGCTGTACCAACCGGCCGGCGGCTTCACCGGCTACGTCACGGACCTGGCCACTGCCGAGCGTCTCGGCGCCTCCGACCAGGACAGCGTCGTTTACGTGATCAAGGCCCCGGACGCGGATGCCGGGCTCGTCCAGGCGGACATCACCACCGCCCTGGAGCCCTTCCCGAACGTACAACTGCTGGACCAGTCGGCCTTCAAGGACAGCATCAGCGACCAGATCGGCCAGTTGCTGAACTTCCTGTTCGCCCTGCTGGTGCTGGCGGTGCTGATCGCGCTGCTCGGCATCGTGAACACACTGGCCCTGAGCGTGTTCGAACGCACCCGGGAGATCGGGTTGTTGCGCGCGGTCGGGATGGCGCGCTCGGGAATCCGGCGCACGATCGTGATCGAGGCATTCATCATCGCCGTCTTCGGGGCGGTGCTCGGAATGGTGGTGGGAGTCGGTTTCGGTGCCCTGCTGCAGCGGATCCTGGCCGATCAGGGCATCGAGGAGTTCGCCCTCAACGTCGGGCAGCTCGCGCTGTTCCTCGTGCTGGCCGCCGTGGGTGGGGTGTTGGCGGCGCTGTGGCCGGCCTGGCGGGGGTCACGCCTGCGGATCCTCGATGCCATCGCCACCGAGTGACTGCAGATCCAGGCCTTCCAGGGTGTCGAGGTGCCGGTAGCGGACGGCGCTGATGTGGCCCACGGCGGGCCCCACCCCCAACACCACGCAGCCGGCTGCCAGACCGGACGTGGCCCCGGTGGGACTGTCCTCGACGACCACGGAGCGGATGGGATCGGCGCCCAGCAACTGGCAGGCATACAGGTAGGGCTGCGGGTCCGGTTTGGGCCGCTGCACCTCGGTGGAACTCACGGTGACATCCACCGGGAAGTCGATGTTGGCCAGGAGCAGGTCCAGCAACACCCGCCACGAGTTGCTCACGATCGCGGTCGGGACACCCGCTGTCCGGGCCTGGCCGAGGAGCTCGCGGGCACCCGGCATCCAGTGCGCCGGCCGCGTTGCCACCAGGTGCTCGATCTCGCTGACCAGGATGCGGGCGAGGTGCCCCTCCTCTGCCCCGGTGCGCAGCGCCATGTGCGCCACCACCCGCTCCAGCGGGCCGCCCATGCTGGCGGCTTGGTCGGCCGCGGTCCACTCCAGCCCGAAGTAGGACATCGTCCGCGCCTGCGCCGCCTCCCACAGGATCTCGCTGTCGAGCAAGGTCCCGTCGAGGTCGAAGAGCAGCGCCTCAGGTGGCGTTGAAATACGAAGCCTCCGGGTGGTGGAAGATGATCGCCGACGTCGACTGCTCCGGATCCAACTGGAACTCCTCCGACAGTCGGACACCGACGCGTTCGGATCCCAGCAACTCGCACAACGGCTTCTGCTGGCTCAGGTCCGGGCACGCCGGGTATCCGAAGGAGAACCGCTCCCCCCGGTACTTCTGCTTGAGGATGCCCGCGACCTGCGTGGCGTCGCCGTCGCCGATACCCAGTTCGGCGCGGACCCGGGCATGCCAGTACTCGGCCAGCGCTTCGGTGAGTTGGACGGACAGGCCGTGCAACTCCAGGTACTCGCGGTAGGCGTTCTTCTCGAACAGCCGGGCCGCGGCCTGGTCGACCTTCGACCCCATGGTGACGATCTGCAGTGCCACCACGTCGGAGTCCGGGCGCACGTAGTCGGCCAGGCACAGGTGACGGCCGCGCTTCTGGCGCGGGAAGTCGAACCGGGCGATCGGCCTGCCGGGATCCTGCGGGTCCCCGATCACGATCGCATTGCCGTCGGCGTGTGCCGGCCAGTACCCGTAGATGACCGCCGCCTCGAGCAGGCCCTCGCTGGCCACGCGACTCAACCAGGACCGCAGCCGGGGCCGGCCCTCGGTCTCCACGAGCTCCTCGTAGTCCGGCCCGGTCTTGCTCGGGCTCAACCCCCATTGACCACGGAAAAGGGCCCGCTCGTCGAGATAGGCGACATAGTCCTTGAGCGCGATGCCCTTGACGATCCGGTCCCCCCAGAACGGTGGGGTCGGGACGGGGGTGTCGCGGGCGACGGTGGACACGGCGTCGAGGTCCTCCGCCGCCAGCGGTCGGGCCGTGGCCCGCACCCGCCGCTTGCGCCGCTCGGGCAGTGCCGCCCCCGGCTCGCCGCGCTTGACGGCCATCACCGAGTCCATGAGCGCGAGCCCCTCGAAGGCGTCCTTGGCGTAACGCACCTCACCGGAGTACATGTCGGCCAGATCCTGCTCCACGAACGCCCGGGTCAGCGCCGCGCCCCCGAGCAGCACCGGCCACCGGTCAGCTACGCCGCGGGCGTTCATCTCCTCGAGGTTCTCCCGCATGATGACGGTGGATTTCACGAGCAGCCCGGACATGCCGATGGCGTCAGCATGCGCCTCCTCGGCCGCCTGCAGGATGGCGCTGATCGGCTGCTTGATCCCCACGTTGACCACGGAGTAGCCGTTGTTGCTCAAGATGATGTCCACGAGGTTCTTGCCGATGTCGTGCACGTCGCCCTTGACCGTGGCCAGCACGATCGTGCCCTTGCCCGCCTCATCGGTCTTCTCCATGTGCGGCTCGAGGTGCGCCACCGCCGCCTTCATCACCTCGGCGCTCTGCAGGACGAACGGCAACTGCATCTCTCCGGAACCGAACAGGTCGCCGACGATCCGCATGCCCGGCAGGAGCACGTCGTTGACGATCGCCAGCGCCGGCTTGTCCTGCAGGGCCTCGTCCAGGTCGGCCTGCAGCCCCTTCGCCTCGCCGTCGATGATCCGGCGCTGCAGTCGCTCCAGCAGCGGCAGCCCGGCCAACTCGTCGGCCCGACTCGTGGACACGCTCTTGGCGTCGGCGAAGACCTCCAGGAAGTGGGTCAGGGGGTCATGCACCAGTGCGCCGGTGTCGTCGTAGCGGCGGCGGTCGTAGACCAGGTCCAGCGCGGCCTCGCGCTGCTCGTCGCTGAGCCGGTTCATCGGCAGGATCTTGGAGGCGTGCACGATCGCGGAGTCCAGCCCCGCCTCCACGCACTCGTGCAGGAACACGGAGTTGAGCACCTGCCGGGCGGCCGGGTTGAGCCCGAACGAGACGTTGGAGACGCCGAGCACCGTGTTCACATCCGGATACCGCCGCTTCAACTCCCGGATCGCCTCGATCGTCTCGATGCCGTCGCGGCGGGTCTCCTCCTGACCGGTGGCGATGGGGAAGGTGAGGGTGTCGACGAGGATGTCCCCCACGGCCAACCCGTGGTTGCCCGTGAGGTCCTCGATCAGCCGGGTGGCGACCCGCACTTTCCAGTCCGTGGTGCGGGCCTGTCCCTCTTCGTCGATGGTCAGCGCCACCACCGCTGCGCCGTGTTCGCGCACCAGGGGCATGATCCGCTGGAAGCGGGAGCCGGGTCCGTCGCCGTCCTCGTAGTTGACCGAGTTCACGATCGCCCGGCCGCCGAGGTGCTCGAGGCCGGCGCGGATGACCTCCGGTTCGGTGGAGTCGAGCATGATCGGCAGCGTGGTCGCAGTCGCCAGCCGGGCGGCGAACTGGGCCATGTCGGCCACCCCGTCGCGGCCGACGTAGTCGATACAGACGTCGAGCACGTGGGCGCCGTCGCGTTCCTGGTCGCGGGCGATCTGAACGCACTCGTCCCAGTTCTGCGCGAGCATGGCCTCCCGGAAGGCCTTGGATCCGTTGGCGTTGGTGCGCTCCCCCACGGTGAGGAAGGTGGCGTCCTGGCGCAGCGGCACCGAGTGGTACAGCGAACTCACGGATGCCGCCGATGTCGGGTGGCGGTCCACGCGGCCCTTGCCCTGCAACCGTTCGACGACCATTCGCAGATGTTCGGGGGTCGTGCCACAGCAGCCGCCGATGAGGTTCAGGCCGTAGTCGGCGACGAACCTCTCGTGCGCGTCAGCCAACTCACTCGGGCTCAAGGGGTACCGGGCACCGTCCGGGGTGAGTTCGGGAAGACCGGCGTTGGGCATGCAGGTGAGCATCACGGCGGCATGCCGGCTCAAGTGCCGCAGGTGCTCGCTCATCTCGGCCGGACCGGTGGCGCAGTTGAGCCCGATCGCGTCGATGCCCAGGGGCTGCAACGCCGTGAGGGCCGCGCCGATCTCCGAGCCGAGCAGCATCGTGCCGGTGGTCTCCACCGTGACGCTGACGAGGATGGGGACCCGCCTGCCCGCTTCTGCCATGGCCACGTGGCTGGCCAGGACCGCGGCCTTGGCCTGCAGCAGGTCCTGGCTGGTCTCGATCAGCACGGCATCGATCCCGCCGGCGAGCATCCCGGACACCTGCTGGGCGTATGCGTCGCGCAGGGCCGCGAACGGCGCGTGGCCCAGTGTCGGCAACTTCGTGCCGGGACCGATCGACCCCAGTACGTAGCGCGGGTGGTCCTTCGTCGACCAGTCACGGGCGGCCTCGGCGGCCACGGCGGCACCGGCCTCGGCCAGCTCCCGGATGCGGCTCTCGATGCCGTACTCAGCGAGGTTGGCCAGGTTCGCGCCGAAGGTGTTGGTCTCGACGGCATCGACGCCGACCTCGAAGAAGGCGTCGTGCAGCGACCGCACGACATCCGGGCGGGTCACGTTCAGGACCTCGTTGCACCCCTCGTGACCCTCGAAGTCGTCGAGGCTCAGGTCGTGGGCCTGCAGCATGGTCCCCGTGGCCCCGTCCGCGATCACAACACGACGGGAAAGGGCTGTCAGAAAGTCTTCAGGCATGGTTCTCTCAGATTACGGGGTGCCCCGGCAGTGGCTGGGCACTGCGCCCATTGGGCAGATTGCGCGAGCGACCAGCTGGTTGCCCGTATGACGATCTGCTCCCGCGGCCGGGACCGACGATCCACCCAACCGGCCGACTACCGCGAGCCCCCGCCGGGCAGATTGCGCGAACGACCAGCTGACTTGCCCGTATGACGATCTGCCCCCGCGGCCGGGACCCCAACAACGGTCAGAACCGGCACCTCAGTCGTCACAGTAGGAGCGACCCACCTCAACTGCGCCCTGCCCGATACCTCGCAGCCAGCGCCGTCGTGGAAGTGTCCAGTCCCTCGTCCGAACCGCCCGCGCTGAGTAGGGGCGCGATCTTCTTGGCCATGACCTTGCCGAGTTCCACACCCCACTGGTCGAAGGGGTTGATCCCCCAGACGACGCCCTGGGTGAACACGCTGTGCTCGTACAACGCGACCAGCCGCCCCAGTGCGCGCGGGTCCAGGATGTCGGCGACGATCATCGACGACGGCCGGTTGCCGGGCATGACCTTGTGGGCCACCAGATCCGCCGGGGTGCCGTCGGCCGCCACCTCCTCGGCGGTCCTCCCGAATGCCATCACCGCGGATTGCGCCAGCACGTTGGCCACCAGCAGGTCGTGGTGGTCGGGGGCGTCGATCGCGGGCAGCGGGTTCACGGGTTCGAGGAAGAACAAGAAGTCGCAGGCGATGGTCGACGTGCCCTGGTGGATCAACTGGTAGAACGAGTGCTGGCCGTTCGTGCCCGGCTCGCCCCAGAAGATCCCGCCCGTCTCACAACCCACCGGCTGCCCGTCGAGCCGCACCGACTTGCCGTTGGACTCCATGGTCAGCTGCTGCAGGTAGGCGGGGAAACGCTTGAGGTACTGCTCGTACGGCAGCACCGCGCAGGTCGGCAGGCCGAGGAAGTTCCGGTTCCACACCGACAGCAAGCCCCATCAGCGCCGGCAGGTTCTCGGCGGTGGGCGCGGTGCGGAAGTGCTCGTCCATCTCGTGGAAGCCGGCCAGCATGTCGGCGAAGTTGTCCGGGCCGATGGCCAGCATGGTCGACAGCCCGATGGCCGAGTCCATCGAGTAGCGACCACCCACCCAGTCCCAGAAGCCGAACATCTGCTCGGTGTCGATGCCGAACGCGGACACGGCCTCGGCGTTGGTCGAGACCGCGACGAAGTGCTTGGCCACCGCGGACTCGTCGCCCAGGGCCGAGAGCAGCCAGGTCCGTGCGGAGTGCGCGTTGTTCATCGTCTCCTGGGTGGTGAAGGTCTTCGACGAGACCACGAACAGCGTCTCCTCCGGGTCGAGGTCGATGACCGCCTCGACGAAGTCGGTCCCGTCGACGTTGGAGACGAACCGGAAGGTCATGTCCCGGTGGCTGTAGTGCTTGAGGGCCTCGTAGGCCATGACCGGGCCCAGGTCGGAACCGCCGATGCCGATGTTGACCACGTTGCGCAGGGGCTTGCCGGTGTGCCCGGTCCACTGCCCCGACCGCACCTTGTCGCTGAAGCCGGCCATCCGGTCCAGCACCGCGTGCACCTCGGCCACGACGTCGACACCATCGACGACCAAGGTGGCCTCGCGCGGCAACCGCAGCGCGGTGTGCAGCACGGCCCGGTCCTCGGTGGTGTTGATGTGGTCACCGCGGAACATCGCCTCCCGGTGCCCGGCCAGATCCACCGAATCCGCCAGCGCCACCAGCAGATCGATCGTCTCGGCTGTCACCCGCTGCTTGGAGTAGTCCAGGGCCAGCCCGGCGGCTTCCACCACCATGCGGCTGCCCCGCTCGGGATCCTGCGCGAACAGTTCCCGCAGCGTGCCGGTGCTGTGGCCCGCGAGGGCCTGCCAGGCGGGGTTGTTGGTGACAGTCATCGACATCCTCCAAGGGTGACCAGCGAGCGTTGAGAGGGCTTCTTGTCCTACGTTCGACCCTAGTGAATGCGGTCACCGGAAGGACCGGTGCGTACTCGTTCTGGAGGAACGGATGGCAACGGATTCCCCGATGCAGCTGGGCATGGTCGGCCTCGGCCGGATGGGCGCGAACATCGTGCGGCGCATAATGCGCGATGGACACAAGGCCGTCGTGTACGACGTCTCCGCCGACGCTGTGTCCGCGCTCGAGGCCGACGGCGCCGACGGGTCGACGGACCTCGCCGCCTTCGTGCAGAAGATCGAGCGCCCCCGCAACGTGTGGATCATGGTGCCCGCCGGCAAGATCACCGATTCCGTCGTCACCGAACTCGCCGGACTGCTCGAGCCCGGCGACGCCATCATCGACGGCGGCAACTCGTACTACCGCGACGACATCCGGCATGCCGCCAATCTCAAGGACAAAGGCATCCATTTCGTGGACTGCGGGACCTCCGGCGGCGTGTGGGGCCTCGACCGCGGCTACTGCCTGATGATCGGCGGGCCCGACGAAGCCGTGCAGCGACTGACCCCGATCTGGCGTTCCGTGGCTCCGGGGGTGGGCGACATCGAGCGCACGCCGGGCCGCAGCGGGGACCTGGCTCCCGAGGAGGAGGGCTGGCTGCACTGCGGTCCCAACGGCGCGGGACACTTCGTCAAGATGGTGCACAACGGCATCGAGTACGGGATGATGGCCGCCTACGGCGAGGGCCTGAACATCCTCAAGAACGCCAACGAGGGCAAGCGCAGCCGTACCGCTGACGCAGAGACCGCCCCGATGGAGCACCCCGAGTTCTACCAGTACGACATCAATGTCGGCGCCGTCAGCGAGGTGTGGCGGCGCGGCTCGGTGATCGCGTCATGGCTGCTGGACCTCACAGCGATCGCGCTGGTCGAGAGCCCCGACCTGGAGGAGTACGAAGGTCGCGTCTCCGACTCCGGCGAGGGCCGCTGGACCTCCATCGCGGCGATCGACGAAGGGGTGCCGGCACCGGTGCTCACCTCGGCGCTGTACTCCCGCTTCGATTCGCAGGGCAACGCAATGTTCGCGAACAAGGTGCAGTCGGCCATGCGCAAGCAGTTCGGCGGACACGACGAGAAGAAGGACTGAGCCCGGGATCTCAGACGACGCCGAGAAACGCGTCGATCGCTCGCGACATCAGCCCGGGTCCGCCCGGGTCGTCGCCGCCGCGCAACCGCTGCTCCTCGACCCAGGCATCCACGACCTCCAGGGCCCTCGGGGTGTCCAGATCATCGGCCAGGGCCTGCGCGAGTGCCTCGACGGCAGTGTGTGCCGGCGGACCGGTGGGTCGCGACAGGGCGCTGCGCCAGGCGCTCAGCCGCTCAGCAGCGACCGCCAGCAGCTCGTCGGACCAGGGCCAGTCCTCGCGGTAGGACTGCGACAGGATCGCCAGCCGGATGGCCATCGGGTCCACCCCTGCCTCCCGCAGTCGCGAGACGAACACCAGATTGCCCAACGACTTGCTCATCTTCTCGCCCTGGAACGACACCATCGGCGCGTGCACGTAGCAGCGGGCGAAGGGCCATCCCCCCAGTACCTCCCCCTGTGCAGCGCTCATCTCGTGGTGCGGGAAGACCAGATCGCGGCCACCTCCCTGGACATCGAAGCCGGGGCCCAACAGGTCCAGCGCGATGGTGGCGCATTCGATGTGCCATCCGGGGCGACCCGGCCCGAGCGGACTGTCCCACGAGGGTTCGCCTTCGCGCGGCGCCTGCCACAACAGTGGATCCAACGGGCTCTGCTTGCCGGGCCGCTGCGGGTCCCCGCCGCGCTCAGCCGAGATCGCCAGCATGTCCGGATCGTCGAGGTGGCTCACACTGCCGAACCGCGCGGCAGCTGAGATCGAGAAGTACAGGTCGTCGTCGACCGCGTACGCCGCCCCCGCATCCCGCAATTCCACGACCCGCGCCGCCGCTTGCGGCACGGACTCGACCGCGCCGATCAGGTGTGTGGGCGGCAACACCCGCAACGCCACCATGTCGTCGCGGAACCGCTGGATCTCGAACGCCGCAAGCTGCTGCCAGTCCACGGCATCGCGAGCGGCCCGCTCGAGCAGCGGATCGTCGATGTCGGTGACGTTCTGGACGTAGGTGACCGATCGCCCGGTGACCAGCCAGAAGCGGTGGATGAGGTCGAAGAACACGTAGGTCGCCGCATGCCCGATGTGGGTGGCGTCGTAGGGCGTGATCCCGCAGACGTACATCGTCGCCTCCGGTCCCGGCGCGATCGGCTTCACGGCGGCGGTGGCGGTGTCGAAGGCCGTCAGGTCGACCTCCAGCCGCGGCAACAACGGCAGGGACTCAGCGGGCCAGGAACGCACTCCGACAGCCTAGTCGTCGTCTCAGCGGTCTCAGATCAACGGCCACGGCAGCGCCGGCCACTGGCCGCCGGGTAGCGGGAACGTGCCGGCGTCGAGCAGTTCGCGCGCACGCTGCCCGGTCACCTCGACCTCGGCCACCGTCAACCACTCCTCGAGAGCGGCGAATCGGTCGGCCCCGGCCCGGACTTCGGCGAGCAGACGATCCGGGACCGGCTGGCCAGCCAGTCCCCAGAGCACCGTTCGCAGCTTCGGATCGGTGTGGAAGGTGACACCGTGGTCGATGCCGAAGACCCCGGCATCGGTGCGCAGCAGGTGGCCGCCCTTGCGGTCGGCGTTGTTCGCGATCGCGTCGAACAGGATCAGCCGCAGGGTCGCGTCGTCGTCGCGATGGGCCACCACCACCGGCCCGTCCGCGGTCTCGCCATCGACGACGGCCACCCAACCGTCGGGCAGCTCACCGGGCGGGAAGACCCCCAGGTCGACCGCCCCCTCGATCCACAACTGCACAACCCCCGGGCCGGCCGGACCCTCGTCGCGCCAGGCGGTGGCCGGGACCAGTCCCCAGCCGAGGATCTCGTCGAGCACCGCAGCGGCCTTCTCCCGCCGGCACAGCGACCCGGAGGGGAAGTCCCACAACGGCCGCTCCCCGGCCTGCGGTTTGTACACCACCCGCAGCGGGCCGTCGTCGGTGGCGATGCTGCACAGCAGTGCGTTGTTGGACGAGTCCGGCAAGCGGCCGAGTACCTGCAGCGGCGCGTCCCGGAGCAGCGTCTGCGCGGTCATGCGATGTGGCGGCGGTATCCGTTGGCACGGGGGCAGATGTGGCCATCGGGGTCGATGGGCAGGTGACAGAACGGGCATTGCGGGCGACCCGCGGCGACCACCCTGCTGGCGCGGATGGAGAAGGCCAGCGCGTCGATCGGGGTGATCCGCACGCGCAACGTGTCCGGGCCCTCGGGTTCGTCATCGCCGATGTCGGGGACGTCCTCGGTCTCAGTCTCGGTCTCGCCGTGTGCCTCGATGATGACCGACTCGTCCGTGGGATCCCAACCGATGCCCATGGACACCACCCTGAACTCCGGATCGATCGGTTGGTCCAGCGGCTCGGTGTCGATGAGCTCCTCATCGGCATCGTCGGGGACTTCCACCCCGGAGCGCCGGATCTGGTCGAGCAGTTCGATCACCTTCTCGGCGAGCACCGAGGCTTGCTCCTTCTCACAGACCACCGAAACCGGTGCGCCGGCATCGGTCACCTGCAGGAAGAAGGTCCGATCGCCAGGCTCCCCGACGGTGCCGACCACGAAGCGCTGCGGGTGCGAGAAAGACAGGATCCGTCGCGTCACGAAAGTAGACCCTACTGCGCGGCGCGGCCGCCCACGACCGCGTCGGAGTCTTTGTGTCCGTCGTTACGCGCTAGGCGTAGCGCTCCGGTGTCGTTGATTTTCCACACGAACGGCCGCTTCGGGGTGTACTGGATCACGCTCACTGACGCGGTGTCGATCACGATCCGCTGGAAGTGGTCCAGATGCACTCCGAGGGCGTCCGCGACCACGGCCTTGATGACATCTGCGTGGGAAACCACCCAGACGAACCCGTCCGGATGGGCGCGCACCAAGTCCTGCACCCCGTGCGTGGCCCGGTGCGCCATCTGGGCCATGGTCTCGCCCTGCGGGAACTGCGCGGCTGAGGGCAGCCACTGCACGATCTCCCAGGCGGGCTCGGTGGCCAGTTCGCTCAAGGCGGCCCCGCTCCAGTCGCCGTAGTCGCACTCGGCGAACGCCTCGTCGATGCGCGCCTCGGCGCGACCCGCTGCGGCCATCTCCGCCGTCTGCCGGGCCCGCAGTTGGGGGCTCGAGACGAGCACATCCAGCGGAACATCGGCCAGCCGGTTGGCCAGGTCGAGGGCCTGATCGCGGCCGGTGTCGTCCAGCGGCGTGTCGCTGCGCCCGGCGAGCACCCCCTGCGAGTTGGCGACGGAACGGCCATGGCGGATCAGAAGAACGGTGGTCACCTGGCTCAGGATAGGCGGCGTAGGGCAAACTGCGAACGTGATCCGCGGGATGGGCCTTTACCTCGACGGCGAACTCGTCGACGAGCAGGGCTACGAGAATGTCGCCGGCGAGATCCCCGGCAACGCCGCCGCTTTGCGCCAGCAACTCGCCGATCTGTACACGCTGGCCCGCAAGGAGCCGCGGCAGTTCGTGTGGATCGGCTTGTTCGAACCGTCCCGCGCCGAGTTGTCGCTGGTCCAATCCGTGTTCGACCTCGACGAGTTGCAGGTCGACGACGCGGCGAACCACCGGCAGCGCCCCAAGGTCGAACTCAGCGACCGGTCGGCGCTGATCATCCTGAAGATCCTCTCGTACTACGAGCAGACCTCGGACGTGGAGACCGGGCAGATCTCGATCTTCCTCGGCGACCACTTCGTCATCACGGTGCGGTACGGGCCGCTGGGCGACATCACCAGCATCCGGCGCCGCCTGGAGGCCAATCCCGACCTGCTCGTGCACGGGCCCACGGCCGTCGCCCACGCGATCATGGACGCGACCGTGGACGGCTACCTCACCGTGTCCGAGGAGGTCAACAAGGACATCGAACAACTCGAGGAGTCGGTGTTCTCCCCCGAGCGGACGAACGACGCCGAGATGATCTACCGGGTCAAACGCGAGAACCTGGAGATGCGCCGTGCGGTCAACCCCCTGATCTCGGTGTCGCATGCGCTGGTGCGCGGCGACATCCCCGGTATCCCCGAGGAGTTGCAGCCGTTCTTCCGCGATCTCGGTGACCATGTCCTGCGCGTGGCCGAGCAGGCGGAGACCAACGACCAGTTGCTGATGACACTGCTGATGGCGGCGACGTCGCGGCAGGACTTGCAGCAGAACAACGACATGCGCCGGATCAGTGCGTGGGTCGCCATCGCTGCGGTACCCACGATGATCGCGGGCATCTACGGGATGAACTTCGACTTCATGCCCGAACTGCACTGGCGCTACGGGTACTTGTTGATACTCATGCTGATGGGTGGGGTGTGCTTCAGCATGTACCGCGCATTCCGCAGGTCCGGCTGGCTGTAGGTCGGGGCCCTCGGGGTACCGACGCGACAGAACGGCGCGTCAAGTCGGCGTCCGGCCCAGCGGGGATCAGCCGTGCGTGCGGTGGCAGCCGCTCACCAGGTGGAAAGGCCGATCCGGCCACACCCCGCCATCAGGCCGCGATCGCACCCGTTCCCAGGAGCACGAACAACAGCAGCCCGAGGGCGATCCGATAGATGACGAACGGCATGAAGGAGCCGTGTGACACGTAGCGGATCAACCACGAGATCACCGCGTAGCCGACTGCGAACGCCACCAGGGTGGCCAGGATCGTCGGGCCCCAGGCCACGTTCGCCTCGTCGCCGATCTTGAGCGCTTCGTACAGACCCGAGATCACCACCGCGGGAATGGCCAGCAGGAATGCGTATCTCGTGGCCGACGGCCGGTCGAACCCGAGGATCCGGCCGGTGCTGATGGTCGCCCCCGAGCGGGACACACCGGGGATCAACGCGAGGGCCTGGCCGAAGCCGTAGATCAAGCCGGTGCGGATGCTGAGGTCGTCGAGGGTCTTGTCCTGCTTGCCGTAGCGGTCCGCCGCACCCAGCACCAGGCCGAAGACGATGAGCACCGTGGCGACCAGCCAGAGGTTGCGGGCAGCCGTCTCGATCTGGTCGCTGAACGCCAACCCGAAAACCCCGATGGGGATGGTGCCGACGATCACGTACCAGCCCATGCGGGCGTCGATGTTCGAGCGCAACTCCGGGGTGTACAGCGAGCGGGTCCACATCGTGAGGATCCGCCAGATGTCGTGGCGGAAGTAGACCAGCACGGCTGTCTCCGTGCCCAACTGCGTGACCGCGGTGAAGGCCGCGCCCGGGTCCTCCCAGCCGGCGAACGTGCTGACGATCAGCAGGTGGGCGTTCGAGGAGATCGGAAGGAACTCCGTGAGGCCCTGGACGATCCCGAGGACCAGTGCCTCGAAGTAGCTGATCGGGTCACTCATTCGGCCAAACCGGCCGCTTCCACAACCTCGGCCATCGTGCGCAGCGTCCGCACCCGCTCGTCCAGGCTGCCCGCGTAGGTGGCGACGGTCAGCGTGGTCACCCCTGCGTCGGCGTAGGCCTGCAGCCGGTCACGGACGCGATCCGGCGGCCCGATCAGCGAGGTCTTGTCGATGAAGTCCAACGGAACCGCGGCCATGGCGCCCATCTGGTCCTTGGCCAGGTACTTGTCCTGGATCTTGATCGCGGCTTCCTCGTACCCCATGCGGCAGGCGAGCCGGTTGTAGAAGTTCTTGTCGCGGCTGCCCATGCCACCGATGTACAGCGCGGAATACGCGCGCACCGGCATCGCGCAGGCTTCGAGGTCGTCGCCGAAGACGACGGGCACGGTCGGCACCACGTCGAAGCCCTCGAGGGTCTTGCCCGCCTTCTGCCGTCCGGCCTCGATCGGCGCGAGCAACTCGGGGGCGAACTCGGGGTTGAAGAAGATGGCCAACCAGCCGTCGAAGAGCTCGCCAGTCAACTCCAGGTTCTTCGGCCCGATCGCTGCCAGGTACATGGGGATGTAATCGCGCACCGGATGCACGGTCAGGGTCAGCGCCTTGCCGGGGCCGTCCGGCAGCGGCAGCGTGAAGAACTCGCCGTCGTACTGCAACCGCTCCCGGCGCAGTGCCTTGCGCACGATCTCGGTGTACTCGCGGGTCCGGGCCAGCGGCCGGTCGAACTTCACGCCGTGCCAGCCCTCGCTGACCTGCGGGCCGGAAACCCCGAGTCCGAGCCGGAAGCGCCCGCCGGAGAGAGTGTCCAAGGTGGCGGCGGTCATGGCGCAGTTCGCGGGCGTACGGCCCGGAATCTGGAACACCGCACTGCCGATGTCGATCCGCTCGGTCTGCGCCGCAATCCAGGCCAGCACCGTGGCCGCATCGGAGCCGTACGCTTCAGCGGCCCAAGCCACCGAATATCCGAGTTTGTCGGCCTCGCGGGCCAGTGCCAGATTATCCGCGTCGTTGCCGGCGCCCCAATACCCGAGATTCACACCAAGTCGCATGGTTCGAAAGCCTAGCCCGAACCCGTGCGCACCCCGGCAACCAGCCCGTCCGGGGAACTTCACGCCGAAACCGGCCATGCGTGGCCGGAATCGTCGGCGAGGTTTCCCGCGGGGTCCGCAGAGCCGGTGTTCGTTGTGGCCGGTGTCCGGTCGATGCCTCCGATACGGTTTGCTCGTGGAGATCCGATCGGTCGGGCGCAGCGGGTTGCGGGTGAGCCGCATCGCCCTGGGGACGATGACCTGGGGACGCGATACCGACGAGCATGAGGCCGCGGAGTTGCTGGACCTGTTCCTGAGCTCCGGTGGCACCCTCGTGGACACCGCCGATGTCTACGCAGATGGCGAGTCCGAGAAGATCCTCGGCCGACTGCTGGTGGACTCCGACCGCCGCGATGCCGTGGTGCTCGCGACCAAAGCGGTGTCCCGGCCCAACAGCGACCGCCGGTTCGACGCCTCCCGCAGCCACTTGCTCAACAGCCTCAACGGATCCCTGCGCAGGCTCGGCGTCGACCACATCGACCTCTGGCAACTGCACGCGTGGGATCCCCTCACACCCATCGAGGAGACGCTGGCCGCCGTCGATCAGGCGGTCGCCTCGGGGAAGGTGCGCTACGTCGGCATCAGCAACTACGCCGGCTGGCAGACCGCACAGGTCGCCACCTGGCAGCGCGCGGTGCCCGGTCGGGCGATCCCGGTGTCGTCGCAGGTGGAGTACTCGCTACTGCAGCGGGGGGTGGAACGAGAGGTTGTGCCGGCCCTGCGCGCCCACGGGATGGGCCTGCTGGCGTGGTCGTCGCTCGGCCGCGGGGTGCTGACGGGCAAGTACCGTTCCGGGATCCCCGCCGATTCCCGCGCCGGGAACCCGGTCTTCGCCAGTTTCGTCCAGCCGTACCTGACCGAGGCGGCTCGCCGCATCGCGGATGCCACGGCCACGGCCGCCGACGGCCTGGGGGTCAGTTCGGCCGAGGTGGCGCTCGCCTGGGTCCGGGACCAGCCCGGCGTCACGGCGGCCCTCGTCGGCACGCGCACTGTGGCCCAGTTGCGAACGGCACTGGCCAGCGAGGAACTGCAGATCCCCGCGCAGATCGCCCAGGCGCTCAGCGACGTGTCGGCACCCGCGATGTCCTACCCGGAGTTCGGCTGGAACCAGCGCGCCTGAGGGCTTCAACCCGCCGCGAGCTGCCTCAGGGCGGTCATCGGGATGTCGATCCAGTTCGGGTCGGTTGCGCAGTTCGTACACGGCTTCGTAGGCGGCCTTGTCGACCGTATAGGCAGTGAGCAGGATCTGCTCCGCCGGCGACAGGCCCTCCGGGGCGTAACCGTTCAGGAACGCCGCACCACAATCAGTTCGCCACGTGTCGGTGGCACCACCTTGCCGGGCGGCGTACGCGAAGGACCTGAGCATGCCCGCCACATCCCGCATCCGATGGTCGAGCACCCGGCGGGTGGAAAGCGGCGCCCCCGGCTCGCCCTCGAAATCCAGGAGCAGCCAGCCTTGGCCGGTCCGAAGCGTCTGCCCCAGGTGCAGGTCGCCGTGGACCCGTTGGACGCCCACCGCGGAAAGAGTGGAGACCTCATCGATGCGCGTGCGCAGGGCCGGTGCCAGCGAACCGAGGCCCGGAACGACGCGGGTGGCCTCAGCCAGCCTCGCCTGCAGGCGTTGCACCATCTCGTTCAGGCGGGAGCCCTTCAGCACGCTGGTGGGGAAGCCGTTCGCCAGATCGCGGTGCACCCGGAAGGTGGCCTCCCCCAGCTCCCCGGCCGCGACAGAGAAGTCCACTCCGTCAGCCCCGTTGGCGCAAGCCAAGTCCCAGCCGTCGACTGCGTCGGGGTGGAACTCCTGGATCATGGCGAGGTGACCGGAGACGGGATGACCCGATACGGGGTCGCGCCAGCCACCGCTGACCCACCCGAGCAATCGGCCCACGTCGATGCAGCCGACCTCCGCCAGACGGGAATGCACCTCGATGTCGGGATTCATGCCGGGATCCAGCAGTCGGTAGAACTTCACGATCACGCTGTCCCCCAGCACGGCAGAAGTGTTGCTCTGCTCGGCTGAAAGAGCCCGGTAAGCGCCGAGGGGTCGGCGATCCAGCCATCGGCACTGCAACTGCCAGCCCTCCGGGTCCAATCCCGACGACCCTGGCGATTCGGTCAGGAGCCCACGCACCACCTCGGGGTCGGCCAGACCGTCCCGCAGGTATCCCTGCGCCAACGCGCCGATGACAGATCCGTCCGCTGGTGGCCGAGTACCTGACCGGCACTTGATACACCTGCCACCGCCCGGCATCGATCTGCGCGGCCACGATCACGTGCTCGGCGCCGCTCACGGCGCCGAGGGGATGTCGGGAAACGACTCGAAGATCGGTGAGCGGCCTGCCCCTTCGCCGCGAACCACCGCTGCTGGGGCAACCACCCGGAAAGCACCCGCAGGTACTCGGCGTCGGTGAAGGCCACGTGCCGAGTCTGCCGGATACGCAGGCTGGCTGTCACCGCACGCCGTGCAGGGCTACCGTGGTGACGTGAGCACGCACACCGTCACGAACCAACCCCCGCTGCTGGTCCACAACGCCTACACCGACGACACCGCTCTGCGGGAGGCGGTGGCCGCCTTCGGCGGCGATCCCGATGATCCGGGCCTGGTGGAACTCGGGGCGCTGGCCGGTTCCGAAGTCGCCCGCGAGTGGGGACGGCTGGCCAACGAGCAGACACCGGTCCTGCGCACACACGACCGGTACGGCAACCGGATCGACGAGGTCGAGTTCCATCCCGCCTGGCACGAGTTGATGACGGTCGCGGTCGGGCACGGTTTGCACGCCACGCCATGGACCGTCGACGACAAGGCCGCGCATGTGCGACGGGCCGCGGGGTTCATCACCTGGTCGCAGGCGGAGGCGGGCCATGGCTGCCCGATCTCCATGACGTACGCCGCGATCCCGGCGCTGCGGGTCGACGCCGCGCGGGCTGCCGAGTGGGAAGCCGGACTGGCGAGTCGGGAGTACGACTTCGGCCTCGACACGCCTTCGCAGAAGCGCGGCCTGATCGCCGGCATGGCCATGACCGAGAAGCAGGGCGGCTCCGATGTCCGCACGAACACCACGGTGGCGACCCCGGCCGACGATGGCGGATACCTGCTGACCGGGCACAAGTGGTTCTGCTCGGCGCCCATGAGCGACGTCTTCCTGGTCCTGGCGCAGGCACCGGGAGGGCTGACCTGCTTCATCGTCCCGCGGGTTCTGCCCGACGGGTCGCGCAACGTGTTCGAGATCCAGCGGCTGAAGGACAAGTTGGGCAACCGCTCCAACGCCTCCAGCGAGATCGAGTTCGACGGCACCTGGGCCCAACGACTCGGCGAGGAGGGCCGCGGGGTCCGGACCATCGTGGAGATGGTGTCGGCCACGAGGCTCGACACGGTGCTGGGCTCGACGGCGCTGATGCGCAAAGCCCTCTCCGAGGCCGTCTGGCACGCCGAACACCGGGAGGCGTTCGGCGCCCGGCTGATCGACCAGCCGCTCATGCGCCAGGTGTTGGCGGACATGGCGCTGGAGGTGGAGGCTGCCACCTGGCTTGGGGCTGCGGCTCGCCCACGCCGTCGACGCCGCCGAGGCGGGCTCGAGCGAACAGGCGGCCCTGCGCCGGATCGCGCTGCCGATGTCGAAGTACTACGTCTGCAAGCGCGCGCCCGGGCTCACCTTCGAGGCGATGGAGTGCCTCGGGGGCGTGGGGTATGTGGAGGAGACCGGGATGCCCCGGTTGTACCGGGAGGCGCCGGTCAACTCCATCTGGGAGGGGTCCGGGAACGTGAACGCCCTCGACCTGCTGCGTGCCATCGGTCGCAACCCGGAGAGCCTCGACGCGTACCTGCAGAACCTCGCCCCCGCCGCCGGATGTGACGAGGCGTTCGACACGCAGTTGCGGGACGTGCTCAACGCCCTGGCCCAGAACCCTGCACAAGCGCCCGCGCGGGCCAGGTGGCTGGCAGAGAAGATGGTCCTCCTGCTGCAGGCGGCGGTGCTGGTCCAGCACGCGCCCGCCTATGTCGCCGATGCCTTCATCGCCACCCGACTTCGTCAGTCCGAAGGGACGTATGGCGCGGTCGACTTGGGCGCCCAGGATGTCGGGGCGATCCTCGAGCGCGCGAGCGTGGGGCGCTGAGGCGGCCTCAGTCTCTTCGTCGGATGGCCGGTGTGCCGCGGTGGTGTGATTGCCGCCCTGCGGGCTGCTCCAAGTCGCGTCGTAGCTGGCGGCGTGCCGGTTGCACCTGGGTCACAAACATCCGCGCCCCCTCGATGTCTGTGACCCTGCGACAACTCAGTTGCGACCTGCGAGTCACAAGCATGGGCGGGGTTGTCCTACCCAGCCTCGCCTCGCCGTCTCTATGTTCGCAGCCGGTAGTTGTGGGCCAGGGTGGTGTGTTTGCTGCCCAGCGGGCTGGTCCAGGTCATGCTCGTGGCTGGGGTCCAGCCGGTTGTGCCGGACTTTCCAGGCCGAGTGGGTTTTGACCAGGTGGTGCCGGCGGCACAGCCCGGCCAGGTCCACCGCCCGGGTCTTCCCGCCCTTGGACCAGGGCACGATGTGGTCGGTGTCGGTGTACTCGGCCGGGCGGTGGCAGCCCGGGAACCGGCAGGTCCGGTCCCGCAGCCGCACGACCCGTTTGACCCGGTTCGGGATCTTGTAGGTCTTCGCGTTGGCGTCGATCACCGCGCCGGTCAGCGGGTCACACACCAGCCGCCGCCAGCGGGCATCCGGGGACCAGGCCAGATACCGGGCCAGCGATGCCGGGATCGCCCCGTGCCGGCCCAGCAGCGCATCCCGGTGGTCGTCACCGATCAGGGTGTCCGCGCGAGATCGTCACATCCACGCGGACATCCAGCCGGCAGGTGGTGTCCAGGAACCCGACCAGGGCATCGGCGCGGCGCTGATCCAGGCTGCGGTCCTGGCCCTGCTCATACGGGTCCGGGCAGTCGTGCTTGCCCGCCAGCTGGGTCAGCGCCTGGTAGAACACCTCCGCATGCTCGATCGACAACCGGGCACAGACATCGGCCATGCCATGCCCGGCCGGGAAGATCGACACCCCCCGGGCATCGACCGCCTCCTTGCGCAGGATCTCCCCGGGATCCCCGTCACAGGTCAACCGCAACAGGTACCGGCGCAGCTCATAGGCGGTGTGGTGCTGGCCGTAGCCGGATCGCGTCGGCCTCCATCCGGGCCCGCGGCAACCCGCCCACCCCGTCCAGCCCGGCCACGATCAGCCGGGCCTTGACCAGATCGATCCGCCCGTCGTACAGCCCGTCCCACACCAACGGCCGGCCCACCAACGAGATCGCATCGCCCAACACATGATCAGCCGACCGCGGGCTGATCGCCAACGCCACCGCCACCTGATCCGCGGTGCCGTTCACCTGCCGGCCCAACCCCGCGATCCGCTCCTCCACCACCGCGATCACCGCCGCCCGCCGGGCCTGCGCCTCCCGGACATCCGCCTCCGCGATCTGCAGCGACTCCAACAGCGCCTGATCATCACAGGCCCGCAACCTGCCCACCACCGCCCCCAACCCCGGGGACACCATGCTCGGAATCTCGCTCATACCCCCATTATCGAACACAGGTACGACACGTTTCAACGGCCGAAACGAATCTGTGGACACGTGTCATCTCACCGGTGCGCGCGCCACTGACGCGCATACGGCAGGATCGTGGCCATGCCCGCACAGATCGACGAGGTCCAGTACTACCACGCGGATCCCGAGACCGTTTTCGCCATGCTCGCCGACGAGGAGTTCATCGTCTACAAGAGCACCCAGAGCGGTTCGCTCGACGTGTCAGCCGGCGTTGCCGATGACGGCGACGGGGTGCGGATCCACAACCGCCGGGTGATGCCCGCGAAGGTGCCCGGGTTCGTCAAGCGGTTCCTCGGGGACACCATCCCGTTGGACGAGATGCAGACGTGGGGTCCTGCCGATGGCGACGGCTCCCGGGAGGCGCAGTTCACAGTGGACTTCGACGGCCAGCCCCTGACCTTCTCCGGCACGATCAGTCTGCGGCCGCAAGACGGCGGCACCGCCGTGGAGACCAAGGGTCCGATCAAGTGCAGCGTGCCATTCGTCGGGGGCCGGATCGAGAAGTTCGCCGCCGAGTGGATCAGCAAGTACCTCAACAAGGAGCAGCGGGTCGGCGCGCAGTGGCTCGAGGATCACGCCTGAGCGAGGTCGGCCAACGCGGCCAGTCGGGATAGTGCCCGGAAGTACTTCTTCCGGTAGCCGCCCTTGAGCATCTCCGGGGAGAACACCTGACCCAGCGACTCCCCCGCCGCCGCCACCGGGACGTCGTTGTCGTACAGGCGGTCCACCAGCACCACCAACCGCAAGGCGACGTCCTGCTGAGTCAGTTGGTGCACGTCGGTCCACCCGACCAGCGGGATCCCGGCGACCAGGCGCGCGTACTTCGACGGGTGGACCCGGGCCAGATGTCGGCAGACCCGGTCGAAGTCGTCCAACGTGGCGCCTGGTTGCGCGGCCACTGCCGCCGTCACCGCCGCAGGACTCATCGGTGCAGGTGCATGCGGAACGCCGCGGTGCCGGTAGTCCACGCCGTCGATGCGGATCACGTCGAAGTGCGCCGACAGTCCCTGGATCTCCCGCAGGAAGTCGTCCGCGGCGAACCGCCCCTCCCCTAACGCATCCGGCAGGGTGTTCGATGTGGCGGCCAAGCCGCACGCCCCGCTCGGTGAGACGCCATCAGCAGCGAACTCATCAGCACGGTGTCGCCGGGGTCGTCGAGCTCGAACTCGTCGATGCAGACCAAGGTCCGGTCAGACAGCGCCGTGACCGCGCCAGCGAAGCCGAGGGCGCCGACCAGGTGCGTGTACTCGACGAACGTGCCGAACGCCTTGGGCCCGGTGGTGGCGTGCCAGACCGAGGCCAGCAGGTGCGTCTTGCCCACCCCGAAACCACCGTCGAGGTAGATCCCGGGCGCATCTCCGCCGGCGCCGCCTTGCGCAGCCAACCGCGCCGCTGGGGTTGCGCCGCCGCCGTCACGAACGCCCGCGCCCCGGCCACCGCCGCGGCCTGCCCCGGGTAGTAGGGGTCCGGGACGTAGGAGTCGAA
>CAVTCZ010000005.1:0-502399 GCA_963733395.1 uncultured Actinomycetota bacterium
CTGATCGGGGCCGCTCCAGCGGTGGTGCTGTTCGTCCTCTGGGAGTTGGGGAAACTGATCGCTCGGCGTCGTTCGGGACCCGCGCAGGAGGTCGTGCCCGCCGCGCAGTAGCCACGACCCGGCCGGCCTCAGCCCTCGGCCAGCTCCACCGACCGGTTGCGGGCGGCTTCCAGCGCCGACAGGAACGCGGCCCGCACCTTGTGGTCCTCCAGGACCCGCAGGGCTGCCGCCGTGGTGCCGGCCGGGGAGGTGACGTTCTCCCGGAGCACCACCGGGTGCTCGCCGGTCTCGCGCAGCATGGTGGCCGCGCCGTACACGGTCTGCAGCGTCAGTTCCGTGGCCAGCCGCCGCGGCAGGCCCAACCCGACGCCGGCCTCGATCATCGCCTCGACGGTGAAGAAGATGTAGGCAGGTCCGGATCCGGAGATGGCAGTCACGGCGTCCTGCTGTTTCTCCGGGACCTCGACGACCTTGCCGACGCAGCCCATGAGCCGCACTGCCATGGCCACGTGTTCGGGCCCGCAATGTGCCCCGGGGGAGACGGCCGACATGCCCTGGTCGACCAGCGCCGGGGTGTTGGGCATGACCCGCACCACGGGCGTCCCGGCCGGAAGCCGCTGCTCCAACGAGGCGGTCGTCACGCCAGCGGCCAGCGACACCACCATGGCGGTGGGCTTGAGTTCGCCGGCGATCTCCTCGGCCACGGCGAAGATGTCCTGCGGTTTGACGACCAGCACCACGACGTCGGCCTCGCGGGCGGCCTCGACATTCGTCGCGACGTCGACCCCGTACCGGTCCTGCAACTCCGCGATCCGGTCGCGGCGCTTGTCCGCGACGACGAAGGTGTCGCCCATCCGATCCCCGCGCAGCAGCCCCGACAGCAATGCCTCACCCATGACGCCGGCCCCGACGACCGCAACCACACCCATGGCCGACACCGTAACGCAGGTGGCGGCAACCGGCTCAGACGACCGAGCTGACGATGGCGCAGTAGCAGATGATCGTGAGCAGGTCCTGGATCACCGTCGACAGCGGTCCCGATCCATAAGCGGGGTCGTGACCCAGCCGGGAGATGATGTACGGCAACGCCATCGCCACGACTGACGCGATGGCGCAGGAGAGGAACAACGCGAGCCCGACGGCCAGCAGAATACTCGGGTCGTCGAACACCAGCAGCCCCAGCGGCACGAACAGCGCGGCGACCACCGTGCCGATGATCAGCCCGGTGAGGGCCTCTTTGGGGGCCACCTGCCGGATGCCCACGCCGACGGACAATCCCCGCACGATCACGGTCTCGGTCTGCGTGCCGACCGCGTCGGCCATGTACACGACGCCGGGCAGGAAGAAGGCGAGCACCACCTGCTTGCTGATCGCCTCCTCGTAGCCGGAGACGACCATCGCGGCCAGCATGGCGCCCAGCAGGCCGACCAGCAGCCACGGGATCCGGTGCAGCACCCGGCGCGGGACGCTCTCGATCGTCGCGGTACGCACCTGCTGGGTGTCGTGGACCACACCGGCGAGCCGGGAGAGGTCCTCCTCGTGCTCGACGAACAGGACCTCGAGCATGTCCCCCGGGGTCACCACCCCCAGCAGTCGGTCATCGTCGTCGACCACCGCCAGGCACCGGTGCCCGCGGCGGACCATCTCCCAGGCGGCCACTTCCTGGTCGGTGTCACGATGGACCGTGACGGCCGGTTGCACGAGGTCTGCCAGGTGCTGGCCGCCGGGTGCCGGCAGCACCCGCTCGATCGGCACCACCCCGACCAGCTCCGCACCCCTGCAGACCGCGATGATCGCGGCACTGTCGAAACTGTGCGCGGTCAGGCGCGCCCGCACCTCGTCGACGGTGTCGCCGGGCTCGGCGAGCGGGACGTCGCGGGTGGCGCGGGCCAGGACCGTCTCCGGGGCGGCGATGGTGTTGCTCATGCGACCAGTGTGCTCCGCCTGCCCGCCCCGCCAAAACCCCGCGGCGCGCGGGGGAATCTGGGTAGCGTAAGGGCATGAGCCACCGCGTCGCCTTCGTGTGGGACGACGAGTTGCGCCACTACGATTTCGGTCCGGGGCACCCCCTGGCCCCGGTGCGGGTGCAACTGGCCTACCGGCTGTCCCGGGACTTCGGCCTGCTGGACGACCCGAACCTCACGGTCATCGGCGTCGCCGAGATGCCCGAGGGCCTGCTCGACAGCGTGCACACCCCCGAGTACGTGGCCGCCGTGCGACAGGAGGCCAGCGGTAGCCACGGGTTGGGCACCGATGACGTGCCCACGTTCGCGGACATGCATGTCCACTCCGAACGGGTCTGCGCGGCGTCGTTGGCCGCGACCCAGGCGGTCTACCGCGGTGAGGCCGACCACGGGATCAACTTCTCCGGTGGGCTGCACCACTCCATGCCCGATCGGGCATCCGGTTTCTGCGTCTACAACGATCTGGCGACGTCCATCAAGTGGCTGCTGGACCAAGGTGTGGAGCGCGTGGCCTACGTCGATGTGGACGTCCATCACGGCGACGGCGTGCAGCAGCACTTCTGGGACGACCCGCGGGTACTCACGATCTCGCTGCACGAGAGCCCGCGCACGCTGTTCCCCGGCACGGGTTGGCCGACCGAGCTCGGCGGCGAGGGGGCAGAGGGCACGGCGATCAACGTGGCGCTGCCGCCCGGTACCGCCGACAACGCCTGGCTGCGTGCGTTCGATGCCATCGTGCCCTCGGCCTTGAAAGCGTTCGCGCCGCAGTTCCTGGTCACCCAGCAGGGGTGCGACAGCCATTTCCAGGACCCGCTGGCCCACATGTCGCTGTCGCTGGAGGGGCAGGCGATGTCCTACCACCAGCTGCACCGGCTGGCGCACACCTACACGCAAGGCCGCTGGATCGCCACCGGTGGCGGCGGGTACGAGTGGGTGGCAGTCGTGCCACTGGCCTGGACGCATCTGCTGGCCGAAGCCCTCGACCGTCCGATCGCCCCCGCGGAGAAGACCCCGGAGGCCTTCCGCGACCTGGTGGAGAACGTCCTGAACGTCGATGCGCCGCTGACCATGGGCAACGGCCGGGAGCCGTGGGTGCGCAGTTGGGAGACCGGCTACAACCCCGATGACCCGGTGGATGCGGCGGTGCTGGCCACCCGGCGGGCGACGTTCCCGCATCTGGGGATCGATCCGGACCCCGATCCGATGTTCTAGTGTCGCGCTCGTGTGCGACGACTCGTCGGCGGATATGGACCTGTACGCCGCTGGCCGGGCTCGGTGGGCGGACTCCTCGGGCGGACGCGGGGGTTTGTGACGATGTTGGGGGGTCCGCAGGGCGGTTTGTCACGACGTTGCGGGCTGCGCGGCGGTTCGACCGCGCACCTTCGTGCCAAACCAGCCGGACCGGCGCGCAACGTCGTCGCAAAGACCGCCCGCGGCGGGAGCCCGTCACGGCAACAGCGACGCACAACACCAGGAGGGCGCCAATCGCACTCTCCTCAACCCGCAGCGGCGATGCTCGAGGGGGCGCCGACCGTCGGTGAGCATGGCGTTAGAGGTCGTTCAGGACGTGAGTGAAGACACGCGTGGGTTTTCTCACGCGGTGAACAACATCTAACGCCGCCACGGATCCGGCCCAGCCGCGGTGGCTGAGTCGTTCCAGGGTGTGCGTGTCCTCGCCCACCGCTCGCGAATCGGCGGTTCGCGGCGGGTCGGGGTCGACGGCCCGCGCGACTTTCCCGAGCACAATCGGACGGGTCGCCACGGTCCGGGACGACCAGTCCGTCTACCCTGGGACGTATTCCAGTCCGGAGGAGGCCTGAATGGGTTCGGTGGTCAAGAAGCGCCGCAAGCGTATGGCGAAGAAGAAGCACCGCAAGCTGCTGCGCAAGACCCGCGTCCAGCGTCGCAACAAGAAGTAGCGCATGGGACAGGTCGTCCTGGTCACCGGCGTCTCCCGGTATCTCGGGGGACGGATGGCCCAGATCCTCACCCAGGATCCCAAGGTCGATCGGGTGATCGGTGTGGACGTGGTGGCCCCCCGGCAGGAGATCGGGGGCGCCGAATTCGTCCGCGCGGACATCCGCAACCCGATCATCGCCAAGGTGATCGAGGCCGCCCGGGTCGACACCGTCGTGCACATGGGGGTCATCGCGACGCCCATGCAGGCCGGCGGCCGGATGTCGATGAAGGAGATCAACGTCATCGGCACCATGCAGTTGCTGGCGGCGTGCCAGAAGTCGCCGACGGTGCGCAAGCTGGTCGTGAAGTCCACCTCCTCGATCTACGGAGCCGGTCCCAAGGACCCCGCCATGTTCACCGAGGACATGGAGCCCAAGCACGCGCCGACGTCCGGTTGGGCCAAGGACAGCGTCGAGGTCGAGTCCTACGTGCGCGGCTTCGCCCGCCGGCGTCCGGACGTCGCGGTGACCACCCTGCGGTTCGCCAACTTCCTGGGCCCCCGGGTGCAGACCCCGATGACGACGTACTTCTCGCTGCCGGTGATCCCGGTCGTGCTCGGCTTCGACGCCCGGCTGCAGTTCACCCATGAGGACGACGGGCTCGACGCCCTGCGACGGGCCACCGTGGAGGACCACGTGGGCACGTTCAACGTCGCCGGCGACGGCGTGATCCTGGTCTCGCAGGCCGCCCGCCGGGCCGGCCGGCCGGTGGTGCCCATCGCCAGCCCGTTCGCCTTCACGGTCGGGGCCTTCTTCCGCAGGCTCGGCCTCGCCGACTTCTCGCCGGAGCAGGTGCGCTTCCTGACCTACGGGCGCGGGATCGACACCACGCGGATGCGCACGGAGTTCGGCTTCGTCCCGCAGCACACCACCTCGGAGACGTTCGACTCCCTGGTGGAGGCACACCACCTGAACCGGTTGCTGCCCCCGGAGCGGGTCGAGAACATCGAGGACCAACTGCTGTCGCTGCTGACCGGGAAGGGTCGAGTCGATGCCTGACGCACGAGTCATCCCCATCAAGGGCAAGGACCCCAAGAAGAAGAAGCCTGCAGCCCGGAAGGCGGCGCCGCGGGCAGGTGCCCGGGCCAGTCGCTCGAGCGCCGCCCCGGCCGAGGAGTTGGATCCCGAGGCCACGCCGCTGCCCGGCACCGAGGAGCACATCGACTGGGACACCCGGGTGGCCGGCGCGCTGGCCTTCCTGAGGCGCCGGATCACCGGTGAGTACAAGGTCGACGACTTCGGCTTCGACCCCGAACTGACCGACCGGATCCTGTTGGCGCCCTTCCGCCCGCTGTACAAGAAGTGGTTCCGGATCGAGACCCGTGGCCTGGAGAACATCCCGGACACCGGTGGTGCGCTGCTCGTCGCCAACCACTCCGGCACGGTCGCGGTGGACTCGATGATGACGCAGTTGGCCATCTGGGACCATCACCCCGAACACCGCCACCTGCGCATGCTCGGGGCGGACTTCGTGTTCCAGCTGCCCATCGTCTCGGAGTTGGCCCGCAAGGGCGGGCACACGCTGGCATGCGCCCCCGACGCCGAACGGCTGCTCTCCTCCGGGGAACTCGTCGGCGTGTGGCCGGAGGGTTTCAAGGGCGTCGGCAAGCCGTTCAGCGAACGGTACAAACTGCAGCGGTTCGGCCGCGGCGGGTTCGTGGCGGCCGCGCTGCGCACCAAGACCCCGATCATCCCCTGCTCGATCGTCGGCGCCGAGGAGATCTACCCGATCATCGGCAACGCGAAGTTGATGGCGCGCCTGCTGGGGGCGCCTTACTTCCCGATCACGCCGACGTTCCCGTGGCTGGGACCGCTGGGCATGGTGCCGCTGCCGAGCAAGTGGATCATCGAGTTCGGCGAGCCGATCCGCACCGACGACTTCCCCGAGGGTGCGGCGGACGACCCGATGCTGGTCTTCGACCTCACCGACCAGGTGCGCGAGACCATCCAGCAGACGCTGTACCGGTTGTTGGTGGCGCGGCGCTCGGTGTTCTTCTAAGCGTTCCGGACGCCGTTGAAACCAGCAACGGTGCAACAGTCGCGGTGCGACTGTTGCGCGGTTGTGCCGTCCGCGGTGCGACTGTTGCGCGGTTGTCGGTTTCGGCGGGTGGAAATCAGCAACGGTGCGCCACTCGCGGTGATGGGCCAGCAACGCTGCAACACTCGCGCGGGTTGCGCCGGACCGCGACTCGGGTGCGGGGATCCCCGCTCAGTCCCGCAGCGACCGGCGCGCCATGACAGTACCCACGGCGATCCCGGTGGCGAGGCCGGCCACTCCGACCGCGGGTGCCGTGATCTTCACGACCCGGCGCGCGGTGCGGTAGTCCCGCACGGTCCACCCGTTGCGCCGGGCGTGCAGTCGCAGCGCCCGGTCCGGGTTCACCGCCACCGGGGTGCCGACCAGCGACAGCATGGGGATGTCGTTGGCCGAGTCCGAGTACGCCGCGCACCGGCTCAGATCCAGACCTTCCCGGTCGGCCATTGCCTGCACCGCCTCCGCCTTGGCCTCTCCGTGCAGCGGCTTGCCCACCAAGCGGCCGGTGTACACCCCGTGCACCTGCTCCGAGACCGTTCCGAGCGCCCCCGACAGCCCGAGGTGCTCGGCGATGAGTTCGGCGAGCTCAACCGGGGCCGCCGATACCAGCCAGACCCGCTGGCCGGCGTCCAGGTGGCCCTGGGCCAGGGCCACGGTGCCCGGCCAGAACCGGTCGATCATGTACTCGTTGAAGATCTCGCGGGTCAGTTGCACGAGTTCGGCCTGGTTCCGGCCCTTGACGAGCCCGAGGGCCTCCTCGGTCACGTCGTGCATATCGTCGGCGTCCTCTTTGCCGACGATGATGAACCGGGTCTGCTTCCACACGAAGTCGAGGATCTGCCCCTTGGTCAGGTACTTGTGCTTGGCCAGCCCCCGGGCCCAGTGGAACATCGATGCACCGTGGATGAGGGTGTTGTCGATGTCGAAGAAGGCCGCTGCGCGCGGATCCGGCTCGGCGGGCATCGCCTCCGAGATCTCGGCGGTCTCCCACCCGGGCTGGTCGCCAGCACTCAAGGTCACCTGTGCAGGCTAGCGAAGCCGCAGGTGTGTAAGACTGCGGGCGTGGTGGCCAACCTTGCCGATCTCGTGCGAGCAGCGGCGGAATCACACCCACGGCACCCGGCCGTCGTCACCGACCACCGCACCACCACGTGGAGCGAGGTCGACTGGCAGGTGCGTGCCGTCGCCAGTGGCCTCATCGCCCGCGGCCTCCCGCCGGGGAGCCGGGTGGCGATCGCACAGCGCAACACCCTCGAGTTCGTCACCAGCTACTTCGGGATCCTGCGAGCCGGCATGTGCGCGGTGCCCTTGAACATCGGCTACACACCCGCGGAACTGCAGCTGATGCTCGCCGACGTGGACATGCAACTCGTCCTGGCCGACCCGGGCGTCGCCGCATCGTTCGAAGGTCTCGGGGTGGACGTCATCCAGACCGGAACGGAGGACTGGCGCCGGTTCACCGTCGGCAGTACGCCGCTGCCCACCGATCCCACGGACCCGGAGTCGCTGGCCGTCCTGCTGTTCACCTCCGGCACCACCGGACGCCCGAAGGCCGCGATGCTGACCCACCGGGCGCTGTCGGCGAATCTCGACCAACTCAGCGCGTGTCAGGACCCGCCGGCCATGACCGAGGACGACGTGGTGCTGTGCGTGCTGCCGCTGTTCCACATCTACGCGCTCAACGCCACCCTCGGCCTGGTCGCCCGCCATGCCGCGACCATCGTGTTGACCGAACGTTTCGACCCCGCGGCCGCGCTGGCCGCCATCGGTAAGCACCGGGTCACCAACGTCGCCGGCGCCCCGCCGATGTACGTCGCCTGGTCGGCGCAGGAGGGCCTGGCCGAAGCGCTCAGCGGTGTCCGGCTGCTGGTCTCCGGGGCCGCCGCCCTGCCCACCAACATCATGGAGCAGTTCGAAACGCTGACCGGCAAGCCCATCTGGGAGGGCTACGGGATGACCGAGTGCTCGCCGGTCATCTCCGCCTCGCTGGTCGCCGGCCGGCCAAAGCCCGGTTTCGTGGGGCGACCACTGCCCGGCGTGGAGGTGCAACTGCGCGACGAGAACGGCGATCCGGTCGAGGACGGCGATCCGGGGGAGTTGTTCGTCCGCGGCCCCAACGTCTTCAGCGGCTACTGGCCCGACGGCTCCGAGGGTGCCGATGACGACGGCTGGTTCGCTACCGGCGATGTTGCCTACAGCGACGAAGACGGCGACCTGCGGTTGGTCGACCGGCGCCGGGAGTTGATCATCGTCAGTGGCTTCAATGTCTACCCGCGCGAGGTGGAGGACGCCTTGCTGCAGATGGACGGCGTCCTCGAGGTGGCCGTCATGGGGGTGACCCACCCCTACACCGGTGAGGCGGTCAAGGCCTTCGTGGTCGCCGAATCCGGGGCCGGTCTGACCAGTGAGGACGTGCTCGGTTTCGCCGCCGGCCGGTTGGCCCGGTTCAAGTGCCCCAGCATCGTCGAGGTGGTCGGCGACCTGCCGCATTCGGTCACCGGCAAGGTGAGCAAGGGCCGGCTGCGCGAGGCACAAGGGGTGACCTCGCTCTGAGCGCGCGCGTGATCCTGGTGGGCAAATCCGGCTGCCACCTGTGTGACGTGGCCCGGGAGGTTGTGGACCTGGTGTGCGCGCAGACCGACACCGATTGGGTGGAGATCTCCATCCACGACGATCCGCGGCTTGCCGCCAGGTACGCCGACCAGGTCCCGGTGGTGCTCGTCGACGGCGCGGTGCACGACGTCTTCCGGGTCAATCCCGAGCGGCTGCGGGCTGCGCTCGGGGACGGCGATTCGGGCTGAGGCGGCGCTGTGCCCGCAGCCGTTAGCGCCGAGGACAGCCGTTAGCCCCAAACACGGGTTTCCCGCTAACGCCTGTCCTTCGGGCTAACGCCTGTCCTTCGGGCTAACGCGGACAGTGCGACCGTCCAGCAGACCCGCCTCTCCGAAAGGCGGGCACGAGTGTCCGATTGTCAGTTGGGTGGCGCTTGTGAAATCGGTAGCATGGGGATGCCCGGGCACGGTGCCCAGGCAGACAGGTGACAGGTGTCCATTCCGCGGCTCAGGCGACGCGAACTGCCGGACGCCACCATCGCCCGGTTGCCCCAGTACCTACGCTGTCTGTCCCAACTCGACAATGCCGGGCTGCAGACGGTGCACAGCGCCGACCTGGCCGCCCATGTGGGCGTCAGCGGTGCGGTGGTGCGCCGGGATCTCAGTTATGTGGGCAGCTATGGGACCCGCGGCGTGGGATACCCCGTCGCCGAACTGCGCGACCAGGTGACCAAGGCATTGGGGCTGGCCACCGAGCACCGGATGATCGTGGTGGGCGTCGGGCATATGGGCCGGGCGCTGGCCGGCTACAGCGGGTTCGCCGAGCGTGGCCTGCGGGTCGTGGGCCTGTTCGACGTCGACCCGGACCTCGTCGGTTCCAAGGCCGGGAACCCCGGCCTGGAGATGCTCGAGATCCAACCGCTGTCGGAGTTGCCCGGTTTCGTCGGTGAGCACCGCGTGGCCATCGGTGTGATCGCGACGCCCGCCGACGCTGCGCAATCGGTGGCCGACATCCTCGTCGCCGCCGGTGTCACCAGCATCCTGAACCTGTCCGCCGTCCATCTCAGCGTTCCCGAGTCGGTGGTCGTACGACCCGTCGACCTGGCCACGGAGATCCAGATCCTGGCCGTGCACGCGGCCCAACGGAGGCCGCGATGAGCCTGCTGGTGCTTGGTGTGAGCCACAACAGCGCCCCGATGGAGATCCTCGAGCAGGTCGCCACCATCGACGCCGACGAGACCTTGCCGCTGCTCGGTGCCGGAGATGCCGTGGCCGAGGTGCTGCTGCTGTCCACCTGCAACCGGATCGAGGTCTACACCGAGGTCTCGCGCTTCCATTCGGCGGTCGAATCCGTCACCGGCATCCTGGCCAAGAGTGCCGGACTCGACCCCGACCATCTGTCCAAGCACCTGTACGTGCACTACGAGGACGCCGCGGTGCGCCATGCGTTCCGGGTCGCCAGCGGACTGGACTCGATGGTGGTCGGCGACGAGCAGATCCTCGGGCAGTTCCGGGAGGCCTTCAAGGCCGCGGTCGACCAAGGGCAAGCCGGCCGGAGCCTTCACCTCCTGGCGCAGAGTGCGCTTCGCGTGGGCAAGCGCGTGCACACGGACACCGGGATAGGCAGGCACGGCGCGTCCGTGGTGGAGGTCGCGATCGGGCAAGCCGCCGGTCACTTCGGCTCCCTGACTGGCCGCCACGTGGTCGTCATCGGGTCCGGCTCGATGTCGTCGCTGGCCGCCTCGGTGGCCGCGGCCCAGGGCGCACGCGTCACCATCGTGGGCAGGACCACGGCCTCCGTCCACCGGCTGGCCGAAGCCGTCGGCGGCCACGGGGCCGAACTCGTCGACCTCGACGCGCAGTTGCGGACAGCCGATGTGGTCGTCAGTGCGACTGGCGCCACCGGGCTGCTGGTGACCAAGGACCACCTCGCGCGCGCGCTCGAGGGCATCGAGGCCGACATCTTCGTGTGCGACCTCGCCCTGCCGCACGACACGGACCCGGACATCGCCGACCTTCCCGGCGTGCAGCGCCTGGACCTGGCCGGCATCGCCGCTCTGCCGGACGCCCGCGTGGCCGGTGAGAGCCTGCGATCAGCCGAGGACATCGTGCTGGCGGCGACGGCGGACTTCGCCGCCCGGCAGACCAGCGCGAAGGTCGAGCCGGTGGTCGTGGCCCTGCGCTCGCGTGCCGAGGAAGTGGTCGAAGAGGAACTCGGGCGGCTGCGACTGCGCAACCCGGAGCTCACCGACGAGCAGTTCACCGAGATCGCGCGGGCGATGCGGCGGGTGGTGGCGACGCTGCTGCACACTCCGACGGTGCGCATGAAGGAGTTCGCGATCGACCCCGGCGGGGACCGGTATGCAGCCGCACTGCACGCCCTGTTCGATCTGGACCCGGCTGCGGTGTCCGCCCTGACCGACACCCCAGGCGGGGGCGAGAGTGCCTGACTTCACTGTGGCCACCCGGGCCAGTGCGCTGGCGCGCGCCCAATCCGGCTGGGTCCGGGAACTCATCGCGGAGGTGACCGGCGAGCAGGTCCTGGAGTGCCTCGTGACCTCCGAGGGGGACACCTCGCGTGCCGCCCTCACGTCGTTCGCGGGTCAAGGCGTCTTTGTGACGGCCGTCCGCGAGGCCGTCGTCGAAGGCCGGGCGGACGTGGCCGTGCACTCGATGAAGGACCTGCCGACCGCCGATGACCAGCGGACCGTGATCGCGGCGGTACCTGCCCGCGAGGACACCCGGGACTTCGTGGTGAGCCACGCGGGCGGTCTCGACGAACTGCCGCCTGGTGCGACCGTGGCCACCGGATCCCCGCGGCGGGCTGCCTACCTGCTGCGCAGTCGTCCCGATCTGCGGATCACCGGTATTCGCGGCAACGTGGACAGCCGAGTCGCCAAAGTCGCCACCGGCGAGGTGGATGCCGTGGTGGTGGCCCTGGCCGGGTTGCGCCGACTGGGCCTGACCCCGCCCGGCTTCCCGCTGCCCGCTTCCGTGATGCTGCCAGCCGTCGGCCAGGGGGCGCTCGCGGTCGAGATGCGCCGGGACGATCCGCGGGTGGGTGCTGTGGCTTCGATCGGCGACGAGGTGGCGCGCGCGGCGGTGGCCGCGGAACGGGCGATGCTCGCCGGACTTCGGGCAGGATGTAGTGCGCCCGTGGGCGCGTCGACCACGGTGGTCGGCGGCCGGATCGAACTGACAGCCGCGGTGCTTTCCACCGACGGCGCGCAGATGTACGAATGCACGACGACTGGACAGGCGTCCGATGCCGCAGGTGTGGGCGCACGCGCCGCCGACAACCTGATCGGACAAGGCGCCGGTCGACTACTCAGGAGATGACATGAAGATTCGCAAGCCAGTGCCCGCTGTGGCCCTCCTCGCCGGTGGATCCGGCGACCCCGAGCTGCTCTCGGTGCGTGGCGCAGCCATGTTGGACAACGCCGACGTGGTGGTGTGCGATCCCGAGGTGCGCGCGTTGCTGGCCGGGCGCGACGTCCAGGTGCTGGACATCGCAACCGCCCCAACGGATGCATCGGCCGTGGCCAAAGCCCTGGTCGAACAGGCCCGGGCGGGTCACCACGTGGTGCGGGTATTCGCCGGCGACCCGATCCTCGACGGCCGGGTCCTGGCCGAGGCGAAGGCGCTGCACCGGTCGAAGGTCCCGTTCGAGATCCTGCCCTGCGCCAGTGACGTCTCGGGTGTGGCCGCCTACGCGGGCATCGGGTTGATCGGTCCGAAGTGCAAGCAGTTGCGGGTGGTGGATCTGCTGTCTGGTGAGGTCCACTCCGAGACGTTGGCCGACGCCTCGGCGACACTGGTCATCCGCAACGCCGCCGACTCCGCCGCCGGCCTGGCGAAGGCCGCGTTGGCTGCGGGACGCACCCCGGCCACTGCGATTGTGGTGGTGCGCGGTGGCACGACGGTCGAGCAACAGACCGTGGTCACCACACTCGGGGAGGCGGCAGCCGACCTCAAGGCAGCGAAACTGACCGGCAACGGTGACGTCTTCATCGGTGACGGAGTGGGTTCGGCCGGTGCTCTGGGGTGGTTCGAGAGTCGGCCGTTGTTCGGCTGGCGGGTGCTCGTGCCGCGGACCAAGGACCAGGCCGGGGATCTGTCGGCGCAGTTGCGGCTCTTCGGGGCGGTGCCGGTCGAGGTGCCGACCATCAGCGTCGAACCGCCCCGCACGCCGCAACAGATGGAGCGCGCCATCGAGGGCATCGAGTCCGGTCGCTACCAGTGGATCGCGTTCACCAGCGTCAACGCGGTGCGTGCCATCCGTGAGCGGTTCGAGCAGCGTGGCCTCGATGCCCGCCACCTCGCAGGGCTCAAGATCGCGGCGATCGGCGAGAGTACCGCCGCCGCTCTACAGGACTTCGGGGTGCGCGCCGATCTGGTGCCGCCGGTCGACGCGCAGTCGTCTGCGGGCCTGCTGGACGTGTGGCCCGAGCGCGACCAGGAGCTCGACCCCATCGGCCGGGTGTTCCTGCCGCGTGCCGACATCGCCACCGAGAAACTCGTCGCGGGCCTCGAGGACCTCGGCTGGGAGGTCGACGACATCACTGCCTACCGGACGGTGCGGGCCGCGCCCCCGGCCGCGGAGATCCGGGAGGCGATCAAGACCGGTGGGTTCGACGCAGTGGTCTTCACCTCGTCGAGCACGGTCCGCAACCTCGTGGGCATCGCGGGCAAGCCGCATGCGACCACGGTGATCGCCGCGATCGGTCCGGAGACTGCCGCCACCGCCGCCGAGCACGGCTTGAAGGTCGCGGTGCAGCCCGCGCAGGCGAAGATCGAGCCGCTGGTGGCCGCACTCGCCGCGCACGGGGAGCAACTGCGCCACACCGCGCGGGAGAACGGGGAGCGCGCGTGGCGGCCCTCCAAGCGCCGGGGCGCCGGCAGGCGGCGGGCGGCGAAGGCATGATCCGACCGCGCCGGCTGCGCACGTCTGCGGCCATGCGGCGCCTGGTCCGTGAGACCCGGGTGCACCCGGCGCAGTTGGTGCTGCCGGTCTTCGTGGTCGAGGATCTCGAGCAGCCGCGGCCGATCTCGTCCATGCCGGGCGTGTTCCAGCAGACGTTGCACACACTGCCGGCCGTGGTGGAGGACGCCGCCCAGGCCGGCATCGGGGGCATCATGCTGTTCGGTGTGCCCGTGCACAAAGATGCGCTCGGATCGGGGGCCACGGATCCGCAGGGAATCCTGGCGCGGGCGGTCAGCGCCGCGCAGGAGGCGTCCCGCGGGCGATTGGTGGTGCAGGCCGACCTCTGCCTCGACGAGTTCACCGACCACGGGCATTGCGGCATCGTCGTGGATGACCGGGTCGACAACGACGCAACCCTGGAGCGCTACGCCCAGATGGGGGTCGTGCTCGCCCGCGCAGGTGTGGACATGCTCGGCACCAGCGGCATGATGGACGGCCAGGTCGAGGCCGTGCGCACCGCGCTGGACGCGGCCGGCTTCCAGGACACGACGATCCTGGGCTACGCGGCGAAGTACACGTCGGCACTCTACGGACCGTTCCGGGAGGCGGTCGACAGTTCGCTGACCGGGGACCGGCGCACGTACCAGCAGGACCCGGGCAACGGCCGGGAGGCGCTGCGCGAGACCCGCCTGGACCTCGCTGAGGGCGCCGACGTGGTCATGGTCAAGCCGGCATTCCTGGACGTGGTGGCAGCGGTCGCCGCAGTGTCCGAGGTGCCGGTGGCCGTCTACCAGGTGTCGGGGGAGTACGCCATGATCGAGGCGGCCGCGGCCAACGGCTGGATCGACCGCCGGCAGGCGATCTTGGAGTCGCTGACCGGCTGCGTACGCGCCGGTGCGGACATCGTGCTCACCTACTGGGCGGTCGAAGCGGCCGACTGGCTGGCGTCGGATTCGTAGCGCAACTGCAACCCTCCGGCCACGCACGCGATCGCCGGGCGGCGTACTCTCGTCGCAAGAGACCCGAAAGGTGGCTGCCATGCGCAAGCCTGTCGCAATCGCTCTGGCCCTTCCCCTGCTCGCCGCCCCCCTGCTCGCCGCCGGCCCGGCGAACGCGGCCGGCGATGTCAAGACGGCGAAACTCGAGCGAAACATCAAGTCCGGGTTCAAGCAGCAGTTGGGCAAGTCCGTCACAGTCAACTGTCCGGCGAATGTCAGTTGGGCCAAGGGCAAGATCTTCTTCTGCAAGGTGAAGGCCAAGGACGGCTCGAACTACCGCGTCCAGGTCAAACTCGGCAGCGAGTCCGCCGGCAAACTCCGATGGAAGCTTGTGGCCTAGCCCGATCGTTAGAGGTCGACGCTCGACGCAGCACCGGTTGATCCGCGAGGTTGGAGGTCGTCCGCCGGGCGCTTCGCCCACGGTGGGTGTCTGCTGGCCCCGCGACCCGGGCAACAGTCTCCGACTTGTCGCGGCTGCCGGGGCTGCACGCCGACCGCTCATCTGCCGGGAGCTGTCGGTCGCGCGTGGCGGCATCCGCAGGCGTGAGTGATAAGCACACCCGGGAGTCAAAATCGGCCCGACTTTCACTCCCGGGTGTGACTTTCACTCACGGGTAGCGTCTGGGCGGACGGCGACCACGGCCCAGCCGCATCAACCCGAGCCAGCCACATTCACGTCACAAGAGCCACTGGGCGCAACCGTGACCGGTTCCCCGCCCGGCATGTCCTCCTGGTGGCGCGCAGGTGGGCCGGTCACGTATTCACTGCTCTACCTGCGCACCACCCGGAACCGGGCTTTGGCCGGGGAGCCGTCCTTGCCCTGAGCGGTGACGGCCCGGACGGCGAACCGATACCGACCCGGCTTCAGGCGGTAGACCTTGGGCGATGCACATACCCGCCACTTCGCCGCGGCGGGTTTGCGCGGCTTCTTCGCCAGGCGGCACTCGAAGGTGGCCCCCGCGGTCCCGGTGAAGCGCACCTTCACCTTCGCGCGCGGCTTCGCGGTGCGAACCACCTTCTTGGGGGCCTTGGTGATCTGGGTGTCCACCGCGGGGTTCGGTGTGGGGGTCGGGCTAGGGCTCGGAGTCGGCGGGACCGGCGGGGCGACACCGGTGATGCGGGCGACCTTCTCCGCGGTGTCCAGCGTCACCCACAGGGTGTTGTTGGGCCCGGCCGCGAGATGCCGGGGTCCGGACAGGTTGGGCAGCGCGAGCGTGGTCGCCTGGCCGTCGGTGGTGAGGCGGACCAGGTTGTTGGTCTGGAACTGCGCGATCCAGTACGCCCCGTCGGGCCCGAAGGCAACGCCGAAGGGATCGGCGCCCGCGGCCGGCGTCTTCTCGACGGCTCCGGGCGGGGTGAGGCGTCCGATGTAGGTGGGGGCGGTGCCCTGCTGGCTGAAGGCCACCTGCCCGTTGGGTCCGGCGGCGATCCCCTGCGACCCGCCGCCGATGGCGAAGGTGGTCCCGGCCCCGGCCGTGGTGACCCGGACGACCTGGTTGCCGCCGAAGTCGGCGACCCACAGGTTGCCGTCGGTGCCCGACGTGATCCAGCGGGCGCTCACCAGTCCGGTCGCCGGCGAACGGGGTGAATTCGGCACGGGTTGCGGGCGTGATCTTGATGACCTTGTTCACCGACGCGGTCCACAGGTTCCCGTCCGGGCCGCGGGTGATTGCACGGCCTTCAGCGATGTCAGCGTCAGCCGAATCGTCGACAGCGCTGTTCGGATCGGCCGGCGAGAACCTGCGCCACCCCGCCGGCTCTGCGTGACCCACAGGTTGCCGTCGGGTCCGGCGGCGATCCCATCGGGTGGTCGAGGTTGGCCGGGTTGTACTCGGTGACGGTGCCGTCGGGCGCGATCCGAGCCACGTCGTTGGTCGCGCCGGCGTCCAGCGTCACCCACATGTTCCCGTCCGGGCCCTGCGCGATCTGGCTGTTGGAATCCACCGCGCTCACCGGGAACTCCCCGGCCACCACCGGGTCGGCGGCGACGGGGGCAGCCGCCAGTGGCAGGGCAACCGCGGTTGCTGAGAGTGCGACCAGGATTCTGAGCATGTGCCCCAGTCAACCGTGGGGCCGGCGATCTGGGAACCCCCAATTCGGCCGATCCCGGGCCCATCCGCCACGCCTGCGAAATCAACCCGGAGCGGTCTCCCCTGGCACGTACGATGGGACTCCAGCGGTTCGCGGAAGAGGTTTCTCGGTGTCAGTTGCAGTCGTCCCCCGGCACGAGACGGACGTCCGCCCTGCCGCCCCGCCGATGGGTTACATCCCGGGCCTGGACGGCATCCGCGCGATCGCCGTGTTGGGTGTGCTGCTGTACCACTCCGGCGTGGCCGGCGTCCCGGGCGGTTTCCTGGGGGTCGATGTCTTCTTCGTGCTGTCAGGGTTTCTGATCAGCAGCCTCCTGCTGCAGGAGATCGAACGGACCTCGGCGGTCGGCTTCGGGCAGTTCTACCTGCGCCGGGCCAGGCGTCTGCTGCCCGCACTGTTGGCTACGCTGGCGCTGTCCGCCGTGCTGGTGCTGATCTTCGCCCACGACGCCGCGGCGCAGTTCCGTCACGATGCGGTGGCATCCATGTTCTACGTGACCAACTGGTGGTACGTGGTCCAGGACCTGTCGTATTTCGAGACCATGGGCAGGCCCCCGATGCTGCAGCACCTGTGGTCGTTGGCAGTCGAGGAGCAGTTCTATCTGCTGTGGCCGGTGTGCCTGGTGTTCCTCTACAAATGGCGGGGCCGTCCCGGGGTCGGCCGGGTGGCGCTCTCAGTGGCTCTGGTGTCGACTCTGCTGATGGCCCTCGGGTCGTTCATCTGGAACCTGCCGGCAAGCGGCGATGCCAGTCGGCTCTATTTCGGCACCGACACTCACAGCATGGGGCTGCTGCTCGGCGCCGCCCTTGCCACGGTCTGGCGTCCCGGAGCCCTGCCGCGTCGCGTTGCCGGGCCGGCGAAGGTGGTGCTCTGGTCCGCGGCCATCGCAGCGCTCGTGGCGCTGTTCGCGATCTTCCACCAGGTCGGTGAGGACAGCGCCTGGCTCTACCGGGGCGGCTTCTTCGCCGTCAGCGGGGTCACCGCGGTCATCATCGCGCTGGCCTGCCACCCGGCGATCGGCTTCGGCACGCTGCTGGCGGTGCAGCCCATGCGGTACATCGGCGAGCGCTCCTACGGGTTGTACCTGTATCACTGGCCGATCTTCGTGGTCACGCGGCCGGGGATCGACCTGCCCTTCGACGGCTTGCCCGCATGGATCGTCCGGATGGGCCTCACTTTCGCCGTCGCGGAGGTGTCGTACCGCTTCCTGGAGGTGCCGATCCGCCGGGGGGCGCTGTCCGCCACGTGGCGACGCTGGCGGGAGCGGGGTGTCACCCATGCCGGGGCCAAGGCGGCGGGCGTCGCCGCCGGGTTCGCGGGCGCCGTCTTCGTGACCGGTACGGCGCTGGCCGCCATCCCGGCGCCGAACGCGAGCGACTACCTGGGGGGCCTGACCGAGGTGGGCCAGGAACTCTCGGCAGCTCCGGCCGTCTCACCTGGAGAATCAGGACCGCCCAAACCGCCGCCAGCGGTCGGTGCCGACCTCACCGGGCTACCGATGACGGCCATCGGTGATTCGGTGATGCTCGGGGCCAGCGGCGCCTTGGACAAGGCCTTCAACGTGACCGTCGATGCGGCGGTCTCCCGGCAGTTCCCGGAGATCGCCAGCCGGGTCACCGCACGGAAGGCGGCCGGCCAGCTGCAGGACGTGGTGATCATCCATCCCGGCACCAACGGGACGGCCTACTGGGACGGGTTGCTCGACACCCTCGGCAGCCTGCGCGACCGGCAGGTGGTGCTGGTCACCGTGCATACGCCGAATTCGTGGATGGACGACTCCAACCGCAACATCAACGGCATGGCCAACCAGTTCGACAACGTCCGCATCGCGGATTGGGAGGCCGCCTCGGACGGGCATCGGGAGTACTTCGTGTACGACGGTACCCACCTGACCACCGAGGGCATCAAGGCATACGTGCAGACCATCAAGGACGCGCTGCGCGGCAGCGGTGAGGCGCCCACCCCGGCCTCCGGCTGAGCGCCCCGCCCGTGCATGCGCCGCCAGCGGGGACCTGCCCGGGCGGTTACGCTCAGGGGGATGTTCCGGATCTCACTGCGCAGTCTCGGTGCGCACAAGGTGCGCCTGCTGCTGACCGCTGCGGCGGTATTCCTCGGCGTCGCCTTCATCACGGGCATGCTGATGCTGACCAATGCGCTGGACCGCACGTTCACCGACATCTTCGAGAGCAGCGCCCAGGACGTGCTGGTTACGCGGACCGCTGCGGTGGCAGAGGACTTCACGCAGAGCACCGGCGACGATTCCGTGCTGCTGATCTCCCAGAGCGACGTCGATGCGGTCGCCGGGGTCGAAGGGGTGAAGGCGGCGGCCGGGGCGATCTTCCAGAACGGCGCCTACCTGATCGATGCCGAGGGCGAGGTGGTGGGCGGCAACGGGCCGCCCGCGGCCGGCGTCAACTGGCAATCGCAGCCTGACCTGGCCCTGGCCCGGATCACCCAAGGCCGGGCGCCCGACGCCGACGACGAAATCGCGGTCGACGACGTCACGTTCCCGAAGCTCGGCATCCCGGTCGACGACCAGATGACGATGGTGACGCCCTCCGGGCGGATCAAGGTCACTTTGGTGGGGGTGTTCAAGTTCGGTGAGACCGGTGGCACAGGCGGGCTCACCCTCACCGCCTTCACCCCGGAGCGGGCACAAGAGTTGTTCACCGAACCCGGCCAGTGGCAATCGGTGGAGGTCGCGGTCGAGGACGGGTTCAGCGACCAGCAGGTGGCCGATACCATCTCCGCGCAACTCGGATCCGGCTGGACGGTGAAGACCCGCGACCAGCAGGTGGAGGAGTCGGCCGGCGCCCTGCGTGAGGGGCTCGGGTTCATCAACTATGTGCTGCTGGGGTTCTCCGGCATCTCGCTGTTCGTGGCCGCGTTCCTGATCTACAACACGTTCGCCATGCTGGTGGCGCAGCGGGGCAAGGAGATGGCCCTCCTACGGGCCGTGGGCGCCACCCGGCGGCAGGTGCTGATCTCCGTGCTGCTGGAGGCGCTGGTGCTGGCGCTCGTGGCCGCGGCCATCGGGATCGGCCTGGGCTACCTGCTGGCCCTGGGACTGACGGCGCTGCTGGGCCAGATCGGTCTGTCCCTGACCTCCGGGGTGGTGCTCACCGCGCAGGCTGTGCTCTGGGCGCTGGTGCTGGCCGTCGTGGTGACGGTGTTGTCGGCGCTCTTGCCGGCGGTGAGAGCGGCGAACACGCTACCGGTGGCGGCGCTGCGCGAGGCGACCACGCCCGTAGAGCACCCCGGGAAGGTGCGCAGTATCGCAGGCGCGGTCGTGGCCGTGGTCGCGCTGGCCGGACTGGCCACCGCATTCACCGACGACCCGAGCGTCAGCCTGGTCGCTTTCGCGGCGCTCGGGCTGCTGATCGCCACGGTGTTGCTCGCCCCAGTGCTGGCGATGGGTGCCGCGCACATCGCCTCCGCCGCGATGAGAGTGGGCGGGGTGTCCGGGCAGTTGGCGGCTCGCAACGCCGAACGCGGACCGCGCCGGGTGGCAGCGACCGCGTCCGCACTGCTCATCGGATTGTCGCTGGTGACCACGGTGGCCGTCGTGGTGGCGTCGGCCAGGGAGTCGATCAACCAACTCATCGATAGCTCGTTCGGCGCCGACTACATCGTCGCCACGCAGACCGGCAACCCGTTCAGCACCGGCATCGCCGACCAGTTGCGGGAGGTGTCCGGGGTCGAGTACGTGATATCGCAATCCCAGGGGCCGGCCCGGGTGGACGGCGAGGACCAACTCGTGACGGCGGTCGGGGGCGGCCCGGTGACTGCGGTGTTCGACCTCGAGGTGGCCTCCGGGCGGGTCGACGAGGTGAGCCAGGGCACCGCCATCGCCGACCAGGACTGGGCCACGGCCGCCGGCGTGACCGTCGGGGACCGAGTGTCGGCGTTGTTCCCGTCGGGACAGACCCGGGCCTTCACCCTGGGGGGCATCTACCAGCCCACTGAGGCGGGGCTGCTGGGCGGTCTGGTGATCCCAAAGGACGATTACCGCTCCGTCGGCGGTGCTGCGCAGGACACCCTGCTCTATGTGGCGCTGGCGCCGGACGCGGACCCGGCGACCGTGCTGCCGGCCGTGGAGAAGGTGACCGACGAGAATCCACTCCTGCAGGTTCTCGACCAGACGGAGATCAAGGAGCAGAACTCCAGGCAGATCAACCAGTTGTTGTATCTGATCTACGGGATGCTCGGGCTGTCGATCATCATCGCGGCGCTCGGGGTGGTCAACACGATGGCGCTGTCCGTGCTGGAGCGCACCCGCGAGATCGGTCTGCTGCGGGCGGTGGGCGCTTCTCGCCGCCAGGTCAGGCGGATGATCCGCTGGGAGGCGGTGCTGGTGGCCGTGACCGGGGCCGCGGCCGGTGTTGTCCTCGGCCTCGTTGCCGGTATCAGTCTTCGGCAGGCGTTGTCCGGTGACGGTATCGAGGTGCTGGTGATCCCGATGGCCACGATCGTGGTGATCTTGGTACTCGCCGTGGTGTTGGGCGTGCTGGCGGCTGCGCTGCCGGCGCGCCGGGCAGCCCGCTTGGACATTCTGGACGCCATCGCCACGGAGTGAGGGCTCGCCGTCCCTGCCCCACGGCCCGCGACTGCAGGCGTGAGCGAAAGTCCTGGTGGTGAGCCGAAGTCGGGCGGATTCTGGCTCACCGGTATGACTTTGGCTCACGGCTGGCCGGCGGCAGTGGCTGGCTGACGGCTCCGTTCCGGCCGGGGGTCTGCCCGACTGCAGGCGTGAGTGAAAGTCCTTGTGGTGAGCCGAAGTCGGGCCGAATCTGGCTCACCGGTATGACTTTGGCTCACGCCTGGCCGGTGCGCTCACGACTGGCCGGTGCCGACTCAGCGTGGTGGCCGCCTGGGACTGGCCCGGAGTCGCTCACGGCCCGCGTCACGGCCGTGGGGCACCCCGCCGCGTCAGGGCACCGCCGACCGCCGGCCTCCACCACGATCAGGCTCACCGTCACCGAAACGGCGATCACGTTCGTGATGATCATCGGCACATCGGGGCGCGCCAGCCCGTACGACAGCCAGAGGGCCTGCCCGGCCAGCAGCAGGCACAGCGTGGCCAGCGACACCTCGGAGGCCAAGCCCGCCCGTCGCCGCTGCACCGACTCGATCAACTGCGGAACCGTGGTCATGATGCCGCAGAGCACCCCGATGGCCGAGGGCACGAACGCTGGCAGCTGGGCCAGCACCGCCACGCCGGCGGTCACCGCCGCCGCCGGCACCATGATGGCCGCAGCCGTCGGCCAGAACCGCTGCCGGCGCAACAGCAGCATCACCACGGGAACGGTGGTGGTCACGAAGGTGATGTTTCCGATGATGATCGCCGGGGCCCCCAGGATCAGCCCGTATGCGAGCCAGCCGGTGCCCGACAGCGTGAACACCATCCACGTCAGGAGGCTCACGCCGGCAGCGCTGCGGTCGCGCACGATCCGGGCGATCTGCGGCAGCGACATCGACGTCATGAGCACGGCGCCCGCGTAGCCGAACCACTCGGCGTTCATCCCGCAAACGTATCGGTACTCTGGAGGGGCACTGGGGAGCTCGGGGCAGCCGGGCTGAGAGGGTCACCGTCGCGCGTGGCCGACCCGCACAACCTGATCTGGGTAATGCCAGCGGAGGAATCGTGAAGAACTGGCTCGTCGTCCCCCTCGCGCTGTTGTTGGCCGCGTGCTCCGCGGGCGCACAGCCGACGCCCGCCCCGCCCACCGAGGTCGTGCTCGTCACACACGACTCGTTCGCCGTCTCCAAGGAGGTGCTCGAGCAGTTCACCGCGCAGACCGGCCAGACCGTGAAGATCGTCCAGAACGGTGACACCGGCCAACTGGTCAACTCGGCGATCCTGTCGGCCGGCGCACCGCAGGGTGACGTGTTGTTCGGCGTCGACACCACCTTCCTGAGCCGGGCGCAAGAGGCGGGGGTGTTCGAGGACTACACGGCCGCCGGCGCGCCCGCAGACCTGCTACAGCCCGGTGTCACGCCGATCGACACCGGCGCGGTCTGCCTGAACTACGACCGCGACTACTTCCAGGGCACCGAACCCCCCAGCGGGCTCGCGGATCTCACCCGCCCCGAGTACCGGGACCTCACCGTGGTCCAGAACCCGGCGACATCCTCACCCGGGTTGGCCTTCCTGTTGGCCACGGTGGCGACCCAAACCGACTGGCAGGGGTACTGGCTGGCGCTGAAGGACAACGGGGTCAAGGTCGTCGACGGCTGGGAGAACGCCTACTACCAGCAGTTCTCCGGGGGTTCCGGGGAGGGTACCCGGCCGATCGTGGTCTCCTACTCCACGAGTCCGGCCGCCGAGGTGATGTTCGCCGGGGATCCGAAGGCGCCCGCCGCGACGGCGAACGTCGGGGCCGATTGCTTCCAGCAGGTCGAGTATGCGGGGGTGCTGGCGGGTGCCCGCAACCCCGAGGGCGCCAAAGCCTTCGTGGACTTCATGTTGTCGCCAGCGTTCCAGGACGACATCGGCGGGCAGATGTTCGTCTATCCGGTCATGCCGGGTGCCACGGTGCCGGCGGCCTTCGACGAGTACGCGAAACCACCCGCCGATCCGGTTGTGATGGCGCCGGAACAGATCGCCGACGGCCGTGAGGAGTGGATCGACGAGTGGTCCGCGATCATGGAGCAGTGAACCGGACGGCCGTGCTGGCCGTCCCGGTGCTGTTCCTCCTCCTCCTGTTCATCGTGCCGGTCGCGGCGGTGATCCGGGTCGGCCTCGCCGACGGTCCGCAGCAGATGCTGGCGGTGCTCGGCGGTGCCCGAACCTGGCAGATCGTCGGTTTCACCTTCTTCCAAGCGGCGCTGTCGACAGTGGCAACAGTGGTCGTGGCAGTCCCGGTGGCCGTCGTCCTCGCCCGGTACCGGTTCCCCGGCCGGACGGTGGTGCGGGCGCTGGTGCTGGTCCCCTTCGTCATGCCCACGGTCGTGGTCGCGGCGGCGTTCCTGGCGCTGATCGGTCCGACCGGGCTGCTGGGCGTGGATCTGTCCGGGACTGTGTGGGGCCTGGTGCTGGCCCACATGTTCCTCAACGTCGCAGTGGTCATCCGGGTGCTGGGCAGTGCACTGGCCACGCTCGACCCCCGACTCGAGGATGCCGCCCGGGTACTGGGAGCCAGTCGGTGGCAGGCGCTGCGGCAGGTGACCTGGCCGTTGATCAGCCCGGCGCTGCGGTCGTCGGCGGTCATCGTGTTCCTGTTCTGCTTCACCTCGTTCGGCATCGTGCAGGTCCTCGGCGCCGGGCAGCTGCGCACGCTGGAGGTCGAGATCTACCGGCAGACCGCGTACCTGTTGGACCTCCCGGCGGCGGCGGCACTGTCGCTGCTGCAGTTGCTGGCCGTTGTCGCCATGCTCGCGGTGGTGGGACGCGGGCGCCGGGTCGCCACGAGCCAGGCGGTGGCGGTCGCGCGGGCGCCGCGGGGTTGGCGGGAAGGTGTGGTCGTCACAGTGATCGTGACCCTGACCGTGGTCGCAGTCCTGGTCCCGCTCATCATGGTGCTGGCCCGTTCGATGCGGATCGATGGTGCCTGGACCCTGGCCGGCTGGCAGGCGCTCTTCACGCCGGGTGACAGCACGAATGCGGTCGACCCGTGGCGGGCGCTGCTGGCGTCGCTGCGCACCGCGACCGCGGCGACGCTACTGGCAGTGGTGGTGGGCGGTGCCGCGGCGCTCGGTCTGGCGATGGGCAGGCGGGGCGGGTGGCTGCGGTCCGTTGACGCGCTGTTGCTGCTACCGCTGGGGACCTCGGCGGTGACAGTGGGACTCGGCATGCTGCTGGCCTTCGGGCGGCCGCCCCTGGACCTGCGCAACACCGGGCTGCTGATCGTGCTCGCACAGGCGCTGGTGGCGATGCCGTTCGTGGTGCGGGTGCTCACCCCGGCGTTGGAGGGCTTCGACCGCAGGTTGCTCGACGCCGCCGCGGTGCTGGGGCACTCACCGGGCCGGGCCTTGGGTTCGGTCGGGATCCCGTTGGTGCTGCCGGCCGTGGCAGTGGCGGTGGGTTTCGCATTCGCGGTCACGGTGGGCGAGTTCGGCGCCACGGTGTTCCTGGCCAGCCCGGCCGACCCCACTCTGCCGGTGGCCATCGCCAGGCTGCTCGCGCGACCCGGTGAAGTCACCGTCGCCGCGGCCTACGCCGCCAGCGCGCTGCTGATGGCACTGGCCGTGATCGTGGTGGTGGCGGTCGACCGGGTTCGCGTGAGCCGGGCGGTGGTCTTCTGATGCTGCGACTGCGTGGGGTCACGGTGAGTTTCGACGAGCCGGTGTTGCACGGCATCGACCTGCAGGTGGCGGTCGGCGAGATCGTGTGCGTCCTGGGCCCCAGCGGCGGGGGTAAGTCCACCTTGTTGCGGGCGATCGCGGGCCTGCTGCCGTACGGCGGGGACGTGGCGGTCGCCGGCCGTTCGTTGACGGGCGTTCCACCGCATCTGCGTGAGGTGGGAATGATGTTCCAGGACGACCTGCTGTTCCCCCACCTCGATGTGGCAGGCAATGTCGGCTTCGGGATCAAGGATCCCCTTCGGGTGGCCGAGATGCTGGAGCTGGTCGGCCTGGCCGGACTCGGTGGCCGCGGCGTGGAGACGCTGTCGGGCGGTCAGGCGCAGCGGGTGGCGCTGGCCCGGGCGCTGGCTCCGGCACCGCAGGTGCTCCTGCTCGACGAGCCCTTCGGCGCCCTGGACGTGGTGCTCAAAGCCGAGTTGGTGCTCGAGGTGCAGCGCCTGTTGCGGGATCGGGGCATCACCGTGCTGGCCGTCACCCATGACCGCCAGGAGGCTTTCACCATCGCCGACCGGGTCGCCGTGCTGCGGGAGGGCCGACTGGTCCAGGTGGGGACACCGGACCAGTTGTGGCGCGAGCCCGCCGATCCCTATGTGGCGCGCCTCGTGGGATTGTCGGTCCTCGACGGCGACTTCTACGGGCCGCAGGACCTGCGACAAGCGGTTCGCGGACGGTGGCAGGCCCTCGTCACCGGCCGGATGTTCGTCGGTGGCCACTACCTCGTGTCGGCCCGGGTGGGTGCGGAACCGGTGCTGTTCCACAGCCGTGCAGACCACCTGCCGGAGGTGGGAGCGACGGTCCGGTTGGACGTCGCGGAGCCGGACCGACAGGATCGCCGACTGTGAAGAGCCTGCCCAATATCGTGCTGACGTACGTCATTGTGGTTGCCGGGCTGTGCACGGTCTGGTTCTTGCTGAGGGGCACCGCGGGCGGGCGGAAGACCTGGCTGTACCGCTGGGCGCGGCCCCGGGTGGCAGCGGTGCGCACGTGGGTGGGAACCGCGCCAGCCACGTTCACGTACGTCGCGATCTGGACCGCGACGTCCATCCTCCTGCAGGGGCAGCCGGTGGCGCTGTCCGAGTTGGTCTCGCGGTTCGCGTCGACGAACCTGGTGAACTTCCACTCCCAGCCGGTCCGCTCGATGGTGGCCAGCGGTCTGCTGGTGGCCGGCGACGGACTGTTCTTCCTCGGGTATCTGCTGACGTTCGTCGTGGTTGTGGCGCGGCTGGAGCACCGGATCGGCTCGGCGCGATTCATCGTCCTGGTGGTCGCCACTCACGTCGGTGGGTCCTTCCTGATCCTGGCCATCGAGCGCTGGGGGATCATCGAGGACGTCATTGCGCGAAGCGTCGCCGTGACCACCGATGTGGGGGTGTCGTACGTCATGGTCGGTGCCCTCGGCGGATACGTGTGGCTGGTCGGGCGGACATGGCGATGGCCGTACTACGCCGCGCTGTTCGTGGCCATCGTCCTGCCGGCCGTGCTCATTGCCGACCTCGGGTCGCTGGGCCACCTGCTGGCCTGCCTGCTCGGCGTGGGGATGGGACGGCTGATGCTCGTCTGGCAGGTGCGCCCGGCGCTCAGGTGGCGGGATCTGGTGGCGCGGGAGACCGCCGGCCGACCAGAGCGGCGATCCCCCGCCAGCCCAGCATCGTGACCGCCAGGAACGCGGTCGCCACCATGATGAAGGTGGCCGCGGTGCCGTCGCCGCCCACCCGGCGCAGCAGCATGCCGCCCACGAGCGTGACCAGCCAGATCACGAACCCGGCCCGCAGCGAAGCGGCCGGTTTGAGGGGCAGGGCGATGACCCAGCCGATCGCCAGAGCTGCGAGGAACGGGGCCGCCACCTGCAGCAACGGGTCGGCCTCGGCGTGGGCGCGGATCCCGAGGGCCACGAACACGATCACGCACAACAGGTCCAGCAGCGCCGCAGCCCAGGTCTTCACAGTGCGACTCTAGTTGCGCAGCATCGCAACCCGCCGCAGGCTGGGGAGGTGACGGTCCACGAGTACGTCGGGGTCTACCACGCCGATGGCGGCCTGGTGGGCGAGGCGAAGTACGTCATCGGACACCTCTTGGGCCGGACCCATTGCGGCCTGTGCGACATCACGCACTCACCGGTGCGCCGCAAGAAGCAGTGGGACCGGTTCGTCGCCGGGCTCGGGGTGCCGTTCGAGTTGGTGCACCTCAACGAGATGCCCGCCGATGTGGCCGCGCTGGTGGCCCAGGTGGGTAGCCCCTGCGTGCTGGCGCGCACGGACGCCGGCCTTGAAGTGGTGCTGGCCCCGCGGGAGATCGACGCCATGGACGGTTCGGTGGAGGCGTTCGCGGCGGCGGTGCGCGGCAGCGCAGCGGTGACCCGGGGCTGTACGGCGCGCGATCGCGAGCGGCGAGCCGAGGGCTCGGCGTCGGGGCGCCTCGGATTCGCGCGGGTGGTCGGGGGTGCGTTCGAGCGGATCGGCTGGCCCGGATCCGCCGGTCCGGTGGGTGTCAGGGGCACCTGGTTAGACGGTTGTCCCGTTGGTGGGCAAAGACACGCGTGTGTTCGCTCACCAACGGGACAACTTCTCACGAACGGCACAACCTCTCACTCCGGGCTGCGACCGCGCGGACAAGTGACCCCGCGGGCCGCATGCCGACCCACCCCTACCCCCGATCCGCAGGGCCCACGCAACTCCCCGGTCGCACTGACACCACCCGCCCGAGGTGGATCGACCGCTACCGTTCACCTCGTGGATCCCATCCGGCGCACCGAGACCTGGTTCTCCCGCAACGGCCTGCCGCAGTTCGTCGACGGGTACAACTCCAGTCAGCACGTGTGGACGCGGGCGCTGCCGGCGATGGTGGTGGTGGTCGCGCTGCAGCTGTTCGGGGCGCTGACGTCCGCGATCGACGCCGGTAGCCGGGTCTGGCCGGTCGTGGGAGTGGTGTTCGCCGGCTCGCTGCTGCTCGGCATCGGGTTGTGGTCGAAGTACCGGCGCGGCTACTGGTTCGCGCCCGCCGACCGCGTGGGCTGGCCGGTGCTGCTGGGATTCGTGGCGGCCGGTCCGCTGTCCGAGTTGTTGCAGATCGGCAAGCAGGTCAACGGCGAGACGGTGACCTGGCGTTCGGTGGCCGCGACCCTTCTGGCGCAACTCGTCCTGCTCGGCGTGATCTACGTGATCACCCGCTTCGCCGTGCTGTCCATGATCGGCTGGGCCGTCCGGCAGACCGTGCGCAGCGCGGGCGACCTGTACGTCGTGGCGACCAAGGCACTGCCACTGCTGCTGATCGTGATGATCGTGCTGTTCATCAACACCGAGATGTGGCAGGTGGCCGGCAGCCTGGACGGGCCGTTGCTATGGGCCAGCTGCGGTCTGCTGCTTCTGCTCGGGGTGCTGGTCACGATCGAACGGACCCACGATCAGATCTCGACGCTGCGGCAGGACGAGCCGGTCGAGCACCTGCGGGCCTCCTGTGCCGGGCACTCCGATGGCCGGTGCGGCCGACGATCTCGAACACGTGCCCGGACCGCGACTCGACCGCCCGCAGCGGCGCAACATGCTGGTCGCCGCGCTGTTCACGCAGGGGATCCAGGCCGCGCTGATCGGGCTGCTGGTGTGGCTGTTCTTCATCGTCTTCGGCAGTGATGGCGATCACCGCTGCCGGTCCAGCAGGCCTGGCTGGGCGACCTGGGCACGGCCGACGTCTTCTGGACGCTCGGGCAGGACCACGTGCTGTCCCGGGCGCTGGTCCGGGTGGCCACCTTCCTCGGCGCCTTCGCAGCGTTCTACACCACGATCTACGCCGCCAGCGACCCGGTGTACCGCGCGTCCTTCTCCGAGGACACCGGCGCCTCCCTGCAACAAGCGGTGGACGTGCGCCGGGTCTACCTGGCGGTCAAGGACGCGGATGCCTGATCGGGACCGCGACGACAGCGGACGAGCGCACAACGCCCGCCCCCGGGATGCGCTGGGCCGGCCCTTGGCCAGGGGTGAGCAGGGCGTCGAGCCGTTGCCCGACGACCTCGACGCATCCCCGGGCGCGGTGGTCGAGCTGGCCGGCAGGTTGCTCGACCAGGGCCTGACCTTCCAGGCGCACGAAGTGCTGGAGGCGGCCTGGAAAGCGGCGCCGCCCGAGCAGCGCGACGCCTGGCAGGCGATGGCGCAACTGGCGGTGGCGCTGACCCATCGGCTGCGGGGCAACGACGTCGGGGCCGACCGGCTGCGGGAGCGCGCGGCCGCCAACCTGGAGCGGGGGGTCCTGCCCGAGGTCGCACACCCGTTGCGCGACCGGTTGCTGCGCGAGTCCGGCTAGCCGTTCATCCGGTGGTAGAAGCCCTTGAGCGAGCCGTACAACTTCTTGTACTCCCGGAAGTGGTGCGCATAGACCTCGCGGTCGGCGGGCACCGGGTCGAACGTCCGCGCGACCGGCACCTTGGCGGCGGCCTGCTCGAGGGTGAGTTCGCCCGTGCACACCAATGCCCACAGCGCCACCCCGCGCAACTGGGCGTTCAACGGGTCGGCCACCTGCTCGATGCGACGGTCGAGGGTGGAGGCGATGATCGAACACCACAGGTCCGACTGCGCGCCGCCGCCCATGATCCGGATGCTCGGCACGCGGCGCTTGAGGAACTTCTCGTAGTAGGTGAACAGCCACTTGATGTTGAGGGCCACCCCTTCCAGTACGGAGCGCACCATCATGGCGCGGTCGGTGCGCAGCGACAGGTTGAGGAACGCGGCGCGCAGGTACTTGTCGTCGACGGGGCTGCGCTCGCCGGCCAGCCACGGGGTGAAGATCAGGCCCTCGCTGCCGGCCGGTGCAGTGGCGGCCAGTGCGGTGAGGGCGTCGTAGGTGGGTTGCTCATACACCGGTGCGGCGCCGTCGGCGCCGATCCCGCTGCCCCCGCCGAGCAGGCCGTCGCTGGGGGCGATGATCTGCTCGCGCAACCAGGACAGCGCCGCGCCACCGGTCTCGATGTTGTTGCCGACGATGTTCAGGTCCGGGGTCAGCCCGGGCAGGGTGGCGATCGAGTGCAGGATGTCGGTGCGTTTGAAGGGCACCGGCGCGGAGAACCAGGCGGTGGTCGACACCGCCATGTGCGTGTCGTAGGGCTTGACCGCGCCGCTGCCCACGATCGCTGCGTGGATGTCGGGGATGCCGCAGGCCACCGGGACGCCGGGCTTGAGCCCGAGGCGTTCTGCCGGTCCGGGCAGCAGCGGGCCCTGGATCGAACCCGTGGGGATCATCTCCGGCAGCAGTTCCGGGCGCCGGCCCGAGCGCCGGACCAGGTCGTCGACGTACGCAGGCTCGGCGCCGATGTGGTTGTCGGTCAGCCAGGAGGCGGTCATCGACGCCGGGGTCGCCACCGCCCGGCCGGTGAGCAGGAACGCCACGTAGTCCACCGGTTCGAGCAGCACCCGGCAGCGCTGCCCGACGTCGGACAGTTCGTTCTGCAGCAGCAGTGCGTGGCCGGTCGGGTCGGCGCCCGAGGGGCTCGGGGCACCGCCGTTGATCCGCAGCCAGGGCAGCACCTTGTGCGGGGCGTAACCGCTGATGGTGACCGGGCCACCGAGGATGCGCGCGACGTTGCGCCGCGACGCGGGTGTCCGACCACAGGATCACCGGTCCGGCCGGTTCGTCGTCGGGCCCGACCGGGACCGTCGAGCCCCACTGCCCGGTGATCCCGATGGCGTGCGAGGTCCGTCGAACGGCACGTCGGCGATCGACCTCGCGCGACCGCGGCCCGCAGGGCCACCTCCCACTCGATCGCGTCCTGGGTGGCCGTACCGTCGCGACCGACGTACGACCGACACCGGGTTGAACGCCGTGGCCAGGATCTCGCCGTCCGACGTCGACCGCCGCGACCTTCGGGCCGCCGGTGCCCAGGTCGATCCCCAGGACCCAGCTCACTCGGGTGCCACCTCGTGCATGGCGTCGAGCACGCCGGACATCAGCATGTTGATCGTCTGGTTGCCCTGCGGGGTGTGCCCGAAGCCGTACATCGCTCCGCTGGCAGCCGGCGTGCCGGCGTTGTCCAGGGCGTAGTCCACGGCCGATTGGAGGTCCGCCAGGAATGCCTCCGCCACCCCTGGCCGGGTGTTCGGCCGGGTGACGCAGAAGTGCAGGGCCGCCGGCAACTGCAGGGCGTTCATCCGCCAGCCGGCCTGCTTCAGGGCGTCGTTGACGAGGTAGATGTCGATGTCCTCGCGGTCGGCCATGAAGGCGATCAGGAACTTCGGGTCGCCGATGACCTGCAGGCCGTCGATCGCCGCGACGCCCTCCGCGGATGGTGGTCGCGGTCTCGAGGATCCCGCGAGCCGCGTCCAGGTAGCCCTGCCGGCCGGTGGTGACCATGGCCGCCCAGGTCGCGGCGATCAGCCCGCCCGAGCGCGAGCCCGCCAGCCCGGGGGACAGGTACAGGCCACCCGGCCAGTCGGGATACGTGAAGTACTGGTGCTTGCGCAGGTCCTTGCTGCGGTAGAGCAGGGTGGACGTGCCCTTCAGCGCGTAGCCGTACTTATGGGTGTCCGCCGAGATGGACGTGACGCCGGGGACGCGGAAGTCCCACAGCGGGATGTCGTACCCCAGCGCCTCGCGCCCACGGCCACAGCAGGCCGCCGAGGCAACCGTCGACGTGCATCCCGATGCCGCGCTCCTGGGCGAGGGCGGCGATCTGCTCGATCGGGTCGATCAGGCCGTGCCCGTAGTCCCCGGCCGAGCCGACCAGCGCGATGGTCTGGTCGTCGATGAGGTCGGCCATGGCAGCCACATCGGCGGTGTAGGCGTCGGTGAGCGGGGCGTGCCGGACCTCGATGTCCATCCAGTAGGCGCCCTTGTCCAGGGCCACGTGCGCCGTGATCGGCATGACGACGTTGGGCTTGGTGACACCGCGCTCCCGGGCCGCCTCCCGGTAGGTGTACAGGGCCGTGATCAGGCTCTCGGAGCCGCCGCTGGTGATCACGCCGCACGCGTTCTTGTCGCCGTTGAGCAGGTCGAGCACCATGGCGATGATCTCAGCCTCGAACTTCGTGGCCGACGGGTACATGTCCCGCTGCAGGACGTTGGCGTGGGAGAACTGTGAGAAGACCTCGCCGAGGTAGCCGTAGTGCTCATGGTCGCCGCTGTAGAGGCTGCCCGACACCTTGCCCTCGTCGCCGGTGGCATCCTCGCGCTTGGCCATGGCCGAGATCTCGGCGAGCACCTCGGCACGCTCCCGCGGCTCGTCCGGGATGCGCCGGTAGGTGGTGGTCTCTTTGCGGTACGGGTAGAAGCCGTCGATGAAATCGTCGAAGTCGCTCACTCTTGCGAGGGTAGCCCGGGGGGCTGACGGGAAGGGTGGCTTTCGACCCCCATCACGGGCCCCGGCAATGGCAGGCTGTGCACATGCGCAAGGTCGTACCGATAGTTCTCATGGTCGTCGGGGTCCTCATGTTCGGGCTGGGCCTGACGTTCGCCATCGGCGGGGTCACCTCGTCGATCGCGGAGATCTCGGAGAACACCCTGATCGGTCAGCCCTGGACCTCACCGGGATCGTCGACGGCCGAGTTGTCACCCGGGACCTACACCGTCTACGAGAACATCGGCTTCGTCGGCTCGCAGCCGGGCAACGTCACGGTGGACCCCGACTCGATCAGCGTCACCGGTCCCGACGGTGCGGTCAGCACCACGTGCAACGCCTGCGGCACCTCGAGTTCGAGCCTGACGCTCGGGTCCACCACCTACATCGCCGTGGTGACCTTCACCGCCGCGACGCAGGGGGAGTACACCGTCGCTGCGAACGACGATGGCGGTGCGAACCTCGTGCTGGGGCCGTCCGTGGCCGAGGCCATCGGTGGCGTGTTCAGCAGCCTGGGCGGTGTGTTCGGCTGGACCGGCATTGCCGTTCTGGGCGCGTTCCTGGCGGTCATCGGGCTGATCTGGTTGATCGTCGCCGCGGTCGCGGGGCGGCCGAAACCGCCGCCGGTCGCAGGTATCCCGTACTACGACGCCAGTGGCGCCGTTTCGGGGGTGCCGGCGCAGTCAGCCCCGCAGCAGTGGCCGACCGCCGCGCCGACGCCGGTGGGCTCCTGGTACCCGGACCCCGAGGATCCCAGCCAACTTCGGTGGTGGGACGGCCGGCAATGGACCGACCAACGCCGGCCACGCTGACCTGCGACCCGTCCGTAAGGGGGCTGTGCCCGGGCCTGCAAGTTGGGTAGAGTCCGGGGGACCGGATCCTGGGAGGACCTATGAAGTCAGTGAAATCAGTGCTTGGAGTTGTCGTTGTGGTGCCGCTGCTGTTCGGTGGCCTGGCCGCGTGTGGCAGCAGCGACAGTGGCAGTACCACCACCGAAACCACCGCAGCGGCGACGCCGGCGCAGACCAGCGAGCCGACCACGGAGGCCACCGCCGAGGCGAGCGAGGGCATGGAAGAGGGTGGATCGGCAGTCGACGCCTACTGCCAGCAGGTCGATGAGTACGCCGCCGAGGCGAAGAAGCTGATCGACGACCCCACCTCGGTCAACGCCAGCGAGTTGCAGGCGAAGGCCCAGGAGTTGCAGGACACCGCCTCGCAACTCACGCAGGAACTGATCGACGACCCGTCGAAGGCCACCAAGGTGCAGGAGTGCACCACGAAGCTGCAGGAGGCGCTCGCCGGCTGACGGCGACGCAACCACGAAGGGGATCCGGGGCGACCGGGTCCCCTTCGTGCGTCCGGGGGCCCGACAGCCCGTCCGGCTGTCGGGTGCGGATCCTCGCAATTGGGCGCCCATGGATCCGCTGCGCCCAGTGCTGATGGGGATCTGGGTGCCAGATGCGACACAACTGCACAAATCGTCGTCACTTCTGGGCGCTTCCCGGCCCATCGGCGAGATCCTGCGCCCAATTGTGAGCAGCGGAGTTGCGGTGGGGGCCGCCGGAACTCCGGAGCGGTCCCATCGCCACCTGGCTGTACGGTCTTATTACTAGCCAGTAACATATGCCGTACCGCCGCTCCAATCGGGAGCGCGCAAGTACTGGAGGCTCGATTTTGTCCAGCGAGGCGTACATCTACGATGCGATCCGCACCCCCCGGGGACGCGGCAAGGCGAACGGCTCCCTGCACGGGGTCAAGCCGGTCACCCTGGTCACGGGGCTGATCGACGAACTGCGCACCCGGCACCCCGACATGGACCCGAACGCCATCGACGACCTGGTCCTCGGGTGCGTCACCCCGGTGGGCGACCAGGGCGCCGACATCGCCAAGACCGCAGCGATCTTCGCCGGTCTGCCCGACACCGTGGCCGGCACCCAGGTCAACCGGTTCTGCGCCTCCGCGCTGGAGGCCGTCAACATCGCCGCCCAGAAGGTGCGCGCGGGGTGGGACAACCTGATCATCGCCGGTGGTATCGAGTGCATGAGCCGAATCCCGATGGGCTCCGACGGCGGTGCGTGGGCGATGGACCCCGAGACCGCGTACGACACCTACTTCGTGCCGCAGGGGATCAGCGCCGACCTGATCGCGACCACCGAGGGTTTCAGCCGCGATGACGTGGACGCCTACGCCGTGATGTCGCAGCAGCGCTCGGCGGCTGCATGGAGTTCCGGGCGGTTCGCGAAGTCCGTGGTCCCGGTGAAGGATCGCAACGGGGTGACCCTGCTCGATCACGACGAGCACATGCGTCCCGACACCACCATGGAGTCGCTGGCGAAGCTCAAGCCCTCGTTCGCCGGCATCGGCGAGATGGGCGGCTTCGACGCCGTCGCCCTGCAGAAGTTCCACTGGGTCGAGAAGATCGACCACGTCCACACCCCGGGCAACTCCTCGGGCATGGTCGACGGTGCCGCGCTGGTGGTCGTCGGCAACGAGCAGGTCGGCAAGGACTTCGGCATGGCACCGCGGGCCCGGATCGTGGCCACCGCGGTGTCGGGCGCCGATCCCACGATCATGCTCACCGGCCCGACGCCGGCCACGCTCAAGGCGCTGAAGACCGCGGGCCTGACCGTGGACGACATCGATGTGTGGGAGCTCAACGAGGCCTTCGCCGCAGTTGTGCTCAAGTGGGTCAAGGACCTCGACCTGCCGATGGAGAAGGTCAACATCAACGGCGGCGCGATCTCGATGGGTCACCCGCTGGGTGCCACCGGGGCGATGATCCTGGGCACCGTCGTGGACGAGTTGGAGCGTTCCGGCGGCCGGTACGGGCTGGTCACGTTGTGCATCGGTGGCGGCATGGGCCTGGCCACGATCGTCGAGCGGGTCTGAGGGAGAAGAGATGACGAACATGATTGCTTGGGAGACCGACGCCGACGGCATCGTCACGCTGACGATGGACGACCCGGACCAGGGCGCCAACACGATGAACGCCACATTCCAGCGCAGCTTCGAGGAGACGGTCGACCGCCTCGTCGCGGAGAAGGACGGAATCGCCGGAGTGGTGATCACCTCCGGCAAGAAGACCTTCTTCGCCGGTGGCGACCTGCACCTGCTCAGCCAGGCCACCCGCGACGACGCCCCGACCTTGACCGAGGAGTCGCTGAAGTTCAAGGCGATGACGCGCAAGCTCGAGACACTGGGCAAGCCGGTGGTCGCTGCGATCAACGGTGCCGCGCTCGGCGGCGGCCTGGAGATCGCCCTGTCCTGCCACCACCGCGTCGCGCTGGACGTCAAGGGCAGCGAGATCGGCCTGCCCGAGGCGACGCTCGGCCTGCTGCCCGGCGGTGGCGGTGTGGCCCGCACGGTCCGCATGTTCGGCCTGCAGAAGGCGCTCATGGAGATCCTGCTGCAGGGGCAGCGGCGCAAGCCGGCCGCTGCGCTCGAGGTCGGGCTCGTCGACGAACTCGTCTGCGACCCGGCCGAGTTGATCCCCGCGGCGAAGGCCTGGATCAAGGCCAACCCGGACGCTGCGCAGCCGTGGGACGTCAAGGGGTACAAGATCCCCGGCGGCACGCCCTCGAACCCGAAGTTCGCCGCGATGCTGCCGGCGTTCCCGGCGAACCTGCGCAAGCAGATCAAGGGCGCACCGATGCCGGCGCCGGAGGCGATCATGGCCGCCGCCGTCGAGGGCTCGCAGGTGGACATGGACAACGCGCTGCTGATCGAGACCCAGTACTTCGTGAGCCTGGCGACCGGCCAGGTCAGCAAGAACATGATCAAGGCCTTCTTCTTCGACCTGCAGGGGATCATGAAGGGGAGCAGCCGGCCGAAGGGTCATGAGAAGTACACGGCCAAGAAGATCGTCGTGCTCGGCGCGGGCATGATGGGCGCCGGCATCGCCTACGTCTCGGCCCGTTCCGGCATGGAGGTCATCCTCAAGGACGTCTCGCTGGAGTCGGCGAAGAAGGGCAAGGCCTACAGCGAGAAGTTGCTGGCCAAGGCCGTGAGCCGGGGCAAGATGACCCAGGAGGCCGCCGACGAGGTGCTCGCCCGGATCACCGCCACCGACAACCCGGCCGATGCCAAGGGCGCGGACCTGCTGATCGAGGCGGTGTTCGAGGACCCGGCGCTGAAGAAGAAGGTGTACGCGGAGATCGAGCCGTTCCTGGCCTGGGACGCGCTGCTGGCCTCGAACACCTCGACGCTGCCCGTCACCGGGCTGGCCGACGCGGTGACCCGGCCGGCCGACTTCATCGGCATGCACTTCTTCTCGCCGGTGGACAAGATGCCGCTGCTGGAGATCGTGGTCGGGGAGCAGACCTCCGACGCTGCGATCGCCAAGGCGGTGGACGTCGCGCTGCAGATCAAGAAGACCCCGATCGTGGTCAACGACAGCCGCGGGTTCTTCACCAGTCGGGTCATCGGCACGTTCATGGGTGAGGCCGCGGCGATGCTCGGCGAGGGCATCCCGGCGCAGTCCATCGAGCAGGCGGCGCTGCAAGCCGGCTATCCGACCGGGCCGCTGGCGTTGTTCGACGAGGTGTCGCTGATCCTGGGTCACCGCATCCGCGAGGCGAGCCGGGAGGCGGCCGCAGCTGAGGGCTGGGAGTTCCCCGGACACCCCTCGTACCCGGTGATCGACAAGATGGTCCTGGAGTTCGAGCGCGGCGGCCGGGCAGCCGGTGCCGGCTTCTACGACTACGAGGACGGCAAGCGGGTCGGCCTGTGGCCCGGTCTGGTCGAGACGTGGGGTTCGGACATCGACCCCGCGTCGATCGACTTCAAGGAACTGCAGGAGCGGATGCTGTTCGTCGAGGCGATCGACTCGGTGCGCTGCTTCGAGGAGGGCGTGCTGCGCAGTGTTCCCGACGCCAACATCGGCTCGATCTTCGGGATCGGATTCCCGCCCTGGACCGGTGGTGTGCTGCAGTACATCAACGGCTACGGCTTGCCGGAGTTCGTGGCCCGGGCGCGGGAGCTGGCCGCCAAGTACGGCGACCGCTTCGAGCCGCCGGCGTCATTGGTCGCGCGGGCGGAGAGCGGCGAGCAGTACGTGTAGAGCGCAGGAGGGGCCGGGCCGTGGTGGTCCGGCCCCTTTGCGCGGGTGCGGCACGAGTGTTGCGTGGTTGCTGCCCGCCTGCGGCGAGTGTTGCGCGGTTGTCGGTTTGCGGGCCCCGGAACCAGCAACGGTGCAACAGTCGCGGCGGGTGGGGCGCAACCGTGCAACAGTCGGCTGCCCCAGACCGTCCGGGTGCCGTGATACCCGCCCGCCCCGCTAGCCTGCCTCCCATGGCATCGGTCTGGACGCGCACCTTCTACCCGCGCGGCGACGGGGTCGCGTTCGATCGGGTGATCTTCTTCTCCGACGCGGTGTTCGCGATCGCGCTGACACTGGCCGCGGTCGAGATCGGGCTGCCGGAGGTCGAGGGCGACTCCAACTCGGTGACGGCCCTATGGGAGGCGGTGGTGGCGAAGGGGCCGTCGCTGATCGCGTTCCTGGTGGCCTTCGTCTGGGTCGCGATCTACTGGCGGGCCAACCACCGCTTCGTGCAGACGCTGCGCGGGATGGACTCGCGCTACGTGTTGGCGACGCTGATCTACTTGGCTCTGATCGCCCTGCTGCCGGTGCCGGCCGAAGCTGTTGGGCGAGTACTGGCGCAACCCGCTGGCCGTGTCCTTGTTCGCGGTCTATGCAAGCGCGGTCAGCGGCACGGAGGTGGCATTGTTCGTGGTGGCGCTGCGGGGCAAGCTGTTCCTGGCGCAGCCAAGTGCGGCCTTCGCGCGGCTGCAGATCCTCGGGTCGATGAGCCCACTGGTGGTCTTTCTGACATCGATCCCGCTGGCCTTCATTTCCACCTCGCTGGCACTGGTCTGGTGGTTGGTCGGGTCCGTGCTCGCGGGCTTCCTGCTGAGCCGCGTCGACGCCGAGCCGCCGGAGGACCCGGCCTGAGCCTCTCTCCAACCGAGGTGGGAGAGAAACGTCACCGGGGAGCGATAGCGGCGGGCATTCTCTCCCGGTGTCGCTATCTCTCCCGCCTGGGTTGTCCACAACTGGAACGTGGCTACTTCCGGCTGTCGTCTGACCGGGACAGGCTGGAGCCGTGTTGTTCACGAGCGAACTCCGCGGTCGCGGTGCGTCCGAACGGGAGGTGCAGCGACTGCGCCGCACGGGGACCAAGGTGCGGCACGGTGTTTACGCCTCGGATGTTCAAGACGCGTGGCATCTCTTCGACCTGCGCTGTGAGGCGGCCCTGCGATGCCTCAAGCCCGGTGCAGCGCTGGCTGGGCCGGCGGCCGCTCGGTACTGGGGTCTGCCGCTGCGTTGGCGACTCGCCCGAGGTGGTTCACGTGCCGGGGGGTCATGCGGGGTGGGTACGGGCGCGGTGTCAAGGTCGTGGCTGGGGGACAGGCGGTGCTGGTGGACAACCGCGGCACCCGTGTCACCTCAGTGGCGTGGACTGTGGCCGACTGTGCCCGCCTGCTGTCGCGCCGGGACGCACTGATCGTGGCCGATGCCGCCCTCCATCTGGGTCTGTGCTCCATCGCCGAGCTCGAGGCGGTCGTGGCCGCAATGGGCAGGGCCAAGCGGGTCGGTCGGCTGCGCTGGGTCATCGCCAATGCCGATCCGCGGGCAGAGTCCGCCGGGGAGACCTGGATGCGGATGGTGGTCAGGGACCTCGGGTACTCGGTCGTCAGTCAGTTCGGTGTCGTTGCCGACGGGCATCGACACCGCATCGATCTGCTGCTGGAAGGGTCACGGGTGGGGCTGGAATTCGACGGGTTCATCAAGTACGACCGTGCGGACGAGGATCCTGAGGAGGTGGTCGCCCGGACCGTGGTCGAGGAGAAGCGCCGACAGGCTCGGATCGAGGGACTCGGATATCGGTTGTTGCGCGTGCTATGGGAGCAGTTGTTCGACCCGCGCGGGTTGGACCGGCGGATCCGACACGCGCTCGGCGATGCCGTACCTCGCAGCGCTCGCACGGGCGACACGCCAGGTCGCCTGGTGAGTGCCCCAGGCGGGAGAGATACGTACACCGGGGAGAGATCACTCGCGGTCATTCCTTCTCGCCGCGGGTCGCCGACGGTCGCATCTGCTCCCGCCGTCCGCAGCGCAGGCACCTCGAACCGACCAGCCCTCACTCCCCGCTCAAGCCGAATCACCGTCAGAGTCCCAGTCGTGATTCCGGCTCACGGTTGTGACTTTGGCTCACGCCTTGCCGTGGCAGGGCCCGACCGTGCCCGCGGCCCACGCCTTGCGGGGGAGGCACACGGCCGACCAGACCCCCGTGCGACCATCGGTGCATGGATCGCAGCACCTCCCAACGGTGGCTCGAACGGGCCCGGGTCGTGACCCCCGGCGGGGTCAATTCGCCGGTGCGGGCGTTCCGGGCGGTCGGCGGGCATCCGGTGTTCTTCACCAGCGGGCAGGGCCCGTACGTGACCGACGTCGACGGCAACACCTACGTGGACCTCGTGGGCCAGTGGGGGCCGGCGCTGCTCGGCCACGCCCATCCGGCCGTCGTCGAAGCGGTGCAGCAGGCAGCCACCGCAGGACTCGGATTCGGCGCCCCCCACCCGAACGAGGTGGAACTGGCCGAACTGATCACCGAGCGGATCGCGCCGGTGGACCAGGTCCGCCTGGTCAACTCCGGCACCGAGGCCACCATGAGCGCGATCCGGGTGGCACGGGGCTTCACCGGCCGGGACGTGATCATCAAGTTCGCCGGCTGCTACCACGGCCACTCGGACGGCCTGCTCGCCTCAGCCGGCAGTGGCGTGGCCACGCTCGGGCCTGCCCGACAGCGCCGGCGTGACCGCGGATCAGACCGCACAGACGCTGGTCCTGCCGTACAACGACCTGGCGGCGGTGGCCGATGCGCTGGGCCAGTACGAGGTGGCTGCGATCATCACCGAGGCGGTCCCGGCCAACATGGGCGTCGTGCCCCCCGGCCCGGGGTTCAGCCAGGGACTGGCCGATCTGTGCCGGGACAACGGCGCGCTGCTCATCAGCGACGAGGTGATGACCGGGTTCCGGGTCTCGCCGGCGGGCTGGTACGGCATCGAGGGCGTGCCCGCGGACCTGTTCACCTACGGCAAGGTGATCGGCGGCGGACTGCCGGTCGCGGCCTTCGGCGGCCGCGCCGATGTCATGCAGATGCTCGCGCCGCAGGGGCCGGTCTACCAGGCAGGCACCCTCTCCGGCAATCCCGTGGCCACCGCTGCCGGCCTGGCCATGCTGCGCAACGCCGACTACGCCGGCGGTGGACGCCGCGGCCGAGGCGGTCATCGCCATGGCCGACGAGGCTCTGCACCGCCGCGGGGGTGCCGCACATCGTGCAACGGGCCGGCAACCTGTTCAGCATCTTCTTCCGGGACGAACCGGTCACGGACTACGAGCAGGCGCAGCAGCAGGACACCGCTGCCTTCGCCGCATTCCACGCCGCAATGCTCGACGCCGGGGTCAGCCTGCCGCCCTCGGCGTTCGAAGCCTGGTTCGTGAGCAGCGCCCATGATGGGCGAGCATTGGAGAAGGTGGCGCAGGCTCTGCCCGCCGCCGCCGAAGCCGCCGCCAGAGCTCGTGGAGGGATCCGGATGACCGACCGCACCACGGTCCACCTGTTGCGCCACGGCGAGGTGTACAACCCGGACAAGATCCTCTACGGCCGGTTGCCCGACTTCCACCTGTCCGAACTCGGCCGGGAGATGGCGGTGCTCGCCGCAGCCGCCCTGGCCTCCCGCGACATCGTCGAGGTGTGGTCGTCCCCGCTGGATCGGGCACAGGAGACCGCGGCGCCGATCGCCGGGACGTTCGGGCTCTCGCCGATCATCGACGACCGGATCATCGAGGCCGGCAACGTCTTCGAGGGCCAACGGGTATCGGTCGGTGACGGCGTGCTGCGGCAACCCCGGGCGTGGCGCCATCTGTGGAACCCGTTCCGGCCGTCGTGGGGTGAGCCCTACGTCGACGTCGCCGCCCGGATGCGCTCGGCGGTGACGTCGGCACGCCGCAGCGCGCGCGGGCACGATGTCGTGCTGGTCAGCCACCAATTGCCCGTGTGGATCTCCCGACTGGATGCTGAGCGCCGGCCGTTCGTGCACGACCCGCGCAGGCGGCAGTGCAACCTGGCCTCACTGACCTCGCTGACGTTCGACGCAGACCGACTGGTGTCGATCGTCTACACGGAGCCGGCGGCGGCGCTGTACCCGGTCTCCACCAAGGGGGTCGGGGCGTAGGTGGGTATGCGGTTGGTCGTCGGTGCGCTGCTCGGGCTGTTCGTGCTGGCCGGGTGCTCGCAGGAGACCGGAGACGTGGGTGAGACCTCGGGCTTCGTCGCCGGGGACGGCTCGTCGGTGATCGTGCCGGTCGAACAGCGCAAACCTGCCCCCGTGCTCACCGGCACCGACCTCGACGGCAAGCCCGTGGACACGTCGACCTGGAAGGGCAGCCCGGGCGTCATCAACGTGTGGGCCTCGTGGTGCGCGCCGTGCCGGGCCGAGGCACCGGAACTGGTGGCCGTGGCCAAGCAGAACCCCGAGGTGAACTTCCTCGGCCTGGACACCCGCGACTCGGATGCGGCGGCGCGCGCGTTCGTCGACAAGTTCGGCATCACCTATCCGAACCTGCCCGACACGAACGGCCAGCTCGTCCTGCAGTTCTCCGACAGCCTGCCGCCACAAGCGATCCCGTCCACGCTGCTGATCGACAGCGAGGGCCGGGTCGCAGGGCGTTTCCTCGGTGCGGTGGATGCCGGCGAACTCGATGCCGCGCTGCAGACCTTGACCGACGAGGCCTCCGGCAAGGACGCCTCGCAGTGAGCGTCGCGGACACCGTCACCGGCGGATCGCTGTTGTTGGCGATCCCGCTGGCGGTGCTCGCCGGCTTCGTCTCGTTCGCCTCGCCCTGCGTGCTGCCGTTGGTGCCCGGCTACGTCGGGGTGGTCACCGGTGTCACCGGCGCCGAACTCGAGGAGCCCGTCGCGCCGAAGCACACCCGCATCCTCGCCGGCGTGGGCTTGTTCATCCTCGGTTTCTCCCTGGTCTTCATCTCCTTCGGCGCCCTGCTCGGCTACGCCGGCGAGGTGCTGCTGGAGTACCAGGAGCCGATCCAGCGGGTGCTCGGGGTGGTCATCATCGTGTTCGGCATCGGCTTCATGGGCGCGCTTCCGTGGTTGCAGCGCGACGTGCGCTGGCATGTCTCGCCGTCATGGGGGATCTGGACCGCGCCGGTGCTCGGGGTGCTGTTCGGTCTCGGCTGGACCCCGTGCATCGGGCCGACTCTGGCCGCGGTGCAGGCGCTGGTCTTCGCCGAGGGTTCGGCGTGGCGGGGGGCGCTGTTGTCGCTGGCCTACTGCATCGGCCTGGGGGTGCCCTTCCTGATCATCGCGCTGGCGTTCCGGCGGATGGCCGGAACCGTGCTGTGGCTGCGCCAGCACTCGTTGTGGGTGCTCCGGTTCGGCGGCGCGACCCTCATCGTCATCGGGCTGCTGCTGGTCACGGGGCTGTGGAACGAGATCTCGATCTGGCTGCGGGTGTGGGCCGGAAGCTTCCAGGTCGGCCTATGACAGCCACGGTCGAGCAGACCAGCAGCCAGGGCCCCAGACTCGGGTTCGTCGGCTGGCTGCGTTGGGGCTGGCGCACCCTCACCAGCATGCGCACGGCGCTCATCCTGCTGCTGTTGCTGGCGCTGGCCAGCATCCCGGGGTCGGTCTTCCCGCAGCGGGGCACCGACGCCGCACGGGTACAGGACTGGATCGACGCCAACCCCACAACCGGGCCGTGGCTGGACCGCCTCGGTATGTTCGACGTCTTCGCCGCACCGTGGTTCGCGGCGATCTACCTGTTGTTGTGCATCTCGTTGATCGGCTGCATCATCCCGCGCACCGCGGAGTTCGTGCGCGCGGCCCGCAAGCCACCGCCGGCGGCACCTTCGCGGTTGTCCCGGATGCCGGCGTACGCGCAGGTGGTGGCGGCCCCCGACGCCCTGGAGACCGCTGAGCAGTACCTGCGGGAGCATCGCTGGCGGGTGCGCCGCGACGGTGACTCGCTGGCCGCGGAGAAGGGCTACCTGCATGAGGTGGGCAACCTGCTGTTCCACCTGTGCTTCATCTTCTTGCTGCTCGCGGTCGCGATGGGTGGCTTGTTCGGCTGGTCGGCGAAGGTGATCGTCGTGGAGGGCAAAGGGTTCACCGGATCACTGACGCAGTTCGACTCGTTCCGCAAGGGCCGGTTGGTGAACTCCGATCAGATCGCCCCGTTCTCGGTGATCCTGGAGGACTTCTCCGCCTCGTTCCAGGAGAGCGGTCAGCAGCGCGGCGCACCGCGGCAGTTCGAGGCCAAGGCGCTGGTCAGCGCCCGGCCCGGCGCCCCGGAGGTGGAGCAGGAGTTCAGCGTGAACTCGCCGTTGTCGCTGCCCGGAGTCAAGGTGTTCCTCACCGGCCACGGCTACGCCCCCGAGATCAAGGTCACCCGGGCCGACGGGACGGTGATCTTCGACGACGCGGTCGTCTTCCTGCCCCGCGACGGCAACCTCACCTCGTCCGGGGTGGTCAAGGTTCCCGACGTGGAGCCCGGCTTCGCGCTGACCGGGCTGTTCCTGCCCACTGCCACCGTCGACCCGGTCCAGGGGCCCATCTCGACGTTCCCGGCGGCTCAGGACCCGCAGTTGTTCCTCGGTGCGTTCAGCGGCGACGTGCCCACCGGGGGCAACGTGTACAAGCTCGACACCAGCGGATTGCAGCGCATCGGCACCGAAGCGCTGCGGCCGGGGCAGAGCTGGGAACTGCCGGACGGGACGACCGTGGAGTTCGTGGGATATCGCGACTTCGCCAACCTCTCGCTGGCCCACGATCCGGGGCGGTGGTTGGCGCTGGTCGCCGCCGCGCTGGTGATCCTCGGCGTGAGCATGTCGCTGCTGCTGCAACGGCGCCGGGTTTGGGTCCGGGTGAGCGATCAGGGCGGTACAGTGGCCGAAGTGGCCGGGCTGAGCAAGTCCGGCGGTGGGCGGGTCCACGACGACGTCCGCGAGATCAGTACCTTGGTGGGACAACCGCCCCAAGAGACGGAAGAAGTCACATGGCCCAACTGAGCAACGCTGCCGTCTACGCCTCGATGCTGGTGTACACACTGGCCCTGTTCGCCTTCGCCGCGTCGTTGGCCGCCCGCCGGGTGCCGATGGCTGCCAAGCAGAAGGTGCTGGTCGGCGCCGCTGGCGCAGCCGCGGTCGAGCCGGCTCCTGCCGACGAACCGGGTCGGCGCACAGGCAACATCGCCCTGTCGCTGAGCTGGCTGGCCACCGGGCTGCTGATCGCCGGGTTCGTCTTCCGGGGCCTCGCCGCCGAGCGCTTCCCGCTGGGCAACATGTACGAGTTCTCCCTCGGGGCAGCGATCGCGGTTGCCCTCGTGTACTTGATCGCTGCCAGCCGCACGGACCTGCGCTGGTTGGGCGTGTGGGTGATCGGTGCGGTGCTGCTCACGCTCGGCGTGGCCGTCACCTTGCTGTACACCGAGTCGGCGCAACTCGTGCCGGCTCTGAAATCGTGGTGGTTGGTCATCCACGTCAGTGCCGCGGCCATCTCCGGGGGAGCGTTCACACTCAGCGCCGGATTCATCGTGGCCTATCTGATCCGGCAGCGGGCCGAGGACCGCGGGACCAGCGACTCCGGCCTTGCCTCCCGGTTGCCGAGTGCGGAGCGCCTGGACGCGCTGGCCTACCGCACCATCGCCTTCGTGTTCCCGGTCTGGACCTTCGCTGTGATCGCCGGTGCCATCTGGGCGGAGAATGCCTGGGGCCGCTACTGGGGCTGGGATCCCAAGGAGACCTGGGCGTTCATCACCTGGGTCATCTACGCCGGCTACCTGCACGCCCGGTCGACGGCCGGGTGGAAGGGCCGCAAGGCCGCCATCATCGGGCTGATCGGGTTCACCTCGTTCATCATCAACTTCTTCGGCGTGAACCTGTTCGCCACCGGCCTGCACTCGTACTCGGGCGTCTGAGCGGGGCCGGGTGTCGGTGCAACGTCGACACGATGACCGAAACCCCGGGGCTCTTGTGACGGAATCGCAGCGACACGCTGCGCGGGTTCTAGGGGTCCGTGCGACTTCGTCACAGTGACCGCGGGCGGGCGTACCAGGGGGAAACCGGCCGCCAGTCGCGGCCGAGTAGAACCCGGGCCGAGTGGGCCAACTCGACAACTGCACCTAGTGCGGGCGCATCCCGCGTAGGAAGTCGGGGTCGTCATCCGGCCCCAGGTGGCGGGGTTCGTCGGGACCCCCGCTGACCCGGCCGAAGAACAGCCAGAGGCCCGCACCGATCACCGGCAGCAGCAGGATCGCCAAGGTCCATAGGAACCTGCTCCCGCCGCGCACATCTGTCGGGGGCACGTGCCAGAGGTCGATCAGGGCAAAAATGATCAAGCCAAGGGCGACGATGGCGAGGATCACCTTGACCATGTTTCGATGGTACGCCCCGGCACGCAAGTCGGCAGCACCCGATTTCCGGTTTCGGGCCGCCGGCTCGGGCAGTCGCGCGGGGCATCCGGCGTCAGAAGCGGCAATCGGGACTGCCGGTTGCGACCGTTGTCCGGCCCCCGGCGGGCGGGCACCGCCGACGGACGTACCCTGGAACGGTGTCCTCCGGTCGTGCTTTCTTCGTCTACACCGCCTTGCGGATCGCCCTGCTGCTGGCAGTCGGCGGCCTGCTGTACCTGACGGGAGCCCGTGGCTTCCTGCTGATCGTGCTGGCGTTCCTGCTCAGCGGCGCCCTCAGCCTGGTCTGGCTGGACCGGCCGCGCGCCAAGATGAGCGAGGGCTTCGGTCGCGCGATCGGCAAGGTCAACGACAAGATCGATGCCGCAGCCGCCGCCGAGGACGACCTGCAGGGTCTAGCCGAGGACGAACCCAAGACCGAGTCCGAGACCGGTCAGCAGAAGAGCTAACGACTCCAACTGCAGTACGGCGATCAAGCCGCGTCCGTAGGCGTGCTCCAGCACCTCCTGCGAGGCCTTGACCGCCGGCACGGCACCGAGCATCCCCAGCAACGCCCACGGCGTGCTGAGCAGCGCCACCCATGCCACCAGCACGAACGCCACCATGTTGCAGGCGGCGTAGAAGCGGCGGGTGCCGTCATCGCCCAGCCGGACCGCGAGCGTGTGCTTTCCCGCCTGCTGGTCGAGCGCCCGGTCGCGCAGGTTGTTGGCCACGAGGATGGCGACGGTCAACAAGCCGATCGCCACGGAGACCACGACCGAGACCGGCCACACCGTCCCGCCGGTGACCAGTGTCGTCCCGCACACCGCCACCGGGCCGAAGAAGATGAAGACGAAGACCTCGCCGAGTCCGAGGTAGCCGTACGGGTGCGTGCCACCGGTGTATCCGTAGGCCGCCAGAATCGCCGCGGCACCGATGGGCAGCAGGATCCACTGCCTGCTGAACAACACCAACACCAGACCCGCCAGCGACGCGATCCCCAGGCTGAGCAGCGCCGCGCGCTTGACGTGGGCGGCGGTGGCCAGACCCTGCCCGACCAGGCGCACGGGTCCGACCCGGACCTCGTCGGTGCCGCGCACGCCGTCGCTGTAGTCGTTGAAGTAGTTGACCCCGATCTGCAGGGCCAGGGCTACGAGCAGGGCGAGCAGACCGTTGCGCCAGATCTGGGCGGCGGTCAGGGTCGTGCCGGTGAAAGCCGTCACCCCGGCGCCGGCAACCACCGGTGCCACGGCGGCCGGCAGGGTGCGCGGTCGAGCGCCTTCGATCCACTCAGCGACGCTGGCCACTGGCCCTCCTGAGAAGCTCCTGGCGGTCGGGTTTGCCGTTCTGCAAACGTGGCAGGCGGTGCGACCCGTCCTCCACGAACACCACCACACGGTAGCCGTCGACATCGTCCGGGACCGCGACCGCCACGGCCTCCAGCACTCCCGGCTCGGCCAGCGCCTGCCGTTCGTACTCCCACAGGTGGCGGTTGACGCCCTTGACCGGGACCTGGTCGTCGCGACGACCCACGTACCTGCAACCTGCCCCCGGACCAGCGGCCGAGATCCCCGGTGGGCCAGGGGCGCGCGATGGCCGGGCCCGGCACGTAACCCCGGGAGAGGTTCGGGCCGTCGATGTGGATCTGCTCACCGATGATGCTGACCCGCACGCCCGGCCACGGCAAGCCGTCGTAGACGCACCCGCCCAGAGTCTCCGTCGCCCCGTAAGTGGTCACCGCCGTGATGCCCAGGTTCTGACACCGGCGCCGCAGGGTGTCCGGGAACGGTCCGCCGCCCACCAGCACCACCTGCATGGAGCTCAGCATGCGCACCCCCGCCGGGGTCGCCAGCAGCCGCGCCAACTGGGTGCTGACCAGCGACGTGGCCTGCGCGCCCCCGGGGTACCAGTCGGTCACTTCGGCGGCATCGAAGCCGCGGCCGATCCCGGGCCACACCAGCGGCTGCGGCAGGCAGCGGGCGAGCGTCATCAGCCCGCCCGTGGCGAAGGGTGACATCAACAGCAGCCACCGCCAGCCCTCGTCGCCCAGTACCCGCCGGGAGGTTGCCGCAGCCCACTGCACCGCGTCGAAACTGTGGCCGACGGACTTGGCGGCTGCAGTGCTGCCGGACGTGCGCAGCACCAGGTCGACTTCCTCGCAGGCCGCCGTCCCGGGCATGGCGAACGGCTCCCGGTCGGCGAGCATCCCGCGGATCAGCCTGGCGGCCTGCTCGGGCGGCATCGTCGATGAGAGCTGCTCCACGCCTCCATTGTGGGGCCGACGGGCGGCCGCGCCGGGCTGTCTTAGCCTTGTCGCATGGACAGTCGCACCCGTTATCCGCTGCCGCCGGTCGTCGCCGAGGGCAGCCCGGCCTTCACCGACCCCGCCCACTCGAGCATCGAGCCGGGCGCCGCCTGGGAGTCCGAGGCCGGTTTCGTGGACATCCGCTACGAGACGGCCGAGGGGATCGCGAAGATCACGATCAACCGCCCGCACAAGCGCAACGCCTTCCGCCCACAGACCCTGTTCGAACTCGAGCGTGCGTTCACGCTCGCCCGCGACGACGACAGCGTCGGGGTGATCATCCTGACCGGACAGGGGGACTGGGCCTTCTGCTCCGGGGGCGACCAGCAGATCCGCGGTGACGACGGGTACATCGGCGACGACGAGGTGGCCGCCAAGGGCATCGGTCGGCTGAACGTGCTCGACCTGCAGATCCAGATCCGGCGACTGCCCAAGCCGGTCATCGCCATGGTGGCCGGGTACGCCGTCGGCGGTGGCCACGTGCTGCACATCGTCTGCGATCTCAGCATCGCCGCCGACAACGCCCGGTTCGGGCAGACCGGGCCCAAGGTCGGATCGTTCGACGGCGGCTACGGATCCGGGTTGCTGGCCCGGCAGATCGGGCAGAAGCGCTCCCGCGAGGTGTGGTTCCTCTGCCGGCAGTACGGCGCGGAACAGGCCTACGACTGGGGCCTGGTCAACGCGGTCGTCCCGCTGGCCGATCTGGAGAAGGAGACCGTGGCCTGGGCCCGCGAGATGCTCGCCCTGTCGCCGCTGGCGCTGCGGATGCTGAAGGCCTCCCACAACGCCGCCGACGACGGCTTGGCCGGGGTGCAGCAACTGGCCGGCGACGCGACCCTGTTGTTCTACATGACCGAAGAAGCGCAGGAGGGCCGCGACGCCTACAAGGAGCACCGGCGGCCGCAGTTCGACAAGTTCCCGAAGCGTCCGTGATCGACCGGCAACTGCGGCCGTACCGCCTGCGGTTGCGCACGGCCTTCCGGGGCCTGACGGTCCGGCGGGGCTGCCTCATCTCCGGCTCGCACGGGTGGGGGGAGTTCGCCCCCTTCGACGACTACGACCGGGCCGCCGACGCCCGCTGGCTGGCGTGTGCCATCGAGCAGGCCGACGGCCGGTGGCCGAAACCGGTGCGCAGCCAGGTCGAGGTGAACGCGATCGTGCCGGCCGTGCCGCCGGCGCAGGCCGCCGAGATGGCCGTGGCCTCGGGGTGCCGGACGATCAAGGTCAAGGTGGGCGATCCGGACAGCGCGCAGCGGGTCGCCGCCATCCGGGAGGTTCTGCCCGAGGCGGCGATCCGGGTCGATGCGAACGGAGCCTGGTCGGTGGCGGAGGCGGTCGACATCCTCGCGGACCTGTCGGCGTTGCGCCTCGAATACGCCGAGCAACCGGTGCGGTCATTCGCGCAGATGCGGGCGCTGCGCGATAGAACCGACGTGCCACTGGCCGCCGACGAACTGGTGCGCATCGACCGCCGCTTCGACGACGTGCGCGAGGTGGCCGACGTGGCGATTCTCAAGGTCGCGCCCCTCGGGGGTGTGGCAGCGACTCTGCGCGTGGCCGGGCGGGTCGGCCTGCCGGTCGTCATCAGCAGCGCCTTGGACAGTTCGATGGGCCTGGCCGCAGGCCTCGCAGCCGCATGTGCGCTGCCCGAACCGCCGTTGGCCTGCGGGCTGGGCACGGGTGCACTGTTGGCCGAGGACACTACTGAGCCGCTGCTGCCGGTGGCTGGTGTCCTGGCCGCCGGCGGATACCCGCAGCCGCTCGACGGGATGCCGGAGGCGACCCAGGACCTCGACTACTGGGCGGCGCGGGTGGCCGCAGCCACGGAACTGCTGCCGGACTAGGGCGAACTGGCTGCGATGCCGCACCTTTGCCCGGCTGAAGGCCCAACCGCCGCCAACGGGGTCGACGGGCGGAAGGCTGCGCCTGATCGTCGCGCGCCTGCGCTGACCCCTGCGTGACCACGTTCGAGCGACCCCTGTGCACAGGCACAGAACCCCGCGGCGAGAGGCCCGCCGGTCAGCGGTCCACGCCGTGGCACCCGTTCGTGAGAGGTCACCAACCGAGGCCCGACGCGGCCAGGCCGGCGTATCCCAGCGTGCTGGTCCGACCGAACGCCGCCCGGCGACCACCCGCGGGCATCCGAATCGCCAGACACGACCCAGGTCATGGACGCCACACCTCATCCCGCCACCTGTCGCTCAGAACAGCATTGTTCTGCCGCCGTGCCCCCGCCGGTCCCGCGCCGCGACTCCGAACGGGCCGCCCACCACCCGAACCAGGTGACGGAGGGCCACCGCGCCCGCAGCCGCGGTTGAACAGACCCGTGATCAGCAAGCTGGAAAGGCAGTACCGGTTCTGCGGTCGGCTACCGGTTCACCGGCCGGATCTACAAGGCCGACTACGCGGTCCTGACCCCCGAGATCGAGGCACTCGTGGCCGAGCACGGGTCCGTGCAATTGCTCTGCGACCTCACCGACTTCACACGTGAGGAGCCCAGCGACTGGGGCACAAAGACCTTCACTTCGGCCATGAGTTCCACCAGAAGATCACGACAATGGCCGTTGTCGGGGCCGGCGAACTGACACACAATGCTCGCCGAACTGGCCAAACCCTTCAACGCACAGTCCGTGGAACACTTCCCCGACGAACAGGCCGCCTGGACCTGGCTGAGGTCGTAACCCAGCCCGAGGAGGCAGACGGCCCAGCGTCCCCCGCGGCGGGCGACTGCGACGCGAATGCCCGCCTGGATGTTTCGTCGCTGTTAAGGTTGACTCTGGGTGAACCGCCGGGGGTCGAATGTCCTCGCCCGGCGATGATCCTGTAGGGAGGCGATGGCCGACCGGTCGTCGTACGCACAAATCAATGAGGAGCGTCGATGCGCAGAGGCATCAAAGGTCTCGCGCTGCTTGCCGCGCTACCGCTGGCCCTGGCGGCCTGCAGTAGCGGGGGAGACAGCGGCGAGAGTTCACCGTCACCCACCAGCCCGGGGGATGTATCGGGCACTGTGACCTTCTGGGACACCAGTGACTCGACCAACGAGGCACCCACGTTCAAGGAACTGATCAAGAAGTTCGAGGCCGAGTACCCGAACGTCAAGGTCGACTACCAGAACGTGCCGTTCTCCGAGGCACAGAACAAGTACAAGACCGCGGCCCAGGCCGACAACGCCCCGGACGTGCTGCGAGCCGAAGTCGCGTGGACCCCGGAGTTCGCCTCGCTCGGCTACCTGTTGCCGTTGACCGGCACCGCGCTGGACACCCCGGACGCGTACCTGCCGACCCCGTGGTCGAGCAACGTGTACGAGGACGTGTTGTACGGCGTGCCGCAGGTCACCGACGCCCCCGGCCTGCTCTACAACAAGGAGCTCCTGGACAAGGCTGGCGTGCAGCCGCCCACGACCTGGGACGAGGTGAAGGCCGCATCTGAGAAGCTCAAGGCGGAGGGCGTCGACACCCTTTACTCGGCCACCGGCGGATATTTCACACTGCCGTACATCTACTCCTTCGGCGGCAACACCGTTGACCCCGCGGAGCAGAAGATCCTGATCAACGACCCGGAGTCGGTGGCCGGTTTCCAGCAGGCGCTGGACCTCATCAACGACGGCGCGGCCGTGAAGCCGGACCCGAACGACGCCTACAACCAGCAGATGGCGATGTTCAAGGAGGGCAAGGTGGCAATGATCATCAACGGGCCGTGGTCCGTGGCTGACATCGTGACCGGCAAGGCCTTCAAGGACAACGAGGACAACCTCGGCGTGGCCAAGACCCCGGCCGGCCCCGACGGCCAGCAGGGATCCCCGGTCGGCGGTCACAACTACGTGATCTCCGCCGGCACCAAGAACCAGGCGGCATCGGAGGCGTTCGTGGCATTCATGAACTCCCCGACATCGCAGGCGTTCGTGGCTTCCGAACTCGGCCTGCTGCCGACCCAGACGGCCGCTTACGACGAGCCCGAGGTGCAGAGCAACAAGTTCATCCAGGCCTTCAAGCCGATCGTGGAGAGCGCCACACCGCGGGCGTGGATCCCCGAGGGCGGGCAGTTCTTCACCGCCATGGATGAGGAGTGGATCAACATGTACACCGGCAAGGCGAGCGCGCAAGAGGGCGCAGACGCCATCGCCAAGGCATGGACTGAGTTCCTTCCGGATTACACGGACTGAAATCCGCGGCGTTGAGTCACTAAACGCTGGTGAAAGCCGCTAGGGTCGGGTTCGGTCGGTGCGAGAGCATCGACCGGACCCGATTCTTATTTCGCAGTGGGGAGGGGTCGCAGTGAGTGTGATTACGGCGGACAACCCGTCGGCGCAGGTGCCGGAAACGAAGAAACCTGGTCGGCTGCGGCAGTCCTGGGACAAGTACTGGTATGCGTGGGCGTTCATCACCCCGGTGGTCATCGTGATGGTGGTGATCATCCTGTGGCCGCTGATCCAGGGCATATTCCTGAGTTTCACCGACGCCTCGGAGAAGAACGTCGCCAAGGTCATCGGCGGCCGGGAGATCCCAGCCACCTGGGACATCGTCGGTCTGAAGAACTACGTCGACGTCCTCACCAGTTCCACGTTCTGGATCATCTTCGCGCGCACCGTCATCTGGACGGTCGTGAACGTGTTCTTCCACTTCACGCTCGGCCTGATCCTGGCCGTCGTGCTCAACCGGGCGCTGGCCGGCCGTGCCCTCTACCGCGCCCTGCTGATCGTGCCGTGGGCGGTCCCCGCGTTCGTGTCCACCTACATGTGGCGGCTGATGCTGACCGACACCGGTCTGGTGAACTCGATCTTCACGTCGATCGGGCTGCCGTCGGTCCCGTGGCTGTCGGACACCAACTGGCTGTTCATCAGTTGCATCCTGGTCAACATCTGGCTGGGAGTTCCGTTCATGATGGTCGCCCTGCTGGGCGGGCTGCAGTCGATCCCCAAGGAGCTGTACGAGGCCGCCGAAGTCGACGGTGCCACGCCCTGGCAGCGGTTCCGGTTCGTCACCGTGCCCGGCCTGCGGACGGTGGCGGCGACCGTGATCCTGCTCGGCTCGATATGGACCTTCAACATGTTCGCGATCATCTACTTGATGGCCAGCCAGGGACAGCGCAACGACATCGCCACCCTGCCGGTCTACGCCTACGACAAGGCGTTCACCGGCATCCGGCAGTACGCGGTGTCCTCGACCTACGGGGTGCTGATCCTGTCCATCTTGCTCGTGTTCGCGATCTTCTACAGACGGGCGCTGGCCAAGCAGGGGGAGGTGTGGTGAGTCATGGCTTCTGAAGCAGTCGTGCAGGAGGTCGCCACCGGCGAGGCCTCGACGAAGAAGATCCGCCGCCGCGACCAACGCAGTCCGCTTGCCACTTTCGGTCTGCACTTCGGGTTGTTCATCGCGCTGTTGTGGTCGCTGGTGCCGCCGATCTGGGCCTTCTTGACGTCTCTGAAGCCCAACGATCAGGCCATCACCACCGAACTGGTCATCTTCAAGGACCCGTCGCTGGCCAACTACAACTACGTGCTGACCCAGACGGACCTGCCGCGGTGGTTCCTGAACTCGATCGTCGTCGCCGCCTTCACGATGATCATCGGCTTGTTCCTGTCGGCGACGGCCGGCTACGCCGTGAGCCGCTTCCGGTTCCCGGGGCACAGGTCGTTGATGTGGAGTTTCCTGCTGACCCAGATGTTCCCGATGGCGATCCTGATCGTGCCGATCTACAACATCTTCGCCAGGCTCGGCCTGCTCAACAACCTCGCCGGCTTGGTGATCGCCTACTGCACCACAGCAGTGCCGTTCTGTGCGTGGATGCTCAAGGGGTACTTCGACACCATCCCGATCGAGATCGACGAGGCCGGCCGGATCGACGGTCTGACCCCGTTCGGGACCTTCTGGCGACTGATCCTGCCGCTGGCCCGGCCGGGTCTGGCGGTGACCGCCTTCTACACCTTCCTGACGGCCTGGGGTGAGGTGGCGTACGCGACGGCATTCCTCACCTCGGATGCGAAGAAGACTCTCGCAGTCGGTCTGCAGACATTCGTCGGGCAGTTCAAGACGGAGTGGGGCTATCTGACCGCGGCAGGCATCCTGGTGACCATCCCGGCCGTCATCGTGTTCCTGCTCGTGCAACGCAACCTCGTGGCCGGCCTGACCGCCGGCGGGACCAAGGGCTAAGGAGAAACCATGGCTGGAGTCACTTTCGACAATGCGACCCGGATCTACCCGGGCTCGACCAAGCCTGCGGTCAGCGCGCTGAACCTCGAAATCGCCGACGGCGAGTTCCTGGTCCTGGTCGGCCCATCAGGATGTGGCAAGTCCACGGCCCTACGGATGCTTGCCGGCCTGGAGGACATCGACAGTGGCCGGATCCTCATCGGCGACCGCGACGTCTCGCACGTGGCCCCCAAGGAACGGGACATCGCGATGGTGTTCCAGAACTACGCGCTGTACCCGCACATGACGGTCAGCGAGAACATGGGCTTCGCATTGAAGATCGCGAAGGTGTCGAAGGACGAGATCGAGCGCCGCGTCCAGGAGGCGGCGAAGATCCTCGACCTCACCGAGTACCTGCAGCGCAAGCCGAAGGCGCTCTCAGGTGGCCAACGCCAGCGGGTCGCGATGGGGCGGGCGATCGTGCGGGAGCCGCAGGTGTTCCTCATGGACGAGCCGCTGTCCAATCTCGACGCCAAGTTGCGGGTGCAGACGCGTACGCAGATCTCGCAGTTGCAGCACCGGCTCGGGACGACCACGGTCTACGTCACGCACGACCAGACCGAGGCCATGACGATGGGTGACCGGGTCGCGGTGCTCAAGGACGGGCTGCTGCAGCAGATCGACACTCCGCGCAATCTGTACGACCACCCGACGAATGTGTTCGTCGCCGGCTTCATCGGCTCTCCGGCGATGAACCTCATCGAGGTTCCGCTGGCCGACGACGGTGTGAAGGTGGGTGCGGAGTCCGTCCCGCTGCCGCGCAGCATCGTCAGCGCGGCAGCGAGCAAGGGCCTGAAGTCGATCATCTTGGGCTTCCGTCCTGAGGACACTGTCATGCACGGTGGCCAGGGCGGCCTTCCGATCGAGGTCGACGTGGTGGAATCGCTGGGCTCGGATGCGTACATCTACGGCCGGGTGCCGACCGCCAGCGGCGAGGAGCAGGTCGTCATCCGCGGGGATGGCCGGATGCCACCGAAGATCGGTGAAACGATCCACCCGGCAATCACCGAGGAACACATGCACGTCTTCGTACCCGACACCGGGGAGCGGATCGAGGGCTGAGTCGCGTCCCGGTGCGGGGTTCCAGGGCGAGTTCACGAGACAGCGGACCCGCCCGGCGGCGGAGTCACGGTCCGATCCCGCGAGGTGGCGGGCGACGGGCCCTGTGACGCGGAGTCGGGTGGGCCGGGGTTGCGATTCGGGCCCTCGGGTGAGTCCACCCCGGTACCGGTTTCGCCCTGGGTTGTGCGGTTCGTTAGAAGTTGTCCCGTTGGTTAGCAAAGACACGCGTGTTTCCGCTAACCAACGGGACAACTTCTAACCAAGTGCTATGGAAGCCCGGACGGCAGCAGAACCACCCTCGCGGGAGCCCGAATACCGGCAGACCGTGATTCGCCCGGTCGTGTTGGTGCCCAAGAAGCAACCGGGTTCCCGATGCGCCACCAGGGGCAGATCGAGGCGCGCCGACGACGTCCGGCGTGCCCTCCGGGCCGCCGGAAGGCGATGAACGCCGTGCCCGGAACTGCCCCGGCGTGATCACGTACCGCCTGTGCCGTCAAGACGCCACGCTCCGCCCCATGCCGAAGCCCGTTCCCGAGTCGAATGCGGCCGGACTTCTGCTGGCCAACCAGAGCTCGGGCTCACGGATGCGCCCGCAGCGACATCCCTGCTCGCCCCGGCACGTCCGAACCGCGGGCGACGAGGCGACGGCCGTGAGCCGCGTGTCACAGTGGTCGGTGTGAATCCCGCGACCGCCGCTGCGCAGGTGATCATCGACGAACTGGTGCGCTCCGGTGTCAACGACGTGGTGCTCGCGCCGGGATCGCGCAGCGCACCGCTGGCGATCGAGGCTGCGCGAGCACACGAGCGCGGCGAGTTGCGCCTGCACGTGCGCATCGACGAACGCAGCGCGGGTTTCCTGGCGCTGGGCCTGGCCAAGCGCAGCGGCCTGCCGGTGCCGGTCATCACCACCTCCGGGACCGCCGTGGCCAATCTGCTGCCGGCGGTCGAGGAAGCGTGGTTCAGTGCGCTGCCATTGATCGTCATCAGCGCCGACCGGCCGGCGGAACTCCGGCAGACCGGCGCCAACCAGACGATCGACCAGGTGCGGGTGTTCGATGGCCTGGTGCGGTGGTCCGCCGACCTGGAAGCACCGACGCGTGGTCGTGGTCAGGTGGCCTACTGGCGCAGTACCGTCTCCCGGGCGTGCGTCATCGCCAGTCATCCCTGGCAGCGGGGTCCGGTCCATCTGAACGTGGCCCTGCGCGATCCGCTGGTGCCCGACGACGATCCCGGTTGGGTGGAGTCGCTGGACGGCCATGACGGGCTCACGTTCGTCGACGAGGAGGGCGACGAGGTGCAGGTCGTCCGGTCCTGGACGGTCGACCGGCGGCTGATGCTCAGCGTGCAGGAACCCATCGACGAGGTGCTCGACGACCTGGCCGCAGGCGAGTTGCCGCTGCGCGGCCTGGTGATCGTGGGCGATATCGACGACCCGGAGGACGCCGCCGCCGCGGTGGAACTCGCCGAGTCCTGCGGCTGGCCGCTGCACAGCGAACCCAGTGGCCAGGCCCGTGCCGGAACGGTCGCGTTGGCCCACGCGAGCCTGCTGAGCGCCTCGGAGGCGTTCCGCGCTGCGCACCGGCCGGAACTGGTGGTGACCGTCGGGAAGGTGGGCTTGAGCCGGGGGCTGCTGTCGCTGGTCCGGGAGGCCGCGGTGCACCTGCACGCCGAGCCGCAGCGGACCATGGACTGGCCGGACCCGACACGCACCGCGATCGCCGTCCTGGCGTCGGTGCCGGCTCCGCCGTCGGATGCGATGGTGCCCGAATCCAGCGATTGGCTGGACGGCTGGCTGATGGCCGACGCTGCAGCGCAGCGGGTCATCGAGAAAGCCCTGGCCGCCTGTCCGCAGCAGACCGGCCTGCACGCCGCGCAGGCGCTGTGGGACGTGGTCGGCTCCGACGACCTGGTCTTCGTGGCGTCGTCGCGCTCCATCCGGGACCTCGAAGCAGTCGCCGGCGTGCGGACCGACCCGCCGCGGGTCCTGGCCAATCGTGGGGTGAACGGGATCGACGGGCTGGTCTCGACCGCCGTCGGCGCGGCACTGGCCCACCAGAGCGCCGGTGGCGGACACGCGTACGCGTTCCTCGGCGATCTGGCGTTACTGCACGACCAGAACGCGCTGGTGATCGGACCCGAGGAACCGGTCCCGGATCTCGTGCTGCTGGTGGTGGACAACAACGGCGGCGGCATCTTCGGCTCCCTGGAGCAGGCCGATCCGGCCTTCGAGGACGTGTACGAGCGGGTCTTCGGGACCCCGGTGGACCTCGACCTTCGCAGCATCCTGGAATCGCACGGTGTGGCTGTCCATCAGGGACCGGACATCGCACAGTCATTGGCGAGCGCTGCAGCGGCGCCCGGGCTCAACGCGGTCGTTGTCGGCCCGGTGAGCAGGGATACGGAGGCGCAACTGTACCGGCAGATCCGGGAGGCGCTCGGGTGAGGATCGCGCGCCACCTCAACGGCCCGCCGGACGCCGGACACGGCGGCTACGTCGCGGGAAGCCTCGCCACCAGGTTGCCGGGCGCCGGTGCGGATGTCTGGCTGCGGGCCCCGGCGCCACTCGAGACCGAGCTTGGCGCAACGACTCGTCGGTGACCACCTGGAGTTCTGGGACGGCCCGCAACTGATCGCCGAGGCCGATGCCACGGATGTCACCGCCGACCCGGTGCCGTTCGTCGGGCTGGAGGCCGCGACAGCCGCCGCGAAGGGCTTCCCCGGGGCGGTGCCCAACCCGATACGAGACCTGTTTCGGCTGCGGCCGGTTGCGTGCCGACGGCTTGGGCATCGGCCCGGGTCCGGTGGGCGAAGGGCCTGGTCGCATGTGTCTGGTACCCGCGCGGCCGGGTGGCCGAGGAGTGGCTGTGGTCCGCGCTGGATTGCGCCAGTGGCTGGGCCTGGCCGATCGGTGAGGTGCCGCTGGTCACCGGACGGTTGAGCGGTGGACTTCTGACCGATGCCCCGCTCGATCCCGCGGATCCGTACGTGGCTGGTGGCGCACAAATCGAGCAGGTCGGGCGCAAGTACGTTTCGGCAGCGGCCATTCTTCACCGCCGGGGGTCAGCGGGTCGCGGCGGTACGCGGGACCTGGATCCGGGTGGCCGACTGAACGGCGGCGGGTGGTCCGAGTGGACGAGATTCACCGCCCAGTCTTGCCTCGGAGGCACCCGAGGTGGTGAGGTGGGCGGATGAAACAAAGCCCTCGCCCTGTCGGCACCTCTTCCGCGCTCGTCGGCGGCCTGCTCGTGGCGGCGCCCCCGGCCGTGCCGAATCCGACAACATCGATGCGGCGATCGCCCAACTGCCCGGCATCATCACCGAGAACATGGCCAAGACCGGGGTCCCGGGTCTGGCAGTGGCAGTGGTCAGCGGCGACCAGGTCGTCTACAGCCAGGGATTCGGCGTGCGCAGCACGAAGACCAACAAGCCGGTCACCGTCGATACGGTGTTCCAGTTGGCGTCGGTGTCCAAACCGCTCGGGGCCACGGCCGTGGCCGCGGCGATCGGCAAGAAGCTGCTGCGTTGGGACGACCCGATCACCAAGTTCCTGCCGGACTACGAGCTCGCCAACGGATACGTGACCAACCGCGTCACGGTGGCCGACATGTATTCGCACCGCAGTGGTCTGCCCGGCAACGTCGGCAACGACCTCGAGGTGTACGGGTTCAACCGGAAGACGATCATGGATCGGATGCGCTACGAGCCGCTGGCGCCGTTCCGGATCTCCTACTCGTACAGCAACTTCGGGCTGACGGTCGGCGGGGAGGCCGCGGCCACCGCGGCGAAGACGACGTGGCCGAAACTGGCAAAGAAGATGATCTTCAAGCCGCTGGGCATGAAGCACACGACATACAGCCACAAGCAGTTCACCCAGGAGATCGAACCGCGCCGCCCTGCACCAGCAGGTGGACGGCGAAGTGGGTGCCGTCTGCCAAGCGCAACGCCACGGCGCAGGAACCCGCGGGGGGTGCCAGCAGCACCGTGTTGGACATGGCCGCATGGTTGCGGATGCAGTTGAACAACGGCACGTTCGACGGTGAGCGGGTGGTCGCCAAGGGTCCCCTGCAGGAGGCCCGGTCGATGCAGATCCGCACGGCTCCGTCGTCGGCGGACGCGTCCACCATCTCGGGGTACGGGCTCGGGCATCGACACGCTGGTCGATCCCGCGGGACGGGTGCGCTGGCAACACTCCGGGGCTTTCACTGCCGGGTGCCGTCCACCACGATCCTGATGATCCCGTCCCTGGATGTCGGCATCGTGGTCCTGACCAACACCTGGCCGATCGGGTTGCCCGAGTCCATCGCCGCCTCGTTCGCCGACATCGTCGAGAACGGGGCCGACCGAGGACTGGTTGGCGATCGATCGGCAAGGCATTCGCGCCGTTCACCACGCCGAGCAACACCGTCAACGGCAAGAAGCAGCCGGCCAAGCCGAAGCCCGCCACGAAGTTGAGCACCTACAGCGGCACCTACCGCAACGACTACGTGGGACGCGCCAAGGTGGTCAAGGAGGGCGGCAAGCTGGTGCTGCAACTCGGACCGAAACTCAAGACCGAATTACGGCTGCGGCCACTGGACCGGCAACACCTTCTACTACACCGCCATCGACATGCCCAAGGCCTTCACGACGGGTGCGACCTTCACGGTCAAGTCCGGCAAGGCCACGACCCTGGCACTCGAGGAGGTCGGGCCGGACGTGGGTGTGCTCAAGCGGAGTTGAGGGTCGGCTGCGCCGCTGGTTGGGGTCCGTCACGCCGGCGTTAGTGGCGGCGACAGCGGTTAGCGTCGGACTTGGGGCTGACGTCGAAGGCGGCACCTCCCGGGTGGACGGGCGTTGGAGCTTGGAACTTGGTTGGGTGAGTCACCCGCGCCGGCGTTAGTGGCGAGGACAGCGGTTAGTCGCAACTACAGGCGTTAGCGTCAGGCGCGGACTTCGGGCTAACGGTTGTCCTTCGGGCTAACGGTTGTCCTTCGGGCTAACGCCGGCAGCGGGAATCGAGCCTCAGCCCGCGCCCTCAACTACCCCCGAGCGCCCAGCGCATGGCCGCCAGCTTGGACTCGGACTCGGCGAACTCCGACTCCGGGTCCGACCCGGCCACGATCCCGCAGCCCGCGAGCAGTTCGATGGACGTGTTGTCGTCGTTGAGCTGCCCGCACCGCAGGGCGATGCCGAACTCCCCGTCGCCGTTGCGCGTCGAACCAGCCCACCGGACCGGCGTAGCGGCCGCGGTCCAGCCCCTCGTGCGTCCGGATGTAGTGCAGGGCCCGCTCGGTGGGCGTGCCGCAGACGGCGGCGGTGGGGTGCAGTGCCGCCGCAATCGCGATCACGGAGGTCTCGTCGACCAGCATCGCGTTCACATCGGTGGCCAGATGCTGAACGTTGGCCAGCCGCAGGACGCTCGGCTGCGCGGGCACGTCCAGGTCGGTGCAGTGGGTGCCCAGCGCCTGCGCCACGGACATCACCGCGTAGGCGTGCTCTTCGCGGGCCTTGTTCGAGGCCACCATGTCGCTGGCCAGTTGGCCGCTCTCGCGCTCATCGAGCGAGCGGGGGACCGTGCCGGCCAGCACCCGCGACATCACCTGCTCCCCGGTGCGGCGCACGAGCAGTTCCGGGGTCGCCCCGATCAGGCCGTGGACGCTGAACGTCCAGCAGTCCGCGTACCGGTCGGCGAGGCGGCGCAGGGTGCGATGGACATCGATCTCACCGCTGACCCGGACCCCGCGGGCGAGGACCACCTTGTCGAAGACGCCGGCCGCGATGTCCTCGACGGCACCGGCCACCAGTTGCCGGTAGCGGCTGCCGTCGGGGTCCGGCTCGACCAGCCCCTCGCCCTGAGCCGGCGGTAGCTGGGCGGTCCGGCTCGGCGTGATGGTGGTCATCCAGGCCTTGCCATCGCGCTGGCCGATGATCGTGCCGGGAACGGTGATCACCGAGTCGGCGTCGGCGTCGAACGAGAACGAGGCGAAGGCGACCGGGCCGGTGCCCGGAGCCAGGACCGCGTCGTCGATGACGGCGGATTCGCAGAACCGCGTCCACCATCGCTGGGCGCGGGCGAACCGCTCGGGCCCGCGCACGGTCGTGGTCGCCGCCACGTCCCAGGCGACCAGGCCATCGCCCTCGTGCACCCAACTCAGCGGCTGCGCACCTGCGGGGATCAGCGAGAGCAGGTCGGAGGGCTCCACGAGGCGGGTGCGCACCTCCAGGGGCAGATCGGTCACCATTCAACGATATGGCCGGACCCCGGTATGCGCGACGGCGGCGCTGGCTTGTGCTGATGAGAGACTGTGCCGGTGAGCCGAGCCGACCTCGAGAAGCAGCCCTCTGCCGTCGCCGCCATGTTCGACCGGGTGGCTCACCGCTACGACGTGACCAACGACGTGCTGGCGCTGGGCCAGACGCGCCGCTGGCGGCGGTTGGTGGCCGACGCGGTGGGTGCCGGCCCTGGGCAGCGGGTACTGGACCTCGCCGCGGGCACCGGGACCAGCAGCCAGGCGTTCGCGCAGCGCGGGGCCGAGGTCGTCGCGTGTGACTTCTCCCTGGGCATGCTGCAGGTCGGCCGGCAGCGGCTGCCCCACCTGCCCTTCGTCGCCGGGGACGGCATGGCGTTGCCGTTCGCGGACGACACCTTCGACGCGGTCACGATCTCCTTCGGCCTGCGCAACATCCACGACCCGGCACGCGGGCTGCGCGAGTTGCGGCGAGTGACCCGGCCGGGCGGGAGGGTGGTCGTCTGCGAGTTCTCGACCCCGACGCTGCCCGCGTTCCGCACGGTGTACCAGGAGTATCTGATGAAGGCCCTGCCCGCGATCGCGAGCAAGGTGTCCAGCAACTCTGCGGCTTACGAGTACCTGGCCGAGTCGATCGCGGCGTGGCCCGATCAGGAGGGCCTGGCGCGGTTGCTGCAGGACACGGGCTGGCACGACGTCGCGTGGCGCAATCTCTCCGGCGGGATCGTCGCACTGCACCGGGGTGTCGCCTGAGCCACAGGCACGGTCCGCCCCCGGCGGCCGCACTCGGTGCCGACGGCCGCGCGGCAACCGCCCTCGTAGCTGGCCCAGGAGTAGCCTGAGTGCGTTCCATCAAGCCGACCGAACGGAAAACCCCATGCGCATTTCAGTGGTAGTGGCGGGCGCGGCATTGGCGATCGGACTCGCCGGATGCTCGAGCAGCGCCGAAGTGAGCGTCGGCGACTCGCCGACGGCCAGTGCGTCCGCGGAGCAGTCCGTCCCCGCGAACGCCACAACCTATACCAGCGACAAGTACGGATTCAGCTTCCAGTACGCCCCGCCCTTCGAGCAGAAGGACGACATCTCCATGGATGCCGAGAGCGGTGCCAGCAGCGCCGATTCGGTGGCGGTGTTCGACACCGAGGGCACTCAGGTGGGCGGGCAGTACCGCGACGCCTTCGTGGTCAACACCTACCAACTGACGACTGAGATCACCGACGAGAACCTCGACCAGGTCCAGACCGAACTCGAGCAGACCGTGATCCCGCAGCTCGAGCAGTCCAGCGAAGAGATGCAGATCTCCGAGCTCACGCCGACGACGGTGGCCGGACTCAGCGGCTTCGAGGCGGACGCGACCTTCACCGTCGAGGACACCCCGATGACCTCGAAGATCTGGTTCCTGTTCGACGGTGACCTCGAGTATCAGTTGCTCACGCAGTCGGCCACTGAAGAGTGGGAAGGCCTGCAGCCCACGTTCGACCAGATGGTGAACTCGTTCACCGTGGCGCCGGTCGCCGCCGACTCAGCGTCCCCGTCCGCCTGAGCGCGACCCCCGGTCCGTCACGGCGGGCCGGGGGTCAGCAGTCGTGCGCGACGACCCTGCTGGGAGCACCCACCTGCGGGCCGTGGGGGCACGATCTACACTCGAGTCCGGGGGGCTCGTGAACGCGTTCACAAGGAGAGCGGATGGATCGCCACGCAGTCGGTCTCGGGATTGCCCCGGCAGGTTCGACGAAGGTCCATGACCTCGCGTGCGGCGGTCCCACCCCGGGTCCATCCGTATGAGGAGCATCGCATCAGACTCGTTGGGCGGCGCCGTCGCGACGCCCCCTAGGATTGAGCCGATCGGAAGGAGTCGATAGCGATGGGCAACGTGTACCTTCCCATCCTGATCCTGGGACTGCTGGCATTCGCGTTCGCCGCGTTCAGCGTCGGGGTGGCCAGCCTCACCGGTCCGAAGCGCTACAACCGGGCGAAGATGGACCCCTACGAGTGCGGTATCGAGCCGACCCCGCAGCCCATCGGCCGCGGCAAGTTCCCGGTGAAGTACTACTTGACCGCCATGCTCTTCATCATCTTCGACATCGAGATCGTGTTCCTCTACCCGTGGGCGGTGTCGTTCGACCAGCTCGCGCTGTTCGGGCTCGTCGAGATGTTGCTGTTCATCGTGACCTTGCTCGTGGTGTACGCCTACGTCTGGCGCCGCCACGGTCTGGAATGGGACTGACATGGGACTCGAGGAGAAACTCCCGAGCGGCGTCCTGCTGACCACCGTCGAGGCGGTCGCCGGCTACGCCCGTAAGGGGTCGCTGTGGCCGGCGACGTTCGGCCTGGCCTGTTGCGCCATCGAGATGATGGCCACCGGCGCCCCGCGCTACGACCTGGCCCGGTTCGGCATGGAGGTCTTCCGGGCCTCCCCGCGGCAGGCCGACCTGATGATCGTGGCCGGCCGGGTGAGCCAGAAGATGGCCCCGGTGCTGCGCCAGATCTACGACCAGATGCCGAACCCGAAGTGGGTGCTCGCCATGGGGGTGTGCGCCTCCAGCGGTGGCATGTTCAACAACTACGCGATCGTGCAGGGCGTCGACCACGTCGTCCCCGTCGACATGTACCTGCCCGGCTGCCCACCGCGTCCGGAGATGCTGATCGACGCGATCCTCAAGATCCATGACCAGATCCAGCACACGAAGCTCGGCGCCAACCGTGAGCGCGAAGTCGTCGAGCTCGAGGCGCAGGCCATGCAGGCACTGCCCTCCGAGCAGATGAAGGGGCTCATGCGGTGACCGAGAACCCTGGGACACCCGAGGCCGGCGAGGTCGTGCCGGCCGGTACCGAGACCCTCGAGGTGCTGGAGACCGGACGCGGTGCCTTCGGTGTGGAGGGCAGCCCGGACGTCAGCGGCTACGGCGGCCTGGTCCGCACGACCTACGCGCCGGCCCCGGCCACCCGGCCCTACGGCGGCTGGTACGACGAGGCCGTCGACACCCTGGCCGACGCTCTCGGCGATGCGTTCGGTCCGGCGGTGTCGAAGGTCGTCGTGGCCCATGACCAACTGACGCTGGAGGTGGAGCGCGAGCACCTGCTCGAGGTCATGCGCACCCTGCGCGACCATCCGGCGCTGCGCTTCGAGATCTGCCTCGGGGCAAGCGGCGTGCACTGGCCCGAGGACACCGGCCGGGAGCTGCACGTGCACTACCCGATGCTGTCGATGACCCACAACCGTCGGCTGTCGGTGGAGGTCACCTGCCCGGACGACGATCGGCACGTCCCGTCGGTCGTGGACATCTACCCGGGCAACAACTGGCACGAGCGGGAGACCTTCGACTTCTTCGGGGTGATCTTCGACGGCCACCCGGGCCTGACCCGCATCGAGATGCCCGACGACTGGGTGGGTCACCCGCAGCGCAAGGACTATCCGCTCGGTGGCATCCCCGTGGAGTACAAGGGTGCGACCATTCCACCGCCGGACGACCGCCGGGAGTACAAGTGAGCGAAGACGTCATCTACGAGACCGCCGAGGAGGCGGGCTCCTACGACACCACCGAGGGCAAGGTCTTCACCGTCAGCGGCGGGGACTGGGACCAGGTCCGCGGCGACGAGGGCATCGAGCAGCGGGTCGTCGTCAACATGGGTCCGCAACACCCGTCCACCCACGGCGTGCTCCGGCTGATCCTGGAACTCGACGGTGAGGCGGTGACCGAGGCCCGCTCCGGGATCGGTTACCTGCACACCGGCATCGAGAAGAACATGGAGTTCCGGACCTGGACGCAGGGCGTCACCTACGTCACGCGCATGGACTACCTCGCGCCGATCTTCAACGAGACCGCGTACTGCCTCGGCGTGGAGAAGCTGCTCGGCATCACCGAGCAGATCCCGGACCGCGCCACGGTCATCCGCGTGATGCTGATGGAACTCAACCGGGTGAGTTCGCACCTGGTGTGTCTGGCCACCGGTGGCATGGAACTCGGCGCCCTGACCGCCATGACGTTCGGGTTCCGGGAGCGCGAGTACGTGCTGGACGTCCTGGAGACGGTCACCGGCCTGCGTATGAACCATGCGTACGTCCGCCCTGGTGGGCTGGCCCAGGACCTCCCGGACGGCGCGGAGAAGGCGATCGCCGACGTCGTGGCACTGCTGCGCAAACGGCTGCCGGACACCGCCAATCTGCTGGTCGACAACTCCGTCTGGATGTCCCGCACCGAGTCGGTCGGCTATCTCGACCTCACCGGCTGCATCGCCTTGGGCATGACCGGTCCGGTGCTGCGCGCCACCGGCTACCCCTGGGACCTGCGCAAGATGCAGCCCTACTGCGGATACGAGAACTACGAGTTCGAGGTCGTCACGCAGACGACCTGCGACGCCTACGGCCGGTTCCTCATCCGGCTCGGGGAGATGAACCAGAGCCTCAACATCGTGGAGCAATGCCTCGACCGGCTGCGGCCGGGCCCGGTCATGGTCGAGGACAAGAAGATCGCCTGGCCGGCGCAGCTGGCCCTCGGCTCCGACGGCATGGGCAACTCGCTGGAGCACATCCGGGAGATCATGGGCCAGTCGATGGAGGCGCTGATCCACCACTTCAAACTGGTCACCGAGGGCTTCCGGGTCCCGGCGGGACAGGCCTACGTGTCGATCGAGGCGCCGCGCGGTGAGCTGGGGGTGCATGTGGTCTCCGACGGTGGCACCCGGCCGTACCGGGTCCACTTCCGGGAGCCGTCGTTCAACAACCTGCAGGCTGTGCCACCGATGTGCGAGGGCGGCCAAGTGGCCGACGTCGTGGCGGCGGTGGCGAGTATCGACCCCGTCATGGGTGGAGTGGATCGCTGATGGCACTGACCGAACAGACGCGCGCGGAGATGATGGACCTCGCAGCGCGCTATCCGCAGGCGCGTAGTGCGCTGCTGCCGATGCTGCACCTCGCGCAGTCCGAGGAGGGCTACGTGAGTCCTGAGGGCATCATCATGTGCGCGGAGGTGCTGGGGCTGACCACCGCCGAGGTGAAGGCGGTCACCACCTTCTACACCATGTACAAGGACCAGCCGGTGGGCGAGTACCACGTCGGCGTCTGCATCAACCCCGGCTGCGGCATCCTCGGCGGCGACGCGATCTGGGAGGCGCTGTCCGGCGACCTCGGCGTCGGACACGACGAGGTGAGCGCCGACGGGAAGGTCTCGCTGGAGCGGATCGAGTGCCAGGCGGCCTGCACGCACGCACCGGTGATGACCGCGAACTGGGAGTTCCTGGACGACATGACCGTCGAGAGCGCCCGGCAGCTGGTCGAGGACCTGCGCGCCGGACGCGAGGTGAAGTCCACCCGTGGCCCGGTCATCCGGGACTTCAAGGCCAGCGAGCGGACCATCTCGGGGATCGACGACGACGGCCTCGGCGAGGTCCCGGCCACCGACGACCTGATGCTCGCCGGTCTTCGCTACGCCCAGGAGCACGACATGAAAGCACCGGACGCGGAGGTCATCTGATGCCGCTGACCCCTGTCATCACCGCCCACTGGGACGAGCCGGACTCGTTCACCCTCGAGGGCTACCGCCGCCACGGCGGCTACAGCGCACTGGCGAAGGCCTTCGAGTTGGGCCCGGACGCCGTCATCGCGACCGTCAAGGACTCGGGACTGCGGGGTCGTGGCGGCGCCGGTTTCCCGACGGGCCTGAAGTGGAGTTTCGTCCCGCAGAACGACGGCAAGCCGCATTACCTCGTGGTCAACGCCGACGAGTCCGAGCCCGGTGCCTGCAAGGACATCCCGATCATGCTGGCGAACCCGCATGCACTGATCGAGGGCATCATCATCGCCTCGTACGCGATCCGCGCGGACCACGCGTTCGTGTACATCCGTGGTGAGGTCCCGCATGTCATCCGCCGGATGCATGCCGCGGTGCGGCAGGCCCGGGAGGCCGGCTACCTCGGCGACAACCTCGACGGCAACGGGTTCAACCTCAACCTGGTGGTGCACGCCGGGGCGGGCGCGTACATCTGCGGCGAGGAGACCGCTCTGCTCGATTCGCTGGAGGGCCGGCGCGGGCAGCCCCGGCTGAAGCCGCCGTTCCCCGCCGTGGCGGGCCTGTACGCCTGCCCCACGGTGGTCAACAACGTCGAGACGATCGCCAACGTGCCGTACATCATCAACAACGGCGTCGACTGGTTCCGCTCCTTCGGCACGGAGAAGTCGCCCGGTTTCAAGGTGTTCGCGGTCTCCGGCCACGTGCAGCGTCCCGGTATCTACGAAGCGCCGTTGGGCATTCCGATGGCAGAGCTGCTCGAGTACGCCGGCGGGATCCGTGAGGGCCACGAGCTGAAGTTCTGGCTCCCGGGCGGCTCCTCGGTCCCGATGCTGACGCCGGAACACCTGGACACCCCCATGACGTACGAGGCCCTGGTCGCGGCCGGGTCGATGCTGGGCACGGGAACCCCGATGGTGTTCGACGAGACCACGTCGGTGGTCCGTGCCGTCACCGGCTGGTTGGACTTCTACAAGCACGAGTCGTGCGGCAAGTGCACACCGTGCCGGGAGGGCAACTGGTTCATCCACGACCTGCTGCACCGGTTCGACTCCGGCCGGGGTCGCAGCGAGCAGCTGGTCATCCTCGACGACCTGTGCGGGCAGATCCTGGGACGCTCGTTCTGCCCCTTGGGGGACGCGGCAGCCACCCCGTTCCCGGCGGCCATGAAGTACTTCGCCGACGAGTTCGAAGCAGGAACCACCACGCCGAGCAGTGAAGCGTTCGACCCGGCGGCCAGCACGGTCTTCAGCGAGGTGAGGGCATGACCGTCACAGAACCGAGCAGCAGCGGGATGACCGTCCCGGAGGGGCACGTCGCGTTCAGCATCGACGGCATCACCATGACCGCCGAGAAGGGCACGCTGATCATCCGTGCCGCCGAGCAGCTCGGCATCGAGGTGCCGCGATTCTGCGACCACCCGCTGCTGGACCCGGTGGCCGCTTGCCGCATGTGCCTCGTGGAGATCGAAGGGATGCCCAAGCCGCAGCCGGCCTGCGCCATCCCGGTCGGCGACAACATGGTGGTCCGCACCCAGCGCACCTCGAAGATCGCCGATGACGCCCAGAAGGGCGTCATGGAGTTCCTGCTGCTCAACCACCCGTTGGACTGTCCGATCTGCGACAAGGGCGGCGAGTGCCCGCTGCAGAACCAGGCGATGACGGCAGGCCGGCCGGAGAGCCGGTTCGAGGGGCGCAAGCGCACCTTCCCGAAGCCGATCAACGTCAGCGTGCAGATCCTGCTGGACCGGGAGCGGTGCGTGTCCTGCGCCCGGTGCACCCGGTTCGCCGATGAGATCGCCGGCGACGCCTTCATCGACCTGTTGGAGCGCGGCGCGCAACAACAGGTCGGGATCAGCGAGGACACTCCCTTCGACTCCTACTTCTCCGGCAACACCGTGCAGATCTGCCCGGTGGGGGCGCTGACCAACGCCCGCTACCGCTTCCGCGCCCGGCCCTTCGACCTGGTCTCCGTGCCGACCGTGTGCGAGCACTGCGCCAGTGGTTGCGCGTTGCGCACCGACGTGCGCCGTGGCGAGGTGCAGCGCCGGCTGGCCGCCGACGACCCGGCGGTCAACGAGGAGTGGAACTGCGACAAGGGGCGGTTCGCGTTCCCGTACCTGACAGAGGACCGGATCACCCACCCGCTCGTGCGCGACGAGGACGGCGGGATGCGCACCGCCTCCTGGCCCGAGGCACTGGGCATCGCCGCCGACGCCCTCACCGCGGCGGTCGGCAGTGCTGCGGTCCTGACCGGTGGCCGGCTGACCGCCGAGGACGCCTTCGCGTACTCCAAGTTCGCCAGGACGGTCCTGCAGACCGACGACGTCGACTTCCGCGCCCGCGCCAGCAGCGACGAGGAAGCCGCGTTCCTGGCCGCAGTCGTGCGCGGTGCGCCAGGTCCCACCTACGCGGACCTGGACGCTGCCCCGGCCGTGGTGCTGGTCGCGTTCGAGCCCGAGGACGAATCCCCGATCGTGTTCCTGCGCCTGCGCAAGGCGGTGACCAAGGGTGCGACGAAGGTGTTCGCGGTGGCCCCGTGGGCCAGCCCGGGATTGTCCAAACTGCACGCCACCGTGCTCGCCGCCGGACCCGGACAGGAGGTCCGGGCCCTCGACGGCTCCGACGAGGTCCGCGCGGCGCTGCGCCAACCCGGCGCGGTGCTGATGGTCGGCGAGCGCGCCGCAACGGCCCCCGGGCTGCTGAGCTGGGCCGCCCGCACCGCCGACGGAGACCGGCGCGCACCTGGCCTGGGTGCCGCGCCGTGCCGGTGACCGCGGAGCACTCGAGGCCGGGCTGCTGCCCGGTTCGGCGGCGCCCGGATGGGGCGACCTGCCGGCCGGGGTCGGCTTCGCCGGTGTCATCGCACGACTGGTCGACGCAGCCGAGCCGGAGGAAGCCCTGGTTCCCACGGAACCCCCGGTCGCGGATGCCGAGCAGGCAGGCGCCGACGTGGTCGCCGTCGAGCAGTCGGACTCGGACCTCGTCCCGGTGGCCGACACCGAGCCCGAACCGCCCTACCGGGCACTGCTGCTCGCCGGGTTCGACCCGCGCGATGTCCCCGACGGCGCGGCGCTGGTCGCCGGCTTCGAACAGGTGCCCACCGTGATCGTGCTGGCCACCCATCACAACGACGCCACCCGGGCCGCGGACATCGTGTTCCCGGTCGCGGCGGTGACCGAGAAGGCGGGATCCTTCGTGGACTGGGAGGGCCGGTACCGGCCGTTCCCGCAGGTCTTCCGGGACTCGCTGATCCTGACCGATGCCGCCGTGTCTGGCCGCCATCGCCGACGAGATGCTGCTCGACTTCGGCCCGGTGGACCCGGCAGCGTTGCGAGCAGAGGCACAGGCAGCAACGCCGGCCACCCGCCCCGCTGCCCCGCAGGAACAACCCGCCGGTCCCCGCGAGACTGCCGTCGGGGAGGCGGTGCTGGCCACCTGGCGGCAACTGATCGACGACGCCAGCATGCAGGCCGGTGAGCCCTACCTGGCCGCCACTGCCCGGCCCGCCGTCATCCGGATCAGCCCGGCGAACGCCGCTGATCTCGGCATCTCCGACGGCGACCCGGTGACCCTCACCGGAACCGTCGGTTCGATGACCTTGCCGGCACTGATCACGGACATGCCGTCCGGAGTCGTCTGGGCGCCCGCCAACAACGGTACGAGCGTGGTGGCCGATCTCGGCGTCAGCGCCGGCGATACGGTGCGAGTGAGCGTCGGGAGGGTGTCATGAACGTCGCCGGGTTCGGCAGCGACCCGTTCTGGCTGATCTGCCTGAAGGTCGTCGGGCTGTTCGCACTGCTGGTGGTCATCGTCCTGCTGACGATCTGGGCCGAACGCCGCGTCGTGGCCCGGATGCAGAGCCGCGTCGGCCCGAACCGGGTCGGCCCGTTCGGCCTCCTGCAGTCGCTGATGGACGGCTTCAAGCTGGCGCTGAAGGAAGAGATCATCCCGCGCAAGGTCGAACTCGGGGTCTACATCCTCGCGCCGATCCTGTCCGCCGTGCCCGCCTTCATGGCGTTCGCGGTCATCCCGTTCGGCCCGGAGGTGTCGATCTTCGGGCAGACCACGATGCTGCAGCTGACGGACTTCTCGGTCAGCGTGCTCTACATCCTGGCGATCGCCTCGATCGGGATCTACGGCATCGTGCTCGCCGGGTGGTCGTCGGGTTCCACCTACCCGCTGCTCGGTGGTCTGCGGTCGAGTGCCCAGATGATCTCGTACGAGATCGCGATGGGACTGTCGTTCGTCGCCGTGTTCCTCTTCGCCGGCAGCATGTCCACCTCCGAGATCGTGACCGCCCAGACGAAGTTGTGGTTCGTCCTGTTGCTGCTGCCGTCGTTCATCATCTACACCACCGCCATGGTGGGGGAGACCAACCGCGCCCCGTTCGACCTGCCCGAGGCCGAGGGCGAGTTGGTGGGTGGTTTCCACACCGAGTACTCGTCGCTGAAGTTCGCGATGTTCTTCCTGGCCGAGTACATCAACATGGTGACCGTCTCTGCCCTGGCCACCACGCTGTTCCTGGGCGGCTGGCGCGCACCGTGGCCGATCTCCATCTGGTCCGGGGCCAACGAGGGCTGGTGGCCCATGCTCTGGTTCCTGATGAAGGTGTGCGTCTTCATCTTCGTGTTCATCTGGCTGCGCGGCACGCTGCCCCGGTTGCGCTACGACCAGTTCATGAAGTTCGGCTGGAAGGTGCTCATCCCGGTCTCGCTGGCGTGGATCATGGTCGTGTCCGTGGCCCGCTACGTGATCGGCCCGGAGGGTTCGGAAATCCTGACCGTCCTGATCGCCTTCGGCTTCGCCGCCATGCTGCTGATCGTCTCGTCGTACGTGGCGCAGCTGCACCGCGACCGGCGGGCCGAGGCCGAGGAGCAGGCACAGGTCGGCTTCGCCGAACCAGTCGATCCGTTCGCCGGCGGACACCCGGTGCCGCCGATGCCGGGTCAGGAACTCCTGGAACCGACCAGCGTCGCCAGCGTGGAGCAGGAGGCCCGCAATGCCTGATGTCCCCCCGGTCGTCAAGGGCTTCTCCACGACCTTCGCCACGATGTTCCGGAAGGTGGTGACCGAGCAGTACCCGGAGGAGAAGGACGAGTTCCCGCCCAAGCCGCGCTACCACGGCCGCCACCAACTGAATCGGCACCCCGACGGGCTGGAGAAGTGCGTCGGATGCGAGTTGTGCGCCTGGGCCTGCCCGGCGGACGCGATCTTCGTGCAGGGCGCGGACAACGCCGCGGAGGGGCGGTTCTCTCCCGGGGAGCGCTACGGCCGCGTCTACCAGATCAACTACCTGCGCTGCATCGGGTGCGGCCTGTGCATCGAGGCCTGCCCGACTCGGGCGCTGACGATGATCCACGAGTTCGAACTGGCCGACAACAGCAGGCAGCGGCTGATCTACGAGAAGCAGGACCTGCTCGCACCGCTGCTGCCCGGCATGGAACTGCCGCCGCACGACATGGTGGCCGGCGCCACCGAGAAGGACTACTACGAGGGCCGGGTCACCGGCGCCGGGGAGCCGCTGAAGGACGCGGTCGAAGGGAGCACCACGTGACCGCCACGCTGGCCGTGCAGAACACCGGGGAGGCGGCGGTGTTCTGGATCTGCGCCACACTGGCCGTTCTCGGGGCGCTGGGGATGCTGTTCTCACGCAAGGCCGTGCACAGCGCACTGTTCCTCGCGATGACGATGATCAACCTGGCGATCCTCTACGTCAGCCTCTCGGCACCGTTCCTGGGCATGGTGCAGGTGATCGTCTACACCGGCGCGATCATGATGCTCTTCCTGTTCGTGCTGATGGTGGTGGGCATCGACTCCTCCGACTCGCTGGTGGAGACGCTCAAGGGGCAGCGGCCCGCGGCGATCATCTTCGGGCTCGGCTTCGGGGTGCTGCTGGTGGGCCTGCTCGGCTCCGGCACGTCGGACATGCCGGTGGGGTCGCTGGCCGAGGCGAACGCGATCCGCGGCGGCAACGTGCAGGGGATCGCCGAGCAGATCTTCACCAAGTACGTGTTCGCCTTCGAGGTGACCTCCGCGCTGCTCATCACCGCCGCGCTGGGGGCGATGATCCTCACCCACCGCGAGCACTACCTCCCCAAGCCCAGCCAGCGGGACCTCTCGGTGGCACGCTTCCAGGGCGGGCATCCCAGCCCGCTGCCCCCGCCGGGCACGTACGCCCGGCACAACGCCGTCGACACCCCGGCCCTGCTGCCGGACGGGTCGGCTGCCGAGATCTCCGTGCCGCGGCCGATGGCCTTGCAGCATTCCGAGGTCGACCGAGTGGACGTCGAGGAGGTCGACGAGGTTATGCACCAGCACAACGTCGTCGTCGACGAGCTCGGTGCGGCCGCTGATGACACCTCTGGGGAGGAAAGGTGACGACCGATCACTACATCGCCCTGGCGGCGATCCTGTTCAGCCTCGGGGCGTTCGGCATGCTCTTCCGCCGCAACGCGATCGTGGTGTTCATGTGCGTGGAGTTGATGCTCAACGCCTCGAACCTGGCCTTCGTGGCCTTCGCCCGGATGCACGGGAACCTGGAGGGGCAGGTCTTCGCGTTCTTCACCATGGTGGTCGCCGCTGCTGAAGTGGTCGTCGGCCTGGCCATCATCGTCTCGATCTTCCGCACCCGCCGCAGCGCGTCTGTGGACGAACCCAGTCTGCTGAGGTACTGATGGGCACCGACCTGCTGGCGTCGGCTGCGCCGACGATCACCTACGCCCCGGCCGACGGTGTCTTCACCTACATCTGGGTCCTGATCGCCCTGCCGCTGCTGGGCGCCTTCATCCTGCTCGTGGCCGGCAATCGCACCAACTCCTGGGGCCACTACCTGGCGACCCTGCTGCCGATCGGCTCGTTCCTGCTGGCGGTGGTCTTCTGGCTCGGCCTGCTGGCGCGGCCCTCCGAGGAGCGGGGGATCATCCAGCACCTCTGGGACTGGGTCATCGTGGGCGACTTCACCGCCAACGTCGGTCTACAACTCGACCAGTTGTCGCTGACCTTCGTGCTGCTGATCACCGGTGTCGGATCGTTGATCCACATCTACTCCATCGGGTACATGCACGACGACCCGAAGCGACGGCTGTTCTTCGCCTACCTGAACCTGTTCGTCGCGGCGATGCTGCTGCTGGTGCTGGCCGACAACTACCTGCTGCTCTACGTCGGATGGGAGGGCGTCGGTCTGGCGTCCTACCTGCTCATCGGGTTCTGGCAGTACAAGCCGAGTGCCGCGGTCGCTGCGAAGAAGGCCTTCGTGGTGAACCGGGTCGGCGACTTCGGGCTGTCGATCGCGATCATGCTGATCTTCGTCACGTTCGGCACCGTGACCTTCCCCGAGGTGTTCAGTGAGGTCGGCGAGGCCGGGCGCAGAGCGATCTGACCTGGATCGGCATCCTGTTGCTGCTGGCAGCGTGTGGCAAGTCCGCGCAGGTGCCGCTGCAGTCGTGGTTGCTGGACGCGATGGAGGGCCCCACGCCGGTCTCGGCGCTCATCCACGCCGCCACCATGGTGACCGCCGGTGTGTACCTGATCGTGCGCTCCAACGTCATCTTCGACGCCGCCCCCACCGCACAGACGCTGGTGATCATCGTCGGCTGCGTGACCCTGATCTTCGGGGCGATCATCGGTACCGCCAAGGACGAGATCAAGAAGGTGCTCGCCGGGTCCACGATGTCGCAGATCGGCTACATGATCCTCGGTGCCGGCCTCGGCCCGATCGGCTACGTCTTCGCGATCTTCCACCTCGTGAACCACGGCTTCTTCAAGGCCAACATGTTCCTCGGTGCGGGCTCGGTCATGCACTCCTTCAACAACCAGGAGAACATGCGCCGGTTCGGCGCCATCCGGGCCGTGATGGTGGTCACCTTCATCACGTTCGGCGCCGGCTGGCTGGCGATCATGGGCGTGCCGCCGTTCTCCGGCTTCTACTCCAAGGACAAGATCATCGAGGCCGGCTTCGCGCACGGTTGGATCGCCGGACTGGTGGCGCTGCTGGGCGCCGGGATCACCGCGTTCTACATGACCCGGTTGTTCACGATGACGTTCCTGGGCAAGAAGCGCTGGACCGACGATGTGCACCCGCACGAATCGCCGCCGGTGATGACCATCCCGCTGATCATCCTGGGCCTGCTGTCGGCGGTCAGCGGTTTCGTGCTCGCCTGGAACGGCTCGATCGAGAGGTGGCTGGAACCGGTCACCGGGTTCGAGCATCCGGAGCCGCCGATACCCGCGTGGACCATCAGCGTGTCGTCGCTGGTACTGGTCGTCATCGGTGCGCTGCTGGCCTACCAGCAGTACCGCCGGGAGGTCCCGCTGACCGCGCCGACCTCGGTGTCGCCGCTCACGGTCGCCGCCCGCCAGGACCTGTACGGCGACGCGTTCAACGAGGCGGTCTTCATGCGCCCCGGCCAGTACCTGACCCGCGCGCTGGTCTGGTTCGACAACCGCAGCATCGACGGCACCCTGCTCGCCCTGGGCTCGGCGACCGCGGGACTGTCGGGCAGGCTGCGCAAGTGGCAGACCGGTTTCTCCCGGTCGTACGCCCTGTCCATGCTGGCGGGAGCCTTCCTCCTGTTCGCCCTGATGCTGGTGGTGAGGCTCTAGATGAACTGGTTGATCACCCTCCTGCTGGTACCTGCGATCGGTGCCGTGGTGGTGGCGCTGCTGCCCAAGGACAAGCCGGATCTGGCCAAGCAGATCGCGCTCGGTTTCAGCATGGCCACGATGGTGCTGGTCATCGCCATGGCTCTGCAGTTCGACGGCCAGAGCACCGAGCCTTTCCAGTTCGTCACATCGACGCCCTGGATCAGTTCGTTCGGGATCTCGTTCGCGCTCGGGGTGGACGGCATCGCGCTGGTGCTCATCGCGTTGGCCGCCGTCCTCGTGCCGGTCGTGATCCTCGCCGGATGGAACGAGGCCGATCACAGCGACGCTCCGACGAAGGGCTACTTCGCGCTGATGCTGGCGCTGGAAGTCTGCATGATCGGCGTGTTCTCCGCCGTCGACGTCTTCTTGTTCTACGTGTTCTTCGAGGTCATGCTCATCCCGATGTACTTCATGATCGGCCGGTACGGCGGCGCCCGCCGTTCGTACGCCGCCGTGAAGTTCCTGATCGTGAGCCTGTTCGGTGGCCTGTTCATGCTGGCCAGCCTGATCGGGCTGTACGTGGTCAGCCAGCGGGAGTTCGGCGCCGGGACGTTCGACTTCACGGCATTGACCCAGCTCGGGATGGATCCGAACACCCAGCGGATGCTGTTCCTCGGGTTCTTCTTCGCCTTCGCGGTCAAGGCGCCGTTGTGGCCGTTCCACACCTGGCTGCCGGACGCGGCGACCGAGGCCCAGCCGGGCAGCGCGGTGCTGCTGGTGGGGGTGCTGGACAAGGTGGGCACGTTCGGCATGCTGCGCTACTGCCTGCCGATCTTCCCGGAGGCGTCGGAGTTCTACACGCCGATCATCATCGTGCTGTCGGTCGTCAGCATCATCTACGGAGCGCTGCTGGCGATCGGTCAGACGGACATCAAGCGGCTCATCGCCTACACGTCGGTCAGCCACTTCGGATTCATCGTGCTGGGCATCTTCGCGATGACCAGCCAGGGTCAGAGCGGGTCGACGCTGTACATGCTCAACCACGGCTTCTCGACCGCCGCGCTGTTCCTCGTCGCCGGCTTCCTGATGAGTAGACGCGGGTCCAAGCTGGTCGACGACTACGGCGGGGTCTCGAAGGTGGCGCCACTGCTGGCCGGCTTCTTCCTGGTCGCGGGCCTGAGTTCGCTGGCGCTGCCCGGCATGAGCAGCTTCATCTCCGAGTTCCTGGTGCTGGTGGGGACGTTCGTGCGCTACCCGGTGGTGGCGGTGATCGCGACGACCGGCATCATCCTGGCCTCGCTCTACATCCTCTGGCTCTACCAGCGGATGATGACCGGCCCGGTGAAGGAGGGCTGTGAGGATGTCAAGGACCTCACCGGCCGGGAGATCGTGGCGATTTCGCCGCTGGTCGTGCTGATCATCGCTCTCGGGGTGTTCCCGGCGCCGGCGTTGAACGTCATCAACCCGGCGGTGGCCCAGACGATGGTCGCAGCCGGCGTGCAGGACCCGGGGGTCGGTCCGGCCGGCGACTGTGACTTCGCCGATGGCTGCCGTGCGGAAGGGGAGGGCCAGTGAACGGCGTGCTCGAGACATTCACATCCCCGGAGATCAAGTACGGGCTCGTCGCCCCGCTGCTGATCGTGCTCGGCGGTGGTGTACTCAGCGTCCTGATAGAGGCGTTCCTGCCGCGGAGCAGTCGGCGCAGCGCGCAGATGTGGTTGGTCGGTGTCGTGCTGCTGGCGGCGTTCGTGGTGGTCGTCCGGCTGGCTGGGACCAACGAACTGGCGGCCGAAGGGACGATCGCGGTCGACGGCCCCGGCTTGTTCATGATGGGTTCGATCCTGCTGATCGCGATGGTGTCGGCGCTGCTGATCGGCGAACGACTGGTCGATCCCGCCGGTGACGCGTTCGCCCCGCAGGCCTCGGCGCTGCCGGGAAGCGCCGACGAGAAGGCGTTCACCGAGCACGGGTGGCTGCAGACGGAGATCTGGCCGCTGTTCCTGTTCAGCGTCGGCGGGATGATGATGTTCTGCACCGCCAACGACCTGCTGACCATGTTCGTGGCGCTCGAGGTCATGTCGCTGCCGCTGTACCTGATGGCGGGGATGGCCCGCCGCCGCCGCCTGCTCAGCCAGGAAGCCGCCATGAAGTACTTCCTGCTGGGGGCCTACTCCTCGGGCTTCTTCGTGTTCGGCGCGGCGATGCTCTACGGCTTCTCGGGCACCATCTCGTTCAGCGGGATCGTGGACAGCATGGCCGCCGACCCGGGCAACAACGGGCTGTTGATCGCGGCCACGGGCCTGCTCTTCGTCGGCCTGCTGTTCAAGATCGGTGCCGTGCCGTTCCACCAGTGGACCCCGGATGTGTACCAGGGTGCACCCACTCCGGCGACCGCCTTCATGGCGGCAGGCGTGAAGATCGCGGCTGTCGGTGCGCTGTTGCGGTTGTGCTACGTGGCGCTCGGCGGCTTGCGCTGGGACTGGCGGCCGTTGATGTGGGCCGTGGCCATCGCGACGATGCTGGTCGGTGCGATCCTCGCTCTGACCCAGACCGACATCAAGCGCATGCTCGCGTACTCGGCGATCGCCAACGCCGGCTTCATGCTCATCGGCGTGATCGCCACGAACCCGTCGGGTCTGTCCGGCACGATGTTCTACCTGCTCGCCTACGGCTTCAGCACCCTCGGTGCCTTCGCCATCGTGAGCCTGGTGCGCGACCCCGCCGGCGAAGCGACGAGGTTGTCGCAGTGGGCTGGTCTGAGCAAGACGTCGCCATTGATCGCCAGTGCGATGGCGATCCTGTTGCTGGCGTTCGCAGGCATCCCGCTGACTTCCGGATTCACGAGCAAGTTCGCGGTCTTCGAGGCGGGCATCCAGGGCGGCGCGACACCGGTGGTCATCGTCGGGGTGTTCGCCTCAGCGATCGCGGCCTTCTTCTACGTGCGGGTGATCGTGCTGATGTTCTTCACCGACCGGGCAGAGGATGCCCCGTCGGTGGTCGTGCCCAGTAGCCTGACCGCGGTGGCCATCGGTGTGACGGTTGCGGTTACCGTGATTCTTGGCGTGCTTCCGCAATCCGTGTTGGACTTGGCAGACAAGGCCTCCACGTTCATCAGATAGGGGTGTGATCGGTGCCGAATCTGGCGTTCCTCACCGATCCTCGCCTGCGCGACGGATTGCAGAACCGACTGCAGCGCGTCGAGGTGCGTCTCACTGAGGCTGTCAAGAGCGACTACCCGTTCGTCACGGAGACGTCCGCGCACCTCGTGGAGGCCGGTGGCAAGCGCTTCCGGCCGCTGATGACCTTGCTCTGCGCCGGCTTCGGCGACCCGGACCGGGATGCGGTCTACGACGCAGCCACCGTCGTGGAACTCACGCATCTGGCAACGCTGTACCACGACGACGTGATGGACGAGGCGCCCATGCGCCGGGGCCGGCCGTCGGCGAACAGCCGCTGGGACAACTCCGTGGCGATTCTGACCGGCGACTTCCTCTTCTCCCGGGCCTCCGACATCCTCGCCGACCTCGGACCGGAGGCCGTTCGCATCCAGGCCCGCACGTTCGAGCGGCTGGTGACCGGCCAGATCCGGGAGACGGTGGGCCCGGCCGACGGCGAGGACGCGGTGGCCCACCATCTGCAGGTCCTCAGCGACAAGACCGGCTCGTTGATCGCCACGTCGGCGCAGTTCGGGGCCAAGTTCGCCGGCTGCGACGAGCCGGTGATCGACACCCTGACCCGGTTCGGGGAGCGCATCGGGGTGGCGTTCCAACTCGCCGACGACCTGGTGGACCTGACCAGCGACTCCGCGCACTCGGGCAAGACCCCGGGCACCGACCTCAAGGAGGGCGTGCCCACGCTGGCCGGTCTGATGGTGCTGCGTGCGGCGGCTGCGGAGGATGTCCGCCTGACCGACCTGCTGAGCCGGCCGTTGAGCGACTCCGAGGTGGTGGAGGCCCTGGAACTGCTGGGCTCCCACGCGGCAGTCGTCGAGGCGCGCGCGGTCGCACGGCAATGGGCCGACGACGCCCGGGAGTGCCTGACCCCGCTACCGGAAGGTGCGGCGCGGGATGCGCTGGCGGCGGTCTGTGACTACGTGGTGGACCGGACGGGCTGAGGCGCCGTTGCTTCCTCCCGGTTTGTTGTGTCGGAGTCGCTGCACATCGACCTTACGAGGGAAGAGCGATCGTTCCACAGCGGTTAGTCCCAGGCAACCGTAGTCCAGGCACAACGGTTAGTCAGATGCACGTGACTGAGACTAACGCCTGTTCCTGGGACTAACCGCTGTCCTAAGCGCTAACCCCGCGGCCACGGTCTACAACCCCAGCAACTTGGCCGCCAGGTCGGCCATCACCTCATCAGCCCCGCCACCGATCCCCAGGATCCGGGCGTCGCGATAGTGGCGCTCGACCTCGCCGTCGGACACATAACCCATCCCGCCGAGCAACTGCACCGCCCGGTCGGTCACGTACGCAGCGCAATTGACACCGGTCTGTTTGGCGTAGATCGCATCGAGAACCGTCACCTCCTCGCTGTCGGCCACGCCGCGGATGTATGAGCGCGCCACGTCGGTGCGTCGGTTCATCTCCACGAACATGTGCCGCACGACCTGGCGGGTGGACAGCGGCCGGCCGAAGGTCTCCCGTTGCTGGATCCAGTCCCGCGCCAGTTCCACGCAGCGCGCGGCCGTCGCGTACCCCGTGACTCCCAAGGACAACCGTTCTGTGGCGAAGTGGCGGGCGAGTGACGCGAACCCCTGGTCGGTGATCAACTCGGCGCGTGCGTCCACAAGGCCGAGTTCGGCGGTGTCGGAGCAGTGCCAGCCCATCTTCTCCAACCGGCTGGTCACCTGGTACCCGGGCTGATCGGTCGGGACCGCGAACAACCCGATGCCCGAGGCTCCTGGTGCGCCATGCAACCGCGCGGCGACCACCGCGACATCGGCCCGGGCGCCGGAGGTGATGAAGGTCTTGGAGCCGTTCAGCACCCACGAGTCACCGGACTCGTCGGCGCGGGTGCGCAGGTTGCCGACGTCGGAACCGCCCCCCGGCTCGGTCACGCCGAGGCAGGCGATGGCCTCGCCGGCCAGCACCGGGCGCACCCATCGGTCGATGAGGTCCTCGTTGCCGGAGTCGATGATGTGCGGGATGGCGATCCCGTGGGTGAACAGCCCGGCGATGATCCCGCCCGACCCGCCGGCGGCCAGCACCGACTCCGTCACCACGCAGACGTCGCGCAGATCGCCGCCACTTCCGCCCACCTCCTCGGGGTAGCCCACCCCGAGCAGGCCGAGGGCGGCCGCCTGCTTGTGCAGGTCCCGCGGCAAGTCCCCGGAACGCTCCCATTCGCCCATGTTGGGGGCGATCTGTTCGGCGGTGAACTGTCGCACAGTCTGTGCCAGAGCGGCGCGCTCGTCGGTCATGAAGGCCATGGCGCCAGCCTACGGCCGACAGGGCACGCCCGGCGACTGTCCTGGCGGGCAGACTGGGCTCGTGCGCAAACACTGGGGATGGGGTACCGCCGAGCAGGCCTTGACCGCCGAACAGATCGTTGCGGCTGCCCCGGCAGTCGCGGAGCACCTCGGCTTCGGGCGTGCCGAGGTGGAGATGCCGGTGCCGCTGACCGCGGCCCGCCTGCCGGCCCCGCGCATCCGACCGGTGGACCTCCAGGTGAGCACGGCCACGGATGCCCACGCGCGCGCCACCCATGCACTCGGCAAGGCGTACCGGGACATCATCCGCGGCTTCCGCGGCGACTTCGGCAATGCGCCGGACTTCGTGGCGCTGCCCGCCGACGAGTCGGACATCGATCGGGTCTTGGAGTGGGCCGCGGCGCGCAACGTCGCGGTCATCCCGTATGGCGGCGGCACCAGCGTGGTCGGCGGGATCGAGCCACGCGATCTCGACTCGTTCGAGGGGGTCCTCAGCCTCGACACCTCCCGGATGGACCGGGTCCTGGAAGTGGACCCGGTGAGCCGGACGGCGCTGATCCAGGCCGGAGCCGCTGGTCCGGTCGCCGAGGAGCAGCTGCGGCCGCATGGACTGACGACCCGGTTCTTCCCGCAGTCCTTCGAGTTCTCCACCGTGGGCGGCTGGATCGCCACCAGGGCAGCCGGCCACTACGCGTCCGGTCCGACTCACATCGACGACCTCGTGGAGTCGGTGCGGGCCGTGACGCCGCAGGGCGTGTGGGAGTCCCGCCGGTTGCCTGCAAGCGGCGCCGGCCCCAGCCCGGACCGGCTGCTGCTCGGCAGCGAGGGGACACTGGGGGTCCTCACGCAGGCCTGGCTGCAGGTTGTGCCGCGACCGGCGCACAAGCACAGCGCATCGGTGCGGTTCCCCGACTTCGCCGCCGGGTGCGACGCCATCCGTACCGTCCTGCAGTCCGGCCTGCTGCCCACCAACTGCCGGTTGATCGATGCTGCGGAGGCGCCCGGGGAGCAACCCGGGCCGCTGCTGGTGCTGGGGTTCGAGGCGGGGACGGACACCTCATCGGCTTTGGCCGCCGCGCTGGCCATCTGCCGGGTCGGCGGTGGTTCGGTGCAGCCGTCGGGGGAGCAGGAGTGGCGAGGTGCCTTCCTGCAGGCGCCCTACCTGCGGGACACCCTGGTGAGTCTGGGGATCATGGCGGAGACGTTCGAGACAGCCACGACCTGGGAACGGCTGCCGGGCTTCGTCGACAGGGTTCGCGCCGTCGCCCAGGAGTCGGTTCTGCGGGTCTGCGGCCATCCCGGTCGCGTCACCTGTCGGCTCACGCATGTGTATTCCGACGGCGCAGCCCCGTACTTCACTGTGCTGGCTCCGGTCGCACGCGGCGAGGAGATCGACGCGTGGGACTTCATCAAGGCGCAGGTGTCCCAGGCCCTGATCGCCGAAGGCGGGACCATCACCCACCATCACGCGGTGGGTCGCGACCACGTCCGGTGGTACCAGCAGCAGTGCCCGCCGCTGTTCGCGCGTAGCCTCACCGCGGTGAAGGCCACCCTCGACCCCGCCGGGATCCTGAATCCCGGGGTGTTGGGGCTCGGTGGCCCCGCCGCCTGACCCTCGCCCTTCCTCGTGGTCGGCCGTCCAGCCGGCGCCCACCACCCGGACGCGGATGGTGGTGGGCCCGCCGGTCCTCGAGGCGACTGCGGTCGTGCTCTGTGCATCACACTGTGGCGTCGCGGTATCTTTCGCACCATGCGCATCGCTTTGATCTGTGCCGCCCTGGTCGTGGCCGCCGGCACCACTCCGGCCGTGGCCAGCGAAACCGCGGAGACCCAGCATTCGGTATCGGCCGCCAAGTGCTTCATCCCGCAATTGATCGCCCACCGGGGTGGCGGCGGTGTCGGGAAGAACCCGTACTACAACGAGAACTCGTGGCCGGCGTTCCAGAAGTCGGTCCAACTCGGGGTCAAGATCCTCGAGACCGACGTCCGGTTCACCTCGGACAACGTCGCGGTCATCATGCACGATGACGACATCGCGCGCACCACGAACGGCACCGGACTCGTGTCCGCCAGCACGTACGACCAGATCAAGGATGTCGAACTCGACAACGGCGGGGGCAAGATCCCGCTGTTCTCCGAACTGCTCACGTTCGCCAAGGACAACAACGTGGGCCTTTGGCCGGAGTACAAGCCGGAGATCCCCAACCAGACCTGGATCGACCTCTACGCGCAGATGGTGAAGGACTCCGGCACCCAGGTGGTCGTGCCATCGTTCTTGAAGCCGGAGCTCCTGCAGTTCAAGACGCTGTTGCCGGGATACCAGCAGATCTGGTTCCACGACCCGCTGGACGGCCTCTCGGTCAAGCCCGCCGACGTCCCCGAGGGGGCATATGCCGGTCTGATCAACCTCGTGCTCAACGTGGACCCGAGCGTGGTCGACACGATGCGCAAGGACGGCATCACGGTCTACGCCTGGTACAACATCCTCACCGGTGGGGACAACCCGGCCGGCTGGCGGGACATGTCCTCGCTCAAGCCCGCAGGGATCATCACCGATTACCCGGAGCAGTACCAGCAGTGGGCGGCGTCGACCGGCTACTGCCAGCCGCCGAAGGCCAAGTGCGTCAAGCCCCCGAAGAAGCTGGCGACCGACAGCACAGTCGTGCTGCTGAAGAAGACCTGCAAGACCAGCGCCGGCAACGAGGTCAAGGTCGCACTCAAGGCGAAGAAGTCGGCCGGGAAGCTCAAGAAGGGCAAGAACGGCAAGGTGTCGGTCGTGACCGGCGCCAAGGGCAAGGTGACGGTCACCTACAGCGCGCCGGAAACGCCCTACGTCGCGGCCTACAAGAAGTCCAAGAAGTACACCCTCTGAGCCATCGTCATAGCGGCGCCTCGGCATCCGGTCGTCGCGCGTTGCGCACGACGTCGACGGTGAACACCGCCAGCGCCAGCCACACCAGGCAGAATCCGGCCCAGCGCGCGGGTGGCATGTGCTCGCCGAAGTAGGTGACGCCGATGACGAACTGGATCACCGGCGCCAGGTACTGCAGCACCCCCAGGACCACCAGTGGCAGCCGGATCGCTGCGGCGCCGAACAGCAGCAGTGGCACCGTCGTGGCGACACCGGCGGTCATGAGCATGGCGGAGTTGCCGGCGGAATCCCCGAACGCCATGCCGCCACTGGCGGCGAGGAAGCCGAAGTACACCAGCGCGAACGGCGCCTGGAAGCCGGTCTCGATGGTCAGCGCCGGCACCGCCTGCACGCCGGCCTGCTTGCGCGACCAGGCCGTAGAGACCGAACGAGAAGGCCAGGATCAGGGCGATCCACGGCGGTCGCCCGTAGGAGGCCGTCAGCACGGCGACGGCCACGGCGGCGATCCCGACAGCGATCCACTGCACCCTTCGCAGCGACTCACCGAGCACGAACACACCGAGCGCCACCGACACCAGTGGGTTGATGAAGTACCCCAACGACGCCTCCACGACGTAGCCGTGGTTCACCGCCCAGATGTAGGTGCCCCAGTTCACCGAGACCAGGGCCGCGGCAGCCAGCAACAGGCGGCGGGCGCGGGTGTCGGCCAGCGCGGCGCGCACCTGCGGCCAGGTTCGCAGGAACGCGTTGATGACCAGCAGGAACGCGAAACTCCACACCATCCGGTGGGCCAGGATCTCCCAGGACGAGGCCGGTGCGAGCAGCGGCCAGTACAGCGGGAAGAGCCCCCACAGCGTGTAGGCGCCTATCCCGTAGGCAAGACCGGCGCGGTCGGTCCTCAGCTCACGGTCCAGGGATCGGGCCCGGTGAGCAGCGCCCGTAGATCGGCGTCCGTGGCCCGGTTATCCACCTGCGCCCTGACGCCCTCGTCATAGGTCGGGCGCTGCACCTGCCGGAAGATCCCGATCGGGGTGTGGTCGAGCTCCACCCCGGACAGTCGCGACAGCGCGAATGCCAGTTCCAGGTCGGTGGGGTCGTGGATCACGGGCTCGCCCTCGGTGGCGACCTGCAGGTGACCGGTGGCGTCGCGGACCACCCGGCGGTCGCCGAACACGATCGGCTGGCCGGCCTGCAGGCGGATCAACGCCTCGTCGCGGGTGTCCGGGCTCTTCACCAGGTCGAACGCGCCGTCGTTGAAGATGTTGCAGTTCTGGTAGATCTCGACCAGCGAGGTGCCCTGGTGCTCGGAGGCCGCCCGCAGCACCTCGATCAGGTGCGACCGGTCGGAGTCGATGGTCCGCGCGACGAAGGTCGCCTCCGCGCCCAGTGCCAGCGAGACGGGGTTGAACGGCTGGTCCACCGATCCCACCGGCGTGGACTTGGTGACCTTCCCCGGCTCCGAGGTGGGGGAGTACTGGCCCTTGGTCAAGCCGTAGATGCGGTTGTTGAACAGCAGGATCGTGAGGTTCACGTTGCGGCGCAGCGCGTGGATGAGGTGGTTGCCGCCGATGGACAGGGCGTCGCCGTCGCCGGTCACGACCCAGACGTCGAGGTCGGGCCGGCTGACCGAGAGGCCGGTGGCGATCGCCGGCGCCCGGCCGTGGATGGAGTGCAGTCCGTACGTGGACAGGTAGTACGGGAACCTCGACGAGCAGCCGATCCCCGAGACGAAGACGATGTCCTCGGGGCTGCGACCGAGTTCGGGCAGGAAGGATTGCACGGCCGCGAGGATGGCGTAGTCGCCGCATCCCGGGCACCAGCGGACCTCCTGGTCGGACTTGAAATCCTTGGCCTTGAGCGGGATCTCGGTCATCACAGCTCCTCGAGCATCTGGTTGATCACGTCCTGCATCTGCGGAGCGGTGAACGGCAACCCGCGGACTTCGTTGAAACTGGCCGCATCCACCAGGAACCGGCCGCGCAGCAGCAGTGCCAGTTGGCCGAGGTTCATCTCCGGCACGAGCACCTTGCGGTAGGACTTCAGCACCTCTTCGGTGTTGGCCGGCATGGGGCTGAGATGGCGCAGATGGGCCTGGGCGACCTTCTTGCCCTCCTTGCGCACCCGCCGCACGCCGGCCGTGATCGGGCCGTACGTCGACCCCCAGCCGATGACCAGCAGTTCGGCGTCGCCGTCCGGGTCGTCGACCTCGAGGTCGGGCACGTCGATGCCGTCGATCTTGGACTGCCGCAGCCGGACCATCAGGTCGTGGTTGTCGGGGTCGTAGGAGATGTTGCCCGTCCGGTCGGCCTTCTCGATGCCGCCGATCCGGTGGGCAAGGCCCTTGGTCCCCGGGATGGCCCACGGCCGGGCCAGCGTTTCCGGGTCGCGCAGGAAGGGCAGGAACTGCCCATCCTCGCCGTTGGGTCCGGTGGCGAAGCCCGGGTCGATGCCGGGTAGGTCCGCCAGGCTCGGGATGGCCCACGGCTCCTGGCCGTTGGCCAGATACCCGTCGGACAGCAGCAGCACCGGGGTCCGGTAGGTGATGGCGATCCGGGCGGCTTCGAGCGCGGCCTCGAAGCAGTCGGCCGGGGATTGCGGCGCGATGACCGCCACCGGGGACTCGCCGTTGCGGCCGTACAGCGCCTGCAGCAGGTCGGCTTGCTCGGTCTTCGTGGGTAGGCCGGTGGAGGGGCCGCCACGCTGGACGTCCACGACGATCAGCGGCAGTTCGAGGGCCACCGCCAGGCCGATGGTCTCGCTCTTCAGCGCCAGCCCCGGCCCGGAGGTCGTCGTCACACCCAGTGCCCCGCCGTACGCCGCCCCGAGTGCGGCGCCGATGCCGGCGATCTCGTCCTCGGCCTGGAACGTGGTGACGTCCAGATGCTTGTGGCGGCTCAACTCGTGCAGGATGTCGCTGGCCGGGGTGATCGGGTAGGAGCCCAGGAACAGCGGCAGGCCGGCCTGTCGGGCCGCAGCGATGAGGCCGTACGACAGCGCCAGGTTCCCGCTGATGTTGCGGTAGGTGCCGGCCGGCATGGGTGCGGGCGAGACCTCGTAGCGCACCACGAAGTCCTCGGTGGTGTCCCCGTAGTTGAACCCGGCGTGCAGCGCGGCGATGTTGGCTTTGAGGATCTCCGGTTTGCGGGCGAACTTCTCATTGAGGAAGTGCTCGGTCGCATCGAGATCGCGGTGGTACAGCCAGGACAGCAGGCCCAGGGCGAACATGTTCTTGGCCCGTTCGGCGTCCTTCTTGCCCAAGCCGAAGCCGGCCAGTGCCTCGACCGTCAGCGAGGTGAGAGCCACCGGGTGCACCGAGTAGTTGGACAAGGTGCCGTCCTCGATCGGACTGCTCGTGAGGCCGATCTTGGTCAGGTTGCGCTTGCGTGAACTCGTCGGTGTCGACGATGATCTCCGCGCCGGGCTTGAGCAGCGGCAGACTCGCCATGAGGGCCGCCGGGTTCATCGCGACCAGCACATCCGGGGAGTCGCCGGGGGTGACGATGTCGTGATCGGCGAAGTGCAGTTGGAATGCGCTGACCCCGGGCAGGGTGCCCTGTGGGGCGCGGATCTCCGCCGGGAAGTCGGGCAGGGTCGACAGGTCGTTGCCGTGCGCGGCCGACTCCCAGGTGAAACGGTCGCCGGTCAACTGCATCCCATCGCCGGAGTCGCCGGCGAAGCGCACGATCACCCGGTTGAGGCGGACGGTCTTCTTGGTGTTAACCACGTGCTTCCTCGCTAGTCGCTGCTTCGTTCAAGTATCTGGCCAGTCGTGGGGTGCTGGCGAACGCACCTAGCGCAGACATCGGTGCGTGAACGAAGCGCTCTGCATGTGTCCACGGTACCCGGTGGCCCATACAGTGAAACCCGTGGATCTCAGGTACCTCAACCTCGCATGTTGCGGGGTGGAAGCCGGCAGTGAGGCTGCGCGGTTGGCGGTGGCCGACCTCGCCGACCTGCCCGGACCCACGGTCGTGGTCGTGGCCGGAACGGTCACCCGCGCGGCGGCCGAGCTGGTGGCCGAGCAGATCGCCGAGGTGCCGGAGCCGAAGCTGGTGGTGGCGTACGGGGTGTGCACGATCGCGGGGGGTCCGTACTGGGACTCCTACGCGGTGGTTCCGGGGGTACCGGCGGACGTGGTGGTGCCGGGCTGCCCGCCGCGCCCCGAGGCGCTGCGCGACGCACTGCTGGCGGCGGTGTCATGACCTGGCGCACTGTGGTCGAGGCACTGCGAGCACAGGGATTCGACGTGCTGGACTGGCTCAGCGCGGTCGAGGAGTCGGATGCGGTGATGGTGACCGCGTGCCTGCTGCGGTCCGACGACCCGCGGGAGTACCGGCTGGTCCGGGCGGCGGCACCGGTGCCGAGCCTGGTCGATCTGTTCCCCAGCGCCGCCTGGCACGAGCGCGAGACCGCGGAGATGTTCGGGGTGACCTTCGAGGGGCATCCGGACCCGCGGCCGCTGCTGTTGCCCGAGCCCAGCGCCCCGCTGCGCAAGCAGGACCCGCTGGCTGCCCGGCTCGAGCCGTGGCCCGGAGCCGTGGATCCGGCGAAGCCGAGTCGCAGCTCAACGACCCCCGGGGACGCCATGGCAGTGACCCCGCGCGTATCCCTGGAGCTGGTGGCCGAGAACTGCACGAGTTGCATGCTGTGCATCCGGGCGTGTCCGGTGTGGTGCCTGGATCTCGACGCCCATCTCGAGGTGACCCAGGACGGCGGGCGGCGGCGCTCGACCTTGCACCTCGACCGGTTCGGCATCGATTACCGGACCTGCATGATGTGCGGGCTGTGTGTGGACGTCTGCCCGTTCGATGCCCTGCGGTGGTCAGCTGAGGCGCCGCCGGTGGTCTTCACCTGGCAGGTGCAGGCGGGCTGACGGGGCGGGGCCACCATCGGGTTCCTGCCGCTGTGTGACGTTGTTTCCCTCGCACGCGGCGGGGCTGCGACGCCTGCCCCCGCCACCTGCCACCCGAGTGGGATCACTGCAGGAGCGCCGCGATGGCCTCGCCGAAGGCCCGGGAGGCCTTCGGGGCGTTGGCTGTGACCACCGTGCCGTCCACAGTCACCCCTGGGCCGTCGTACGTGGCGCCGTGTTGCTCGATCTCGCCCGACATGGTCCCGGCCACCGTTGCCCGACGGCCTGCGAGCAGACCCGCCCGCGCCAGGACCACCGGCGCCAGGCAGATGGCCGCGACGATCTTGCCCTGGTCGTACGCGGTTCGCAGCAGTTCCTGCAACCCGGCGTCGTCGAACAGCAGGCGGGCGCCACCGCCACCGACCACGACGACGGCATCGAACTCCGAGGGATCGACGTCGGCCAGGCCGACCGCGGTCACGGTGCCGCCGCGGGAGCCAGGGCAGACGCCGGGCGACGTGCTGGCCACGAGCGTGTCGTGACCGGCTTCCCGCAGCGCCTCTTGGGTGACGAACAGTTCCTCGTCGCGGAAGCGCTCCGGGGCGACCACCAGCAGGACCTTGGCCACGCCTGCAGCCTAGTTCTGAGCGCTCTTCGGGTCATCCCCTCAGCGGTAGTTGACGAACTGCAGCGCCACGTCGAGGTCCTGCTCCTTCAGCAGCGCGATGATCGACTGCAGGTCGTCGCGGGACTTGCTCGACACCCGCAGTTCGTCGCCCTGGATCTGTGTCTTGGCCCCCTTCGGCCCCTCGTCGCGGATGATCTTGGCGATCTTCTTCGCGTTCTCCTGGCTCAGGCCGGACTGGAACGAGCCTGCGATCTTGTACTCCCTGCCGGAGACCCGCGGCTCGTCGGCGGTGAAAGCCTTCAGCGAGATGTGCCGCTTGACGAGTTTGTCCCGGAAGACGTCGGCCGCTGCGACGGCCCGCTCCTCGGTGCCGGCTTTGATCTCCACCGACAACTCCCCGGTCCACGCGATGCCGGCGCCGGTGTTCTTGAAGTCGAACCGTTGGGACAGTTCCTTGGCCGTCTGGTTCAGGGCGTTGTCGACCTCTTGGCGGTCGACCTTGCTGACTACGTCGAAGCTGCTGTCTGCCATGCGAGCAGAATACTTCGACCGTGTATCCTGCAAACGCACCTTGGCGGGTTGCCCGAGTGGCCAAAGGGAACGGTCTGTAAAACCGTCGGCGTACGCCTACGCTGGTTCGAACCCAGCACCCGCCACCCTTACTGCGGCAGGGGATCCTGTCCAGGCACGTCGATCAAGTTGCCCGTGGCCGTGAGGCGCTCCGCCAGCCAGGCGGTGATGTCGTCGGCGCTGCGCGGCGGGCTGATGTAGTAGCCCTGGGCCAGGTCGCAGCCGGCGATCCGGACCTGGTCGAGGTCGGAGGCGGACTCGACCCCCTCGGCCACCATGCGCAGGCGTAGTCCGTGCGCCAGGTGCACCGTTGCGGACAGGATGGAGCGCAGGTCCCCGCGCTGCCCGACCCCGGTCACGAACTCCCGGTCCAGTTTGAGTTCGTGGGCCGCCAGCCGCCCGATCTGGCGCAGCGAGCTGTAGCCGGAGCCGTAGTCGTCGATGGACAACTGCACCCCGATCTCGTGCAGTTGCCCGAGGACCGTCCGGACCCGGTCCTGATCTCCGGTGAGGGCGGTCTCGGTGATCTCCAGGGTCACCCGTGACGCCGGGATGTGGTGGCCGGCCAGCATCTGCGGCCACCCGCAGCGGCAGCCCACGGTCCATGAGGTTGGTGGCCGACAGATTGACCGAGATCCGCAGCGGCAACCCCTGCGAATCCCACTGGCGCAACTGCGCCAGGCTGCCATCCAGCACGAAGTCCGACAGTGGCCGGATGAGTGCGGTCTGCTCGAGCAGCGGCACGAATTGGCTGGCCGGTATGAGACCGCGTTCGGGATGCTGCCAGCGCACGAGGGTCTCGACGCAGACGACCTGATCGGTGAGGACGTCCAACTGCGGCTGGAAGTGGCAGGTGAACTCACCGTTGTCGAGGGCCTTGCGCAAGGCCTGCATCATGAGCAGGCCACCGCTGTCCCCGACCTCCCAGTTCTGGTCGAACACCAGGCTGCCCGCGCGTTCCCGCTTCGCCCGGTACATGGCCCGATCAGCCCGGTTGAGCAGTTCGGACAGCGTGGTCCCGTGCTGCGGGGAGAAGGCGATGCCCACGCTGATCTCCACCTGCAGTTCGATGTTCGCGGCCAGGACGGGGGCGGTCAGTGCGTCGTGCAACAGCTGCGATGTCTGCGAGGCCTCAGCCCAGCCGGAATCGGGCGGCAGCAGGACCGCGAACTCGTCACCGCCGATACGGGCGATCAGGGCATCGCCGTCCCGGCATGCCTGCAACCGCGCGCTCACCTGCTGGATGACCTCGTCGCCGGCCTGGTGCCCGAGGGTGTCGTTGATCTGCTTGAAGTGGTCGATGTCGACGAGCAGCAACGCCCGCTGCCCGGTGGTGTCGCTGTCCAGGGCCAGGGCCAGCCCGCGCCGGTTGGTCAGACCCGTCAGGTCGTCGCAGAGGGCCTGACGCTGCGCCTCTGCCTGGGCCGAGGCCGCCCGGAAGGCCTGGATGCTGCGGATGGCGCCGAGCAGGACCGCGGCCGGCGGCGAAGGCAACCGTGATGCTCGGCGTCGGGTTCTGAGTCGAGTGCAGCACGATGCAGAACGCCAGAACCGTCACGGCCAGCGGCAGGGCCCAGCCGTGGCGGGGCAGATGTCTGCCCAGGCTCATCCGGGTCCAGGCCGCTGCCCCCAGCAGCAGCATCCCGCCCGGCCATCCCATGTCGGTCAGGGCGCCGTTGATGTAGCCCGAAGCGTCGATCTCGAGCAGCCAGGAGACGTCGGCGAGCCACAGCGAGCAGGAACCTGCCAGCAACAGCCACCACATGGGTCCAGCCGTGGTCCAGGTGAGTCCGAGCACCGCGACGATGATCGAGGCCAGCAGCAGGCTCGTCAGCGGTCCGCTGGCGTCGAAGAAGACCTCGAGCGGCACTGCCGGCGAAGTTGTCGAGCAGGCTCGGCAGCCACAGCGTCGCCCAGGCGACGGTTGCGGAGGCCAGGATCAGTGCGTCCAGCCAGATGTCGATCGTCTTGCTGGGCAGTATCACCCGGGCGAGCAGGAGCGCCCCGACGTAGAAGAACGCCGGGCTGACGATGTACAGCCAGTTGATCCACGTCGGTGTGGCAGCACCTGTGTCCCCGGTGCTCGCGACGTAACCGCCGTCGGCGAGCAGCCAGGTCGCCGCCCCGGCGGCGAAGAACCACCACGCGGTGCGGGTCGACCCCGCGATCAAGGCCCGACCGATGAACGCGTCAACCGGGATGGCCAGCAGCAGGCAGTAGAGCAGCAGGTCGCGCGCGGGTAGGTAGTCCTGGGAGCCGACGGCGAGCCATGCGACGTACCAGACGAACAGGACGGTGCCGACTACGAACAGCGCGGTGATCCAGATCCGTCGGGGCGCGGGGCTGTCCGCCCCGACCGTCGTCGGCGCCATGCGGCCGATCACCGGACGCGCCACCCTCCTAGGGTAGGGTTCGGTCGGGGGAGAGGCTTGTCGAAGACCGCATGGCGACCCGTCAGCGGCCACCTTGTACCCTTGAACGGTTGCCCCTTTAGCTCAGTCGGCAGAGCGTCTCCATGGTAAGGAGAAGGTCTACGGTTCGATTCCGTAAAGGGGCTCGACCGGGGCCTTGTGCCTCGCGAGGCGGAGTAGCTCAGCCTGGCAGAGCAAGCGGCTCATAATCGCTGTGTCGCCGGTTCAAGTCCGGCCTCCGCTACAACAAGAGGAAAGGTTCATCGTGGCGAAATCTGACGTCCGCCCCAAGATCACGTTGGCGTGCGTGGAGTGCAAGAACCGTAACTACATCACCCGGAAGAACCGGCGCAACGATCCAGACCGGATCGAGCTGAAGAAGTTCTGCCCGACGTGCAAGAAGCACACCGAGCACAAGGAGACCCGCTAGCCGTTCGCCGGCTCCGGCCGAGGTGGTCAGCCACTAGGCTGAGCGCCATGAACCCTGTTTTTTCGGGACCGGAGGTGCGTTGATGGCCTTGAACCCCGACATCATCGGCAAGACCTATCCGGACACCGACCCGTACCTCATCGGCCGGGAGAAGGTCCGGGAATTCGCGACGGCGATCGGCGACCACTCGCCGGTTTACCACGACCTGGCGGCCGCGGCGGAGTTGGGCTACAGCGATCTCCCGGCGCCGCCGACGTTCGCCTTCGTGCTGACGCATCGGGCGATGGCGGCGGCGATCTTCGACCCGGATCTGGGCCTGGACTACAGCCGGGTCGTGCACGGCGAGCAGGCGTTCGACTACGTGCGGCCGCTGCAAGCCGGCGACGAGGTGGTGGTCAAGTCCCACATCGCGGACGTCCACACCCGCGGCAAGAACGAGTTCCTGGTCACCCAGTCCGACGTGGTCACACTTTCGGGTGAATTGGTCGTGCGAACACGCAGCGTGATCGCCAGTCGGGGGACCGCCGCATGACCCCGCAGATCGGCGAGGTGGTCGCCTCCGAAACCGTGCGCGTCGAGCGGGTGCACCTGGTCATGTACGCCGGCGCCAGCGGCGACTTCAACCCCATCCACTGGAACGAAACCTTCGCCAAGGCCGTGGGGCTGCCGGATGTGATCGCGCACGGCATGTTCACCCAGGCGCAACTCGGCCGACTGCTGGTGGCGTGGGCGGGCGACCCCGCTCGCATCCTGTCGTTCTCGGTGCGGTTCTCGGCGCCGGTGGTGGTGCCGGAGGCCGGCGGTGCCAAGTTGGCGCTGCAGGCCACGGTTGCCGGGGTCGAGGGCGACGTCGTCACTCTTGCGCTGACGGCGACCTGCGGTGGCACCGACGTGGTCAAGGACGCGGTGGCGACCGTCAGGGTGGTGTGAGTGCGGCTCGCGGATCTGACCACCATCCAGCTCGGCGGTGAGGCCGACGTCCACGACGCCGGCACCCAGGCGCAGGTGGTCGATCTGCTCCGGCAGTACCCGGATGCCCGCATCCTCGGCGGCGGGAGCAACGTGGTCGTCGCCGACGAGGGCCTCTCACAGCCGGTCATCCGCATCACCGCCACCGGCTGGCAGCAGCACGCAGACCAGTTCATCGTCTCGGCGGGGACGAACTGGGACGCGTTCGTCGCAGCCATGGTGGCGGCCGGACGCAGCGGTGTGGAGGCCCTGTCCGGAATCCCCGGCAGTGTCGGTGCGACCCCGATCCAGAACGTCGGCGCCTACGGTCAGGAAGTCGCCGAGACCATCGCCGGGATGCGCGTCCTGGACCGCCGGACCGGGGAGATGACCACGTGGCCTGCAGCCCGGGCACGGTTCGGCTACCGCAGCAGCGTGTTCAAGAGCGAGCAGGGCTCCTACGTCGTCCTGGCCGTGGCCTTCGACCTGCCGGTGGCCGACAGCGCGCCGATCCGCTACGCGGAGCTGGCCCGCACGCTCGGCGTCGAGCCCGGGCGGCGGGTGCCCGTGACCGCGGTGCGGGAAGCGGTGCTGGGCTTGCGCCGGGGCAAGGGCATGGTGCTCGATCTCGGGGACCCGGACACCCGCAGCGTCGGTTCCTTCTTCACCAACCCGATCGTGGATGTGATCCCTGACGGGGCACCCGGCTGGCCGCAGCCCGACGGGCGTTTCAAGACCAGCGCGGCCTGGCTGATCGAGCACGCGGGTGTGGGCAAGGGGTTCGCCATCCCCGGGTCGCAGGTCGCGGTGTCCAGCAAGCACACGCTGGCACTGACCAACCGCGGCGGTGGCACGACCGCCGAGTTGCTGGAGCTCGCCCGCGAGATCCAGCGGCGGGTGCAGGCGACGTTCGGGATCACCCTGGTGCCCGAGCCGGTGTTGTGGGGTTGTGCCCTGTAGGAGCGGCAGGTCCGGGGAGACGTTGTTGCCCTCCGGCCACGGCGTGTCGCGGGTTTCGCCCCCGTCCTACTCCGCCAGTAGGTCCGCGATCCGCTGCACGCCCTCGACCAGGTCGTCGTCGCCCAGGGCATAGGACAGCCGCAGATACCCGTCGGTGCCGAACGCCTCGCCGGGCACCACCGCGACCTCCGCCTCGTCGAGGATGATCTCAGCCAGTTCTGCGGAGGTCTGCGGCACCTTGCCGCGGATGCTGCGCCCCAGCACCCCGCGCACGCTCGGGTAGGCGTAGAACGCGCCCTCCGGCATGGGGCAGGTCACCCCGGGGATGGCGTTGAGCATGTCCACGATCGTCAACCGTCGGCGATCGAAGGCCTCGCGCATCATCTCCACCGCGGACAGGTCGCCGGTGACGGCGGCCAGGGCCGCTCGCTGGGAGACGTTGGCGACGTTCGAGGTGGCGTGCGACTGCATGTTGGTGGCGGCCTTCACGACGTCCGTGGGACCGATCATCCAGCCGACCCGCCAGCCGGTCATGGCATAGGTCTTGGCCACACCGTTGACGACGACGCAGGTGTCGGCGATTTCCGGGACCTGCACCGGCATCGAGGAGAACAAGGCGTTGCCGTACACCAGGTGCTCGTAGATCTCGTCGGTGACGACCCAGATGCCCTTCTCCGCGGCCCACTGCCCGATCGCCGTCACTTCGTCGGGGGAGTAGACCGCGCCCGTCGGGTTGGACGGCGAGACGAACACGAGGAGCTTGGTGTTCCCGGTCACCGCCTCGTCGAGAGCGGCCACGGAGACCTTGTAGCCGGTGTCCTCGTTCGTCGGGATCACCACCGGGACGCCGCCGGCCAGCCGGATCGACTCGGGGTAGGTGGTCCAGTACGGCGCGGGCAGCAGTGCCTCGTCGCCGGGGTTCAGCAGGGCGGCGAACGTGTTGTACAGCGCCTGCTTGCCGCCGTTGGTGACGAGCACCTGGCTGGCGGAGACGTCGTAGTCGGAGTCCCGCTTGGTCTTCGCGGCGATCGCCTCGCGCAGTGCCGGAAGGCCGCCGGCCGGGGTGTACCGGTGCATCGCCGGGTCCTCACAGGCGGTCATCGCGGCGGCCACGATGTAGTCGGGCGTCGGGAAGTCGGGTTCGCCGGCACCGAAGCCGATGACGGGCCGGCCGGCGGCCTTGAGTGCTTTCGCCTTGGCGTCCACGGCCAGGGTCGCCGATTCCGAGATGCTGCCGATCCTGCGGGAGATACGGGTGAGTGCCATGCCCCAATCCTGCCCAAAGCCGTGGGCGGGGTCGACCCCTGGGAGGGGTTCGCGTATCGTGGTCTGAGGTGACCGCGTCGCTGTGCGGTAGCCTGCCCGCTTCTCGCGAGAATGGTCCGACGGACCGCTCACGGGAGACGGGTCGGAGGTCACCGTAGGGTCGTAGCTCAATTGGTAGAGTCCCGGTCTCCAAAACCGGTGGTTGGGGGTTCGAGTCCCTCCGACCCTGCAAGGCAAGGAAAGGAATGTCTTTGTGAGTGAGCCGACCACGGCTGACGACGCTGGTTCGCCGACCCCGAAAAGGGGGTCCGGCAAGCAGCAGCGCAAGGGTCTGTTCTCCCGCATGGCTCTTTTCCTGCGCCAGATGGTTGCGGAGTTGCGCAAGGTCATCTGGCCCACGCGCAAGGAACTGCTCACCTACACCTGGGTGGTGCTGGTGTTCGTGGTGATCATGGCCGGGTTGATCGCGTTGTACGACCTGGTCCTGGCGCGAGTAGTGTTCGCCATTTTCGGCGGCTGAGAAGAGCGAGGATATGTCGATGCAGACCCCGGACCAGTGGCCGGTTGACGAGCACAACGGCGAGGACCTGCCGTTGGCGGACGTCCCGGGCACGGAGGCCTTCGAGGCTGTCGAACTGCCCGATGGGACGACCGTCGTGGAGCAGGTTGACGTCGAGCGGGCCGAGGACGGCACGGTCGTGACCACGCAGACCGAGGCGATCTCCGAACCCGATGGCACCATCGCCATCGAGGAGACCGTCATCTCCGAACAGCCCGACGGCTCGATCATCCGTGATGAGGTGCGCACCGTCGCGGGCCCGGAGGGCGATGTTCACATCGAGGAGACCCAGATCCTGGAGGACGCGCACGGCCGGACCATCGTCGTGGAGCACTCCGAGGACCTGCCCGCGGATGTCCTTGTGGACCCGGAGACCGGCGAGATCATCGAAGCCGGCGCCGAGGAGGAGGAAGTCGACCCGATCGAGGCCTTCCGCGATGAGCAACTCTCGCTGCCCGGCCAGTGGTACGTGGTGCATTCGTACGCCGGCTTCGAGAAACGGGTGAAGACCAACCTCGAGACCCGGATCAACACCCTCAACATGGAGGACTACATCTTCCAGGTCGAGGTGCCCACCGAAGAGGTCACCGAGATCAAGCAGGGTCAGAAGAAGACCGTCAAGCGCAACAAGTTCCCCGGCTACGTGCTCGTGCGGATGGACTACACCGACGACAGTTGGGGGGCGGTCCGCCACACCCCCGGGGTGACCGGATTCGTCGGCAGCACCCACGAACCGACCCCGCTGACCATCGACGAGGTCGTGCACATCCTGGCCCCGAAGCCCGAGCCGAAGAAGACGCAGGCCGAGGCCGGGGGCGCCCCGAGCCTGGGTCAGCAGCCGGCAAGGGTGACCGAGGTGGACTTCGGTGTGGGTGACTCGGTTACAGTTATTGACGGACCGTTCGCGACGTTGCACGCAACCATCAGCGAGATCAACCTCGACGCCCAGAAGGTCACGGGCCTGGTTGAGATCTTCGGCCGGGAGACCCCGGTGGAACTCAGTTTCAGCCAGATCGAGAAGAACTAGACCAGGAACGACGAAGGAAGAGCAATGCCTCCCAAGAAGAAGAAGAAGGTCGCCGGCCTGATCAAATTGCAGATCCAGGCGGGACAGGCCAACCCCGCGCCGCCCGTGGGCCCTGCACTGGGTCAGCACGGCGTGAACATCATGGAGTTCTGCAAGGCCTACAACGCGGCCACGGAATCCCAGCGCGGACAGGTGATCCCTGTGGAGATCACCGTGTACGAGGACCGCTCCTTCGACTTCATCACGAAGACGCCGCCCGCCGCCAAACTGATCCTGAAGGCCGCCGGCCTGCAGAAGGGTTCTGGCAACCCGTTGCAGCCCGTCGGCAAGATCAGCCAGGCGCAGGTCAAGGAGATCGCCGAGACCAAGATGGCCGACCTGAACGCCAACGACGTCGACGCTGCGATGAACATCATCGCCGGGACCGCGCGGTCCATGGGCGTCACCGTCACCGACTAGCAGCACCCGCACGCGTGGGAGGGGCCGCATCGCCCCGCTGACCACATCGAGACAGGAGAACACGATGCAGCACGGAAAGAACTACCGCAGTTCCGCCGAACAGATCGACCGCGAGCAGCTCTACTCGCCATCCGAGGCGGTGGCACTGGCCAAGTCCTCGGCGAAGACGAAGTTCGACTCCACCGTCGAGGTGTCCATGCGCCTCGGGGTCGACCCCCGCAAGGCCGACCAGATGGTGCGCGGCACCGTCAACCTGCCGCACGGCACCGGCAAGACCGCCCGCGTGCTGGTCTTCGCACAGGGCCCGAAGGCCGAAGAGGCCCTGGCCGCCGGTGCCGACTACGTCGGAACGGATGAGTTGATCGACAAGATCACCGGCGGTTGGACCGACTTCGATGCCGTGGTCGCAACCCCCGACCTGATGGGCAAGGTCGGCAAACTCGGCCGGGTGCTCGGTCCGCGCGGTCTGATGCCCAACCCCAAGACCGGCACCGTGACCATGGACGTGTCCAAGGCCGTGTCCGACATCAAGGGCGGCAAGATCGAGTTCCGGGTGGACAAGCACTCGAACCTGAACTTCATCATCGGCAAGGCGAGCTTCACCGACGAGGCGCTCGCGGACAACTACGCCGCGGCCGTCGACGAGGTCATGCGGCTCAAGCCCTCGGCCGCCAAGGGCCGGTACATCAAGAAGATCGTCATGTCGACGACGATGGGCCCCGGAATCCAGGTGGACCCGAGTCGTTCGCGCGACGTCTGATCGCTGATCTCCACGAAACCCCCGGTCGCGGCCGGGGGCTTCGTCGTGTCCGGCGTCCGCCGTTGTGACGAAGGTGCGGCCCCGGTCCTCTGGTTGGTCACGAAGGTGCGGGGTTCGGGCGGCGCCAACCACCCACCTTCGTGACAATGCGGTCGGTGGTGCCCGCATCTTCGTGACAAATGACCCTGGTCGCCTGCCCCCTCCCGCGACCCACGACGCCCCGTGTACACTCGAGGAGAACCACAGACCGCCGGTCGCCGTTGTCCAGGCATAAACCCTGCGCAGGTGAGCTCCTCCCGAGCCCAGGCCTGCGTGCCTGGGCTTTCGTCATTCCGGGAGGAAGGAAACCCATGGCACGGCCCGACAAGCAAGCCGCCGTCACCGAACTCGCGGACCTTTTCCGCAACTCCACCGCGTCGGTGCTCACCGAGTACCGCGGACTGACGGTGTCCCAACTCAAGGAACTGCGCGTCAGCCTGGGCCAGAGCACGACCTACGCCGTCGTCAAGAACACCCTGACCCGGATCGCCGCCAAGGACGCCGGTGTCGAGGGGATCGACGAGTGGCTCGTCGGACCGAGCGCCATCGCGTTCGTCGACGGTGACCCGGTCGAGGCTGCCAAGGGCCTGCGCACCTTCGCCAAGGACCACCCGGCACTGGTGATCAAGGGCGGCGTCATGGAGGGCAAGGTCCTCACCGCCGCCGAGGTGAGCAAGTTGGCCGACCTCGAGTCCCGCGAGGTGCTGTTGTCCAAGCTCGCCGGCGCGATGAACGCTTCGCTGCAGCAGGCCGTCTCGCTGTTCGCCGCGCCGCTGTCGCAGACCGCTCGTGTGGTCGAGGCGCTGCGGGCGAAGGTGGAGGCGGAAGCCCCCGCCGAGACCGCTGCCGAGGCTCCTGCCGCTGAGGCTGAGGCCGCTGTCGAAGCCCCGGCCGCCGAGGCTGAGACTCCCGCCGAAACCCCTGAGACCCGCCGAAACCCCCGAGACCCCCGAATCCGAATAACCCCACCACCCGATACTTCCGGCGACACCGGAGAAACAGAAAGGACGCCGATCATGGCGAAGCTGTCCACCGAAGAGATGCTGGACGCATTCAAGGAAATGACCCTGCTCGAGCTCAGCGAGTTCGTCAAGCAGTTCGAGGAGACCTTCGGCGTGACCGCAGCGGCTCCGGTGGCGGTTGCCGCCGCTGCGCCGGCTGCCGGTGGTGCCGCTGGCGACGCTGGTGCTGCTGAGGAGCAGGACGAGTTCGACGTCATCCTCGAGGGTGCCGGCGAGAAGAAGATCCAGGTCATCAAGGAGGTCCGCGCGCTGACCAGCCTCGGACTGAAGGAGGCCAAGGACCTCGTCGAGGGTGCCCCGAAGCCGGTCCTGGAGAAGGTCAACAAGGAAGCTGCCGAGAAGGCGAAGGAAGCCCTCGAGGGCGCCGGCGCCAGCGTCTCGGTCAAGTAGTCTCCCCCGACTCACGTCACAGCCGCCGCCGGGCCTGCGGGCTCCGGCGGCGGCTCGACGTGTTGTGACTTGACGTTTCCCCGATCAGGGGCCAGCATTGTGAGTTGGCCCCCCGATGTTGTACCCGAACCCATCTCAGTTACCCTGGTGTTCTGCGCATGCCATGGATCGACCGTCTGACCGTGTCTGGATGCTGCCCAGCTTCCGGCCCCGGAATGACGGCTTGTCCCGCCGTGTGCAACCGACACCCCGCGAGCCTCGGAAGGATCTCACTTGGCCGCCCGCGTTAACTCCCCAGCCCCACACCGTGTTTCGTTCGGCAAGATCCGCGAACCCATCCCCGTCCCCGACATGCTCGACCTGCAGACCCAGTCCTTCGACTGGCTGCTCGGCAACGAAGCATGGCAGACCCGTGTCCAGGAAGCCGTGGACGCCGGGCGTACCGACATCCCCAACACCAGCGGTCTCGAAGAGATCTTCGAGGAGATCAGCCCGATCGAGGACTTCAGCGGTCAGATGTCGCTGTCGTTCCGGGAGCACCGTTTCGAAGAGCCGAAGTACACCGAGGCGCAGTGCCGCGAGAAGGACATGACCTACTCGCAGCCGCTGTTCGTGACCGCGGAGTTCTTCAACGCGGAGACCGGTGAGATCAAGTCCCAGACGGTCTTCATGGGTGACTTCCCGTTGATGACCAACAAGGGCACGTTCATCGTGAACGGCACCGAACGGGTCGTCGTTTCGCAGCTCGTGCGCTCCCCGGGCGTCTACTTCGAGAAGACCACGGGCAAGGCGCTGGACAAGGACATCTTCTCCGCGAAGATCATCCCGAGTCGCGGTTCCTGGATCGAGTTCGAGATCGACAAGAAGGACATCGTCAACGTCAAGATCGACCGCAAGCGCAAGCAGCCGGTGACCGTGCTGCTGAAGGCGCTGGGGTTGACAGGCGACGAGATCGCCGAGCGCTTCGGCCAGTACGAGTCCATGCAGTTGACGATGGAGAAGGACGCCATCGGCTCGCAGGACGAGGCCTTCGTCGACATCTACCGCAAGTTGCGCCCGGGGGAGCCGGCCTCGATCGAGGCGGGCCGGAACCTGCTGGAGAACTTCTACTTCAACCCCAAGCGCTACGACCTGGCCAAGGTCGGCCGCTACAAGGTGAACAAGAAGCTCGGCACGCACGAGGAGCCGTCGAAGACCGTTCTGACGGTCGAGGACATCGTGCGCACGGTCGAGTACCTGGTGCGCCTGCATGCCGGCGAGGCCACGATGCCCGACAGTCCGGTGCGGGTCGAGGTCGATGACATCGACCACTTCGGCAACCGCCGCCTGCGCACCGTGGGCGAGCTCATCCAGGGCCAGATCCGGATGGGTCTGTCGCGGATGGAGCGGGTCGTGCGCGAGCGGATGACCACCCAGGACGTCGAGGCCATCACGCCGCAGACCCTGATCAACATCCGCCCGGTGGTTGCGGCGCTGAAGGAGTTCTTCGGAACCTCGCAGTTGTCGCAGTTCATGGACCAGACCAACCCGCTGGCGGGTCTGACCCACAAGCGCCGGCTGTCGGCACTGGGCCCCGGTGGTCTGTCCCGGGAGCGGGCAGGCTTCGAGGTCCGTGACGTGCACCCGTCCCACTACGGCCGGATGTGCCCGATCGAGACCCCGGAAGGCCCGAACATCGGCCTGATCGGTTCGCTGTCCACGTTCGCCCGGGTGAACGCCTTCGGCTTCGTGGAGACCCCGTACTGCAAGGTCGTGGCGGGCAAGGTGACCGACCAGATCGACTACCTGACCGCCGACGAGGAGGACTTGCACGTCATCGCGCAGGCGAACGCCCCGCTCGACCCCGACGGCCACTTCGCCGAGGAGCGGGTGCTGGTGCGCCGCAAGGACGGCGAGGTCGACTACGTGGTTCCCGATGACGTGGACTACATGGACGTCTCGCCGCGCCAGATGGTGTCGGTGGCCACGGCCATGATCCCGTTCCTGGAGCACGACGACGCCAACCGCGCGCTGATGGGTTCCAACATGCAGCGCCAGGCCGTCCCGCTGATCCGCAGCGAAGCGCCACTGGTCGGGACCGGCACGGAGTACCGCGCCGCGAAGGACGCCGGTGACGTCGTCGTCGCTCACACGGGCGGCGAGGTGTCGGCGGTCAGCGCAGACGCCATCGAGATCACGCAGGACGACGGTCAGGTCTACACCTACCGGGTGCTGAAGTTCCGTCGCTCCAACCAGGGCACCTCGTACAACCAGGCCCCGATCGTCAAGGTGGGGGACCGGATCGAGGCCGGCCAGGTCATCGCCGACGGCCCCTGCACCGATCAGGGAGAACTCGCGCTGGGTCGCAACCTGCTGGTCGCGTTCATGCCGTGGGAGGGACACAACTACGAGGACGCGATCATCTTGTCGCAGCGCCTCGTGCAGGACGACGTGCTCACGTCGATCCACATCGAGGAGCACGAGGTCGACGCCCGGGACACGAAGCTCGGCCCCGAGGAGATCACCCGGGACATCCCGAACATCCCCGAGGAGGTGCTCGCCGACCTCGACGAGCGCGGCATCGTGCGCATCGGCGCGGAGGTCGGTCCCGGAGACATCCTGGTCGGCAAGGTCACGCCCAAGGGGGAGACCGAGTTGACCCCGGAGGAGCGGCTGGTCCGCGCCATCTTCGGCGAGAAGGCCCGGGAGGTGCGCGACACCTCCATGAAGGTGCCCCACGGCGAGAGCGGTGTGGTCATCGACGTGCGGGTCTTCGACCGCGAGGAGGACGACGAACTGCCCGGTGGTGTGAACCAGTTGGTGCGGGTCTATGTCGCCCAGAAGCGCAAGATCACGCAGGGCGACAAGCTCGCCGGCCGCCACGGGAACAAGGGCGTCATCGCCAAGATCCTCCCCGTGGAGGACATGCCGTTCATGGAGGACGGCACCCCGGTCGACATCGTGCTGAACCCGCTGGGCGTGCCCGGCCGCATGAACGTCGGTCAGGTGCTGGAGACCCACCTCGGGTGGGTCGCCCACCAGGGCTGGAACGTCGTCGGCGACCCGGACTGGGCGAAGAACCTGCCCAAGGACGCGCGCTCGGCGCCGCCCAACACCCGGGTGGCATCGCCGGTCTTCGACGGTGTCCGCGAGGGTGAGATCGAGGGCCTGTTGGATTCCACGCTGATCCCTGCAGACAGGGAGCAACTGGTCAACAACGAGGCGAAGGCGCGGCTGCTCGACGGCCGCACCGGTGAGCCGTTCCCGGACCCGGTCTCGGTCGGCTACGTCTACATCCTGAAACTGCTGCACCTGGTGGACGACAAGATCCACGCCCGGTCCACCGGTCCGTACTCGATGATCACCCAGCAGCCGCTGGGCGGCAAGGCGCAGTTCGGTGGGCAGCGGTTCGGCGAGATGGAGGTGTGGGCCCTCGAGGCCTACGGCGCCGCCTACGCCCTGCAGGAGTTGCTCACCATCAAGAGTGACGATGTCGTCGGCCGGGTGAAGGTCTACGAGGCGATCGTCAAGGGGGAGAACATCCCCGAGCCCGGCATCCCCGAGTCGTTCAAGGTGCTCGTCAAGGAGATGCAGTCGTTGTGCCTGAACGTCGAGGTGCTGGCCGGTGACGGCTCCGCGATCGACATGAAGGACTCCGATGACGAGTACTTCCGAGCAGCCGAGGAATTGGGGATCGACCTGTCGCGGCGGGAGCCGAGCAGCGTCGAAGAGGTCTGACGGACCAAGGCAGGCAACTGCAACCACAGCCAACTAGTCCACAAAACGAGACAGCAAAGGACCACCACGTGCTGGACGTGAACTTCTTCGACGAACTGCGCATCGGCCTGGCCACCGGTGAGGACATCCGGGCCTGGTCGCACGGCGAGGTGAAGAAACCCGAAACCATCAACTACCGCACGCTCAAGCCCGAGCGCGACGGCCTGTTCTGCGAGAAGATCTTCGGACCGACCCGCGACTGGGAATGCTACTGCGGCAAGTACAAGCGGGTGCGTTACAAGGGCATCATCTGTGAGCGCTGTGGCGTCGAGGTGACCCGTTCCAAGGTGCGTCGTGAGCGGATGGGCCACATCGAACTGGCCGCACCGGTCGCGCACATCTGGTACTTCAAGGGTGTGCCCAGCCGGCTGAGCCTGCTGCTGGACATCGCCCCGAAGGACCTGGACAAGGTCATCTACTTCGCGGCCTACATGGTCACCAGTGTCGACGAGGAGGGTCGCCACCGCGACCTGCCGTCGCTGGAGACGAAGATCCAGATGTCGAAGAAGCAACTGGAGAACCGCCGCGACGACGAGATCAACCGGCGCCAGGAGAAGCTCGAGGAGGACCTGGCCAAGCTGGAAGAGGCCGGGGCCAAAGCCGACGTCAAGAAGAAGACGCGGGACGCCGGCGAGCGCGAGATGAACCAGATCCGCAAGCGGTTCGACAAGGAGATCGACCGCCTCGACGCGGTGTTCGACCGCTTCCGGACCCTGAAGGTGCAGGACCTCGAGGGCGACGAGCAGCTCTACCGCGAGATGCGCGACCGCTTCGGCAAGTACTTCGAGGGCTACATGGGCGCGCAGGCGATCCAGGAGCGGCTGCGCACCTTCGATCTCGAGGCGGAGGCGGAGACCCTGCGCGAGATCGTGCGCACCGGCCGCAGTGCCAAGAAGGTGCGGGCTGTGAAGCGGCTGAAGGTCGTCAGCGCGTTCCTCAACACCAGCAACTCGCCGCTGGGCATGGTGCTGGACGCCGTCCCGGTGATCCCGCCGGACCTGCGGCCCATGGTGCAGTTGGACGGTGGCCGGTTCGCGACCTCCGACCTCAACGACCTGTACCGCCGGGTGATCAACCGCAACAACCGGCTCAAGCGCCTGCTGGATCTGGGTGCGCCCGAGATCATCGTGAACAACGAGAAGCGGATGCTGCAGGAGGCCGTCGACGCACTGTTCGACAACGGCCGCCGCGGCCGTCCGGTGACTGGTCCGGGCAACCGGGCGCTGAAGTCGCTGTCCGACATGCTCAAGGGCAAGCAGGGCCGGTTCCGCCAGAACCTGCTCGGCAAGCGCGTGGACTACTCGGGCCGTTCGGTCATCGTCGTCGGCCCGCAGTTGCAGTTGCACCAGTGCGGGTTGCCGAAGCAGATGGCGCTGGAACTGTTCAAGCCGTTCGTGATGAAGCGCCTGGTCGACCTGAACCACGCGCAGAACATCAAGAGTGCCAAGCGGATGGTGGAACGCCAGCAGCGCCACGAGGTGTGGGACGTCCTCGAAGAGGTCATCACCGAACACCCCGTGATGCTCAACCGCGCGCCCACACTTCACCGGCTGGGGATCCAGGCCTTCGAGCCGCAGTTGATCGAGGGTAAGGCCATCCAGATCCACCCGCTGGTCTGCACCGCGTTCAACGCCGACTTCGACGGTGACCAGATGGCGGTGCACCTGCCGCTGAGTGCCGAGGCGCAGGCCGAGGCCCGGATTCTGATGCTGTCGAGCAACAACATCCTGTCGCCGGCCAACGGCAAGCCGATCACGACACCGACGCAGGACATGGTGCTGGGCATCTACTTCCTCACCACGCAGCTCGACGGAGCTGCCGGGGAGGGGCATGCCTATGCCTCGATCGCCGAGGCGCTGATGGCCCGCGACCACCGCGAGCTGAACCTGCAGGCGACGATCAAGATCCGGCTCGAAGGTCGCAACGACGGCAAGCCGGTCGAGACGACGCTGGGACGGGCGCTGTTCAACGAGGCACTGCCCGACGACTACCCGTACGTCAACGAGCAGGTCGACAAGGGTCGGCTCGGGGCGCTGGTCAACGACCTGTCGGAGCGCTACAGCAAGGCAGTCGTGGCGCAGACCCTCGACCGGCTCAAGGAGATGGGTTTCCACTGGGCGACCCGTTCCGGGGTCACCGTGGCCATCTCCGACTTCCACGTGCCCGACAGCAAGGACGCGCTGCTGGCCGCCGCCGAGGACAAGGCCGCGAAGGTCGAGACCCAGTTCCACCGCGGTCAACTCGATGACATCGAGCGCCGCCGGGACCTGGAGAACATCTGGCGGGAGACCCGCGACGAGGTGTCGGTCGCGATGGCCGAGAACTTCCCGGAGCGCAACCCCGTCTGGATGATGGTCAAGTCCGGTGCTCGCGGAAACATGAACCAGATCAGCCAGATCGCGGGCATGCGGGGGCAGGTGGCCGACACCAAGGGTGAGACCATCAGCCGGCCGATCAAGAGCAACTTCCGCGAGGGCTTGAGCGTGCTGGAGTACTTCATCTCCACCCACGGTGCCCGGAAGGGGCTTGCGGACACGGCACTGCGGACCGCCGACTCCGGGTATCTCACCCGGCGACTGGTGGACGTCAGCCAGGACGTGATCATCCGTGAGCACGATTGTGGGACCGAGCGCAGCATCGAGGTCGAGTTCGCCAAGGACGGGATCGTCGGGGAGCACGTGGACACCTCGGTGGCCACCCGCACCCTGTCGCAGGACGTCGTGGTCGACGGCAAGGTGGTTGCGGAGGCCGGGGTCGACCTGGCCACCCCGCTGATCGTCTCGCTGGCCGAGCAGGGCGTCGAGAAGGTCCGTGTGCGCAGTGTCATGACCTGTGAGAGCAAGGTCGGTGTCTGTGCCCTGTGCTACGGCCGCTCGCTGGCCACGGGCAAGCTCGTGGACGTCGGTGAGGCCGTCGGCATCGTCGCCGCGCAGTCCATCGGTGAGCCGGGTACCCAGCTCACGATGCGCACCTTCCACACCGGTGGTGTGGCAGGTGAGGACATCACCCACGGTCTGCCGCGTGTGACCGAGTTGTTCGAGGCCCGGACCCCCAAGGGACTGGCCCCGATCAGCGAGGCGACCGGAACCGTGAGCATCGAGGACACCGACAAGGCGCGCAAGATCACTGTGACCCCGGACGACGGGTCGGAGCCGATCGAGCAGGCGGTGTCCAAGAAGGTCAAGCTCGAGGTCGAGGAGGGCCAGCACATCAAGGCGGGCACCAAGTTGACCGCAGGTGTGGAGGACCCGAAGCAGATCCTGCGCATCCTGACCCCGCGTGCGGTGCAGCAGCACCTCGTGGACCAGGTGCAGGCGGTGTACCGGCCGCAGGGTGTGTCGATCCACGACAAGCACATCGAGGTCATCGTCCGGCAGATGCTCAAGCGCGTCACCATCATCGAGCCGGGGAACTCCCCGTTCGTGACCGGCGACGTGGTGGAGATGTCGAACTTCCGCGAGGTCAACCGGCAGGTGGTCATGGAGGGCGGCACGCCGGCTTCCGGACGACCCGAGTTGATGGGCATCACCAAGGCCTCGCTGGCCACCGAGTCGTGGCTGTCCGCGGCCTCCTTCCAGGAGACCACCCGGGTGCTCACCGAGGCGGCGATCCAGGCCAAGAGTGACCCGCTGCTGGGGCTGAAGGAGAACGTCATCCTGGGCAAGCTGATCCCGGCCGGAACCGGACTCTCGCAGTACCGGAACCTGCAGGTGCAGCCGACCCAGGAGGCACGCGATGCGGTGTACGCGCAGTACCGGGCGTACGACGACTTCTCGTACGGGCACTTCGACGATGTGACCGGTGCGAGCGTCCCGCTGGACGACAGCTACCTCGGGGACCGCGGCGACTACCGCTGACCCTGCACAGTGTGGATGCCCCCGGCCCTGGTGGTCGGGGGCATCGCTGTGTCTATGGGTAGGGGGACCGGCGGGCCCGGGGAGCAGCGGTTAGTCGGAACGGCAGGCGTTAGTCCCAAGGACAGCGGTTAGTCCCAGACACGGATTTCCGGCTAACGGCTGTGCCCGGGCCTAACGGCTGTCCCTCAGGCTAACGCGGGCGCGGGGTTAGCCGCGCCCACCGGCTCCGAAGCGGCGAACCGCCACCAGCCTCAACGCGTCGCGAGCAGTTCCGGGTCATCGGCTCTGCAGCGGTTAGTCCCAAGGACAGCGGTTAGTCCCAAACACGGTTCCGGCTAACGGCTGTGCCCGGGACTAACGGCTGTCCCTCAGGCTAACGCGGGCGCGGGGTTAGCCGCGCCCACCCGCTCCGAAGCGGCGAACCGCCACCAGCCTCAACGTGTCCCGAGCAGTTCCGGGTCATCGGCCACGATCTCGTCCTCGGCGCCCTCGGCCTCCATGTGCACCTCGGGCAGGAAGCCCAGCCACTTCGGCAGCCACCAGGTGGGTGGGCCGATCCAGCTGATCAGCGATGGCACCAGGATCAACCGGATGATGAAGGCGTCGACCAGTACGGCCGTCGCCAGACCCACACCGAACAGCTTGATCGTGTCCTCCGGGGTCGGGATGAACGCCAGGAAGACGCTGGACATGATGGCTGCGGCGATGGCCACGACCCGACCGGATCCGGCCAGTCCGCGGCGGACCGCCAGTCCGTTGTCCTTCGTGTGCACCCATTCCTCGTGCATGCGGCTGACCAAGAACACCTGGTAGTCCATCGACAGCCCGAACAGGATCGCGAAGACCATGATCGGCAAGAAGGGCAGGATCGGGCCGGTGGCGGTGACGCCGATCAGGCTGGCCCCCCAACCCCATTGGAAGATGGCGACGGTCACCCCGAGCGCTGCACCCAGGCTGAGCAGACTGGTGGCGGCGCCCATCAGCGGCACGATCAGCGACCGGAACAGGATGGTCAGGGCGATGAAGCCCAAACCCACCACCACGGCCAAGAAGATGGGCAGGGCGTCGGACAACACGGAGGTGAAGTCCGCGGTCACGGCGGTGGCGCCGCCGACGTAGGCACGCATCGTGGTGCCCTCCTCGGCCTTCGGGATGGTGTCCTCACGCAGCCGCTGCAGCAGGTCCTCGGTCTCCGGCGACTGTGGGCCGGTGGTCGGGATGACCTGTATCGCGGCGATCGTCTGGTTGGCCGTCACAGAAACGGGAACCATCTCGACGGTCGGGATCGTCCGGGCGACGCCGGGCGTTTCGTTCAAGTCGACGATGAGGCTGCGCAGCGAATCCTCGTCCAACGCGTAGGGCAACTGCACGGCCACGAAGAACGGCCCGTTGCTGCCCGGCCCGAAGCCCTCCGCCGTGAGGTCGTATGCCACCCGTGCGGGGCTGCCCACCGGCTGGCCGCTGTCGTCCGGGAAACCGAGGCGGATGCTGAAGTAGGGGATCGCCATGACCATGACCAGCGCGGCGGCGGCGATGGTGTACAACCAGGGCCGCTTCTGCAGCTGCCGGCCGTAGTGGGCCCACGCGCCACCCTCGGGGTGCCAGTCCTTCTTCTTGCGCGCCCAGGGCATGCGCAGTCCCAGGGCCTTGCTCCCCAAGAGGGACAACAGGGCAGGCAGCAGCCACACCGCGGACAGCATGACCATGGCCACGGTCAAGGAGGCGGCGATGGCCAGGCCGTTGAAGAACCCGATACCCAGGACGAACAAGCCCAGCAGGGCGATGATCACGGTGGTGCCGGCGAACTGGACCGCCCTACCTGCGGTGTTGACGGCCTCCAGGACCGCATCCTTCGGGTCGTGTCCGGCCATCACCGCCTGCCGGAAACGGTTGAGGATGAACAGCGAGTAGTCGATGCCGACGCCCAGGCCGATCATCGCGGCCAGCGTCGGAGCGAACGTGGCGACGTTGAAGAAGTTGGCGGTGAACGTGACCAGGCTCAGGCCCGCGGCAAGCCCGAAGACGGCGGTCACGATGGGCAGGCCGGCCGCCACCGCGGAACCGAACGCGAGCAGCAGGATGATGATCGCCACGAGGATGCCGATCGCCTCGCCACTGGGCGGCTCCTGCCCGGCGAAGGCCAGGACCTGACCGTTGGCGCCGATCGTCACGCCGTTCTGGCCGTTGGCCGCCTTCACGTCGTCGATGATGGTCGAGGCCGTGTCCGCCGGTACGTCCGTGGCGCTGTCGAAGAGGATGGTGGCGTAGGCGACCTTCTCATCCTTGCTGATGGGCGAGGTCGTTTCGATCGCCGCCGCCGTGGCCTTGTCGATCTTGGCCTGGATCTCCGGAGGCAGCGGGAAGGGGCTCTCCTGCCGCTTCTGCACGGGGCAGTTCGGTCCGTAGGTCTGGCCGTAGGGCGACGTCACACACGCGACACCGGGCAGCTCGGCGAACTTCTCCATCAAGGGCGTGACGGTCTGTTTGACCCCGGTCTCGTTGACGGTGCCGGCCTCGACTCCCCAGATCATCTTTGCAGTCGCGCCACTGGCGGCGTTGGCGCCAGCGGTCTCCGACAGCAGGTTCTGCGCGACCTGCGACTCCGTGCCGGGCAACTCGAAGGAGTCTTTGAGGTCCCCGCCGAAGCGGCTTCCCAGGACACCGATCACCAGGAACAGCACGAACCAGGAGATGATCGCGATTACCGGTTTGCGCACTGCCCACCGAGCAAGGTGTCCCATGGGTCTCCCTTCGAGTACTGAAACCGTAGCAATCGGCGCTGATCTCGTTCAGCGGCGGCTCATGGCTCGCCACCGATGCGCCGAGGTCGGCCGGCTCAGGCGATGTCCACCCGCCAGCTGAACCTTTCGACCGTCCCGGGGGCGAGCACCCGCCACCCGGCATCGAGACCGCGGGCGTCGAGGTGCACGGCGTCGGTGGTGCAGGTGTACGGCTCGATGGCGACGGCGTCCCGGGAGGTGGGCGTGAACAGCACGTACTCCCGGAAGGCGGGGTCGCTGGACAGGGTGAGCGCCGAGGCCATGGACAACAAGGCGGCGCGACGGGTTACCCCGGTGGCTGCCGGGAGGCCGGTGAGGACGTCGTCGAGGTGCTCGTCGCCGAGTCGGCGCGCTTTGCGGAAATCCAGCCGCGGTGGCACGTCGACCGTTTCGCCGGTCGGGATCATGTTCGCCAGCGGCCAGGTGCCCCCGGCGTCACACTGCAGCAACCACTGGTCGAACGGACCGGGCACCCGGAAGTACGGGTGGAAACCGAGCCCGTACGGCAGCGGGCGGTCGTCGGCGCAGAAGACCTCGGAGTCGACGATCAGCGCCGTGGGCTCGACGCGGTAGGTGACCCGCAGCCCGGCGTCGGCCGGCCACGGTTGTCCGGGTGCGTCCCGGGACAGGACGAACTCTCCGGTGATCCGGTCGGGCCCGATCTCCAGCACCCGCCAGGGGGCGTGGCACGCGTAGCCGTGCAGGCTGGCGCCGGTGGCTGCCTCGGTGTGGGGCAGGTCGTAGCTGATCCCCTGCCACTCGAATCGCGATCCGGCGATCCGGTTCGGCCATGGGAAGAGGATGGGCGTGCCGCTGCGGGTCGGGCTGCCATCGGGAAAGAGGTCGGGCGCCTGGTGCAGATAATCGAATCCGTCGACGACCAAAGAGAAGCAGTTGAAGCCCCGGTCCGGGAGGATCCGGGCAGCAGTCGAACCGCTGCGGATCTGCAGGCCCTCGTTCATGCGGCCACCAGCGTGGCCAGCACCGCGAGATCGGGGTCTTGCCAGGGGTCTACGTCCACGGCGCTGAGTAGGCGGGTGACGGTTCCGTCCGCCTCGGCCTCGACCCAGGCCGCCCGGTGGTCGAGCCCCAACTCCGGGAGGCCGGGCAACCACAACACCCCGGAGGCGGCACCTTCGGTCTCCGGGAGCGACGGCCGGGTCTCCGCCGGTGGGTGCAGCACGAACAGTGCCGGCGGGCGGGGCTGGGACAGGGAACCCGGTCCGGGGGCGTCGTCGCCGAGGACGGGGCCGGCGCTGGCCATGACTCCGACCGCGTGGCCGTCGCCGACCGCGGGGGTGTCCTCGGTCGCCCGGAAGACGGTGGTCGTGGCGAGGATCCCCGGAACCGCCGCGATCCGCACCGCCAACGCCAGCACCTGTGACCACTCGCGGGTGCTTTCGGGCCACCGACCGTGCAACAGGAAGCCCGCAAGACTCAGGTCGCGGCGATGGAAGGGCGAGACCTCGACGGGTTGGTTCATGCGGCACCTCCGGGTGGCACATGAGGCTACGCCGCTTGCCCCCGCGGTGTCACGCCCGCGGCCGGGCGCGGCTGGCCGGCTCGGTGTGGGTGGTGGCCGGTGTGTGCCAACATCTGTGCGCTGGGTGACGCGATATTCACAACGTCGGCTGGGCTGGCCGGCTCGGTGTGGGTTTGTGCAAGGACCACCCTCGGATCAGCCCGCTGCGGTCGGTCCGGCGATGTCGAAACCGCCGTCGCAGGTGAAGGTCGTGCCGGTGATGTAGTCGCCGGCGGCGGAGAAGAGGAACGCCGCCATCGCTGCCACCTCGTCGGCGGTCTGCAGGCGGCCGACGGGCAGGCCCGCGGAAACCTGCTCGGGCGCCAGGCCATAGCGCTGCCAGGCCTCGGTGTGGACGATGCCGGGGGCCAGCGCGACCGCCCGGATACCGAAGCGCCCCCACTCCGCGGCCCAGTTACGGGTGAGGCTCTCGACGGCTGCGCGAGCCGCTGAGGAGTGGGCCATCAGCGGCATCCCGCGGTGGGGGGTCATGGTGATCGAGACGATCTTGCCGTAGCCGGCGGGGATGAAGAAGCGGTTGGCGATCTGAGTCGTGAGGTACCACGGGGCGTCGAGGTTGAGCCGGGTGACAGCGCGGAATCCCTTGTACGTGATGTCCTGCGCCTGTGCGACGAACTGCCCGCCGGCGTTGTTCAGCAGGAAGTCGCACGCCTCGACGCCTTCGAGCATCGCGTCGACCTGGTCGGGTTCGCGCAGGTCGGCGGTCGCGCAGGTGATCCGATCGGGGCGGTGCGCTGCGGTCTCCTGCAGTGCCTCCAACCGCCGTCCCACCACCGTCACCGACGCGCCCAGCCCGGCCAGCAACTGTGCGGTTGCCCGTCCGATGCCGGAGCCGCCACCTGTCACCAGGGCGGTGCGGCCTTCCAGACAGCCGGGGGCGAACACGGACAGGGCGTCGGGGGACGTGGGGACCGTCATGGCTGGAATCTACCGGCTACTGGTTGAGGACCCGCCCGTAGTAGACCTTGTCGGTGTAGACGCGCTCGAGGCTGACCACCCGGCCGGTGCGCGGTGCGTGCCACATCATCGAGTTGCCGGCGTAGATCCCGACATGGCCGATGAAGTTGTTCTCGTAGTTGTAGAAGAACACGAGGTCACCGGGCTTGGCTTCGGCCGCCGTGATGTGGCGGCTCTTGTTGTACTGCCACACGGTGTAGGCGCCGCCGAGGTCGATGCCGACCTGCTCGTAGACCCACTGGGTGTAGCTGCTGCAGTTGAAACCCTGCTCGGGCGAGTAGCCGCTGGCCACGTACGGCACGCCCGCCTGCGAGGCGGCGACCTGCAGGATCTTCGCGGCCGTCGCGTTGCTCGGGGCGGGCAGCGAGGTACCGGCCGGTGCGGGCGCGGGGGTCACCACCGGCGGGGTGAATGTCACCTTGCCGACCTTGCGCCAGGTGGCGGCGTCGACGACGCCGGTGACCGGCAGTTTCGCGGCGGTCTGCAGTGCCTGGACGTACGACTGGGTGATGCTGCCGAAGTAGCCGGTTTGTGGCTGCACCCCTAGTTCCTTCTGCAGGAACAGCACCGCGGCTCCCCGGTCACCGAACTTCAGGGTCATCGCGGTCGCGGGGTTGGTCTGCGAGGCGCTCTTGGTCTTCTTGGCCTCTGGCCTTCGGCCTTCTTCGCGTTCTTGGCCTTGTGCACCTTCTGCTTCTGCTTGGCCTTCTTGGCTTTGGTGCGGGTGGCCTGGTGCTGGGCCGTCAGTGACGCCCAGGTCAGCGGGCCCACGACCCCTGTGCTGGGGATGGCGTGACTGCGCTGGTAGGTTTTGACGGCCTCCAGCGTGATCGGCCCGAAGAAGCCGGTCTGGGGGCTGATGCCGAGGGCCTTCTGCACCCGCTTGACCGCCGGGTGCTGCATGCCGGAGGTGAGGATCGGTTGGGTGTCCGCAAGTGCGGGGGCTGCCGGGGCCAGCAGTGCGCAGATCGCCGCGCCGCTGATCGCAGTCCGCCTCATCGTGAGTCTCCTCGCTGTCTGCCGTTGCATCGGTTCGTTGGGGGGCGAAAGTCAAGCGACACGCCCTACGTTTTGGGTAACGGTTTTGTCACGCTAGCGGATCGATTTGCGGTCGTGCCACCGGGTCCTCCAACTCCGGGTGGCGGGCCTTTTCCCTGGTCAGGGGGTGAATTCTGCGATTTCCACAACATGTGGATATGTCCAGCCTGACAGCCACAAGATGTGGTGTCGCGGTGGCGTCCACCGGCATGCAGTTGGGTCGCCGGAATCCGGTCACGGTGCGTGAAGCCCGCTCAAGGCCTCGGGGTTCTGCGACCTTGTTGCCCCGACACGCCGCGGGCGCAGAGCAACAACGTCGGAGAACCTGCTGGGTGGCGCCGGGTCCCGCATCCGCCCGATGCGTGCCGGAAATGTCGGCGGCGGTTGCGTGCTGGAAGGCCTAGGACACAATGATCTGGTGAGCGGCGAACTGATCGATACCACCGAGATGTACCTGCGCACCGTGTTCGAACTCGAGGAAGAGGGCACGGTGCCGCTGCGGGCGCGCATCGCGGAGCGGCTCGGGCAGTCGGGTCCCACGGTGTCGCAGACGGTTGCCCGGATGGAGCGCGACGGATTGGTCATCGTCTCCGGTGACCGGCACTTGGAGCTGACCCCCGCCGGGCGTGCCTACGCCATATCGGTCATGCGCAAGCACCGCTTGGCCGAGTGCCTGCTGGTCAATGTCATCGGTCTGCCGTGGGAGGACGTGCACGCCGAGGCCTGCCGCTGGGAACACGTGATGAGCGAAGCGGTGGAGAAGCGGATCTGGGATCTGCTGGAGCGCCCCACCACCTCGCCGTACGGCAACCCCATCCCCGGCCTGGCCGGGTTGGGCGCTGCCGCCGACCCCAACGTGGCCACTGCGACACCGCTGAGCGAGGTCGCGGGGCGGATCGGGTCCTCGCCGGTGCGGGTGCTGGTGCTCCGCATCGACGAGCCGCTGCAGACCGAGCACGAAGTGATGGCTGCGCTGCGCCGGGCCGGCGCCACGCCGGGCTCCACAGTCAAGGTCAGCCGGTCACCCGGGGGGCTACTCGTCGGCAGCGGCGGCGAATATGCGGAGGTCCCGCTGGCGGTCGCCGAGCACATCGCGGTCGATCCCGTCTGATGCCGGCCATCCACTGGTTCCGCAGGGACCTGCGGGTGGCGGACAATCCGGCCCTGGCTGCGGCCGGTCCGGATGCGCACGCGGTGTTCATCCACGACCCGAAGTTGGCCGGTGTCGGCGCCGTGCGTTCTGAGTACCTGACCCGGGCGCTGGCGCAATTGTCGGCACAGCGCCCACTGACGGTGACCTCTGGTGACCCGGCTGCCGTCCTGGCGGCGTTGGCGCGCGAGCAGGGGGCCCGAACCGTCTTCTGCACCGCCGACACCACGCCGTTCGCCGCGACCCGCGACGAGGCGGTGGCTCGGGCGTTGGCGGCCGAAGGCGTCGAATTGCGGGCCATCGACACCCCCTACGCCGTGCCACCGGGACAGTTGCGCAACCAGGCCGGTGCCGGGTTCCGGGTCTTCACCCCGTTCTACAAGGCGTGGTTGGCGCGGGGCTGGGCGTCGCCAGCCACCCTCGAGCCTGGTGACGCCGCGCTGAGGCAGTGGCGGCAGTTCCGCGATGGGGGCTTGAGCAGTTATCGGTCCCACCGCGACACCCCGGGGGTGCCCGGCACGAGCCGGTTGTCGGCCGCGCTGCACTTCGGGCAGATCCACCCGCGCACGCTGCTGTCGGAGATCCCCGACCCGCACACCGATCCGTTCGCCAGGCAACTGGCCTGGCGGGAGTTCTACGCCGATGTCCTGTGGCACCAGCCGCAGGCGGTGTGGTCGAGCCTGGACGCACGGTTCGACAGCGACATGGAGTACTCCCACGACGACCGGCACTTCCAGGACTGGACGCAGGGACGCACCGGCTACCCGTTCGTGGACGCGGGCATGCGGCAACTGCTCGCCGAGGGCTGGATGCACAACCGCCTGCGGATGGTGACCGCCAGTTTCTTGATCAAGGACCTTCATCAGCCGTGGCAGCGGGGGGCGGCGTGGTTCCTGGAGCACCTGGTCGATGCCGATGTGGCGAACAACCAGCTCGGCTGGCAGTGGGTCGCCGGCTGTGGCACCGACGCGGCGCCGTACTTCCGGGTCTTCAACCCGGTCACCCAGGGCCGGCGGTTCGACCCCGACGGGGACTACATCCGCCGGTACGTCCCGGAACTGGCCGAGGTTCCTGACCCGCATGAACCCGGCGTCCTCGCCGTCGACTACCCGGCCCCGATCGTCGACCACGCGCGGGAGCGGGAAGTGGCGCTGGCCCGCTTCCAGGCGCTCCCGCCCCGCAGTTGAGTGAGTCACCCGGAGGCTAGAGCCGCGAGTGCTGCGCGGTTGCTGTTTTCGGGCCGCGAGTGCTGCGCGGTTGCTGTTTTCGGGCCCTGAAAACGACAACCGTGCACCACTCGCCCGGGGTGACCGACAACGGCGCGACACTCGCCGGGAGCGCGAAGCGACCGGGGAAATGCCCTGATCAATGGCACAATGACGGCCATGGACGCGCCGGTGGTCGCCGTGCTGAGCCTCAAAGGGGGTGTCGGCAAGACCACCGTGACGCTCGGATTGGCCAGCGCCGCGATGCACGAGGGGCGCCGGGTGCTGCTGGTGGATCTGGATCCGCAGGCCAACGCGACCGCCGGGCTGAACCTGGCGCAAACGCCCGAGTATTCGACCTCCGACGTGCTGTACGACGGGCGCGCCGGGGTGGCCCTCGATGCGATCGCGGGCAGCGGGTGGGGTCCGGAGGTGGACGTCATCGCCTCCGAACGCGCACTGGAGCACCGTGCCGTGCCCTCGGGGGCGGATCCGGTACGCCGACTGCAGCGGGCGCTGAAGGGGGTGGCCGGTCGCTACGACTTGATCCTGCTGGACTGTCCGCCGTCGCTGGGGGAGTTGACCCGCAACGCCCTGTTCGCGGCCAACCAGGCCGTGATCGTGACCGAGCCCTCCTACTTCGCAGTGCAGGGTGCCGAGCAGGCGGTGGAGGCCGTGCAGGTGGCCCGCGGTGAGGGCAACCCCAGCCTCACAGTGGTGGCGATCGTGCCCAACCGCAGCCGCGCAACCCTGTCCGAGCATCGTTACCGTCTCGACGAGTTGCGCCACGTGTTCGGCGTGAAGGTCACAGAGCCGATCCCCGAGCGCACCGCCATCCAACAGGCACAGGGTGCAGGTGTCCCGATCCACGCCTGGAAGTCTGCAGGTGCCAGATCGGCGGCCCGCGCCTTCGACGATCTGCTCGGTCGGGTCGCCGACATCACCGGACGCACCGTCGCCGAACAACTCGCCCGGGAGGGCCGATGATCAACCCACCGCCACGCCCTGCGCTGCGCAAAGCGCCCGACTCCGACGTGCACCCGGTCGCACCGGTGCCCGCCGTTCCGCTGCCGGCACCGCGGACGGAGTTGCGCCCCGTGGTGGGTATCGGCGGTCGCACCTCCGACACGCTCGTGTCCCGCGGCCCCAAGAAGGCCAAGCGGGTCACGCTCGAGGTCAAGCTGCCCAAGCCGCTGGCGAAGTCGGCCAAGCGGGTGGCCAGAGTCCGCGGCGACCAGTTGGACGATGTGGTCGCCGCAGCCCTGCAGGGATACGTGGAGCGCGGTTAGGTCAGGGCGCGAGCCGCTGGACACGCCACGACGCGGCATCGTCGAGGCCGCCATCGCCGCGGCGCACGAACCGCAGTCGGTCGTGCAAGCGCGATGGTTGACCCTGCCAGAACTCCATCGTGGTCGGACGTACGACGTACCCGCCCCAATCCTGGGGCCGCGGCACCTCGGCCGGGAACCGGGCCGTGGCGCCGTCCCAGTGGTCGCGCAGGTAGTCCCGGTCCGGGATGACGCGCGACTGCGGTGACGACCACGCACCCAGTTGGGCATCGCGGGGCCGGGATCCGAAGTAGGCGTCCGACTCCTCGTCGGACAGTCGCTGCGCCACCCCCGTGGCCCGGACTTGCCGGTGTTGTGGTTGCCAGTGGAAGCAGATCCCGACCTGCGGGTTCTGGTCGATCTGTCGGCCCTTGTCGGAGGCGAAGTTGGTGAAGAAGACGAAGCCGTCGGCGGTGACCTCCTTGCACAGGATCGTGCGCACGTGCGGCTGCCCGTTGGCGTCCACCGTGGCCACTGCCATGGCATTCGGTTCCTCGATGCCGGCGGCGTCGGCCTGAGCCAGCCAGAGCCGGAACTGTTCGAGCGGGGACTCGGCCAGGTCCGTCTCCAGCAGCGGCCCCGATTGGTAGTCGATCCTGCGAATCTCGTTCATTCCAGCCTCACCGCACCCTGTTCGCCTGTTGGCCACTAGGTTATTGACCGAAGCGGTCCTGACAAACGCTGGAGTGTGCAGATGAGCGAATTCGTACCCGGGCTGGAAGGCGTCATCGCCTTCGAGACGGAGATCGCAGAGCCCGACAAAGAGGGCAGTTCGTTGCGGTACCGAGGCGTCGACATCGAGGATCTGGTCGGCCGGGTTTCGTTCGGCAACGTCTGGGGGCTACTGGTCGACAACGAGTTCAACCCCGGATTGCCCCCGGCCGAGCCGTTCCCGATCCCCGTGCACTCCGGGGACGTGCGGGTGGACGTGCAGTCGGCGATCGCCATGCTGTCGCCGGCGTGGGGGCTGCGGCCGCTGCTGGACATCGACGACGACACCGCCCGCGAGAACCTTGCCCACGTCTCGGTCATGGCCATGAGTTTCGTCGCCCAGTCCGCGCGCGGTCTGGGGCAGCCGATGGTGCCGCAGGCGGAGATCGACAAGGCGAAGACCATCGTCGAACGGTTCATGGTGCGCTGGCGCGGCGAGCCGGATCCCTCGCACGTGCAGGCGGTGGACGCCTACTTCGTGTCGGCAGCGGAGCACGGCATGAACGCCTCCACCTTCACCTCCCGGGTGATCGCCTCCACCGGCGCCGACGTGGCCGCGGCCATCTCGGGCGCGATGGGCGCCATGAGCGGCCCGCTGCACGGCGGCGCCCCGAGCCGGGTACTGGGGATGATCGAGGAGATCGAACGCAGTGGTGACGCCGACGCGTATGTGAAGGGCGTATTGGACCGTGGCGAGCGCCTGATGGGATTCGGTCACCGGGTCTACCGGGCGGAGGACCCCCGTGCCCGCGTCTTGCGGCGCACCGCCCGGGAGCTCAACGCCCCGCGCTACGAGGTCGCCCTGGCGCTGGAGCAGGCCGCGCTGTCCGAACTGCGCGCCCGGCGCCCGGATCGGGTGCTGGAGACCAACGTCGAGTTCTGGGCGGCCATCGTCCTGGACTTCGCAGAGGTCCCGGCACACATGTTCACGTCCATGTTCACCTGTGCCCGGCTCGCCGGGTGGAGCGCGCACGTGCTCGAGCAGAAGACGACCGGCCGCTTGATCCGGCCCTCCGCCCGGTACGTGGGCCCGGCCCCGCGCCGCCCGGAGGACGTGCCGGGCTGGGACCCGGTCATGGTTGCGCCCAGCGGTTACCAACCCGAGGTCGGCTTCCGGGTGGAGTAGGGGTTCGGCGGCTCCTCGAGTGCTGCAAAGGTGCACAGACACGCCAGCGTGTCCATGCGCTATCGCGACACTCGGCGGAGTGACGGCGCGGGGTCGCGGAATTGCCCTCACGAGACCGCGTCTAGCCTGGGATCGTGAACGATCTGCAGATTCCCGCCGAACTGAAACCCGTCGACGGCCGCTTCGGGAGCGGCCCTTCGAAGGTGCGACGCCGAGCAAGTGGACGCGTTGGTCGCCATGGCCCCGACGTACCTGGGGACCTCGCACCGCAAGCCGGGTGTGAAGAACCAGGTCAAGCGCCTGCGGCAGGGACTGCGGGACCTGTTCACGCTGCCCGAGGGCTACGAGGTCATCCTGGGCAACGGTGGCGCCACCGCTTTCTGGGACATCGCCACGTTCGGCCTCATCGAGGACCGTGGTCAGTTCCTGTCGTTCGGCGAGTTCGGCTCGAAGTTCGCCAAGGCCGCACGAATCGCACCGCACCTCGCAGAGCAGGACATCCGGACCTTCGAGCCCGGGACCGCCGGGCCGTTCGAACCCGCGGCTGGCTTCGACGTCTACGCCAGCCCGCACAACGAGACATCCACCGGTGTCGCGATCGAGGCGGTCCGACCGCAGGGTTCCGGTGACGCCCTGGTGATGTTCGACGCCACCTCGGCCGCCGGTGGCCTGCCGGTCGTGGCGGAGGACTTCGACGTCTACTACTTCGCGCCGCAGAAGTGCTTCGCCTCCGACGGCGGCCTGTGGTTCGCCTTGATGTCACCGCGGGCGCTGCAGCGAGCCGCACGCATCAAGGAGGCCGGGCGTTGGATGCCGGCGTTCCTGGACATCAACATCGCCATCGACAACTCGGTGCAGGAGCAGACCTACAACACCCCGGCCCTGGCCACGATCGCCCTGATGGCCGAACAGGTCGACTGGTTCAACGGCAACGGTGGCCTGAAGTGGACCACCGAACGGACCGCTCAGAGTTCGGGCATCCTCTACGACTGGGCGGAACGCACCGAGTACACCGCGCCCTACGTCGCCGACCCACACCTGCGCTCGGCCGTCGTCGGCACGATCGACTTCGCCGACTCTGTGGACGCCGCCGAGGTGGCGAAGGTCTTGCGCGCCAACGGCATCGTCGACGTGGAGCCCTACCGCAAGCTCGGTCGCAATCAGTTGCGGGTGGCGATGTTCCCGGCCGTGGAGCCGTCGGATGTGGCGGCGCTGACAGCCAGCATCGATTGGGTCGTCGAGCACCTCGGCTGATCCGGCGGGTGCTGTCGGTCGGGGTGGCCAGCGCGACATAGCCTGAGAGGGTGAGTGACTACCCGACCATGGCAATGCCTCCGGCACAGGACCCGGAAGAGCCGACGCAGGAACCGAAGCCGTCGAAGTTGCCGATCATCATCGCGGTGATCGTGGCCATCGCGCTGGGCCTGGGCGCAGGCGCGCTGTGGGCCTCGCGTAGCAACACCGACGAACCGGAGCCGTCACCCTCGCCCACCCCGAGCGCGACCCGGTCCAGCGCATCGCCGTCGATGACCACGGTGGCCCCCACGACCCAGGCGCCGACGACCGCCGCGCCGACCACGAGCGCACCGACCCCCACACAGACCACGGCCAGCCCGACGGCTACCTCCCCGAAGCCTTCGAAGTCGCCCAAGCCCACCAACACCATCACGGGACCGCCATTGGAGGAGGAAGTCGAGCCGACCGAGCCGGTGCCGTCGGCGGTGTCCGGTGAAGGCGGATTCGAAACCGGCGGGGCTCCCTGATCGTGGATCCTCGCACCCGTCGGACCGTGACCTTGGCCGTCCTCTTCGGCCTGGTGGTGTTGCTGGTGGTCCTGGCTGTCGTCCGATGATCCTCGCCCGTGGGTTCTAGTAGTACGGTCGGAGGGTGGATGTGCAACCCCTGGATGAGGACGGCGTGCTGGCCGTGACGCTGGGCACCGTGGCCTGGCTCGTCGCGTTCGCCGTGCTGTACCTGTTCTTCCGGGACACGTTGCAGGCCCACGGGACCCAATGGTGGCTCACGGTGTGTCTGGTCGGTGCGGGGTTGGGCGTGGCCGGTCGCTGGTACACCGTCCGCCGTCGTGGCGCGTATCAGCAGGTGCGGGCATCGCATGACTGAACAGGACGAGGAGCTGGTGACGCTCGTCGTCGGCGAGCACGCCGTCGAGCCTGTGGCCGTCGAGCCCGAGCCCGAGGCCTGAGGCCGTCGAGCCCGAGGCCTGGCCGGTCGATGAGGTGTGCGCCGCAGCGGTCGACGTCGCCCGCAGTGCACTGCTCGAGGAGGCCGAACCCGCCCTGGTGGGTGAGCCCGTCGGGCAGGTGGCCGACGGCCCATTGGTGGTCACGCACTACTTCGCCGGCTTCGTGCCCGGCTACACCGGTTGGCAGTGGGCCGTGACGGTCAGCCGTGCCCCCGACAGCGAGCATGTGACCGTCGACGAGACGGCTCTACTGCCGGATGGGGATGCCCTGCTCGCCCCCGCGTGGGTGCCCTGGAAGCAGCGGGTGCAGTCCGGTGACCTCGGAGCCGGGGATGTCCTGGTCACCGAACCGGACGACCCCCGGTTGATCCCCGGGTTGAGCGAGAACGACGAGCCAGAGCCGGACGACGACCTCAAGCCGGTCCAGTGGGAGTTGGGACTGGGCCGACCACGCATCCTCAGCCCGGAAGGCCGACGGGACGCGGCCCATCGCTGGTACCGGGAGGTGGGCCCGCGTGCCGCCATCGCCCGCGCCACCCACTTGAACTGCTCGAGTTGCGGTTTCCTGCTCACGATCGGGGGCCCACTGGGTCAGGCCTTCGGGGTGTGTGCCAACGGCTACTCGCCGGTGGATGGCCGGATCGTGGCCCTGACGTTCGGGTGTGGTGCCCACAGCGAGACGGTCCAGGTCCCTTCGGTGGCAGTGGCGGACACCGTCGTGGATGAGATGAGTTACGACGACCTCCGGGACGTCGAGGTGCCGCCCGAGGCAGCCGAACAGCCCACCGCGGATGCTCCTGCCGCGCAGGATGGTCCGGCCGAGGAGCCGACGGCAGAGGCGCCGGAGACCGAACCCGAAGCGCCCGGCGGCGCCCCGGAGACCGAACCCGAAGCGCCCGGCGGCGCCCCGGAGACCGACCAGCAGCAAGTGGAGGAGGACGCATGAAGAGGGTGGCAGGGGTCGTTCTGGCAGTGGCTGCGACGGCGGCACTGGCGTCCTGCGAGAAACCGCCGCCCGGGGTGACCGTGTTCACGGGCACCTCGTCGCAGCGGCTGGCCCCCACCTGCTTCAGCTGGGACGGCCAGATCAACGCCGAGGAGTGCATCACCCAGGCCGCGCAGAAGGCCGCCAGCGGTCAGACCAAGGCGTTGGACGTGGTCGCAGAGAACGTGGTGGGGATCAGCGTCGACCCGGCCATCGCCGAGCAGGGTTGGTACCCGTCGATCGCCGGCCAGCGGCTTACGCAGGACAAGCTGACGACCACGTATTTCCGCTTCAGCTTCCCGCGCGTTCCCGCGTCGCCGGAGGGATACCCCTTGGCCGTGATCTCCGAGGGCGAGGAAAAGGGCGTGTGGGCCGTGCGGATGGACGTGCAGAACTAGACGTCGAGCTGGTCGGCCACCGCCCGCAGCAGGCGCGCGGTCTTGGCGGCCTTCGCGTCGTCGGGGTAGCGTCCGGCACGCAGTTGCCCGCCCACCGAATCCAGCAGTTTGATCAGGTCCTCCACGACCGGGCTCATCTGCTCGGCCGGTCGGCGACGAGCCTTCGCCACGCTCGTGCTCGGCTCCAGCACCGTCACCGACAGCGCCTGTTTGCCGCGCCTGCCATCGACCACCCCGAACTCGACCCGCGACCCGGGCCGCAGCGTCACGCCGGGCTCGAGCGCGCTGACGTGGACGAACACCTCGTCACCGTCCTCGGCGGCAAGGAAACCGAATCCCTTCTCGGTGTCGAACCACTTGACTGTGCCGGATGGCATGGGCGCTGCTCCCTGTCGCGATGTGTGAAAAGGCCAGTTTACCGGGCCCGGCCCGGTGCTTCGGCGAGGTTGGAACCTCAGTAGTCCCCGGTCGCCCTGCCGCCGGCAAGCACCTCGGCCGTACCGGAGAGCCCGAGGCGGGAGGCTCCTGCGTCCACCATCGCCACTGCGTCGCCCCAGGAACGGATACCGCCGCTGGCCTTCACCCCCAGGGCATCGCCGACCGTGCGCCGCATCAGTTCCACGGCGTGCTCCGACGCCCCGCCGGCCGGGTGGAAGCCGGTCGATGTCTTGACGAAGTCGGCGCCGACGTCGGCACAGACGCGACAGACCTCGACGATCTGCTGGTCGGTGAGGGCAGCCGACTCGATGATGACCTTCAGCACGGTTGCCGGGATGGCATCCCGGACCGCCGAGACATCAGCGTGGACCGCCTGCCAGTCCCCGGCGATGGCGTGCCCGATGTCGATCACCATGTCCACCTCGTCGGCGCCATCGGTCACCGCCCGGGCGGCCTCGGTGGCCTTGATCCCCGCCTTGTGCTTCCCGCTGGGGAACGCGCACACGGTCGCCACGGCGACGCCGTGCAACCAGTCGGCGGGGATCGGCAGGAAGGACGGGGAGACGCAGACGCTGAACACCCCCAACTCGCCTGCCTGCCGACAGTGTGCTGCGACGTCGGCGGCCGTGGCCTCGGGCTTGAGCAGGGTGTGGTCGACCATGCCGGCCAACTGTGCTGGGGTGATCATGTGTCCTCCGGTCAGAACGAGATGAACTCGATGCGGTTGCCAAACGGATCGTGGGTGTGGAACCGCCGCAGGTCGGGCAGTTCGGCGGCCGGCCGGACCTCATGGCCGGCGGCGTCCAGGCGGGCGATCAGGTCGTCGTAGTCCCGGACCAGGATGGCCGGGTGTGCCTGCGTGGCCGGCTCGAACTGCTGCTGCACCCCCAGGTGCAGGTTCAGGGCTTCGCCGGTCAGCCACACGCCTCCGCGCGAGGCCAGCGCCAACGGCTTGGGGGTCTCGGTCAAACCGATCAGGTCGATCCAGTAGGTGCGGGCGATGTCCTCGGAACCGGCCGGGATCGCCACCTGCACATGGTCGAGGGCGAAGTCCGGCTGCGGTGCACTCAGCACATCGTCGACGATGAGCAGATCCGCGCCGTCGGTGAAGCGCTCGGTCATGATGTCGATGGCCGTCTCCCGGGAGGCGGCATCCAGGTCGGAGGCGCCGGTCCACACCACCAGCAGCGATGTCCGACCGCGGGTGAAGTCGCTGAGGCAGTCGGCGAAGGCGTCCCAGTTGTGTCCGAAGTAGTCCGGGAAGTCCAGCGAGCGTGCGCAGGCGGCGAGGAACGCCTGCTTGTCGCGAGCGTCGCGGGTGTCGAGCACCACCACCTCGGGCGGACTCATTGCACCACCTCCCGGAAGGAGTCGTAATGGTCGTCGGTGTAGAAGACGACGCCGTCCTCGCCGACGACGAACCGTCGTGCGCCCCGGTCCGGCGAACCCGGCGTGGGGACGGTGTATTCGCGGTACCACCCGTTGGGCTCGTCCGGCAGGATCCCTTCCCGGTTGCCGAAGACTTGGTCGTCCTGCGGGTAGGGGTAGGGTCCGTCGTCGAGGATCAGCACGTAGGTTCGTTGGGCTTCGGTGGGCAAGGTGGAAAGAGCCACGGTGGGAAGGCCGCTGGTGCCCTTGCCGGGGGTGACGGTGACCGCCGCTTGCGGGCTTGCTGAGCCGTCGACGAAAGAGGCTGAGACCGTGGGCGATGTGGCCGGTTCGCCGGATCCGTTGCCGGTGAGTGTGACGAACAGGAATCCGGCGAGGATGACGATCAGGCCGGCCGCGACCAGGGTTCTGGCGTTCTTCACGTCGCCGCCAAGAACCGTTCCAACCCGGCGCGCAGTTGTGCCATGCGCTGGGCGGCGCGGGCCTTGTCAGCGGCGAGATCCCCGGTCTGCTCGACGACTTCCAGGTACACCTTCAATTTGGCCTCCGTGCCACTGGGGCGGGCCACAACCCGGCCACCACCGGCCAGAGTCAGGCGCAGGCCCTCTGTCGGTGGCAGCCCTGTGGCGGCGGAGTCGGTGAGGTCCGTGACCCCGGACAGGTCGGCGATGGCATCCTTCGGGCGGGCGGCCAGGGCCGCAAGTGCCCGGTCCCGGTCGGAGAGGTCCTGTACCCGGATACTGATCTGGTCGGTGAGGTAGACACCGTGCTGCGCGGCGAGGGCATCGAGTTGTCCGGCCACCGAGGAGCCCAGCTTCTGCAGGTGCGCTGCCAGTTCCAGCATCCGCACCGACGCGCTGATCCCGTCCTTGTCCCGCACCGTCTGCGGGTCCACGCAGTAGCCCAGGGCTTCCTCATAGCCGTACACGATGTCGTCCGGCCGGGTGATCCACTTGAAACCCGTGAGCGTCTGGCGGAAGCCGAGGCCCGCGGCCCGCGCGACCGCCTCCAGCATGGAGCTCGAGACGATCGTGGTGACCAGACTGCCCTGGACCGGGGCGCGCGCGGCCGTCCACCAGCCCAGCAGGACACCGACCTCGTCGCCGCGCAACATCCGGAAGCCGGTTTCGGTGGGGATGCCAACCGCGCACCGGTCGGCGTCGGGGTCGTTGGCGATGATCAGGTCGGCACCGACCCGGGTGGCTGCCGCCAGCGCCAGGTCCATGGCGCCGGGCTCTTCCGGGTTGGGGAAGGCCACGGTCGGGAAGGCGGCGTCCGGGGCGAACTGCTCGGCCACCGGGTGCAGGTCGATGAAGCCCAGGCGCTGGCACACCGACTCGAACAATCCGCCGCCGACGCCGTGCATGGCTGAATAGACCACCGTCAGCCGGGCGCCGTCGGTCGTCGCCGGGTCGGCCAGCGAGATCACTCGGTCGAGATACGCCTCGACGATGCCCTCGTCGAGGGTGACCCAGTCATCGGACTGGGGGATGGCAGCGTAGGCCGGCTGCGCGGCGATGCGTTGCGAGATCTCGGCGTCGGCGGGGGAGACGATCTGCATGCCGTCGCCGAGGTACACCTTGTAGCCGTTGTCCTGTGGCGGGTTGTGGCTTGCCGTCACGACCACCCCGGCGTCGGCACCTCTCGCACGGATCGCGTAAGCCAGTACCGGAGTGGGCAGTCTGCGGGGGAGCACCTCGGCCTGCAGGCCGGCCCCGGCGGCGATGGCCGCGGTGAGTTCGGCGAACTCCCGGCTGTTGCGTCGGGCGTCGTAGCCGATGACGATCTTGGCGCCGCCGGTGTCCGTCACGTATTGGCACAACCCGGCGGCGGCCTTGGCCACCACGATGTGGTTCATGGCGGCCGGTCCGGGCCCGAGCGGGCCGCGCAGGCCCGCGGTGCCGAAGGTGAGCGGTCCGGCGAAGGCCAGGGCGAGAGCCGCGTGATCGTCCGCGTCGAGCCATTCCTGCAGCCGCGCCCGGGTTTGCGGGTCGGGATCTTCTGCGAGCCAGGCCTGCGCCTGTGCGATCAGGTCGGTCACAACTGCTCCAGGATGTTCTTGAGCAGCCCGGCGATCCGCGTCGCTGCATCCTTGCCCGCCTGCAGCACCTCGGCGTGGTGGAGGGCCTCCCCGGTCATGCCGGCGGCAGCGTTCGTGACCAGCGACATACCCAGGAGCTCCATGCCGGCGGCCTTGGCGGCGATGGCTTCGAGCACGGTCGACATGCCGACGAGATCCGCACCTAGGATCCCGGCCATGCGCACTTCCGCCGGCGTCTCGTACTGAGGGCCGATGAACTGCGCGTAGACACCTTCGTCCAGGCTCGGATCGATGGACCGGGCCAGGTCGCGCAGGCGCCGGGAGTAGACCTCGGTGAGGTCCACGAAGTCCGCACCGACCAATGGCGTGTGCGCCGTGAGGTTGAGATGGTCGGCGATGAGTACCGGCGTCCCCGGCGCCCAGTCGGGGTTCAAGCCGCCGCAGCCGTTCGTGAGGACCAGGATCGAGCATCCTGCCGCCGCGGCGGTGCGCACGCCGTGCACGACTGCCGCCACGCCGCGACCCTCGTAGAAGTGGGTCCGCCCGGAGAACAGCAGGGCGTTCTTCTGGCCCACTCGGACGCTGCGCAGGGCGCCGGAATGGCCGGCGACAGCGGAGGCGGAGAAGCCGGGCAGTTCGGTGTATGGCACCTCCGCGACGAGCGGGAACGCATCGGCGGCGGCCGACCATCCGCTGCCCAGCACGACTGCCACGTCGTGGCGCTCGATACCGGTCTTCTCAGCGATCGCGGCAGCAGCCTGCCGCGCGAGTTCGTCAGGTGTACTCACGCGACCCACATTAGGGGTTGGGTGCGACATGAAGCCCCCCGTGAACAGTCCCTGTGACCGATGTGCGGGTTCGGCGCTGGGCAGGTGACTGCTCCCTCGCGGTGGTTTCGGGGGTTGTCCCGTCTCCGGATCTGGTGTTCGCCCCGGAGCGCTTCGGATTCCCGCTGGTAGTCGGGGTGCGTGTGGCGGACGGTTGGCTCGGATCTGAGCGCCGGGGCCGTATTTGGCGCCAACAGCACAACCGCTCATGCCAGCGGGACCGCGGCCGGCTTCAGCCCGTCACGCGGCAGGGGCGCCTCAGGGGCCGTTCGAGGAGCACGGGCGCGTGCGCAGGTCCCGTACGTAGTCCTCGGGCGCCCCGGCCTTCTCGGCGGCGTCGGAGATGATGCCGAGGTACCGGGCCGAGGGCAGGCCGCCCTCGTAGTCGTTGAGCACGTAGAGCCAGGCGACGACGTCGCCCTCGAGGGTCTGCACACGCACCCGGATCTTGGAGTAGATGCCGAGTTCTGTGCCCTCCCATTGGTCGAGCAGGTTCTCGTCGAGGCCGTTGACGTCGTAGAGCATGACGAACACCTGGTGGCCGGGGTCCTCGACCACTGTCGCCAGGGCGCCCTCCCAGCCCATGTCCACGCCCCCGAACGTGAGCCGCCACCCGTCCAGCCAGCCCACCCCCGAGGCAGGCGAATGGGGGGCGATATCCAGCATGCGTTCCGGGTCCATATTCGACGCGTAGGCGGCGTACAGGGTCACGCAGGCAGACTAGCGCCGCTGTCCAGTGCCGCCCGGCAGCGGGCGACACACGGCGGCGATGGTGGTGCAATCGAGCCATGAGCAATGTGGAACAGCGACCGCAGGAGGCCGCCTGCGGTGGCCGGACCGGACCGTCGCCGCAGCCGGTGTTGTTGGAGCCCCGGGAGGTGCCCTTGGGCGGGCCCCGGGACATGACCGTCCGCAGGACGCTGCCGCACAAACAGATCCGCACGATCGGCGCCTGGTGCTTCATCGATCACTTCGGCCCGGACGACCAGCGGATGTCCGTGCCGCCGCATCCGCACATCGGCCTGCAGACCGTGTCGTGGTTGTTCGCCGGTGAAGTGGAGCACCGGGACAGTCTCGGGTCGCTGCAGGTGGTGCGGCCGGGGCAGGTGAACGTGATGACCGCAGGTAGCGGCATCGCGCACTCGGAGTACTCGACACCGGGAGCCGGGCTTCTGCATGGCGTCCAGCTCTGGGTCGCCCTGACCGACCGGCACCGTGACGCGGACCCGGCGTTCGAGCACCTCGCGGACCTGCCCACGGTGGTCGACGACGGCCTGCGAGCGACCGTGATGGTGGGGGAGTTCGCAGGCGCACGGTCCCCGGCCACGACGTTCTCACCGTTGGTCGGTGCGGAGGTGTCGGTGACCGATGCCGTCGTGCCGGTGGAGCCGGACTTCGAATACGCGGTGCTGGCGATCGACGACGATCTGGAGGTCGACGGTTTCCGGGTTCCGAAGGCTTCGTTGCAGTACCTGGGCTGGGGGCGGCAGCAACTGGAGTTCGCCGCCGAGCGGCCGGTGAGGGTGCTGGTCCTCGGCGGGGAACCCCTGGCCGATCACCTGCTCATGTGGTGGAACTTCGTGGGTCGCGATCACGATGAGATCGTGCGGGCCCGCGATCAATGGGAGTCCGGCGACGCCCGCTTCGGCGTGGTCGCGGGCGACCCGAACCCGCGGCTGCCCGCTCCGCCGATGCCCACCACCTCGCTCAAGCCCCGGCCACCGCGCCGGTGAGGCTCACATCTGCATCAGGTCGCCGTACTCCTGCAGCCGGGCCATCGTCTCGCTGAACAGGAACTGCTCGGTCAGCCCCTCCTTGACTTCCCCCCAGGTGACCGGAGTGGCCGCGTACGGAAGGTCTTTCCCGCGCAGGGAGTAGGGCGTGATCGTGGTCTTGGCGGGGTTGTTCTGGCTCCAGTCGATGAACACCCGCCGCTCGCGCTTCGACTTGGTCATGGTCGCCACCACGACGTCGGGGTGCTTCGCCGCCAGGTCGCCGGCCATCGATCGCGCGTAGTTCAGCACGGCTTCGGCCGCCATCGGTTCCGGGAACGGGACGTACAGTTGCATGCCCTTGGACCCGCTGGTCACCGGTACGGCGGACAATCCGTCAGCGCCGAGGTAGCCCGCGACGAGCGCCGCCACGTCGCAGCACTGCGGGAGGCCGGCACCCGGTCCCGGATCGAGGTCGACGACCAGGCGGTCGACCATGCCAGGCTCCCGCCATTGCGGGGTGTGCAGTTCCAGCGCGTTGTTCTGCGCCGACCACACCACGGCGGCGACTTCGTCGAACACCGGGTAGTGGATGGAGTTGACCACCGTCTGCGGGATCCACTCGGGCATGCCATCGGGGGCGTTCTTCTCGAAGAACGACTGCGCCCCCACACCGTGCGGGAACCGGATGCGGGTCACCGGCCGTCCCGCCGTTTGGCCGATCACCGCCGGCCCGACCGTGGCGTAGTAGTCGACCACCTGGCTCTTGGTCACCCCGAGTTTCGGGTACATCACCTTGGTCAGACTGGTCAGCCGCACCTGGCGTCCCTCAACCTGGGCGACGATGGCAGACACAGTACGACCCTACGTTCGGCCGGGGCCGAATGGCCAATCGCGCAGTCTTAACGTCTGATGACATCTGGCATAGATCCGCCCGGACAGCCATGCTAGGGGCGTGCGTGCGATTTGGAAGGGCTCCGTCTCCTTCGGGCTGGTGTCCGTGCCGGTGAAGGCCTACACAGCGACCGAGGACCATGACGTGCGCTTCCATCAGGTGCATGCCGTCGACAACGGCCGGGTGAAGTACAACCGCGTGTGCCGCGAATGCGGCAAGGTGCTGGAGCTGGCTGAGATCGCCAAGGCCTACCAGGTGCCCAACGGCCCGACCATCGTGCTCTCCGACGAGGACTTCGCCAGCCTGCCGGTGACCGCCTCCAAGGACATCGAGGTGGTGGAGTTCGTGCCGACCGGCCAGGTCGACCCGGTCCGCTTCGACAAGGCCTATCTGCTCGAGCCCGACGAGAGGTCCTTGAAGCCGTACGTACTGCTCCGGCGCACCCTCGAGCAGACCGATCTCACCGCCATCGTCAAGGTGAGCCTGCGGCAGAAACAGCAGTTGGGGGTGCTGCGGGTGCGCGAGGATGTGCTCATGCTGCAGACGATGTTGTGGCCCGACGAGGTGCGTGCCGCGCACTTCGACATCCTCGACCAGGACGTGGACATCCGGCCACAGGAGTTGGCGATGGCCTCGTCGCTGGTGGAGTCGCTCGCCGGCGATTTCGACCCGGCTGCCTACCACGACGACTACCGGGAGCAGTTGCTCGCCCTCATCGACGCCAAGCTGCACGGCGGGGAAGGGATTGTCGCCGCCGAGGCGCCCACTGGCGGTGGTGGCGAGGTCGTCGACCTGCTCACCGCGTTGCGGGAGTCACTGGCACGCACGGGTGGTTCGCAGTCGCCGACAGCACGTCCGGCGAAGAGTGCCCCAGCCAAGAAGGCCGTTGCGAGAAAGGCGCCCGCAGGTAAGGCACCCGCCAAGAAACCGGCGGCGAAGTCGACTGCGAAGTCGCCCGCCAAGGCCGTTGCCAAGAAACCAGCTGCGAAGAAGGCGCCCGCCAAGGCCGTTGCCAAGAAACCAGCTGCGAAGAAGGCACCCGCCAAGCGCTCGCGGAAGACCGCATGAGCGGAGTGCCGGGCTCGATCGTCATCATCGGTGGCGGGCCGGGGGGATACGAAGCGGCGCTGGTCGCCGCCCAGTTCGGGGCGGGCGTGACGGTCGTCGAATCCGGCGGGGTCGGTGGCGCCGCAGTGCTCACCGACTGCGTGCCCAGCAAGACGCTGATCGCGACCGCCGAACGTGTGGGCCGAGCCAACATCTCCGGGCAACTCGGCGTGCGAGTGGCCGGCGAGATACCCGGTCCCGGCACGGTCAGTGTCGACTTCGGCCTGCTCAACCGCCGGGTGCTGGATCTGGCAGCCGCGCAGAGCGAGGACATCGCGCGGCGGCTGCGGGATGCCGGGGTGGCCATCGTGTACGGCCATGGCAGGCTGGTGGACCGCCACACCGTCGCCGTGGGCCAGCAGCGGTTCCATGCCGACGTGATCCTCCTGGCCACCGGCGCTCGTCCCCGGGAACTGCCCTCCGCGCGGCCCGACGGTGAGCGGATCCTGACGTGGCAACAGTTGTACGACCTCGAGGAGTTGCCGGAGCGGTTGATCGTGGTGGGTTCCGGTGTCACCGGGGCCGAGTTCGCTGGTGCCTATACCGGGCTGGGCAGTGAGGTGGTGCTGGTGTCCTCCCGGGAACGGGTGCTGCCGACCCAGGACCCCGACGCCGCCGAGGTGCTCGAAGTGGTGCTGCAGCAGCGGGGCATGGAACTGGCACCGCAGACCCGGGCCACGTCGGTGGAGCGCACCGCCGACGGGGTGCTGGTGACGCTGCAGGACGGAAGCCGGCTGGTCGGCAGCCACTGCCTGATGGCGGTGGGGGCGGTGCCGAACACCGAGGGCATCGGCTGCGCGGAGGTGGGGGTGGCACTCGACGAGGGCGGCTACATCCAGGTGGACAGGGTCTCGCGCACGAACGTGAACAGCATCTACGCGGCCGGCGACTGCACCGGTGTCCTGCCGCTGGCGAACGTCGCTGCCATGCAGGGACGGATCGCGATGTGGCACGCGCTCGGCGAGGCGGTCTCCCCGCTGAATCTCAAGGTGGTCAGCAGCAATGTCTTCACGGATCCGCAGATCGCCAGCGTCGGGGTGACCCAGGCCGAGGTCGATTCCGGGGTCGCGCGCGCGCACGGCATCAAGTTGCTGCTGGCCACCAACGCACGGGCGAAGATGCAGGGCTTCGAGGACGGGTTCGTCAAGATCTTCTGCCGGGTGTCCGGGACGGTGGTGGGGGCCGTGGTGGTGGCGCCGAGTGCCAGCGAGTTGATCTACCCGCTGGCACTGGCCGTCGAGCTCGGGCTGAATGTGGACGACTTGGCGACCACGTTCACGGTGTACCCGTCACTGAGCGGTTCCATCGCAGAGGCCGCGCGCCGGTTGCACCACGTGGACTGAGGCCGGCGCCATTGGCCATCTGCGCGACGGGGCCGTGGACTCACCAGCCGCCGAAGTCGCCAGCCGCCGAAGTCGCCGCCCCGAAGTCGCCGCCACCGAAGTCGCCGCCGCCGAAGTCGCCGCCACCGAAGTCCGAGCCGCCCCCACTGTCGCCGCCGGACCAGCCCGAGTCGCCGTAGTAGCCGCCGTACATCCCACCGGTCATCATGTTCCCGAGCATGGTCCCGACCAGGATCGTGGAGAACAGGTCCATCCCGCTGTTGCCGTAGTAGCCGCTTGCGTAGCCGCCGTACTGCGGACCCGCCTGCCAGTAGGGCTGCCGGCCACCGGACATCGCCGGGACCATCCGCACCTCCGGATCGAGGCCGTCATCCACGGCCGTGGCACACGCGGCACACGCCGGCACGTCCCGCGGTTCGCTGGTGCCCATCGGGATGTAGGACACGTCCTTGATGCTCAGGCCGTGCCGCGGGTCGAAGAAGCAGGGCGGGCGCCGCTCGGGCAAGGGCTCGTCGGCCAGCCTCGCCTTCACGCACGCGACCCGGAAGCGGCCCTCGTCGAGGGACTGCGTCACCGTGGCCGCTTCGGCCGGGTTCTTCATCGCATCCGATGCCCGTTTGGCCTTGTCGTATTCGTCGAGGGCGGCCATCCAGTCGGCGCGGTCCTCGTCGCGGCTGATCGCATCCGAGTCCACGGAGTCCAACGACTCGCCGAAGGCGGTGATGTCCTCGTCGATGGTCTCCTTGACCGAGGCGAGAGCCGCAGCGTTGGCCTTGGCCTTGCGGCGCTTGCCCATGAAGAACAAGCCACCGCCGGCCGCCGCCAGGCCCCCGACTACCAGCAGCGGGACCAGGGCGCTGCCCCCGCCGGAGGACTCCGACGACGAGTCGGTGGTCACGGTGCCCCCGTTGTCGATGCTTTCCACGTTCGTGACGAACTGGCTCAGGACCGCGTAGACCCCGTTGCTCTGCTGTTGCTGGAATGCGGACGTCGCTGCGGCCTGGGAAGTGGAGCGGAACTGGTTGCCGACGATGGCGGCATAGGTGCCCGGCTCCCCGACGTTCTGTTGCAGGTACGTGACCACGTCTTCGGTGGTCCGGGCGCCCTTGGCCGCAGCCGGCAGGATCGCGATGTAGACCGAGGAGCCGCTGCTGCTCGATCTGGTCGCTGAGGTCGGCGGCCTGCGACGTCGGTGAGGGCGTTCTCCGCCTCGGGGTCGTTGTAGACGGGATTCGATTTCAGGGAGGAGACCACGTCATCGACGGTGGTGGCCGAAGCCGGTGATGCGAGCAAGCCGAGGAGCAGTAGCGGTAGCAGGGAAAGTAGTACCCGTCTCACGGCTGGCCTCCAGGTGGTTAGTCCTTGATCTCGCAGAGAACTGTCCCTGTAGGTACCGTAGCCCCGATCTCGGCATTCAGCCCAGTGACCGTGCCCGCTTTGTGAGCATTCAGGGGCTGTTCCATCTTCATCGCCTCGAGTACGACGATCAGTTCGCCGGCCTCGACGGACTGGCCCTCCTCGACGGCGACCTTGACGATCGTGCCCTGCATCGGTGCGGTCAGGGAGTCGCCCGACGCCGCGCCGCCGGAACTCTTCTTGGCGCGCTTGGTCGGGCGTTTCGTGCCGCCGCCGGCCGGTGCCGCCCCCACGGACAGGGCCGCGGGCAGCGTGACCTCGATGCGCTTGCCGCCCACCTCGACGGTGACCGCCTGCCGTTCGCCCTCACCCTCCTCGGCATCCACGCTGCCCTCGTAGGGCGGGATGGTGTTGTCGAAGCCGGTCTCGATCCAGCGGGTGTGCACGGTGAAGGGCTGCTTGGGGTCCAGCGGCGCGAACGCCGGGTCGCTGACGACGACGCGGTGGAACGTCAGGGCGGTGGCGATGCCCTCCACCTCGAACTCGGCCAGGGCACGCCGACTGCGCTCGAGCGCCTCCTGCCGGGTGGCGCCGGTGACGATCAACTTGGCGAGCAGCGAGTCGAAGTTGCCGCCGATCACGTCGCCGGTCGTGAAGCCGGCGTCGAGCCGGACGCCCGGTCCGGACGGGGGCTGCCACACGGTCAGCACACCCGGCGCGGGCAGGAAGTTGCGGCCGGGGTCCTCGCCGTTGATCCGGAACTCGAAGGACTGTGACCGCGCAGTTCCGGGTCCTCGTAGCCCAGCGCCTCGCCGTCGGCGATGCGGAACTGCTCGCGGACCAGGTCGATGCCGGCGACCTCCTCGGAGACCGGGTGCTCGACCTGAAGCCGGGTGTTCACCTCGAGGAACGAGATCGTGCCGTCCTGGCCGACCAGGAACTCGCAGGTGCCGGCACCGAAGTAGCCGGCCTCCTTCACGATGGCCTTGCTCGCCCGGTAGATCTCGGTGACCTGCGCCTCGGAGAGGAACGGCGCGGGTGCCTCCTCCACGAGCTTCTGGTGCCGGCGCTGCAGGGAGCAGTCGCGGGTGGACACGACCACCACATTGCCGTGCATGTCGGCCAGGACCTGGGTCTCGACGTGGCGTGGGTTGTCGAGGTAGCGCTCGACGAAGCACTCGCCGCGACCGAAGGCGGCCACTGCCTCGCGCACCGCGGAGTCGTACAACTCGGGGACTTCTTCGAGGGTGCGGGCGACCTTCAGGCCACGGCCACCACCACCGAAGGCGGCCTTGATCGCGATCGGCAGGCCGTGCTCCTCGGCGAACTCGACCACCTCGTCCGCGCCGGACACCGGGTCGGAGGTTCCGGCAACCAGCGGGGCACCGGCGCGCTGCGCGATGTGCCGCGCGGAGACCTTGTCGCCCAGCGAGCGGATGGCTGACGGGGGCGGGCCGATCCAGATCAGGCCGGCGTCGATGACCGCCTGGGCGAAGTCGGCGTTCTCGGACAGGAAGCCGTAGCCGGGGTGCACTGCGTCAGCGCCGCTGCGCTTGGCCGCGTCCAGCAGCTTCTCGATGACCAAGTAGGTCTCGGCGGCCGTCTCGCCGTCCAGCGAGTAGGCCTCGTCGGCGGCCTTGACGTGCAACGCGTCACGGTCGGAGTTGGCGTAGACGGCCACACTGGCCAGCCCTGCGTCCCGGCAGGCCCGGGCCACCCGGATGGCGATTTCTCCACGGTTTGCAATGAGGACTTTGCGCACACCTTGAGTCTAGGAGTAGCGGTTCGTCGTGGTCGGGCGGGGCTGCTGTGGGGCCGGCTCGGGCCCTTCTCGGGGCGGTTGGTCAGCGGTTGTGACGCTGGGGAGCGAACCCGCGGTGCAAACGCCCTCACCAAGGCCACAACTTCTCACCAGCTGCGGTTGCTGGGGATCTCACCAAGTGCGGTTGCGTAGCATCGGCCCATGCGCCTGATCCTGGCCTCTGCCTCCCCGTCGCGGCTGCGGTTGCTGCGCGCCGCGGGCATCGAGCCGGAGGTGGTGGTCAGCGACGTCGACGAGGACGAACTCACCGCCCAGATCCCGCAGGCCACGCCGACGGAGGTTGCGCTGGTGCTGGCCGAGGCGAAGGCCCGGGACGTAGCCGGACGTCACCCCGGCAGTCTGGTGCTCGGCGCCGACTCGGTGCTCGACGTCGACGGCCGCAGCCTCGGCAAACCCCTGACGCCAGAGGTCGCCATTCAGCGCTGGCACGAGATCCGGGGCCGCAGCGCGCAACTCATCACCGGCCACTGCCTCATCCATCCCGGTGGTGCGATCACCGCCGCCGCGTGCACCACCGTGCACTTCGCCGACGTGGACGACGACGAGATCGAGGCGTACGTCGCGACCGGCGAGCCGCTGCAGGTCGCCGGCGGTTTCACGCTCGACGGGTACGGTTCGGCGTTCGTGACGGCGGTGGAAGGGGACCCGGCCAACGTGATCGGTCTGGGCGTCCCACTGCTGCGGGAGATGGTGCGGGGCGCCGGACTGCGCTGGACGGATCTGTGGCGTGGACCGGGCGGGGCCGAAGTCAGCAACTGACTTGTCGGTGGGTCACAAACATCGGCGGGTGCGGCGAACCTTGTGACTGAGGAGCAACTGACTTGTCGGAGGGTCACAAACATCGGCGGGTGCGGCGAACCTTGTGACTGAGGAGCAACGGCATACCCGGTTGGTGGTCTCAGACCCCCGTCACAACCAACTGACCGTCGGCACCCGCGGCGTACTGCAGGCGGTTGACCACGACTGGCTCCCCGTCGTAGGTGACCGGAACCGCGAGTTCGTCCCAGCAGGCGAACGCCCGGGCCTCGCCGCCGAGGCGCTGTTGGGGGCGCAACGCGTCGTCGCTGGGGACCACCCGGCCGTCGACGTGGAACTCCAGCCGGGGGGCGCTCACCCGCAGCCAGTCGGGCTTGACAGACACCCGCACCCCCTTGGTGGGAGTGCGTCGGGCCTTCGGCCGCACCACGACGATGTCGTCGGCCGGGACGGGACCGATGAACCAGTGGCCGTTGGTGCGTTCGGCCGGGACGAGTTCGTCGGCTCGCGCCTGTGCCAGCGCCACGCTGATCTCCGGACTGCGCAGGCGGGCCGTGCGCGAGGACAGGCGCGGCCAGGGGGTCAGCGTCGACTCCAGTTCCACGGGAATGAACTCGGCCGCGATCTCAGCAGTTGCCTCCACGTAGGCGGACTGGCGTTCCGGGGGCATCCCGGGCAGGTAGCGCGGTCCCAGATAGCGCAGCAGTTTGCGCCGATAGAGGTCCACGATGATCTCGTCGGCGTACTCCGGGACCCGGCGCGCCGAACCCATGATGTCCGCAACACTGCGGCCATGGGCCAGGGGGTCGCGCGGGGCATACGAGATGTTGGTCCCCTCCCGGCCCATGTAGTGGTAGCCGAGCCGGCCGCCGAATCGGCTGATCCGGCCGCCACCGACGTAGGTCCGGGCGACCAACTGCCCGTCCTCGAGCGGCACCCGCTCCTCGGTGAAGCGCAGGCCCAGCCCTTCGAAGTAGGCGCGCCGGAACAGTTTGTGCGGCGTGAGGCTGTGGAACGCCTCTCGCGGATCGAGATCGATCGCGGTCTCGAAGACCGGCTCCCGGGTCGTGTAGGAGTGCCCTTCGGCCAGCACGGCGGGTAGAACCACGTCGCTTGCGTGCTCGTCGGCGAAGGCGACCAGGTCGGCCAGCAACGTGGGTTCGCACCAGTCGTCGGCATCGGCGAAGAACAGGTAGCGGCTCTCGGACAGATCCACGCCGACGTTGCGCGGCCGACCGGGCCAGCCGGAGTTGGGCTGGTGGATGACGTGGAAGTGTTCGTCCGCGTCCGCCGTCTCGTCGCACAACCGCTCGGATCCGTCGGTGGAGCCGTCGTCGACCAGCCACACGTCGAAGGAGTCGGACGTCTGTCGTCGCAGGCTCTCGATCAACTCGGGCAGGTAAGGGCCCTTGTTGAACACCGGGACGATGACGCTGACGTCGGTCACAGCTGCGGCAATCCTGACCGCCACCAGGCGCCGGGGCCGGCTGGCAGCGTCAGTCGCATGGCCGGCCGCGCCCAGTTCGACGTGGTTGGCTCAGGGGCGGCGACCGGCGCGCTGGCAGCGGCCGCGAGCAGGGATACGACGACCGCCAGCTCCTCATCGCTGGGGCTGCCGTGGACGACCTCGACGCGCGCGTTCACAGGGGGATGTTCCCATGCTTCTTCGGCGGCAGCACCTCGCGCTTCGTGCGAAGCGCCCGCAGCGCCTGCACCACCTGGATGCGGGTCTCGTGCGGCATGATCACCCGGTCCACGTAGCCGCGGTCGGCGGCGAGGTACGGATTGGCCAGCGTGTTGTCGTACTCCTCGATCAACCGCGCCCGCTCGGCCTCCGGATCCTTGGCGGCGGCTACTTCCTTGCGGTACAGGATGTTCACCGCACCCTGGGCGCCCATCACCGCGATCTGGCCGGTCGGCCAGGACAGTTCGATGTCCGCGCCGAGGTGCTTGGACCCCATGACGACGTAGGCGCCGCCGTAGGCCTTGCGGGTGATGATCGTGACCTTGGGGACGGTGGCCTCGCCGTAGGCGTAGATGAGCTTCGCGCCGCGGCGGATGATGCCGTTCCACTCCTGGTCGGTGCCGGGCAGGAAGCCGGGGACGTCCACGAACGTGATCACCGGGACGTTGAAGGCATCGCAGGTGCGCACGAAGCGGGAGGCCTTCTCGCTGGCGTCGATGTCCAAGGTGCCGGCGAACTGCATCGGCTGGTTGGCCACCACGCCCACGGAACGGCCCTCGACCCGGCCGAAGCCGATCACCATGTTGGGCGCCCACAGCGGCTGCACCTCGAGGAACTCGCCGTCGTCGAGCACGTGCTCGATCACGGTCTTGATGTCGTACGGCTGGTTGGGGGAGTCCGGGATGATCGTGTCGAGCTCGCGGTCCTCGTCGGTGATGCCCAGATCCGCGGGCGCGTCGAACACCGGTGCCGGGTCCATGTTGTTGCTCGGCAGATAGCTCAGCAGGTTCTTGACGATCTCCAGGGCGTCCTGCTCGTCGGTCCCCATCATGTGCGCCACACCCGACTTGCTGTTGTGCGTGCGGGCGCCGCCGAGCTCCTCGAACTCCACGTCCTCGCCGGTCACCGTCTTGATGACGTCCGGTCCGGTGATGAACATGTGTGAGGTCTTGTCGACCATGACCGTGAAGTCGGTGATGGCAGGCGAGTACACGGCACCGCCGGCGCAGGGGCCCATGATGAGCGAGATCTGCGGGATCACGCCGGAGGCATGCACGTTTCGCTGGAAGATCTCGCCGTAGAGGCCCAGGGACACCACACCCTCCTGGATGCGGGCGCCACCGGAGTCGTTGATGCCGATGACCGGCACGCCGGTGTTCATGGCCATGTCCATGACCTTCACGATCTTCTCGCCGAAGACCTCGCCGAGGCTGCCGCCGAAGACGGTGAAGTCCTGCGCGAACACGCAGACCGGTCGGCCGTCGATCGTTCCGTAGCCGGTGACCACGCCGTCGCCGTAGGGCCGGGTCTTCTCCAGGCCGAAACTGCTGGATCGGTGGCGGGCCAACTCGTCGAGCTCCACGAAGGAGTCGTCGTCCAGCAGCCAGTCGATGCGCTCCCGGGCGGTCAGTTTGCCCTTGCCGTGCTGCTTGTCGATGCCGCGCTGGCCACCGGCAACCGCCGCGACTTCCCGGCGAGCGGTGAGGTCGGCCAGTTTCCCGGCGGTGGTAGTGAGGTCCGGAGTGGATTCTGCCGATTGGGCGCTCATGATTTGTACGGTAGCAACGTGAGCGATCAGGGATTCCACTCGGTGACCGACGTCTGCGCCCGGATCGGGTGGCCCAGCCCGCAGGTGGTGGCTACGACCGGGTCCACGAATGCCGACCTGGTCGGCGTGCCGGGTCACGGGCTGGTGCGGATCGCGCGGGAGCAGACCGCCGGGCGGGGCCGGTTGGATCGCTCCTGGATCAGCCGCCCAGGCGACGGATTGACCTTCTCGGTGCGTCTGGATGTGCCCGCCACGGTCACGGACTGGGGCTGGATCCCGTTGCTCGCCGGAGTCGCGGTGGCCGATGCCCTGCGCAGCGCCGGGGCCACCGAGGTGGGGGTGAAGTGGCCCAACGACGTGGTTGCCGGGGCCGGGAAGCTGGCGGGCATCCTGACGGTGCAAGACGCCGACAGCGCGATCGTGGGCGTCGGCATCAACCTTCAGTTCGCACAGCAGCGCCCGGACCCGGTTGCCGTGAGTCTGGTCGAGGCGGGCGGAGACGGCGACGCCGACGTGGTGCTGGCCGCCGTGATCGGGAACCTGCACGGCTGGTGGTTGCGGTTCGTCGAGTCCGGCGGCGATGCCCGGCGCTGCGGCCTGCTGGACGCGTACACCGGTCAGTGCGTGACCATCGACCGCAACGTCCGGGTGGCCGGGCCGAGCGGGGCGTGGGACGGGCACGCGGTCGGGCTCGATGCCACCGGCCGGTTGCTGGTGCGTGCCGCCGGGGGTGAGGTCGAGACGGTCTCGGCGGCGGATGTCGGCCTGACCTGAGTTTCCGGCGCCCGGCCGGGGGTGGCGATGGCCGTCGATGGCGTGATCTTCTGGCTGGAACATGGCACGATCGGGCTATGGCCTACCCACAGAAGCTGCTCGGCAATGACGAGCAGATCCAGTTCGAGTTGCGCCCTGCGTGGAAGACCCTGATCTGGCCTGCCTTCTGGCTGCTGGTGATCGTCGGACTCTTCTTCTTCGTCCTGGGCCGGGTCAATTCCTGGTTCGACGGCTCGACCGCCACGATCATGGCCTGGGTGCTGGTGGTCGTGGCGCTCATCGCGTTGATCGTGCTGGTCATCCGGCCGTTCCTGTTCTGGTGGACGACTCAGTACGTGTTCACCAACCGTCGCATCATCATCCGCACGGGGATCCTGTCCCGCAAAGGCCGTGACATGCCGTTGTCGAAGGTCAACGACGTCTCGTTCGACAACACGGTGTGGGAGCGCTTGCTCAATACCGGCACCCTGATGGTCCAGAGCGCTGCGGAGAGCGGGCAGTTGATCATCGAGAACATCCCGGACGTGGAGAACGTGCAGCGCGAGGTCTACCGCCTGCACGACGAGGATGACGCCTTCCGGCGCTCGCGCAGCAGCGGGATCGACCCGAGCCCGCCGACCACTGAATCGTGACCCGGGACCAGACGCCCGACCACGACGGGGCGGTACCGGACCACGCGGCGATCGCGCAGATCCAGGAGGCGCTGCTCGGCGGCCCGATGAAGTACACCCGCGACGAGGTGGCCGACGATGCCAGCGTGCCGTTGGAGGCCGCCCGGGTGCTCTGGCGTTCGATGGGATACGCCGACGTCGGGGAGGCGGTCGCGTTCACCGACGAGGACGTGGCGGCACTGCACCGGGTGCTGCACCTGATCGACGTGGGCGGCCTCGACCCGGACACCACCAACGACCTCGTGCGGGCGCTCGGCCAGACCACAGCACGTCTGGCCGATTGGCAGGTGAACACACTGGCGGGGTTGATGGAGCGGACCGGGACGATCGACACCGCCGACGGTCTGGCGCTGCGAACCCTGGATGTCTTCGGCGACGAGCTCAGCAGACTGATGCCGGATCTCGAGGCCCTGCTGGTCTACGTGTGGCGGCGCGCGATCGCCACCGCCGTCACCCGCGCCGCAGCCGCGGGCGGGGCATCGCCGCACGGCTCCGAATCGGGTGTGCTGAGCGTGGGATTCGCCGACATGGTGGGGTACACGCGGCTGTCCCGCCGCCTGCCCGAGGACGAGTTGGCGCAGTTGGTGCAGCGGTTCGAGGCGGTCAGTTCCGACATCGTGGCCGCGGGCGGGGGCCGGCTGGTCAAGACCGTCGGTGACGAGGTGCTGTTCGTGGCCACCAGTGCCGACCAGGCGGCGGACATCGCCTTACGGCTGCACGCGACCCACGCGGAGGACGACAGCGTTCCGGAGATGCGCATCGGGCTGGCCACCGGGCAGGTGCTCTCGCGCATGGGCGACGTCTTCGGCACGACGGTCAACCTGGCCAGCCGGCTGACGGCGTTGGCCAAGCCGGGCGCGACGCTGGTGGACGCCGAGACGAAGTCGCACCTCGAGGACGACCCGCGGTATCTGCTGCGGGGCCAGCGCGGGCGCCCGGTCCGGGGGTTCGGCGTCTTGCGGGCGTTCGTGTTGACCCACGCACCTGCCCCTGTCTGAGCGGGCATTCGAAGTCCCGCGGCGGCGCGGCCGCGATCGGCCCTACGCTACGGGTGTGGAGACCGAGGATCTGAAGAAACTGTCCGACCAGGTCAAGGCCGGGGGCGCGCACAAGTATCACGCCGCCAACGCCCGCCGCGGCAAGCTCTTCGCCAGGGACCGGATCGAGCGGCTCGTGGACGAGGGCTCGTTCGTGGAGGACGGGTTGTTCGCCAACGTGAAGTCCGAGGGATTGCCGGCCGACGGGGTCGTGACCGGCACGGCGGCCATCGATGGCCGCCCGGTGTGTCTGATGGCCAACGACTCGACCGTCAAGGCAGGTTCGTGGGGGGCGCGTACGGTCGAGAAGATCATCCGGATCATCGAGGTGGCACTGAGGACCGGGGTTCCGATGGTCTATCTCGTGGACTCCGCAGGCGCACGGATCACCGACCAGGTGGACCTGTTCCCCGGGCGCCGTGGTGCCGGCAAGATCTTCCACACCCAGGTGCGGGCCAGCGGGGCGATCCCGCAGGTGTGTGCGCTGTTCGGGCCGTCGGCGGCCGGCGGCGCCTACATCCCGGCGTTCTGCGACATCGTGATCATGGTCGAGGGCAACGCCAGCATGTACCTGGCCAGCGACCGGATGGTGCAGATGGTGACCGGCGAGAAGACGACCCTGGAGGAGATGGGCGGGGCCCGGGTGCACTGCGTCGACAGCGGTGTCGGGCACATGCTGGTCAAGAGCGAATCCGACGCCCTGCTCGGGGTGAAGCGATATCTGTCCTATCTGCCGGACAACTGGGAACTCGACCCACCCGCCGCGCAGGCATCCGCCCCCGGGAACGTGGACCTGCGGGCACTTGTGCCGGAGTCCGAGCGGCAGGCCTTCGACATGTACCGCTACATCCGCGGTCTGGTGGACGCCGACACCTTCTTCGAGATCCACGCACTGTGGGCCACGGAGTTGATCGTCGGGTTCGCGCGGATGGACGGCGAAGTCGTGGGGATCGTGGCGAACAACTCGAGCTCCAAGGGCGGGGCGCTGTTCGTCGACTCCGCGGACAAGGCGGCCCGATTCGTGCAGTTGTGCGACGCGTTCAACGTGCCGCTGGTCTTCCTGTCCGACGTGCCCGGCTTCATGGTCGGCACGATCGTCGAGAAGCAGGGGATCATCCGCCACGGCGCCAAGATGATCACGGCCATCAGCGAGGCCACCGTGCCGAAGTTCTGCGTCGTCGTGCGCAAGGCCTACGGCGCCGGGCTGTACGCGATGGCCGGCCCGGGCTTCGAGCCGGACGCGACGATCGCGCTGCCGACCGCGAAGATCGCGGTCATGGGGGCGGAGGCCGCGGTGAACGCCGTCTACGCGAACAAGATCGCCGCGTTGGAGACCGAGAACGATCGCACCAAGTTCATCCTGGCGATGCGGGAGGAGTACGAGCAGGACATCGACGTGATGCGCCTGGCCTCGGAACTGGTGGTGGATGCCGTGATCGAGCCGGAGGACCTGCGGCAGGAGTTGATCACCCGGATCACCCGGGCTCGCACCAAGGACCGGTTCTTCTCGCACCGCCGGCACGGGGTCACGCCGGTCTAGGACCGCGTCGCGCGGGTGGCTGCAGTTCGCCCGGGTTCTGCTGAGTCTTCGGTATCGAGCGGGGAGCCGGCGTTGCCGCTGGTTGGGAAGTGGGCCGGGGCATCAACCGGCCGTGCGGTCACCGACCACGGCGTGAGCCCGAAGTGGCCCTGGCGGGTGGATCTGGCACGCCGGCGCAGAGGGCCGGACTCAGACCATCGCCTCGTCGGCGACGACCTTCTCCGGGAGCTCCGGGAACACCCATTTGCGGTAGGACCAGAAGCGGAACAGCGTCCCGAGGCCCAGACCGATCACGTTCGCCGAGATGTTGTCGGCCAGCGGGCTGGTGAGGTCCAGTGCGTAGTGGCTGAACCACAGGCAACTCAGGGTGATCAGCAGCGCGACGCCGTTGAGCACGAAGAACAGGACGTACTCACGCAGGTAACTGGTACGGCCGCGATCGGAGAAAGTCCAGATCCGGTTGCCGATGTACGCGACGGTGGTGGCCGCGATCACTGAGACGATCTTGGCGGTCAGCGGCTTGTCGTACAGGGGCCCCTCGCCGCCGGCGAAGCGCAGCACGTTGAACAGGCCCACGTCCACCACCAGCGCGACCAGGCCGACGACACCGAACTTGGCGATCTGGTGCACCAGATCCTCGATGCGCAGCCACAGCGACTTCGCGGCGACGGGGATACTCACCTCCTCAGAGTACCCAGCCACGCGGGAAACTAGGCTGGGACACAGGAGTGATTTTGCTCACCGAAGGGCATTGTTATGGATCTGCGACTGACCGAGGAACACGAAGCGCTGCGAAAGGCCGTCGCCGCGTTCGCCAACGATGTGGTCGCCCCGGCGATCGGGGACTACTACATGCGCGGGGAGTTCCCGTACCCGCTGGTGGCGCAGATGGCCGAGATGGGATTGTTCGGCCTGCCCTTCCCGGAGGAGTACGGCGGGATGGGCGGTGACTACACGGCCCTGTGCGTGGCGATCGAGGAACTCGGCCGGGTCGACTCCTCCCTGGCCATCACGCTGGAGGCCGCGGTCAGCCTCGGTGCGATGCCGATCTACCGGTTCGGCTCCGAGGAGCTCAAGGCGCAGTGGCTGCCGCAGCTGACCTCCGGACGGATGCTCGGGGCGTTCGGCCTCACCGAGCCCGGCGCCGGTTCGGACGCCGGCGGCACCCGGACGACTGCCCGGCTCGAGGGGGACGAGTGGGTGATCAACGGCACGAAGGCGTTCATCACCAACTCCGGCACCGACATCACCGGGCTGATCACGGTCACTGCGGTCACCGGGGAACACAACGGGCGCAAGGAGATCTCCAGCATCCTGGTGCCTGCCGGAACGTCCGGGTTGAGCATCTCAGCTCCGTACAAGAAGGTCGGCTGGGACGCCTCCGACACCCACGAGGTGTCGCTGGTCGACGTGCGGGTGCCCGCGAGCAACCTGGTCGGCGACCGGGGCCGGGGTTACGCGCAGTTCTTGAGCATCCTCGACGAGGGCCGGATCGCCATCGCGGCGCTGGCCACCGGGCTGGCGCAGGGGTGCGTCGACGTCTCCGTCGAGTACGCCCACCAGCGGGAGGCCTTCGGCCGTCCGATCGGCAGCAACCAGGCGATCCAGTTCATGATCGCGGACATGCAGATGCGAGCCCACATGTCGCGGCTGGCCTGGCGGGAGGCCGCCGGGCGGATGGGCCGCGGGGAACCCTTCAAGCAGCAGGCGGCGATCGCCAAGCTCTTCACGTCGGAGGCGGCGATGGACAACGCCCGCGCGGCGACCCAGGTGCACGGCGGGTACGGGTTCATGATCGAGTTCCCGGCCGGCCGCTTCTACCGGGACGCCAAGATCCTCGAGATCGGGGAGGGCACCAGCGAGGTGCAGCGGATGCTGATCGCCCGCGACCTGGGCCTGCCCGGTGCTTGATCTGCCGGCGGGCACACCCCGCGTGGGGGTCATCGGCGGTGGGCAACTGGCGCGGATGAGCCAGCAGCCGGCCATCGCGCTGGGTGTCCAGTTGCACGTGCTCGCCGATTCCGAGCACGACAGTGCGTCGCAGGTGATCCCGACGATGTCGGTCGGCACCGCGAAGGACGCGGCCGCGATCCGGGCGCTGGCCGAGTCGGTCGACGTCGTGACCTTCGACCACGAACACGTACCACTGGCGATCGTGCAGGCGCTGGAGGCCGAGGGTCACGCGGTCTACCCGGGGTCGGCGGCGCTGGCCTTCGCCCAGGACAAGGCCGCCATGCGTACCCGGCTCGAGGCGGCGGGAATCCCGGTCCCGAAATGGCAGGTCGTCGCCACCCCCGATGAGGTGGTTGCGTTCGACGCGCCCTGGCCCAAGGTGCTGAAGGCCTCCAAAGGCGGCTACGACGGCAAGGGCGTCTGGGTCGTCGAGAACGTGGCCGCGGCCGCCGAGGTGATGTCCCACGACCTGGGTCCCGGTGCCGTGTGGCTGGTCGAGGTGATGGTCGCCTTCACCCAGGAGATCGCGGTGCAGGTCGCCCGGTCGCCGCACGGGCAGGCAGTGGCCTACCCGCCGGTGCGCACGGTGCAGGCCGACGGGATCTGTGTCGAGGTGGTCGCGCCGGCCGCGCCCACCGGCGCCACCGCCGAGCAGGCCGAAGCGCTGGCCCTCGGAATCGCCAAGGAGCTCGGCGTCGTGGGCATGCTCGCCGTGGAGCTGTTCGACACCGCCGATGGCCTGGTGGTCAATGAACTGGCCATGCGACCGCACAACTCCGGCCACTGGACCATCGAAGGCGCCTACACCTCGCAGTTCGAGAACCACTTGCGGGCGGTGCTCGACATGCCGCTCGGCGACCCCCGCGCCCGGCAGCCGAAGGCGGTGATGGTCAACATCCTGGGTGGGGACCTCGCTGACCTGCACATCGCCTTCCGGCACGTCATGGCACGCGACCCGGCGCTGAAGATCCACCTGTACGGCAAAGACGTGCGGCCGGGACGCAAGGTGGGACATGTGACGGCGCTCGGTGAGGATGAGGCCGTACTGCGGGCACGCGCGCAACATGCCGCCGACTACTTCCAAGGAGTCATCGATGAGTGAGCCGAAGGTCGCAGTGGTGATGGGCAGCGACTCCGACTGGCCGGTCATGTCCGAGGCCGTCAAGGCCTGCGCCGAGTTCGACGTCGCGTGCTTCGCCGATGTCGTCTCGGCACACCGGATGCCCGACGAGATGCTCGAGTTCGGCCGCACCGCCGCCGACCGGGGATTCCAGGTGATCATCGCCGGCGCCGGCGGCGCGGCCCATCTGCCGGGGATGCTGGCGGCGGTCACACCGCTGCCGGTGATCGGCGTCCCAGTGCCGCTGGCGAGGTTGGACGGCTTGGACTCGCTGTTGTCGATCGTGCAGATGCCCGCGGGGGTCCCGGTCGCCACCGTCGCCATCGGCAACGCCCGCAACGCCGGGCTGCTGGCGGTGCGCATCCTGGCGGCGACCGACCCCGACCTGCAGGAGCGGATGCGCGCCTTCCAGGCCGCGCTGCGGGACACTGCCGCCGCGAAGGGCGAGGTCGTGCGGGCCGCGGAGATGCCATGACGCACGGGGACTTCTGCCGGCTTCCGGGTCAGTCGAGCCCGAACCGGGACCCGCAGTTGTACGGCACCGACGACCTGGTCGCCGAACTGCTGGCCGACGCCCAGACCTGGTTCGTCGTCGGATTGAGCACGAACCGGGCGCGCGCGGCGCTGGGCGTGGCGGAGTTCCTGCAGCGCCAGGGCCGCAAGATCGTGCCCATCCATCCGAAGGCGGAGGACGTGCTGGGTTCCCAGGGATTCGCCACCGTGGAGCAGGCGGCGGCGCTGCTCGGTGCCCCCGACGTGGTGGATTGCTTCGTCCGCAGTGAACTCGTCGGACCAATTGTGGATTCGGCCATTGCCATCGGGGCGGGTGCGGTGTGGCTGCAGTTCGACGTCATCGACGAGGCCGCGGCCAAGCGTGCCCGTGACGCTGGCTGGAGGTCGTGATGGACCGCTGCCCGGCGGCGGACTGGCCGCTGTTGGGCCCGGCGGCATAGGCCGGCTGCGTAGGGACAGCTGCGACTGTTGCACGGTTGCGGCCTTATCGCGACGACTGTGGCACGGTTGCTGGTTTTGGCACCTGAATCCGACAACCGCGCAACAGTCGCGGAGCGGACCCGAGCACTCAGTGCGAGAACGTGGCGACCAGGACTCCGCGCGCGATCGTGTGCGCGGTCAAGTTGAAGCCCACGATCGCGGCAGGAGTGTCCGGCGCGAGGTCGAGGTGCTCGGTGTCCAGGGCGTGGACGGCGAAGAAGTACCGGTGGTCGTGGTCGCCGGGTGGCGGCGCCGCCCCGCCGTAGCCGACCGACCCGTAGTCGGTGCGGAACTGTGCGGCCCCGTCGGGCAACGCCGAGCCGTCCGCCGCCCCGGCGCCGCGGGGCAGGGAGGTGACGGACGCCGGGATGTTGACGACCTGCCAGTGCCACCAGCCGCTGTGGGTCGGGGCATCCGGGTCGAAGCAGGTCACGGCGAAGCTCTTGGTGTTCGCGGGGAACCCGGACCACGACAGTTGCGGCGATTGATCCTCGCCGCCGGCGCTGCCGTGCACGTGGGTCATCGGCAGGACTTCGCCGTCGACGATGTCCTCGCTGGTGAGCTGGAACGACAGCACCTCTGGCAGGTGCTCATAGGGTCCGCCGGGGCGGTTGCGCTCGAGTTTCACACCCCGAGTCTATGCCTGCACCCACGGCAGGGACACGTGCTGGAAGGCGGGTTCGTACGATGGCTTCGGGATCGATCGGAGAAGAACATGGACGACGTCTACCGCCTGCCCGAGGAACACCGCGAACTGCAACAGGCCGTTCGCGCCTTGGCCACCGACAAGATCGCACCGCGTGCCGCGGAGATCGACGAGAAGGGGGAGTTCCCCTGGGATGTGTACGAGGCGCTGGCCGCCAGCGGCTTCCACGCCATCCACATCCCCGAGGAGTACGGCGGCAGTGGGGGGGACAACCTCGCCTCCTGCATCGTGATCGAAGAGGTGGCCCGGGTCTGCGGCTCGTCGTCGTTGATCCCTGCGGTGAACAAGCTCGGCACGACGCCGCTGCTGGTGGGGGCCGATGAGGACCTCAAGCAGCGCTATCTGCCGCAGGTGGCCAGTGGCGAGGCGATGTTCTCCTACGCGCTCAGCGAGCCGGAGGCAGGCAGCGATGCGGCCAGCATGAAGAGTCGCGCAGTCAAGCAGGGCGACGTCTGGGTGCTCAACGGCGCCAAGCGCTGGATCACCGGCGCCGGGGTCTCCAAGTACTACACCGTGATGGCTTCGACCGATCCGGGTTCCGGGCCGAAGGGCATCAGCGCCTTCGTCGTGCACGGCGACGACCCCGGGTTCTCCCTCGGCGCGGAGGAGCGCAAACTCGGTATCAAGGGCTCGCCGACCCGCGAGTTGTACTTCGACAACGTGGAGTTGCCCGCCGACCGCATGATCGGTGCGGAGGGTACGGGGTGGGTCACGGCCATGAAGACCCTGGACCTCACCCGCATCTGCATCGGTGCCCAAGCCGTGGGGATGGCACAAGGTGCGTTGGACCTGGCGATCGACTACGCCAAGGAGCGCAAGCAGTTCGGCAAGCCCATCGCCGACTTCCAGGGCATCCAGTTCATGCTCGCGGACATGGCGATGCAGGTGGAGGCTGCACGGCAGTTGGTGTACTTCGCAGCGGCATCCGGGGAGCGCGGCGACGAGCGCACCACGTTCCTTGGCAGTGCGGCCAAGTGCCTGGCCTCGGACACGGCGATGAAGGTGACCGTGGACGTGGTACAGGTGCTCGGCGGCTATGGCTATGTGAAGGACTACGCGGCCGAGCGGTTCATGCGCGATGCGAAGATCACGCAGATCTACGAGGGCACCAACCAGATCCAGCGGTTGGTGATGGCGCGCAACCTGCTCAAGTAGGGGCGGCGCCGTACCGGCAATCCGCCGTCTGGGTGGTGTCTGTCGGGAGCAGGTTGCGTGATCGGCGACGAGGTGGCGGTGGGCGCAATCCGCCGGTCGTCACCCGCAGACGTCGTCGCCGGCAGTGCGTGGCTGGTCCGACTCGGTGGGGTCCTTGACCGAGACCGTGGTGAGCCCGGGATAGTCGCTGCCGATCGTGACCCGGAACGTCGATCCCAGGCCGGGGACCGCGACTGTCTTCGCGCCCGGAAGGGCCGCCTCGAGCGTCTTCAGCGAGACGTCGTAGCCGGGGTCGTACTCGATCGTGGTTGCGGTGTAGGTGCCCGGTACCGGGGCGGTCACCGAGTAGCCGGAGGTCATGAAGTCGTCGTAGGCGGTGGTCGCGGTCTCGCCTGCGCCGAGCAGTTGCACGCTGATGTTCCCCGGTGCCACCTTCACGCTCGGGGCCGAGGGCCGGTCCGGGATCCGGGTGTCGTTGCGCAACGCGGTGAAGATGTCGGAGGCACCGGGGCCGTCCCACATCACCACGTTCCCGATGGCTCCCATGGCCTTCTCGCCGGCGACCGGCACTGTGCGGAACGTGACCTGCGAGGGGTCGACCTCGGCCACCCGGCGCGTGAGTTCCATGACTTGGCCGTTGTCGAGGGTCTGGTCCACCCGCATGCTGCCGAGCATCGCGTCCACGAATGCGGTGGCCCTGGCCGGATCCAGCAGCACCTCCGAACTCGCCGCCTTGTGCACCATGCTCGCCACGAACCCTTGTTGCCGCTTCATGCGGCCGATGTCGGCGGTGGGGTCGAACTCGCGGGCCCGCACGTACGCCAGTGCGTCGCGGCCCTTCAGGGTGGATCGGCCGGCGGCCAGCTGCAGACCCGAGGGCGGGTCGTAGATGTCCGCCGGGACGCAGACGTCCACGCCGCCGAGGGCATTGACCATCTTCACGAACCCGGCGAAGTTGACCTCGAGGTAGTGGTTGATGCGCAAACCCGTGGCCTGCTCGACGGTCTTCACCAGCAGCGGCGCTCCACCGTAGGCGTAGGCGCTGTTGAGCTTCTGCTCGGAGGTGTCCTGCTGCTGGCCGTTCTCGTCGGTGTACGGCGGGATGGTCACGAGCGAGTCGCGTGGCAGGCTCACCACGCTGACCCCGCCGTCGCGGCTGATGTGAGCCAGCATCATCGTGTCCGTGCGCTGGCCGTAGACATCCCAGCCGGTGTGCAGTCGCCGGACCTGCCGGTCGGATAGGCCGTCGCGACTGTCGGAACCCACCACGAGGAAGGTCAGGGGATCGCCGCTGGCCGGGGCCTCGCGGTGCTCGCCGAACGCGTCGATGCGTTGCACCTGCCCGGCGTAGTGGCGCACGGTGGCCCACGCCGCACCGCTGCCCAGCAGGATGGCAGCGGCAGAAATCGCCGCGAACAGGCGCGCGAAGCGACGGAAGTGCACCTGGGTCCCCTTCATTCCAACGGGTTCCACCGTAACCAGCCGACTGCCGTTTCCCGGACAACCTGGTTTGCGTGTCCCCTTGGCGGCGGAGGTTCCTCACAGATGGGCGCGGGCGCTGATCCCCAGGCCCTGATGTGAGGGTCTGGACCCATCCCGAACCTGAACAATCCCGGCATATCCGGCTCAGAAGTGGGCCGGTGGGCCCTCCTGAGGGGCTCGTGTGCCCACTTGTGATGACCCCGTCGACGATCACGCCACGATCCGGGCGGGATACCGTCGTCGGTGATGGACCAGACCCCGCCCGTGGCCGTGATCATGCCGGTGCTCAACGAGGAGCAGCACCTGGCCGAGTCCGTGGCGGCCATCACCGGCCAGGACTACCCGGGGGAAGTGCAGATCGCGTTGGCGCTCGGACCGTCGACGGATGCGACCGACGAAGTGGCGCGCAAGTTGCGGGCCGACGATCCGCGCATCCTGCTGGTGCCCAACCCGACCGGCAAGACGCCCGCCGGACTCAACGCCGCCCTGGCGGCCACCACCCATCCGATCGTGGTCCGGGTCGACGGCCACGCGTTGCTGCCCAAGGACTACATCAGCACAGCCGTCGAAGTGCTGCAGCGGACCGGGGCGGACAACGTCGGCGGTGTCATGGCCGCCGAGGGCGTGACCGACTTCGAGCGGGCGGTGGCGTGCGCGATGCGCTCACCGCTGGGTGTGGGAGCCGCGTCCTTCCACACCGGTGGGCAGGAGGGCCCCGCGTTGACCGTCTACCTCGGGGCGTTCCGGCGGGAGGCGCTCGAGCGCGTCGGCGGGTACGACGAGGCCTATGTGCGGGCCCAGGACTGGGAGATGAACCACCGCATCCGGGAAGCCGGGGGGCTGATCTGGTTCACCCCCGGTATGGAGGTGACCTACCGGCCGCGCTCGACCGTGAAGGCGCTGGCCAAGCAGTACCTGCATTACGGCCGGTGGCGCCGCGAGATCATGCGGCAACATCCGCAGACGGTCAGCCTGCGGTATCTGGCGCCCCCGGCGGCCGTAACAGTCCTGGTCGCAGGCGCCGCGGCTGCGGCCGTCGGAAGCCTCGCCGGCTGGCGGCACGCCTGGTTGGGGCTGGTGCCGGCGCTCGGCTACGCCGGCGCGATCACTCTCGGCGGCTGGGCGATCGGCGCGGGTGAGCCGGCAGGCGTGCGGGCGAGGGTGCCGGTGACGCTGGCGACCATGCACCTGAGTTGGGGGGTCGGGTTCCTCACCAGTCCGGGGGACCTGCGGCCGTGACCGACGTCAGCGCCATCATCTGCGCCTTCGGGCCGCAGCCGCACCTGCACGCTGCCGTGGCAGCGTTGCGGGCCAGTCAGGTCGGTCGATGTCGAGGTGATCGTGGTCGACAACGGCAGCCCGGACTGCGCCGGACTCGAATCGGACGTGGTTCTCATCGAGCCGGGGTACAACACGGGCTTCGCCGCCGGCTGCAACCTCGGCGCCGGTGCCGCCACCGGGGCCACCTTGGCCTTCGTCAACAGTGATGCCCTGGTGGCCCCGGATTGCCTGTCCCGCCTGCACGCGGCGGCCGGCCAGCCCGGGGCCGGACTGGCCGGGGCGACCATCCTCCTGGCGGAGGAGCCTGACGTCGTCAACTCCTGGGGCAATCCGGTGCATCTGCTGGGTTTCTCCTGGGCGGGTGGGTACGGGCATCCCGCAGCGCAGGTCGAGGGCGGCCCGGTCGCGAGTATCTCGGGCGCCGTCTTCGCCGCGCGCCGGGATGTCTACCGGGATCTCGGCGGTATGGATCCGGTCTATTTCACCTACGGTGAGGATGTCGATCTTTCGCTGCGTGCCTGGCTGCGCGGCGTGGATGTCCAGGTGGTGCCCGACGCTCTGGCCTGGCACCACTACGACTTCTCCCGCAACCCGGACAAGATGTACCTGCTGGAACGCAACCGTCTGGTCACCCTGCTGACCACGTACCGGGCGCGGACCCTGTGGGCTCTGGCGCCGCTGCTGGTCGCCTCGGAGGTGGCGTTGGCGGTGCGCAGCAGGCAGGAGGGCTGGGGTTCGCAGAAGGTCAGGGGCTGGCGCTGGCTGGCCGGAAACCGCCGATATCTGCGGACCCGGCGCAACCGGCTGCAAGGCGGGCGCCGGGTGGGTGACGAGCAACTCCTGGCACACCTGACGACCGCCTTGGACCCGCCGGCACGGTTCGGCATGGCGGTGTCGCCGGGGGTGCAGCAGGCGATCGACTGGTACTGGCACCGCGTCGGCGCGCCGGTGGCAGGGGTGGGGCGGTAGGACACTGCCAAAGCACATCGCCGCCTCCTGAGCGCCACCGACTACAGTCGTGCCAATGGGGCTGAGTGTCGTCGTCGCGTGCCACAACGTGGCCGAGTTCCTGCCTGCGTGCCTCGATTCCCTGCTCGCGCAACAGACCCCCGCGACCCAGGTGATCCTCGTCAACGACGGTTCGAGCGACGAGACCGGCGCGATCTGTGAACGGTACGCCGCAGCCCATGACGGCTGGTCGGTGGTCATCGGCCCGGGCAGCGGTCCCGGCGGCGCCCGGGATCTCGGACTGGACCACGTGACTTCGGACTTCCTGGCCTTCGTCGACGGGGACGATGTGGTCCCCGCGGAGGGGTTCCGGGTGCTGTTGTCCAGCCTGCAGAAGACCGGTTCGGACTTCGCCGCGGGCGACGTGCAGCGCTACGACGGCGTGCATCTGACCCCCAGCGGCCCACATCGCAACGCGATCATCGCCACGAAACTGCGCACCACGATCCACCGCACCCCCAGCCTGATGTACGACACCACCTCCTGGAACAAGGTCTTCCGCACGGCTTTCTGGCGCGAGGCGGGGCTGCGGTTCCAGGCCAACGTGACCTACGAGGACCTGCCGGTGATGGTCGCGGCACATGTGCGGGCGCAGCAGGTCGATGTGCTCAAGACGCCGGTCTACTGGTGGCGCCGGCGGATCGACGCCGATGCTTCCATCACCCAGCGCCGGTCCGAGACCGGCAACCTCGTGGACCGCATGAACGCCATCGACGAGGTCGAGCGGATGCTCGCCGACGACGAGTTCCTCAAGCGCACGCATGACCGCAAGGTGCTCACGTTCGACGTGCCGCTCTACGTGCCGTACTACGCCGACGCCGACGAGGCCTATCAGAAGGTGTTCCTGGAACGGGTCGGGTCATTCGTGCGCGGGGCGGCTCCGGAGGTGCTCGAGGAACTGCCGCCGCGCGACCGGCTGCGCTACTGGCTCATCGAACAGGGCCGCCACGGCGATCTGCTCGAGTTCCTGGAGTTCGAGCGCGACCCGTACGCGGTGCGCAAGACCGTGCCCGGCGATGGCGTGACCTATGCGGACATGCCGTTCCTGGGCGAGCCGGGCTACCCGATGGAGCTGTACGCCTGGGGTAAGGCGCAGCCGGTGGCCTCCGAGGTGGAGCGGCTGGAGTGGACGCCGGAGGGGCTGTCCGCGGCCGGGTACGCGTACCTGGAGGGGATCGAGTCCGGCGACTCGCAGCAGCGCAAACTGCGCATCCGGGTGGTCGGCGGCGAGGAACCCTTCTCGGTGCCGGTGAAGTGGCACAACCGGCAGGATCTGACCGCCAAGGAGTCGACGGCGGAGGTGTCGTACGACAACGTGGGGTTGTCCTTCACGCTGCCGTTCGAGCAGTTGCCGGCCGAGGGGCTGCTGCGCATCGATGTGGACGTCGCCGCTCCGGGCGGCCGCCGTCGGGTGCCGCTGGCCGGGACCTTCGACGGTGCCACCCAACTGCCCCGGCGCGTTCGGCTGCCCGACGGGCGCGTGGCCGCCGTGCGATGGCGGGGCGAGTCGCTCGGCGTGGCCGTGTACCCCGACCAGCCGCGGGTCACCGCGGTCGAGGTGCCGGGTCCGGACGTGGTCCGGGTGCATTTCGACCGGGTGTTGCCGGACACGGACGTGGTGGCCAGGCGCCGGGATGACTTCGAAGAGGTGCGGGTTCCGCTGGCGGCGACCGTGGATCTGGACCTGTCGCAGATGCCCGAGCTGGACTCCGCGATACAGATCGAGTTCGACGTGCTCCTGCAGGGCCGCGACGACGCGGAGCCGTCGCCGGCGATCCTGCTGCCGGGCCTGCCCGAGGTGCTGGCCGCCCCCAGCCGCCGGGAGTTCTACGCGCGGGCGGGAATCACCGGTGGCCTGGTCGTCACCGATCGGCAACCGCGCCCACGGTTGCTGGCGTGGCGCGCTGCCCGGGATGGACTGCGACTGACCGGCGATCGCTCGGCCGGACTCACCAGCCTGGTCCTGGAGAACCGCAACGGCGTACGCAGCGAGTACCCGGTGACGCCGGCCGGTGACCGGTGGGAGGTGTTGCTGCCGGCCGCGGACTCCCGCACGGAGGACGGGCTCACCCACCTGCCGGCGGGGCGGTGGAGCCTGCTGACGCCCGACGACGTGCCGGTGCACGTCGCCCAGGAGCGCCGCGAGCAGATGGTCGAGCCGGACTGGATGATCTTCAGCGGTGTGAAGGTCGGGGTCCGTGCCCGCCGCAGTGCGACCGCATACCTGCAGGTGGACCCGTCCGGTGACATCCGGCCGCCCGGGTTGAAGGGCCGCCGGCAGATCATCGACGAGTACTACCCGAAGCGCCGCAGCAAACGCACCCGGAAGGTGCTGCTGTTCGAGAACTGGAAGGGCAAGCAGTACAGCGACAGCCTGCGGGCCATCGACGAGGAGCTGCGCCGTCGCCGCGACCGTCGCAGGCGCGTGTGGGTGGTCCGCGACCACGGTGTCCGCATGCCCCACGGCGTGGATACGGTCCTGCGATTCAGCCCCGAGTACTACGACCTGCTCGCCCGCGCCCGCTGGGTGCTGTCCAACGACTCGATCGATCCCAGTTACGTCAAGCGTGACGACCAGACCTACGTCCAGACCTGGCACGGCACTCCGCTGAAGAAGGTCGGGCAGGACATCGAGAAGGTCAACTTCGCGCGGAAAGGGTACCTCGAGACCTTCGCGGAGGAAGCCTCGAAATGGGACTACCTGGTCTCGCCGAACCCCTACACCTCCGACATCATGACCCGGGCGTTCGGCATACCGCGCAAGGGGCTGCTGGAGACCGGGTACCCGCGCAACGACATCTTCTACCGCCCCGAACGCGAGGTGCGGGCGGCGGCGGCCCGGCAGCGACTCGGCCTGTCCGCGGACCAGAAAGTGATCCTCTACGCCCCGACCTGGCGCGACGACCGGTACGACGACCGCGGCCGGTACATCTTCGACCTGAAGCTCAACGTGGACGCGTTGCGGGAGCGGTTCGGGGGCACGCATGTCCTGCTGCTGCGCGGACACCACCTGCTGGCCACCCGGGCAGGGATCCCGGCGGAGGGCGGGTTCGTGCGCAACGTCTCGGCCTATCCGGACATCAGCGACCTCTACTTGATCGCCGATGTGATGATCACCGACTACTCGTCGGTCATGTTCGACTACGTCAACACCGGCCGCCCGATGCTCTTCTTCACGTGGGACCTCGACGACTACCGGGACCGGGTGCGCGGCCTGTACTTCGATCTCACCGAGGACCCGCCGGGGCCCATCTGCCGAACGTCCGGGGAGGTGCTGGCCGCGCTCGAGGACCTGGGCGACGTCGAGCAGCAGTACGCCGCGGCTTACGGCCGTTTCCGGGAGCGGTTCTGCGCGTGGGAGGACGGGAACGCCGCAGCGCGGGTCATCGATGCAGCACTGCGCTGACCCCTGGCGGTGGCGCGTCGATGCGCCGGTGGTGCTGCTGCTGACCGTGGCCACAGCAGTGCTGGCGTGGATGTTCCGCGCGGTGCTGGTGACTTCGGACCCGTGGCACTATGCGCAGGCGGCGCTGGACTTCGGGACCCATGAGTGGATCCCGTCGGGCTTGACGCGCTGGGGGATCATCGTGCCGCTGCTGCCGGTGGCCGCGGTCTTCGGCCAGACCCTGCCGACGTTCTACGCCTTCGCGTTCCTGGCGACGGCGCTGGTGGTCCCGGTCGTGTACGTGCTGGCCAGGTGGGTCGGTCCGCCGGCGGTGGCGGCGCTGACCGTGGTGGCGTTCGTCGCGATGCCCCTGACATTCAGCAACCTCTCGCGCGGCTACCCGGACCTGATGGCGGTGGCACTCAACGGGCTCACCTTGATCCTCGTGCTCGTGGCGCGCGACCGGGACCGGGTGTGGCCCTTGTTGCTCGCCGGGTTGGTCGCAGGGTGGGCCTTCGAAGTCCGGGAGACCACCGTCTTCACCTGGCCGATCTTCGCCGTGCTCATCTGGACGGTGTCGCGCCGCTGGGTCGGTTACGCGGCGGTGCTGGTCGGTCTGGTGCCCTGGGCGGTGCTGGACCTCGGACTGTCCTGGCTGACGCTGGACGACCCGCTGGCGAAGTGGCACGTGCTGACCGGTTCGGATCTCAACGACTCCACCTCGCCGCTGGACGGCTCCTACCTCGGGCAGCAGCGGTGGTGGTACCTCACCCGGCTGCCGCTGGCGATGGCCGCGGAGCCGTGGGGATGGGTCTTGCTGCTGGTCTGTGCGCTGGGCATCCTCGGCGGGCTGGTCCTGCGCGGCCGGGTGGGGCTGTACGTGCTGTGGGCGGTGCTGCCGGCGCTGCTGCTCGTCCTGCAGGCCGGGGTCCTGGATCCGCAGCACCCGAGCGTGCGGGTCGATGTCCCGCGCTATTGGCTGGCCTTCCTGCCGGGGCTGACGATCGCCGCGGTCGCGCTGTGCGCCCGGGCTGCGGCGGCAGCACGCCTGCCGCGGGTGCTGGGTGCCGGGGCACTCGCCGCGCTGGTGCTGGTCGCGGGGGTGCGTTTCGCCGCCACGGAACCCACGTTCTACCCGAACAGCGGGGATCTTCCGTACCGGGTGGCCGAGGTGTTGCCCGAGGGCCCGCAGGTGTTCACCGACGGGCGTACCCTGCGCATCCTGCCGGTGTACCTCGAGAGCATGGGTCGCAGCGTCGACCTGCGGGACTTCACCCGCCGCGGCGAAGTGCCCGAGTCCGGGCAGTACGTGCTGCTCTTCAGCGACACCGACGAGACCTGCGAGTTCTGCAAGCTCGACTACGACCTGTGGCGGGCCGAGGGCAACTCCCTGCCGCTGGGCGACTACCGGTTGGTGTGGACCGCGCCGGACGGCAAGGCCCGGCTGTACCAGGTGCCGTGAGGGTGCCGGTCCGTGCTGGCCTCGCGCGCCGGGAGATCGGTCCCGGTCGCCGTGGATCTTCTGTCCCGGTGGTGCACCCCGGGCCACCTCCGATGCAATCTGCGGCACCGTCTAGCGTCAAGGCAGCCGTTAGTCCTAGTGACAGGCGTTGGCGTCAGGCGCGGACTTCCGGCCAACAGCCGTCAGCCTCCAGCGACTAACGAGAGTGAGCCAACCGCACCATGGGCCAGGAGGCGCAGGCCGGGTCCATAGACTGCTGTCCCATGGTCTCCGTGAACCCCATCGAACCCGGGGAATTGCTCCTGCACGTCGGACTGCACAAGACCGGCACCACCGCCCTGCAGGTGGCGCTCGCCGACGCGCGCAGCGACCTCGCCGCCCACGACGTGCGCTACCCGGGGTCCGGCACGTTCCAGCACCGGGCGATCCTGGCCGGCGCCGACCGGAAGTACGGGTGGCAGAACAACGGCGCCCGCGAGGTCCCCAAGAAGTACTGGAACGACCTGGTTCAGCAGGCGCGCTTCGACGGCCGGACGATCGTCAGCAGCGAGTTCCTCGACGACGTCGACCCGGACACCGCGCGCCGGATGATCGACGAGTTGGGTGGCCCGCAGCGGGTGCGGGTGGTTGTCACCCTGCGGTCCATCGGCGCGATCCTGCCGTCGGCCTGGCAGCAGCGACTCAAAGCCGGCAACACCTCGGCGTACAACCAGTTCCTCAAGATGGTCTTCGCCGAGCAGCAGACACCCAAGGCGCAACGGTTCTGGTACCGCCACGACCAGGTGGCGCAGGTGCAGCGCTGGGCCGACCTCGTGGGGGTGGACCGGACCTACGCAGTGGTCATCCCCGACGGTGACCGGCGAGCGATCTTCACGGCGTTCGAAGCGTTGCTCGGGCTGCCCGACGGGTTGCTGGCCGGCCGGACCATCGCCATCCAGAACCGGTCCATGACCGCCCAGGAGGCGGAGTTCGTGCGCCGGCTCAACAAGGAGGTGGCCGGGGATCTGACGTGGGACGAATACACCCGCACCGTGCGCCGCGGGCTTGTGCTCAGCCATGGTCGAGCAGCGCAAACCCGAACCCGACGAGGCCCGGATCCAGACCCCCGATTGGGCCGCGGACACTGCTGCGCAGTACGGCCAGCGGTTCGCCGACGGCATCGCCGCCAGTGGGGTGACGGTCATCGGGGACCCAGCCGAGCTGGCCCGCCGCCCGAGGTCCGGGAAACACCAGAAGCCGCAGTCCCTGGCGATGGACGCCGCGGTCGCGGGTGCTGCCGGACTCGTGCGCCGCAGCACGGCCCCGGCCGAACCCACCCGGTCACAGGCGCTGCGGATCCTGTTGCGCCGACGCGACAAGTCGGCTGTGGAGCCTGCGGAGCCAGAGGGGCAGTAGCGCGTCCGTAGAATCTTTAGTCATGGAGTCATCGATCACCCCCATCGGCAAGGGCGAGGTCCTTCTGCATGTGGGTCTGCACAAGACCGGTACCACCGCGTTGCAGGTAGCCCTCGCCGATGCCCGCGGCGTCCTCGAGGACTACGACGTGCGGTACCCCGGCAAGACGCTGTACCACCACAAGGCGATCCTCGCCGGGGCGGACCGGCCCTACGGGTGGCGTGACAACGGCGCCCGGATCACGCCGAAGAAGCACTGGAAGAAGATGCTCAAGGAAGCCCAGTACGGCGGCCGGACGATCATCAGCAGCGAGTTCCTCGACGACATCAAGCCCGAGATCGGTGCCCGGCTGGTCGACGACCTCGGTGGCGTGCAGCGGGTCAACGTGGTGGTCACCCTGCGCGCCATCGGTGCGATCCTGCCCTCGGCGTGGCAGCAGGGCTTGAAGGCGGGGGTGACGACCCCGTACAACGCCTGGCTCAAGGTGATGTTCGAGGAGCAGCAGACCACCCGCGCCGAGCGCTTCTGGTACCGCCACGATCAGGTCGAACAGGTCAAGCGGTGGGCGGACATCGTCGGTCCCGACCGCACCTACGTCGTCATCATCCCCGACGGCGACCGCACCGCCATCTTCACCGCCTTCGAGGGGCTGCTGGGATTGCCGCCGTCGTTCCTCGCCGAGCGCGAGCAGATCATCTCCAACCGGTCCATGACCACCCCCGAGGCCGAATTCGTGCGCCGGCTCAACAAGGAGCTCTCGGGTCAGATGTCCTGGGACGAGTACACCGTGATGGTGCGACGGGCGCTGATCCTGAACATGGTCGAGAAGCGCCGGCCGGCCGCGGACGAACCGCGTATCCAGACCCCGGAGTGGGCCGCCGACAAGGCCGCGGAATACGGCCAGCGGTTCGCCAAGGGGATCGCGGAACTCGGCGTCCAGATCATCGGCGATCCCGAGGACCTCGCGGTGCGCCCCCGGTCCGGCGATCTGGACCGGCCCGAGGTGTTGTCCATCGACGCTGCGGTGGCGGGGACGGCCGGACTGGTGCTCGAGGCGCTGGCCGAACGCCGTGCGCTCGAGGAGAAGGTCAAGACCGCCGCGGTCCCGGTGGCGCAGCCCACCCGGCGCAGTCGGTGGACCGCCCGGGGTGCGGCGCGGGCCTTGAAGCGCGGCTTCACGCGGTAGGGCTCGGAGTTCGGCGCTGGCCGGCGCCCCGGGTGCGAGTGGTGCGCGGCCGTCAGTCAGCGTCGAGAAACCCGGTGCCATGCTCTGGACATCCCGCGACACACTCACGACCGGTGGACGGGTCGGAGCAGGTGACAGGGGCGGATCCGCCGCGGCTCTGTCGTCAGCGCGCGGGTGGCGCATCGCCTCGTCCATGTCCGGCAGCCCCGCCGGAGCACAGTTGCGCCCCTGCCGCCGTGACTGTTGCACCGTTGTGCCCCTGCCGCCGTGACTGTTGCACCGTTGTCGGTTCTGGGGCCCTGAAACCAGCAACCGCGCAACACTCGCGTCGGGGACCAGCAACCGCGCAACACTCGCTTTCGTCGGGACGGACGACCTGCTGTTGGTGGCGGGCGCGACCATGCAACCGTCGCGAGCGGCACTCAACTCTCGATATCGAGTTCCTCGAGGTCGTTGACGGTGCGGTGCTCCTCCGCAGGTGCGTTCGGGTCCGGGGTCGAGAGGTCGTGGCCGGACAACTGCGCATCGCGCTCGGCGCGGACCCGCCGGCACGCCTCCAGCCAGGCCTGCGTGGCCGCACCCGGGCTGGTGTCGCCGAAGTAGTAGAAGGCCCACTTCTGCCGCTCGGCCGCCAGCGCCGCATCTCCTGAGACGCGATCCAGAACCTGTACGATCTCGCCCGCCTGCTTCTTGGTCAGCAGATCGACGGTGGCGATGTAGCCCTCGGCCGGGACCGGCGCGGCCGGGTTCGTGGGCTTGGTCACGACGATCGGCTTGCCGGTGGTCAACCAGTCGATGACCACCGCGCTGATGTCGGCGATGCAGACGTCGGCGGCCTGGAGCTGCCAGCCGAATGTGGCCGTGGTGTCGGCCAGGTGGCCGGCTGTGGGGTCGGCGAGGTTGGCGGCCGCGATCATGGCGTTGATCTCGTCGCGGGCAGCAGCGTGATCCTCGCTGAACAGGCCGGTGCGGGCGTGCGGGCGGAAGATCACCCGGTGGCGCGGCGAGGCCAGCAGCGCCTGCATCATGGCCACGCCATGGGAGGCCAGCGAGCTGTACCGCATGCTCGGCCGGTCGCCCTCCGTGGTCGGGGCGTAGAAGACCACGATCCGGTCGTCGGCGGGCAGTGCCGGGCCGGTTTCCACCGGCGCACTGTCCAACTGCGGACGGCCGATACGGATGGTCTTGGCGGCCACGTCGTAGTTGATGAGGTGGGCCGCCAGCCTGTCGGCGGCAGCCTCGCCGGCGATGAACGAGTAGTCGTAGCACTTGGTCTGACCGGAGACCATGTACGACTTGTCGCTCTCGCCGTGGCTGATGAACACGTGCAGCATCGTGTTGAACCGCATCATCTGGAAGTTGCGGGTGTTCTGGTTGACGTAGAACGCCGCCGAGAACCGCTGTCGGTCGACCAGGTTCTCCAGATCCTCGACCCGGGCCGCGTAGACCACCGGGACCGGCGATTCGTTGAGCAGTTCCAGAGCCGCGGTCACCGACCGGCAGACGAGCAACGCCGGCGCCTCGGCATCCAGGGCCTTGAGTGGCTCGTACCACTGCCGCAACTGGTAGAGGTTCACCGGCCCGTCGGCGTAGTACACGATCGTCTGGAAGTGGTCGTCGGGCAGCGTGCGGTCGCCGGTCTGCGACTCCCACTGCTCGACGGCGGGCTGGCCCTGGGCCATGACCCGGCGGACCGCCCAATAGATCTGCTTGGCTTTGCTGGCCATCGGTTCTCCTAGTGGCGGGCGTTGGCCCGCGCCAGGTCGTCGTCGAAATCGATCTCGACTGCGAACAGGTCGGAGATGTCGACGGGGGTGAACTTGACGCCGTGCTGCTGGATGGCCAATTCGATGCCGCGCTCGAAGTAGTCCTGCTCGTCGCAGTCGGCCAGGCACTCGATCAGGTGCGCCTTGTCCTTGCCCGAGATGAGGTTGATCCCCACGGCCTCCCCGAGGGCGTCGACCACCTGCTTGCTGAGGTGCTCGACGTGGCCGTCGGCATCGACGGTGTACTTGACCTCCTCCTCGGCCACGGCGGAGGTGTTCACGCAGATGACGTTGTCCCCGCGCACGATGTTCGACTCCAGCCGGGCCAGCACCTGGGGGTCGAAGACCACGTCGCCGTTCATCCACAGCACCGGGCCGTCGGCTGAGAACCGCAGGACCTTCAGCAGGCTCTTGGAGGTGTTCGTGGTGTCGAAGTTCTCGTTGTACACGAACAAGCCGTCCGGGAACGCCTCGAGGATGGACTCGAGTTTGAACCCGACGACGGTCATCACGCGGGACTGCTCGCCGAAGACCGTCGCGATGTTGTCGCGCTGCTGACCCATGATGCTGCGGCCGTCGTCGAGCTTCGTCAGCGGTTTCGGCCAGGGCCGTCCCAGCCGGGTTCCCATGCCTGCAGCCAGGATCGCAACCTGGATCGTCATCGCCACTCCGTTCGTCATCTCCCCCTATTGTGCGGTTAACCCTCCGGCCATGCCCGCACCGGTTGCACCGACACGGTGCTACCTTCGCAACGGAAACGAAAGGGCGGGCGGTGGCACCCTCTGTTGTGGTCCTCGGGCGCGACGATCCCGGGGTGCTCGACCATCTGTCGGCGTCACCGGTGCTGCAGGCCGAGGATCCGCCGGCTCTTTCGAGGCCTGCTCGCAGACCTCGACGGTGACGTGGTGCTGCTGGCCGACGACGTCGGCTGCTCGGGCCGCTACCCGGTTGACGACGTGTGCCAACCGGGGCGCACGGCGGTACTGGTGGGTCCGGGGGGCACCGCGCCGGTACGCATCGCCGGCGGCTTGGTCGTTTCGGCCGGCACGTCACAGGCGCCGCTGTTGGACAGCCAGGACCGCGCCGCCGGGCTGCTGCAGGTCGCCGCCGCCGACCGGCCGGCGCTGGACCGTGCCGTGGCCGAGTTGCCCGCCGGGCCACCGGGACCGATGTGGGAGCAACTGCTCAGCCTGCTGGTGATGCAGGCGGTCGCGGTCAAACCGGTAGTGGCTGCGCCGTTCGAGGTGGGGGCGGGACCGATCCCCCCGGCGGCCGATCCGATCCGGCTGCAGGCCCGGCGCTGCGCCCGCGGTGGCGACGGGTGGCTCTCGGAGCGGACCGTCCGGCCCGTCTCGCGGCAGGTGACGCCGGTGGCGGTACGACTGGGGCTGGCGCCGAACACGATCACGCTGGTGAGCCTGCTGGCCGGGGCGGGTGCGGTGGTGGCCGCGCTGTCCGGAACCCGCTGGGGCTACCTGCTGACCGCTGCGCTGATGCTCGTGTCGCTGGTGCTCGATTGTGTCGACGGCGAGGTTGCCCGCTGGACCCACCAGTACAGCAAGGCGGGTGCCTACCTCGACGCTGTCGGCGACCGGGTCAAGGAGTACAGCATCTGGTTCGCCGTGGGCTGGGCGGTCGCGCAGGATCGGTTCTGGCTGCTGGTCCTGGCCTGTCTGGTGCTGTTCACGGTCAAACACTTCCTGGACTACGGATGGTCCCTGCGCTACCCGGCATGGAGTCCGGTGCCGGTTGCGGTGAGCGCTGAACCCGATCCGTGGGTCCGCGCAGGGGCGGCACCGCCGGCGGTCCGGCCACCCTCCTGGCGGCGCATTCTGGGCATGCCCATCGCCGAGCGCTGGCTGCTCGTCGCGGTCCTCCTGCCCACCACCGGGCCATGGGTGGCTTTCGGCGTGCTGGCCGCCCTGGGCGCAGTGTCGCTGGCCTACACCGTGCTCACGCGGATCCGGTGGAGCCACACGCCGATCGATCCGGTGATGGCCGGCCGGCTGCAGGCCCTGACCGACCCGGGCCCGTTGCTGCTGGCGTTGCGTCCGGCACGCGCGGGTTGGGGGCCGGCGGCGGCACTGGGCCTGGTCGTCATGGTGGCGGCGGCTAGCCGGGCGAGCCGGTGTGGCTGCCGCTGGCAGGGATTCGCGGTGGCGTTGGGCTGGTACGCCCTGGCCTACGGCCGCGGGCCCCGCGGACGACTCGGCTGGATGACGCCGTCGGTGGCCCGGGGCAGCGAGATGGTCATCCTGGTGGCTTTGGCCGGCTTCGCGGACGGCCCGGACTGGGTGGCGGTGTTCGCGCTGCTGGCAGCGTCGGCGTGGCGCTACTACGACGTCATCTACCGCATCCGCAATCAGGGGGTGCTGCCCGGACCGGCTGGCCCGGTTCGCGCTGCTGGGCACCGAGGGACGGGTCCTGGTGGCGATCGTCCTGCTGCTGGCGGCGGGTTCCGGCAGTTGGCTGTGGTTCGCGCTCTACGTCGCCGGCGTCGCGGTGGCGGACTCCGTGTGGAGCTGGTTCGGAAGCCGCCCTCAGACCACCGGCGGCCGGCCGTAGCGGGCCATCTCCCAGACCGTGCCCCAACTGATCGGGCGCCGGGGCCCGGGGTCGGCACGCCAGCCCTCCCGGAATCCGCCCCACCACGCATCCCAGGCCTGCGGGTCGCGCCGCGAGCGGATCCGCTGCACCGCGGTCCAGGTCCCCACGTACGGCAGCCCCACGGCCCACGGCAGGTTGCGCCGGGCCAGCCACACGCGGTTGCGGGCGTTGAGCCGGTAGTACTCGCTGTGGCGCCGGGGATCGATGACCGGGTGGTTGGCCACCACGTCGCCGGCGTACCAGACGATCCGGTCGCAGTCCCAGACCCGCCACGCCAACTCGATGCCCTCGTGGGCGTAGAAGAAGGGATCCGGCCAGCCGCCGGCGCACTCGAAGACCTCCCGCGGGATGGCCACAGCGCCCTCCCAGACGCTGAACACGGCGCTGGAGTGCCGGGGGTCACCCTTGTGCATCCGGGGGATCCAGCGGGTGGGGTCGTCAGTGGCGCCCGGATCGGTCACCCGCGGCTGGATCAATCCGAAGCGCGGGTTCTGCGCGAACATGCGGGCCATCCGCAGCAGGGTGTCCGTCTCCGGCAGCCAGGCGTCGTCGTCGAGGAAGAACAGCAACGGTGCGGTGGTCGCCGACACCCCGGCATTGCGCCCGGCGGGGATGCCCACGTTCTCGGGCAGTGCCACCGAACGCACCCCGTCCGGCAGCCCGGTGGGCGTCCAGCCGTTGCCGACGACCACGATGTCGGTGGTCACGCCCTCCTGCGCCATCACCGACCGCAGCCCCCGGTCGAGATCGGCCGCACGCAATCCCTGGGTGAGCAGGATCACCGCGAAGTCGGTGACCGGCAGCATCAACTCACGCAGACCGAGGAATCGGCCGTCTTGGGTGCGGAGGTGTCGGTCGGGTCCTTCTTCTTCTTGGTGACCACCGCAGTGATCCCCGCGTAGTCCGATCCCACCTTGAGCACCATGGTCGTGCGCGAGCCCTCGGTGACCTTGGTCTGCGTCGCCCCGGCAGCGTAAGCCAGCGTCCGAGCGGCCTCTGCCTGCGTGGCCGAGTAGGTCAGGATCGTCGTGGCGGTGTCGGTGTCCGAAGACCGGGTGCCCACCACGTTGTAGCCCTGTTTCTGCAGGTCTTCGGCCACGACGTTGGCGAACCCCGGGGTCGGGGTGCCGTTGACCACGACCACGTCGATGTCCTGCGGCGGGACCGTCAGCGGGTCCTGTCCGGGCGGCGTCGTCGGAGGCTCCGGCCACGGCTTGTCGTTGATGATCGCTTTGAACATCTTCTCGGACTTGACCGGGTCCCAGGAGACCGTGGACATGTCGGAGTTGTAGACGAACGGCACGGTGACGAACGTGACGTCGGACGGACGGATGTCGACCATCGACTCGGCCACTGCCTGGATCGACTTCAGGTTCGACAGGTTCTGGTCGGTGGTGAGGGACTTGGTCCCCGCGTCCAGCAGCTTGAACAGCTTGATCGGGTTCGTGAGCACCCCGGCGCTGGTCACCTTGCGGATCATCGAGGAGATGAAGTCCTGCTGGCGCTGGATGCGCTGGATGTCGCTGCCGTCGCCGAGGGTCTCGCGGGCACGAACGAACGCCAGGGCGTCCTCGCCGCTGATCGTCTGCTTGCCGGCCGGGAGGTTCAGTCGCGAGTGGTAGTCGTTGACCGGCTCCTTCAGGCATACCTCGACCCCGCCGACAGCGTCGACCATCTTCTTGAACCCGTTGAAGTCCACCACGACGAAGTGGTCGACGTAGATCCCGGTCAACTGCTCGACGGCTTTGATCGTGCAGCCCGGGCCGCCGATGTCGAACGCCTCGTTGAAGCGGCCGGTATAGCCGCCCTGCTGCTGACCCTGCGAGTTCTTGCACATGGGCAGGGTGACCAGGGAGTCGCGGGGGATGCTCATGCCCAGCGCCCGGGTCCGGTCACCGGAGATGTGGAACAGCAGCGTCGTGTCGCTGCGCTGTCCCTCGATGCCGGCGTTGGTGGCGTTGCCGTACTTCTTGTTGTTGCCCTTGCCGGTCCGGGTGTCGGACCCCATGACGAGGATGTTGATCGGTTCGGTGGGGGCCGCGGACTTCAGAGGCCGCGGGCCGACCTGGTCGGTGATGTCCAGGCCGTTGATGTTGCTGTCCAGGCGGTCGTAGAGGACCGCGCCGGCAGCCGCGGCCCCGGTCGCGAGGAGCACGAGGGTCGAGGCGATTCCGGCGAGCACGCGCGGCCAACGACGGCGACGGGCAGCCATTGTCCTCCGATCCACGTGGAATTCACTCCAGCGTACCTTCCGTTGCGGCGGATCCGGGTCCACCTGTGATCAATGCCGCACCAGGTTCTGACGTGTCGGTGGTCGGTTGCGGTTCCTCCGGTGTGATTCCGTCGCCGGAGCCGCAGTGACGCAAGGCGCCGGCTTCGCTTCAATCAGTAGTGACACGCCGGGGTGGGGCCAGGGTCAGCGCAACAGTCCAGCATTGGAAGGTCGCTGTGTTGCGCGGGTCGTTCTCGAATTCCGCGGGAGTGGAAGACCGGTGCTGGTGGCGTGCGCTCAAGGATCTGCGCCACCGCAACGCCCGCGACTGTTGCACGGTTGTGCCCCCACCGCCGCGACTGTTGCACGGTTGTCGGTCCCCGACCGACCGGACTCCTGAAACCAGCAACGGCGCAACACTCGCGTCGGGAGACCAGCAACGGCGCAACACTCGCACCCGGAGAACAGCGGCCGCCCAGGGCCACTTGCTGCAGGCCCCGGAGTGTCCGGCATTCTGTGACGAGGTTGCAGCGACCCGCGAGGGGTGTGACTGCGATTTCGGTCGCAAGCAAGCAGAGCAGGAAGGCCCGCCCGACCGGCGCAGATGTCCGATATGTGAACATTTTTCGGCAGTAATGGCTCTGCATTCGCGAAACCCGGCCGGGGCTTCGCCGCCCGGCGGGGGAAGTCTGGTCCACTGGTCACTCGAAAGGTGGTGGTTTCGTGCGTGCCCGCTTCCCCGTTCTGCTCGTGCTCGTCCTGGGCGCCGTGCTCCTCCCGGTCACCGGCCTGCCCGGAATGGGACCGCAGCCGGTGCCGACACGTGTGCAGACGCTTGCCCTGGACGACATCCGCATGGCCGGTGGGCAGGGCCTGTCCGCCGGAGTCGACCAGCCCACGGCCTCGCTCAGCGCCGTGATGGAGACCGAACCGTTCGGCCTGGTCGGCCTGTCGTGGGATGCGCCGCCGGAGGCGGGCTCCGTGGTCAAGGTGCGGGTGCGCGAACAGACCGGCTGGACGCCCTGGCTGCAGGTGCCGTACCACGACGATCACGGACCCGACCGCGACAGCGTCGAGGGCCAGCAGGTCCAGGCCGGCACCGACCCGATGCTGACCGGGGAGTCCGACGCGGTGCAGGTGTGGGTTCAGACCCCGGATGGCGTCACCCCCGAGAACACCCAGGTCCACCTCGTGGATACCGACGAGGTGGACGTCCAGCGCAGTCCCATGCCGGAGGTTTCGGCAGCGCCGGGCCAGCCCACCGATCGTCACCCGGGCGCAGTGGGGGGCCGATGAGAGCAAGCGCAAGACCGATGGTTTCCCGCAGTACGCCGATGTGGTCAAGGTCGGTTTCGTGCACCACACGGTCTCCAGCAGCACCTACAGCGAATCGCAGGCCGCGGCCCAGGTGCGCAACCTGTACGCGTGGTACACCGACGGTCTGAAGTACTCCGATATGGCCTACAACTTCCTGGTCGACCGGTTCGGCCGGCTCTACGAGGGCCGGTACGGCGGGATGGACCGGCCGGTGGTGGGCGGCCACACCGCGGGCCTGAACAAGAACAGCTTCGCCGTCTCGGCCATGGGCAACTTCGAGGAGTTCAACCCGGCTGCCCCGCAGATGAGCGCGATCAAGGAGTCGATCGCCGCGCTCATGGCCTGGAAACTCGGGCTGAGCAAGCGTGACCCCGGTGGCCAGGACACGCTGGTCAGCAACGGCTCGCTCAACTCCGGCTTCTGGGAGGCCGGCGAGGTGGCCACCTTGAACCGCGTGTCGGGCCACCGCGACGCGGGGAACACGGCTTGTCCGGGCAAGTTCCTCTACGCGCAGATCCCCGACATCCGGGCCCGAGCGGCGCAGATCTATCGCAACGGCGGCGGTTCGCCCGCCCCGGAGATCCCCGACTTGATAACGCCGGATCCGGTGACCGACGAGTTCAACTTCCGCGGCTCCGGCTACGGCGACGGCGTCGGTCTGCCGCGGGCCGGTGTGCTGGGGCAGGCCCGCGATGGCAAGAAGGCCGCAGGCATCCTCAAGCACTATCTGGCCGGCGTCGCCGTCGGTGGCACCGACGACCAGCGGATTCTGCGGGTGGCCCTCGGGACGCCCAAACAGACGCAGATCGCCAGCGATGCCTTAAGTCGGGGGGGCGGTGGCTTCGTCATCGGGCGCGGCAAGTCGGCGCTGATCGGTGGAGCTGACACCAAGGCCCGGGCCCGGGTTGACGGTTCCCAGGTGGTGATCGAGCGCAAGAGCGGTAAGAAGTGGCGGCGGGTGGTGTCGGCGCCGCGGGTGACCGTCCGCTGGGCCGGCACCCGCAGCGCCGGCAAGCTCGGGCAACGGGCCACCGCGCTGCAGGTCGGCAACGACACCCTGCGCAAAGGCACGGTCACCCTCACGGCGGTGGCCGGGTCGCTGCGCATCGTCGCCAATCTGCGCGTTCACGACGAGTACCTGCCGTACCTGCAGACGGTGCCGCGGTCCTGGCCCGAGCAGGCGCAGCGGGCGATGGCCATCGCCCAACGGTCGAAGGCGCTGGCGGCTGTCTGGAACCCGGATTGTGGCTGCCATGTGGGCCCGGATGGGTTCGGCGGGCAGAAAGCCACCACCGAGAAGGGCTACGGCACATGGCGCAAGGCGGTGTCCAGTACGGCAACGTCCGCGACCGCCGGCCTGGCGGCGCAGTACGACGGGGCGGCCATCGACATCCCGATGTTCGACTCGACCGGTGGCGCGACGCTGAACAGCTCCGACGTATGGGGCGAGGAGGTGCCGTGGCTGCGCAGCGCCGACGATCCGTGGAGTCTGCAGAGGAAGAACACCGCGTACGCCTCCTGGGACACCCAGGCGCGTCCGCAGAGCCAGGTGGCACAACTGTTCGGCCTGCCGGATGTCGTGCTGCTGGACCTGCGCACCCGGTTGACCGGGGGCGCCGTGGCCACGGCCACCGCCACCAGTTCCGGCGGGCAGACGGCCTCCATCACGGGTGAGAAACTGCGCACCGCCCTGCAGTTGCCGTCGGCGTACATCGCCCGGGGCGTCACGCAGGAGCCCACCTCGGCCACCTCCCTGTCCACGGCCTTGGCCAGCGGCCGCAAGGGAGCGCCCGTGGTGGTGCAGGCAAGTGACACCACCGTGGTCGCCTTGGCCGCAGCGTATGCGGGGGCTGCCGGCCGGCCGCTGTTCGTGGTGGGCGGCGCCGGGCCCGACAAGCGCGCCGCAGCCGCTCTGCGTCCGGCCAAGACCCTGACCGCGGTGGGGGCCTTCGGTGACCGCGCGCTCAAATCCCTGTCCCGGTTGGCCCGTGTGCAGCGGGTGAGCGCCGGCAGCGCCCCGGCGCTGTCGCTGGAGCTGGCCCGCCGGGCGCAACGCTCGGAACGCGCAGCGGTGTTCGTGGCCACACCGGGCAACGACGCGGCCATGGCCAGTGCCGCGATGGGTGCGGCCCGGGCCCGGGGCTACCTCGTTGCTGTCGACGCGACGCCGTCCGCGGCTGCGGCCAAGTGGGTCAAAGCGCACGCCAAGCGCACCATCGTCGTCGCCGCCAAGTCAGAGATCTCCAACGCTCAGGCCGCCCTGCTGCGCAAGCCGGTCCGGCTCGGCGCGAAGGACCCGGTGGTGCGGGCAGCCCGCATCGCGGGTCTCGGGCCGCGCCGCGGCGACGCGCTGATCGTGGACAGTGCCCGGGTGATGGCTGCGGCTGCTGCCGCCGCTTCCGGGCGACCGGTCCTGCTCGTCGCGGCCAAGGCGGGCAACGGCAAGGCGCTGCATTTCCTGCAGGCCAGCCCCGCGATCGCCGAGTTGCGCAGTGTGGGTGCCGACCCGGGGGCGCTGTCGGCCGCCCGGCGGGCCTGACTCCGACCGGCGCTCACCACCGCGGCCCCTCGTCCGGTTGACGTCGGCAGGCCGCTTGAGGCGTCCAACCAGCTGGTGTCGTGCGTCACTGGTTGACACGTGACAGCGCGATCCCGTGTCCGCCGGCCAGGGGAGTCCGCCACCGACCTCGGTCCCCCGGGCACAGAGCTTGCGGGCCACGACCGCCGACGAGATCGGCGCCACCCGGGTACCAACTTCCCACGCGCGCCACCGATGGGACCGCCGCACGAAGGCGGCCCCTCGACTTCGCAGGTGGGCTACTGCCTCACCGCAGTGGCGGTCGCGCCCTCCTGTGCGCCAACCCCGTAGACCACAGCCGCCCCGACCGCCAGCGGAGCCGCGATCGCGGCCAGCAGCCCAGTCGTGGAATCCGGCGGCAGGTCGGTGAGCAGCCTGCCGCCGGCGGCCAAGCCGACGCGCTGCGCGTACACCGTGGCCGCAGAGCCCAGTTGCTCGGCGGACATGTCGGGCAGGCCGCCACACGCCACCGGGGGCAGCACCCGTTGATCCGGCATGCCCCGGACGTCGGCGGGGAAGAACCATTCCGCGGTCATCCCGGGCGGCGGTGGCGCCATGCCCAACGGATCGGCCACGACGCACACGTCCGCGCCGGCGGTCGTTCCCACATGCAGGTCGGCCGGAACGTCGTCGAGCACCACGTCCGCGCCGGCCTCCCAGGCCGAGACCAACCAGACTGCCGCCATCCAGTGCAGCGGCAGCGTGACCCGGATCGTGGACCCGGGCGCCACGTCCGCCTCCAGTTGCAGGAAGTTCACGGTCTTGCAGACCCAGTTGTCGAACGTCGCGTGGGACAGTTCCACCCGACCCTGGGTGCAGTCGGTGATCAACGGCGCGGCGGGGTGGGCGCGCAGCGCGACTGCGCGGGCATCGGCCAGAGTGGACACGGGCGCATCGTATGCCGTCGGACTGGCAGACTGACCGGGTGCTCGAGTCGATCCTGTTGGTGGGTGGCAAAGGGACCCGCCTGCGCCCACTGACCATCAACCACCCCAAACCCATGCTGCCCGTGGCCGGCGTGCCGTTCACCGAGCACCAGATCGCCATCGCCCGGGCGGCCGGCGTCTCCCGGATCGCACTGGGTACCTCGTACCGCGCGGACGTGTTCAGCGACTACTTCGGCGACGGTTCCGATTTCGGAGTCGCCTTGGACTACCGGGTCGAGGACGAGCCGTTGGGCACCGGGGGAGCCATCCGCAACGCTGCGGATGCGCTCACGTGCGGCCCCGACGACCCGGTGGTGGTGTTCAACGGCGACATCCTCACCGGCCTGGACATCGAAGAACTGGTCAAGCATTGGCGCGCCGCCGAGGCCGACGTGGCGTTGTACCTGACCCGGGTCGCTGACCCGCGGGCTTTCGGCCTCGTGCCCACCGAGGGCGATCGGGTCACCGCGTTCCTGGAGAAGCCGCAGACTCCCGAGGAGATCGTCACCGACCAGATCAACGCCGGTTGCTATGTCTTCCGCCGCAGCGTGATCGACGAGATCCCGGCGGGCCGGCCGGTCAGTGTCGAACGCGAGACGTTCCCGGGCCTGCTCGCGGCCGGGCGCACGGTGGTGGGCTGGGTGGATCCGGGGTACTGGCTGGATCTGGGCACCCCGCTGGCGTTCGCCCGCGGCAGTGCCGACATCGTGCTGGGCAACGTCGCCTCCCCGGCCCTGCCGGGCCCGCCGGGGCCGTGCTTGGTGGCGCCGGGAGCCGAGGTGGCCGGCGAGTGCTCCGGCGGCACCGCGGTCGGCCGCAACGCACGGGTGGCTGCAGGTGCCAGGGTGGTCGGATCGGTGCTGTTCGAAGGGGCCGTGGTCGGTCGCGATTGTGTGATCGAGGACAGCATCATCGGCGCCGGCGCGGTCGTGGCAGACGGTTGCGTGCTGCATTCGGTGGTCGTCGGCGACCGGGCCCGGATCGGCGTCGGCAACGAACTGCTCGACGGGGTCCGGGTCTGGCCGGATGTGGAACTCGGCGATTGCGCCGTGCGATTCTCCTCGGACCAGTGAGGCTCAGCGCACCGACCAGTGGTCCGCGAGATCGGCGGCCGGTCGGTCGGGTGCCGGTGCTGCCGGCCAGCCGATGGCCACTGCCCCCAGCGGTTGCCACGACTCGGGCAGGTCGAGAGCGGTGGCGACCACGGGCGGGCAGAAGACCGTGCTGGAGATCCAGGCGCTGCCCAGGCCCGCCGCCGACAGGCTCACCAGCAGGTTCTCGACGGCTGCGCCGCCCGCAACCAGGAACAGGTCCCGCTCGAAGCCGTTGCGACGGGCATCCGGATAGGTGTGGGCCGCGTCGGCCAGGTCGCTGAATGCCAGCACCACCTCGGGTGCCCGCCACAGGACGTCGCCGCGCCCCAGCCGCTTTGCGATCGACTCTTCGGCGAACCCGTCGGCGCGCAGGTCCGCGGTCCACTGGTCCCGCATCGCAGCGAGCACCCGGTCGCGCTGGTCGCGCAGCAGCACGAACCGCCAGGGCCGGGTGTGGTGGGGGCTCGGGGCAGTACAGGCCGCCCGGACGGCTTCTTCGATCAATCCCACCGGCACCGGTCGATCGCTGAAAGCCCGTACCGTGCGTCGTCCGGTGACGGCACCGGCGCGAGCCTCCCGGGTGCCGGTGGCGAACAGATCCTCGTGACTGGGCCGGATGAGGTCCTGTGCCGTCGCCTGGCCACCGGCGTCGAGGCCGCGCACGACCGCGACCGGGGTGCGGCCGGTCTTGCCCTTGACGAGGTCGGCGGCGGCAGCGATCTCGTCGGCGATGGCCACCTGGGTCATCTCCAGGGTCTCGCCCCGGTCGTCCGGTTCCCCGCGCAGATCCCGCACGGCGGCGATCCCGGCCAGGCCGAGGGCGAAATCGGTGACGCCGACCCGCCAGGGGCGTCCTGCGGTGTCGGTGATCACGACGCCGAGGTCCACACCGAGGCGTTCCTGCAGCGCCAGCCGCAGGCCCGCGGCGGAAGCGTCCGGATCGCGGGGGAGGCGCAGTGGCCGCGGCGTGTTCGAACGGTCCACACCGGCCGAGGCCATCACCACCCCGAGGTGGTTCTCCACGATCCGCAGGTCGTCGCGCACGGCCACGGTCCGGACGGTGTCGGCGGCGATCGCCGCATCCCGGTCGGTCACCCACTGGCCCTCGGCCTTGCTGATGATCTTGGAGCTCACCGCCAGCACATCGCCGTCGGCGACACCGGTGGCGCCGTCGGGCCAGGTGAGGCCGGACAGGGCGGGCGCGAGGGCAGTTGCGAGGTCGGTGTGCTCGTCGAACTCGGGGAGTCCGCCGACCGCGACGATCTGCATCAGCGGACGAGGTCCACGGCCGCCCGCGCGAGGGTCGCAGCGGCCGCGGTGTCGGTCATCAGTGTGGGCATGGCCAGGCTGGCGCGCACCCCGGCCGGAGCCTGGTCCCCGGTCTCGTGGACCCAGCCGTCGAGGATGCCGCCGTGGCCACGGGCGCCGTAGTGCTCGGCGACGGCTGCCGACGTGGCCGCCACCCCAATGGCCGCCAGGCACTTATCGGCCATGCCCTTGACCGGGCGGCCGCCGATGATGCCCGAGACCCCAACGACCGGGGCCGGGCCATCCGCCACCGCGTCCCGGATGCCCGGCACCGCCATGATCGGCCCGATGCTCACCACCGGGTTGGACGGTGGCAGCACGATCACATCCGCGTCGGCGATGGCGGCCAGCACGCCGGGGGCGGGGGCCGCGTCGTCGATGCCCACGAACGTGAAGCCACTGGCGGGCAGCTCCGCGCGGTGCCGGACCCACCATTGCTGGAAATGGATGGCGGCCGGGCCGTCGGCGGTGTCCACGACGACATGGGTCTCGACCCGGTCGTTGGTCATCGGCAGCAGTTCGACCCCTGGCTGCCACCGGGTGCACAGCGCCGCCGTCACCTGGTCCAGCCCGTAGCCGGCGGTCAACAGCTGGGTGCGCACCAGGTGGGTCGCGATGTCGCGGTCGCCGAGGGTGAACCACAGGGGCGGGAAGTCGTAGGCGGCCAACTCGTCGAGGACGCTGTAGGTCTCCTGCGCGCGCCCCCAACCGCGGTCGGCGTCGATGCCGCCCCCCAGGGTGTACATGACGGTGTCGAGGTCCGGGCACACCTTGAGTCCGTGCAACCAGATGTCGTCGGCGGTGTTGCCGACGACCGTGATGGCGGCATCCGGGAAAGCCGCTCGCAGACCCTGCAGGAAACGCGCCCCCCCGACTCCACCCGCGAGCACGGTGATCCGCATGCGCCCGTCCCTTCCGCTGCCGCTGTGCGCGCGTACGCTTTGCACGTGACTCTACGTCGGGCGCTGGCACGCGCGGAACGGGCCGCCTCGCTCGATGCCGACGAGGTGGCGCAACTGCTGTCGGCCCGCGGTGACGACCTGGCCGCCCTGTGCGGCATCGCCGCCGGAATGCGCGATCGGGTGACCGACACGATCACCTACTCGCCGAAGGTGTTCATCCCGATCACCCGGTTGTGCCGGGACCGGTGCCATTACTGCACGTTCGCCACCGACCCCGCCGCCCTGCGCCGCGAGGGCCATGGCCCGTACCTCGAGATCGACGAGGCGGTTGCGATCGCCGAGCGCGGGGCGCGAGCGGGCTGTGCGGAGGCGTTGCTGACACTCGGCGATGCCCCCGAGGACCGGTGGCCGGCGGCCCGGGCCTGGCTCGACGCCCGCGGGTTCGACACGACCATCGACTACGTGCGGGCGGTGGCGATCGCGGTGCTCGAGCGCACCGGCCTGCTGCCACACGCCAATCCGGGCGTGATGACCTGGGAACAGTTGAGCAGGTTGCGACCGGTGGCTCCGAGCATGGGCTTGATGCTCGAGACCACCAGCCGCCGGCTGTTCACCACCCCGGGTGCCGCCCACTACGGCTCGCCGGACAAGGATCCGGCGGTGCGCCTGCGGGTGCTGCAGGACGCCGGCCGGCTGGGGATCCCGTTCACGACCGGGCTGCTGATCGGGATCGGCGAGACCCACGCCGAGCGGGCTGACTCCTTGCTGGCGCTGCGCAGCGTGGCGCGGGAGTTCCACGGGATCCAAGAGGTGATCGTGCAGAACTTCCGGGCCAAGCCCGGCACCGCGATGGCCGGCGTGGCCGACTGCGGCCCGGATGAATACCTGGCCGCCGTCGCGACGGCCCGGGTGGTGCTCGGCAGTTCGGTGCATCTGCAGGCCCCGCCCAACCTCACCGACCTGGAACACCTGCAGTCATTGCTGGGGGCGGGCATCGACGACTGGGGCGGGGTGAGCCCGGTGACGGCCGACTACGTCAACCCGGAGCGGCCTTGGCCCAGCATCGCGGCCCTGCGGGAAGTCACCGCGGGCAGCGGCTTCGGGCTCGCACCGCGATTGACCATCCACCCCGAGTTCCTGCGCCGCGGGGACCCCTGGTTGGACCCGCGGCTGGCGCCCTTCGTGGCGGCGCTGGCCGACGACCGGGGCCTGCTGCTGCCCGGCGTCCGTCCGGTCGGTCGGCCCTGGCAGCAGGAGGCCGACTACGGAACCTTCGCAGCACAGGGTTCGGGGCGCACGGACCTGGCGGTCACGATCGACATCCGCGGGCGCGACAGCGACCGGCGCAGCGACTTCGACACCGCATTCGGGCAGTGGGAGGAAGTGACGGTCGCCCCGGCGGCCACATCCGATCCCGGGGACTTCGACGAGGCGCTGGCCCTGGCGCGGTTGCAGCCGGCGGCATTGGCCGAACCCGAGAACGAACCGCTGGCGCTGGCGCTGTTCTGCGCCACCGGCGAGCAGGTCGCGCAGGTGGCGGCAGTGGCCGATGCCCTGCGGCGCCGACGGGTCGGGGACGACGTGACCTACGTCGTCAACCGCAATCTCAACTTCACCAACGTCTGCTACACCGGGTGCCGCTTCTGCGCATTCGCGCAGCGGGAGTCGGACGCCGACGCGTTCACACTGAGCCCCGACGAGATCGCCGGGAGGGTGCGGGAGGCCTGGGAGGCCGGCGCGACGGAGATCTGCATGCAGGGCGGGATCCACCCGCGACTGCCGGGAACCGCCTACTTCGATCTCGCGCGCACGGTCAAGCAAACCGCCCCCGGGATCCACCTGCACGCGTTCAGCCCGATGGAGGTCGTCAACGGCGCCACCCGCTGCGATCTGAGCATCCGGGACTTCCTGGTCGCGCTCAAGGACGCTGGCGTGGACTCCATCCCGGGGACGGCCGCGGAGATCCTCGACGACGACGTGCGGTGGGTCCTGACCAAGGGCAAACTTCCCGCCGACGCTTGGATCGAGGTCGTCACCACGGCCCACGAGGTGGGGCTGCCGTCGAGTTCGACCATGATGTACGGCCACGTGGACTCCCCGGTCCACTGGATCCGGCACCTGCGCACATTGCGCGGGATGCAGGCTCGCACCCGCGGGTTCACCGAATTCGTCGGGCTGCCGTTCGTGCACCAGAACGCGCCGCTGTACCTGGCGGGTAAGGCCCGGCCGGGATCCACCGTGCGCGAGGACGTGCTGGTCACCGCCATGGCCAGGCTGCTGCTCGACGGCGCCATCGAGAACATCCAGGTCTCCTGGGTCAAACTCGGCCCGCAGGGCGCGGCCGAGCTGCTGCAGGCGGGCGCCAACGACCTGGGCGGGACCCTGATGGAGGAGACGATCAGCCGCATGGCCGGTTCCGCCCACGGCTCCGCGGTGACCGCCGGGCAACTGCGTGAGATGGCGGCCCTGGCCGGTCGGCCGGCGGTGGAGCGCACCACCACCTACGGCGCGGTCGATCGGGTGCGGTAGCCGGGCGGGGGATCCAGCGCTCCACCTGCCCGGCCGCGACTGTTGCGCGGTTGCTGGTGGCCCGCGACGACTGTTGCGCGGTTGCTCGGTCTTGCGGTCGGAAACCGACAACGGTGCAACAGTCGCGAGCCGGGGGCGACAACGGTGCAACAGTCGTCAGCGCCGAGCAGCGGTGCCGCCGCAACCGGCGTCCCATTCCGCCCCTTTTCGCCTGATCCCGGCGTGTCCGCTTGCCAAACGGGCGGGAGTTATCCACAGATCGGGTCACCTGAACGGCCGATTTGTGGGATTCCGGTTGAGCACTCGAGTTACGACCATGTAATTTCATCAGTGTCGTCAGGTGCGGATGCCTGGCACAAGGAATATCGCGCATCGGGGCGCGGGAGTGGAGCAAACATGCAGGAGTCGATCGTCCGATTGCCGTTGGCAGAGGTGGAAGAACTCAGTTGGCAGGAACGCGCACTGTGCGCGGAAACCGATCCGGAATCGTTCTTCCCCGAAAAGGGAGGGTCGACCCGTGAGGCCAAGCGCATCTGCACCTCGTGCGAGGTGCGGCGGGAGTGCTTGGAGTACGCATTGGAGAACGACGAGCGCTTCGGCATCTGGGGCGGTCTGTCGGAGCGTGAGCGCCGCCGCTTGAAGCGTGCCGCCGGCTGACGCAGTCCCTTTTCTTCCCCGCTTCTTCCCCGAACAACTTCATACCGACTCGAAGGGTGGCTCACCAGCGTGGTGAGCCACCCTTTGTCGTACCCCCGGTTAGAGTCAGCGTCATGTTGATGAGCGTTGGTCACCGGGCAGATCCGGGCACCCGCGAGCCGGCGGGTGGCAGTTCGTCGGCGAACCGGGCGGCGCGGCTGCGCTCCCGGCGCCGCGACCGGCGTGACCGCGGGGTGCGCGGCCCGCTGGCACCCAGGGCGGTGCCTGTTTCCCGCAGCCGTTCGACGCGCTTCGACGAGGAGGTCCTGGACGCCTGGGACCGGCTGGCCCTGGCACATTCGGAGCTGCAGTACATCGAAATCGCTGTCAGCGACGTGCCCGAGCCCGACCATCCCGCGCTTGCCGTGTACGACCCGGCCGACGCCGGACTGCCGGCCCGGATCACCGTCTACCGCTGGGCACTGGAGTTGCGCGCCGGTTCCGGAAAGCACCTGAACCTGCTTCTGCGCGACGTCCTGGCCGAGCAGGCGGCGGTATTCCTGGCGGTGTCGCCGCACGACCTCGACTCGGGGTACCCACGTGTCTGAGGTCGATCTCGAAGGTGCCCGGCCCCCGGGTTACCGTGGGTCGGTGATCACGCGACGCTGCTCCCGGCCGTCCTGTCAGCGGCCCGCGGTGTCCACGCTGACCTACGTCTATGCCGACTCGACCGCGGTGCTCGGACCGCTGGCCACGTTCGCGGAGCCGCACTCCTATGACCTGTGCGAGGAGCACTCGCAGCGCCTGACCGCGCCGCGCGGATGGGACGTCGTCCGACTGGATCCGGATCCTGCTGCCCTCGAGCCCTCACGCGACGATCTGCAGGCCCTGGCCGACGCCGTGCGATCGGCCGCCCGTCCGGCGGGGACACCGGCACCGGTACCGGAGGAGAGCGGTCAGGTGACCGTGGGTGGCAAAGGTCATCTGCGGGTACTGCGTCCCATCGAATAGCCTTGCGGGCATGGATCTGAGCAGTGCCGGGTTCCCGGCCGACCTCGTCTCTGCGGTGATCAAGGCCTACGACGTGCGCGGGTTGGTGGATTCACAGATCACCGGCGAGTTCGTGACCGCCGTCGGCCGGGCCTTCGTGGAGGCCCTGGACCTGCGGGCGGACGGGGCGGTGGTGGTGGGTCACGACATGCGACCCTCGTCTCCGGGTTTCGCCCGGGCCTTCGCCGAAGGTGCGGCCGCCCATGGCGTGGATGTGGTGTTGATCGGTCTGTGCTCGACCGACGGTCTGTACTTCGCCTCCGGCGACTTGGGACTGCCCGGGGCGATGTTCACCGCGAGCCACAATCCGGCGGCCTACAACGGCATCAAGATGTGCCGGGCCGGGGCCTCCCCGGTGGGGCAGGACAGCGGGCTGGCCGACATCGCAGCGATGGTCGTGGCCGGGGTGCCGGAGTACGACGGTCCGGTGGGGCACATCAGCGAGCGCGACATGCTGCAGGACTATGCCGACTACCTGATCGGCCTGGTACCGCCGCTGCAGCGCCGGTTGCGGGTGGCGGTGGATGCCGGCAACGGCATGGCCGGGCTGACCGCACCGGTGGTCCTCGGGCAGTTGCCGGTGGCTGTGGAGCCGTTCTACTTCGAACTCGACGGCTCCTTCCCGAACCACGAGGCGAACCCGATCGACCCGGCCAACCTGGTGGACCTGCAGGCCCTGGTGCGCCGGACCGGCGCCGATCTGGGCCTGGCCTTCGACGGGGACGCCGACCGCTGTTTCGTCGTCGACGAGCGCGGCGAACTGGTGAACCCCTCCACCCTGACGGCGCTGATCGCCAGTCAGGAACTGGCCCGGGTGCCCGGAGCCCCGGTGATCCACAACCTCATCACGTCGCGGGCCGTCCCCGAGATCATCGCGGAGAACGGCGGCGTCCCGGTGGTGACCCGGGTGGGTCACTCGTTCATCAAGGCCACGATGGCGCAGACCGGGGCGGTGTTCGGCGGCGAGCACTCCGGGCACTTCTACTTCCGGGACTTCTGGCGCGCCGACAGCGGCATGCTGGCCGCCCTGCACGTGCTGTCCAGCCTCGCCGCCACCCCGGCGGGCGCGACGCTGTCGACGCTGCTGGAGCCCTACAGCCGCTATGTGCTGTCCGGTGAGATCAACACCGAGGTGTCGGACCAGGCAGCCGCAACGGCCGCGGTCAGGGCCCACTTCGAGGGCCGGGACGTCACGTTCTCCGACCTCGACGGGCTGTCGGTGGACGGCGGGACGTGGTGGGTCAACGTCCGGCCGAGCAACACCGAACCGCTGCTGCGACTCAATGTCGAGGCCCCCACGACGGCGCAGATGGAGCAGTTGCGCGACGAGGTCCTCGCCGTTTACCGCTGAGCGCCGCCGGGGCAATAGGGTGGTCTGCGTGAGTCTCGATCCGATCCTGTTGGACGTGCTGGCCTGTCCCTGCCCGCAGCACGCACCGGTCCGCGAGGTGGCAGGCGGCCTCGAATGCAGCCACTGCCAGGCCGTGTTCGCTGTCCGTGACGGCATCCCCGTGATGCTGCTGGACCAGGCCACCCCGGGGCCGTCGGGGACGGTGGGGGTCGCGGAACCATCGTGAGCCTCGACGACACGCTGCTCGACGAGCCCGACGAGTTGATCCGCATCGACGCGCAGCGGATGCTCGCGAGCACCGCGTCGGCCGCGTCGGCCGTACGCACCGCGCTCGACGCCGATGCCGGCGCCGTGCTCGCGCCACTGATCGAACAAGGCCGGCCGCGCAGCCTGTGCGTGGTCGGAGCGGGGGGTTCGAGTGCGGCCGGCGAAGTGCTCGCCGCAGTTGCCGGCCGCGGTTCGCCGCTGCCGGTCTTCGCGCTGGGTGGACCGACACTGCCCGGCTGGGTGGGTCCGATGGACCTCGTGGTGGCGGTATCGGCGTCCGGCCGCACTCCGGAGATCCTCACCTTCGTCGCGGAGGCCCAGCGCCGCGGCAGTTCCGTGCTCGGCATCGGTGCGGCCGACTCGCCGCTGCAGGAGGTCTGCACCAGTTCCCGGGGGGTGTCCTTCTGGCCGGTGTCGCGGATGAGCCCGCTGCTCGATGAGCAGAAGGCGCGATCGTTGCTCTGGGCGCTGTCGACGCCGTTGCTGCTCCTGGCCGGGGAACTCGGCCTGGTCAGCCATGCCCGGGAGGGGCTGATCGGGGCCGCCGACATCCTCGATCAACGCGCCATCGACTGCGGCGTGCAGGCGCTGGCCCCGGAGAACCCGGCCAAGTCGTTGAGCATCCACCTCACGTCGGGACTGCCGGTGGTCTGGGGCAGCGGTGACGTGGGGGCCGTGGCTGCCCGCCGGATCGGCCGGCAACTGGCCGAGAACGCCGACTGGCCCAGTGTCGTGGGGGTCCTGCCCGAGGCCGGCCGCACCCACGCGGGGCTGCTGCGGGGGCCGTGGGCCGGTCCGGTCAGCGAGGCGGACATCTTCCGTGACCGCACGCTCGATGATCAACCGCAGCCGCGGCTGCGGGTCCTGCTGGTGCGCGACGCGATGGAGCACCCGGAGACGGCGGCGATCGCCGATGCGCTGGAGCAGACCTGCGAGCGCATGGACGTGGCCTGTGAGGTGGTCGCGGCGCAGGGTGGTCACCCCATCGAACAGCTGGCCGAACTGATCGGTCTGCTGGACTTCGCGAGCATCTACGCGGCTCTCATGCAGCGCCGGGACCCGTCGCAAAGCGCGGAGGACCTCGACCCCCGCTTCGGTCGGCAGCGGCCCTCGGAGGGGACCCGGTAGTGGACGTAGTACGCGGGTATCTGCAGGCCTACGACTGGGGGCCCACCGACGGGCTGGCGCGATGGACTGCTGCCACCGGCGGCCCGCAGGCGGAGTTGTGGTTCGGGTCGCACCCCAACGGGCGCTCGCCGCTTCGCGACGACCCGACTGCCCCGGACCGGGTCGAGATCCCGATCCTCGCGAAACTGCTGGCCGCGGCCCGGCCGCTGTCGATACAGATCCATCCGCCGGCGCACATGGCACGCGCGCAGTACGACGTCCAGCAGGCCGATCCCGCAGTGCCGGCGTTGCTGTCGGACCCGAATGCCAAGGCAGAGATCCTCATCGCCCTCGAGCCGTTCGTGATCTTGGAGGGGTTCCGGGAGCCGGGGCGCAGCGCGGAGATCTTCGGCCACCTCGGTGCCGGCATGCAGCAGGCGACCGCGGCCCTGGCAGCCGGTGACCTGCGCCGGTGCGTGCGGGGGCTGCTGACCCTGCCGGTCGCCGAGGTGTTCGCCAACGCCGAGCGCCTACCGGCGGCCTTCGAAGCGGCGGGCCTCGGTCAGCACGACACGGCCGTGATCCGGACGGTGATCGAGTGCTTCCCCGGCGATCCCGGGGTGTTCGTCGCGGCTCTGCTGAACGCCCGGACGCTACAGCCCGGCCAGGCGGTGTACGTCGAACCGGGCACGGTGCACGCCTACGTCCGGGGCACCGGCGTTGAGGTCATGACCAACAGCGACAACGTCCTGCGGCTGGGGCTGACGACGAAGACCATCGCGGTCGACGCGGCGCTGGCGGCTCTGGATGTCGACGCCCAACCGCATCCCTGCGACCCGGCCGAAGTGGCCGGGGTGCGTTCCTACGCGCCGCCGGACGCCCCGTTCGAGGTCGACCTGATCACCGACGCGGGCACCACCGCGAGGACGGGTCGTGCCCGGATCATCGTGTGCCTCAGTGGTGGGGTCGACGTCGGCGGCACCGCACTCGCGCCCGGCGACGGGGTCCTGCTGACCGAGGGCGATCCGGACGTGACCATGCGGGTCGCCGGGCAGGCGCTGGTGGCCAGGCGGGCTGGTTGACCGGTACGGCAAGATGGCCGGGTGAGCACTGAGGGCGGGACGAAGGCAGTTCTTGCGGCGTTGGTCGCGAACCTCGGCATCGCGATCTCGAAGTTCGTCGCCTTCGTGCTGACCGGATCCTCGTCGATGCTGTCCGAGGCCATCCACTCGGTGGCCGACAGCGCGAACCAGGTGCTCCTGCTCATCGGCGGCAAGCGCGCCAAGCGGGCCGCGGATCCCACCCACCAGTTCGGATACGCCCGGGTCCGGTACGTGTACGCCTTCGTGGTTTCCATCGTGCTGTTCCTCGTCGGCGGCATCTTCAGCCTCTACGAGGGCTTCCACAAGTTCACCCACCCCGAGGAACTGCGCGACGTCGGCATCGCCATCGGGGTGCTGCTGATCGCCATCGCTCTGGAGGCGTTCTCGTTCCGGACCGCCATGCGGGAGGCGAACAAGTCCCGCGGTCGCCGTTCGCTGTTCCAGTTCGTGCGCGATGCCAGGCAGCCGGAACTGCCGGTCGTGCTGCTGGAGGATTCCGGTGCTCTGGTCGGTCTGGTGTTCGCCCTCATCGGTGTCGGTATGGCGACGGTCACCGGGGATGCCCGCTGGGACGGCCTCGGCGCGATGGCCGTCGGCACACTGTTGGTGGTCATCGCAGTGTTCCTGGCATTCGAGATGTCGAGCATGCTGGTCGGGGAGTCGGCATTGCCCGAGCAGGAGGCCGCGATCCGGGCGGCGCTGGCAGACACCGAGATGATCGACCGCGTGATCCACCTGAAGACCCTGCACGTGGGCCCGGACGAGCTGTTGGTGGCCGCGAAGATCGCGATCGGTGGCGACGACGATGCGGGCAACATCGCCCGCGGCATCGACGAGGCGGAGTTGGCCATCCGGGCGGCGGTCCCCAGCGCCCGGTACATCTACTTGGAGCCCGACCTCGACCGGTCCGGCAGTGCCCCGTCCGAGCAGACCTGAGCCAGTGACCGAGTCGGCGTGGACTGGCACACTGGTCGGGTGACCGAACCGGTAGTGGCCCCCGTGGCCCCGCACGCCCCCTACCCCGGGGCCACTGACGCTGCCATCACCGCCTGGTGGCAGGGGGTCCCGATCAAGCGGCCGGGTTGGGGCTTCCCGGACTTCCTGATCGCGGTGGCCGCGTGGTTCATCTTCAGTGTGGTCTCGAGCGTCCCCATCCTCATGACCCAGGAGGGCACAGCGATCTACGCCTGGATGCTGCTGGTCGGGGTGGTGGTGCCGTGGCTCGGTCTGGGGGGCTGGCCGTGGTTGATCAGCCGGCTGCGGGGTAACGGTATGCGGCTGGACTTCGGGTTGCGGGTCCAGTGGGCCGACATCGGATGGGGTGTGCTCTTCGGGATCGGCGCCCTCATCGCCGCCGGCATCATCGCCGCCGGGCTGACCGCGTTGTTCGGGGAGTTCGACTCCAGCGCGGGGGAGGTCGCAGGCGATCTCAACGACTTCCCGGTCGCCCGGTTCCTGTTCGCAATCGCTGTGGGCATCGGAGCGCCCATCGTCGAGGAGTTGTGCTACCGCGGACTGCTCGTGACCAGCCTGCTCAAGCGGGGGATGAGCAGGTGGCTGGCGGTGGTGGTGTCGGCCGCGCTGTTCGCTGCGATGCACCTGGAACCGATCCGGTTCGCGCTGCTGTTCGCGATCGGCCTGATCCTGGGGTGGGCCCGGATCCACCGAAACAACACCACGACGGCGATCGTGGCCCACATGACCAACAACCTTCCCGGTGCGGTCGGGATCCTGTTCCTGCTGAACTGACCTGTCGCGGCACCGCGGGACCGGCCGGACTGTCTGCAATAGTGGGGAGCATGAAGGGTCGGGTTCTGGTCGTCGATGACGATCCGGCGTTGTCGGAGATGCTCGGCATCGTGTTGCAGGCCGACGGTTTCGAGCCGTTCTTCGTCGCCGACGGCGGCCGTGCCCTGGAGGCGTTCCGGCACACCCGGCCCGACCTGGTGTTGCTCGACGTCATGCTGCCGGGCAAGGACGGCATCGAGGTCTGCCGGTCGATCCGTGCCGAGAGTGGTGTGCCCATCGTCATGCTGACCGCCAAGACCGACACGGTGGACGTCGTCCTGGGCCTGGAGTCCGGAGCCGACGACTACGTGGTGAAGCCGTTCAAGGCCAAGGAGCTCATCGCCCGCATCCGCACCCGGTTGCGCAGGGTGGAGGACGCCAAGCCGGAGGTGCTGCGACTGGGCGACCTCACGATCGATGTGGCCGGTCACAGCGTGCGGCGCGGCGCCAAGGCGATCGACTTGACCCCGCTCGAGTTCGACCTGCTCGTGTGCCTGACCCGCAGGCCATGGCAGGTGTTCAGCCGGGAGGTGCTGCTGCAGGAGGTGTGGGGGTACCGGCATCCGGCGGACACCCGGCTGGTCAACGTCCACGTGCAGCGGTTGCGGTCCAAGATCGAGCACGACCCCGAGAACCCCGAGCTGGTCCTCACCGTGCGCGGGGTCGGGTACAAGGCGTGCGACGACACGGGCTGAGCCGTGTTCACTGCACTGGCCCAGAGGTGGCGGCGCTCGCTGGCCTTCCGCGTGGTCGCCACCACCTTGCTGGCCGCAACCGTCCTGGTCGGGGTGAGCCTCGGGTTCCTGCTCGTGCGGGTCACCAACGGCCTGGTGGACGCGAACACCAGTAAGTCCATCGCCGAGGCCAGCGTGGGCCTCGCCGCGGCACAGCAAGTGGTGCTGCAGGCCAGTGAAGGTGGGCCGCCGGAGCCGAGTGAGGGCCTTGCCGACGGCATCATGAACGCTCTGCTCACCAGCAGTGAGGGGGGAGCCCCGTACGAGGTGCTCCTGCTGGACGCCGCCGCCCCCGGCGCGGCGACGCTGGCCGAGCGGGGGACCAACCTGGTGCAGGTGTCCAGCGTGCCGCTGGCACTGCGCTCGCAGGTGCAACTGGAGGGCAAGGAGGTCTGGACCTACACCACCATCGGCTACGTCAACTCCCCGGACGAGCCGGGCATGGTGGTGGGTTCGCTGCTTCCCATCGGCACCAACGCGGCCTACGAGGTCTACTACCTGTTCCCCTATGGAGAGTTGCAGCGGACGCTGGACCTGGTGCGTTCCACCGCCTGGATCGCCGGTGCCCTCCTGGTCGGCCTGCTCGGGTTGTTGATGCTGCTGATCGCCCGGCATCTCGTGCTGCCGGTGCGGCAGGCCGCTCGCACCGCCGAACTCGTGCGGGCCGGGCACCTGGAGCAGCGATTGCCGGTGCGCGGCGAGGACGATCTGGCGGCACTGGCACTGGCGTTCAACGACATGGCGGCCTCGCTGCAGACCCAGATCCGGCAACTGGAGAACCTGTCGCGGTTGCAGCAGCGGTTCGTCTCCGATGTCTCCCACGAACTGCGCACGCCGCTGACCACGATCCGGATGGCCTCGGACGTGATCTACGAGAACCGCACCGAGATCCCGGCGCAACTGCGCCGCAGCACCGAGTTGCTGCATGACCAGCTGGACCGGTTCGAGTTGCTGCTCAGCGATCTGTTGGAGATCAGCCGCTTCGATGCCGGCGCCGCACATCTGGAGACCGAATCGGTGGACCTGCGCGACGTCATCGGGAACACGGTGGCGGCAGCCGCGCCGCTGGCCGAATCCAGGGGCTCCCGCATCGATGCGGTGCTGCCGGCAGAGCCGTGCGTTACGGCCTGCGACCCGCGGCGCATCGAACGGATCGTGCGCAACCTGCTGTCCAACGCGATCGAGCATGGTGAGGGTGGGCCGATCGAGGTCCGGGTGGCCGCTGGCGAGGCCGCGGTCGCCGTGTCCGTGCGCGATCACGGCCGGGGGCTCGACGTTGCCGATCTCGACCGTGTCTTCGACCGTTTCTGGCGAGCCGATCCTGCGCGTGCACGGACCCTCGGCGGCACCGGATTGGGGCTGTCGATCGCGCTGGAGGACACCCGGCTGCACGGTGGTCGGCTGGCGGTCTGGGGGCAGCCGGGACAGGGGGCGCTGTTCCGATTGACCCTGCCGCGGGTGGCCGGACACGAGCTGCCCGCTACCTCGCCGCTGCCCTTGGACCCGACGGAGGTGCAGGTGTGAAGCGGCTGCTGATCGCCGGGGCCGGGATGTTGCTGCTCTCGGGGTGTGCACAGGTGCCCACCAGCGGACCGGTGGTCGAGGTCGACCAGTCCGTTCCGGAGGCGGGGTCGGGCAGTTTCGTGCGGGCGCTGGCCCGGCCACCCCGCGATGGCATGTCGCAGGTCGAGGTGGTGCAGGGATTCCTCGATGCCGCGTCCGGTTTCGAGGACGGTCACGCCGTGGCCCGGCAGTACCTCACGCCGGCGGCGGCTCAGGCCTGGGACCCCGATGCCGGCGTGCGGGTGTACGGGAACGACACCGCCACGCTGGCGAACGCGACCGACCGGCTGGTCACGCTCACGGCTTCGCAGGTGGCCGTGATCTCGCCGCTCGCGCAGTATGTGCCCTCTGCGCCAGGTGTCGCGCTCGACGAGCAGTTCGGATTGGTCCAGCAGGGGGCGCAATGGCGGATCGCGGAGGTGCCGCAGGGCCTGTTGTTGTCCAGGGCCGCGGTGGAACGGTCCTACCGGGAGTACCAGACCTACTTCGTCGCCCGACCCGGGGGGATCCTGGCACCCAACCCGGTGCTGTTCGCGAGCAGCCAGCGGGACGTCACGGCCGACCTCGTCGAGGCCTTGCTGGCCGGGCCCGGGCCGTGGCTGGAGCCGGCGGTCCTCAACGGCTTCCCGGCGGGTACCACGTTGAACAGCGTCACGACCAGCGACGGTGTCATCCGGGTGGACCTCGGCGGCGCCGTACTGCAAGCCGATGACCGTTCCCGCGAAGAGCTGTCAGCGCAGATGGTCTGGACGCTGCGGCAGGTCGCCGGCATGCGGGCGGTGGTGATCACCGCCGACGGTCAGCCGCTGGTCGTCCCCGGCGTGGATCCGGTGCAACCCCGCACCGCCTGGGCCCAGATGGACCCGGACGGGCTTGCCCCGGACAGTCCCTGGTACCTGACCCGCTCGGGGGTGGTCGAGTCGGTGGGCCTGTCCGCCCCGGCCTCAGCGGTCCCCGGGGCCGCCGGCGTCGGCGAACCCCCGGTCCGAACCCCGCTGATCAGCCTCGACCAGACGGCGGTTGCGGCCACCGACCCCGATGGCGCCCTGGTGACGGCCCAGCTGGAGCCGGGGTCGCGCTGGCGCCGGGCGCGCACCACCGGTGACACCTCCGGCGGATCGTGGGACCGCACCGGCCTGCTCTGGCTGCCCGACGCCGAGGTGGGTGTGCAGTTGGTCAACGTCCTGGGAACGCAGAAGGTACCGGTGCGTCTGTCCGACGTGCAGTCGGTGCAGGTGTCCCGCGACGGGTCCAGAGCGCTGGTGCTGGCCGGTCCCGAGGGTGCTGCCGTGGCCTACCTGATGCGCGTCGATCGCAGTTCCGGTCCTCCCCGGTTGGCCCGCCCGCGGCCGCTGCCCACCGGTCCGGTCCGAGCGGCCGCCTGGGCCTCGGCCACGCAGGTCGCTCTGCTTGTGACGGATCCGGGACAGCCGCCGCAGGTCGCCACTGTCGAGCTCGGGCTGTTCTCCGTTCGGGTGTTGGGCGGGCCGCCACGAGCCAGGTCGCTGGCCGCAGCTCCCGACCGGCCCTTGCTGTCGGGTACCTCCGACGGGCAGATCTGGCAGTTCAACGGCACCACCTGGATTCCGCTCGCGCCCGGCCGGCAGCCGCGCTATCCGGGCTGAGCGGGGGTCCGGTTCGTTGCAGGTCGCCGGGCCAGGGCCGGTGCGGCGGCCCAGCGGCCACCCGAACGCCGGTCATCCACAGAATCGGCGCACGCCGGGTCGAACCCCACCGGCTTCGGACACCCTGGACCGGTGACCACATGGGCGGATGCGGCCGCGGGCCTGTTCTTCGGTACCGAGTGCGTCGCGTGTGGGCGGCCGGGCCGGCCGTGGTGCCGCGACTGTGCGGCGGACCTGCAGTCGGCGGTCGATCCGGTGCTGTTGCCGGGCAGCCCGCCCGTGATCGCCTGCACCCGGTATGCCGGTTGCGTGCCGGACGCCGTGGTCGGGTTCAAGGACCGCAACGTGGGCGCCCTCGGCCAACAGCTGGCCGAGGTGCTCGCCGCCGGGTTGCTCGAGGCCGCTGAGCAGGGCGTCCCGGCCGGCATCGTCGTTCCGGCCCCATCCACCCCGGCCGCAGTGCGCCGTCGCGGCTTCGACCACATGTGGCTGCTGGCCCGGGCCGCGGCCGCTTCGACCGGCATGCGGTGTGAGCGGCTGCTGCGGGGTGGACGGCGCGCGGATCAGGCCGGGTTGGCCTTCGCGGCCAGGCGGCGCAACGTCCACGGCAGCATCCGGGTCCGCACTCCAGGGGCCGGGAACGTGATCGTGGTCGACGACGTACGCACTTCCGGGGCCACCTTGGCCGAGTGCGAACGCGCCCTGTCCACCAGTGGCTACACCGTGTTAGCCCAGGTGGTCATCGCCGCGACGATCTGAGGACCCGGCGTGCGGCCGGGGTCCCGAAAGGGTTAGCGTGAAATTGTTAACCGGGGGTGGCACAGAAGGAGGGCTGTCGTGAGCGACGTCGCTGAGATTGTGGTGCACGGCCGACACGTCGAGGTGTCGAGGCGGTTCCGCGAGCACGTCCACAGCAAGTTGGAGCGGATCGACAAGTTCGGCATTCCTCTGCGCCGGGTCGATGTGGAGGTATCCAAGGAGGGGAACCCTCGCTTGGCCGACCGGGCCTTCGAGGTGGAACTCACCACCCGGGCCAACGGGTCCGTGATCCGGGCCGAGGCCGCTGCCTCCGACAAGTACGCGGCGCTCGACATCGCTTACGGCCGGCTCGAGCAGCGACTGCGCCGGGCCGCCGACAAGACCCGCTATCACCGGCACGGGGCCGATGCCGTACGCAGTCCGCGGGCTGCCGGCTTCGACAACCTCGAGACCCCGTCCAGCGAGGACGACACGGCCGGCGAGGCCGAGGACCTCGAGGACACCGTGTGGGAACAGGGGCCGGTGGTCGTGCGCGAGAAGAGCCACGAGACCGTCCCCATGTCCGTCGAGCAGGCGGTCACCGAGATGGAGATGGTCGGCCACGACTTCTTCCTGTTCATCGACGTGAACTCCGGTGCCCCGGCGGTCGTCTACCGTCGCCGCGGCTTCGACTACGGCTTGATCCGGGTGCACACGGTCGAGGATGACGAGCGCGTCGAGGAGTCGGCCTGACCACATCGGCCGCTTCGGCCTCGCGGACGCTGGTGATCGATCCGGAGCCGGTGTTCGCCCAGGGGGTGGCGGCCACACTGGCCGGATTCGTCTCGCCCGACCCCGTGGTCGTGTCGTGGGGGTCGTCACTGGCCTGGCCGGGACCGAGCGGCGCGGCCATCATCGGGGTGCGCAGGCATGTGCCTGAGGATGCTGATGTGGTGCTCGCCGCGGTGAAGTCGTGCACCCCCACGATCGTGCTGGGAGTGCCGGCCTCGGAGCGGGCGGTCGTGGATCTGCTGCGCGCGGGCGCCAAGGACGTGCTCGCCCGCGACTGCACCCCGGCTGACCTGGTCCACGCGGTGCAGGGCCTGCGCCGCGACCGGCCGGCCCGGCTGCGGGTCAAGGCGACCGGGCCCACGGACCCGACCGCCAGGGAACTGGAAGTGACGACGTTGCTGGCGCAGGGGCTGAGCAATCGCGACATCGCCGGCGCCCTGTTCATCAGCGAGCACACCGTGCGCAACCACCTGGGGCACGTCTTCTCGAAACTGGGGGTGTCCTCGCGCACTCAGGCGGTGGTCCGGGCCGGCCAACTCGGGTGGCTGCGGCTGCCCGGCTGAGCCTGCCTACAGCCACCCCGGCGGCAGTGGATCGTCGGTGAGCCCGTAACCGCAGGCGTCCAGGTACCGGCGAGCGGCCGCGACCGCGGCTTCCGGGGCTTCCAGGCCGAGTACGTGCACACCGGCCGCCGAACGCACCGCCACGACGTACCCCGAATCCTCCCCACCCACCGCCGTGCGCGCCACCCACAGCCCCACGGCGCTGCTGGCCATCGGTCGCAGCGCAGCGGGTACGTCCGCCGGGGTGACCGGTTGCACCTGCCACTGCCCCGCCACGAGTTCGGGGACGTCGGCGCTGGCCGTCCAGCCGCCCACCACACAGTCCACGAGCCGACCCCGCTGCACCAGTCCCTGACGGCGGTAGCCCTCGATGGCGAACCCGGCCTTCTGCGCCACCCGCACCGACGCCTCGTTGCCGGCCAGGGCCTCCCAGTCGATCCGCTGGTAGCCGGCCTGTGCCAGTGCCTCCCGCACGGCGATCAACGCCCCGGTCGCAACCCCCCGGCCGCGGGCCCAAGGCGCCACCCAATAGCCGATCTGGGTGACCGGTCCGGGCAGGGTGGCCAGCGTTCCGCGCACGCCGATCACCCCGGCCAGTCCGCCGACGTCGATCGCCCAGACGTGGTCCTCGCCGGCCCGGCTGCGGATGAAGTCGCGGGCGTCGTCGATCGCGTACGGCTGCGGCAGCTGGGTCCAGCGGGCGATATCGGGGTCTGCACAGGCGCGTGCGATCGGTTCGGCGTCGTCCGGGCGCAGCGGGCGCAGTATGCCGGCGGCGAACGTCAGGGTGTCCGGGATCACGACCCCATCCCACCACCACCGGCGTCCCGTACCATGCAATGGTGCGAGTTCTAGACAAGATCCTGCGGGCAGGCGAAGGCAAGGTCCTGCGCAAGCTCAAGGCCATCAGCGTTCAGGTCAACGCCCTCGAAGACGACTTCCGGGCGATGACCGACGAGGAGCTGCGGGGGCTGACCCCGGAGTTCCGGTCGCGACTGGAGGCGGGGGAGACCCTCGACGACTTGCTTCCGGAGGCCTTCGCCGCGGTTCGCGAGGCGGCATCCCGCACGCTGGGCCAGCGGCACTACGACGTGCAGGTCATGGGTGGCGCCGCGCTGCACCTCGGGAACATCGCCGAGATGAAGACCGGTGAGGGCAAGACGCTGGTGTCGACCCTGCCCGCGTACCTCAACGCCCTGGCAGGCAAAGGCGTCCACGTGGTCACCGTCAACGACTACCTGGCCGAGCGCGACTCCGCCTGGATGGGCCGGGTACACCGCTTCCTGGGCCTCGATGTGGGTTGCATCCTGTCGCAGATGACCCCGGAGCAGCGCCGCGCGGCCTATGCCGCTGACATCACCTATGGCACGAACAACGAGTTCGGCTTCGACTACCTGCGCGACAACATGGCGTGGAACGTCGAGGAGATGGTCCAGCGCGGGCACAACTTCGCCATCGTGGACGAGGTCGACTCGATCCTCATCGACGAGGCCCGGACCCCGTTGATCATCAGCGGTCCGGCCGACCAGTCGCCGAAGTGGTACGCCGACTTCGCCAAACTGGTGAAGCGGCTGAAGATGGACGAGGACTACGAGGTCGACATCAAGAAGCGCACCGTCGGCATCCTCGATCCCGGGGTGGCCAAGGTCGAGGACTGGCTGGGCGTGGAGAACCTCTACGAGACGGTCAACACCCCACTGGTCGGCTTCCTCAACAACGCCATCCGGGCCAAGGAGTTGTTCGAGCGCGACAAGGAGTACGTCGTGCAGAACGGCGAAGTGCTCATCGTCGACGAACACACCGGGCGGATCCTTGCCGGCCGCCGCTACAACGAGGGGCTGCACCAGGCCATCGAGGCCAAGGAGAACGTCGAGATCAAGGCCGAGAACCAGACGCTGGCCACGATCACGTTGCAGAACTTCTTCCGCATGTACGACAAGCTCGCCGGCATGACCGGTACGGCCATGACCGAGGCTGCGGAGTTCAACCAGATCTACAAGCTGGGTGTGGTGCCGATCCCGACGAACCAGCCCAACGTGCGGGTGGACCTCGCGGATGTCATCTACCGCACGGAGTCGGCCAAGTTCGCCGCGGTCGTGGAGGACATCCACGAGTGCCAGGAGAAGGGCCAGCCGGTGCTCGTGGGTACCGCCAGTGTCGAGAAGAGCGAGGTGCTCGCGGCCTTGCTGCGGAAGGCCGGTGTGCGCCACGAGGTGCTCAACGCGAAGTACCACGAGCGGGAGGCGGCGATCGTCGCCGAGGCGGGCCGCAAAGGCGCAGTGACAGTGGCTACGAACATGGCCGGTCGCGGTACCGACATCATGCTCGGCGGCAACCCCGAGATGCGTGCCGCCGCAGATCTCGAGGCCCGCGGACTCGACCCGGTGGAGACGCCGGAGGATTACGAAGCGGCCTGGCCGGATGCGCTGGCGAAGGCGGAGGAGTCGGTGAAGACCGAGCACGAGGAGGTGATCGCCACCGGCGGTCTGTACGTGCTGGCCACCGAACGCCACGAGTCGCGGCGCATCGACAACCAGTTGCGCGGTCGTGCCGCCCGTCAGGGAGACCCGGGCACCACCCGGTTCTACCTGTCGCTGGAGGACGACCTGATGAAGCGGTTCAACGCGACGATGGTCGACGCCTTCCTCACCCGGTTCAACGTCCCCGACGACGTGCCGATCGAGGCGAAGATGGTCTCCCGCGCGATCGCCAGTGCCCAGGGGCAGGTCGAGGCGCAGAACTTCGAGATCCGCAAGAACGTGCTGAAGTACGACGAGGTGCTCAACCGCCAGCGGCAGGTCGTCTACGCCGAGCGGCAGCGGGTGCTGCACGGCGAGAACCTCGAGGACGAGGTACGGGTGTTCCTCGACGACACGATCGCCGGTGCGGTCGCGAACTTCACCTCCGAGGGCTACCCGGAGGAGTGGGACCTCGAGCAGTTGTGGACGCAGCTCGAAACCCTGTATCCGGTGGGCGTCTCCGTTTCGGACCTCGAGGCGGAGGTCGGCGGCGACCGCTCCGGCTTGAGCTCCGACTTCCTCACCAGTGCGCTGCAGGACGACGCACAGTCCGCCTACGACCGCCGCGCCGACGAGCTCGGCGAGCCGGTGGTCCGCGAACTCGAGCGGCAGGTCATCCTCAACGTGCTCGACCGCAAGTGGCGCGAGCACCTGTACGAGATGGACTACCTGCAGGAGGGCATCGGTCTGCGCGCGATGGCCCAGCGGGACCCCCTGGTCGAGTACCAGAAGGAGGGCTACGACCTCTTCCTGGCCATGATGAACGGGATCAAGGAGGAGACCGTCGGCTACATGTTCCACGTGCAGCCGACTGTCGGCGACGAGGAGGAAGAGGGGGAGGAGGAGGCCGGCGAGGGCGCCGAGGAGGCCCCGCGCATCGTGGCCCCAGGCCTGGAGCAGGAGCGCCCCCGCCAGGTCCAGTACTCCGCGCCGACCCTCGACGAGGAGGTGCCCGCGCACGTTGAGCAGGGGACCCTCGGCGGCGGCAGCGCCCGGGACACCGATCCGAAGTACGCGAACGTAGCCCGGAACGCCCTGTGTCCGTGCGGGTCGGGCAAGAAGTTCAAGCGCTGCCACGGGGATCCCCGCCACGCGGCGTGAGACGACGCAACGGGTCCGACCTTCGGCTGGGCCGGTGCTCGGGATTGGCGTCCGCTGGCGTTAGTCCTTTGGACAGGGGTTAGTCCCGAGGACAGCGGTTAGTCCCAGACGCGGACTTCCCGCTAACGCCTGTCCGTGGCGCTAACGCCTGTCTTCGTTGCTAACGGGAGTTGCGCGGGAGGGTCTGAGCGGTGGTGCTCGGGGTTGGCGTCCGCTGGCGTTAGTCCTTTGGACAGGGGTTAGTCCCGAGGACAGCGGTTAGTCCCAGACGCGGACTTCCCGCTAACGCCTGTCCGTGGCGCTAGCGGGGCGGCGACATCCGGACCGGCGCCCAACCGGGTCGACTGCGCCTCACAGCACCGCCACGCAGACGCACCGCCACCGGTTGTGGCGCCGGTGCAGCCGCAGTGCCAGCGCCCGCGTGCGCTCGGGGGCGCCGACCACTGCCGCCACCTCGACACTGTCGTCGCCGAGGGGTTGCATGCGTACGCTGATCACCCGGCCGTCGGGCAGCGGGGTGTCCTCCTGAGGAATCCGCAGTGCCTGGAACACCGCCGGGCTCAGTGCCCGCACGAGGGTCGTGGCCGATCGCCGGCCGCCCAGCACCTCGACCACCGATTGCGTCAGATGCTCGACCCACTGCTGATCCGGTTCGACCATCGGCCCAGAGGTGGCGCGCACCAGTTCCAGGTGCCGGGGCCGGGGCGGCTGGGCCAGGGGGATCCAGGTCTCGATATCGCAGATGGCGCTCGCGTGGCTGTTCATGGCTTTTTAATCCTGTTTGTCGTCGTTTGATGTTGTTTGATAGATCATACGGCGCCGGTGTGTGCCCGGGTACCCTCTGTGGATATGGAGCAGGAGTGGCCGGATCTCACGGAGGTGGAGGTGCGTGCCACGGCACTCGACCGGCTCGACCTGCACTACGAGCACCGCGATGCGCTCACCGTCGAACGCGGCAGCTGGCAGTTGGCCGACCACCTGCGGCGCTTCGCCCGGTTGCAGGTCGTCATCGCCGAGCAGGTGATCACCGGGGAACTGCAGGCGGTGGGGGCCGACTGGGTGCAGTTGAGTTCCGGTCTGGTCCGGCTCCGGGCCTGCGACGAGATCCGCCCGCTGGGTCGCGGCGAGCCGGTCGAGGCGAGCCCACTGGAGTTCCGCCAGTGCCTGCGGCAGTACGCCGGCCGGGTGCCCCGGGAACTTGTGCTGGTGCGGGGCGCGTCGACGACGCTCATGATCGATTGGGTCGCAGCCGACTTCCTGCACGCCCGGGCAGCCGGTCGCCCGTGCCTGGTGCCGCTAGTTCAGGTCGCTGCCGTGCTCGGCGCCGTCCAGTAGGGCAGCGGTCTGCTCGTAGGCGCGCTCGATGTAGGCCTCGAGTTCGGTGGCCTCCACCCGCCACTGGCCGCGGCCCCCGACTTTGATCGCCCGCAATTCGCCGCTGCGTACGAGGGCGTAGGCCTGTGCCGAGGAGATGTTCAGGGTCTCGGCGACATCGGCGAGCGTCAGGAAGCGCACGCCCCGATCCTCCCACATCGCATAATGGGCCAAAAGCCTTGCAGACACCCTGGGGAAACGTTGCCGCTGACGATGGTGCTCGGTCGCACCGGGCAGGCGTGGGAGGGTGCGCTGCTGGCCCAGTTGGCCGCGCACGCCGCCAGCGTGGCCGAATGCCGCACCGTCGTGGAACTGCTCGTCACCGCCGAGGTGGAGTCGCCGCAAGTGGTCGTGGTGCCCGAGGACTTCCCGCGACTGCCGGAGGCGCTGGCGCGATTGCGCGGACTCACGCCGGTCGTGGTCGTGGGTCGCGGACCCGGTGCGGATTGTTCCCCGGAGCAGGCGGACCTCGACGACCTGTTGGGCGCACTGGCCGGACCCCCGGGGCCGTCCGGACGCCTGGTCGCGGTGTGGGGTCCGCCGGGTTCCTGGGGTGTGACCAGCGTTGCGGTGGGCCTGGCCCGTAGCCTCAGCCGGCGCGAGCCGACCCTGCTGATCGACGCGAACGTGCACGCTCCGACAGTGGGTGACCTGCTGGACGTCCCGCTCGGCGGGCTGCTGCACGCCTGTCTGGCCGCGGACCGCGGCACCGCAGACGTGGCCGGGCGCCCGGTGAGCCGCGCGCTGTCGGTGCTCTCGGGGGTCGACCCGGCCATGTACCCGGCCGTGCACCCGGGCGCACTGCAGCAGGTGCTCGATGCCGCCCGGACCCGCTACGCCCAGGTCGTGGTGGACGTGGACTCCGCCGTGGACCCCGCCGGTGAGATCGGGTTGGTACCCGACTGGACGACGGCCACCGCGGTCTGCCTGCGGGCCGCCGACGAGGTTGTCGTCGTGATCGGGGAATCCGAGGTGGCGCAGCGACGCCTGTGGCGCAGCCTGCCGGCGGTGGCCGACATCCTGCAAGGCCGGGCAACGGTGGTCGTCAACCGCTGTGCGGACCCGCGACGCACCACTCGGCGACTGGCCCGCCGGCTCGGCGACTTCCTGCCCGAGGCGGCCGTCGGCTGGATCCCCGGTCGCATCGACGAGGCGTCCCTGGCCCCCATCGTCGCGGAACTGGCCCGCGAGCCCGCTGCCGGCGGGCGGTAGCCTGGCGATATGCCACTGTCCGGTCTCATCGTCGATTGGGGCGGTGTGCTCACCATCGGTATGCACGAGGCCATGGGTTCGTGGGTCCAGGACGAGGCCATCGATATCAACGCCTACATCTCCGTCATGCGGGACTGGCTGGGGCCGGACTACGCGGTGGAGGCGGCGTTCAACCCCATCCACGCCCTCGAGCGGGGCGAGATCGAGGTGCCGGAGTTCGAGACGCACCTGGCGGAGGCGTTGACGCAGCGCACTGGGCAACCGATCGACGCCGACGGCCTGTTGAACCGGATGTTCCGGTTCTTCCGGCACAGCCCCGACATGATCGCGCTGGTCCGCCGGGCCAAGGAGCAGGGCATCCGGACCGCGTTGCTGAGCAACTCCTGGGGCAACAACTACCCGCAGGACCTGTTCGACGGGATGTTCGACGTGGTCGTCATCTCCGGGGAGGTCGGGATGCGCAAGCCCGACGCGGAGATCTTCCACCACACGCTCGAGGCGATCGGCCTGACGGCGCAGCAGTGCGTCTTCGTGGACGACCTGCTGCCCAATGTGCGCGCCGCCCGGGAGTTGGGCTTCGTGGCTGTGCATCACACCGACTACGCCACCACGGCCGCCGAACTGGACGCCCTGTTCGACATGGAGTTGTCGCACTGAGCTGCGGCCGGTGACAGCGGCGCCGGACCGTCCAGTCGAATGGGCCCTCGGCTGCGGGCGTCTCGCGGTGGCTTCGTCGCCGGCTTCAACTGTGGCAGTGACCAGCGGCGTCCGTCTCAGGTCCCAGACAACTCGCGCGCCACCGTCACACACCCGCACGCCGTCACTTCGCGACCAGCGACAGACTCCGTCGACAGGGACTGCACAGCGGCACGAACGCCTGGATGCGCGAGGCCAGCGCCCGGCGCGGAACCATGGCACGAGACGGTGTGACAATGGACCCACGGATCAGAAAGGCGGGTAACCGTGCCGGATCGCCTGAGTGCGCTGGATGTCTCGTTCTTGTACCTCGAGGATGAAACCACGCCCATGCATGTCGGCGAGATGCTGGTCTTCCAGGCCCCCGACAGCGGTTTCGACTACGACCGCCTGGTCACCCTGATCCGCCGTCGCATCGCCTTCGTCCCGCGCTACCGGCAGCGGGTGCGCTGGGTGCCCGGTCGACTGGCCAATCCGGTGTGGGTGGACGATCAGGACTTCGACGTCGCCTTCCACGTCCGCCGCTCGGCGCTGCCGTCTCCGGGATCCGACGGCCAACTGCGGGAACTGGCCGCGCGGATCATGAGTCGGCCGCTGGACCGGGCCCGACCCCTGTGGGAGGTCTACCTGGTCGAGGGCCTCGAGGGCGGCCGGTTCGCCATCCTCACCAAGACCCACCACGCCTTGATCGACGGTGTTGCCGGTGTCGACATCGGGCAGGTCATCCTGGATCCCAGCCCGGACCCCAAGCCGGCGCCGGATCTGCACTGGAACCCCTCGCAGGAACCCAGTGGTGCCGAGTTGGTGGCAGGTGCGGTGGTGGACACGATCCGGCGGCCGGCAGGCGTCGTCGACTCCGCGCGCAAGGGCCTCGCCGACGTCAGCGAGTCCGCCGCGTCGGCGCTGCGCCATGCCGGCGGGCTGGTCTCGGCGTTGTGGACCGCGGCCCGGCCGCCGGCGGAGAGCCCGCTGAACGTCCCGATCGGGGCGCAGCGCCGGTTCGGCACGGCCACGCTGGACCTCGAGGACTTCAAACGCATCCGCCGGTACCACGGCGGAACCATCAACGACGTCGTCCTCGCCGTCATCGCCGGGGCGTTGCGCGCCTGGCTGATGACCCGGCAGGAGAACGTCGGCAGCCGGCACACCATTCGGGCGATGGTCCCGGTCAGCGTGCAGGAGGCCGGTGACCGGCGTCCGGGCAACCGGGTGGCGGCGTTCATCGTGGATCTGCCCACCGGCGAGCAGGACCCGGTGGTGCGGCTCAACCGGATCAGTTTCGAGATGGCCCAGCACTCCGAGGGCGGTCATATGGTCGCCGCGCCCACGCTGGTCGCCCTCACCGGATTCGCCCCGCCGACCCTGCACGCCATGGGCGCGCGGCTGGCAGGTGACCTGTCCCGGCGGGTGGCCAACATCGTCGTCACCAACGTTCCCGGCCCGCAGACGCCGCTGTACGTCGCCGGTGCCCAACTGCTCGGCGCCTACCCGATCCTGCCCCTGGTGAAGAACATGGCGGTGAGCATCGGGCTGACCTCCTACAACGGGGGTGTGTTCTTCGGCCTCAACGCCGATCGGGACGCGATGGACGACATCGACGTGCTCACCGCCTGCATCGCGGAGGGCATGGACGAGTTGCTCGACACGACCCGAAAGACCCGTACCCGCGCAAAACGCGCCCGGAGGGACTAACGTACCGGCGAGTAGCGTTTTTCACGGCAGCGATGTCGGGAATGGAGGACACGACCGATCATGGCCACGAAGTCGGGTCCCCGTCGCGGCCTCGTGCTCGGCGGCGGCGGCATCCTCGGGGCGGCCTGGATGGTGGGCGCGCTGAAGGCGATTGAGGACCTCCACGGTTTCGACCCCCGCACGGCGGACTACATCGTCGGCACGTCGGCCGGATCGGTGCTGTCGGCCCTGCTCGGTGCCGGTGTCAGTGTCGAACACCTCATCGATCACCAGCGTGGGCACGCGATCACCGACGGCCCGCTGACCGGCTATTCCTGGGACTACGAGAAGGCGACTGGCAGCCACCGGCCCAGCCTTCCCCGCCTGCTCGGGCCCGGCAGTGGCAAGCTGATCCGCCGCACGCTGTCCGGCGGCGCCCGCAAGATGCCGCCGACTGCGGTGTTGTCCGCCTTCCTGCCGGCCGGCAAGGGTTCATTGGACCGCGTCGGACACCTGGTCGAGGCCTTCACCCCGTACGGGGAGTGGTCCCCGCACGACAACGTGTGGATCGTTGCGCTGGACTACGAGAGTGGCCGCCGGGTTGCGTTCGGCCACGACAACGCCCCGGACGTCGCATTGTCGGAGGCGGTGATGGCCAGTTGCGCGATCCCGGGATGGTTCCGACCGATGACCATCGAGGGCCGCACGTACATCGACGGCGGTGCCTGGTCGGCCACGTCGGCGGATCTGCTGGCCGGCCTGGATCTCGACGAGGTCTACGTGTTGGCCCCGATGTTGTCGTTCGCCATGGACCAGCCCGACACGATGCTGGGCAGGGTCGAGCGGCGCTGGCGGGTGCAGGTGACCAAGCGGTGCGTGCACGAGGTCGACAAGGTCCGCGCCGGTGGCGCCGACGTCACGGTCCTCGGCCCCGGGCCGGAGGACCTCGAGGCGATGGGGGCCAACGTCATGGACAACAGCCGCCGGCTGGGCGTGCTCGAGACCTCCCTGAAGACCTCCGTCGAAGCCCTGCGCGACCCCGACCGGGTCGGCCCCGACCACCTGGCCGACGTCAGTTGATCCGCGCGTACGTGCCCAGCACCTTGCCCGAGGTCGTGAGCTGGTACGAGACCGGCGCGGTGCCCGCGGGCACCCGGGTCAACGCTGTCACCGATGCCTTGCGCCGGGACCACCCGGACGCCGACGAGGAGGAGTTGGAGTTCCTGGCCACCAAGGCCGCCGAGGAGACCTCCACCGTCGCTGCCATGACCTCCGGGAAACGGCGCGCGACGCTGGCCATCGACCTGGACCCCGGGGCCGCCGACCTCGTGGCCGGCGGCTCGACGTCGATGACCACGACCGCGGAGGTCCCCGTTCCCCACTGGGCGGCGCTGTTCGTGGACGACCTGGAGTGGTACGCGGTGGCGGAGATCCCGCACCTGAGTTGAGCGAGGACTCGCCACGCCGGGCAGACAGATGGAAGGATCGGCCTATGGATGCCGTCACGCAGATCCCGCCGATCGAGAACGAACCCAATCGCCTCTACGAGCCCGGATCGCCGCATCGGGTCGCGTTGCAGGCGCGGTTGGCGCAGATGGGCAGCCAGGGTGCCATCGACCTGCCGATGTACGTCGACGGGCAGTGGACCATGGGCGGGGGGTCGCGAACGAAGGTCGTGCAGCCGCACGCGCACAAGCACACGCTGGGCACCTTGCGCAACGCCACCCGCAAGGATGCGTCGGCGGCGGTGGCCGCGGCCCGGAAGGCGGCCCCGGCGTGGCGGGCGATGTCGTTCGACGACCGGGCGGCGATCTTCCTGAAGGCGGCGGATCTGCTGGCCGGCCCGTGGCGTGACACGCTCAACGCCGCCACCATGCTCGGTCAGTCGAAGACGGCCTTCCAGGCCGAGATCGACGCCGCCTGCGAACTCATCGACTTCTGGCGCTTCAACGTGAAGTTCGCCGCCGAGATACAGCGCGAGCAACCGCTCTCCGGCCCGGGCGTCTGGAACTCCAGCGACCACCGGCCGCTGGAGGGCTTCGTCTACGCCATCACCCCGTTCAACTTCACGGCCATCGCCGGGAACCTGCCGACCGCGCCGGCGCTGATGGGCAACGTGGTCGTGTGGAAGCCTGCGCCCACGCAGCAGTTCGCCGCGCACTACTTGATGCAACTGCTCGAGGAGGCGGGGTTGCCGCCGGGGGTCATCAACATGGTCACCGGCGACGGCATCGCAGTGTCCGACATCGCGTTGTACAGCCCGGATCTCGCCGGGATCCACTTCACCGGTTCCACGCCGGTGTTCCACCTGTTGTGGCGCGCAGTCGGCGAGAACATCGACAAATACCGCTCGTATCCGCGGCTGGTCGGGGAGACCGGTGGCAAGGACTTCGTCTTCGCCCACCCGTCCGCCGACCCGGCGGTGCTGACCACGGCCCTGATCCGCGGCGCCTACGAGTTCCAGGGGCAGAAGTGCTCGGCGGCCTCGCGGGCCTACGTCCCACGCAGCGTGTGGAAGGTCATGAAGGACGACTTCCTGGGCAAGGTCGACGGTCTGAGCATGGGTCCGGTCACCGATTTCAGCAACTTCATGAGCGCAGTCATCGACGGCAAGGCGTTCGCCAAGGTCTCAGGGGCGATCGAGCGCGCGCGCAAGAACTCGGCCGTCGACGTCGTGGCCGGTGGCACCTACGACGACAGCGAGGGGTACTTCATCCGCCCGACGGTCGCCCTGAGCAAGGATCCGGCCAACGAGTTCTTCACCGACGAGTACTTCGGGCCGCTGCTCGGGGTCTACGTGTACGACGACCGCCGGTACTCCTCGGTGATGGAGCAGATGGAAGGCATCGCGAAGTACGCCCTGACCGGCGCGTTCATCGCCCAGGACCGTTCGGCGATCGCGCAGGCCCGCGAGTACCTGCGGTACGCGGCGGGCAACTTCTACATCAACGACAAACCCACCGGTGCGGTCGTCGGTCAGCAACCGTTCGGCGGAGCCCGCGCGTCAGGCACCAACGACAAGGCGGGCGCCGCGCAGAACCTGCTGCGCTGGACCAGCACGAGGTCGATCAAGGAGACCTTCGTGCCACCCACCGACCACACCCACCCCCACATGAAGTAGGTCCGACGTGACAGACGATTCGCTCACCGACTTGCTGACCGCCGCACAGAAAGTCGCGGCCCAGGCCAAACCCGTCGAGTTCGAGGTCGACCTGGCCGATTTCCTGCCCCGGTTCTACGAGGACGTCGCGCCCGAGGACCTCATGGGCAAGGATCCGATCGACGTGGTCGGCCCGGCCACCCACATGCTGCGACTGGGGGCGAATCGCCCGCAGGGCACCGCGGTGGTGGACGTGTTCACCCCGACTGTGGCCGCCAACGAATGGACGTGCGGTCACACGGTGGTGCAGGTGGTCACCGATGACATGCCGTTCCTGCTCGACTCCGTGGTCGCGGCGATCACGGAGCAGGGCAAGTCGCTGCACCTGCTCGCACACCCGATCTTCTCGGTGGAGCGCGACGTTGCCGGCGGTCTGCGGGCGGTACTGGCCGGCTCTCCGGACGATGCGCCGGCCGGCGCGACCCGCGAGTCCTGGATCCACCTCGAGATCGACCTCGAGAGCGACCCGGCGAAGCATGCGGCTCTGGAGCGGGTGCTCCAGTCCGTCCTGCGCGATGTGCGCGAGGCGGTGGAGGACTGGCAGCGGATGACCTCGCAGGCGCTGACGCTGGCCGAGGAGTTGCGCTCCGACGCGCCCCCCAGTGTTCCTGAGAAGTACACCGAGGAAGCCTCGGAGTTCCTGCAGTGGCTGGGCGAGGGGAACTTCACCTTCCTCGGCTACCGGATGTACGACCTCGTGCGCGACCCGGACCCGGTGGCCTTGGTGAGCCAGCCCGGCACCGGGTTGGGACTTCTGCGTTCCGACCGGGTGCAGTCCCAGTCCTTCTCCGAGATGCCGCCCGCGGTCCGTGCCCACGCCACCGAACCCAGGGTGCTCGTGCTGACCAAGGCGAACTCCCGCTCGACCGTGCACCGGCCGGTGCCGCTGGACTACGTCGGAGTCAAGCGCTTCGACGAAGCGGGCACCGTGATCGGGGAACACCGGTTCATCGGGCTGTTCACCTCCAGCACCTACAACCAGTCGGTCCTGCAGATCCCGGTGCTGCGCAGGCGCGTGGACGAGTTGTTCGATCTCACGGGCTTCCCGCCGAACAGCCACAGCGGCAAGGACCTGCTGCAGTTCTGTGAGACGTACCCCCGCGACGACTTCTTCCAGACCGATGCCGAGGACCTGTTCCCGATCGCCCGGTCGGTGCTGCAGATCCACCAGCGCCGGCAGACTCGGCTGTTCGCCCGGCACGACCGGTACGGCCGCTACGTGTCGGCTCTGGTGTACCTGCCCCGCGACCGCTACAACACCGACGTCCGGGAACGGATCCAGGCCAAGTTGCTGAAGGCGTACGGTGGCGTCTCTGTGGACCACGCGGCGTTCCTCACCGAGTCGGTGCTGGCCCGCCTGCACATCGTCGTGCACATGCCGCCGCGTACGCCGATACCCGAGATCGACGAGGAGGCACTCGAGCGCGAGCTCTCCGATGCCGTGCGGTCCTGGGACGACCATCTGTCACAGGCCCTCATGACCAGTGTCGGGGAGGAACGCGCCGGGGATCTGTTGGCGACGTTCGCGGGCTCGTTCCCAGAGGCGTACAAGGAGGACGCGACGGCCCGCGAGGCCGTTGCCGACATCCTGAATCTCGAGACCCTCGGCGACTCCGGGATCTCGGTATCGCTGGCGCAACCGGCGGTATCCGCCTCCCTGCGGGACCGACGGTTCTCGATCTACCGGGCGGGCCCCGCGGTGTCGCTGGCCTCGGTCATCCCGATCCTCAACGGTTTCGGCGTGGAGGTGCTCGACGAGCGTCCCTACCTGGTGATGGGCCACGACGGCATCGAGCGGCACATCTACGACTTCGGCCTGCGCCTGCCCGAGGAGGACATGCCGGAGGAGGACACCTTCACCTCCCGGTTCAGCGAGGCCTTCCTGGCCTGCTGGTCCATGCACTCCGACGCCGACCGGCTCAACACGCTGGTCACCACCGGCGGGCTGGACTGGCGGGAGGTGGCCGCTGCCCGGGCGTGGGTCGAGTACGCCCGTCAGATCGGCTCGCCGTTCTCCGCGCAGTACATGACCGAGGTGCTGATCTCGCACACCGACATCGTGAAGCTGCTCATCGATCTCTTCGAGGCCCGGCACCACCCGGCGGCCCACGACGACCGCAAGGCCAAGGCGATCCACCAGGAGATCCTCACGGCGCTGGACTCCGTGGCTTCGTTGGATGACGACCGCGTGATCCGGCAGCTGCTCGGGATCGTGCTGGCCGTGCTGCGCACGAACTACTACCAGCGCGTCGACGGTGCGGCCAAGCCGTGGCTGTCCTTCAAGATCGACCCGCGGGAGGTCCCGGGCATGCCGCTGCCGCGGCCGATGTTCGAGATCTTCGTGACCTCGCCACGGGTGTCCGGTGTGCACCTGCGGTTCGGCCGGGTCGCCCGCGGTGGTCTGCGCTGGAGCGACCGGCGGGAGGACTTCCGCACCGAGGTGCTCGGGCTGGTCAAGGCGCAGATGGTGAAGAACGCCGTCATCGTGCCGGTCGGCTCCAAGGGCGGTTTCGTGGTCAAGAACCCGCCACCGATGGCCAATCGTGAGGCCTTCATGGCCGAGGGCATCGACTGCTACAAGACCTTCATCAGCGGCTTGCTGGACCTGACCGACAATCTGGTGCACGGGCAGGTCGTCCCCCCGCCGGACCTCCATCGCCGTGACGGCGACGACACGTACCTGGTGGTGGCCGCCGACAAGGGCACGGCCTCGTTCTCGGACATCGCCAACTCGAAGGCCATCGAATACGGATTCTGGCTCGGTGACGCCTTCGCGTCCGGCGGTTCCGTGGGCTATGACCACAAGGCCATGGGCATCACCGCGCGCGGTGCGTGGGAGGCCGTCAAACGGCACTTCCTGGAGATGGGCGTCGACACCCAGAGCGAGGACTTCACGGTCGTCGGTATCGGGGACATGAGCGGCGACGTCTTCGGCAACGGCATGCTGCTGTCCGAGCACATCCGGCTGGTGGCCGCTTTCGACCACCGCGACATCATCCTCGACCCGAACCCGGACGCGGCCTCCTCGTTCGCCGAGCGCAAGCGACTGTTCGAGTTGTCCCGGTCGAGTTGGGCCGACTACGACACCGAACTCATCAGCGCCGGCGGCGGGGTCTACTCGCGGTCGTTGAAGTCCATCCCGATCAGCAAGCAGGTGCGCAAGGCCCTCGGCATCGCCGACGGCGTGAAGAGTATGACTCCCAACGACCTGCTGCACGCGATCCTGCAGGCGCCGGTGGACCTGCTGTGGAACGGCGGCATCGGAACGTACGTGCGCGCCGAGTCGGAGAGCAACGCCGAGGTCGGCGACAAGGCGAACGACCCCATCCGGGTGACCGGGGGTCAGTTGCGGTGCAAGGTGGTGGGGGAGGGCGGCAACCTCGGCCTCACCCAGCTGGGCCGCATCGAGGCGGCTGACAACGGCGTGCGGCTGAACACCGACGCCATCGACAACTCCGCGGGTGTGGACACCAGCGACCACGAGGTCAACATCAAGATCCTGCTCGACCGGATCGTCCACGACGGTGATCTCACGGTCAAGCAGCGCAACGAGCTGCTCGCGGCCATGACCGACGACGTGGCCGATCTGGTCCTGGCCAACAACTACTGGCAGAACATGCTGTTGTCCAACGGCCGCTCGCAGCAGGGTGCGTTGCTGCCGGTGCATCAGCGGCTCATGGCCTTCCTCGAGGAGCGCGGGTTGTTGGACCGCCAGATCGAGTTCCTGCCCGACGACGACGAGATCATCGAGCGCATGCGCGAGGGCCGGGGTCTGAGTTCGCCGGAGTTGTCCGTGCTGCTGGCCTGGTCGAAGATCGCGCTGACCGACGACCTGATGGCGACCAACGTCGACGGCGACACCTGGGCACAGGAGGCGTTGGCGGAGTACTTCCCGCCGGACCTCCGATCGCGCTACGAGAACCGGCTGGACGAGCACCCGCTGCGCAAGGAGATCGTCATCACGATGTTGGCCAACGACATCGTGAACCACGGCGGGATCACCTTCGTGCACCGCATCACCGAGGAGACTGGTGCCTCCGTGGAGGAGATCGCCCGCGCCTACGTCGCCGTCCGGCAGATCTTCGACCTGGACGGCATCTGGGAGGAGATCCAGGCGCTGGACCGGGTGTCGCCGACCGCGGCCCAGAATGCCCTGTACCTGGAGATCCGCCGGCTGCTCGACCGCTCCGTGCGCTGGGTGCTCACCACCCGCGGTGGCGTCCTCGACGTGTCCAAGTTGATCGAGGACGTGCATCCGGTGGTGCACAACCTCACCCCGCTCGTGCCGCGTTTGCTGAGCGGCTCGGAGCATCAGCGGCTGCTCGACCGCATGGCGGATTTCATGGCCCTCGGTGCCCCCGAACCGCTGGCCATGCGGGCGGCGGCATGTCTGGACCAGTACTCGCTGCTCGACATCGCCGATATCGCCGCGCGCGAGAAGCAGGATCCGGAGTCCGTGGCTCAGCTGTACTTCGCGGTGTCCGAGCGGTTCGGCGTCGACGCGCTGCTCACCCAGATCTCCAACCTCGACCGGGCGGACCGGTGGTCGTCGCTGGCCCGGGCGGCCGTGCGGCAGGACCTCTACGGTGCGCAGGCCGGTCTGACGGTGCGGATCCTGCGCCGCACCGACCCCGCACTGCCCCCCGAGGAGCGGATCGCGCAGTTCGAGAAGGCCAACCCCGAGGGCCTGACCCGGGCGCGCGCCACCCTGGCCGAGATCCGGGAGGCCAGCCCGCCGAGCCTGGCGACTGTCTCCGTGGCGCTGCGGGTCATCCGCAACGTGTCACAACAGGGGGTGTGAGGCGCGGGGTTGCCCTGCCGCTCGGCGCAACAGTCGCGCCGAGCGGCTCAAGGGCGGCTGAGCCGACCAGACCCGCCTCCCACGCGATCCCAATATCGGCAGGCGGCGGGAAGCAGTTGTCCGTGAGGGTGTGGGAACCCGATCTACATCTGCGTGGTCGGGTCTGCTTCCGGTGGTCACACTGGGGTCTACGGGCTCGATCGTCACGTGGCGCGGTTGCGGCACTTGGACTGCTGATGCTCGTCCCTCCGGCGGGGTCGCAAGTCATGCCGCACTCGGCTGCTGCGGCCAGGAAGGGGTCTGGGGCGCTGCAAGTGCGCATCGTCGGCTTGCCCGACGGGCGGCCGACACTGCGCGTCCGGGTTCGGACTACCGCACGAAGGTGCGGATCGGCGGCCAACGAACCCTTGCCGGTCTGCGTCCGGGGTGGTACCGGGTGAGCGCCAGCGCCGTGGTTGTGCAGGGAGTCACCTACGTCCCGGCCCGGCGCACCTGGAAGGTGCGGGTGAACACCTCACGTCGGGCCCGCATCGCTGTGACCTACCGGCCGAGCCCGACGGCCCCGTCAACGCCGCAGCCCGCGGTCCCCTCAGGTCCGAGGGTCGCTCCGGAGGCACCGGCGCCGCCCGGGGCGATCGGCGAGGTCCTGGCACGCCGACGATGCCATTGTGGGCAGGGACAACGACTTCATCGCCGTTCTCAACCGCTCAGGGTTCGCCGGGGTCTTCGTCGCCGAGTCGGCGGTCATCTGCCCGAAGATCGCGGATGCCGGTGGGGTCTTCTCCGCGATGCGGGACTGGGAATCCAGTTGTGAGCATCTGTTCGACCCGGATGTCGACCGGATCGGCATCGCCTACGCCGCAGGTGCGGACTCGACCAACGTGTGGATGCTGACTTTCGGTCGCAGCGCGGCGTGACCAAGCCCGAATCACCTCGGTGTCCGGTGCGCAGTGCCACCTGTGCATCACGCGATCAGGATGATCGTGGCGCCCCTGGGCTCGATCCGGGCGAGGAGATGCGCCCACCTGCGCTACGGCCACCCGTGTGAGCCATGGACTGGACGCCACCGGGCCCGGCCAGGCTCAGTCCACCCCGGCCTGCCGGAACTGGATGCTGATCCGCGGACCCGCGGACCTCACCTTCGGCACCGCGTGCTCCCAGGTTCGTTGGCAGGACCCACCCATGACCAGCAGGTCCCCGTGCCCGAGCGGGAACGACAGGCTGTCGCCACCGCCGCGGGGCCGGAGCAGCAGCGGCCGCGCAGCGCCCAGCGACACGATTGCCACCACCGTCTCCGCGCGGCGATGCCGGACGGTGTCGCCGTGCCACGCCACGCTGTCCCGGCCGTCGCGATACCAGCACAAGCCGGCGGTGGTGAACGGCTCCGGTGCGTAGTGGGTGTTGAGCGCGTTGAACGCCCGCACCAGCGTCGCGTGCGGCAGGCGCGCCGGATCGGTGCACCAGGCGGTCAACCGGGGCACCTCGACCACACGGTCGTACATGACCCGCGATCCCTGCTGCCATGGCGCCGATTCGCGCACCGCGTCGAACACCTCGAGGTCGTCGGTGAGCCATCCCTCGAGGTGGTCGATCCAGGCGCCGCCGCTCAAGGGGATCCGCTGGATTCCCCGCAGGGCGGCGGGGTCTGCACTGACGCCCGTCGAGAAAGAGTGAGGGCTGCAACTCCAGCGTTGTCACCCGCCCACTCTAAGTCGCACAGGTGTACGAATCAAGACCCATGTCGTACGGTGGACCGATGAAGTCCCTGGTTGTCGCCGGCAGTGCGCTCGGTCTGCTGGTTCTGCCCACCGCTCCGGCCGGCGCCGAAGATGTGATCCCGGTCGAGTCGCCCGCGCCGCTGGCGGCACCCAGCGAACGTCGCGGCGCAGCAGACGGGCACGGCCATGCAAGTCACCTGGGACGTCACCCCGGGGGCCACCTCCTACCAGGTGAGCGCGGACCCGACCGGCCAGGTCTGCAGCAGCACGACGACCTCCTGCACGTTCGACGGCCTGCCGCTGCGGACGACCTACACATTCACCGTCACGGCCACCGACGGGATCACGACCAGTCCCACGTCGCTGCCCAGCTCCCCGGTGCGACTGCGCGCTCTGCTGTCCAAGCCCATCTTCGACAATGCCAAGGTCCTCGTCGGCCGATCGGTCAGCGGGCGCAAGATCTGGGCCGTCCGGCAGGGCAACCCGCTGTCGGTCAATGTGTTGCTCAGCGTGGGCCAGATGCACGGCAGCGAACCGGCGGGCCTGCGGGTCACCGACCGCGTGCGCGAGAAGGGCATCTCGAAGGACGCCGACTACCAGATCTGGACGATCAGGAGCATGAACCCCGATGGCGCCGCCCGGGGTAACCGCTACAACCTGCGCGGTGTGGACTTGAACCGCAACTTCCCGGGAACCTGGTCGGGCCGCCAGTACCGCTCGGGCCGTGGGCCCGCCAGTGAGCCCGAAACCCGGGCCATGATGCGGTTCCTGAAGCGTCTGCAACCCACCGGTGTGCTCAGTTTCCACCAGCCCTGGGACACGGTGCTCAGCGTGTGTGACCAGCGCTCGGCCTACTGGGTGCGTCGGATGGCCACGCTCGTGCGGCTCGACCCGCCCGGTCGGCCCACGAACTGCGGTCGGTGGTTGCCGGGGACGATGAACCGGTGGACGGCCCGGCACACGGCCAGTTGGTTCGTGACGGTGGAACTGGCCCCGAGCTTCCGGGTCGGCCGGCAGATCCCGCGCGCCGCGGATGCTGTCGTGCGGATCGCCGAGGAGATGGCTGAAGACGACGGTCCGGCCCTCGGTACCGCCTGACCTGCGTGCGTCACTTCCGGCAGGGGTCCGGCGGGCAGTAGGGTGCGGGCATGACGCAGACACCTCAGCCCGAACCCGACGCCACGCCGCCGAGCAGCACCAGCGTGCCCCCGCCGCCCCCGCCGGCGGCCGCAACCCCGCCACCGCCCTCGGCGCCCGCGGCGCCGGTGCAGACTGGAGTCCCGGTGTTCCCCGATGGCAAGCCGATGGTCGACGCGGAGGGCCGCCCCGCCTCGCCGAAGTCCCGCCTGGTCACGCTGATCCTGTGCTTGCTCGGCGCGTTCCTCGTCGCCGGCATCCACCGCTTCTACGTCGGCAAGATCGGCACCGGTGTCCTGTGGCTGCTCACCGGCGGCCTCTTCGGGATCGGCACCTTGGTCGACTTCATCATGATCCTGGTGGGTGCGTTCAAGGACAAGCAGGAGCGGTACGTAGCCAACTGGTGATGCGTTCGCCGGGCGCGGTTACCCTACGTAGGTGGCCGAAGTGGAGTTCTCCGAACATGTAACCGCGCTCGATGGCATCCTCAAGCAGATCGAGGCGGTTGTGGATGTGCCCTCGCTGCAGGCGGAGATCTCCGATCTGGAGACGCAGGCATCGGCCCCGAACCTGTGGGACGACCCGGAGGCGGCGCAGAAGGTGACGTCCCGGCTGTCCTACCTGCAGCAGGAGGTGCGCAAGGTCCAGGCGCTGCGCCAGCGCGTGGACGATCTGCCGATCCTGCTGGAACTGGCCGAAGCGGAGTCCGACGCCGCCTCGCTGGAGGAGGCCCATCGGGAACTCGACGCGCTGCACAACGAGATCACCGAACTCGAGGTGCGCACGCTGCTGTCGGGGGAGTACGACGAGCGGCAGGCGCTGGTCTCGATCCGTTCCGGCGCCGGCGGCGTGGACGCGGCGGACTGGGCGGAGATGTTGCTTCGGATGTACGGCCGCTACTGCGAGCGCCACGGCTGGCCGGTGGAGGTCTACGAAACGTCCTACGCGGAAGAGGCGGGTATCAAGTCGGCAACGTTCGCCGTCAAGGCCCCGTTCGCGTACGGGACCTTGAGCGTGGAACAGGGCACGCACCGACTGGTCCGGATCTCGCCGTTCGACAACCAGGGCCGCCGGCAGACGTCCTTCGCCGAGGTCGAGGTGATCCCTGTGGTGGAGAAGACTGAGAGCATCGAGATCCCCGAGGACGAGTTGCGCGTCGACGTGTACCGCTCGTCCGGGCCGGGCGGGCAGGGCGTCAACACGACCGACTCCGCGGTGCGACTGACCCACCTCCCGAGCGGGATCGTGGTCAGTTGCCAGAACGAGCGGTCCCAGTTGCAGAACAAGGCAACTGCGCTGGCTGTCCTGCAGGCCAAACTGCTGGAGCGTCAGCGCCAGGAGGAGCAGGCCAAGATGGACGCGCTCAAGGGTGAGTCGGCCGGTTCGTGGGGCAATCAGATGCGCTCGTACGTGTTGCACCCGTACCAGATGGTCAAGGACCTGCGGACCGAGGTGGAGACCGGCAACACCTCCGCGGTGCTCGACGGCGAGATCGACGAGTTCGTGGAGGCCGGGATCCGGTGGCGGCGGCAGCAGCAGTAGGCGGCGAACTGCAGCCATGCCGGGAGGACAGTCGCCAACGGTTGGTCTCTCGTCGGGCGGCTCCCCGACCCGCCGGACAGCGCTGCCCGCGGCTGTGGGGAACGGACCATAGACTGAACCCCAATCAGGCCGTCTCACCAGGTGGGGAACATTGATCACGTTCGAGCGCGTCACCAAGCGCTACGACAAGCGCAATCGCCCCGCGCTGCAGGACATCAACGTCGACATCCAGGCCGGCGAGTTCGTGTTCCTGGTGGGAGCGTCCGGATCCGGGAAGTCGACGTTCATGCGCTTGGTCCTGCGCGAGGAGAAGGCCACGGTCGGCCAGGTGATCGTGGCCGGCCGGGACGTGGGCAAGCTTTCGCGCTGGAAGGTTCCGCAGTTGCGGCGCAACATGGGGGCGGTGTTCCAGGATTTCCGGCTCCTGCAGAGCAAGACGGTGTACCAGAACGTGGCCTTCACCTTGCAGGTGCTCGGGCGCAAGAACTCGCAGATCGAACGCGCCGTGCCCGAGGTGCTCGACCTGGTCGGGCTCGCCGACAAGGTCAACCGCTTCCCCGACCAGTTGTCCGGCGGCGAGCAGCAGCGGGTGGCCATCGCCCGCGCGTTCGTCAACCGCCCGCCGCTGCTGCTGGCCGACGAGCCGACGGGCAACCTGGACCCCGCCACCAGTGTGGGAATCATGAAGCTGCTCGACCGCATCAACCGGGTGGGTACGACGGTCATCATGGCGACCCACGATGCGGCGATCGTCGACCAGATGCGCAAGCGGGTCATCGAACTGGAAGCAGGTCAACTCATCCGCGATGAGGCCCGCGGAGTCTACGGACAGGACCACCAGCCGTGAGACTGCGATTCATCTTCAGCGAGACGTTCCAGGGCCTGCGCCGCAACCTGACGATGACGTTCGCGGTCATCATCACGGTGGCGGTGTCGCTGACGCTGTTCGGCGCGGGGCTGCTGGTGCGGGCGCAGGTCGACTCCATGAAGGACTACTGGTACGACCGGGTGGAGGTGTCGATCTTCCTCTGCGGGGCGAACTCCTCGGCGCCCTCTTGCACGACGGGTGCGGTGACCCCGGAGGTGCGCACACAGATCGAGACGGAACTCAACGCGCTGCGGCCGTTGGTCCAGGAGATCTACTACGAGTCCAAGGAAGAGGCGTACCAGCACTTCCTCGAGCAGTTCGCGGACTCCCCGATCGCGCAGAACGTCACCCCCGATGCGCTGCCGGAGTCCTTCCGGGTGAAGTTGTCCGACCCGACCAAGTACGAAGTCATCGCGGCCGCGTTCGCCGGGCGCCCGGGCGTCGAACAGGTGCAGGACCAACGGCAGTTGCTCGATCGGTTCTTCAAGTTGCTCAATGGGCTGCAGGTGATCGCCCTGTCCGTGGCGGTCGCGATGCTGCTGGTCACCGCGTTGCTGGTCGTGAACACCATCCGGGTGGCGGCCCATTCGCGCCGCCGGGAGGTGGGGATCATGCGGTTGGTCGGTGCCAGCAACTTCATGATCCGGATGCCCTTCCTGCTGGAAGCCGCCGTCGCCGCGGCCGTCGGTGGACTGATCGCCGTGGGGGCGCTGGCGGCGACGAAGATCTTCTTGATCGACAAGGTGCTCGCGCCGTCCTATCAGTTCACCGCATTCGTGGCCTGGGACCAGGTGGTGGTGATCCTGCCGATCGTGTTCCTCACCGGGATTGTGATCGCGATGATTGCAGCCGCGCTCACATTGCGCCGATATCTCAAGGTGTGAAGGTACCCTGGAAGGAGCATGTCCACTTTGTCCAGTAGTCGCGACCGCCGCCGGATGCGTTTCGTAGCCGCGTCGATGGTGCTCGGCCTGGCCGCGGGCGCGACCTCACTGCCTGCGCATTCCGACGACATCAACGAACAGGTTGCGGCGGCCTCGGACGATCTCGCTCGGGCCGATGCCAAGGTCGAAGCCGCGATCAAGAAACTGGAGACGGCCCAGCGGGAACTGCCCAGCGCCCGCAAGGAACTCGCGGCCGCGCAGTCGGAACTGACCCAGGCGCAGGAGAGCAAAGCCGCCGCGGACGTGAAGGTGGCAACCGCAATCGCGAAGGTCGCCAAGGCCAAGCAGGAGATCGCGGAGACCGAGCAGCAGATCGCCTATCTGGAGCGGCGGATCGGGCTCATGGCCCGCGAGGTCTACCAGCAGGGCGGCTCGATGTCCGAGGTCGAGATCCTGCTGGACTCCCAAGATCCTGGCGACTTCGCCTCCCGGCTGGAGGCGTTGCGCTCCATCGCCCAGGGCAACAACAACACCCTCACCGACCTTGACGCCGCCAAAGCGCAGTTGAACATCAAGCTCGCGAGCCTGAAACTGCTCGAGCAGGAGGCGGAGGACGCCCAGGCCGAGGCGCAGCAGCAGGTCGAGAAGGCGGCCGCGGCCAAGGCCCGAGCCGATGCCGCCAAGGCCAAGATCGACGAGCTCGTGGCCGCCCGGGCCTCCGCGCTGCGCGACGCCAAGGACCGCAAGGCCGCAGTGCGCAAGCAGTACAACGCGCTGAAGGTCGAGCAGGAGCGCATCGCCGCGATCGCGCGTGCCGCTGCCGCGAAGGCGTCCAACGGTCAGTCCGGCATCCCGGTCAACATCGGTCCCGGTGGCCTGGCGTGGCCGGCCCCGGGTGCTCCGGTGTCGGGAAACGTCGGGCCCCGTATCCACCCGGTCTACGGATACCGTTCCTGCCACACCGGCACCGACATCGGGGCCGGGGACGGCGCACCCATCCTGGCCGCAGCCGACGGCGTCGTCGTCTCTGTGGAGAACGGCGGACCGTATGGTCTGCACACCCTGGTGCAGCACGGTTCCGGCATCTCGACGATGTACGCCCACCAGAGTTCCACGGCCGTCAGCGTGGGCCAGAAGGTGAAACGCGGACAGGTCATCGGCCGGGTGGGTTCCACCGGCTGGTCAACCGGCCCGCACCTGCACTTCGAGGTACACGTCAACGGCACCCCCTATGACCCGATGGGTTGGTTCGGCGGCACCAAGGGTCCGGTGCGGTGTTGATCGATGGTCAAGGAACAAGGCCGTAAGGTCATCACGGTCAATCGTCGCGCGCGTCATGACTACGCCATCGAGGACACCTGGGAGGCGGGCATCGTCCTGCATGGGACCGAGGTCAAGTCGTTGCGTGCCGGTCGGGCATCGCTGGTGGACGGGTTCGCGGAGGTCCGCGACGGCGAGGTGTGGCTGCTCAATGTGCATATCCCCGAGTACGACCAGGGCACGTGGACGAACCACGAACCCCGCCGCCCGCGCAAACTGCTCCTGCACGCCCACGAGATCAACCGGCTGATCGGCAAGACGAAGCAGAGCGGGTTGACGCTGGTACCGATGCAGTTGTACTTCAAGGACGGCAAGGCGAAGGTCGAGATCGGCCTCGGGCGCGGCAAGAAGACACACGACAAGCGGCAGGACATCGCGACGCGCGAGGCGAAGCGCGATGCGGAGCGGGCCGCCGCGGACGCCCGGCGCAGTGCTCGCTGACTCAGATCTGCCGGCGCTCTGGCGGGACCTCGGCATTCCGGGTGTCATCGACGTGCACACCCACTTCCTGCCCGAGCCGGTGATGCGGGCGGTGTGGGCCTACTTCGACGAGGCGCAGGCCAACTACGGGATCGCGTGGCCCATCACGTACCGCGGCGACGATGAGGCGCGCTTGGCGCACCTGCGGGCGATAGGCGTCCGGCAATTCACCTCGCTGGTCTACGCCCACAAGCCGGGCATGGCGAACTGGCTCAACCGCTGGGCGCTGGACTTCGCTGCGGGGGTGCCGGAGTGCCTGCCGACGGCCACGTTCTATCCCGAGGACGACGTGCTGGAGTACGTGGTCGATGCCGTGGAGCGGGGTGCCCGGCTCTTCAAGGTGCACCTGCAGGTGGGCGACTTCGATCCGCGCGATCCGCAGTTGGAGCCCGTGTGGGGTCTGCTGGCCGAAGCCCGGGTGCCGGTGCTCATCCACTGTGGCTCCGCGCCGCTGCCGGGCAGGTTCACCGGTCCCGGACCGATCGGCGAGGTGATGGCGCGTCACCCCGACCTGCGGGTCATCGTGGCGCACCTCGGCGCGGGCGAGTTCGCTGAGTTCCTGGCCATGACCGGCCAGCGGCCCAACACCTGGCTGGACACGACGATGGGCCTCACGGACTTCATGGAACGCCTGCAGCCCTTCCCGCCCGCCCTCCTCGGTGATCTGCGGGCGTTGTCCAGCGACGGGCGGGTGCTGTTCGGTTCCGACTTCCCGAACATCCCGTACCCGTTCGCGCATCAAGTCGAGGTGCTGGCCGACCACGGTCTGGACATGCCCGAACTGCTGTGGCATGCGCCAGCGCGGATGTTCGGTTTGTGATTGGTTCGTCGGCCGCGCGCGCCACAGCTCGGGGACCGGCGCCGAGTGACCCGGTGATGACTGGGCGAGCGAACTTCGGGCCGATTCCGGCCACCGGTGGCCGGAATCGGCCACAAGTTTCCGGGTAGCGATGCTGGGCCCTGGTGGGCCGCCCGTTCAGTCGGGAGAATGGCGCTGACCCTTGCCCGGGAGCGTGGGTTCAGTTCCGGACAGTCGGTTCGCCGCGGGGGTCACGTCGGTGCTGTCTGGTGGGGTCAAGGGGACACTCTCGGACAGGTGCCGCCTGCGCGGGACCGCCCGGACCGGGGTTGTGCACAACCGGTTCAGGCCCGTGACGCCACCCGTCGTCGTGTCCCCTTCAGGTACTTGCCCAGGTCCGTGCGCATGGTCGTCGCAGCGTCGAGCACGTAGTTCTGGCGCATCCGCCACGGCGCCCGGGTGCCCTGCCGCGGCAGGTCCGCCGCACCGCGCTGGATGTACCCCGACTGCAGATCCATCAACGGCCGGGCGTCGAGTTCCTGGTGCGGCTGGGGGACGACGGCGGCGTAGCCCTGCTCGTCCATCCAGTTGAGCACCTTGCAGACCAACCGTGACGTCAGGTCGGCGCGCAGCGTCCACGAGGCGTTCGTGTAGCCGACCGCGAAGGCGAAGTTGGGCATGCCGGTGATCATCGCGCCCAGCAGGACGAACTGCTCGGGCAGGCGCACCGGCTCGCCGTCCACTGTCGGTGCGATGCCACCGTTGGGCTGCAGTTTCAAACCGGTCGCGGTGACGATGATGTCGGCCTCGAGCACGCGGCCCGACGTCAACCGGATGCCCTCGGCCACGAAGGTCTCGATGTGGTCGGTCACGACGTCGGCCTTGCCGGACTTGATCGCCTCGAAGAGATCCCCGTTGGGGGCGATGCAGACCCGCTGGTCCCACACGTTGTACGTCGGCGTGAAGTGCTCGTCGACCAGTCGCTCGTCACCGAGTTGCTTGACCGCCAACCGGTGCAGCAGCTTCGCCGCACGATCCGGGTAGCGGCGGCTGAACTGGTAGAACGCCGTGCTGAAGCCGATGTTCTTGGCCCGGATCAGGCGATGCGCCAGTCGCGGCGACAGGTACTTGCGCGCGATGTCGGCCAGCGGGTCGGTCCGGGGCAGCGGGCTGATCCAGGTGGGGGAGCGCTGCAGCATCGTGATGTGGGCGACGTCCGGGGCCATCGCCGGGATGAGCGTGACTGCGGTGGCGCCGGAACCGATCACCACCACACGTTTGCCCGAGTAGTCGAGGTCCTCGGGCCAGAACTGCGGGTGCACGATGCGTGCCGGTGAAGTCGTCCATGCCGGGGAAGTCCGGGAGGTAGCCCTCGTCGTAGCTGTAGTAACCGCCGCAGGAGTAGAGGAAGTTGCAGGTGAGGGTGCGGCCGTCGGCGAGGCTGAGGTTCCAGGTCGAGGTCGCGGTGTCGAAGTCCGCGGCGGTCAGTTTGCTGTTGAACTGGATGTGCTCGTCGATGCCGAACTCGGCCGCCGTGTCCTCGATGTAGCGCTTGATCGCCGGCCCGTCGGCCAGTGCCTTCGGATCGCGCCACGGCTTGAACTGGAAGCCGAAGGTGAACAGGTCGGAGTCGGAGCGGATGCCCGGGTAGCGGAAGAGGTCCCAGGTGCCGCCCATCTCGCTGCGGGCCTCGAGGATCGTGTAGGTCTTGTCCGGGCACAGGGTCTGCAGCCGGTAGCCCGCGTCGATGCCGGACAGGCCGGCGCCGATCACGACGACGTCGAAGTCGGTGCTCATGGCTCAAGTGTGGCCGTGCGGGGGACATCGCTGCGGATCGCCCCCGGACTGGTCGATGATGCAGGAGTGATCTCCGCAATCCTCGCCGTCGCCGCACTGGCCGGATGCCCGGTCTTCCCTGCCGACAACTACTGGAACACGCCGGTGACGGGCCTGCCGGTCCATCCCTCGTCGCGTTCGTGGCTGGACGCGATCGGAGATGCAGACCTGCATCCTGATTTCGGCGGTCCCGCGTATGGGATCCCGATCACCGTCACGGCCAAGAAGGCCCGGACAAGAGTGCGATTCGACTACTCGGACGAGAGCGACCACGTGCGCTACCCGTTGCGGGCCGGCACCCGGATCGAGCAGGGCAGCGACCGGCACACGGTTGTGATCGACCGGAAGCGTTGCCGCCTCTACGAGACGTGGAACACCCGCCGCACGCCCGCAGGCTGGCGGGCCGGGTCGGGAGCGGTCTGGAACCTGCGGTCCAACGCCCTGCGACCCGCGGGCTGGACGTCCGCGGATGCCGCCGGACTGCCGATACTGCCCGGACTGCTGCGCTGGTCCGAGGTGCGCTCCGGCCGGGTCGACCACGCCGTCCGGTTCACTGCGCCGACAACGGCCCCGGAGTACATCTGGCCGGCGAGGCACCAAGCCGGCGATGATCCGTCCTCGCCGCCGATGGGCGCACGCTTCCGCTTGCGGGCGGACTTCGACATGACCGGTTTCTCGCAGAACGCGCGCACCGTACTCACGGCGATGAAGGAGTACGGCTTGGTGCTGGCGGACAACGGCGCTGCGTGGTACTTCCAGGGCGCGACGAATCCCGCCTGGCCGGAGAGCCTGCTCGACGAGTTGAAGACCGTCCCCAGTGATGCGTTCGAGGCGGTGGACACCAGTGGGCTGAAGGTCGCTGCAGACTCCGGGCAAGCCAGGCCCGCGGAATAGCCCGGCGGGGGTGGGCGTTTAGTCAGTAGACCGGTGTCGTAGGGCGCCGGTAGTGTGGAAGCACAACTCAACAGGGGGTGAACGGTTTCGACAGCGGATGCTTCGACGAGAGAAGCGGGCTGAGGACGACGGTTATCTCATTAACGATCCGTCAAAAACACAAGTGCCGATACTAATCGCGCTGACTTCGCCCTCGCTGCCTAAGCGAGCGTGAGTCCGTCGGCCTACGGGTGCCTTCCCCGTAGTCCCCGGCGTCATTTAGAGGGCTTGCTGAGCGCCCCGGTCACGGGGGTGTGAGGGACTCCAACAGTGACGTAGGCCGTGTTGGCGGATGGGTCGCACGAACCCGCCAGGCTGAATGCACCACACCGCGACTGCGCCCGGAGAATGCTCTGATTTGTACCGTTGGACCCGGGTTCGATTCCCGGCACCTCCACAAGACGAAAGACCCCCAAGGCTTGGGGGGTCCTTCGTCTTGTTCGGGGTTTGCACGGCGGGAATCGGGAGGAGCCGGCCGGAGGTCGGCCGACGGCTCCCGGCACCTCCACAATGCCTTCCGGTTCCTGCGACTGGGTGGACGCCTCGCGATCTCCGACATCGTGTGAGCCGTCCCCTGCCCGCAGAACTCAATCGGTCACGGCGCTCCCGGCAGATTGCGCAGTCTGGCAACGTAATTGCCGCGTTGTGCGAGCATCGATGCAGCGTCGTCGCCGAATCGGCGTGGCCACCCGGGCACCTGCTCCTTCGACAGCGGCCGTGATCAGAGGAGGTCGATTGTTGATGCGCGCCGAATGTCCCAGAGGTGCTGGCGGCAATTCCCCACCTGTGGGTTGGTGCGACTGAAGCCGCGGTGAGTGCGGCCAGGGCATTTCCCGAGGTGCCGGTCGGATCTACCCCACCCCTCCGACCGTCTCCGCCCGCGCGTAGAAGAACGGATCCGACGCCGACTGCGGATCCAGCGCCGCCTTGATCCGGGCCAGCCACACGTCGTAGTTCCCGCACGCGGGCCCGAACGTCCGGTTCGCTTCCTCGCCGAAGGCGGCGATGGGTACGCCCATGGCCCGCTCGATGGCATCGTGCACGCCGGTTTCCACCAGTTCCCGTGCGGCCATGGCCGATTCCGGCCGGCCCGGGTCGTACAGGATGATGCCTTCCAGGTATCCGAGATGGCCGCCCTCGAACGTCCCGCCCGAACCCAGGTCGCCGCCGTCGTCGAGGATCAATCCCTTCCGGATGTAAGGCTGTTTGAGCTGCGCCACGTACTCCGCCTGGGTGTGCGCCAGGTCCCAGGTGTCGAACGCGCCGAGCATGGTCGCCATCCCCTGGGACGGCCGGAAGGCCGCCTGGGTGTTGTTGGCGCAGCGGAACAGCAGCCAGAACAAGGTGGACTGCTTTGAGCGCAGCAAGTCCTTCCAGAACGGCAGGTGCTGAACCCCGTCCTGCAGGACCGGGAAGCGCCGCATCACAGCCAGCGGGTCTTGCGCCCTGCGGGTCAGCCGGCCGGCCACCTTCAGGACCGCCGGACGCAGTGGCAGGTTCATCGGGATGATCACGCCGCCGGTCTCCCGCAGGATCTGCCGCAAGGCCTGCATCTTCCAGGCGAACTCGGCATCGGACGCGGAGAAGATCGCCGTGCTGATGATGTCCCCGCCGATCTTCTGGAAGATGCCGCTGTCCAGCGCGACCTTCAACTCCTGGTTGTTGTCGGTCAGTCCGAGGGCGGCGAAGAACATCGGGGTGCGGAACTCCCCGTGGTTCAGTTCCGCTTCGCCCATCTTGTAGCCGGCTTCCCTCTCCGCCGCCCGGGATGGGAACGCGACAGCGTTCAGGGCGCAGCGCGGCGGCACCTGTTTCAGCACGTACTTCGGCGATTGCCCTTCCACCTCCCATTCCCGCGGGCCGTCCCACTTGTAGAGCTTGATGGCGCAGCGGGTGAACACCCCCAGCCCCCCGAAGGTTCCCTGGAAGCCGCGCACGATGCCGCGCATGGACGGACCGGGACCATCGGGTGAGAACCAGCCGCACCCGGACCCGGCGCTGCCGATCGTGAGGACCTCACCGGTCGGCAGGACCCACTGGACCCCCAGCAGGTTCCTGCCCGAGTAGCTGGTCGCCGCGCCGCTGACCCCGTACCCCCAGGCCGCGGCGTGCGATGCCAGCAGGGAGTGGTTCGCCCCCGACGAGACGATGTGGCAGTTCAAGCCACGCTTCACGATCTCCGTCTGCAACTGAATGGCCAGCACGTAGGGCTCGACCACCGCGACCTGATTCTCATAGTCGATCTCGACGATGTGATTCATCCGCTTCAGGTCCAGGATGATGACGTCCTCCTGGGACGCGGCGGCCGCGCAGTGGAACCCGGTCGAGATGGGCTTGGCCATGTACGGGCTGCTCGAGCAGAAGCGCATCACCTCCTGCACCTGGGCGGTCGTCTTGGGCAGCACCACCGCCGCCGGGCGCGGCAGCCACTGCGAACCGTCCTTGTTGATGATCTCCGGATTCATGTAGAACGCGTAGGTGTCCCGGACGCAGGGTGCCGTGGTGATCCACTGCTCACCCACCACGTCCTCGAGGTCCGACAGTTGCCTGCTGACCGGTGCGGCCGTGGGCGGGGTCTCCGCCGGAGTGAACCACTTGCCGCGCTGCAGAATCTGGTTGGGATCGAAGATCCCTTTGATGATGCTCGCCAGACGGGTGTTGGCCGGGTTCTGCTCCCATACCAGTTCGGCCGCAGAACCGTACGGGCGGCTGAAGAACGCCCCCGCCCCCATGAGGCGGACGACGGCCTCACGTTCGAGATCGCGGAGGCGATCTGTGGCACCCGGCTCGAATGGAACCATCACCTCCATGTGGCAGGCGTGGTTCTGCACCTCCGGCTGGACGTACACACCGATCTCGTCGCGGGAGATGCCGTACTCGGCCGCGGTGTCGGCGAACACGTTCAGCAGGGCGGGCAGGCGGTCGAGGGTGGACTGGAAGAAGATCGACAGGCACCCGCCGCGCAGGCTGTCGCGCCAGTCGGTTTCACCGCAGACGTGGGTCGCCCGCTCGAACAACGCGGCTGCCGACAGATGGCCGATGCCGGGCCGCAGCCACAGGTCGGCGCGCTGCAGCGATCTGCTCGATGTCCTGCTTGTGGTACGCCAGCCGTTCCGGTCGGCAGGCGTTCGAAACCGGCGATGGTCTGCAGGCAGACGAATTCCGGCAGCGACGACCGCATCCCCGTGAAGGCGCGAGTGTCGCCGCGGCACATCAACAGCGACGCGGCGGTCCGGTTCAGGATGAACGACTGCTCGCCGAGCAGCCCGCGCTGCACGGCGTAGACGTAGTCCTGCAGGTCCTCCAGGCGCTCGGCACCGACCAGGAAGGTCTCCTGCACGCCTGGCATGATCTCGGTGCGCAGCGTGATCCAGTCGACGATGCCCATCGTGCCCTGCGCGCCCTGCACCACACGATGGAAGTCCGTCTGCGAGGGTCCGCCGGGATGCTTCTGCGCCCCGCCCGACTGCCGCTGCTGCTCGATGCTGCCCGGGCCGCCCGCGGCGCCGGTGCGGAAGCGTTCGCCGCTGCCGAAGAAGAACTCGGTGCTGGCGGCAGGGTCGCCGCTATCCCATTGCTTGTTCGCCCAGGTGCCTGGTTCCCGATCCATCACGGCGGCCAGCACGCTCTTCCCGCTGCGGGGCGCCAACGGGGTGGGAAGGGTCATGCCATGGTCGGCGAGGACGGCCGCGAGCTCCGCGTAAGTCACCCCTGGCTCGATCCGGCACACCCGGTTGCGGCGGTCGACCAGATCGATCCGCTTCCAGCCGGACAGATCGATCAGGATGTGCTCGCCCTCGTTGGTGATACCACCTCGTCGATGGCTGCCGGCCGACGATGTCACCGCCAGGCTCAGGCCGGTCTGGTTGGCATGGTGGATCAGCGCCGCCAGTTCTTCGTCGTTCCCGGGACGCACGATGCACAGCGGAGGATGGCCTTGCTGCTGCAGTCCGTACCGGGCGGACGCGTCCAACTCGGCGGGGTCGGTGCTCACGGAACCGGCGGGTACGAGTTCTTGCAGGCTGGCGATGAGTCCGGTCGCAGTCATGACGTCACCCCGGACGCTTCGTGGACCAGATCCACCAGGTCGACCACCGGCACGGAGGACCCGTCCTGCCAGCACGAGAGATTGTGGCGACAGCGCTGGCAGGCGCTGACCACCGAATCGGCGCCGACGTCGCGGGCTTCGGCGACGCGCTGGAGCGCGGCTGATCTGGCGACCTGCGGGTGGGCCTCGGGTACGCCACCACCAGCCCCACAGCAGTAGGCGTACTCGCGGATGCGATGCATCTCCACGAGCTCCAACCCCGGGATGGCGCGCAGAACCTGACGCGGGGCGTCGTACACGCCCCCGACGCCGTAGTTGATGGGTTTGTCGGGCACGTAGTACGTCATGACGCCATGCGTTCGGCGCTCCTCGCCGTCCCAGGCCTGCGGCGGCTCGCTCTGGCGACCGAGGTAGCACGGGTCGTGGTAGGTCACCCGCGCAGGGATGGAGCGGGGCAGCTGCAACTGTCGCTGGCGGATGAGCGGCAGCAGGAACTCGCTGGCGTGCACCACCTCGGCCCGCGGGGCGCGTGCGTAACGCGGGTACTTGGCGCGCAGCATGCCCAGGTCTTCCCCGCACAATGTGACAACGGTGCGTGCCCCGGTGGCATCCAGCCGCTCGGCCACCAGTCGGGCCTGCGCGGTGAAGATGTCCCGGTGGCCAGTCGAGTAGGCCTCGATCCCACTCTCGGGCTCGTCGCCTGACATGATGCCGAAATCGATGCGGGCGGCTTGCAGCAACTGGGCCAGCTTCTGCGCCGTCGCGGCATGTTGCGGATCGTGACGGGCGCCGGCGCCGACATACAGCAGCACCTCGGCTTGCGACTCCGGCAGGGTCTTGATGTCCAATCCATCCGCCCAGAACGCGAGCGGGGGCTGCTCTTCAGTTCGTGGCGGGGCGCCGAAACCCGATTCCACCAGATGCTCCTTGAGCGCCATGATGACGTCCATGCGCTCGGCGGCCATGATGAATTTGCAGGAGACGTCGCACATCCCGCAGGTGGTGCAGGCAGAGACGATCTGCTGCAGGTCTTCGTCGACGGGGACGCGCCCATCCAGCACCGCCAGCGCCATCACCTGCATCCCGCCGCCCGAATAGGCGTGGAAGTGATATTCGTCCACTGGTGGACAGGCAGTGATGAACTGCGTCTGCTGGATGGTGGGCATGGGCACGAGCTTGCAGAGACTGCAGCGCACGCACTTCTTCATGTCGCGGCGCAGGGCTTCCAGTCGCTCTTGACTCATGGGTGTCTCCTAGTGTTCCGCCACCGCCTTGAACAGGACGATTTCGTGCAGCGCCATGCCCGTTTCGCTGCGGGTCATCCCATCGCGCGTCACGTCGAGGTCGCAATCCGAGACCAGTCGGAAGTAGCCCGGTTTCAAGCGCAGGATCTTGCCTGCGAGGAACCGCAGCAGCGGGTTGAAGTTCTTGAGCATGTCCTGCGCTTCCAGCAGGTCCTTGAGCCTGAGATCGGCATGGAACGAGCCCGCAGCCTGCAGGTCGACGTGCTTCGGGAACCAGTACTTCGCCTGCGGGCTGTACTCGTAGTCATCGGGTCGGAAATCGAACTCACCCGTGCTCAGAACAACCTCTTCGCCATCGGCGAGCATGAGGACTTGCACCGTGTGGTGGCCCACTTTCTTGTTGCACTGGATGTACGCATACGACGCGGTGAAGGTCTGCGAGTAGATCCGCCCCCACATCCAGTAGTCGATGACGGTCTGGAACCCGAAGTTCAGCCAGTTGTGATCGTGGTAGCCGATGCCCGACACCCGGTGGGTCTCGGCGCCATCGCGGATCGTCCCCTCGACTCGGGCGCGCGCGAAGGGGATCACCCAGCCGAAGTACCCGAGGTCCGCGAACTGGGAAATGCCCGTGCCGGGCTTCCAGCCGTTGACCTGGGCAGTGTAGGTGAGCCGGCAGGCGAGGTCCGGCTCTTCGACGATGATGTCGTAGACGGGGAGTTCTCCTGCCTGCTGCTCGACTCGCAGCGTGTTGCCCCCGATGGTGACTTCGGGTTTGTCCCGCGCGGCCGAGAAGCTCGACCTGGGATAGGGGAAGAACTTCTGGACTCGCTTGCCGTCCGGCCTGAGCAGCACAACTTCGATGCCCGTCTTCCCCTTCCGTCCCGGGTTCGGGTTCGAGGCGTGGAAGAAGACCACGATCGTGTGCCCGCTGTCCAGGTGGGCATCGAAATACCACCATTCGTACAGACCCCTTTTGCCCATGTCGATGTGCAGACCGTCATCGGCTGGCTGCAGCACTCCTATGTGGGAGTCCTGCCTGCCGGGGCCGGTCCAGCCTTCGATGACTGCCGTTCGATCGGCCATGGCAACTCCTCAGACGTGGGCAGTCCTCAGCGCTGGTTGTGCTGAAGGCCGTTGTGAGGGCTTGGTTAGAGTCTCCCACTCCGGGGTCTCGCATGCTGGGCGTTGAGACCATTGGCGACCTTCGGTGCGGTCGCGGCCCGCGGACGTCGCCTGGTGCGCAGCACGGTCGCAGCCCGGGGTGAGAGGTTGACCAAGTGCGCCGTAAGCGGCCGAGCGCGCCGATGCCGGGGTCGGCCGGCCCCCACCCCGACGCCCCGGGGGAAACCGCAAGCACCCGATGTCGTCGAGGTGCTGCGACTGCGTCACTTGATGATGGCGTCCACGATCGGCCGGTGGACGGCGTCGCATACCGCGGGACCGGTTCACCCGTGACGGGCTCGGAGACGACCTGCTCGGGGCTCCCGGCCGACGATATGACCGAGTTCGTTCCCGACCCGACGTGCCAAGAGGCCACAGCCACCCCGGCGGCGCCGCGGATGGCCAGTACCGCCCCATCCGAGGCCGCCCGTGTCGCGTGCTTCATGTTTCATCCGCAGGACTGTCCTTTCGCCGTGCTGGCGGACGTGGTGCCGCCTGTGAGTCACGATGCGGGACCGATGCCAAGAGGTCGCTGGAGACCGAGGTTCGCTGGCTTTCAGGGTTCTCTCAGCCGCCCGACCTATGCTCCATGACATGGGGCGACGTACGTCGGTGGCGAGTTGGTGGGGCGGCCACGGGATCCGCTCGCGATCGACGATCGTGGCCGTCGCCGCTGTCACAGCCGCACTTGTGGTCATCGGGGTCGGCGTGGCGACCGTGCTCAGCCAGGCCTTGACGGCGTCCGTCCGGCGAAGCGTCGTCCAGCGGGCAAACGATACGGCGGCGCTGGCCGCGGACGACCTGGACGCTGCCTTGGCCACCGCCAACGCCCCCCCGGGTGACGCGACCCTCTTGCAGGTCCTGGACCCATCCGGCCAGGTACTGCTGGCGTCACCGGGCATCTCCGGGGAGCCCGGCATCGTTGCGGCGGGGGCCGCCAGCCAGGGCATGCTCACCGCCGAGGTGCCGGATTGCGTTCGTCAGACGGCGATACGTTGATCAAGTGGCGGCGGTCCAGAGTGCCCTCGAGGAACGGCGATCTGACGGTGATCGCGGCCCGAATCGCTGACTCCGGTGCAACGCATCGTCCGCATCGTGCTGATGGCCTTGGCGGCTGTGGCCCCCTTCCTGCTCGCAGCGGTCGGCGCCACCGCCTGGTCCGCGGATTGGCCGGTCGCTCAAGCGTGGACCGGATCCGACCCGCGTCGAGGACATCAGCGCGGCGGATCTCACCGAGCGGGTGCCAGTGCCGCAGGCCAAGGATGGATCGAGCGACTGGCCCGCACGATGAACCACATGCTCGACGGCCTCGAGCACGCGATGGACGCGCAGCGGCGGTTCGTCGCCGATTCCAGTCACGAAGCTCAAGAGCCCACTGGCGTCGATGCGAACGACCCTGGACGTCGCAGCCCGGACCGATGGCATCACCCCGCTGGCGCAGCCGTACTCAGCGACGAAGTCGATCGGATGACCCGACTGGTGGCGGACCTGCTCCTGCTGGCCAGGACCGACGAGCAGCAGCTACCGCCGCGACGCGTCGACGTGGACCTTGATGACGTGATGGCCGCCGAGGCGCAGCGTCTTCGAAGTCAGGGGCTCCAGGTGCAGGCGGATATCGCACCTGCGCGCGTCACGGGTGATCCCTCCCAACTCGCCGGATGGTGCGTAATCTCACGGACAACGCGGCGCGGTTCGCGCGGTCGGCCGTCCGCCTCACCGTTCGCAGCGAGGACTCGAATGCGCTAGTGGTTGTGGCCGACGACGGTCCCGGAATCCCAGTTGCGAGCCGGGAGGATGTATTCGGCCGGTTCGTTCGGTTGGACGAACACCGCTCACGCAACGATGGCGGGGTGGGTTTGGGGCTTGCGATCGTGCAGGAGGTGGCGCGGTTACACGGAGGCAACGCCGTGATCGGCGAGAGCGAGCTGGTGGCGCTCAGGTCATCGTTGACCCTGCCGTTGGCCGAGGTCAGCACAGCGTCCAGGCAGTAGCCGAACCCACGGACCGTGCGGATGGAATGGACGCCGAACGGGGCGTCGATCTTCCTTCGCAGGTAGCCGACGTACACCTCGACGACGTTCAGTGGTCCATCGAAATTGACGTCCGCACACGTGGTCCAGCAACTCGCTCTTGGAGATCACCGCGCCGGCGTTGCGCATGAGGTACTCGAGCAGAGCGAACTCTCTGGGCGTCAAGTCGATCGACGAACCCGCCCTCTGCGCGGTGCGTGTCGCCGGATCCAGCACAAGGTCGGCGACCTGTAGTTGCGCCGGGCGCTCTGCCACGATCCTTCGCAACAGTGCCCGAATGCGGGCCAACAGCACAACGAAACTGAAGGGCTTCGTCGAGGTAGTCGTCCGCGCCGAGGTCGAGGGCGTCGGCCTGGTCGTATTCCCCGTCCTTGGCCGTGAGCATCAGAACCGGGGTCCAGACGCCCCTGCTCACGCAGTTGCTCGATCACGCGGTAGCCGCTCAGCCCCGGCAGCATCAGGTCGAGGGTCACGAGGTCGTAGCCGTGCTCAGTGGCAGCCCACAGGGCCTCCTGGCCGTCATGGGCGACGTCGACCATGAAACCCTCCGCCTCCAAGCCACTGCGAATGGCGGCAGCGAGGTGCACTTCGTCGTCGACGACAAGGACCGTCATGGTCTTCCGATCTTCTCAGCAGCATGGTGATGCCCCGCGGCCGAACGGCTCGTCTCAGGTTCCGTCACGGTTCCTGAGAAGATCCTGAGAGCCCGCTGCCGGTTCGTAGCCGACTCTCAGCCTGCTCTCAGCGCCGGCTGGGCAGAGTGCCAGTCATGACTCGCACTGACACCATGACCCCGAATCTCATGGATCGCAGGCTTCTGAACAAGGTCCCAGAGGTCACGATCTTCTTCTGGATCATCAAGATCCTCTGTACGACCGTCGGGGAGTCCGCTGCCGACTTCCTGAACGTCAACCTGAACTAGGGACTCACCGCTACCTCGATCGTGACCGGGGTCCTGCTGGCCGTCATCCTCACGGCCCAGATGTCGTTGAAGCGCTACGTGGCCACCGTCTACTGGCTGGCCGTCGTGCTGGTGAGCGTGGTCGGCACCCTGGTCAGCGACAACCTCGCGGACAACCTCGGAGCTCCCTTGGAGGTCAGCACCGTGTTCTTCGCCGTGCTGCTGGCCGTCGTCTTCACGGCCTGGTACGCCAGCGAGGAACCCTGTCGATCCACTCCATCCACACCCGTCGACGTGAGGCGTTCTACTGGCTGGCGATCCTGGTGACCTTCGCGCTGGGCACTGCGGTCGGTGACCTGATCGCCGAGGGGCTCGGCGTCGGCTACTTCTGGACCGGAGTACTGTGCGCGGGATTGATCGCCCTGATCACGATCGCCTGGCGACTCGGGCTCGATGCGAGTGCTCGCGTTCTGGATCGCCTACATCCTCACCCGGCCGCTCGGGGCCTCGATCGGGGACTTCCGCGCCCAGCCTTCGGACAGCGGTGGACTGGCCCTCGGGGTCGCCACGACAGCGCGATATTCCTGACCGCAATCGTTCTCACGATCGCGTACCTGAGCGTGCGCAAGCGCGATGTCATCACTGTCCCCGACGACGCAGCGGAACTGGCCGAGCTCGACGAGCCCGAGACCGCGCCGCACCACCGGGTGCAGTGCAGGCGCTCGGCGTTGGTGCAGACCGTGGTGGTCCTGGCCCTGTTCGTGATCGTCGGGGGGACCTTCTACGCGGTCAGGACGAACACCCTTGATGCGCAGGCCGCGGCCATCGGTGACCAGACGGCATTCCCGTTGGGTGACATGTCGCAGTACGTCATCATCACCCAGGACACCCTTTCCCTCTTGGAGTCCGGACAGCAAGCGGCGGCGACTGCGCGGATCACCGATCTGGAGACCGCTTGGGATGAGTCGACAGCAACGTTGAAGCGCGGCGACCAGGCTGCGTGGACGGGCGTTGACGACAAGATCGACGCAGTACTGCGGGAGTTGCGCTCCACCAGTCCGAACCCGACCACGGAGAAGGCAGCGCTGGAGGACCTCCTCTCCAAATGGGAACGGCGCCCAGCCGGCGTCGTGAGAGGCAGGCGCGGGCGACGCACCCCGCTCACCCGAACGGCAGGCGCTCGTCCGCGGTGATGCTCGCCCGGCCGGCGGCACGCCAGGCCCGTGCGGTGGTGTCGAGGTCCTCGTCGGTGACCAGGTTCGCCATCACCCGGAAGGCGATCTTCATGAGCGTCGCGGAGCGCATTCCCACTGGTCCGAGCGTCGGTAGCAGGTGTGGCACGGTCAACAGGCCCGCGAGTCGTCGGGCGATGGAGAAGGCCGACCCGTAGTGCTCCCGCAGCAGCGTCGGCCACGCGGCCTCGTAGTCGGAGGTCCCGGCGGCCATCATCTGGGCGGCCAGGCGCCCGGTCTCCAGTCCGTAGTCGATGCCCTCGCCGTTGAGCGGGTTCACGCAGCCGGCCGCGTCGCCGACGAGCATCCAGTTCGGTCCGGCCACGCCGCTGACCGCCCCACCCATCGGCAGCAGGGCTGACTTCGCTGCGCGGATCTCGCCGGCCAGTTCCCACTCGTCGCGCACCTGGCCGGCGTACACCTGGGTGAGATTGCGCAGGTTGACATCCGCCGGCCGCCGGTCGGTGGCCAGGGTGCCGACCCCCAGGTTGACCTCCCCATCGCCGAGCGGGAAGACCCAGCCGTAGCCGGACAGGATCTTGCCATCGGCGTCGCGCAGTTCCAAATGAGAGGTGATCCACGGATCGTCGCTGCGGCCGCTCTTGACGTAACTGCGCGCCGCGACCCCGTAGGCCGTGTTCTTGTGCCATTCGCGGCCGAGGATGCGGCTCAACTGGGAGCGGGCACCGTCGGCGATGATCAGCCGCCGGCATGCCACCTCGCCGGCGCTGGTTGCCGACCTTGAAGACGACGCCGGCGACCCGGTTGCCGGACCGGATCACATCCACGGCCTGGTGGCTCTCCAGGGGTTCGGCCCCGGAGTCGAGGGCGGTCTGCCGGATCGCCGCATCCAGGACCGTGCGGGGGACGGCCGAGCCGTACTTGGGGAAGGCACCGTCCGGCCACGGCAGGTAGAGCGTCTGACCGAAGCCATGCGTGCGCAGGCCCCAGTTGCGCACCCGTCCGTCGAGCCAGGCGGTCAGTCCCAGGCGATCCAACTCGGCCATGGCGCGGGGGGTGAGCCCGTCGCCACACGCCTTGTCCCGGGGGAAGACCGCTGCGTCGGCAAGGACCACGTCCAGCCCGTGCCGCGCGGCCCACGCCGCCGCCGAGGAGCCAGCGGGACCGGCGCCGATGACCAGCACATCGGTCGAGGTGGGCAAGGGGTTCGTCATAGCCCTTCCATTGTCGTGGCTGAACGGGCGCAGGGCATTCGCAGGTCGGCTGATCCAGGCGTCGGCGAGCATCGCCGCAGGGCAGCAGTGCCCGCCCACTCAGGTGGACACGCGAGCTGTCATCCAGTCCCGGACCTGTTCCTTGGTCAACGGCTCCGACCACAGGAATCCCTGAGCCACCCGACCGCCCAGTTCACGCAGTGCGTCGAGTTGTTCGGGGGTCTCCACCCCTTCGGCGATGACCTCGAGGTGCAGCGACTCCGACATCTTGATGATGGCGTCCACGAGCGGGCGGTCGAAGGCGTCGTCGCTTCCGCCCAGCCCCCGGATGAAGGAACGATCGATCTTGACCGTCGTCACCGGCAGTCGTTTGAGGTACGTCAACGACGAGTACCCCGTACCGAAGTCGTCGACTGCCAGGTGCAGGCCGAGTGCGCGCAGGGCGACCAGCGTGTCCACGACCGGTTCCAGGTCGTTCATGACGGCGGACTCGGTGATCTCGAGATGAACCGCCGACGGTGGGATTCCCGCACGCTGCATCGACGCAGCGACCTGCTCCACCAGCCCGGGTGCCTGCAGTTGGCGCGACGAGATGTTCACGGCCACCCAGAGGTCCCCGGTGTGCGGGAACTCCTCGCGCCACCGCTGCACCTGGGACAGGGCATCGTCGAGCACCCACGCCCCGATCGGCACGATGAGCCCGGTCTCCTCGGCGGCGGGGATGAACAAGCCCGGCGCGATCAGTCCCCGTTCCGGGTCATCCCACCGGATCAGGGCCTCCAGCCCGACTGTGCTGCCCGTCTCTATCTCGACGATCGGCTGGTAGACGGTCCGGAACTCGCCGCGGTCCAGGGCCCGCCGCAGCCCCACGGCATCCTGGAGGCGCTCGTCGGCCTGCCGGTGCATCGCCTCGTCGAAGAGCACCACCTGATCGCGGCCGCGCTCCTTCGCCCGGTACATTGCGGCGTCGGCATCCCGCAGCAACGTCTGCGGATCGGAGGAGTCGGTGGCCAGTGCCGCGCCGATGCTGGCGGTGACTGCGACCTGGTGGGCCTCGGATGCGAACGGTTCCCGCAGGGCGCTTGTGACGCGGTGGGCCAGTGCGTCGACTTCCTCGTCCCGGACGTCATCGCAGACGATGACGAACTCGTCGCCGCCGAACCGGGCCAGGGTGTCGCCGGACCGCACTGCGGACTGCAGTCGGCCGGCCACGTCGATGAGCAGAGCATCGCCGGCGTGGTGCCCGAGGCTGTCGTTGACCACCTTGAACAGGTCCAGATCCAGGAAGAACACCACGACCCGTCCCTCGGACCGGCTGGACCGGGCCAGGGCCTGTTCGATCCGGTCGGTCAACAACAATCGGTTCGGCAAGCCGGTCAACGGATCGTGCAGCGCCTGGTGTTCCTGTTCCCGGGACATCTGGGCGGCCTTCTGCACGGCCAGCAACGGGAGCAGCAACAGCGGCAGCAGGGTCCAGGAGTACTGATGGGCCACGGCGACGATCGCCACGAGTGGCGACAGCGCGAGCACGGCCAGCACCGAGACCGTGTAGAACCAGAACTCGTCGGTGAACGCCTCCCACCACGACTGGTCGTAGTACTGCGCCAAGCCGGAAACCAGCGCAAGGTTGACGAGGTGGTAGGCGATCCACGATCCGAAGATCCACAACAGGTCCTGTCCGGACAGGTCCGCATGCGGTGCGAAGGGTGTCGGTGCCGCGCCCGCGGCGAACATGACCAGCCAGGCGGCGCTGAGGCTGGTCACATCCTGGCCGACGTTGAACAGGATCTTCCAGAGCGGTTTGCGCTGCAGCAGTTCGGACAGCAGGGTGGCCCCGGCGTGCAGCAGGACGGCCGGGTACAGGCCCCACAGGTACATCGCGGCGAAGACGAACGCCAGCGAGATGGAAACCGGGTTGCCGACCAGTCGCGTCATGACGATCGGGCGCAACTCGCTGAGCACGATCACCGCCGCGATCATCAGCAGCGGTGGCCCCATCGCCTGCAGAGCGGCGGGGCTCAAGCGCAGAACCGACAGGATCACCAGGGACCAGCCCAGCCAGGTGCACGCCTGCCACGTGACGGCGAACAGGCTGGGGCGCCACACAGACGGGTGTGTTGGTTTTGTCGGCGCCACGACGCATCCTCCCTCGCTGAGGCTGAAACTACCCGGATCGGGAGGAGCGAATCTCGCTGGAACTGGCGGGTGCGCGGCGGGGCCGACGGAAGTGCACGAACCTCAGCCGTTCAGGGCTGTCCACCGCGCAGTGTCTGACGCATACTCGAAGGCAGCGAGTCAGAACCACCTCGCGGATTGGATATGGCAATGACCATGCACAAGGTGGTGGCGCTCGGCGCCACGGTGGCAGTCACGGGCGGTGCGCTGATGCTGGGTGCCGGGGCCGCGAACGCCGCCAGCGACCCCGACTTCAAGAAGTTCTCGGCACCCGGAACCGTCGTGGCGGGCCAGTGGTTCCGCATCAAGTGCCAACTCAACCCGAAGGTCAACTGGGCGGGCGCGGACGCGCAACTGGATCAGAAGCGGGCCACGATCAACGCCAAGCGTGAGGTCTCCGCGGGTGGCAACTGCAGCATGCGGGTGTTCCTGACCGTGACCGGGAAGCAGAAGATCCGCATGATCGTGACGCAGAACGGCGGCGCCATCGAGTCGAAGTGGCTGACCATCAAGGTCAAGCCCGCAGCCTGAGCGTTCCCTCAGGCGAGCGGGTTGAACCAGCGGCACGCGGGAAACGCGCGAAATCGCTGTCGTTGCTCGCCACCGGAACGCCGAGTTCGATCGCGAGGGCGGCCAGTTGTGCGTCCGGGATCACGTTACCGGTGACGCCCTCGGAGACAAGGTCGCCGAGGATCTCCGCCGTGCGGTCGCCGGTTGCCGGGATCCATACCTGCGGCTGGTCGAGCCAGTCACGAACAAACCCCCACGCCGCTGCTGAGTCCAGCGGGTTCGGTGGTCACTCGGGGGTGGGTCACCACCCTCAGGAAGGCTCCGATGGTCTGCCACGGCAACGCGATGCGCTGTGGGCCGGACATGACCTCTTCCAGCCACGCAGCGGCAGTCCGGTGATGCGAACTCGTGCTGTCGACGGCGTAGAGCAGCAGGTTGGCATCAACGATCATCGCTGTCCAACACGTCCAGGACCTCGGCGATGTTGCTGACGTCAACGCGCAGGCCGAGCGGGACCGAACGCTGATGGAATGTGCGGGTGACCGGCTTCCGCGCCATACCCGCCCGGGCCAGTTCGTTGAGGGCTGCGCTCGCCCCGATGCCGCGTTCCCGGCGCATCCGCTCGACTTCCGCGGCGACGTCGTCGCTCAGTGTCACCGTGGTGCGCATGCTCCAAGGCTAGCATCATGATGCGTCCAGGTGAACATCACGATGCCGTCAGACTGACCCTGGCGCTTCGGCCTAGTGGCTGACCTGGAGAACAGCCGCCTCGTGGGCCATGATGCGGTCCCGGCCGGCGGACTTCGCCTCGTACAGGGCGCGGTCGGCGCGGTCGACCGTCTCACTGATCGGCTCGGCCGGATCCCGCTGCGCATAGCCGATGGAGACGGTCTGCTGACCCGGCGTCGCCCGGCGCAGGCGGTCCAGAATGGGGTGCGCTTCGACCAGCAGCGTGCCGGGCAGCAGGACGGCGAACTCTTCGCCGCCGTAGCGGGCGAGCAGGGCAGGGGGGTTGAGCAGCGAGTGCCAGGCCCGGGCGCATTCGATCAGCAGGACATCCCCGGCGGGGTGGCCGTAGCGGTCGTTGTAGGCCTTGAAGTGGTCGAGGTCGAGGATGGCCACGGTGAGCGGGGCGCCTTGGGCGAAGGTCCGGGAGGCGACGCGCTCGAGTTCGAAGTCCCAGGTGCGACGGTTGGGCAGGCCGGTGAGACCGTCCCTTCGGGCCAGGTCGGCGAGCAGGGCGGCCTGCTGCTCGACCATCGACATCAGGATCAGGGCGCCCCACAGGATCAGCAGGATGACTGCGATCGACGCGACGGCCAGCATTCGCGCGGTCGACCCGACGTCGCCCCATACCGCGAATGCCAGCAGGGTCGGTGCCGTCAGTGCGGCGACGGCCAGACCGACGAGGCGGGCCTTGGTCCGGTGGGTGGTCATGCTCGGCCGGGCGATGGTCGCGGCACCGGGTGCGGTCACGGCGGCGGCCAGCAGCAGGATGGCAGCCAGGAACAGGACCTCGACCCACACCGGGGCGTCCTCCACGACCCCTTGGGCGACCAGGCTGTTGAAGACCAGGTCCGCGGTCAGGGTGAAGGCGACGGACACCGTCAGCAGCGCCAGGGCCGGGTTCAGGCGTTGCACGTCGACCAGACAGCCGGATCAGCACGGACAGGACGACCACGTCGAGCAGCGGGTAGGCCAGGGCGATCATGGTGACCAGTTCGGGTGCCGCGCTGTCGGTCAGCATCGGCATGATGACCACGGTGGCGACCACGCAGGCGGCGGCCACGGTCATGACTGCGGTGTCGATCCAGGTCTCCCGGTTGCGCCCGGGTTGCCGCCGACGGACCAGGATGACCAGGGCGAGCTGATCACTGCGATGTAGGACGCGAGGTAGAGCAGGTCCGCCACGCTGGGGAACGGCTCCTCCTGGAAGGTGGTACAGGTACACGTCGTAGACGACGTCGCCGGCGACCGTCAGCACTTGGAAGGCCCACAGCCCCCACCACACCCCCCGGGCACCCGGGGGCATGCGGACCGCGGCCCACAGGAAGACCAGCACGGCCACAATGCTCGAGCCGCGGACGACGATCACCCATTCGGGGGAACCGACCGGCAGCAGCAGTGCCAGCAGGCAGGCGACCCCACCGAGCCACACCCCCAGCACCCACCGGCGCTGCATGACGATGTCCAGGGCGCGGCGGAAGGGTCCGCTTCCGGGATGCAGGTCATCGTCGCCCGGGACGCGCGGTCGCGGGATCTTGGGGGCTGCTTCGCTCACGGGTGACCACCGCCTTCTCGCCAGGGGCAGCGTCCAGGTCCGCCCTTGTCAAAGATGCATCGGCACGAATCCGTGGCTCCTGGAGGGCTGGCGTGGAACACCGGCCGCCGGCGTACCCTGGAGATGACGGGAACCGCCAGTCGGGTCGCCCGATCGTTGCGACCGAACCGGCGCTTGGTTCACGTTCAGGTCGATACGAGGAGCACGATGATGGCCGAGAACACTGAGAAGACAACGGCAGAGCAAGCGGCGGATATGGCGGGTCAGGCAGCAGAGCTGTCCGATCAGGTTCTGGAGTCGGTCGAAGGCGCGCAGAAGGCCGCGATCGAAGCGGTGCGCAAGTTCGTCGACACCGTCGACGAGGTGATCCCCGCGCTGGGTGACCGCCCGTCGCGGCGAGAGACCGTCATCGACGCAGCGCTGGACATGGCCGACAAACTGGTCACGACGCAGTACGAGTTCCTGCGCAGTGTGGTGCGCAGTGCGGATCGCACGCTCGGGAAGTCCGACGACACGCAGGAGTAGCGGCGCAGCCCGACAGTTGCGTTGCTATCGGGTCACCATCGAGTCCGGTGGTGACCCGATCCACACATGGATTCTGCATCCGCGCATGTGAGCGATCCGGGACCCCAACCCTTCCACAGCAGTAGCGGACGGGTCTACCGTGGAGGTACAGGGTCGCTGACCCGCACTCCCGAAGGGTCTCGGCCCGTGGGAGGGCATCATGCGAACCACATCATCAGTCCTGGCCGTGGGGGTCGCCGCTGCACTCGTCGTCGGGATCGGTGCGCCAGCGGCCGCGAAGGGCGTCGGGTACGAGGGCAAGACCGGACAGGACTTGGACGTCACGTTCCGGGCGACCGCGGGCAAGGTGTCGGGATTCAAGACGACTGTGCGTTCTCTGTGCATATCCGCCCCGTCGGGCAAGAGCGTCCTCGAGTTCTACCCGGTCCTCCTGCAATCGCCGGTCAAGCGCACGGGCAAGCGTTTCACCATCGTGTTCAGCAGGGTCGAGCAGCACCCACATCACGGTGAAGGGGAAGATCAAGGGCAACAGGGCCAACGGCAGCGTGAAAGTCGCCTACACCAAGACGCTGGGCATGACCCCCGGCGGCCTGCTGATGATCGGTGCCTGCACGGCGGAGACGACCTGGACCGCGAAGGTCAAGTGACACCGGCGCGCAAACCGTCCGATCGTCGGCTGGGCTCTGCCCGCGCGTCCGACCCCGACTGCGCGGGTGACGGACCGTAGCCTCGGAGCCGGGGCAACGGGCCCCGCCAAGCGAATAGGAGATTCGATGAGCAAGACCCGCAAGGTACTGGCCATGGGGACCACGGCGGCTGTCGCCGGTGGTGCGATCGTCCTCGGCGCCGGGGCTGCGAACGCGGCCAACGACCCGGGCTTCCAGAAGGTGAAGGCACCCAAGTCCGCGGTTGCCGGCGAGACCTTTCTGATCAAATGCCAGTTGGTCGCCACGAACAACTGGGGTGGTGCCACCGCCACGCTGCTGGAGAAGGGCGCGTCGGTCAACGCCTCCCGCTCGGTGTCGGCCAGCGGCGACTGCAGCATGCACGTCGTGCTCGACGCCACCGGCAAGCAGAAGATCCGCGTCGTCGTGGAGCAGAACATGGGTGCGATCCAGAGCAAGTGGCTGACGGTCAACGTCAAGCCTGCTTCCTGAGTCGGGTACGAGAGCCCCGGGTGCCGGCACTGGCCCCGGGGCTCTCGGCTGTCCGGTGGGATGATGGAGGAGGTGGCCCGGCCGCCCGGTCAGTGGCCGCCTCGATCAGAGGAGGGGTCATGGCGCAGTACCAAGCGGACCCTGGGAGTCTGTCCAGGTTCGAAAGCCCCGGGAGTTACCGCACGAACATGACCGCGCTGGGGGTGCGCCCAGGCACGTTGAAGGCCGTGGACGGCTCATTGTCGTTCGTCGCCAACGACGGCGAGGTGTTCTTCGACGCGCCCTTCGTGCAGTTCCACAGCGTCGGCCTGGCGGAAATGAACGAGACGCTGGAGGTATGGCAGGGCGCCAAGCGTCACCGCGTCTCCTTGGTCGCCGGTGGCCCCCTCATCGGCAACATGCAGGGCGAGTTCGAGTCGAACACCGTCGCGAAGCGCTGGCGGGACTACCTCGCGCCGTTGGTCGGGCCGGTGCCGCCCGGGGTGACGGTGAAGAAGCCGGTGAGCAAGGGCACGCAGCTGACCCTCAGCATCCTGTTCGCGTTGATCGTCACGATCGTGGTGATCGCTGCGGTGTTCATGCTGGGCTGACGAGACACCCGCACACGGTGTTCGGTCCGCTCCTGCGACGACGTTGCAGCGACACCCTGCGGGCATCTGCGCGCCGGCGTGCCCGTGCACGACAACGCCCGCGGTTCGTGCCGCCTCTAGCAGTGTCTATGCCTGTATAGCGTGATTACCTATATGTCGTAGCCTTCTCCTAGACTCGCGCTCATGGACCCGATCATCAACCCGTACACGCCCGGAGCCGGGGCTCGACCGTTCGAACTCGTCGGCCGGGAACGGTTCATCGGGTCGTTCGACGTTGCGCTCGAGCGGGCTGGTTTGCGGCTGTCCGCGCAGAGCACGATCCTGTATGGCCTGCGCGGGGTAGGCAAGACGGTCCTGTTGCGGGAGTTCGTTTCCCATGCGCGACAACGCAAGTGGTTCGTGGTCCAGTTGGAGGCTCGCAGCGGAGAGTCGTTGATGCCCGCACTCACCCGCGAGCTGTTCCGGGAATTGCGCAACGCCGGCCGGACGTGGTCGGGGGAGGCCCTCACGTGGGTCCGCCGGGTGTTCAAGGCCTTCAGTCTCAAGGCCGACCCCGGGACCGGCTCGTACTCCTTCGAAGTGGACCTCGAACCCGCCCGGGGATACGCCGACAGCGGCGACCTCGACCGGGACCTGACGGAGATGTTGACCGAGTTGGCAACGCTGGCAGGTCAGCACGGTGTCGGACTCCTGCTGGCCATCGACGAGCTGCAGGAGGTCGAGCGGTCCACGCTGGCGGCGTTGAACGCAGCGGTCCATCGGATGGGCCAGGGCGAGGAACCCTCGCCGTTCCTCCTGGCCGCTGCCGGGCTGCCCTCGTTGCGCCGCATCCTGCCGGAGGCGACCTCCTACGCGGAGCGCCTCTACGAGTACTGGCACATCGACACCCTCGACGACGTTGCGATCCGCGCGGCACTCGAAGGGCCCGGCCGCAGCGCTCGGAGTCTGCCTGGGAGTCCGGCGCCGTGGACATGGGTGTTCGATTCAGCCGGGGTTACCCGTACTTCGTCCAGGTTCTCGGCAAACACGCATGGAACGTTGCGGCCGGCCCGGACATCACGGTGCTTCGACCTCGACAACGCCGTCGCCGATGCGCGGGTCGACATCGATACCGGCCTGTACGCATCGCGCTGGCAGCGGGCCACGCGCGCCGAGCAACGGTTCATGCAGGCCATGGCCGACAAGGGTCAGGAAGGCCCGGTCCGCGTCGCCGATCTCGTGGCGGCGCTGGGCCGCACGAAACTGTCGCAGCTGTCGCCGACCCGCAGCCAGCTGATCTCCAAGGGGCTGGTCTACGCCCCCGACCGTGGCGAGGTGGCCTTCACCGTCCCGGGCATGGGTGCGTTCGCGAGGCGGCAGGTCGTCGACTGAGAACGATCGCGCGGGTTCTGCCTCTTCACGTCGGTCCCCGACCGGCCGATGGGATGGACATGACCGGTTCTGCCAGCGACCTGCCGGGTGGACATCCACCGCGCACTGCTGGCATCCGCTGTTCGATCCTGATCCCCGCCCGCGACGAGGAAGCGGCCTTGCCGGGTTGTCTCGGCTCGATCGCGGCCGCCACCTGTCAGCTGCACCATCCGGTCGAGGTCATCGTCGCGGTCAACCGTTGCACGGACCGTACCGAAGATGTCGCCCTCGCTGCCGGCGCGCGAGTCGTGCGTGACGACAGCAGGAACCTCGCGGCCATCCGCAACGCAGCGGCGCGCGCCGCGACCGGTCACGTGGTGGTCACCATCGACGCAGACAGCCGGATGTCGGTCGGGATGCTCTCCAAGATCGATGAGTTGGAGCGGACGGGCAGGTACATCGGCGGTGGAACGCGGGTCCGTCCGCAGCGCTGGTCTGCGGGGATCATGCTCACTGGAGCGGTTCTCGGGCTCGTTCTGGCCTATCGCCGCGTGTCGGGCGCGGTCCTGTGGTGCCGCCGAAGCGACTTCTGGGCCATCGGTGGGTTCGATGAGAACCTGGCCAGCGGCGAGGACCTCGACTTCGCCGTGCGGCTGAAGACCTTCGGACGGACCCGGAACCAGCGGTTCGCGACCGTCCTGTCCGAACACGCCGTCACCTCGACGCGCAAGTTCGACGATTTCGGTGACTGGTACCTGTTGCGCAACCCTCGCCTCGTGCGCCAGATCCTGCAAGGCCGGACGCAGGCGGCGGCAGACCGCTTCTACTACGACGTCCCACGCTGAGTTCCGGCGCCCGATTCGGCGACCGCTGCCCCCGGTAGGTTCGTGTTGTGAGCGATCCGCTGGACGAACTGCCACGCCGTCGCGCCCTGACCGATGATGCGGCCCGCGCTGAGCGGGTGGAAAGCCGCCACGCGCACGGCGGCCGCACGGCGCGGGAGAACATCGGCGCCCTGCTCGACCCTGGTTCGTTCGTGGAGTACGGCCGACTGGCCACGGCAGCCCAGGAGAAGCGGTTCAGCGTCGAGGAGCTGATGCAGAAGACCCCGGCTGATGGTCTGATCGGCGGGGTCGGACGGATCGACGGCCGAGCCTGCGCAGTGTTGTCGTACGACTACCTGGTGATGGCCGGCACTCAGGGCATCCGCGGCCATCACAAGTCCGACCGGTTGCTCGGACTCATCGAGGAACTGCGCTTGCCGGTGGTGTTCTTCGCCGAGGGTGGCGGCGGCAGGCCCACCGACACCGACTATCCGGTGGTGTCGGCCCTGGATGTGCGGACGTTCGCGTTGTGGGCCGGGCTGTCGGGCCTGGTGCCGCGGGTCGCGATCGTGGCAGGTCGCTGTTTCGCGGGCAATGCTGTCATCGCCGGGTCGTCGGACATCCTGATCGCCACTCGGGAGGCGACCATGGGAGTGGCGGGGCCGGCCATGGTCGCAGGAGCCGGACTGGGGGACTTCACGCCCGAACAGATCGGCCCGTCCGAGGTCATGGCCCGCAACGGGGTCATCGACGTGCTGGTCGACGATGAAGTGCAGGCCGTTCGCGTGGCCAAGCAGTTGATCGCTCTGTTCGTCGGTCCCGTTCCGGATTCGACGGCAGCCGACCAGTCCGTGCTGCGCGACATACTGCCGCAGCGCGAGCGCGAGGCCTACGACGTCCGGCCGATCGTCACCACGCTGGCCGACACCGACTCCGTCGTGTTCCTGCGGGAGCGGTTCGCGCCGGAGATGGTCACCGCGCTGGCCCGCATCGACGGTCGCCCGGTCGGGATCCTCGCCAACCAGACCTTGCACATGGCCGGGTCGCTGACGGCGTCGGCCGGTGACAAGGCCGCGCGATTCGTGCAACTGTGCGATGCGTTCGGGGTCCCGCTGGTGTCGCTGGTGGACACTCCCGGCATCATGGCCGGGCCGGAGGCAGAGGCCGGGGCGATCATCCGTCACGCCTCCCGGCTGCTGGTGGCCACCGCGCGCATGACTGTGCCGCTGATCGGCGTCGTGCTGCGGCGCGGGTACGGTCTCGGCGCGCAGGCCATGCTCGGCGGCAGCACCAAGGAACCGTTGATCACGGTGGCCTGGCCAACCGCGCACATGGGGCCGATGGGGCTCGAGGGGGCGGTGCGGCTGGCGATGGGCAAGCAGCTCGATGCGATCGCCGACCCGCAGGAGCGTCAGGAACGGATGCGGGCGGCGACCGCCGCGTACCGCGAGCACGTGACTGCGTTCAACGCCGCCCGGGTGTTCGAGATCGACGACGTGATCGACCCCGCCGAGACCCGCGCCCTCATCGCCAACGTGCTCGCGTCGGCGCCCACCAGGGCCAGTGGCCGGGTCGTCGACACCTGGTGAGGCGCCGCCGGAGCGTCAGCGATTGCCGCGCTGCCCGGGCGGTGCTTGGCTGGTGCTGTGGCTGCCACCCCGATGTTCCCTCTGGGATCGGTGCTGTTCCCGCACATGCCGCTGGCGCTGCGGCTGTTCGAGCCCCGGTACTTGCGGATGCTGGGGGAGTTGCTCGAGTCGCCGCAACCGGAGTTCGGAGTGGTCCTCATCGAACGCGGGCATGAGGTCGGTGGTGGGGACCATCGGTTCGCGGTCGGAACGATGGCGCAGGTGGTCGAGATCGAGGCACCCGAGGGCTTCGTGGCACTGCTGGCCCGAGGCGGCCAGCGCTTCCGCGTGCTCGATTGGCTGCCCGACGATCCGTATCCCCGTGCCGACGTGGAAATGCTGCCCGAATGGGAGTGGAAGGAGGACCTCGACCGGCCTGTCGCACGCGGACCGAACGTCAGGTACGGGAGGTGCTAGCAGTGGCAGGTGGCGACACCTGGCCCGCCGACGTGGAGTTGTCCGACGATCCGGTTGCCAGGAGCTGGCAACTCGCCGGGCTCACGCCGGTCGGCCCACTCGACCAGTGGCGACTGCTGCACAGCGAGAACCTCGAGCAGTTGTTGCAGTCCGTCGGCGACCTGTCTGCTGAGGTTGCGCAGACACTGCGGATGGGGTGGGGGCAAGGCTGAGCTGCGGCGCCTAGTCTCCGAGGGCGAACTCCGCGGCCGCCTCGGCGTGCAGCCGGGCAGTGGGGAAGTAGGGCACATCGAGATCCTGCGGGCCGACCAGCAGCTCGATTTCCGTGCAGCCGGCGATGACCCCTTGCGCGCCCCGGGCCACGAGCCTGCTGATGACTTCGAGGTAGCGCTGCCGGGAGACCGGACTGATGATGCCGCGCACGAGTTCGTCGTAGATGACGTCGTGGACCACAGTGCGATCGGGCTCGTCCGGGACCAGTACGTGCAGGCCCAGCGTGCTCAGCCGCCCCACATAGAAGTCCTGCTCCATGGTGTACCGGGTGCCGAGCAGTGCCACCGTCTGCAGGCCGGCGGACAGCACGCTGCGGGCGGTGGCGTCGGCGATGTGCAGCAGCGGCACGGAGACGGCCGCCTCGATCTGATCGGCGACGCGATGCATGGTGTTCGTGCACAGCACGATGGCATCGGCGCCCGCCGCCTCGAGGTCGATGGCAGCGTCAGCCAGGACGTCGCCGGCCTCCTGCCACCGACCGGCCGCCTGTAGCGCCTCGATCTGCGCGAAGTTGAAGGAGCGCACGATCAGGTCCGCGGAGGCCGTGCCGCCGAGTCGGTCCCGGACGATCTCGTTGATCAGGCGTTCGTACTCGATCGACGACTCCCAGGACATGCCGCCGAGCAGGCCCAACCGCTTCATGCCCGCCAACTTAGGCTCGGGGATGGGTGAGTTGCCACTGGGCTGGAGGACCGACCTCGAAGTGCTGCGGCTCGGTGGCTCTGTCGATCACCGCTGGCGATGACCACATCCTGGTCGAGACCCCCGACAATCCGGGCTTCCACTGGGGCAACTTCATCCTGGTCACGGATCCGGGGCTGGCCGCTGACCCCAGGGTTGTGTGGCATTGTTCCGGGCCCGTCTGCCCGGGGCCCGCCATGTCGCAATCGGGCTCACCGTGCAGCCCGATCCCAGCGCCTGGCGGCGAGTGGCCCTGACGGCTGAGACCGACGAGGTGCTGCGGAGCGCGCATCCCCCGGCCACCGCACCACTGGCCGCCGGCTACACCGCCAGACAGTTGCGCAGCGCCGCGGACTGGCGAGACTACCTGCAGGCCGACCTTGCCGAGTACGAGCGGTCCGGCGGCGCGGGGCGCCGAATACGAAGAGGTTCGCCCGCCGCCGGGTCGAAACCCGCCGCCGGATGACCGAACAGGGCTGTGCCGCTTTCTTCGGTGCCTTCGCAGGCGAGGAACTGGCCGCGGATCTGGGGATCGTGATGTGCGGTGCGACGGCGCGCTACCAGAGCGTCGCCACTGTGTACCGCCACCGCCGGCGCGGGCTGGCTTCCCACCTGTTGGGTGTCGCCGGCGCCTGGGCCGGGTCCGCAGGAGCCGACGAGTGGGTCATCGTGGTGGAGCCCGGCAGCGAAGCGCGCAGGGTGTACGCACGGGCCGGAATGGGTCCGGCTTGCTGGTCGTGGCAGGCGTACCGAGCCGGATGAGCACCTCCGAGGTGATACTGGTGTCCGGCAAGGAGGTAACCCTGAAGGCTGGACCGGGGATCGAGAACGCAGTGGGATGCGGCGTCGGCTTGCCGTGCGAAGGGGTCGACTGACGTGGCCCGGTTCAGCGCGGGCCTGCTTCCCTACCGCCGGACGGCTCCGCCGGGATCGAGGTCTTCCTCGTGCACATGGCCGGCCCCTACTGGGCGCACAAGGACGAGGGCGCCTGGTCCATCGCCAAGGGGGAGTACGACCCGGATGCCGAAGACCCCTGGGCAGTCGCCCAGCGGGAGTTCGCCGAAGAGGTCGGCCGGCCCGCGCCGCAGGGGCCGGTCGTGGATCTCGGTGAGCACCGGCATGCCCAGCGGCAAGCGGGTGCGGGTGTTCGCGGTCGAGACCGACGAGGAGCTCGCGTTCGTGTCGAGCAACCTGTTCGAGATGGAATGGCCGCCGCGGTCCGGGCAGCATGCAGGAGTTCCCGGAGACCGATGGGGCCGCCTGGTTCGATCTGCCCACGGCGCTGGTCAAGGTGGTGGCCGGTCAGGTGCCGATCCTGGAGGCGTTCGCGGAGGCAGTGCCTGCGTGAGGCCCGCTGGACCCGGGTGCCGGTCTGCAACTGCCACCACCCGAGGCGGATCGCGCACCGGGTCAGCCAATCGTCCCTACCGCATTCTGCCCGGACGGTCCTGACTTGCCTGAACGCGATCCCGGGGAACTTCGGGCCGAAAACGGCCATCGGTGGCCGGAATCGACCCGAAGTTCGCCGAAGTGGTGCTTCGCGCGGCGGGTTCGGGGTTGCAGATTCCATGGGGAGCGGGTGTGAGGAGGAGGACGCGGAATCGGATCCGAACCCGCCTGGTGTGGCGGCGGCGCGGACTTGGCGGCCCCGGCCCATCAGCCCCGGCCCGTCTCCACCCGGGCCGCGTAGTGGGACCAGCGCTCCACGTCCTCCCGTCCGGGGCCGTCGGTCTGAGCGACGACCTGGATCGTGAGGCCGTCGAGCAGCGCCAGCAGTCGCCAGGCCGACGCGCGGGGGTCCGCGCAGACGAACTCGCCGCTGGTGACGCCCTGCTGCAGCACCTCCTCGAGCAGCTGTTGCCAGCCGCCGTTGAGTTTGGCCGCCATCTCGCGTACGGCCGGGTGCCGCGGCGAACTGCTCCACGCATCCATCCACCACTGGAACTGCCAGGCGTCGCGCGCCGGCTGGAACTCGGAGACGATCGCGTCGAGGCGATGCGTCGGGGTGTCGATCGATGCGACCAGGTCGCGGGCCCGCTGCAGGTCCTCGGCCGCGACCCGCTCGAAGGCCGCCGCCATCAACTCGTCGTAGCTGTCGAAGTAGTGGTGCATCAGGCCGGTGCTGACACCGGCCTCCGCCGCCACCGTCCGGGTGCTGGACTCGAGCATCCCGTTGGCCCGGATCGTGCGCACCGCCGCGGCGATCAGCGCCTCGCGCCGATCGCTCGGCGGACATGTGCACCTGGCTGGTCACCGGGCCGGCTCCTGTTGTGTGATGCAGTGGACGTTACCGCCACCCAGCAGGATCTCCCGGCCCGGCACCGTCACGATCTCGCGGTCCGGGAACAGCCGCTTGTAGGTGAGGATCGCATCCTCGTCGTGCGGGTCGTCGAACACCGGCAGGACGACGACGCCGTTGCCGATGAACGAGTTCACGTAGGAACCGGCGAGCCGTTCGCCCTCCACCCGTGGCTGCACGCCGGGGACGTGGTCGACTCCGGCGGCCTCCTCCGCAGTGATGTGGATCGGGCCCGGCTGGTGGAGTTTCACCACCTCGAGCTGGCGGCCCCGGGCATCGGTCTCCCGCTCCAGGATGGCCAGCGCCTCGTTGCTGATCTCCCACTGCGGGTCGTTCTCGTCGTCGGTCCAGGTGAGCATCACGACACCGGGGGCGGCGAACCGCGCGAAGTTGTCGACGTGCCCGTCGGTCTCGTCCAGGTACACCCCGCGCGGCAGCCAGATGACCTTGTCCGCGCCGAGGTAGTCGCACAGGTTGCGCTCGATCTGCTCCTTGGTCAGTTGCGGGTTGCGGTTGTGGTTGAGCAGGCACTCCTGCGTGGTGAGCACCGTGCCCTGGCCGTCCACGTCGATGGACCCGCCCTCCAGGACGAAGTCCGCGTGGTACATCGGTACGCCCTCCAGCTCGAGCACCTTCCGGGCGACCAGGTCGTCGTGGTCCCAGGGGAAGTACAGTCCGCCTTCCAGGCCGCCCCAAGCGTTGAACCGCCAGTCCACGCCGCGCAGCTCGCCGTGGTCGTTGATGACGAACGTCGGGCCGGTGTCGCGCATCCAGGAGTCGTCGGTGGTCATCTCCACCTCCCGCACGTCGGCCGGGAGGTGTTCGCGGGCGTTGACGTACTGCTGCCCGGAGACGACCATCGTCAACGGCTCGTGCTCGCAGATGACCTGGGCCACCGTGCTGAACGCCTCCTGCGCAGGTTTGCCGCCCAGCCGCCAGTTGTCGGGCCGTTCCGGCCAGACCATCCAGCAGTTGCACTGCCGCTCCCATTCCGCCGGCATCCGGAAGCCGTCGGCCTTCGGGGTGCCGTTGAGGACCTTCGTCATGACCGCTCACCGCCGTGCGGCTGGTAGCTGCGCTCGATGCCCTCAGCGGTGTCGGGCGCGATGCCCTCCAGCTCCACCCTGGCACCGAGTTCCGGGTGCTCCCGGCGCTTCCACCGCGGGGCCATGACCACCAGGATCTCCTGCGCGACGAACGTCGCGACCAGGCCCGCCACGATCAACCACGTCGTGGTGGCGTCGAACTCCGCCCACGGGTTCCACATGAAGAAGAACACCGCGGCGACCAGCAGCACCACCACGAGCAGTGCCGACAGCCATGCGCCGAACGACCCGCCCGGCACCCGGTAGGGGCGGTGTGCCCCGGGGTCGAGGTGACGCAGTCGCACGAACGCCAGGGACATGGCTACGTAGGGCAGCAGGAACACGATCGAGCTGAATGCGAACAGGCTCCAGAACAGAGCGTCGATGTCGCCGTTGGTCACCGAGAACAGCACACCGTAGACAACCGTGATGCTGGCGCTGACCAGAGCCGTGAGACCGGCTGCGCCGATCGGTGTGCGGTGTTTGGCGCTCATGCGCTTGAACACCGGCGGCAGGTCGCCCTGCTCTGCGGCCTCGGCGGCCGCGCGGTTCGCCCCGATGGTCCAGGGGATCAGGGCCGCGAAGAACGCGTACAGGATGCCGATCCCGACCAGCGTGATCGCCGGACCGGAACCGAACGCGGCCTGCAGCACGTCCATCAGGCCGCTGGTCTCGGAGATCTCCTCCGCGGGCATCACGACCTGCATGCCGATGGTCGAGATCAGGTAGAACGCGCCGATGAGTACGCCGGCGATCACGATGGTGCGCGGCACGTCGCGGCGGGGGTTGCGCATCTCGTTGCTGGCGCTGCTCATCAACTCGAAGCCGAGGAAGTTGTAGATGATGATCGGCAGGGCCAACGCCATCGTCGAAGCCGTGGGGATCATCGAGGCGCTCGTCCACTCGAACGAGGTCGCCGATCCGTCGGTGGTGACGACCATGACCCCGGCGATCCCGATCAGCACGATCACGCCGACGGTGATCAGCGCGCCCAGGTTGGACACCCATTTGCCGGTGTCCAGGGTCAGCACGTTGACGACCCAGTTGACGACGATCAGGACCAGTGCGATACCCACCTGTGGCCAGAAGCCGAGGTCGGGGAAGAACATCTCGCTGAGCACCACCGAGAACATCAGGTAGACCGACGGCACCCAGAGCGCCACGTTGAGCCAGTACCACCAGGAGACCCGCGTCCCCCAGCGGTTGCCGAATGCGCGGACGATCCAGGAGTAGATGCCGCCGGTGTCCGGATAGGTGGAGCCGAGTTCAGCGGTCATCAAGCCGTAGGGCAGGAAGAACAGCGCGATCATCAGCGCCGTCCATGCGATCGCCGACGGCCCGATCTGCGCGGTGAGCGTGACCTGGCTGAGCAGCAGGATCGCGCAGACGCTGAACAGGATCATGTCGAACATCCGCAGCGCTCGGGGCGCGGCGGTCTCTTGCGTAGTCATTTCCGTCATCTCCTCAACGCATCACGGCGTCGTGCAGGAAGGACTCGATGCGACCCTCGTGGTAGGCGCGCAGCGCCGGCGTGGGGTGCTCGATCTGGGGGGTGATGTACCAGGCGAGCAGGCCCTTCTCGGTGTGCAGCCGGTTCTCGCTCTGGTCGTAGATGATCGACTGCGGGGAGTCCATCACCTCGTCGGTGGCCTCGACCCCGCGGGAGGCCGGCAGGCAGTGCATGAACCGGGCGTGTTCCGGCGCCCGGGCCATGAGGCTGGCATTGACCTGGTAGCGCGGCTTGAATGCCTTCACCCGGTCCGGGATCTCATCCTCCTGGCCGAACCACCACCACAGGTCGGTGTAGATGAAGTCGGCGTTCACCACGGCCTGCTCCACATCTTCGGTCTCGAGGTAGTGGCCGCCGTAGAGCTCTTCGTTGCGGGCGATCTCGTCGAGCACGGTCGGCCACTGGGCCTTGATGCCGTACTGCTCGGGGCGGGCATGGATGAACGTCCCGCCGAGCATGGTCACGATCTGCGCGGTCGAGGTGCAGACGTTGGTGGCGTCGCCGACGAACACGACCGTGACGTCCGAGAATGCCTTCTCGGTGTGCTCAGTCATGGTGAAGACGTCGCACACGGCCTGAGTCGGGTGGTTGTAGTCGGTCAGGCCGTTGATGACCGGGACCTCGGCGTACTGCGCGAAGTCGGTGACCGTGGCGTGCTTGAACGCCCGGATCTCCACGGCGTCGACCATCCGGGACAGCACCCGGGCGGTGTCGGCGATGTTCTCCTTGGCGCCGAGGTGGATCTCACCGGGCTTCAGATACAGAGCGTGACCACCGAGTTTGGTCATGGCGACCTCGAAGGAGACCCGGGTGCGGGTGGACGCCTCTTCGAAGATCATGCCCAGCGAGGCGCCTTCCAGCAGTCGCGGACAGGCGTTCTGCTTGTCGGCTTGCTTGAGCAGTCGGATGAGATCCATCTGGGCGCGGATCGTCTCGGGACCCAGTTCCTGGGTGTCGATGAAATTGCGCGAGTGTCGCATCGGGTCGGACAACCTTTCGTGTGGGAGAGGTCGTCGAAGGGGGCGGAATCCCGGGTGGGGCAACCACCCCGGTCGGCGGTTCCCTTGTGGGGAACGGTTCCAGTGTACGGCCGACTTGAACAAGTGCTCAACTAGGGGGGTGGTTCATCGCGCATGGCGCCCCTGCTCGCCCTACCGTGAGCGCAGGAAGGAGTGGCCGCATGGACGGACCCGCTCAGGTCGGTGACCCGGTGCTTGCCGGGGGAACCATCGATCCTGCGCGGGTGGATCCGGAGGCCTTCCTCGATCCGTACGCACTGCTGCAGGCGTGCCGGAACGCCGACGGCGACATCGTCGACTTCGTGTACGTCGCGGCCAACCGGGCCGGAGCGGCCGAATACGACCTCGATCCGTCACAGATGGCGGGTAGGACCCTGCTGGAACTCAACCCCGAGGATCGCAAGTTGGGGCTGTTCGACCAGCTGGTCGAGGTGGTCGAGACCGGCGAGTCGCTGTCGCTGGACGACTGGGGTTATCCGGAGTACGGAGAGGTCCGGTACTTCGACATCAGCGCCACCAGAGTCGGTGACGGTGTCGGGCTGGCCTGGTGGGACGTTACTCAGCGTTACCAGCGCGATCGCGCGGCTGCCGTCGCCGAACGCGAACTGCGCGCCACCTTGGACGCGTTGCTGGACCCCCACGACGTGCTCAGGCCCGTCTTCGACGACGAGGGTCGGGTCGTCGACGCCGAGTACCTGCGGGTCAACGCCGCCAGTTGCCGGTACCTGCAGCGGCCCGCCGAGCAGTTGGTCGGGCATCGGCTCCTGCAGGCGTGGCCTGCGGACGTTGCGCAGGTGGTATTGGGATGGGTGGCCCAAGTGCAGCGGACCGGGGAGCCACTGTCGCTGGACGCGCAGTCGGTGCTGACGCCCGACGGTGTGATGCGCCAGTTCGATGTGCGCGGTGTGCGTGTGGGCGATGCGGTGAGTTTCACCTACCGCGACGTCACGGCGCGGGTGTCGGCGGCCAAACAGATCGAGGAGTCCCGCGAGCACTTCCGGTTGCTCGCGGAGAACGCCTCGGAGGTGGTGGTCCAAACCGGGCCGGAGGGCACGATCACCTGGGTCAGCCCGTCGGTCACCCGGGTGATCGGCTGGCCGGTGGCTCAGATCCTGGGCCGGCGGATGTCGGAGTTCGTGCATCCCGATGATGTGCCGGCGGTGTTGCCGGCCGAACTGGCGCAGCAAGCCGACGACATCGTGTGGGGCCGGGTGGAGCTGCGGATGGCCACCGCCGACGGTGGCTGGCGGTGGATGAGTGTGCTGGGCCGGGTCCTCCGGGATGAGGATGGTCGGGTCGTGGGCGGCGTCGACGCGATGCGCGACATCCAGGCCGAGCGGGACGCGCGGGCAGCCCTCGAGGAGTCCGAGGAGCGGTTCCGGCGTTCCATGATGGATGCCGCTATCGGCATGGCGATCGTGGCGCCATCCGGTGCGTTGGTTCGCGTCAATCCCGCCATGTGCGAACTGCTCGGCCGGGACGAGCGCACTCTCATGAACAGCACGTGGCAGGAACTCACCCATCCGGACGACGTCGCCGACGATGAGCACCTCGTGCGCGACTTGCTCGATGGCAAGCGCGACACCTATCGGTTGGCGAAGCGGTACGTGCGACCCGATGGGGAGGTGGTGTGGGCGGACCTGACCGTCTCCTGCGTTCGCGACGACGCGGACCGAGTCCGCTACTTGGTTTCCCAGATCATCGACATCACGGCGGCCGTGAGGGCCCGCGAGGCCTTGGCCAGCAGCGAGGAGCACTACCGGTTGCTGGCCGAGAACTCCTCGGATGTGGTGTTCCGGTCGTCCGCGGCGGGCCTGCTGGAATGGATCTCGCCATCGGTGACCGAAGTGCTCGGCTGGAAGCCCGAGCAGGTGCTCGGGTCGCCCATACTGGAGTTCCTCAACCCCGACGACGTGCCCGACTCGATCGCCCTGCGCCCGGAGAGCACCGCCCTGGTCGACTTCGACGGCAGGGTCCGGACCGCAGCCGGGCCGTCCTTGTGGATGGACATCAGTGCGCGCCCGCTCATCGACGAGGCCGGCGAGCTGATCGGCCGGGTGGGCCGACTGCGCGACGTGCAGGCCGAGCACGATGCCCAGGAGGCGCTGCGCCGCAGTGAACAGCGGTTCCGGACCGCGATGGAGTCCGCGCCCACCGGCATGGCCGTGGTCGGTCTCAACCGGGAGTTCATCGAGGTCAACCCGGCGCTGTGCCGCTTGTTGGGCCGCACCGAGCAGTGGCTGCTGACCCATGCGGTCACGGACGTCCTGGATCCCCTCGACGACGACCTCGACCGGCGGCTGCGGGCACAGGTGCTGGCCGGCCTGGTGCCGTCCCTGGTGCGCGACCACCAGATGATCCGCTCGGACGGTGAGCGGGTGCTGGTCGAGCAGTCCATCGGCCTCCTGCGCGATGACCAGGGCCGGGCGACTGCGTACGTCTCGCAGTTCGCTGACGTCACCGAGGCCCGCGAGACGCGTGAGCAACTGCGCTTCATGGCCACGCACGACTCCCTGACGGAGTTGCTCAACCGGCGCGAACTCGTCACCCGCATCTCCGGAGTACTGGGGCGGACGCCGAGGACGGGGATCAACGTGGGGGTCCTGTTCATCGACCTCGACGGGCTCAAACCCGTGAACGATACCTACGGCCACGCGATCGGCGACGCCGTCATCGTGAACGTGGCGCGGCGGATCCATGACCAGGTGCGCTCCAATGACGTCCTCGCCCGCTTCGGCGGCGACGAGTTCGTGCTCGTGCTGCCGGCCATCCACGACAGTGAGGATGCCGAGCGCATCGCTGCCTCGCTGCACGAGGTCGTGGAGCGGCCGATGCTGCTGGAGGGCCACGAGATCTCGATGACCCTCAGCATCGGCGTCACCGTGGCGCGCCCGGGGGAGGACCCGGACGTCGCGATGCGGCAGGCCGATGCGGCCCTGTACCGGGCGAAGCGGGAGGGCCGGGCGCGGACCGTGGTGTACGACGCGGGGATCGACGGCGACTGACCCGGGCCTTCCCGCGGCGCGACGTGCGGTGCCGGGATACCCTGCCCACATGCGAAGCGCACTGCGTGTCCTCCTGCCCATCGCCGTGGCGACCACTGTTCTGGCCGCCCCTGCGGTGGCTCATGCCGACACTGTGTGGTTGTGCCGGCCCGGCGCCGATCCGAACCCGTGCAGGGGGTCGTTGAAGACCACCATCAAGTCCCCGGACGCCCCGAAGCGGGTGGTCAACCCCAAGCTGCCGGCGAGGCCCAAGATCGACTGCTTCTACGTCTATCCCACGGTCAGCGAGCAGTCGGGGAGCGTCGCGGATCTGACCATCGACCCGGCGGAGGTGTCGATCGCGCAGCACCAGGCGTCCCGCTTCAGCCAGGTGTGCGATGTGTATGCGCCGATGTACCGGCAGATCACGCTGCAGGTCATCCTCGGTGGCACGTCGGCCACGGAGGAGCAGCGGGAAGCGGCATATGGTGACGTCTTGGCCGCTTTCGAGGAGTTCCGGGCGGCGAACCCGGACCGGGGCTTCGTCCTCATCGGGCACTCCCAAGGCGCCAGCGTGCTGAAGCGACTCGTGCGCGAGGAGATCGACCCCGATCCGGTGCTGCGACAGCAGATGGTGTCGGCGATGCTCTTCGGCGCCAGCGTGGCCGTGCCGGTCGGCAAGACCAAGGGTGGGGACTTCGCCAATACGCCGGTCTGCACCCGGCCGAAGCAGACCGGTTGCGTGATCTCCTACGCCTCGTTCAGCCAGACACCGCCAGACGGGTCGTTCGGCCGGGTCCGGACGGATTCGACCACACTTCCGGCCGGGGTGACGTACGAGGCGGCATGCACGAACCCGGCGGCTCTGAAGGGCGGGTGGGCCCCGATCGACACCATCATCCGCACGACCCCGGTCCCAGGGCTGCTCGGTGCGGCCGCAGGAATCCTCTACGGTGGCGCACCCCCGACCGCCAAGACGCCCTGGCTGACCCCCAAGGACCGGTACAAGGCCAAGTGCATGACGTCCAACGGCGCCCATGTGCTCATGGTCAAGGGCATCGGCAAGGCCCGGAAGCTGAGCGGCTCTCCGACTCCGGGTTGGGGATTGCACCTGGTCGATATCAACCTGCCGTTGGGGAACCTGATCGATCTGGTGCGGACCCAGCAGAAGGCCTTCGCCGCCCGGTGAGTTCGATCCGGCAGTTGCGCCGGCCCGAACTCGACACCGTGCTGGACTGGGCCGCCGCGGAGGGCTGGAATCCCGGCGCCGATGCCGACGCGTTCTGGGCCTGCGACCCGGAGGCCTTCCTGGGGGTGGAGCAGGACGGTGAACTGATCGCCGCCGGTGCCATCGTCGATTACGGCGGGCGTTTGGGCTACATGGGGCTGTTCATCGTGCGCCCGCAGTTCCGCGGCCGGGGGCTGGGTCGCGAACTCTGGTACCACCGCCGGGATCGGCTGCTCGAGCGCCTGCAACCGGGCGCCCCGCTGGCCCTCGACGGGGTGAAGGAGATGGAGCCCTTCTACTCGGCCGGCGGCTTCCGTACAGTGCACGACCAGCACCGCATGCGGGTGAGCAGCGTGGTCGAGTCGGTGCCCGCGCGGGTCCGACGCATCCACGCGCCGACAGGCAGCCTGCCCGAGCTGGACACCCGGTGCTTCGGGGCCGCGCGCCCGGCCTTCCTGCGGGCCTGGCTGGCCCAGCCCGACCACCTGTGCCTGGCGCACGTGGATGATCGGTTGCGCGGTTATGCCGTCCTGCGGCCCTGCCGGGTCGGGTACAAAGTGGGACCTCTGTTCGCGGATTCTGCGACGGTCGCCGATGAGCTCTTCCGCGGTCTGTGCGCCGACCTGCCCGTCGGGTCGCAGGTCTTCGTCGACGTCCCCGGGGTGAACTCCGAGGCGCTGCGCTGGGTCACCGACCGTGGCGGCGAAGAGGTCTTCACCTGCGCCCGGATGTACTACGGCCCGCCCCCGACCACGGATTGGAGCCGGGTCTTCGGCGTGACGACGCTGGAATTGGGCTGAGGGTGTGACTGCGGTCACGCCCTGCGCGCCCAGTGAGGGTCTTGCGCGGGCTGGCGTGTGACCACCGTCACCACCTGGCGTGGGCCAGGTCACGCGTGGACGGGTGGGAACCGGGGAATCACGAAGGTGTCCAGATCCCGACCTTCGGAGACCACGACCCATGAACGCCAAGACCATCCTCGCCGCAACGATCGCTCCGGCGATCCTGTCGGCCGGTTTCGCGGCCGCCCCGGCGTCCGCCGTCACCCCGGCGTCTGCTTCCGCGGTCGTTTCGGTGAAGGAGAAGAACTCCAACAAGCGCACCGCTGCCACGCAGCGCTCCTCCCGCGCCGCCGGCATGTCCATGCGGACCAAGGGAACCCGCTTCGCGCCGACCACCGCCGCCAACCGGCTCGAGAAGTGGGCCAAGCGCGGCACCAGCGGCTACCACAACCAGTGCCTGCGGCTCGCGGACAACGCGTACCAGCCCAAGGGCAACCGAACCAGCACCGCGCTGAACCAGTGGTACCGGGCCAAGCGCAAGGGCTACGGTCACGTCGGCAACCGCAAGCCGCCGGTGGGGGCGCAGATGTTCTGGCGGACGTCCAACCCGGCTGGCCACATCGCGACCTACGTCGGTAACGGCAAGGCCGTGACCAACATGCCCGGCGGCAAGGTGAAGAAGATCAACTGGAGGAAGATGAACTCCTGGGGCAAGTACCTCGGCTGGGCCGAGCCGTACTACGGCTGACCCCATTTCTTGAAGGACCCGGTGCCACGCGCGCCGGGTCCTTCGCTTTGTGCTGGGGGCGCTGGGCCCCGGTGCGGGCAGTAGGTGGGTTTCGGCGCGGGCGGATTGCGCGGGAGGCGATTCGCTTGCCGTTGGCGCAATCTGCTCGTTTGGGCCTGATGCCGCTGGCGCGGGCGGATTGCGCGGGAGGCGATTCTGTTGCCGCTGGCGCAATCTGCTCGTCTGGGCCTGATGTCGCCAGCGCAATCTGCCCACCCGAACCTCGCCCACACCCAGTGCGGTGATCGAGCCCACACCCCCCGGTGATCCACTTCACGCATACCCATGGCGGGTACCGGGCACCACAGGAGCGTAGGACTTTCCCCGAGTATCTGGAGTGCATTGTGAAGCGCACCGCCTCGCTGGTCGCCAGCGCCGTGGCCGTGCCCCTGTTCGCCACGTCTGTGGCTGCACTGACCCCGGAGTCCCCCGCCCTGCCGCACACCGCCCTCGCAACCACCGTTGCCGTGTCCGCCCCGACCATCCAGATCGCCGGCGACACCGACCTCGCGGCGGCCGCCTCCTGGGCGCAGAAGGCCGAGCTCCGCGAGCGCAAGCGGGCCGCACGCAGTGGTGGCCTGCGCACCTACGGAACCGCCAACACCGCCGAGCAGGCCGTCGCCAAGCTCAAGCAGTGGGCCCACCAGGGCATGGGTGGATACCCGAACCAGTGCCTACGGCTGACCGACGACGCCTTCGGTGCCTCAAACCGCACCACCACCGCCCTGGCCCAGTGGGCGCGGGCGAAGGAAGCCGGTGTCGCGCACCCTGACAGCAGGGACATCCCGGTGGGTGCCCAGATGTTCTGGCAGACCTCCCATCCTGCCGGCCACATCGCCACGTACGTGGGTGACGGCAAGGTCGTCACGAACATGCCCGGCGGCAGCGTGGAGATCGTCAACTGGCACGAGTTGAACGAGTGGGGGCCCTACCTCGGGTGGGCGAATCCGTACTACGGCCGATAGCCCCGCCGCGTCCGGCAAGATGAGGACGTGAGCAGCGCTATCGTGCGCAGGTGGCTGCCCGGAATGGGTGGCCACCTGCGGCCGTTCGAGCGCCACAACCTGGTCGCTGGACTCACGGTCACCGCCTACCTCGTTCCGCAGGTCATGGCCTACGCGGTCCTGGCCGGCCTGTCTCCGGTGGCGGGCCTTTGGGGGGCGCTGGTCGCGCTCCCGCTGTACGCGCTGCTGGGAACCTCCCGCTGGCTGAGCTTCGGGCCGGAATCCAGCGTCGCGGTGATGACAGCAGCAGTCATCGTCCCGCTGGTGGCCGCTGGGGAGACCACATCGGCGTCCGCGGCGGCGGCCCTGGCTTTGGCGGTCGGCCTGGTGGGCCTGCTCGCGAGCCTGCTGCGGCTGTCGTTCGTGGCTGATCTGTTGTCCCGTCCGATCCTCGTCGGGTACATGGCAGGGATCGCAGTCCTCATGATCGACAGTCAGCTCGACCGGGTCCTCGGTGCGATCACTCCCGACTCGGACATCATCTTCGAGCATCTGTGGCTGCTGGTGGGATCCAGCCCGCAGTGGCCCGCCATCGTCACGGCGACCACGGTTCTGGTCGCGCTGTTGGTCCTCGGGCGCACCCGGTTCAAGGCCTTCGCCCCGCTCATCGCGCTCACAGCGGCCGTGGTCGTCGCCGCTGTGCTCAACGCACTCGACCAGCCGGTGTTGCTGCTCGGGGAGGTCCCCGCCGGGCTGCCGCTACCGGCGTTGCCGATGGTGCCGGTGAGTGTCATGCCGGAACTGGGGGTGGCGGCGCTGGGCGTGCTGCTGGTCGCATTCGCCGATGCCACGTTGACCGGACGCTCCTTCCACCGGGCGCCGGATCCGCCGTTGCTGCCCGCCACCGAGTTGCGGGCACTGGCCGTCGTGAACGTCGCCGCCGGGTTGTTCCGGGGGATGCCGGTGTCGACCAGTGGCAGCAGGTCGGCCGTCGCCAGGGCGGCCGGGGCGACCTCGCAGGGCTACTCGATCGCGGCGGCGATGTTCCTGGCCGTCGTCCTCGTGGTGGCCGGTCCGGTGCTGGAGGTCGTCCCGCAGGCGGCGCTCGGCGCCCTGGTGGTGTACGCCGCGGTGCTGCTGATAGATGTCGCCGACTTCCGCCGGCTGTGGCGCTTCCGGCGCTCGGAGTTCTGGCTGGCGATCATCACAACCGTCGGGGTGCTCGTGTTCGGGGTCCTCTACGGAGTGCTGGTGGCAGTGGCGCTGTCGGTGTTGCTGCTGCTGGTCGAGGTGGCCCGGCCGGCCTCGGCCGCGCTGGGGTTCGTGCCCGATCTGGCCGGCATGCACGACATCACCGACTTCCCCGATGCCCGCGAGGAGCCGGGCCTGCTGATCTTCCGCTACGACTCCCCGCTCTTCTTCGCCAATGCCGAGAACTTCCTCAACCATGCCCGGGAGATGGTGTCCGAGCGGATCCCCGGTCTCGAATGGTTCGCCTTGCAGTGCGAGGCCATCATCGAGATCGACTCGACCGGGCTCAGTGCGCTGGAGGCGCTGGCCGACGAAATCGAATCAGCCGGTATCCGCTTCGTCCTCGTGCGAGCCAAGAGTGAACTCGTCGAGTCGTTGGCGAATACCGGCTTCATCGAGCGGATCGGTTCCGAGTACGTGTTCCCGACACTGCCGACACTGGTTGCGGCGTTCCGGGAGCGTGCCTGACCTCAGGTCGTCAGGTCGTACAGCGTGACCCCGTCGACCGTCACCGAGTCGAAGTTCTGCTCCACCCAGGTGGTGATCTCCGAACTCGTGCCGCCGCCGGGACCCATGCCGCCGGGGCCACCGGAACTGCCCGCGATGAACCAGTGGATCTCGCCGTCCGCGACGTACTGCTGGAACTGCTCGAGCGTCGGCGAGGGGTCGCTGCCGTTGAAGCCGCCTATCGCCATCACCGGATCGCCGGTGGCCAGTTGGTAGCCCGCGGCCGTCTGGCTGCCGATGCCGGCTGCCACCCAGGTGTAGGAGTCGGCGTTCTCGCTCAAGGTCGCGGCCAGCTGCGTGCCCACCTCAGGGGAGTCCAGTAGGCCCGCCGGGGCCGCCGGGCATGGTCCCCGCGCCCGGCCCGGAACTGGCACCCAGACTCGGGCCGGCCGAGGGTAGGGAGCCACTGGTGACCCGGGATGCGGTCTCCAGGCTGAAGGACAGCGGGCCCAGCAGCGTGACTGCGATCAAGGCCGAGGCCAGCGCGGTACGGACCCGCGGTGGGGTCAGGTCGCCGAGGCCCAAGGTGATGGAACCAGCCACCCCGACGACCAGCACGATCCAACCCAGAACGTCGTAGTCGGCCTTCAGTAGCAGGGTCGCGCCGTACAGCGCGGAGCCGCCCAGCAGGGCGCCCAGGCCGACGTAGGCCCGGTGCCGCCACAGCAGCGTCACGGCCATCGCGACCAGCGCCCCGATCGCCGGTGCCAGTGCCACGGCGTAGTACTGGTGGATGATGCCCTGGCTGAAGCTGAAGACGGCCCAGGTCACCAGCAGCCAGCCGCCCCACAGGATCGTCGAGATGCGGTGCATGCGCTGGGAACTCAGGAACCACGTGATCCCGACGGCCACCAGCGCGGCGGGCAGCAGCCAGGCGATCTGGCCGGCCCAGTCCGCGTCGAACATGCGGTGCCAGCTCGGCGTGCCCCAGGCGCCGCCGCCCATCGCGCCGCCACCACCCACGCTGCCGGTTTCGTCGCCGGTGATCCGGCCGAGGCCGTTGTAGCCGAGGATCAACTCCAGCGCGGAGTTGGTCTGCGACCCCCCGATGTACGGCCGGGACGCGGCGGGGACCAGTTCCACGATCGCCAGCCACCAGCCGCCGGAAACCAGCAGCGCGACGGCCGCGACGGCCAGCATCGCGATCCGCCGGCGGGAGTACACCAGGACCGCCACCACGAAGCCGGGCAGCACCAGGAATGCCTGCAGGCTCTTGGTGAGGAAGGCGAATCCCACCGCGGCGGCGGCCAGCGCGATCCAGCGCAGCCGTTCCTGCTCGACTGCCCGGGCCACGGCGTAGGTGGCGGCCACCAGCAGCAGCACCAGCAGCGCGTCCGGGTTGTTGAACCGGAACATCAGCGTGGCCACGGGTGTCGTCGCCAGGATCGCGCCGGCCAGCAGCCCGGCGGGCTTGCCGAAGTAGCGGGAAACGGCCAGATACAGCAGCCACACAGAAGCGACGCCCATGAGCGCCTGTGGGACCAGGATGCTCCAGGAGTTCAGGCCGAACAGCCGCACCGACAGCGCCATCACCCAGATGCTCGCCGGCGGTTTGTCCACCGTGATGGAGTTGGCGGCGTCGGAGGAGCCGTAGAAGAACGCCTCCCAGTTCTGCGAGCCGGCCTGGGCGGCCGCGGAGTAGAAGCTGTTGGCCCATCCGGACAGCCCGTACAGGTACAGCACGGCGGTACCGGCGAGCAGCGCCCACAGGGCCGGCCGGGTCCAGTCCCGGCGGGTGGTCGCGGGCGTGGTCTGCACGGCCGGCCGGTCGAGGGTTGCGGTCATGACGATCCTCCAAAGATCCACGAGCGGAACAGCACGAACCGCACGAGGGTGGCGAACAGGTTGGCGGCGGTCAGCGCGGCGAGTTCGACGCCGGTGCTGATGGTGCTCGGCAGCAGCGCTGCAGTGGCTGTGGTGATGACCAGCGCGATGCCGAGCACCGCATAACCCTTGGCCTGATGGGTGATCCAGCCGTCACGTCCGGAGATGCCGAACGTGAAGCTGCGGTTCACCGCGGTGTTCGCGGCGGTGGCCACCAGCAGTGCGGTCACGTTGGCGGCGACCGGGTCGAGCAGGTTGCGGGCGAAGAGGTACAGCAAGGCGTACAGGGCCGTGGACGCGATCCCCACGGCGATGAACCGCAGCACTTGCCCCGGACCGCCGGTCTGCGGCACTTCGCTCATCCGGATGCGTCCGCCGGCGATCTCCCGGCCCACCCGGGCGATCCCTTTGAGGTCCGCGATCGCGGTGGCAAGGATGGCCACGCGCGAGTCCGGGTCGTCGACCCAGTCCACGGGAACCTCGTGGATGCGCAGTCCGGTGCGTTCGGCCACGACCAGCAGTTCGGTGTCGAAGAACCACTCCTGGTCCTGGACCTGTTCCAGCAGCGCCGGCAGCCGGTCGGCTCGCACGGCCTTGAATCCGCACTGCGCATCGGAGAAGTGCGACCGCAGCGTCAGGCGCAGCAGTCGGTTGTAGCTGCGCGAGATGAACTCGCGCTTCTGCCCCCGGGTCACCCGTGACGAGTTGGTCAAGCGGGTGCCGATGGCGACGTCGGAATGTCCTGAGAGCAGCGGCGCGACCAGCACCGGCAGGGCCGCGAGATCCGTGGAGAGATCCACGTCCATGTAGGCCACGACCCGGGCGTTGGCCTGTCCCCACGCCATCCGCAGCGCCCGGCCGCGGCCCTTCTGCTCGAGCCGCAGGTAGCTCACATCGGTCAGTTCGGCGGTGAGGCCCCGGGCGATCGCTGCGGTGGCGTCGGTGCTGGCGTTGTCGGCGATGACGATGCGGTGGCTCCACGGCTGCCGGTTCGCGTAGGCGCGCAGCGCCAGGACGCTGGGCCGCAGTGCCCGCTCCTCGTTGTAGACGGGCACCACGATCTCCACATCGACCAGCGCGGTCGAGACGTCGGTACTGGTGATCTCAAGGGCGGTCATCACGTGTCCTGGGTGTCCGTGCCGGTGCTGGTGGACGAGGAGTCGTCGACAGCCCCGGCGATGGCGTCGGCCTGGGCCTGGGTGAGTTCCCCGTTGCTGACGGCCATCTCCAGGAACTGCTGCAGGCCGCTGCCGCCGCCGGGCATCCGGGTCAGGAATTCCTGCAGCAGATCGGTGTTGACGCTGCCGTCGGTGTTGAACAGCATCGACGACAGGTCCTGGCCCATCGGGCCGTTCTGGCCGGGCACGGTCCCGGTGGTGCCGTTCTGACCGGCCGTTCCCGGTGGGCCGAACTGGCTGGTCCCGGGGCCGCCGGTCTGTGCGGTGGCCTCATTGGCAGTGAGCCCCCAGACCCCGGCGCCGACCGCCAGCAGCGAGGCCGCGACGGTGGTGGCGCCGAGGATGCGCGCCTTCTTGCGTTCCGCGGCGTACATGGTCTGCCATTGGCTGTCCGGCCGCGGCTGGTTGGCTGCTTGCGGGAACTCGTGCGTGGGGAGGTTCTCTGTGTCCATGCCCCGACCTTCCTGCGGCCACTTCCGAGTTCGGTCGGGCGACGGTGAGAGCAGGGTGAGAGTTCTGTGACGCCGGACACGGCCGTGTTATCGACCCCACATGGCAAATGTCCGGTTCGCGGTAATTGCCGATGTTGGCCAGCGCCGTGGAGGGCATCACCTGACTGTCCGGAGCACCCGCAACCGGATGGAAGGAAGACCCTCGTGAAGAAGTACCTCGCAGCCGCCGCCCTCACCGCCGCTGCCACCGCCGCCATCGCCGCACCCGCCGCTGCGGCCGAAGCCCCTGCCGCCGCCGGTCTGGACATCGTCGGCCAGGACATCAACTACACCGCCGCCGCCAAGTCGGAGGGGATGACCGCTCCGACGCGCAACTACAAGATCTCCGCCCGATACGGGCAAGCCGGATCGATGTGGAGTTCGGGCCGGCACACCGGGCTGGACTTCGCCGCTCCGGAAGGAACCACCATCGACGCCGCGGACAGCGGCAAGGTCGTCTCCGCGGGTCCGGCCGGCGCCTACGGCAACATGATCGAGATCGCCCACGGGGACGGGACCCGCACCCGCTACGCCCATCTCTGCGACATCGACGTGAAGCGCGGCGAGAAGGTGACCCGCGGCGAGCACATCGGCGATCTCGGCAACACCGGGAACTCCAGCGGACCGCACCTGCACTTCGAGGTCCTCATCGACGGCGACCACGCCGATCCCGAACGGTTCCTCAACCTCTGACCTCGGCGGCTCGACCGCCTGACGACGCGCCGACCGTTGCTTGAGGGGGACGGTTCGGCGTTCGAGGACCCCGGCTCATGAGGGTGAGCCGGGGTCTTCATCTGTGTCAGGGCCGCACGACGGGTAGCGAGAGTGTTGCCCGCACCAGGTTGTGGTCCGAGCCGCGATAGCGGTTGTCGAACGTCCCGTCGCTGTGCAGGGTGAGGAAGACCTCGTGCCGCAGTGGCGTCACCCCGCCCTTGCCGAGGATGTAGTCGATCCGACTGGCCGAGCGCGTGTATTTGAACGGCTTCGGCGGGAAACCGTCCCAACGTCGCGTGAGGGGAGTCATGTTGACCGTCGGGAAACGGGCGTTCACGCGTGCGGGCGCTGTGAACGCGTCGACGAAGCCGGCGTCGTACATGACCTGCTGGGCACCCCGCGGTTGCCGTTGTGCGAACGAGTTCAGGTCGCCCATCAGCACCACCGGGACCGCTGCCAGGCCGAGCTCGGCATTCTGCCGATCGACCCAACCTGCGATCGCGGCAGCGGTCTTGCGCCGGATGTCCTCGGCAGCGGCGGTCTTCTCGTTGGGCATATGTACGGACACGGCCATGAAGACGGCACCGGTGGCGAGGTCCTGCAGGTAGGCCCAGGAGACGTTGCGGTCCTGCACCGGGCCCCAGTCCATCCCGCTGAGCTGGCGCTGCGACTCCATCCCGGTGGCGGCGTCGTACGACTCCACATATCCGAGGTGCTGCTGGCAGTCGTAGGTGTACCAGTCGGCGAAGTCGGGCCCGCGCTTCTTGCGCGGCAGGTTGGGGTCGCTGAGGTAGCGCAGGCAGGGCGCCGGTGGCACGGGTAATCCGGATGGCTTGCGGACCTCGGCGACGCGCACCCGGTCGGGATCGAAGTACAGATGCGCACCGCGGGTGCACCCCTGCGTGCAGCCGTCCTCGCCGCTGGTCTGCTGGTAGCCCGCTCGTGCCAGCAGCCCGGTGAGGTCGGCCCATTGGGTCGTGCCCCGCCAGGGCAGTGTCGGTGCTTCCTGCACGGCCACCACCGCGGGATCGGCTGCCTGGATGTTGTTGACCACCGCCTGCCGCCGTCGCGCCCAGGTGAATCGTCCGCCCTGGCAGTTCACCTTGCAGACGTTGTAGGTCGCGACGGTGAGCTGGGCGCGTTCTTGACCGCTGGGCACCGTGTCGGACATGGCGGTACCGGGCGGCGCCATGGCCAGTGCCAGGGCACCGACTGCGACGCTTCGCAACGCAGGCGTCAGCCATCCCATGTCGTGGATATCGACCTCGGGCACTGGGCTCTTGAGGTCGCCGACGGGGAGATACCGTGTGCCGCGTGAACCTCACTGCGCCGCCTCACGGTCCTGAGCGCGATGCGGTGGTTCCCGGTCGGACTGGTCGTGCCCGTGCTGGTCCTGCTGCTCGGCGCCAGGGGGCTGCCGCTCGATCGGGTCGGCCAGATGTTGGCCCTGTACGGGGTGGTCACACTCACCTTGGAGTTGCCCACCGGGGGGCTCGCGGACTCCTGGGGGCGCAAGCCCGTCATCCTCTGCTCTGCGCTGCTCAATGCTGCCGGGTTCCTGCTGCTGGCGTTCGTCGGGAACCAGTCGGCGGTCCTTGTGGCCACTGCGGCACTGGGCGCGGCCCGCGCGCTGTCGTCCGGACCCGTCGAGTCGTGGTTCGTCGACACCATGCACGAGGCAGGGGAGTCGGTGATCGAGCCGGGCTTGGCCCGCGGCCAGATCGCTGAATCCGTGGCGCTGGGCCTCGGCTCGGTGATCGGCGGTGCCCTGCCGGGAATGTTCCCTGGCCTGCCGCACACCGGCCCGGGGTTCATCGCGCTGTCCGTCCCGTTCGCCGCCGCCGCCGTGATGATGCTGGCCTACGGCCTGGCCGCCGTGCTGCTCATGACATCACGGGAGTCGGGTGACTCGTCGTCTGTGGCCGCCACCGTGGTGGTGGCCGCCCGGCAGGCCGTGGGTGAGCCGCCGGTCCGGCGGGTGATGATCGTGGCGTTGTGCCTCGGGGTGATGCTCAGCGGCATCGAGTTGCTGGCGCCCAACACGTTCGCCGATCTGCTGGGCGGCGGTCACCCAGGCCTCCGGGCTGTACGGGATCCTGACCGCGGCCGCCTTCGCCGTGGCAGCACTCGGGGCCACCGTCAGCACCCGGATACCGGGGAGCCGGACCCGGCTTGCCGGTTGGGCCTACCTGGCCGGCGGGATCGTCGTGCTGCTGGTCGCGATCCCACTGGTGGGCGTGGCGGCGTTCGCGTTCCTGGGGATGTACTTCACCATCGGCCTGCAGGGGCCGGTGATGGCCGGGTTGCTGCACGACCGGGTGGGTGCCGCGGTGCGCAGCACGATGATGTCCGTGGAGAGTCTGTCGATGCAGGCCGGCGGGGCGCTGGCGTCCCTGCTGGTCGGGTCCGTGGCTGCCGGGGTCGGGCTGTCGGCGGGGTTGGGGGTGGTGGCGCTCGCGGGGGTGTTCGCCGCCCTGGTGCTCTGGCGCGACGGGCGTCACAGCACGCGCTCTTCCGATGACCCACTGTGACCAAGATCACCCGATTTCCGGAACGTCGTAACCCGAAATGTGGGTCACTGGGGAGTATGAACCGCATTCTCTGCGGGGGGTTCGTCGTTGGTCTTGTCCTTGTGGGGTCGCCCGCAATGGCCGATCCCGATCTTGGCGTGGGTACCGAAGTCGCTGTGGGCTGGTCACAGGAGCGCCACCAGCAGGTCTCCCGCAGCGATCCGATGCGCCCGATCGGCACCACCCGATCGCCGGAGAAGGCGGTGGCCTATCTCAAGGACCTCGCGGCCGACGAGGTCAGCGGGTATTGGGGCGCCTGCCTGCGGCTGGCCGACGACGCCTACATGCCCAAGGGGCCGCGCCTCGGTACGGCTTTCGATCAGTGGCGCCGCTCCAAGGACGCCGGGGTCGCCCATCCCAAGGACGCCTATCCGCCGCTGGGAGCCCAGATGTTCTGGGATCCGGGGCACGCTGCCGGTCACATCGCCACCTATGTCGGAGACGGCAAGGCCGTGACGAACATGCCGGACGGCACCGTGCAGATGATCAACTGGCATCGCATGGACGACTGGGGTCCGTACCTGGGGTGGGCTCCGCCGTACTACAAGTAGGCCGCCTGTGGATCCCGGGCAGGGGTCGTCCACAGATCGCGGGGCATGACTTCCTTGCGCGACCGCGCCGGGGGTAGGACTTGAGGCATGCCCCTGAGTGCCAGCGTCGACGGTGAGTTGTTGTGCGCCCCGCTCACCGATGAGCCGACGTGGTCGGGACTGCGTGGCAAGGACATCGTCCTGCAACCATGCGGGCATCCGGGTTTCCCCAGGGTCTCCGGCCTGGGCACGAAACACTTCGTGCATGCCCGGGACTGCGGCTGTGTCCATGCCGAGTCCGCCGAGCACCTGCGGGTCAAGGCCGTGATCGCCGCAGCCGCTGCTGCCGCCGGGTGGTCGGCGGCCACCGAAGTGCCGGGGGAGGGCTACGTCGCGGACGTCATGGCCGAACGCGGACCGGTGCGGATCGCCTTCGAAGTGCAGAGATCGCGACAGGTGTTGCGCGAGTACGAGCGGCGACAGGCGACGTACGCTGCGGCCGGGGTGCGCTGCACGTGGCTGGTGGCCGATGTGCCCGCGGGCCATCGCGCCGGGCCGCACTTGCCGATGTTCGTCGTCCGGGACTGGTTGGCCGAGCCCCGCTGTGTGGTGGCGGGTCGAAGTCTGCCGGTGGCCGACCTCGTGCCGGCGCTGTTGTCCGGTGCCTGTCGCTGGCGCGAGACCGTGTCCGGTCGACGCACCACCTATGAAACCTTGCGGCAGGTCTGCCCGATGTGTGGTGCCGGCCGGGAGGTCGAGGTGGCGCGTTGGAGTACCGGAGGTTGCGACTGTGGGCTGCCGGTGGTGCGACCGGGGCAAGCGATCGTGTGGAACGGTGCCGCGAAATGTTGCGGCTACTGGGGTCCGGCGCTGACGCTCGGCATGCGTACCCGCAGCCGTGAGTCCAGCGACCCGGTGCCCGCGGGACACTGGTGCCTCAGCCGCGCAGCACCCCGTCGCTCACCAGACGGGCACGAGTGAGGGTGTCGATGGCGCCGCTGGGCGTGAGGTCGTTCTTGCGCTGGTAGCCCAGCACGGCCCGCATCGTGACGGGGCCGAAGAACCCGTTGGCGTCCGGCACCCCGAGCGCCTTCTGGGCTGCGAGCACCTCCTTCGACTGACTGCCGCGCCACAGCAACTTGCCGGGTTTCGAGGAGGTCCGGGTCAACGGCGGCGGGTAGCTGCAGGGTCGGGGGTTGGGGTTCGTCCGGGTGTGGATCGCCGCAGGTTCGCCCTGGAACGGCCGGCACGGGCCGTAGTCCTCGGGGGCTGCCGTCCCGTCCCAGAAGCTCGTCTTCCCGAATGCCCCGGCCCACGAGAAGGAGAAGTGGACATGGTCCGTGTGCGGATTGGAGTTGTTCAACTTCCGCCAGCCGTCGGCCGCCCGGTAGGCGCCCCAGATGCGCCGGTTGTAGCCGATGTACATGATCCCCAACCGCCGTGCCCAGTAGGCCTGCTGGCCGTCGGGGCCCTTCGCCATGAGCCAGTTGATGAGGTCGGTGGCTGCGGCGAAGGCCTTCGGGTCGTTGACATCGGCGTGCCAGTCCCAGGCCCGGCCGTCGAGGTGCTCGCTGATGCCGTCATCGGTGCAGTTGCGCAGCGACCCCCAGTCGGAGGTGGCCGGGTAGGTCTTGATCACGAGGTCCCGGAACTGCTCGATCCCCTTGCGCCAGCGCGGGTCGCAACTGGCCTGCGGCACGTAGGCCGCGAAGCCCTCGACCCGTCCTGCGGGTTTGGCGTACTGGCCCAGCCCGCTGCCGCTGACCACGGGGACGGGCAGATGTTGCGGCTCGGCGGACGTGGGCAGCGTCGCCAGCAGGGGTGCTGCGGCCAAGCAACACAGAGCGGCGACGATCGCTGGTTTGCTCACGCACCCTCCTTCGGCAGACAGCGGGCAAGACCTTACCGGTCACGGGGGGTGTTGCGCCAAACGCGCAGTGCGATCACCACGGGACAGGGACCGCCGGCGCCGCCCTCAGCCGGCCGTTGCCGGGGGCCGTGGGTCGCCCTCGCCGCGAGCTCCGACCCGCCGCCGCGCAATGTCGCACCTGGGGTTACACCCGCGTTAACACTGCCCGCAGCCCTACCCCCGGGAGTGCGTCGGGATGGGTGGCATGGCACAGTTGTCGGACTAGGCATCGCGCAGCCAATCGGCGCCGAAACCGCGCCGTCCTAGTCGATCGCGCGGATACGGAGTGCACTGATGACGATTGCAGGAATGGAAAACCCACCCACCAGGAACAAGAAGCTCCTCGAGTGGGTCGAAGAGGTCGCGAACCTCACGCAGCCTGATCGCGTGGAGTGGTGTGACGGTTCGGACGCTGAGTGGGAGCGCCTGACTCAGGCACTCGTGGACAGCGGGACCTTCACCCGACTGAACCCCGAACTGCGACCCAACTCGTTCCTCGCCCGCTCGGACCCGTCCGACGTGGCCCGCGTGGAGGACCGCACCTACATCTGCTCGCTGCGCGAAAAGGACGCCGGTCCCACCAACAACTGGCAGGACCCCGCCGAGATGCGCACGACCCTGAAGGGGCTGTTCGCCGGCTGCATGCGCGGGCGCACGATGTACGTGATCCCGTTCTCCATGGGTCCGCTCGGCTCCCGCATCTCGCAACTGGGCGTGGAGTTGACCGACTCGCCCTACGTCGTGGTGAACATGCGGCTCATGACCCGAATGGGTCAGGCGGCTCTGGACCTCATCGGTGAGGACGGCGATTTCGTCCCGGCGCTGCACTCCGTCGGGTACCCGCTGATCGACGCCGACGGCAACGCCCGCGAGGACGTCGCGTGGCCGTGCAACGACACCAAGTACATCGTCCACTTCCCCGAGTCCCGGGAGATCTGGTCGTACGGTTCCGGCTACGGCGGCAACGCCCTGCTGGGCAAGAAGTGCTTCGCGCTGCGGATCGCCTCGGCGATGGCCCGCGACGAGGGCTGGCTGGCCGAGCACATGCTGATCCTGAAGCTCACCGCGCCGGATGGCCAGGTCAACTACCTGACGGCCGCGTTCCCGTCGGCGTGTGGCAAGACCAACCTGGCGATGCTCGAGCCCACTGTCCCCGGCTGGAAGGTCGAGACCGTCGGTGACGACATCGCCTGGATGCGCTTCGGCGACGACGGCCGGCTGTACGCGATCAACCCGGAGGCCGGCTTCTTCGGCGTCGCACCCGGCACCGGCGAGAAGACCAACGCCAACGCGGTCAAGACGCTGTGGGGCAACTGCATCTACACCAACGTCGCATTGACCGATGACGGTGACATCTGGTGGGAGGGGTTCACCGAGGAGACGCCGGCGCATCTGATCGACTGGAAGGGCCGGGACTGGACGCCCGACTCCGACGAGCCGAGCAGTCACCCGAACGCCCGGTTCACCGCACCCGCCGCGCAGTGCCCGTCGATCGCCGACAACTGGGAGGACCCGGCCGGTGTGCCGATCTCCGCGATCCTGTTCGGTGGCCGCCGTGCAACCAACGTGCCGCTGGTGACCGAGGCCCGCGACTGGGCGCACGGTGTGTTCATCGGTGCCACGGTCTCGTCCGAGATGACGGCCGCTGCGGTCGGCGGCATGGGCCAACTGCGCCGCGACCCGTTCGCCATGCTGCCGTTCTGCGGTTACAACATGGCCGACTACTGGGGGCACTGGTTGAAGATCGGTGCGAGCGCCGACGCCGACAAGCTGCCGAAGGTCTACCAGGTGAACTGGTTCCGCAAGGACGAGAACGGGAAGTTCATCTGGCCAGGGTTCGGCGAGAACAGCCGGGTGCTGGCGTGGATCATCGACAGGGTCGATGGCCGCACCGAGGCCGAGCCGACCGCGATCGGCGGCAAGCCGAAGGAGGGTGACCTCTACGTGGACGGTCTGGACATGACCGAGGAGCAGTTGGCCGAGTTGTTCGCGGTCGACCCCGACAGTTGGCTGGCCGAGTGCGACCTCACCGAGGAGTACTTCGAGAAGTTCGGTGACAGCGTCCCGCAGTCTCTGCGCGACGAGCTCACCGCACTGCGCCAGCGGCTTGAGGCCGCCAAGGCCTGATCACCCACGCAGGGGCGTCCCGGATCGGGGCGCCCCTGCTGCGTGTTCCGGCGTCTCGCGAGTCGGCTTGTCGCCGGCGGGCGCCAGCCTGCGACCCGGCGCTACGCCCGCGTCACCTTGTCGCTGCCCGAATCCGGCAGCGGCGGTGCAGTGCCACCGCGCGCCGGACGCCACCGGGGCAGGTCGAACGTCGGCCCGAAGCCCGGTGGCGGCGGGGCGCAGGCGGCCCGTGCCAGTTGCCGCAGTTCATCGATGCGCGCGGCGTAGGCCGGGTCCCCGATCCGATTGTCCAACTCGTACGGATCCGCACGGTAGTCGTAGAACTCCTCCTCTGCGCTGCCGTAGCGGACGAACAACTCGTCGCGGGTGCGCCAGGCGCAGAACGGTGGCCGGATGACCCGGCTGGTCGATTCCGCGCCCACCATCGGGACGCCTTGGTCGTGGCGGGGGGCGAGCATGGAACTGCCGGCGCTGGTGTTGGCCAGTCCGGCCGCCTGCAGGATCGTGGCGTGGATGTCCACGTTCGCGATCGTCAAGCGGTCGTCGACGGTGCCCGTCGACCCCGCGCCCCAGCGCATCACCAGGGGTACGTTGGTGGACTTCAGATACGGGTAGCCCTTGCCGTCGAGCCGGTGCTCGCCGTGCATGTATCCGTTGTCGGAGACATAGACGAACAGCGTCCGGTTCAGCCTGCCGCTTGCGCGGACCGCGTCGTAGATGGCCCCCACCTGGTCGTCGACGCTGCGCAGCGTGTCCATCTGTTTGGCCAGATTGATCCCCGGCGCGGCGCCCTCGACGGTCGCCGACAGCGGTTCCTGCTTGACGTAGTCGGGCTTGTCCGAGACGTCGGACTCCATCACGGAGTCGTTGAGGTAGTTCGTGGGCACCCGGCTGGACCCGCGGTACTTGCGCTGGGCGGTGAAGGGCGAATGCGGCGCATAGGGCGCGAAGACTGTGAACAGCGGTTGGTCCGGCGCCGCGTTCCGGATGTGCGCGGCGGCCTGTTGCCCGAGGAACGTGGTGGAGTACTGCTTCACGAACTCCTGCTTCGCGGTCTTCGCGGGCTGGCCGAACGGCACGGCGTCGGTGAGTCCGAAGTTGCGGTACTTGCCGCTCTGCCGGGTGGTGAAGGCTCGCCAGGTGTCCCAGCCGGGTGGGGCCGTGCCGTCGTACAGCGGTCCGTACTCATTGAGGTACTTGCCGAAGTAGGCGGTGTTGTAACCCGCGCCGTCCAGGGCGGTCGCAAGGGTCTTCTTCTCCAGCCCGGCCGCTTTGACCGCGGGGTACCCGCCGTAGCCGGTGTCGGACTCGTTGCTGTAGATCCCGGTCTGCGTGGCCAGTTGCCCGGTCAACAGGCTCGTGCGACTCGGACAGCACAGGCTGGTCGGCACGATGGCGTTGCTGTACGTCACTCCGCGATCCATCAGCAACCGGCTGACCTGTGGCATCCCCTGCAGGGTCCCTGTGGGCTGATCGTCGGTGAGGATGATCACGACGTCCCACTCGGCGGCGGCGGTCTTCTTCTTGGTGGCCACCGCCCCGGCCATCTGGCCGGCGCCCAGGGACGCGATGAGCAGCGTCGCCAGGACGCCGAGCATCACCGTGAGCAACCGCCGCATGGTCTTCAGTGTAGGTGCGGCAGCGGGATCCGGGTGGCAGCCAGTCGGACCACGGCCGCGCCGACCAGCGCCGAACAGCCGGCGACGAACCACATCGCCGACCAGTTGTGGTTGGCGATGGTGCCCAGGGTCAGCGGGCCGATGAGCAGCCCGATGGCAACGCCGGTCTGTGCCACCCCGCTGGCGGCAGCGGTCGAGGTCGGGAACCGGCGGGCCACGGCCAGGTGCTGCAGCCCGGGCCAGCCCCAGCCGAAGGCGTTGGCGACGATGAGCCCCATCACGAACAGCCCCGACGATCCTGTGGCCATCAGGAACCATCCCAGCGCTCCCAACACGCACAGCCCGGCGACCCCGACCAGCGGGTCGAACGTCCACCTGTCGGCCCCGAAGCCCGACGCGAGCCGGATGACCAGCCCGGCCAGGCCACCGGCGGCCACGAGATACCCGGCGGTCGCCTCGCTCAAGCCCACCTGCACGCCGCCCGCGGCACCCAGCGCGCCGATCGACGTGGCAGCCAGCACGGCGGCCACCAGCCCGACCACCAGCAGCCACAGGGCCGGAACCAGGTCGGCGGGGATCCGTTGCTCGCTGCGGGTCTGGGTGGCCGCCCGGTCCGGAGGCACCAACAGCATCGCGATGATCGCCGCGCCCGCGGCCATCACGTAGGCGAACCGCCACCCGACCGTCAGCGCCACCAGCGGCACCGCCAGCCCGCCGAGGAGGGTGGCCATGGGTATGCCCGACTGCTTGATCGCGAAACCCAGCCCGTACTTCTCGGGGCGCACCTGCGCGGCGACCAACGCATTGCCGGCCGGTTGGCCGATGGCGTTGCCCAGCCCGCCGATGAGCAGGGCCACCCCCAACATCTGGATCGAGCGGCTGGCCGCGCACACCAGCAGTGCCACACTCGAGGCGCTGGTGGCCACCCAGAGACTGCGACGCACACCGAGCCTTCGCACTTGCCTTCCCAGCGGCGCGCTGCCGAGAGTGGTGGACACCGCGAACAGTGAGGCCAGAGCACCGACCGTGGCCGGTGTGACATCGAACTCCCGTCCGATCTGGACCGACATCGCGCCGGTGAGGAACAGGGCGAGCACCCCCATCAGGTTCACAGCGACTGCCGCAAGCACCGCACGCTGTCCGCTGGTCACGCTCCCAAGGCTATGTTCGGCGCACCGGCCGGGGTCGGGATGGTGCAATGGACGTGTGCGTGCGTCAGGTGCAGTCGTCGTGGCAGTTGCCATCGTGGTGGGCTGCCCCGCCACCGCCGAGGCGGCGGATTGGGACCTGGTGGGCAAGGGCCTGGTCGACAGCAGCCGACCGTGGGTGGGTCAGGTCGGCCGGCAGGCAGGGATCACATGGAGTTCTCCGAACGGCGCTCTGTACACCCGGGCGGTGCGCAAGGACGGGCGTTTGGGGGCCGACCGACACCCTCCTGAGCGGCTGGACATGGCTCAGTCCGGATCCGGTGCGGGTCGGCCGCCGCGTGGTGACCGCAGGGCTCAGGGGAGTGCCGGGTTCAGGGCTGTTCTGGCCGGGCAACGCCTTCGTCGCCGGTGATGGGAGCCCGGTTGCGGTCACGGACTCGCAGTTCGCATACGTGTCGCAGGGCCAGGATGCCGCTGCCGTCGACGGCCGACTGGTGTACGCGTACACCGACGGGGCGGCGTCCGTGCGGGTCAAGCCCGAGGCCGCGAACGAGACGCAGATCCGCTCGGGAACCGCCTACTTCCCGGCGATCGCAGCCACCGCTTCGAATGCCTGGCTGAGCTGGTACTCCGCGGACGGGCAGCAGGGCGTGCAGGTCGCGCCGGTGACCGGACTGCCGGCCGCACCGGCGATCGGCGGATCGCAGGTCGCCCCGGGTTCGGACTTCCGCAGACCCGACCAGCGGGTCGCCCTGGCCGCCCGCGGTGTGGCTGCCTGGCTGGCCTACCCGGTGGCCGACGACGTTGTCCGCGTGTGGCGTGCCGGCGATACCCGGTGGCTGGACCTGCCGACGCCGATCGGGCTGGCAGCGGTTGACCTCAGTTTCTCCGCCGATGGCCGGTTGTGGCTCGGCTACACGACCGGCAACGCGGTGTGCACCCGGCGCAGCGACGCGTTCCTCACCCGCTTCGGGGAACCCACGTGCAAGCAACTCGCGCTGCCGACCAGCGTCGCGCTTGCGGGGGGCGAGGTAGTGGCGACGTCCGCGGCCAAGGCCTGGCATGCCCGATTCTCGCCGACCCCCGCGGTCCGGCCGCGACGAACAGCGGGCACGGTTCGGGTGACCGACGCCGGCACACCGGTGGTGCGCGCCCGCGTGGTCGTGGGACAGAAGACCGTGCGCACGAATCGACGGGGTCTGGCCCGCGTCGGGCTGTGGCCGCGGGGGCAGCGGGTGGTGGTCCGGGCATCGGGCTACGAGGTCGTGCGGGTTCGCGGCTGAGCGTTGGTGGTCATTCGGATTGCTGCGGCTGGCTGTGACGACGTTGCGTCCCCCCTGCCGGTGGTTCCGCGGTTCGTGGGCAGGCGCGCGCGATTGTTGCTGTTCGGGTAGTGCGTGGGTGCTCGTGCGACGCTGAGCGGCAACGAACTGCACGAGCGGCAACAGACAGCCCGACGCCTGAGATCTGGGCACCGTAGCGGGACGGCTCGGCGAGTCGGCCACGCCGCGGGTGGTCCACCGCCGGACATGACGAAGGCGGCGACCCGGGCATCACCCGGACCGCCGCCCTCGTCGTGGAGCGGTCAGTCGCCGATGGTGGCGACCATGATCGCCTTGATCGTGTGCAGCCGGTTCTCGGCCTGGTCGAACGCGATGTTGGCGTCGGACTCGAACACGTCGTTGGTCACCTCGAGGCCGTTGTCCATCCCGGTGGAGGCGGCGACCTCCTTGCCGACCTTGGTGTTGGTGTCGTGGAAGGCCGGCAGGCAGTGCATGAACTTGGCGTTCTTGTTGCCGGTCTTCTCCAGCGCGGCGCGGTTCACCTGGTACGGCTTGAGCAGCTTGATCCGCTCGTCCCAGACCTCCTTCGGCTCACCCATGGACACCCACACATCGGTGTGGAAGAAGTCCGAACCGGGGATGGCCTCGTCGGGGTCGTCGGTCAGCATCACTCGCGCGCCCGACTGCTCGGCGCGCTCGTGGGCCGCGTCCTGGACCTCCTTGGACGGCCACAGGTCCTTCGGCGAGCAGATGCGCACGTCAGCGCCCATGATCGCCCCCATCACCAGCAGCGAGTTGCCCATGTTGGAGCGGGCGTCGCCCATGTAGGTGTAGGTGATCTCGGAGATCGGCTTGCCACGGCTGTGCTCGCTCATGGTGAGGAAGTCGGCCAGCATCTGGGTGGGGTGCCACTCGTCGGTCAGGCCGTTCCACACCGGGACGTCGGAGTACTCGGCGAGTTCCTCGACGTTGGTGTGTGCGCTGCCGCGGTACTCGATTCCGTCGTAGAAGCGGGACAGCACCCGTGCGGTGTCGGCGATGGACTCCTTGTGCCCCATCTGGGAGCCGCTGGGGTCCAGGTAGGTCACACCCGCACCCTGGTCGTAGGCGCCCACCTCGAACGCACACCGGGTGCGGGTGGAGGTCTTCTCGAAGATCAGCGCAACGTTCTTGCGCTGCATCCGCTGGCGCTCGTTGCCGGTGTACTTGGCGCGCTTGAGGTCGCGGGACAGGTCGAGCAGGAACTGCAACTCCTGCGTGGTGAAGTCCAGTTCCTTGAGGAAGTCGCGGTTGCGAAGGTTGACAGGCACTACATCTCCTTTGAGGTTGGTTGGGGTTGATATGCGTGTGGGGTGACCCTGAGGCCACCCCACACGAGGACCACTACGCCGGACCGCGAACGATCGGGCAGCTCATGCAGCGCGGGCCACCCCGGCCGCGGCCGAGTTCGGAGCCCACAATGGTCACGATCTCGATGCCCTCCTTGCGCAGGAAGGTGTTCGTGGTCGTGTTGCGCTCGTACCCGAAGATGACGCCGGGCGCGACCGCCAGGAAGTTGTTGCCGTCGTCCCACTGCTCGCGCTGGGCGCCGAGCTCGTCGATCGGGGTCTTGAGCACGCGGATCTCGGGAACACCGATGGCGTCGGCGACGACCGGCCACAGATCCTCGTTCTCGGTGACCGTGAAGTCACCGCCGTCACCCACTGGCTCCAGGGTGTAGGAGCGCAGGTGGTCCGGCAGGTACGGGTAGCAGGAGAACGCGTCCTTGTCGATCATCGTCATCGCGGTGTCCAGGTGCATGAACGCGCGGGTCTTCGGCAGCTCGACGACGATGACCTTGTTGATCTGGCCCTGGCTCAACTTGAAGTACTTGCGCGCCAGGACCTCGACACCCTGCGGGGTGGTGCGCTCGCCCATGCCGATCATCACGGCACCGTTGCCGATGACCAGGATGTCGCCGCCCTCGACGGTGGCCGGCTCGTGGTGCTCGTCGTCGTTGCCGTAGTAGAAGTTCAGGCCGGCGTCGGCGAAGCGGGGGTGGAAGTTCCAGATCGTGCGCGAGTGCAGGGTCTCGCGCTTACGCGCAGGCTTGGCCATGGGGTTGACCGAGAGCCCGTCGTAGCAGAAGGCCGTGTTGTCGCGCTGGAACAGGTGGTTCGGCAACGGCGTCAGGATGAAGTCGTAGTCGTCCAGGTAGCTCCACAGCAGGCTCTGGGTGTGGGGCAGGTGCAGATCCTTCTTGAGCACGCCACCGATCATCACCTCGGACAGCAACTCGGCGTCCTGCTGCATCACCAGTTCCGACAGCGGCTCGTCCAGAGCCGGCCCGACCTGCGTGGCGCTGGTGAGTCGCTCGTCGAGGAACTCGCGGGCACCCGGCTGGTCCAGAGCCTCTTTGAGCAAGGTCTGGAAGTGGAGGACCTCGATGCCCTTGTCCTTCAACTTCGTGGAGAAGGCATCGTGCTCCTCGCGCGCTCGGGCCGCCCACATGACGTCATCGAAAAGCAGGTCCTCGACATTGGAGGGAGTGAGACGAGCCAACTCCAGTCCCGGTCGGTGGACGATGACCGATTCGAGCTGACCCACCTCGGAGTCAACGTGATACTCAGACATTCACGATTCCCTTCGTGGAGATCCCGCCAGGTGCGGGCTGCCTCCGATACTGGTAAACATCTGCCGCGTATGCCATTCGGCGGCACTCCGCACCCAGAATTTGCCCTGTTCGGCGCACTCAGTTCGCCCGGATCGGGCGACTCTGGGTCGAACCAACGTCCGGAATGCGACTACGCGGGCGCCTGGCAGCGACACGGCACACGCGTTTTTGCTAGCAATGAGGCGGCGCCTCATGCCAAGTGCATGCGACCAGATTGGGAGAAACCAATGGCATCCGACACCGCACCACCGGTGGAATCCGAACCGGAGCAGAAGAAGGGCTTCAAGTTCCCGACCGCGTACACAGTGCTGTTCTTCGTGCTGTTGTTGGTCTTCGCGCTCACGTTCGTCATCAAGCCGGGGTCGTACCAGTACGTGTCCTGTGATGGCGGCAACGCCAAGCCGATCCCGGCCTCGTACGAACAGACCGACGTCAGCATGACGTTCAAGGAGCGTCTGTACGACCTGTGGCTGTCACCGGTCAACGGCCTGTACGGCATCCGCGAGGTTTCCGCGCCGGTGGAGGAGGTGACCCCCGATCAGCAGGCGGTCGCGGATAAGACCTGTGACGGACTACCCGCCGAACTGGTCACCGCGCCCGGGAACACCGGCCCGTACAACGAGGGCTCGCTGTTCGGCGCCGCGCAGGTGTTCTTCTTCGTCCTGGCCATCGGTGCCTTCATCACGGTGACGATCAAGACCGGAGCACTCGACGCCGGTATCGCGCGGCTGACGCACAGGTACCGAACGCGCGGGAACGCTCTGATAGTCGTTCTGATGTTGGTCTTCTCCCTCGGTGGCACGACGTACGGCATGGCAGAGGAGACATTGGGTTTCTACGCCCTGATCGTGCCCATATTCGTGGCCCTGGGGTATGACCGATTGCTCGGTGCGGTCGTCATCCTGGTCGGGGCCGGAACCGGCACCATGGCGTCCACGGTCAACCCGTTCGCCACCGGCGTCGCCTCCGATGCCGCCGGCATCGACCTGGGCAACGGCATCGTCCTGCGCGTGCTGATGTACATCGTGCTGACGGCCACGTCCATCTTCTTCGTGCTCCGGTACGCCCGGAAGATCAAGGGTCACCCGGAGAAGATGCTGGTGCCCGTTGACCGAGGAGGACGCGGCGCTCGAGATGGAGAGCGAGGGCGAGCCGCCGGAGATGACCGGTTCGCAGAAGGTGGTCATGTGGATCTTCGGGCTGTCCTTCGTGCTGATGATCTTCTCGGTGGTCCCGTGGGCGGACCTGCCGGGACTCGGCGACATCTCCTGGATGGAGCGGATCACGCTCTACTGGTACTTCCCCGAGTTGGCAGCGCTGTTCCTGGTCGCGGCGGTCATCATCGGCCTGGTCGGAAAGCTCGGCGAGGAGGGGATGGTCGGCGCGATCATCGCCGGCATGGGCGACTTCATCGGCCCGGCATTCATCATCGCGTTCGCCCGCGGCGTCACCGTGGTGATGAACAACGCCGGCATCACCGACACCGTGCTGCACTCGCTGGAGAGCCTGGTAACCGACCTCTCCGGTGCGGTGTTCGCGGTGATGATGTTCATCGTCAACATCCCACTGGCCTTCCTGATCCCGTCGTCGTCCGGGCACGCCACTCTGGCGATGCCGATCCTGGCGCCGCTGGGGGACTTCGCCGGTGTGAGCCGGGCGATCGTGGTGACCGCCTACCAGTCGGCCTCGGGATGGGTGAACCTGTTCACGCCCACCTCCGCCATCGTCATGGGTGGTCTGGCCATCGCCAAGGTCCGGTACGACCGGTATCTGAAGTGGCTCTGGCCGCTGCTGCTGACCCTGTTCGTGCTGACCTGCCTGCTGCTGGCGCTTGGGCACCGTCGTCCCAGCCCTCGGCGGCACGTGACCGTTCACGATCCGGCGGCCCTCACCTGCACAGGCGGGCACCGCCGGCTTGGCCGCCTCGGACTTGCGTCGCGGGCCTGGCGGGGCCGCTGCAGTCGTTGCGACTGACCGTGCTCGCAGATGGGATCGCCCGCCGCGCTACTCGCGTCCCTCGGCCCGACTGACGCGGTTAGGCTGACGCCATGAACGGCGCCGCGAAGAGCAACGTGCTGATGTTCCTGGCCGCGATGTGCGCAGTGGGGACAGTGTGGTTCGCGGTCAGCGCACTTGGGGCAGCGCAGTGCGCTGTTCGCGGTGATGGCCGCATTGCTGGCTGTCGCGACCGTTGTGTCCTTCCGCACGTACCGCGCGGTGCTGCGGGAGCTCGATGAGGCCGAGCGCCGCCAGACATGACGAAACGCCGCCCGCGACGTGCGGACGGCGTTCGGTCGACAGTTCTAGGAGACCACGCCCAAGGCACCCGGGGACACGGCTTCGGAGATCTCAACGGCGGCCGCGACGGCGCCCTCGCCGCGCTGGCGGGGGAACTGGGCCAGCGCGATCCGCACGTACACACGCTCGCGCTCTTCCTCGGTCAACCCACCCCAGACGCCGTAGGGCTCGCGGGCGCGGATCGCATAGTCGGCGCAGTCGATGCGGACATCGCAGTTGGCGCATACGGCCTTGGCTGCGCGGTCGCGTCGAAGGCGGGCCAGGCCGCGCTCGTTCTGCGGGTGGAAGAAAAGTTCCGGATCGGCCTCCCGACAGGAACCGACCTCCTGCCAATCCCAGGTGGCATCGGCCGGTACTTGTGACAGAGGTTGCTGCGGCATGTCTTCTCCAATCAGCCGGTCCTTACCCGGCGACGGCCGCTCCCACGTTGTGCGAGCGGATTCCCACCTCGTGCTCCACGTCCCCCGTTCAGAGGAATCGGTGAGCAGTAACCACGACTTGAACGCTACTCACAGTGAGCGGTTGCGGCATCGTTCGTTCGGGTGATCTGCGCCTCAACCGTTCGATGGCATTATGCGCAGAGTAATCGCCCCCGCGTCAAGTCTCGGCCAGTTATGGGTGTCTTATCCCGATCCGGACACATAGCGTCACGTCATCCAATGGTCGGTGGGCTCGGAGCCGTCGAAGATCGTATTCACGCTGCGTTATACCGGCCCCCGCAACGATGTGATCTGCCTCACGTAGACTCATCCCTATGGTTGCTTCGCATCCCCTGGACAGCCCCGATCTGACGACCGACACCCTCGTCGAGACCGACACCCAACTCGAAGAGGGGGACCACGAGCGGTTCGCCCATTACGTCAAGAAGGACAAGATCTTGGCCAGTGCGGTGCTCGGTGAGCCGGTCATCGCCTTGTGCGGCAAGGTCTGGGTACCCAATCGTGACCCCTCGAAGTTCCCGGTGTGCCCGCAGTGCGAGGCGATCTACAAGGGCCTGCCGATACCTGGTGACGACGGCGGGGAGCAGTGACGCCCTCCCCGGGTGCGCACACGGAACCCTCGATCGCCGGATATCGGATCTGGGACGGCGACACTCCCGGCGCGGTGATGGTCATCGCGGCGCGGGGGAGAGAAGGTGGTCTCGATGACAGCTGAGACCTCCCAGACGCTGGACCGCGGGTTGACCCTGCTGACCTTGTTGGCCGATCACCCGGAGGGGATGCGCGTCAGCGAGATCGCCACGGAACTCGGCATCGGCCGGACCGTGGTCTACCGGCTCGTCGTCACGCTGGAGAAGCACGCCCTGCTGCGCCGAGCGGTGGACGGCCGCTGCCACGTCGGTCTCGGACTGATCGGTCTGGCGCGACAGGTGCAGCCGCTGCTGCGCGAGGCCGCCCTGCCGCCGTTGCGGCGACTGGCCGACACGACCACGGCAACCGCGCATCTGACGATCACCGACGGTGCGGACGGACTCGTCGTGGTCGCAGTGGCGGAACCCCCGCGGGCTGAGGTCTTCGTCGGCGTCCGGGTGGGTTCCCGATCCGGGCTCGAGGATACGGCGGCCGGTCAAGCCGTGCTGCTCTCGCGGCGCGGCGACAACCGCCCGGTGGTGGCTCCGGCCAGGGGTCCCGGGTCGGTGGCGTCGGCAGCCGCGGCGCTGTTGGTACCCGGGATCGAGGCGGTCGTCGGTCTCTACGTCCTGCAAGCCCCGGACGAAACCGTGCTCAGCGAGTTGGTGGCCGCGCGCGACGCGATCGCCAGTCGCCTGCGCTAGCCGGCCGGGGGCTGGCCGGTTTGGGACGTCGGTCCCCAGCACCCGTTGACCGTGGCGATGAGCCCGTCGACGGCTTGCCGGGTCGACAGCGGGCTGTATTTCTGGGGGCGATCGTTCACCAGCGCCGAGAAGACCTTGAGTTCGCCGTCGGCGCCGCGGGTGTAGCCGGACAACCCGATGGTGTCGAACAGTGTCCCCGTCTTCGCGCGCACCTGGCCGGCGGCGCACTTGCTGGGGCTGGTGGTGAAACGGGCGGTGCTCGGGGACAGCGTGCCCGTGCGCCCGCCGATCGGCAGCGAGGCGAAGAAGCTGTTGAACTGCGGGTACTTGTCGGTCTTCAACGCCACTTGCAGCAGGTCGGTCAGGAACCGCGGGGTCAGGCGGTCGTCGCGCGACACACCGCTGCCGTCCAGCAGTTTCAGCCCGGCCGTGTCCAGGCCGAGTTCCCGCAGGCTGTCGCGGGCGGCGAGGCGACCCCCGGTGAAGGTGCCCTTGCGGCCGCGTTCCACGGCCACCTGCCGGAAGAGCATCTCGGCGATGTTGTTCTCGCTGACCTGCATCATGTAACGGACCTGCGCTGCCACCGTTTCGCCGGTGACCGCCGCAGCGCTCACAGCGTCCGGTGCGGCATCCTGGTGGCCGGCGGTCTTGGCCTTGACCCCGGTCGAGCGCAGGGCGGAGGTGAACACCGCACCGGCCTCGCCGGCGCTGTCCCACTGGTAGACGCCGATCCGCCCGAGCGGACGCACCGGCCGCACGACGCTGGGCATGTAGGAGCCGGTCCACCCCGGCCCCCCCGTGGGCTTGCCGTAGAGCGAGTCGTCCACGTAGACCTTGACCGGTGGCTGCGTCTTGGGCGGGGTGACCATCGGGCAGGGGTTCTTGGTGGTGGATTTGCGGGTCTTGCCGGCCACGGTGCAGGTCTTGGGCCGGTAGTCGGGGGGTTGCACAGGGGTAGGCAGCATGTCGTTGGTCTTGAGGTACTTGGCGGTGGCCGACGCCAGTCTCGTCAACCCGCTGACCCCGAGGGTGGTGTCGCCGCCGCCGCGCAGGATGACGGTTCCGGGTTCCGGGACGACGGTGTCGGTGGTCATGCGGGTGTCCGGGCCGAGGACCCGCAGTGCGTTCAACGCCGTGACGATCTTCATGTTCGAGGCCGGACGCAGCGATGTCGTCGCCATCCGGGAGAAGACCGGCTCGCCGGATGACGCGTCCACCACGTCGAAGCCGAACGTGTTGCCGATGCGCGGGTTGGTGATCCGCAGCGGGATCAGGAACGCAATGGTCGCATTGGCCTGGGCACTGGTCACCCGGGCGCTCAGTTCGGCCGTCGCCGCCGCCGCTGCCGCGTCAGCGCGTTCGGCCAGGGAATCGGAGTCAGCAGCGACAGCGGGGGAGGCGGTGCACAGCAGAGCCGCTGTGCATAGTCCGATCACGGTGCGCATGGACACACACGGTAACCCCCGGGCGACCGGGAATGGGGCAGACGGTGGCGCCTCCCCCCGTGAACCTCCGGGTATTGACCGAAAAACGGACGGGAACGCGAGTCATGGCCGCTGACGTCTACACTGTGAGTGACGCAGTTCATGTTTTCTGTGCTGCGTGTCGAAGCAGTGTGTGTACATAGAAGAAGCCTGGGGAGGCTCGATGAAGCGCCGAGGCGTGGCTGTCGTTGCCGCGATGGCCGCTGGTTGCCTCACCGCGACCGCGGTGGCGCCTCTGTATGCCGCCGACGAACCCCGCCGATTCCTGTCCGGATGGTTGCCCTACTGGTCGACCGAGACGTCGAGCGCAAGCTTCCTCACCAACTCCGATCTCTTCAGCGACATCTCCCCGTTCTGGCACGACGCCCGGTGGGACGGGTCCAAGGTCTACCTCCACGACCATCTGTCTCCCACCGCTCGGGCTGCGGCGCTGGCCAAGTTGCGCGGTCAGGGAGTCAAGATCCTGCCGTCGATCACCGACGGCTCCGGCAAGGCGAACATGGCCAAGACGCTGGCCTCACCGGAGAAGCGGCAGGCGCACGTCCAGGACATCGTGAATCTGGTGCTCACCAACAGCTACGACGGCATCGATCTGGACTACGAGACGTTCGCGTTCACCGACGGCAGTTCCACCTGGGCGACGACCAGGCCCAACTGGGTCGCCTTCGTGACTGAACTCGCCGACGCCCTGCACGCCGAGGGCAAGCTGCTGGCGGTCACGGTGCCACCGATGTACAACGCCAACCGGGACAGCACCAGCGGCTACTGGGTGTACGACTATGCCGGCGTCGGCAAGTCCGCCGACCTGCTGCGGATCATGGCCTACGACTACTCGGTGGGCAGCCCCGGCCCGATCGCCCCCCTGGGCTGGGTGCAGAGGGTCGCAGCGTTCGCGCCGACGCAGTTGCCCGGCGCCAAGGTGCAGCTGGGAATCCCGGTCTACGGGCGCAACTGGTACACCGGCAAGACCGGCAAGTGCCCGGTCGGCCAGGACATCAAGGACAGCAACTTCTCGATGACGGCGGGCAGTGCGCTGGCATCACTTGCCGAGGACGGGGTGGCGCCCGACGAGATCAGCCGGGACGCCGTCCTCCGGGGAGCTCACCGCTTCCTACGCGATCGTCTACAAGGGCCTCAACGCCAAGGGTGAAAAGACCGAGTGCACCGTTACCCGCAAGGCCTTCTTCGCCGACGCCAAGTCGGTCGCCGACCGGGTGCGGGTCGCCCGTTCGACCGGTCTGGCGGGGGCGGCGCTGTGGACCATCGGTGGCGAGTCGGCGGCACAGTGGCCGGCGGTCCGAGAAGCGGTGGGTGTCCAGAAGGCCACGCCCGGCGCCCGCAAGGGCGGCAACGTCAAGATCGGGGCGCCCCGGTTCATCACCCGCGGCCAGACCGGCTCCATCACCGCGCAGGTGAGTGTCGACGGCAACGCCAGCGGTGGCGGGGAGGCGACGCTGCAGGCCAATCCGGTGGGCAAACCCGGATGGCGCGACGTGGACAGCAAGAAGGTGCCCAAGTCCGGGCAGGTCGTGTTCAGCCACTCGCCCAAGAAATCCGGTTCCTTCCGGGTGACGGTCTCGAGCACCGGTACCCGCAAAGCGGCGCGCAGCGCAACGGTGACCACCCGGGTCCGGGCCGCGGTCAGCGTGAACAGTTCCATCGTGGCGTTCACCGGCCAGAAGGTGCGGCTGACCGGGACCGTGAGCCCCGGCAAGCGCGGCGTGAAGGTCGTTCGGCAGCGGCTGGTCAAGGGCAAGTGGGTGACCTTCGGGCAAACCCGCACGAAAGCCGGGGGTGCTTACCGCTTCGACGTCATCCCGACGGTCAAGAACGGCAGTTACACGTATCGCGTGGTTTCAGCACCGTTCGCCGGCTTCGCCAAGGGCGTCAGTTCCACGGTGAGCTTCCGGTCCCGCTGAGGGGTCGGGGGTTCGCAGCCGTTAGTCCGAAGGACAACGGTTAGTCCCGAGCACAGCCGTTAGCCGGAAGTCCGCGCATGGGACTAACGCCTGTGCGCGGGGCTAACGCCTGTGCATGGGACTAACGCCGGTGCGCGGGGCGAGTCCAGCGAAAGCCTCGAATCCGAAGACCCGCCCACACCGGTGTGACTCACCACGGCAGGGCCACTGTTTCCACCGCCTCAACCGACGGCCCCCGGCCAAGGCTCACCAGCGGCGGGGTGCCCTCACGTCCGCACGCACGACGTCGGCAGTTCGAACCAGCGCAGGTTGTCGAACTCCGGGCTCAGCCGGGCAGTGTCCGCCAACGCCGGCTCCGGGCGGTTCAAGAGCATGTCCTGCGCCTGCTGCAGGTATCCGGCCAGGGCCGACTCGTCGGCGGTGTCGTCCCGGTGGGGGTAGGTCAGGTGGCCGTCGACGTAGTGCAACTGGTCGAGCCGCAGCGGGGGCTCCACCGGGCCGAGCCGGTGGCGCCACAACCCCGACACCTGCTCGAACTGGTAGTCCTCGATCAACCGGTAGCCGTAGTCCGCGATGAGTTCGACGGCCGCGACGACGTAGCTGAAGACGGTCTCGGACACGAAGTAGTTGAAGTTGACCCGCACCCAGCCGGGCTTGATCCCCTCGCAGCCGCGGGCGATCTCCGTGGCCAGTTCATGTGAGCGCTCGAGGTCGATGCCCAGCAGTCGGTGACCGTACGGTCCGGCGCAGGAGCATCCGCCGCGGGCCTGGATACCGAACAGGTCGTTGAGGATGGCCACTGCCAGGTTGTGGTGCAGGAACATCGCGCCGGGGCGACGGATCACGAAACTCACGATCGACAGTCGCTGGGCCTGCGGGTTGCCCAGGATCTCGATGTGCGGATGGCGTTGCCAGGCCGCGATCGCCCGCCGCAGGAAGTCCTCCTCGTGGGCGCGGATGACCTCGGTGCCCACGGCTTGCTTGAGGTGGAACACCAGCCCGGCGCGGATGGACTCGACGATCGCCGGGGTGCCGGCCTCCTCCCGGTGCTCGATGTCGGGGAGGTACGTGTGGTCCTCGGGGTTGACGAAGGCCACAGTGCCGCCTCCCACGGCTTCCGGGACGCTGTTGTTGACCACCTCGCGGCGGACGACCAGCAATCCGGGGGTACCGGGTCCGCCGATGAACTTGTGCGGGGAGAGGAACACGGCGTCGGCGTAGGCGAGCTCGTCGGCAGGATTCATGTCGATCTCGACGTACGGTGCGGCGGCGGCGTAGTCCCAGAACGCCAGCGCGCCGTGCTCGTGCAGGAGGCGGGAGATGCCGGCGGTGTCGGTGAGGATCCCGGTCACGTTGGATGCGGCGCTGAACGAGCCGATCTTCAGTGGCCGGTGCGCGTACTCGAGCAGGGCGGCGCGCAGGCCCTGGGTGTCGATGTGCCCGTCGATGTCCTCCGGGATGGTCACGACGGTCGCGAGGGACTCCCGCCACGGCAATTCGTTGCTGTGGTGCTCGTAGGGTCCGACGAACACCACAGGGCGTTCATCCACGGGGATGTGGTCGTGCAGGCCGAACTGCCGATCGAGGTCGGCGGGGATGCGGATGTTGAGCATGCCGACGAGTTTGTTGATGGCCGCGGTCGACCCGGACCCGCAGAAGATGACAGCGGCATCGCCGGCGTTCAGGGCATCGCGGATGATCCGGCGGGCGTCCTCCCGCAGCCGGGTCGTCTGCAGACCCGTGCCGGAGCTTTCGGTGTGGGTGTTGGCGTAGCGGGGGAGGACCTCGTCGCGGATGAAGTCCTCCAGGAAACCGAGTGCCCGACCGCTTGCGGTGTAATCCGCGTAGGTCACCCGGCGTGGTCCGTACGGGCCGTGCATGACCTGGTCGTCGCCGATCACCGCGTCCCGGATGGTCTGCAGGATGGGGGGCTGGGGCAAGCCGGGGTCGGGCGCGGGCAGATCCATGCCGACACGGTACTGCGGGATCGGCAGGGACCACTGCGGACACTTCCGGCCCGGTCAGTGGGAGAATCACCGTGATGAGCGTCGCACCCGTCGAACTGGAGTCCACGGACACCGAGGTCGCCCCGGCTTCCCCTTGGGTGTGCCTGGTGTGGAATGACCCCATCAACCTCATGAGTTACGTGACGTACGTTTTCATGCAGTACTTCGGGTATACGCGGGAGAAGGCGGAATCGCTGATGTGGGACGTCCACACCAAGGGCCGGGCGGTGGTCAACGCCGGCTCCCGGGAACAGATGGAACGCGACGCGACGGCCATGCACGAGTACGGGTTGTGGGCCACTGTGCAGAAGGACGACTAGTGGGCCGGCCGTTCAAGTTCAAGAAGGGCAACCTTGTGGCCCGGCTCAGTGGCCAGGAGCGGCGGGTGCTGGAGTTCGTGTGCGACGAACTCACCTTGTTGTTGTCCGATCCCGCGCCAGATCCGGACGTCCCGGAATGGGCCCGCGAGCTGGGCCTGGGCGGCATGGGGGAGTCGCGGCAGCCGCCGCAGGACCCCGTCGTCGCACGGCTGTTGCCGAGCGCCTACGAGGACCCGGAGCGGGCCTCGGAGTTCCGCCGGCTCACCGAGGCCGGGCTGCGGGCCACGAAGTTGGCGCACATCGCCGCGGTGCGCGAGCAGTTGCAGCACGACCCGATAGTGATCACCGACGATGTCCGGGCCTGGATGGCGTACCTGGCCGACGCCCGGCTGATGCTGGGCACGCGGTTGGAGGTCACCGAGGACGACCCGATGCTGCCCAGCGACGACCCCGAGCGCAACCTGTACGTGTACCTCGGCTACCTGCAGCAGTCGCTCGTGGAGGAGTTGATGGGGCACTGAGATGTTCTGTGATGGACGGGCACCTGAGTTGCGTGTGGGTCACAAAGATCGGGGGCGGCGCCCCGGCACAATGGGGAGGTGCTGACCATCCGCCGCGACCTCGTCGACGCCATGATCGCCCACGCCCGCGCCGACCATCCGGACGAGGCCTGCGGGGTCATCGCCGGGCCAGTCGGCAGCGATGCGCCCACCCGCTTCGTCCCGATGGTCAATGCCGCGCGCTCGACGACCTTCTACGAGTTCGACTCCGGGGACCTGCTGCGGCTGTACCGCGAGCTGGATGCCAACGACGAGGAGCCGGTGGTGATCTACCACTCGCACACCGCCACGCAGGCCTATCCATCACGCACCGACGTCAGCTACGCCTCCGAGCCGAACGCCCACTACGTGCTGCTGTCCACCCGTGAGCCCGACACGACCGAGGTGCGCAGCTACCGCATCATCGACTCAGAGGTGACCGAGGAGATGCTCGAGATCATCGAGTCCGTACCCTAGTGCCTATGGCTATTGAGGTTCAGATCCCCACGATCCTGCGGACGTACACCGGCGGTGAGAAGACGGTCTCGGCTGACGGGGCGACACTGGCCGATCTGGTGTCCGATCTCGACGCGAAGTTCCCCGGACTCGCCGGCCGCGTGGTCGACGACGCCGGACTGCGGCGTTTCGTCAACGTGTACCTCAACGATGAGGACGTGCGCTTCCTCGACGGGCTTGCCACCACGCTGTCCGACGGCGACTCGGTGACGATCCTGCCGGCGGTTGCTGGCGGCTGACTTGCGCTACCCGGATCTGCTGGCCTCGGTCGGCCACACCCCCATCGTCGGACTGCCGCGACTGAGTCCCACCCCGCAGGTGCGTCTGTGGGCCAAACTCGAGGACCGCAATCCGACCGGGTCGGTGAAGGACCGCGCGGCACTGGCGATGATCGACCAGGCGGAGGCCGACGGGATCCTGCGCCCCGGCGCCACGATCCTGGAACCGACCAGCGGCAACACCGGTATCTCGCTGGCCATGGTGGCCCGGCAGCGCGGGTACAACCTGATCTGCGTGATGCCCGAGAACACCTCGTTCGAGCGCACCCAGTTGCTGCGCATGTGGGGAGCCGAGATCGTCTACTCCCCGGCGCAGGGCGGGTCCAACGAGGCGGTGCGGGTCGCCAAGGAACTTGCTGGACGCAATCCCGATTGGGTCATGCTCTACCAGTACGGCAACGCCGCCAACTCCGGCGTCCACTACCGGACGACCGGGCCGGAGATCCTCGAGGACCTGCCGGAGATCACGCACTTCGTGGCGGGGCTGGGCACCACCGGGACGCTGATGGGGGTCGGGCGGTTCCTGCGCGAGCACAAGCCCGAGGTCCAGATCGTCGCGGCCGAGCCGCGCTACGGGGAGTTGGTCTATGGGCTGCGCAACCTCGATGAGGGCTTCGTCCCCGAGCTCTACGACCCGTCCGTGCTCACCTCCCGCTACTCCGTCGGCCCGCACGACGCCCTGATGCGCACCCGGCAGTTGCTCCATGAAGAGGGCATCTTCGCGGGCATCTCCACCGGCGCGATCCTGCACGCCGCGCTGGGCCTGGCCGACCGCGCCGTCGGGTCGGGGGAGGCGGCGGACATCTGTTTCATCGTCTGCGACGGCGGTTGGAAGTACCTGTCGACCGGCGCCTACGAAGGCACTCTGGAAGAGGCCGAACAGGCGATCTCCGGGCAGTTGTGGGCATGAGCGCCGCCGCCCCCTTGGGCATCTTCGACTCCGGGGTGGGTGGTCTCACTGTCGCCCGGGCGGTGATCGACCAGTTGCCGCACGAGGCCGTGGTCTACGTGGGCGACACCGCCCGCGGGCCCTACGGACCGCTGCCGCTGGCCCAGGTGCGGGCCTACGCCCTGGACGTCATGGATCACCTTGTGGACCACGGGGTGAAGGCGCTGGTCATCGCGTGCAACTCCGCGAGTGCCGCGGTCCTGCGCGATGCCCGGGAGCGGTACAGCGTGCCGGTGGTGGAGGTCATCCAGCCGGCGGTGCGGCGGGCCGCGCGGGTGACCAGCAACGACCGGGTGGCGGTGATCGGCACCCAGGCGACTGTGACCTCCGGTGCGTACGAGGACGCCTTCGCGGCGGCCCCCGAGGTGGAGTTGTTCATGCAGGCCTGTCCGCGCTTCGTCGAGTTCGTGGAAGCGGGGATCACGGGCGGGCCGGAGTTGTTACGGGTGGCACAGGAGTACCTGCTGCCGCTTCGGGAGGCCGACGTCGACACACTTGTGCTGGGCTGCACGCACTATCCGCTGCTGACCGGGGTGATCCAATGGGTGATGGGGGACGAGGTGGTGCTGGTGTCCAGTGCGGAGGAGACGGCCAAGGACGTGTACCGCACGCTGGCCGCACATGACCTGCTGCGCGATCCGGAGTCTGCCGGAGCCCGAGCATCGGTTCCTGGCGACGGGCGACCCGGAGTCGTTCGCCACGATGGGCCGGCGCTTCTTGGGCCCGGAGGTGCGGGATGTGCATTCGGCAGTTGAGGTGGTGTCATGAAACTGACCGTGGTGGGGTGGGCCGGGTCGTTCCCGGGACCTGAGAGCCCGGCATCGTGCTACCTGGTCGAGCATGAGGATTCCCGGATCCTGTTGGACCTCGGCAACGGCTCCTTGGGGGCGCTGCAACGTTACGCGGACATCTACGCGGTGGACGCGGTGTTCCTGTCGCACTTGCATGTCGACCATTGCATCGACCTGTGCTCCTACTACGTGGCGCGCAAGTACCACCCCGGGGGAGCCGCGGCGCGGATACCGGTGTTCGGGCCCAAGGGGACTGCCGACCGGATGGCTGCGGCCTACGGCCTGCCCGCCAAACCCGGCATGCATGACGAGTTCAACTTCATGCGTCATGAGGCCGACCCCACGGTCGTCGGGCCGTTCACGATCGAGACCGCCCGGGTGGCGCACCCGGTGGAGACCTACGGCATCAAGGTCACTGCTGGCGGCCGGTCGCTGGTCTACTCCGGCGACACCGGGCCCACCGACGCCCTGGTGGACCTGTCGCGTGGAGCCGACCTGGCGCTGTACGAGGCGTCGTTCGTCGAGCGCCCGGACAATCCCACGGACCTGCACCTCACCGGCGCGCAAGCGGCCGAGCACGCGATGCGGGCCGGTGTCGGGCGGTTGCTGCTGACGCACCTGGTGGCGTGGAACGACAGTGAGCAGGTGCGGGCCGAGGCGGCCGCGGTCTACGACGGGGACCTGCATGTGGCTTCCGACGGGCTGCAGGTCGAGATCTAGGCAGCGCAGCGCTGCGCGCCAAACCAAGATCATTCAGCCTTACCGGCGAACGTTGGGCCGTTTCCGGCCACCGATGGCCGGAAACGGCCCAACGTTTTCAGGCGCGGACCGGTGGAGCCCGGTCGTCGGAGTCAGGGCACCGGGATTGGCCTCACGGCACTCCCATGACGGGGCCGGCGAAGGCCGCCGCCGCCCGAATGTGAGGATCGCCCCGCCAGTACAGTCGTGCCCATGTCCCGAACTGATGGCCGAGCCGCCGACGAATTGCGCCCGATCCGATTCCACCGTGGGTGGCAGGACAACGGCGAGGGATCCTGCCTGGTGGAATTCGGGCGTACCCGGGTGCTGTGCGTGGCGTCCTTCGCCGCCGGCGTCCCGCGCTGGCGCAAGGAGTCCGGCCACGGTTGGATCACGGCCGAGTACGCGATGCTGCCGCGGTCCACGGACACCCGCGGTGCGCGGGAGTCGATCAAGGGCAGGCCCGGCGGTCGCACCCAGGAGATCTCCCGGCTTGATCGGCCGGGCGCTGCGGGCGGCCGATCGACGATGCGGCGCTGGGGGAGAACACCATCCAGGTCGACTGCGACGTGCTGCAGGCCGACGGTGGAACCCGGACGGCAGCCATCACCGGCGCCTACCTGGCGGTGGCGGATGCCTGCGCGTGGGCGCAGACGCAGGGGCTGCTCAAGAAGTGGCCCCTGCGCCATTCGGTGGCGGCGGTCAGCGTGGGAGTCGTGGACGGGGAACCGCGTCTGGACCTGCACTACGACGACGACGTCAACGCAGACACCGACATGAATGTGGTGATGACCGGCGACGGACGGTTCGTCGAGGTGCAGGGCACGGCCGAGGGGGAGCCCTTCGAGCGGGCGGTGCTCGACGAGTTGCTGCAACTGGCGGTCACGGGCTGCGCGGAACTGACCGAATTGCAGCAGGCCGCGCTGGCCGCCGAGGGCCCGACCCGGGGACGGCTCATCGACGGCAGCCCGGCGACTGTGGCCCAGGGGGCGGTCCCGGGTGGTGCCGGGTGACCATCGTCCTGGCGACCCGCAACCGCAACAAGGTCGCGGAACTCGGGCACATCCTGGCCGATGCGGGCCTGGATGAGGAAGTGCTGGATCTCGATGACGTCCACGTCCCCGACACCCGGGAGACCGGTGTGACCTTCGCGGAGAACGCCCTGCTCAAGGCCCGCGCCGCGGTGGCGCAGACAGGTCTGCCGGCCATCGCCGATGATTCCGGTCTCTGCGTGGACGTGCTGGGGGAGGCCCCCGGGGTCTTCTCGGCGCGCTGGTGCGGACACCATGGCGACGACGCGGCCAGCCTGCAACTGCTCCTCGACCAACTGGCCGATGTTCCGGTCGAGCACCGCGGGGCGCGGTTCGTCTGTGCCGCCGTCGCGGTGTGGCCCGACGGCCGGGAGGCCGTGGCGCTCGGCGAGTTGCGGGGAGTCCTCACCTACGAACCGCGCGGCGACCACGGCTTCGGCTACGACCCGATCTTCGAGGTGCAGACCCCCGACGGTCCGCGCACGACCGCCGAGCTCGACCCGGCAGCCAAACATGCGATCAGCCACCGTGGCCGGGCGTTCCGGGAGTTGGTGGCGCGACACCTGGTGGCAGGTGGGACAGCGCCCACTTAGGGTTGCCCCATGACACTCAACCTGCAGTGGCAGGACACCTCGGTGCGGGCCCAGGACGACTTCTACCGGCACTGGTTGGGTCAGTGGCTGGACACGTTCACGATTCCGGAGGACAAGGCGGAGTTCGCCTCCTTCACCGATCTGCACGACACGGCGCAGGAACAATTGAAGGCCATCATCGACGAGTTGTCCGCGGCAGCCCCGGACCCCGACTCCAACGCCGGCCGGATCGCGGTGCTCTTCAACGCCTTCATGGACACCGATGAGATCGACCGGGTCGGCCTCGAACCGATCGCCGACCTGTTCGCCGAGGTCGATGCCCTTGACCTCGACCGCGCAATTGCCGGAGTTCTTCGGCCGGCTCGAGCGCGAGGGGGTCGGCTCGCCGTTGGGTGGCGCAGTGCACCAGGACAACCGGGACTCGACCAAGTACGTGCTCGACATGTGGCAGAGCGGGTTGGGCATGCCCGACCGCGACTACTACCTTGAGGACGCGTTCGCCGGCCACCGCGAGGCGTACCTGCAACACGTTGCGGCGATGCTCGAGCGATGCGGGGTCGGCACGGCCGAGGACGCCGACCGGATCCTGGCGCTGGAGACCCGGATGGCGCGGGCCCACTGGACGAAGGTCGCCAATCGCGACCCGGTCAAGACGTACAACCAGTACCAGCTCGACGAACTCTCGGAACTCACTCCCGGCTACGACTGGCCCGGCTACCTGGGAGCGGCGGGGGTGACCGGCCGGATCCAGACGCTGAACATCGCGCAGCCGGACTACGCGCAGGCGTACGCGGCCATGCTCGACGAGGTCGGACTGGACGACTGGAAGCCCTACCTGCGCTGGCGGATCCTCAGCTCCTTCACCGGGCTGCTGTCGGAGGAGACGGTGCAGGCCAGTTTCGAGTTCTACGGCAAGGTGCTGCGCGGGGTGCCCCAGATGCGTCCGCGCTGGAAGCGGGGCGTGGACCTCGTGGAGGGGATGGTCGGCGAGGCGCTCGGCCAGGAGTACGTCGCGCGGCACTTCCCGCCGGAGAACAAGGCCCGCATGGTCGAGCTCGTGGACAACCTGCTCGCCGCCTTCGAGCAGTCCATCGACGGCTTGGAATGGATGACCGACACCACCAAGCGTGAGGCGCATGCCAAGTTGGCCAAGTTCACCGGCAAGATCGGCTACCCGGATGTCTGGAAGGACTACTCGGACATGCGGTTGGTGCCGGGCGGGCTGATCGCTTCGGTGCGGACCGCCCGGGCGTGGCACCACGAGTACGAGGTGAACAAGCTCGGTGGTCCGGTGGACCGCACCGAGTGGCACATGAACCCGCAGACGGTCAACGCCTACTACAACCCCGAGATGAACGAGATCGTGTTCCCGGCGGCGATCCTGCAGCCGCCGTTCTTCACGATGGCCGCCGACGACGCGGTCAACTACGGAGCGATCGGCGCGGTGATCGGCCACGAGATCTCGCACGGTTTCGACGACCAGGGCTCGCAGTTCGACGGCGAGGGCAACCTGCGCAACTGGTGGTCCGACTCCGACCATGAGGCGTTCTCCGACCGCACCCGCGCCTTGGTCGACCAGTACGCGGCGTACGAGCCGGTCGAAGGTCACCATGTGAACGGCGAGCTGACGCTGGGCGAGAACATCGCCGATGTCTCGGGATTGGCAGTCGCATACCGGGCGTACCTGCTGTCCTTGGCCGGTGAGCAAGCCCCGGAACTGGACGGCTTGACCGGCGAGCAGCGGTTCTTCGTCGGCTTCACGCACGTGTGGCGGGCGAAGACCCGACCGGAGGAGACGGTTCGCCGGATCACCATCGACCCGCACTCACCGCCGGAGTTCCGGGTATTCGGCACCCTGGTGAACACCGACGCGTTCTTCGAGGCGTTCGATGTCCAGCCCGGGGACGGCATGTGGCGCGATGCGTCCGAGCGCGTGCGGATCTGGTAGGTGGCGCCGGACAAGGACGACGGGGCGTTCTACCAACCCTGGCAGGACCCGGAGCGCGACTACGCCGCCGCGCCGCCCCCGACCTCGCACACGGGAGTGGCCGGCGAGGTCGAGAAGGGTGTCCTCGGGGTGGGCCGGTTGGTGGATCGCGCCCAGTCGCGGTTCGCGCCCGTGGCCTTCGGGTACGCGGTGTTCAAGAAGTACGCCGATGATGAGGGCAGTCGGCTGGCGGCACTGCTCGCCTACTACTTCTTCCTGAGCATCTTCCCGCTCGCGATCGGCGGCTACGCGGTCCTGCGGACCATCGCCGACAACAACCCCGACCTGGTCAACCAACTCGTCGAGCAGGTCGTTCCGCCGGAATACCAGGATCAGATCATCAGTTCCTACGACACGCTGCCCAGCGGCGGGGCTGCTTTCTGGGTGGCACTCATCGGTCTGCTGCTGGCGGGTACCGGTGGTGCGTTCGCGATCTACGCGATGGTCAACCAGGTCTTCTGTGTGCCATATCGCTTCCGCTACGGATTCGGCCCCCGATACATCCGGGTGCTGCTGATGCTGCTCGTGCTCGGGATCGGGGTCATGCTCATCGCCGGCGCCTCGCTGTTGAGCGCCCAGCACGTGCCCGCCTCGTGGCAGGGCCTGGTATCCGGCCTTGCCACCTTCGTTGTGGTCGCCACCATCCTGTTCCTGGCGCCCAAGATCCTCGCCCGTCGGCCCATCCGCACCGCGGAGGTCGTCGTGGGCGCGGTGGTGGGGGCCCTGGCCTTCACGCTGATCCTCGCGCTGGCCGGTGTGATCACCGCCCGCTTCCTCGACAACTCCTCGGCGGTCTACGGCGCCATGACCACGGTGGTTGCCTTCATCTCGGTGCTGTTCCTGGCGTCGAATGCGACAGTGCTCAGCTACGAGGCGTCGGTGGTCTGGGCCTGGCGGTTGTGGCCGCGGGGAGTGGACATCAACAACCTGTTCCCCGCCGACGACCGCGCCTACACGCTGCTGTCGTTGATGGACGAGCGCATGCCCTCGCAGCGCAACGGGATCTACTTCGACGCGACCGGCCACGACGATCCTCGGCGACCCGACCTGGAGGCGTTGATGCGCCGGCCCGAAGGGGTGCCGCGCTCGCCGTACGAGGTGCAACCCGAGTCGGCGGAACCGGGATGACGATGGGGACCTGGGACGCGTATCGGCGCGGGCTCGCCGCCTACAACGCCGGTGACCTCGATGCATACCTGCGGGAGTTCGCCGAGGACGCCGTGTTGCAGCGTCCGGACGGCGACGCCACGGGCCGCGCGGCGATCCGCGGGGTGTGGGATCGGGAACTGCGGACATTCCCGGATCGATTCCTCGTCGTGCTCGCCAGTGCCGTGCAAGACGGTGTCGTGGCCGTTGAGTGGTTGTGGAAGGGCACGAACACCGGGCCTGTCCACGCGCCCGACGGGAGACTGCTTCCAGCGACCGGCCGACACGTGGAACTGCGCGGCATGGAGATCGCGCAGTACCGGGGCGAGGTGATCGTCGCCTATCGCATGTACTGGGATCATCGACAGGTCCAGCGCCAACTCGCCGGCGCCTCGGGTGCCTGACCGGTTCAGCCGAACTCCGAGATCGCCAACCGCTCGCACGGTTGCCAGTTCTGATCCGGGTAGATGTCCTCGAGCCGCAGCAACGCCCCCTCGATGTCGTCCGGCTTGACGGAGACCCCGAGGTGGGTGAACGGGGTGGCGAACATGCTCAGCGCTCCGACCACACCCATCGTGAACACCAGGCAGGCGCCGATCAGGATCAGCGCCGTGCGCGGTCGGTCGGGCAGGCTGACCATCATCAGCGCGGCGAACACGAACACGCCCAGGTCGATGACGATCCACACGATCAGAGGGAGGCTGAACACCGAACTGAGGATCCGCTTCTGGCGGGCGTTCTGCGCTTCCTGGAAGGCCGTCATCGTCTGGGCCTGCGCCTCCTGCTGCGTGTTCGTCCGGGTGGGGAGGTCGCCGATGCTGGTGCGCACCCGGGCCGCCCACGCAGCAGTGTTCTCGTCGCCGGTCAGATCCCCGCTCTCGGCCGAAGCCCAGGAATCCGTGGCCACCGAACGCATCAGGCAGATCGTGTCTCGCCGGAGTTGGTCGGCGGGAGTCGCGGGGAAGAAGTCGGCATTCTCGTAGACGTCGGCCAGAGCGACCGCTTCGTCCCGGGCGCTCTGCCGCACCTCCTCGTAGACCTGCACGGAGAAGAAGAGCATCAGGCCCAGCATGATCCCGAGCACGCCGCTGACGTAGGCGAGTGCGTCGGTGAAGAAGCCCGCTGCGGACTCAGTGCTGTCCTGCGCGAGTTCGTTGGTCTGCAGGTGGCGGCGCAGCAGGATCCCGACCGCTATCCCGAGGCCGGTGCTGAGGAGCAGTCCGAGCCAGTTCAGCACCACCAGAGTCACTGGGCAATACTGGCACGGCTGACGTGCGGGTGGGGAGACTTGAACTCAGGGAAAGCCTGTCCGGTGCTGTCGTGTCACGTCCGGCTGGTCGTGTTCTGAGCACGAATCGGCGAGGTAACGCCCTCGTCTGGTACTGCTCGTACGGGCCTGTCGCGTGCTGTTGAGTAGATGGGAAGTAGATGGGACGGCCTGACCGCCTGTGCGTAGGCGGCGAGAATCCGCGGCCTTGATTGCAGGTCCGTGACGCCAGTTCGTGCGACACTAGTTTCGGAGGTGTCACATGGCCACATCCCGCGCGGTGGCGGCAGTCAAACGCGCCCGCGTCGTCGAAGCCATCTCGGGTAGTGACGTGCTCGTCTCGGTCGGAACGTAGGACGTGACCATATGCGTCACGAAGGTGACGGTCGGCAACCGCGTGAGCCCGACGGGCGAGGCAGTCACCTCCCTCTTCAACGTCTTCCATAATGCGTGACTGCCGCAGCGCGCTCTGGTCCGGGGAGGCGCGGCCCGAGCGCGCCCGGCGAGTCGCGCCCATCACCGTGACCCGATCCGCAGATGAACGCAGAACCCGTGGCGCCTCGACGGCGAGCCGACCCGTGTGACCCGTGTCACAGTGGAATGAACATGAGCATCACCTCCGCCAAGGTCCTCGACTCCGCCGACGTCGCGCCCGGATCCGGGGGCAGGATCGTGTCCCTGGACGGCATGCGCGGGATCGCCGTCCTTGCGGTCATGCTGTTCCACACCGCGTCGATGCCCTTGGCGGGCGGTTACCTGGGCGTGGACGTCTTCTTCGTGCTCAGCGGCTTCCTCATCGGAGGGATCCTGCTCGACCAGCACCAGCGCTCCGGTCACGTCGCGCTGGGCTCGTTCTGGCTGCGGCGCGCCCGGCGGTTGGCTCCGCCGCTGCTGGTCCTGCTGCTGGTGCTGGCGGTCGTGCGGCTGGTGACCATCCAGCCGGACGCCGGGACGTGGCGGGCCGACATCCTGGCGGCCTTGACGTACACGACCAACTGGTTCCAGATAATCTCCGGGGGCGACTACTTCGCGCAGTTCGGCGTCGAGTCCCCCTTGGTGCACACCTGGTCGCTGGCGATCGAGGAGCAGTTCTACCTGGGGTTCGCCCTGCTCATGGCCCTGCTCCTGCCTCGGCTTTCGCGCGCGGTGGTGGCCGCACTGATCACCGTTATGGCCCTTGCGTCGGCGGTGTTGATGGTGCTGGCCAGCGCGGACGTCACGTGGACGTACCACAGCACCTTCACCCGGATCCAGGCGCTGTTGACCGGGGTGCTGCTTGCGATGGTCGTGCGCCGAGATCAGCGGTGGTGGCAGCCTGCACGCAGCCGGACCCGGACGGCGATCGGAGTCGTGGCGGGGCTGGGGATCGCAGTGCTGTTCGTCGCGCCCGACCAGCAGGACTTCATGTTCCGCGGCGGCTACACGCTTGTCGCCCTGCTGACTGCAGCGGTGATCTGGGCCGTCTTGGCTCCTGGCGCGCTCACGTCGATGCTGGCGTGGCGCCCGCTGGTCGCCCTCGGGGTCATCTCGTACGGCGTGTACCTGTGGCACTGGCCGATCTTCCAGTGGCTCGGGACCCGCCGGGATGCCGGGATCGATGAGCAGGTGGTGGCGATCGCGCTGACGATCCTGGTGTCCGTTGCCTCGTACTGCCTGATCGAACGGCCCATCAGACAAGGGCGGTTCACGCGATGGCGTCAATGGCGTCAGTGGATCGCGTACGCGGCGGTCGCGGTGGTGGTGGCCGGGCTCAGCCTGCTCCCCGCCCGGACGCCACCGCCGAGCACCGAACTCGTGTGGCCCGCTGCCGACCAGATCCCCCGGACCATGTTCGGGGCGGGGGATTCCTCGATGCTCGCGCTGGGGGTGCCGTTCCCGCAGTCCCGCTACCCCGAGACCCTGCTCTGGGGTCCGGTCGAGATGGGGTGCGGGATCGTCGACGAGCCGTACATGATGCAGGGCGTGGAAACGCCGACCCAGGAGCGATGTCTGACCTGGCGCTCGATCTGGCGCGAGAGGTTCGCCGAGAATGACGCGCAGGTGAGCATCATCAGCAGTTGGGTGTGGGACGCCTACGACAGGTCGGTTGACGGCGTCGCGCGGCCCCCGGGCACGCCGGAGTTCGACGACAGTTACACGGCCGCCTTCACGCAGGCGGCGACGATCGCGTCGGACAACGGGCGGATCCCCGTGTACATCCTCGGCGTGCCGTGCATGGCTGCGGAGCAGAGCTACCACCTCGTCCTGAACGACCCAGCCCGGATCCAGCGCCTCAACGACTTGCTGCGCACCGTGGTGGCGCAGGTGCCCAATGCACGTTTCGTCGACATGGCGCCGCTGACCTGCGACCCCGACGGCAGCGGTGTCCGGTTCCGCAACGGGCAGGAGTTGCGGGACGACGGTGTGCACTGGACACCTGCAGGAGCCGAACAGGTGTGGGCGATGCTGTTGGTCCGCATGGTCGCCGACGGCGTCCCTGGCACCCGGCCCGCGCCCACCATGACGCCATGAGTGATCGGCCGGTTCGATGGGGTTGCGGTCGTGCGCAGCAAGGCGACGATCAGGCTGAGCCTGCGCCGACGTTGGAGACCCGGCCGGAATCGCGCTCGGCGCTCGCCCGCAGGGCAGCAGGGCGCCACGTAGAGCTGAGGCGACGGGGCAGCGCCACGGCCTGCGCTGAGCGAGCCGTACGGGGACCCATCACGCGAGAGGCGCAGACGTCATTCGCTGAGTGGGGAGCGCGCGGTTGGTGCACAGATGCTGCGCGTGACGAGCGCAGACCGTCGTGGCCACAGCGCGATACGACGACAGAAGGCGAGCTCATCTGGCGATGGCTTCGGGGTTGCACACCATCAGTCGTTACGCAGATCTTGCGGAGATCAAGCGACGATACCAGCAGCGCGATGTCGCACGCCAAGTCGCCGTGTTGGCGCGCCGAATGCTTGCAGCCGGATCGCCCGCCTGCGAAACCATGGCGCAGCCACGCCCCGTCCACGGTGCAGATCACCGGATGGCGCAACGCGTCGAAGCATGGCCGCCAGAGTCTGATTGGTTCCCACGGCGGCGACAACGTGAGTGCCGCTGCGGCCAGCGGTAGACGGGGAGCAGCTGGTCACTAGCTCCTGCTCCCAACCCCCAGATTTTCCCCTGGGGGGAATCGCGTGCGGGTGGGGAGACTTGAACTCCCACGTCCTAGGACACAGGAACCTAAATCCTGCGCGTCTGCCAATTCCGCCACACCCGCCGGGTTCCCAGCCTAATGGGGCGCCTGGTCAGAGCCCCAAGTCGTTGCGCAACTTGGCGACGTGCCCCTTGGCCTTCACGTTGTACATGGCTTGCTCGATCTTGCCGTCACCGTTGATCACGAACGTGGAGCGGATGACACCGATGTACTTCTTGCCGTAGAGATTCTTCTCGCCCCATGCCCCGTACGCCTCGAGCACCTCGTGGTCCGGGTCGCTGACCAGCGGAAAGGTGAGGGCGTCGCGCTCGCGGAACTTGGCCAGTTTCTCAGGCTTGTCCGGGCTGATTCCCACGACCTTCACCCCGGCCGCTGCCAGCGCATCCAGCGAATCCCGGAAGTCGCACGCCTGCGTCGTGCATCCTGGCGTCATCGCGGCGGGATAGGCGTAGAGCACCAGCGTCGAGCCGGCGAAGTCTGACAGGCTCACGGCATTGCCCTGGTCGTCGGTCACAGTGAAGTCGGGAGCGGCATCCCCCGGCGCAAGGCGGACATTTTCGGTCATACCGAAGAAGATTAGGGTCACCTGAGAATCTCGGCAATCGGGGAGTGGACAACCTCCGAAAACGTGTCGTACCCCTGTTCGATAATGGGGGTATGAGCGAGATTCCGAGCATGGTGTCCCCGGGGTTGGGGGCGGTGGTGGGCAGGTTGCGGGCCTGTGATGATCAGGCGTTGTTGGAGTCGCTGCAGATCGCGGAGGCGGATGTCCGGGCGGCGCAGGCGCGGCGGGCGGCGGTGATCGCGGTGGTGGAGGAGCGGATCGCGGGGTTGGGCCGGCAGGTGAACGGCACCGCGGATCAGGTGGCGGTGGCGTTGGCGATCAGCCCGCGGTCGGCTGATCATGTGTTGGGCGATGCGATCTCGTTGGTGGGCCGGCCGTTGGTGTGGGACGGGCTGTATGACGGGCGGATCGATCTGGTCAAGGCCCGGCTGATCGTGGCCGGGCTGGACGGGTTCGGGCGGGTTGCCGCGGGCCCGAGATGGAGGCGGCCGCGATCCGGTACGGCGAGCACCACACCGCCTATGAGCTGCGCCGGTATCTGTTGCGGTTGACCTGTGACGGGGATCCCGGGGAGATCCTGCGCAAGGAAGCGGTCGATGCCCGGGGGGTGTCGATCTTCCCGGCCGGGCATGGCATGGCCGATGTGTGTGCCCGGTTGTCGATCGAGCATGCGGAGGTGTTCTACCAGGCGCTGACCCAGCTGGCGGGCAAACCCGACTGCCCGGACCCGTATGAGCAGGGCCAGGACCGCAGCCTGGATCAGCGCCGCGCCGATGCCCTGGTCGGGTTCCTGGACACCACCACGACCGCTGGACATCCGCGTGGATGTGACGATCTCCGCGGACACCCTGATCGGTGACGACCACCGGGATGCGCTGCTGGGCCGGCACGGGGCGATCCCGGCATCCCTGGCCCGGTATCTGGCCTGGTCCCCGGATGCCCGCTGGCGGCGGCTGGTGTGCGACCCGCTGACCGGCGCGGTGATCGACGCCAACGCGAAGACCTACAAGATCCCGAACCGGGTCAAACGGGTCGTGCGGCTGCGGGACCGGACCTGCCGGTTCCCGGGCTGCCACCGCCCGGCCGAGTACACCGACACCGACCACATCGTGCCCTGGTCCAAGGGCGGGAAGACCCGGGCGGTGGACCTGGCCGGGCTGTGCCGCCGGCACCACCTGGTCAAAACCCACTCGGCCTGGAAAGTCCGGCACAACCGGCTGGACCCCAGCCACGAGATGACCTGGACCAGCCCGCTGGGCAGCAAACACACCACCCTGGCCCACAACTACCGGCTGCGAACATAGAGACGGCGAGGCGAGGCTGGGTAGGACAACCCCGCCCATGCTTGTGACCCAGGTGCAACCCGCAGGCCTGGCCTACAGTCATCGACGAAGGCAGTGAGCAAGGTCTATTGCGAACCATTCGCAATAAGGGCTTAGGATGTCAGGCATGATGCAGTTCATCGCGATGCACATACCTGACGGATTCCTGGATATCCCGGTCAGCCTGCTCGCCTATGTCATCTCGGCGGTGGTGCTGACGGTGGCCGTGGTGAAGGCGCGTACGGAACTTGACGACCGCACTGCGCCGCTGGCGGGGCTGACGGCTGTGTTCATCTTCGCCGCACAGATGATCAACTTCCCGGTGGCGGCCGGTACGAGTGGACACCTGCTGGGAGGTGCGCTGGCTGCCATCCTGGTCGGCCCGTGGGTCGGCATGCTCGTGGTCACCATCGTGCTCGCCGTGCAGGCGCTGCTGTTCGCCGATGGGGGGCTCACCGCTCTGGGAGCCAACGTCCTCAACATGGCGATCGTTGCCACGGTGGTCGGCTGGGTGGTGTTCCGGTTCGGACGACGTTTCGTCAAATCGCACTCCGGCGCGGCTGTGGTCGCGGGCATCGCGGGTTTCCTCTCGGTACCGGCCGCAGCGATGGCCTTCGTCGTGGAGTTCGCGCTCGGAGGAACGGCTCCGGTGTCGGTGTCCGCGGTGGCTGCGGCGATGGGCGGCGTGCACGTGTTGATCGGAATCGGTGAGGGCATCATCACGGGCTTGGTGGTCGCTGCGGTCCTTGCGTCGCGACCCGACATCGTGTTCGGGGTCAAAGGAACCCCGCTGGCCAAGCCGGCGGTTCAGCCCGAGGCGGTGACCGCATGAAGCGCATCCTGATCGTCGGCGGGATCGTCGCCGTGGTGTTGGCAGCCGCGGTGAGTTTCTACGCCTCCTCGCAGCCTGACGGCCTGGAGAAGGTGGCCGGCGACTACGGCATCCTCGACAACGAACGGGACTCCGCAACCGCGACCTCGCCGCTGGCCGACTACAGCCTGAGCGGTGTCTCCAACGAGCGCCTCAGCGGGGCGGCAGCGGGGCTGGTCGGCGTCGCTGTCGACTGCTGCGGTCGGCTTCGGGCTGTTCTACACATTGCGACGCCGACACTGAGCAACACCGGCGTCCTACAGCGCGGCTACGTCGATGCCGCCTCAGTGGCGCATCGCCTGAGCCCGGCATCGAAGCTCGTCGCAGTCACCGCATTCGTCTTCGTCGTGGTCCTCACCCCACGTGAGTGGATCCCGGTGTTCGCCGGCTACGCGGTCCTGCTCCTGACGCTGCTGGTGGCCGCCGGGGTCGGACCGGCGCGCATTCTGCGGGGCCTGACCATTGAGATCCCGTTCGTCGCGTTCGCGTTGTTGCTGCCATTCGTGGGCCCCGATCCGAGCGGTTTCGCTGGTCTGTCGGAGCCAGGCATGTGGGCGGCGTGGAACATCCTCATCAAGGCCTCGCTCGGTGTGTTGGCGGCCACCCTGCTGGCCGCCACGACCCTCCCGGTCGAGATGGTCGCGGGGCTGCAGACGCTGCGTCTGCCTGCGCCGGTCGTGGCCATCTTCACCTTCTTCATCCGATACGTCGACGTGGTGTCCGACCAGTACCGGCGGATGCGAGTGGCCCAGCAGGCGCGTGGGTTCTCCGCGGCCTCCCCGCGCTCGTGGCCGGTGCTCGCCAGCATGCTGGGTGCGCTGTTCGTGAGGTCCTTCGAACGCGGCGAGCGGGTGCATCTGGCACTGGTCAGTCGGGGGTACGACGGCCGCCTGCCGGCGCCGCCGCCGGGCATGTCCCACTCGTGGGCGATCGCCGCGGTGCTGCCGGTGGGTGCGGCCGTGATCCTGCTCATCGGGGGGATCGCATCGTGGTGATCGAACTGGAGGGGCTGTCCTACACCTACCCCGACGGCACCCCGGCGTTGCGGGAGGTGTCGCTGGCGGTCGCTGCCGGCGAACGGGTGGCCTTGCTCGGTCCCAACGGTGCGGGCAAGACGACTCTCGCGCTTCATCTCAACGGCGTGCTTGCCCCCACTTCCGGGCATGTGCGCGTGGCAGGTCGGGTGGTCGATGAGGCCACTGTCCGTGAGACCCGGCGCCTCGTCGGGTTGGTGTTCCAGGATCCCGACGACCAGCTCTTCATGCCGACTGTCGCCCAGGATGTGGCGTTCGGTCCGGTCAACTACCGGCTCGACGACATCGATGGGCGGGTGGATCGGGCGTTGGCGGCGGTGGGCATGCAAGCGTTCGCCGGCAGGGCACCGCACCACTTGTCCTTCGGGCAACGGCGGCGGGTGGCCATCGCCACCGTGCTGAGCATGGACCCGCAGATCCTGGTGCTGGATGAACCGAGCTCGAACCTGGACCCGGCCAGCCGCCGGGAACTGGCGGAGGTCGTCACCAGCCTGGACGTGACCATGCTGATGATCACCCACGATCTTCTGTTCGCCCATCAGTTGTGCCCGCGAAGCGTGGTTCTGGCCGATGGCCGGGTCGAGTACGACGGCCCGACGCAGGCGCTGCTGGCCGATCCGGAGCTCCTCGCCCGGTTTCGGCTGGAGTTGCCGTACGGCGTCGTTCTGGCACCCCGCGAAGGATAGAGTGTGGCCATGTCTGATTCGTCCGATGCCGTGGTGCACGCCGGTTCCGCGCAGGTGGATAAGAAGTCGTCTGCTGAGGTCGTCAAGGGCGAGCCACAACCGGCGCCGAGGTCGATGGCTGAGATCGAGTCCGACATGGACGCGACCCGCGCCCGACTGGCCGAGACCCTCGATGAGTTGAAGGTCGCGGCGAGTCCCAAGAACATCGCCGACCGGCAGATGCAGAAGGTCAAGGACTTCTACGTCGACGACTACGGCGCCGTGCGTATCGACCATGTCGCCATCACCGTCGGCGTGGTCGTGGGTCTCATCGTCGTGCGCCGGACCTGGAGGCGGATCACCCGCTGATGGTCCCGATCAAGTTGTTGCATGATCGGGTGCTCGTGTCCGCCGAAGTCGACGGGGAGCGGCAATCCAGCGGCGGGATCCTCATACCGGCGACCGCCTCCGTGGGCAGGCGCCTGACCTGGGCCACGGTGGTCGCCACCGGACCCAACGTGCGCCACATGGCCACCGGGGATTCTGTGCTCTACGAGCCAGAGGACCGTGCCGTGGTCGAGTTGCAGGGCAGCAGTTACGTCCTACTGCGCGAGCGCGATGTGCACGCGGTGGCGGCCGACCATCTCGACACTGAGGCCACGGGTTTGTACCTCTAGCCGCGGGTCGTGCGCGATGGCCCGGCTGCTATGCTCGTGCTCGTTGCGCCGCTAGCTCAATTGGCAGAGCAGCTGGCTCTTAACCAGCGGGTTCGGGGTTCGAGTCCCTGGCGGCGCACTCCCACCCTCGTCGGTCACCGGCGGGGGTTTCACATGTAGAAGTACGGTGGCATCCAACCCAGGTAGGCCGCGTCGGCGAACCCGGCGATGGGTACCACGGAGACTGGGCCCTCGGTCGTGGAGACCATTCGGCCATCGCCCAACGAGATGGCGATGTGGCCGTGGCCGCCCCCGATCGCGCTTGACCAGACCACGACCGCCCCACGCGGTGGGACGCCGGATGTGTGGTGCAGAGCAGGTGGCGAGCGGGTCCAAACCAGGAACGCAGATGGCGGCCCGGAGGCACGGCCGAAGGCGAGGTTCACGAACCGCAGGCAGAAGCCGCTGTCGCGGTTGACGCCGACTTGGCTCAGTGCCCATTGGACAGCACCTTCGGCCGTTCGCGGGTTGGAGTAGCCATCGGGGAGTTGGGCCTCGAGATCACCGGCCGGGACCGACTGCCCGAGGGCGCCGAGTCCGTCTGCCGGGCCGGCTGCGGTGGCGCCGACAACGGCCGATCCCGCGCTGGCGAACGTGAACACGGCCACGAGAGCAACAAGGAACTTCATCACTGGCCTCCTTCGGGACACGACTGTGCCCGCCCGGGTGGACATCGCCCGGGGGTTGTCCACATGTCCACAGCGGGACCCCGGACGCGGCGCGGATCGTGTCACGGTGGCCTGGTCGAAAGGATGCACATGAGCGTGCTGGGTCTGTTGACCGCCACCTTGTCGGACCTGAGCAACCCGTCCCCCACGGCGCCGGCCGAGGTGGCCGCCCAGTGGGCCAAGATCATGGGGCTGGCCAAGTGGGTGGCGTTCGCCGCAGGTGCGGTGGGCCTGGTTGTGGCCGGGGTGATGATGAGCGTCGGACGGCGTCACCGATCGAGTACCGCCGCCGATGGTGCCGTCGGGATCCCGTGGGTCATCGGAGGTCTGTCGACCATCGTGCTCGCGGTTCCGCTCGTCAACTTGTTCATGTGAGCGGGTCGTGGCGCAGATGTCGGACTCCTTCGCGCAGACCTACTCGCGACTGGTCGGGTGGGCGCTCACCTGGTGGCTGGACGGTGACGGGGTGGCGCTGCCGGACCTGCGCTCGACTGTCATGAGCCTGCAGCCTGTGAGTCGATGGACCACGGCAGCGACCTTGGCGGTCGGTGTGGTGATCGCCGGGGGCGTGTTCATGCTCCGCCGCAGCGGCAGCGATGCGGCCGGTGTGCTGCAGGGCTTGGCCCGGACGCTGCTCATCCTGTCCGCGGGGTGGCTGCTCATCGCCAGCAGCTGGTCGCTGGGGGACGCGATGGCCCGATGGATCGTCGGACCGCGCTCGGCCGTTCCCGAGTTCCGGGAGCAGGTTGCGGAGGCGGTGACGCGGGCGGATCCGGCGGTGGGGCTGACCCTGAGCATCGTCGGGATCGGCTGTTGTCTGACGTTCGTGGCGATGGTGCTGGTCAGATTCGTGATCGCTGTCGTGCTGGCCGTCGGCCTGCCGGTGCTGGCGGCGGCATCGGTGTTGCGGGGTCGCGGCGGGTGGCGACTGGCGGTGGCGTGGTTGGCGGCGGTGCTGGCGTTCAAGCCACTGAGTGCCGTCGTCTACCGGGTGGGACACCGACTATTGGTGGCGGCTGACGATCCGGTCCTCGTTCTGCTCATCTCAGCCTTGATCTTCCTGTTGGCCGCGGCTGTCCTGCCGGTCGGGGCGCGGGTGGCGGGGGCACGAGGGTGAGCGCTCAGATGCGGACTTTCGGTGGTTGGCGCGAGCGCCGGGGATTCGGCCTCGCGGGATTGACCGGCCCGCAGACGGGGGCGGCGTTGATCGGCGTGCTCGCGTGCCTCGGGGTGGTCATGGTGCAACCGGCAGCCCTGGTCGTGATCGCGATCCCGATGCTCGCTGCGGTCGGGCTGGTGGGTGTGCGGGTGCGAGGGGAATCCTTGTGGGCGGTGCTGCACCGACGGGGCCGGTGGGTGTGGGCCCGGCAGCGCGGGCACACGTCCTTCCGCGGGGCCGCCGGCCTCGGGCTGCCTGGGGAACTGGCCGGTGCCCGGGTGATCGAGGTGGAGGATCCGCATGGTGATCGGTTGGGGGTGGTGTGGGACGAGTCGCGGCGGATGCTGACGGCGATGGTGCCGCTGGAACCACTGGGCATGGAGCTGGTTTCCGCGGAGCAGGGTGAGCAGTGGGCCTGCGCTTGGGGTGACTGGCTTTCCCACCTCGGATACGTCCCGGCGTTGCGGCACGCCGCAGTGACGGTGCACACCGGGCCGGATCCTCCCCGGCCATCCCCGCAGTCGGCGGGCGGGATCCCTGCTGCGGTGTTGCAGGAGGTGGCGCAGCTCGGCTCTGCGGCGGCCTGGTCCCGGACGATTGTGAGTCTCACCGTCGACTGTGCAGCCGGCCTCGAGGCGGGCTGCGCCGATCTGCTCGAGGTGCTGTCGGGCGCCAGTGCGCTGGCGCGATGTGGCGCGACCGTGCTGCCCGCGCTGAGGCCGGAGGAGATCGCGGGGTGGGTGCGCTTCGGCTACGACCCAGGGTCCCGCCCGGTCACGGGGTCCCCGGAGGACATGGGGCCGTCGGCGACGGAGGAGGCGTGGGACTGCTACCGGCACGACGGCGCGTTCTCGGCGGGGTTCGTGTGGAGTGAACCGCCGGCCATGGCTGTGGCACCGGACGTCCTGGGGCGCCTGCTGGGTCCCTCGCAGTACCACAAGCGGGTGACCTTGGTGTTCGAGCCGCTGGCGGCCCACGACGCCGCCCGGGAGGTCGAGCGGCAGGCAGAGGCAGCTGTGTTCCGTCGGGAGTACCGACGGCGACTCGGGCGCGATGAGACGGCTCGGGACCGTGTCGATCTCGAGCGTGCCCGGCGGACCGCCGACGAGCAGGCACGTGGCGCGGGTGTGGTGGATGTCGGTATGTACGCGGTCATCTCGGCGCCTTCCACGGACCAGTTGCGGCTGGCGAGCAACGATCTGGAGAACCGTGCCGGAGAGTCGCGGCTGCGCTTGCGCCGCAACTACGGCGCCCAGTCCGCCACGTTCGCGACCACCCTCGGGATCGGCTACGTCCCGCCCCGGCGGTGGTGAGATGGCAAGGGCCCGGACCTTCACGGCGAGCACGGAGACGGCCTCGCAGCTGTTCCCGTTCGTGACCGGATCGGGGGCGCCGACGCAGGGGGTGCCGGTGGGTCGGCATCAGATGTGGAATGAACCGGTTCACGCGGATCCGTTCGCGTGGCTGGCCGCTGGCCTCACCACGAACACCGGTGTGTTCCATCTGGGCCAGCCGGGGACGGGCAAGTCGGCATTCGCCAAGCGCCAGATCCTGGGAATGGCGGCCGACGGTGTCCGGCCGGTTGTGCTCGGCGACCCCAAGGGGGAGTACTCCGGCCTGGTCTCCCAACTCGGCGGTCAGGTGATCAGAGTGGGCCGCGGCCTCGACCGCCTCAATCCGCTGGCCGGGGAGGCGCTCGCCGGCGGTGACCCACTCGAGACGCGTGCCCGGCGGCTGACCCTGCTGCTGGCGTTGTGCCGGCTCGTGCGGGGCAGCCGCGGGGTCGGCAACGCCGAGGAGGTGATCCTCTCGGCAGCGGTGGACTGCCTGTCCGACCGGGGCGCGGATCCGACCATCCCGGAGGTGCTGCACGTGGTGCGCCAACCCCCGGAGCGCCTGCTCGAGGTGGCGAACGTGCGCTCCGGGCAGCAGTACGAACAGATCAGTCAGGAGTTGGGGTGGACCCTCGGGCTGTTGTGCCGCGGGCCGCTGCGGGGCGTCTTCGATGCCCAGAGCACCCGCGCCTTCGACGTGACGGCGCCCGCGGTCGCAGTGGATCTGTCCGCGGTGGAGGACGAGTTGCTGCTGGGGGCGGCGATGCTGTGCAGCTGGGCCTGGGGCCAGGCGGCGGTGAGTGCGGTGGCGCGTGCGCAAACCGGGTCCCGATGGCTACTGGTGATGGACGAGTTGTGGCGCGCTCTGCGGGGCGCCCCCGGCCTTGTCGACCATGCCGATGCCCTCACCCGGCTCAACCGGTCCCGGGGGGTCGCCAGCCTGATGATCACGCACTCGTTGCGGGACCTGGAGGCGCTGCCCGATCACAGCGACGTCGCCAAAGCGATGGGCTTCGTGGAGCGCAGCGCCATCGTGGTGCTCTCCGGGCTGCCCAGACGGGAGTTGGACCTGGTGAGCGCGGTCGTGCCGTTGAGCGACAAGGAGCAGGAGTTGGTCGCGAGCTGGGCATCCGCGCGCAGTTGGCGTGCCGGGGCCCGGCATCCCGGCCGTGGCAAGTACCTGATCAAGACCGGCCACCGACCGGGATTGCCGGTCGCGATGGAACTCACCGCCTGGGAGGAGCGGTTGTACGACACGGACGGCGCCCTGCGGGTGCTACAGACGGATGGCGGTTGACCGCTTCGGCAGGTACCGGTAGCCCGCCTGCCGCTGGTAGGGAAGCAGGCGCTTGTTCCCCTTGGCCTTCTGCACGATGCGCACGCGCAAGGCACGCTTGGAGTCCAGCAGCAGGGTGGGGACGCCCTTGCGTTTCACCACCCGGCAGCGGGACTGTTTGCGCAGCCCGGACTTGCTGCCGGCCTGCTTGCAGTACGCGACCGACCGCAGGCGCTTGCCCTGCGCGGTCTTGACCGGCCGCAGTGCCTGCCGTTCGCGCAACTTGCGGGGCAGAGCCCGCTTCACGGTCTGGGAGCGGCGGGCGATCTTGGTGACCTCCGTGTCTCCGGACTTCTCGACCGACGCGTTGTCCTTGGCGCCGGCGCGGCTACAGCCGGAGCTCATCGAGGGGTCGTTCCACAGGCGGTCCCAGTTCCCGGAGAATGCATTCGCCACAGTGGCGTCGGTGAACTGCATGAACGTCTCGTCGTTGCGCTCGAGCGCGTTGTCCGTCAGGTTGTGGCTGCCCACCCAGGTGATCCGCTGGTCCGCGCCGCCGCCGTACGAGCCGTCGACCAGGACGTACTTGGCGTGGATCGTGACCCGGTCCTTCGTGGGTGCTGGGGCGATCCGCACGGCGACCTTGCCCGGGTCGAGCTTGTCGCAGAAGTCCCGGGTCATGGTGTCCTGCCTGGCCAGCACCTGGACGTTGCACCCGGCGTTGGCCATGTCCCGCAGGGTGTTGCGCACCCGCTTGCGGGAGAAGAACGGGGCCATGACCCGCACCGTGGTCGGTTGCGCGGCGCAGTTGGTGGTGCGCAGCGATGCCGACAGCGTGTCCGTCTTGTCGGTGCGGGGGAAGAAGTGGGCGGTCACCGGTCCTGAGGTCGCAGGGGGTCGATAGCCGTCGTAGTTGTCCTTGCTCACCCGGCGCTCGCCGGCCAGATCGTCGAAGTAGCCGGTGTACTGCCGGTAGGTGGTCTCGTCGCCGCGGATGACCACGGCTGCGTTGAAGGCGCTGTCGCCACTGCCGTCCGCCCGCAGATTGCCGGTGCCCTGGAAGGTCACGAACTGCGCGTCGCTGGTGCGCGAGAACGCGGCGAACTTGTTGTGGTTGATGCTGTCCGGCTCGTCGGTGATGCAGGAGCGGTTGCACTGCCGGGCGAAGGAGTCGCCCGAGGTGCCCAGGGTTTCGGCCAGGCGGGCGTAGGAGGCGTCGATGGCGGCGTTCTTCTTGGCCTTCTGGCCGTCGCCACTGTCGAGGACCACCTTCACGGAGACACCCCGGCTGAACGCCCGCAGCAGGGCGTCGATCACAGGGTGGTTCGGCTGGATCACGAAGTAGGACAACACGATGGACTCGCCAGCTCCGGTGTCATCGATCAAAGCGGAGAGGGCGTCGCTGATCGCCAGGTCCTGGGTACCCGGCACGGGGTAGTTGAAGAGGACTTCCACGCCGGTGCGCAGCGACGGTGATGGCGGCGCCGCGGCAGGTGGCTGTGGATCGACCGGGGGGTCGACCGGCGGCGGCCCGCCCGCTGCGGCCGGAGTGACGGCCAACAGTGCACACAGCGCCGCCGCCGCTACCTGCATGAACCGCCTCATCGGGTCAGTCTCCCACGCTCACTTCGAGGCCTTGCGGTACGTGTAGTCCTTCTGGCGGCTGAAGGGCTCGAGGGTCGCCGAACCGTCCGCGGTCTGGATGACCCGGACCTTGAGCTTCTGTTTCTTCTTCTTCGGGGCGAGCACGACTGTCGGATTCGACTTCGGTTTCTTGACCGTGCAGATCTTGCGCTTCTTCAGGGTCTGGCCTTTGCCCTTCACCTTGCACGTGACGACGGTTCGCAGGCGCTGGCCCTCGACGGTGCGGGTGGACTTCAACTCGGTGCGCTTGGTGAGCTTCTTGGGCAACTTGCGTTTGACGGTCTGCTTCTCCTTGATCAGCGGGGTGACCTCGGTGTTGGCCTCCTCCTCGATCTGCTCCTCGCTGGCGGCCCCGGCGCGGCCGCAACCGGCCGTGAGCGTGGGGTCGTTCCAGATCATGTCGAAGTTGCCGACGAAGGCGGCGTGCAGGGCTGCGTCGTCAGTCAGCAGGAAGGTCTCGTCGTTGCGGACCAGCGCATTCCGAGTCAAGTTGTGACTGCCCACCCACGCCACCTTGGCGTCGGGATGGCCGTCGAAACCCCCGCCGATGGTGAGGTACTTGCCGTGGATGCCGACCTTCGACGCCGACGGCTTGTCGGCGATCCGCACCTCGACCGGAGGCAGCAGGGAATCGCAGAACTCGCGGGTGATCGTGTCGGTGCGGGCGATCACCCGCACGCCGCAGCCGGCCTGGGCCATCTCGTTGAGCCGGTTGCGCACCTTGGGGCGGGTGAAGTACGAAGCCATGACGTTCACCGCGGTCGGCGCCAGCGCGCAATCCACCTTCATCAGGGCCTGCGACACGGAGTCGCCGTCGTCGGTCCGCGGGAAGTAGTAGGGCGTGGACATCCCGAATGCCGTCGGTGGCCGGAAGGCGTTGTAGTCGTTGCCAGGGACGTTCAGCCGGGCGGCGAGGTTCTCGAAGTAGCCGAGGTAACTGCCGTAGAGCAGCGGGTTGCCGCTGGCGACGACTGCGGCGTTCCAGGCCGCGTCCCCGGAACCGTCGCTGCGGACGTTTCCGGTCGATTGGAACACGACGTTCGTGAGGTCCCCCGCCTGTGACATCGCAACGAACTTGTTGTGGTCGATGCTGTCCGGCGCTTTCGAGATGCAGGCGAGCACGCACTGCATGGCGAAGGAGGGCGCACCCGGATCCTTCCCGAGGGCCAGCGCCAGGCGCTCGAACGTCTCGTCCATGGCCTGGTTCGTGGCGGCCGACTGGCCGTCGCCACTGTCGAGCACGACCCGCACGTCCGCGCCCCGGCCACGGGCGTTGATCAGCGCATCGACGACCGGGTAGTTGGGCTGGATGACGAAGAAGGAGGCCACCACCTGCGCGCCGGGCGGCACGCTGTCGAGCAGTCGCGTCAGGTCGTTGTTGATCGCCGGATCGGGCAGGCCGACCTGCGGGTAGTTGAAGACCGGATACAGCTGCGGATCCGGCGCCGACGGGCTGGCGCTCGGGCTGGCGGAGGGATCTCCAGGACCGGCCGGGTCGGCCACGGCGGGCAGGATTCCGGCAGCCATCAACAAGGCCACGAGTGTCACCGTCAACCACCGCATCCCTCCCATGGTCGCACGGATACCCGCATGGGGGCCGGAGCTGCTCGTGCGCGCGTAGACTCGGCGCATGGACGCCGAGCAGATCGCTGAGGGTCGTCGCCGCTGGCAGCAGCGGTACGAGGCAGCCGGTACCCGGGACGCCGACTTCACCACGTTGAGCGGGCTGGAAGTGGACCCGGTGTACGGCCCGGAGGCGGCAACGCCGGGCTTCGACGGCATCGGCTGGCCGGGGGAGTACCCGTTCACCCGGGGGCTGTACCCGACGGGCTACCGGGGCCGGCCCTGGACCATCCGCCAGTTCGCCGGGTTCGGCAACGCCGAGCAGACCAACGCCCGCTACAAGATGCTGCTGGCCGCCGGTGGCGGCGGGCTGAGCGTGGCCTTCGACATGCCGACGCTGATGGGTCGCGACTCGGACGACCCGCGCGCGCTCGGGGAGGTCGGCCACTGCGGCGTGGCCATCGACTCGGCGGCGGACATGGATGTGCTCTTCGGTGGCATCCCGCTCGGCGAGACCACCACCTCCATGACGATCTCGGGCCCGGCGGTGCCGATCTTCTGCATGTACGTCGTGGCCGCCGAGCGTCAGGGGTTCGCGCCGGCTGATCTCGACGGGACCCTGCAGACCGACATCTTCAAGGAGTACATCGCCCAGAAGGAGTGGATCTTCCCGCCGGAGCCACATCTGCGGCTCATCGGTGACCTGATGGCGTACACCGACGCGCAGATGCCGCGGTACAAGCCCCTGAGCGTGTCCGGCTACCACATCCGGGAGGCGGGGTCGACGGCCGCGCAGGAACTCGCCTTCACACTGGCCGACGGTTTCGGATATGTGGAGTTGGGCAAGGCCCGCGGCCTGGATGTGGACCGGTTCGCCCCCGGACTCAGCTTCTTCTTCGATGCCCACATCGACTTCTTCGAGGAGATCGCCAAGTTCCGGGCGGCGCGACGCATCTGGGCGCGCTGGCTGCGCGACCGCTACGGCGCCACGACCCAGCGGGCACAGTGGCTGCGCTTCCACACGCAGACGGCAGGAGTGTCGTTGACCGCGCAGCAGCCGGACAACAACGTGGTGCGGACTGCCGTGGAAGCGATGGCGGCGGTACTCGGCGGCACGAACTCGCTGCACACGAACGCCCTCGACGAGGTGCTGGCGCTGCCCAGCGAGAAGGCCGCTGAGATCGCCCTGCGCACCCAGCAGGTGATCATGGAGGAGACCGGGGTCATGAACGTGGCCGACCCACTCGGTGGGTCCTGGTACGTCGAGGCACTGACCGATCGGATCGAGCAGGAGGCCGAGCAGATCTTCAGCAAGATCGAGGACATGGGCGGCGACGGCACGATCCTGTCCGGGCTGCTGCGCGGCATCGAGGACGGCTGGTTCACCAGCGAGATCGCCGACGCCGCCTTCGCGTACCAGCGGGCGCTCGAGAAGGGCGACAAGCACCAGGTCGGCGTCACTGTGCACACCGAGTCGATCGAGGAGCCGCTGGAGATCATGCGGGTCTCACACGAGGTGGAGCGCGATCAGGTGGCGTTGTTGGCCGCGCGCCGCGGCGACCGCGACGAGGCGGCGGTGATGGACGCGCTCAACGGGCTGCTGGCGGCGGCCAGGTCGCAGGAGAACATGATCCCCGTCATGATCGACGCGGCCCGCCACGAGGCGACGCTGGGCGAGATGTGCAACGTGCTGCGCCAGGAGTGGGGCGAGTACACCGAGCCGGCCCGGATCTGAGGTCAGTCGTCGTCGAGTGGTGGCTGGGCCCGGTACAGGTAGCGGGTCAGTTCGGTGAACTTCTCGACGAAATCCTCGTCCGGGGTGATCTGCCGGATGATGGTGCGGTGGATGAGCGCGCCCATGAGGACGTCGAAGATGAACTCGCGGGAGGCGTCGGGGCTTGCCTCCCCGCGCTGCTGAGCTTCCGTGACGATCCGGTCGGTGTCGGCCAGGACGGGATCCAGCACCTTCTCGGTGAAGAGCCGGTGCGCCTCGGGGTCGCCGGAGGCGGCCGCCGCCACGGACAGGAACGCCGTCTGGCCGGAGGGGGATCCGAGATTCCCGCGGTACAACTGCATGCCGCTGCGGACGGTCTGTTCCACGGAGTCGATCTCGGGGATGGGGACGATCAGCTCGGCCACGGCGGACACTGCCAGATTGAGCTTGGTCGGGTAGCGGCGGTAGACGGTCGTCTTCGCCACGCCCGCCCGCTGCGCGGTGCCTTCGACGGTCAGCCCGGACAGGCCGCCTTCAGCCAGGAGGTCTCGGGCCGCGGCAAGGATGGCCTGTGTCGGCGTGCGGATCCCGCGGCCGCCCCGGCTTGCCGTTCATTGCACCCATAGTCGGCAATCGTACCTTCCCCCGCCCCGGTGGCCTCCTCCGCGCTGTGAGGCACGGCGGGTGGCACGGTTGCCGATCGGATGCGGGACAATGGCGCAATGACGACTCAGCCCAATCCGAACCTGGCGCTGCGCGGCGCAGTCGATCTCGGCGCCCTGGCAGCAGCACGGGAGGCCCAACAGCAAGCCGCAGCGCGCCAGGCCGACCCGACAGCGGCGGCGGTGATCATCGATGTCACCGAGGCCTCCTTCGAGGCCGACGTGATCGAAGCCTCCAAGGCGGTCCCGGTGGTCGTGGACCTGTGGGCGACCTGGTGTGGCCCCTGCAAACAGTTGAGCCCGATCCTCGAGAAGTTGGCGGTCGAGTACGCCGGCCGCTGGGTGCTCGCGAAGGTCGACGTGGACGCGCAGCCGCAGATCGCGGCGGCCTTCCGCGTGCAGTCGATCCCGAGCATCGTCGCGGTGATCGGCGGTCAGGTGCTCCCGATGTTCCAGGGGGCGCTCCCCGAACCGCAGGTGCGGCAGTACATCGACGAGATGCTGCGGGTGGCGGGCGAAGCGGGTGTGGCTGGATCGGCGAGCGGTGGTGAGCCGGTGGCCGCGGAGCCAGAAGAGGATCCGCGCTGGGATCAGGCGGCCGACGCGATCGAAGCCGGCGACTGGGACGCCGCCATTGCGATGTACGAGCAGTTGCGCGCGGTCGATCCCGAGCAGGCGCAGGCTGCGATCGCCCAGGTGTCATTGGTGCGGCGCACCGAAGGTGTGGACCCCACTGCCGCGATTGCGGCAGCCGATGCCGAGCCGCACGATCTGCAGAAGGCGCGGGTCGCCGCCGACGTGGAGGTCGCGCAGGGCCGGCCGGAAGCGGCCTTCGACCGGTTGCTGGCCGTCGTGCGGGCGACCGCGGGGCCGGAGCGAACCGCCGCGCGGGATGCGCTGGTGGACCTGTTCGGGCTCGTGGGCGATGCCGACCCGGCGGTGATCGGGGCCCGGACGAAGCTGGCGAACGCGCTGTTCTGAGGGGCTCGGCGGGCTGAGGGCCCAGGCGGGCTGAGGGGCTCAGGCGGGCTGAGGGCCCAGGCGGGCAGATTGCGTGGTCGGCGCTTTTGTTGCCGGTTGTGCAATTTGCTGGTTGGGCCGACCCGGCGGTGGTCGCGGCTGGGACGAAGGTGGCGAACGCGCTTGTTCTGAGGGGCTCAGCGGGCTGAGCGGCTCAGGCGGGCAGATTGCGTGGTCGGCGCTTTTGTTGCCGGTTGCGCAATCTGCCTATCCCTGGGGCGGGCCGCACCCCTCAGCCGAGGACGGTGCGCAGGCGCTCCTCGCGCAAGTTCGTCACTTCGGGTTCCTCGATGAACGGCAACTCCCTGCCCACGGCCCATCCCAGCAGAACGTCGGCGATCTGCGGGTTGCGGGCCAGGCAGGGTCCGTGCAGGTACGTGCCGATGATGTGTCCGCTGGTGGCACCTTCCGACCCGTCGCCGTTGCCGACCCCCGCGCGGACCGCACCCAGCGGTGAGGCGCCGGGTCCGAGATGGGTGGCGCCGGCATGGTTCTCGTAGCCGGTGAGGATCTGGTCCAGTGGTGCCTTGGCGGTGGCCGCGAGTTCTCCCACGGCCCGCTTGGGCAGCCGATCGGTGCGAACGTCCAACAACCCGAGTGCGGCGGTGGCGGTGCTGGTGGCGTCGGGGAAGTACTCGCCGAGCAACTGGTAGCCGGCGCAGATGGCCAGCACCGCAGCTCCGCGCTCGGCCGCCCGGATCAAGGACCCGTCGGCGCGCAGGGCGTTGACCGCGGCCGTCTGCGCGCTGTCCTCGCCACCGCCCAGGACGTAGAGGTCGCCGGACTCCGGCACCGGCTGTCCCGGTTCGACCTGCAGCACCTCGACGTCGATGTCGTGCAGTCGGGCACGATGCCGCAGCGCCAGGACGTTGCCGCCGTCGCCGTACGTACCCAGCAGGTTGGGGTAGATGGAGACCAGGGTGATGCTCATTGCTGCTCCGCAGTGGTCCGCAAGTGGTGGAAGGCGGTGTAGGTGGCCGCGCAATCGACGACCGGCAGGTCGCGCATGCCGTCCGGCAGTGGCGCTCCGGGTGCATACGGATCCTCGATGACCACGTGGTCCACTTCTGCGTGCAAGAGGCGCACGGCCAAGTCCCGCCGGCGGTCGCCGGTGGCCACCACCACCCGGCCGCGCAGTTGCTCGAAGGGGACGTCCCACAGCCAGGAGGGATCCCGGCCGTCGGCGGCGTTGGAGTTGATCGTGACGATCACCGGGGTGGGCGCCGGCGGCATGACATCCACCAGTTCCGACCAGCCCGCGGGGTTCTTGGCCAGCAACAGCCGGATCGTCAACTCGCCGACCTTGACCACCGCATAGCGCCCGGAGACCGACTCGACCTTGGCCATCCGCCGGGCGGACTTCGCCGGGTCCAGGCCGAGCGAGACGGTGGCGACCAGAGCCAGTGCGCCGTTGGCCGCGTTGAACCGGCCGGGCAACTTCAAGTGCAGTTCGTAGCGCTGGTCGTCGGGGCCGTGCACGACGCCGTGATCCCCGACCCACTCCAGCGTCCACTGCGGCTGCGGGCGCGTGAAGCTGCATTGTGGGCATCCCCAGCCATCGCCATCGCGGGTCAGCAGCGCCCCGCAGTCCAGGCATACGGCCGAGTCGGCGGTCCATACCTGGCCGGCCGCGACCCACACGACGTTCGGGGCGTGACGTGCGGCCCAGGCGATCGACGGATCGTCGGCGTTGGCGACCACGGTCGTCCCGGCGGCGTCGACCAGCATGTCCCGCCAGCGGCGGGCGACCATGGCGACCTCGTTCATGCGGTCGAGCTGGTCGCGGCTGAGGTTGCCGAGGATGATGACACGCGGATCGGTGGCCTCGAAGATCGCCGGCAGGTACGCCTCGTCGACCTCGAGCACCGCCAGGGCGTCGGGATCGCCGCTGGCCAGCGTGACGGCCACGCCCGAGGTCATGTTGGCCCCGGTGTGCTGGCTGATCACGGGTCCGGCCTGCTCCACGGCTGTTGCCAGCAGGCGGGTCGTCGAGGTCTTGCCGTTGGTGGCGCTGACCAGTGCCGCCACCCGACCGCGTGCGAGGTCGCGGATCGCGTTGGGTGCCAGTTTCAGGATCACCCGTCCGCCGATGACCATGCCCTCGCCGCGGCCCATGCGCCGCGACAACGAGGAGGTCAGCAAGCCGAGGCGGGCAGCGGCGCGAGTGCGGGCGGTCACTGTCACACGAGCGACTCTACGCCACCCGGCATCGGGTGCCGACGTGCTGCGGGTGGCCCCGGTCTGCCACCCTCGGGGCTGTGGGCTCGGTGTCGCAACGGCTGGTGCAGGCGACCTTCCCAGCGCTGCGCCGCCATCAGGCACAAGCCCTCGAGGTGTACCGGCGGGAGCCGGGGAGACCGCGCTACCACTTCGTGCTTCCCCCGGGATCCGGCAAGACCCTGCTCGGGGCGGTCATCTCGCAGCAGGTGGGACGCAAGGTCCTCGTGCTGGTGCCCAACACCGCGATCCAGGCGCAGTGGCTGCGGTTGTGGCGCGACGCCGGGTCGGTGACCGTGGCCGACGACCGGTCGCTGGCCGCGGACGTCACGGTGCTCACCTACCAGGCCCTGGCCACGTTCGACGAGGACACGTCGGGGGAGTCGGTCATGGCGCGACTGCACCCGAATGCGCTGGAGGTGATCGAGGCACTGCACACCGGGGAGCCCTTCACCCTGGTCCTGGACGAGGCCCATCACCTGGCCCAGACGTGGGGTGAGTTGCTCGCCGAGGTGTTGCGGCAGGCGCACGGCGGCGAGGCTGACGGGCCGGTCGTGGTGGCGCTGACCGCGACCCCGCGCGACTCCTTGAGCACGGGAGAGGCCGCTCTTGTCGAGGAGCTCTTCGGCCCTGTGCTGTTCGCCGTGAGCACGCCGGCGCTGGTGCGGGACGCGGTGCTGGCGCCGTACCGGGAGTTGGCGTGGTTCGTCGCACCGACCGACGGCGAGCGCGAGTACCTCGCCCAGTCGGCGGTGCGCTGGCAGGAGGTGATCACTTCGGTGATGGCCCCGGGTTTCGGGCAGCCGGGCCTGCTTGCCTACCTCGACGACGCCTGGGTACGCCACGACGGGGTCTCCTGGAGCCATATCGAACGGACCCGCCCGGAACTGGCCCGGGCGCTGTTGCGTTGCTCCCACAACGGGCTGGTCGCACTTCCGGACGGCGCCCGGATGCGCGACGAACACCGGCAGCCGATGCAGGTCGACGATTGGATCGCGATCCTGTCCGACTACGGGCGCACGGTCCTGGCCGCCTCCGCACCCGAGCAGCCCGGTTGGGAGCGGTTGCGGGCGGGTCTGCGTTCGGTGGGCTGGACCCTGACCCGCAACGGTGCCCGCCGGGGGCAGTCGTCGGTGGACCGGGTGTTGGCCCGCACTGCTGCCAAGGCGGTGGCGGCCGGGTACCTCGTTGGTCAGGAGTTGCTCGTGCGCGGCGACGATCTGCGGGCCATCGTCCTGACCGATTTCGAGAACGTCGGTGCCACTCCGCCTGCGGACTTGGCGGGAGTTCTCGGCCAGCAGGCCGGCTCCGCCTGGGAGGCGTTGTCGCAGATACAGGAGGCCAACCCGGGGCTTCGGGTGGTCCTGGTCACCGGGTCGTCGGTGGGCGGCACCGCCGAGACGCTCGCCGTGGTCGTGCCCGGCGATATGCAGGTGGTGCCGCGCGACGACGGCCTGGCGCAGATCGAAGGTGCGTGGGGTCCGCGGCAATGGGTGACACACGTGACGGATCTGTTCCAGTCGGGGCAGATCGACGTCCTGGTCGGCACCAGGGGGTTGCTGGGGGAGGGTTGGGACGCACCTGCGGCGAATGTCCTCATCGACCTGACTGCGGCGACCACCGCCACTGCAGTGGTGCAGATCCGGGGTCGGGCCATCCGGCGCGACCCGCAGCGACCCGACAAACTCGCGCATGTGTGGTCGGTGGTGGCCGTCGACGACGGCCACCCGCGCGGGGACCTCGACTACCGCCGACTGGTCGCCAAGCACCGCGGATACCTGGCGCCGGATGCCATGGGGCGGATCGTGGCGGGGGTGGGGCATCTCGATCCCCGGTGCAGCGTCTATGCGCCGCCCACCCTCCGGGAACGGGAGGCGATCAACGCCGATGCCCTCGTCGCGGCCGGTCGCATCGACGAGTCCCGCAGCGCGTGGCGGATCGGCACGGCCTACCGGGATGTGACCGAGACCCTGGTGCGGGTCCGGCCGGCGCCCACGGTGAGCCTCGGAGTGCCCGAGCCGGCCGTGCGCGCCTGGCCCCGATGGCCGGTGCCGGCGATCGGGGGTCTGGTCGCGGGATCCGCAGCGATCGCGGCGCAAGCGCCCACAGTCGGTGCCGCGGTGGCAGCACTTGCAGGCGCGGGACTGGCATGGACCGCGCAGGCGGGCGTTCGGGCACTGCGAATCCGCCGGATCGCCGAGGAGCTCGGCGCGGACGGGATGTTGCTGGCGTTCGGAAGGGCGGTGGCTGCGGCCATGGGTTCGACGGCGCCGGTGGTGGTGGCGCCGGATGCGTCCGGCGACTGGGTGGTGCAGTTGGCTGACGCCGGGGCCGAGGAGTCCCGACGGTTCGCGGATGCCTTCGAGCAGATCCTGCAACCGGTGGACTTCCCCCGGTACCTGGTGTCCCGCAGACTCGGGAACCGGCGGGCGGTGATGTGGCACGCGGTGCCGGACTCCTTCGGCGTCAACAAGCAGTCGGCAGCCGGGTTCCACGGCGCGTGGCAGCAGTTCGTCTCCCGCGGGCAGTTGCTGTACACGGGCTCCCCGGAGGGTGCCGGCGTCGCGGAGTCGGTCCGTGGGCTCGACCCGCTGGACCTGACCACGGCGATGTCCGCGCAGTGGGGGTGAGGCTCAGTCCTCCTGCGGGGTCAGCCACACCGCGCCCAGGGGCGGCACCGACAGTCGGGCGCTGAACGGGCGGCCGTGCCATTCGATCGGCTCGGCGACCACACCCCCGAAGTTGCCCACGCCGCTGCCGCCGTACTCGTGCGCGTCGGTGTTGATCACCTCGCGCCAGTTACCACCCTGCGGCAGGCCGACCCGGTAGTCGAAATGCGGGATGGCGCTGAGGTTGACGACGCAGGCGAGCAACTCGCCGCCGTCCCCGCGTCGGATCCACGAGAAGGTGTTCCCGGCGGCGTCGTTGGCGTCGATCCATTCGAAGCCCTGCGGTTCCACGTCGAGACTCCACAGCGCCCGGTTCCCGCGGTACTCGGCGTTCAGGTCGCTGACCAGCCGGCTCAGGGCGGCGTGGTCGGGTTGGTCGAGTAGCCACCAGTCGAGGCTGCGGCCTTCGGACCACTCCGACTCCTGGCCGAACTCCGAGCCCATGAAGATCAGCTGCTTGCCGGGGTGGGCCCACATGTAAGCCAGGAACGCGCGCAGGTTCGCCCGCTTCTGCCAGTGGTCGCCGGGCATCTTGCCCAGCAGCGAGCCCTTGCCGTGCACCACCTCGTCGTGCGAGATGGGCAACACGTAGTTCTCGCTCCACGCGTAGACCATGGCGAACGTCATCTCGTTGTGGTGCCACATCCGGTGGATCGGGTCGCGATGCACGTAGCCCAGGGAGTCGTGCATCCAGCCCATGTTCCACTTCAGGCCGAACCCGAGGCCGCCGAGATGGGTGGCACGGGTGACGCCGGGCCAGGCGGTGGACTCCTCGGCGATGGTGAAGGCGCCGGGCACCCGTTTGTACACCGTGGCGTTCATCTCCTGCACGAACTGCACAGCGTCGAGGTTCTCGCGGCCGCCATAGGCGTTGGGCGACCACTCGCCCTCGTTGCGCGAGTAGTCCAGGTAGAGCATCGAGGCGACGGCGTCCACGCGCAGGCCGTCGACGTGGAACTGCTCGCACCAGTAGACGGCATTGGCGACCAGGAAGTTGCGCACCTCCGGCCGGCCGAAGTCGAACACGTAGGTCCCCCAGTCGGGGTGCTCGCCGCGGCGCGGATCGGCGTGTTCGTACAGTGGCGTGCCGTCGAAGCGGGCGAGGGCGAACTCATCCTTGGGGAAGTGGGCGGGCACCCAGTCCACGATGACGCCGATGCCTGCCCGGTGGAGCCGGTCCACCAGGTACCGGAACTCGTCCGGGTTGCCGAAGCGGGCGGTGGGGGCGTAGTAGGCACTGACCTGATAGCCCCAGGAGCCGCCGAACGGGTGCTCCATCACGGGCAGCAACTCCACGTGCGTGAAACCGTGCGCGGCCACGTAATCGGTGAGTTCTTCGGCGAGCTGGGTGTAGGAAAGACCCTGCCGCCACGAACCGAGGTGAACCTCGTAGATGCTCATCGGGTTGGCGTGCACTGGATGTGCCGGACGTGCCTGCATCCAGTCGGTGTCGCCCCACTCGTAGCCCGAGGTGAACACCACGGACGCCGTCGAGGGAGGTACCTCTGCGGCCTGCGCCATCGGGTCGGCCTTGAGCCGGCGCACTCCGTCGCGGCCGATGATCTCGTACTTGTACCGCGTGCCCGCGCCGATCTCGGGGACGAACACCTCCCACACGCCGCTCGCGCCGAGTGATCGCATGGGCGTAGCGGTGCCGTTCCAGAAGTTGAAGTCCCCGACCACCCGCACGCCTTGGGCGTTCGGGGCCCACACGGCGAAGGAGACCCCCAGGACGGGTCCGTTCGGTGTCTCGTAGATGTGCTCGTGCGCGCCGAGCACCTGCCACAACTGCTCATGGCGGCCCTCGGAGATCAGGTGCTGGTCGATCTCCCCGAGCGTCGGCAGGAACCGGTACGGGTCATCAGCCGGGATCTTGTCCCCGCCGTAGGCCACAGCCAGCCGGTAGTCGGGGACGGTGGTGCCCGGCACCTCGGTGACCCACACGCCGGAGTACTCGTGGTCCATCGGGTAGCGCTTGTCGCCGAGCACGACGTCCACCTCGGTGGCATCCGGTCGCAGCACCCGGATGGTGATGCCGTCGGTGTCGGGGTGCGGTCCGAGGATCTGGTGCGGTTGGGTGTGGGTGCCGTCCACGAGGGCGGACAGGGAAGCGGTGTCGACGGTGATCATCAGATGACTCCCGGTCGGATGGACATGATGTGGGCGCAGGACAGGTGTGGATCGAGGCGAACGAAGTTCGTGGCCGACCAGGAGAAGCTCTGCCCGCTGATCAGATCCTGCGCCACGAACCGGTCGTGCCAGTCGAGCCCGAGCGCGGGCATGTCGAGGTGCAGTGTCGCTTCCCGCGGGCCGAAGGGGTCGAGGGTGACCACCACGATCACGGTGTCGTCGCCGTCGCGCTTGCTGTACGCGATCATCCGGTCGCTGTCGATCTGGTGGAAGACGATGTGCCGCAGTTGCTGCAGTGAACGATGCGTGCGGCGCACCTCGTTGAGTGCGGTGATGTAGGGGACCAGTGTGTGGCCGCCCTCCTCGGCCGCCCGCCATTCGCGCGGGCGGTACTGGTACTTCTCAGAGTCCAGGTACTCCTCGCTGCCCGGACGCACGGCCACGTGCTCGAACAGTTCGAACCCGCTGTAGACGCCCCACGTCGGTGACATGGTCGCGGCCAGGGTGGCGCGGATGGCGAACGCCGCAGGACCGCCGTACTGGAGGTAGGCGTGCAGGATGTCCGGGGTGTTCACGAAGAAGTTCGGTCGCATGAAGGGCGACAGGGGCCCGGACAGTTGCCGCAGGTACTCCTCGAGCTCCCACTTCTCGTTGCGCCAGGTGAAGTAGGTGTAGGACTGGTCGAAGCCGACTTCAGCCAGAGCGCGCATCATGGGTGGCCGGGTGAACGCCTCGGCCAGGAAGAGGACGTCGGGGTCGGTGCGCTTGATCTCGTTGATCACGTGGTCCCAGAATCGGACCGGCTTGGTGTGCGGGTTGTCCACACGGAAGATCCGCACCCCGTGGTCCATCCAGTAGCGGATGACCCGCAGCACCTCCGCGGTCAGGCCGGCTGGATCGCCGTCGAACCACATCGGGTAGATGTCCTGGTACTTCTTGGGCGGGTTCTCGGCGTAGGCGATCGTGCCGTCGGCGCGCACGTGGAACCAGGGCTTGCCGGCAGTCGCCCACGGATGGTCGGGGGCCACCTGCAGCGCCAGATCGAGGGCCACCTCCATACCGAGGTCCTTGGCGCGGGCCACGAACCGGTCGAAATCGTCGATCGTGCCCAGATCGGGATGGACGGCGTCGTGGCCGCCGTCGGAGGAGCCGATCGCCCACGGCGAGCCGGGGTCTTCCGGACCGGGGGTGAGGGTGTTGTTGGGTCCCTTGCGGTTCACCGTGCCCACGGGGTGGATCGGCGGCAGGTAGACCACGTCGAAGCCCATGGCGGCGATCGCGGGCAGTCGCTTCGCGGCATCGGCGAAGGTCCCGCTGTCCGGCGGATCGAGGCTGGACCCTTCACTGCGCGGGAAGAACTCGTACCAGGACCCGAACAGGGCCCGGCGCCGGTCGGCGTACACCGGCCACGGGCCGCACGCGGTCTCGAGGTCGCGGATCGGGTGTTCGCGCAGCATCTTCCACAGGGTTTCGTCCAGTCCTGCGGCCAGGCGCTGCTCGGGTGTCTTGCTGACGTCGCGCAGTCCGGCGGTGGCCTTGCTGATGAGTGTCTGATCCGGCACGTCGGCGCGTTCGAGGACGCGGGCGCCCTCCTCGAGTTCGAGTTCGACGTCCACGCCCGCCGGGATCTTGAGTTCGGCCCGGTGCCGCCACGTCCCCAGGATGTCGCTGTAGGTGTGGATGCTGAACGACCAGCGGCCCTCGGTGTTCGGCCGGAAGTTGCCATCCCACAGGTCTGTGCCGTTGTCGCGGGGGATCATCGGCGAACGGACGCTGCGGCCCTGCGAGTCGGTCGCGACCAGGTCCACGCCCAGTTTGTCGTGGCCCTCGCGGAACGCCACGCAGTTGACCATGATCAACTCGCCGACCGCAGCCTTCACCGCGCGGCGACCGCCCTCCACCCGGGGCCACACGTCCAAGACCGTGAACCGTCCGGTGAGCGTCTCAGGGGGGGTCAGGTTGTTCGACGGCAGGGAGTCCCAGTAGTCGACTGCGGCGGCTGACGGAGCTCCGGATCCCTCGGTGGATTTGTCGCGCACGTCTTCGACGGTAGTCGCTCGGTGGGATCGGTGGCGAGCCGCATCCTCCCCGACGGGGGCGACCCGCTCTTGGCGCGGGACCGCGATTGTGACGTTGTTGCGGGGTCGAATCTTCGGGATGTCACGTTGGTGCGGGTTCGGTCGCCGGAAGGTCGGCACCTTCGTGACGATCGGTGCTGTCCCGGTGACAACTTCGTGACACACGGAGGCGTCAGCCCAGGACCACCACGGTATTCGCATTGCCGGTCCGGAACACCGCACGGCCGGCCGCGGGGAGCAGCATCGAGGTCTTCCCCCTGCGGACGACCCGGGATCGCTTGCCGACGAGCAGTCGTGCGCAGGAGTTCTTGCGTTTGGGGAAGGACACCCGGGTCTTCGCGGCGAAGGTCGCTTTGGTGACGCGCACGGGTTTGCACGTGCCGATCCGGCCAGTAGTCCGGCGGCCCCAGACCAATATGGCCGCGGGTGAGACACCACCTGGCCCGGTGGCGCTGATGCTCAAGTGCACACCGTGCATCACCCCTGGCGTTCGAAGGGTCAGCGACGTCGTACCCGCCGGGAGTTCTGCGGAGGCGGTCATCTTCCCCGGCCCGCCATCAGGCTTCATCTTGCGTGCGATGTAGGTGAACCCGCTGGCGTCTGGTTGCGTGACGCTGTAACGGAATCCGGTCACCGAGAGCGATCACCACGAGGCTCCCGGATGTGTCCCAACCGGGTGTAGTATCGGCCGGACCGAACCGGTGCGAGGAGCGAGTCATGGCTTGGAACAAGATGATCGTCATGGCGGCCGCTGCGGCCGTCGCAACCACTCCGGTGATGCTCGGAGCGCCTGCGGTGGCGACGGAGGGCAGTCCCGCAACGCTGCAGGCCAAGAACGATCTGGCCCCCTTGCTCAAGACCAGGCAGCTGATCGCCGGGGACACCTGGCGCCAGACCGTGCGCGTCAAGGACTACCGGCAGATCAAGTTGCAGGTCAAGTCCGGCAGCGGCCCGTTCCGGACCGTGAAGAGCTACAAGGTGCCCAAGAACGGGAAGGTGAAACTGGCCCATAAGTTCGCCACCCCGGGCCAGTACTCGCTGCGCAGTATCGCGGTACCCGACGGTGCCGGGCGCGACGTGAAGTCGCGGCCGGTCATCATCACCGCGTTCGCGAGGCAGTACCAGGGCACCTTCGGCGGAGAGCAGAACTCCGGGCACGTCGTGGAACGGATCGATCACGTACCAGTACCAGGAGCGCGACCCCTACCTCAACACCCCGTGGAACGACGGCGCCATCCACTACACCGGCATCGAGGTCTCGGTGAAGTGGAGCTACGACGCCTCCGTGCTCAACGGCGGCGATACGGCGCAACTGCTCAGCGGTCGCAGAGCACGGGACAACTCAGCGTCGACGCGCTGGATGCCACGATGACAGGTGCAGGAAGACACGGATGAGACCTACAAGGGGCGCCGGTACGACCTCGAACGTCTATGTTCTGTCCGGGCGGTCGCCGAGGACCCAGTACACCTGCGAGTACCTCGAGTACGACATTGACGGCAATGAGATCTGGGTGCCGGAAACCCGGGAGACCTCGTCTGACGTTCGGACCGAACGTGGGGGATCTGTTGACCAACAGCCTCAGCGTCAATGCCACCGGCGTCGGTGGCCGATACACCAAGAGCCTGTCCGCGCCCCTGGTCGGTGACATCAACCGCCAGCCGGAGGCCGTGACGAACCGCTGGTACTGGAACCTCACTCCCCGCTGAGGTCTACTCCTCCTCGGGGAGGACCTCGGCCACCACGATCGAGTAGCACGGCACCTTCACGCCCGCCGCCGGGTCGGCACCGGCCAGCGTGACGTCCTCGCTGGCCAGCACCACGCGGGCCGGCACCGGGAAGGTCATCTCGACGGCCCCCGGGCCCGTGTTGAGGCACAGCAGCACGGACGGGTCGCCGTTGAACATCGCCTGCACCACGCGGACATCGGGGTCGTTCCACTGTTCGGAGGTCAGGATGGTGCCCTCCTCGTTGAACCAGTGCAGGTCGTCCGGGGAGGGGTGCACCTTGGGCCGGAGCACCGGATAGCGGTCCCGGATCTGCAGTAGCAGTTTCGTCCAGTCGATCAAGTCGCGGTCGAGGGTTTCCCAGTCGGTCCAGGACAGTTCGTTGTCCTGGCAGTAGACGTTGTTGTTGCCCTGCTGGGTGCGCCCCGCCTCATCGCCGGCGAGGATCATCGGTGTCCCGGCGCTGAGTACCAGCGTGGCCAGCAGTGACCGCTGCCGCGCCCGACGGTTGGCCAGCACGTCCGGGTCCTCGGTGGGCCCCTCGGCGCCGCCGTTCCAGCTGCGGTTGTCGTTGCTGCCGTCGGCGTTGTCCTCGCCGTTGGCCTCGTTGTGCTTGTGGTTGTAGGAGACCAGATCGGCCAGCGTGAAGCCGTCGTGGGCGGTGATGAAGTTGATCGAGTGGTACGGCCGGCGGCCGTTGTGTGCGAACCGGTCGGCCGATCCGGTCAGCCGTGCGCCCAGCTCGGACAGCGACCCCATCGAGCGCCAGGTGTCTCGCACGGTGCCCCGGAACACGTCGTTCCATTCCGCCCACGGGCCGGGGAAGCTGCCGGCCTGGTAACCGCCGATGCCGATGTCCCACGGCTCTGCGATGAGTTTCACCTGGGACAGCACCGGGTCGGCGGCCATGGCCGACAGCACCGGTGCCCAGGTGGTGACCATGGCCGAGGTCCGGGCCAGCGTGGAGGCCAGATCGAAGCGGAAGCCGTCCACGTGCAGATCCGTGACCCAGTACCGCAGTGACGAGAGGATCAACTCCACCATCCGCGGCGACTCCGCCCGGATCGCGTTGCCGCATCCGGTGGGGTTGTCGTACATGCCGCCGTCGAGCATCCAGTAGGTGTCGGCGTTGGCCGCACCCTTCCAGGCAAGGGTGGGTCCGAGGTGGTCGCCCTCGGCGGTGTGGTTGTAGACGACGTCGATGATGACCTCGAGCCCCGCGGCGTGCAGGGCATCGACCATGTCCCGGAACTCCGCGATCTGCTGGCCCCGCTCGCCGGACGCGGCGTACGCGGCATGCGGGGCGAAGTAGCCGACGGGGTTGTATCCCCAGTAGTTGGTCATCCCGCGCCCGAGCAGCATGGGTTCGGGGACGAAGTGCTGCACGGGCAGCAGTTCCACGCTGGTGATCCCGAGGTCCACCAGGTAGTCGATGACGGGCTGGGTGGCGAGTCCGGCATAGGTGCCCCGCAGGTTCTCGGGTACCTCCGGGTGCAGTTTGGTGAACCCGCGGACGTGGGTCTCGTAGATGACCGTGCGGTCCCAGGGGACACGCGGACGCCGGTTCTCGGTCGGCGGCAGCGGCGGCACGTACACGCTGTGCGGGACGAAGGGGGCCGAGTCGGTGTCGTCGATCAGGTCCGGGTCGTGCATCTGGTACGAGTGGATCGCGTCGTTGACCTTCAGCTCGCCGGTCATGGCCAGCGCATAGGGGTCGAGCAGCAGTTTGGCCGGGTTGAGCCGCAGCCCGAATCGTGGCACCCACGGACCGGTCACCCGGAAGCCGTAGGTGGCGCCGTTGGCCGGTTCCGGCAACTCTGCGGTCCAGTGGCCGTACGGGCCGGGCGACAGATCGACGCTTGTGCCCGATTCCAGCAATTCCAGTACGACGCGTTCAGCCGCCGGGGCGAAATGGTTGACCGTGGCCCTGCCCGGATTGTCCGGATCGGGACGAAGGCCCATCGGCGGCAGTCCCTCGGGAGTGCGCATGTTCCTCCAGTCAGCAGGGCCTCTCGACGGCGGGGTCCTGCTGTGAGGTTAGCCTGCCGGTGGTGGCCGAAGGAGGACGACATGGTGGATTCAGGTGCGACAGGTACGCAGTTCGTGGCTCTCGAGGTGGTCGACGGCGTAGCCGTGCTGGAGTTGCAGCGACCCCCCATGAACGCGTTGTCGGTGGCTGTTCAATCGCAGGTCGCGGCCGTCGCCCGGGAGGTGGATCAGCGCCGGGATGTCGCCGCCCTGGTGATCCACGGCGGGCCCAAGGTCTTCGCCGCCGGCGCCGACGTCAAGGAGATGTCCGACTGGGACCACCAGACGATGGTGGAGCGGTCGACGGCACTGCAGGCGGCGTTCACCGCGGTGGCCGAGGTCGGCAAGCCGACCATCGCTGCGATCACGGGCTACGCCCTCGGCGGTGGTCTGGAGCTGGCCCTGTGCTGCGACTTCCGGGTGTGCGCCGACACCGCCCGGTTGGGCCTGCCGGAGATCCAACTGGGCATCATCCCGGGGGCGGGCGGCACCCAGCGGTTGCCGCGGTTGATCGGTCCCGCCCGCGCGAAGGCGATGATCTTCTCCGGCCGTCATGTGAAGGCAGAGGAAGCGCTGCAGATCGGGCTCGTCGACCAGGTGGTGCCCGCCGACGACGTGTACGACGAGGCGATGGCCTGGGCGCGCCGGTTCGTGGGCGGCCCGGCCATGGCGCTGCGGGCGGCCAAGACCGCCGTGGACCGCGGCCTGGAGGTGGACCTGCGCAGCGGCCTGGAGTTCGAGCGCCAGCAGTTCGCCGGGTTGTTCGCCACGCAGGACCGCACGATCGGCATGACCACGTTCCTGGAATCCGGCCCCGGCCAGGCACGTTTCGAAGGACGATGAAGCATGACCCCACCGACCGCTGAGCAGATCCAGCAGGCTTGGGACGACCCGAAACTGGCCAACCTGCTGTACCACGACTGGGAGGCGGACACCTACGACGACAAGTGGTCGATCTCCTTCGACGAGCGCTGCATCTCGTATGCCCGGGACCGCTTCGTCAACGTCGCGGGCGACCAGGGCTGGCCTTACGCCTCCGCGCTGGAACTCGGCTGCGGGACCGGCTTCTTCCTGCTCAACCTCAAACTCGCCGGGGTGCTCGACGAGGGGCACGTCACGGACCTCTCGCCCGGGATGGTGGAAGTGGCCCAGCGCAACGGCGCCCACCTCGGGTTCGATCTCGAGGGCCGCGTCGCCGATGCCGAGACGCTGCCGTACCCCGACGACTCCTTCGACCTCGTGATCGGGCACGCGGTGCTGCACCACATCCCGGACCTCGACCAGTCCATGCGGGAGGTGCTGCGGGTCCTCAAGCCGGGCGGGCGCTTCGTGTTCGCCGGTGAGCCGACCGCCAAGGGCGATTTCGTCGCGCGCCAGCTGTCGCGGTGGACGTGGTCGGCGGCCAAGCGCATCACGCGCCTCCCCGGCCTGCGGGACAAGTACGCGCTGGCCGAGGCGGAACTCGACGAGTCGTCGCGCGCCGCCGTGCTGGAGGCGGTGGTGGACATCCACACCTTCGACCCGGCCGAGTTGCGGCGGCTGTGCGTGCGCGCCGGCGCGATCGACGTCTCCACGGTCACCGAGGAGTTCACGGCCTCGTGGTTCGGTTGGCCGGTGCGGACGGTGGAGGCTGCGGTGAAGCCCGGGTCGTTGGGCATGAAGTGGGCCTACTTCGCCTACGGCACCTGGCTGGGGCTGTCGGCCCTCGACGCGAAGGTGATGAGCAGGATCGTGCCCGCGCGCTACTTCTACAACGTGAGTGTGACCGGAACCAAGGCGTGACCCGCGATCCCCGCAACGCTCGCTTCCTCACCTGGGAGTCGCTGAAGTGGGTCGTCCGGAATCGGGCCTGGTCGCCGTGGTACCTCGTGCGCTACTGGCGGTTCTTCTGGCTGAAGGTCCGCAACCCGCACATCATCACCGAGGGGTTCGTGTTCATCGGCCGCCGCGCGGAGTTGTACGCGCGCAAGGGCTACGGGCAGTTGATCCTGGGCAAGTGGGTGCATATCGGCGAGGAGAACCGGTTGCGCGTGCACGAAGGCACGCTGCGGGTGGGGGACAAGACCGTGTTCGGTCGGGACAACACCATCAACACCTACCTCGACATCGAGATCGGGGGCAGTTGCATCGTCGCGGACTGGGTCTATGTGTGCGACTTCGACCACGTCTTCGCCGACGTCAACCTGCCGATCAAGGACCAGGGCCTTGTCAAGAGCCCGGTGCGGATCGGCCCGGACTGCTGGCTGGGGACCAAAGTGACCGTCACCCGGGGCACGTTCGTGGGCCCAGGATGTGTGCTCGCGGCCAACTCCGTGGTGCGCGGCGACGTGCCCGCCAAGTCGGTCGTGGGTGGGGTCCCGGGCCGGATCATCAAGGACCGACAGGCGCAGTACGAGGCCGCGGCAGCGCGCCGAGCGGCGCTGGCCGACATCGCCCGCAAGACCCGGGTGGCGGCGCAGGAGCACATCCGTACGGATTGACCGGGCGTCCGCGTGGCATGCGGGGGTCGCGAGCCGGGTTAGCGGCTACCCTGAACCGCATGACCGGGCACTCCGAATTCGAAGCGCTCGAGGCCGCCCTGCCGGACATGGCCCGGACCTTCGTGTCCGACCAGACGGCGGCACACTGCCTCGTGGTGGTTCCGAGTATGTCCTTCGACCAGGAGTTGCTGCGCAACGTCGTGGGCATCGGGCACTACGAGGAGCGGCTGCTGGCCATGTTGCTGCAGCTGCACACCCCGCAGATCCACGTGATCTTCTGCTCGAGCGCGACCATCCCGGACGTCATCGTCGACTACTACCTCGATCTCATCCCCGGGGTGCCGGTGTCCCACTCCCGGCCGCGGTTGACGATGGTCAGTTGCGACGACCTCTCCCACCGGCCACTGACCGAGAAGTTGCTCGAACGTCCTGCCCGGTTGCGGGAGATCAAAGAAGCGCTCTCGGGGGCTCGGGCCGCTGCCATCGTCTGCATGAACACGACCGGCCTGGAGCGCAAGTTGGCCGTCGAACTGGGGATCCCGCTGCTGGGGAACCCGCCCGATCTGGACCACCTGGGATCGAAGTCCGGCAGCCGGGAGACGTTCCGGCAGGCCGGCATCGACCTGCCCGCGGGGTACGAGCATCTGCGGTCGATGACCGACGTGGTGACGGCGTTGGCGGCTCTGAAGCGGGAGCACCCGCACCTGCACACCGGAGTTGTGAAACTCGAGGAGGGGTTCTCCGGCGAGGGCAACGCCTTGTACCGCTACGAGCATGGCGAGGACGAGGCGGCCATCCGGGCCGCTCTGCCGCAGCACCTGAAGTTCCAAGGGCCCGCCGAGACCTACGAGTCGTTCAGCAGTCGCTTCGACGAGATGGGTGGGATCGTCGAAGAGTTCGTCGACGGCGTCAGCGCCTCGCCATCGGGACAGGGCTACATCGGCCCGCTGGGCACCTTGCGCGCGCTGTCCACGCATGACCAGTTGCTCGGCGGGGCCGACGGGCAGGTGTTCGAGGGGTCCACCTTCCCGGCCGCCGCGCGCTACCGGCGGCGGGTCCAGGACGAGATGATGCGGGTCGGGGAGTTCCTGCAGAGCCGTGGCGCGCGGGGCCGGTTCGCGGTCGACTTCGTAGAGGCCGGCGACCGTCTGTGCGCGATCGAGGTCAACCTCCGCAAAGGCGGCACCACCCACCCCATGCTCACGATGGCCGTCATCACCGAGGGCCACTACGACCCGGTCTCGGGGGTGTTCCGGTCGGGCACCGGCGTCGAGAAGTGCTACTACGCCACCGACAATCTGCGTTCGGACGACTACCGGGGGATCTCCGTGCCCGACCTGCTGGATGCGGCGGTGACCTCCCGGCTGATCTTCGACCCCGTCACCGAACGGGGGTGCGTGTTCCACATGCTGGGGGCGCTGTCCGAGTACGGCAAAGGTCGGGGTGACGTGTATCGCCGACACGCTCGAGGACGCGATCACCGACTACCGGGCGATCGTTGACATGATGAGCGCACTGGGCTCCAACTAAGGCCGGAGGGCAACATGTGTGGGTGTTTCGTCGTGGCACTGGGAGCGTTCTTCCCGCGTATTGCGCTGGCGCTGCTGTGGCTGTTCGGGGACACCGTGGAGCGGGCGTTCAACGGTGAGTGGATCGTCCCGCTGATCGGTCTGCTGTTCCTGCCCTACACCACGCTGTCGTACGTGCTCTTCAACTGGTGGCTCGGCGAGGTGACCGGGTTCACCTGGTTCTTCATCGTGCTCGCGTTCTTCATCGACATGGGCTCCTACGCCAGTTCCGCGCGGGCGCGCAACTACCGGACGGCGTGACGGCGGCGGGTTCACCGGCTCCAGATCGGGTTCGCCGGCGCCTGGGTGGCTCCGCGGTGGGTGCGGGTGACGTCGGGCGCGGGCGTAGACCTGGGCGTGCGCTCGGCGATCTCCGACCAGGTGTAGTGGGCCAGGGCGGCGGACGCCGCATCACGGCGGTTGGCTGTCTCAACCGGATCGGCCAGCGTCGCGAGGATCTGGGTGGCCAGGTCCGCCGGGTCGTTGGGCCGGCAGCGGCGTCCGCGAGCCTCGGTGACGAACTCGGCCAGGCCGCCGGTGTCGCCGACGATCAGCGGGGTGCCCATGGCCGCAGCCTCCAGGGCCACGATCCCGAACGGTTCGTAGGAACTGGGGGCGACGACCAGGTCCGACGAGGTGTACACCGCGCGCAGTGTCGGCTCGTCGACGTGTCCGAGCAGTTCCACGTTCCCGGCCAGTCCGGCGTCCTCGATGGCTGCCTGGACCGCGCCGGTCTGCCCACCCGTGCCCACCACCCGCAGCCGGGCCGTCGGGTACTGGGCGAGGACGGCGGGCATCGCCGCCACCGCGGTGAACACGCCCTTCTCCCACTCGATGCGGCCGATGAAGGCCAGTCGCGGGGAACCCGTGAGCAGTGCCGGGGGCACCGAGCCGGCGCGCTGGTAGCCGGAGGTGTCGATCCCGTTGGGGATCACCGTGATCCGCGCGGGGTCCGTGCCGTGGGCAGCCCCGACCTCGGCGGCCATCGACTGTGAACACACGATCACCTCGTCGGCCTCATCCACCAGCCACTGCTCCACCAGGTGCACGCTGCGGGAAACCACATCCGGCAGCCAGCCGGCGTGACGGCCCGCTTCGGTGGCGTGGACGGTGGCCACCAACGGCACCCGCAGGTGGTCCGCGGCGGACCGGCCCGCGCGTGCGACCACCCAGTCGTGGGCGTGGACGACATCTGCCCCGGCGATCTCCCGGGCGGCCCGTCCGATGCGGTGATCGAGTGCGCCCACCCAGGTGAGCAACGACGGCAGGTGGTAGGGGAAGGGGCCGTCGGGAGGAACCCTGACGACCTCCACCCCCGCCACGCGCTCGCGTGCAGCGGCCGAGCCGGGCTGCTGGGTGACGACGGTCACGCGGTCACCGCGAGCCGCCTGCGCACCCGCCAGCGCCTGCACGTGCCGAGCGAGCCCGCCGTAGACGACCGGCGGATACTCCCACGTCAGGTGGACGATGTGCCTCACAGCAGGCGGGGGTCGAGGTGCCGGAAGGGGCGTTCCGCCGAGGGTGCGATCGGGCGGCCGGTCTCGATCGCGTCTGCGAACCGGGCGAACTGCGCATGGTGGCCGGCATGCCGCTCCCGCGCGTACTGCGCCGCGCTGTCCTTGCTCACCATGAACGCCCAGTCGCTGCACAATGCCAGCAGCGCCTGGGTCGCCAGGTCCACCTGCCGCGGGTCGCGGTCGGCTGGGTCGGCCAGTTTGAGCCACCGGCGCACGAGGTCCTCGTTGTCGTCGACCATGTCCGACACCTGTGGCCCGTTCCACACGCGGAAGTCCTTACCGCTGCCCCAGGACCCCGCCTCCGGGTCGATGCGGCCCTGCGCCCGCGCGCTGGCCGCCGACAGCGTCGTCACCTCCACGCCGGCCTCGGGCAGCAGCCGCAACACCCGGGCGAGCCACTGCGGGCCCTCGTGCCACCAATGCCCGAACAGCTCGGTGTCGTAGGCGGCGACCACGAGCGGATCGGCCTGCTGCGCGGACAGGGTCAACAGCCGCTTGCGCACCACCTCGACGAAGTCCTCGGCGTCGCGCACCACTGCCCCGGCGGCCGCCGTCTCGTCGTAGGGGGCCTTGTCCTGCCCGTGCAATGTGGCGGAGGTGACCCGTCGGGTGCGGAATCCGAGATCGTCGACGACGTGGAAGTCCCGGTACTCGTGGTGGCCGGGGTAGCCCTTGCGCGGTGACCACACCCGGTAGGTCACGTCCAGGTCTCGCCCGAAGGCGACCACGTCGGTGTCGGCCACGGTCCACGCGCTGTGCGTGGCCCGTCCCACGTGCAGCATGGTCGGCCCGTCCAGCAGGAAGTGCCCGACTCCCTGCTGGGCGTACAACCGCTCCAGTCCCGGTCGGTACCCGCACTCCGGGGCCCAGATGCCGGCCGCCCGACGGCCGAACCGCACGGCGTGATCGTCCAGACCGGTGCGCAGGCTGAAGGCGGCGGCCCGGTCCTCCAGCAACGGTTGGAAGGGATGTGCGGCCGGGCCCGCGAGCAGTTCCACCACCCCGGCGTCGGCCAGGTCCCGCAGCGCGGGGGAGAAGCCGGCGCGGTAGCGGCCCTCGAGCGCGTCCAGCGTCTGGCGGGCCTGACGTGCCTCCCGGGCAGCGGAAGCGCGGTCGCGGCCGGCGAGTTCGGTGGTCCGCCACAGCCAGTCGGCGACCCAGCTGCGGGCGCCGTCCAGGCAGGCCGGATCGTCGAGTTGCGTGGCCAGGACCGGGGTGACCCCGATCGTCAGCAGGTCGCGGTATCCGGCCTCGGCCAGGTCCCGCAGGGCATCGAGGACCGGCACGTAGCTGGTGGCGATGGCTTGGTTGAGCCACTCCTCGCCCACCGGCCATCTGCCGTGTCCGCGCAGCCACGGCAGATGGCTGTGCAGCACGAGGGCGAACCGGCCGATCATCGGGCGATCACCACCAGGTCGAGACTGGCGTCGACGTCCCCGGCCCGGATCTCGAAGTCCGCGTCGGACACCCCCGCGACGAACGCCTCGAGCTCGGCCGGCCAGACCCCGGACAACGACGCTTCGATCTGCTCGGCGATCAGGCCGGGGCGCTGTTGCAGTCGCGGACCGTGGTGGACCCCGAAGACCTGCACGTCGTCGAAACCGGCCGCCCGCACCATCGCATGCAGTTGCGCGGCGTCGAACTCCTCGACGTGGAAGGGGTTGGTCGGTTTCTCGCCGCGGCCGATCCCGGGTGAGAAGGTGAGCCGGTTGGGTGTGCTCAGGCAGGTCCACTGCGCGATCCGTCGCACCTGGGACAGGAATCCCCGCAGGTCCCACAGGTGCTCGATGACCTGCAGGCTCACCACTGCGTCCATGCGGCCGAACGGCAGGGCGGCGAGGTTCGCCTGCACCACCGGAACGGGGTAGGCCGCGGCGCTGTGGGCCACCGCCAGCTCGTCGTAGTCGACGGCGACGACCCGGGCCCCGGCCCGGCGCAGGATGTCGGCGCCGTATCCCTCCCCGGAACCGGCCTCCAGCACGCTCTGGTCCGCGCAGCGCGGCGCGAGCCAGCGGTACACGACCTCGTGGCGGGCGAACCAGTACTGCTCCCGGTCGATCCCGGGAACGGTCCGCTCGCCGGTCAGGGGCAAGGGGGAGGGCACGCTCTTCAGGCTACGGGTCGCAGCCGAGTCGGCAGTGGCCGCCTGCGGGCACGGCCGGGGGCATGTCTGGCGCGGTTACTACTGGCGAGTAACATTGGATCAAGTGCCGTGCGCCAGCAACGGCAACGCACCCGAGGAGGTCGACCGCGCCCATGAAGATCGTCGTCTGCGTTAAGCAGGTCCCCGACACCTGGTCGGAGAAGAAGCTCGACCCGACCACGAAGACCCTGGACCGGGACTCCGTGGACGGTGTCATGAACGAACTCGACGAGTACGCCGTCGAGGAAGGCCTGAAGATCGCCGAGGCCACCGGCGGTGAGGTCATCGCACTGTCCATGGGCCCGTCGCAGTCCACGGAGACCATCAAGAAGGCGCTGAGCATGGGCGCCAACTCCGGGATCCACATTCTCGACGACGGTTTGGCCGGCTCGGACGCGATCGCCACGTCGCTTGCCATCGCCAAGGTGCTCGAGGGTCGCGGCGCCGACCTGATCATCTTCGGTTCGGAGTCGACCGACGCGCGCATGAGCGTCATCCCGGCCATGGTGGCCGAGCGGCTCGGGCTGCCCCAGTTGACCTTCGCCAACAAGGTCGAAGCTGCCGGCGACGGCACCGTGAAGGCCCACCGCCTCACCGACTACGGCTACGACGTCGTCGAGGCCAGCACCCCCGCGGTCATCTCCGTGGTGGAGAAGATCAACGAGCCGCGCTACCCCTCCTTCAAGGGCATCATGGCCGCGAAGAAGAAGCCGGTCGAGACCATCACGCTGGCCGACGCCGGCATCGAGCCCGCCACGGTCGGTCTGGGTGCGGCGTGGAGCGAGGTCGCCGAATTCGCCGCCGCCCCGCCGCGCGCCGCGGGCACCATCGTCACCGACGAGGGTGACGGTGGCGTCAAGATCGCCGATTACCTGTCCGAGCAGAAGTTCATCTAGGGAGAACGAACAACAATGGCTGAGATCCTGGTACTGGTCGACCACGTCGACGGCTCGGTGAAGAAGGTCACGCTGGAACTGCTGACCCTCGCACGTTCCCTCGGTGAGCCCTCCGCGGTGTTCATCGGCGGCGGCGTCGACAACGCCGCGGCGACACTGGCCGAGTACGGCGCCGCGAACATCTATGTCGCCGAGGCCCCCGAACTGACCGGCCACGTGGTGGCCCCGAAGGCCGAGTTGCTCGCGCAGCTCGTGGCCGACAAGTCCCCGGCAGCGGTGCTGCTCACGTCCACCGCCGAGGGCAAGGAGATCGCCGGCCGACTGGCGGTCAAGATCGACAGTGGCGTCATCACCGACGCCGTGGCCGTTTCCCCCGAGTTGGTCGCGACCCAGTCGATCTTCGGCGGTTCGACCATCGTGCAGTCCAAGGTGGTCCAGGGGACCCCGGTGATCACGGTCCGTCCGAACTCCACCGCCCCCGAGGCCGCTGCGGCCGCGGGTGCTCGCGCTGATGTCTCCGTGGCCCTGAGCCCGGCGGCCACCGCGGCCAAGATCGTGGACCGGGTCGAGGAGCAGAAGGGCGCCCGTCCCGAACTGACCGAGGCGGCTGTCGTCGTCTCCGGCGGCCGCGGTGTGGGCGGTCCGGAAGGCTTCGAGGTCATCGAGAAGCTCGCCGACTCCCTCGGTGCTGCTGTGGGCGCCTCGCGTGCGGCCACCGACGCCGGCTGGTACCCCCACCAGTACCAGGTCGGGCAGACCGGCAAGACCGTGTCGCCGCAGCTGTACATCGCCAACGGCATCTCGGGTGCGATCCAGCACCGCGCGGGGATGCAGACCTCGAAGACGATCATCGTCGTCAACAAGGACCCCGAGGCCCCGATCTTCGAGCTCGCCGACTACGGCGTCGTGGGCGACCTGTTCACGGTCGTGCCGCAACTCACCGACGAGATCGGCAAGCGCAAGGGCTGAACGACATCGCTCGGCTGAGGCCCCGTCGTCCCCAGGATGGCGGGGCCTCGCTGGGTGTGGGCGGTGCCGTGTCTGCTGGGACGCCCTCGTTAGCGGTTGTGCCGTTGGTGAGCGAATGCACGCGTGTCTTCGCTCACCAACGGCACAACGTCTAACGAACTGCCCAACCTCTCGCCGGCGGCGGGCACCCGGACGCGTCGGCCCCACCTGCGCCACTGGCCACGCCGAACCGTCGGCGCCGGGCGTCCGCTCGGCGGCGTTAGTCGGAAGTGCAGGCGTTAGTCGGAAGTGCAGGCGTTAGTCGGAAGTCCGTGCTTGAGGCTCACGGATGTCCACGGCACTAACGGATGTCCCTGGGGCTAACCGTTAGCGCGGTCGTCCGGCGCCGGTCGCCGGCGGCGGGCACCCGGACGCGTCGGCCCCACCCCACCCGCGACCCGCCGACGCCGGCTGACCGGGTTTGTCCGACCCGCGGGTTAGCCTCGCGATAAGTCACGCGACTTCTTCCCCATCGCGTGGCCCCAGACGTGTTGGACGAGGGGTGAAGCATGGTTTTCCCGACGATCGAGTTCGCGGCGTTCTTCGTCGTGGTGCTCCTGGCGTCGTGGTTGCTCATGCCCACTCCCAAGTACTGGAAGCCGTTCATCTTCGCGGCGTCCCTGGCGTTCTACGCGGCCGCCGACTGGCGCTGGGTCTTCCTGCTGCTGGCCTCGATCGTGGGCAACCAGGCCGCCGCGACCGCGATCAGCCGGATGTCCGCCGGCCGGGCCCGCAAGGCGGTGCTCATCGGCGCGGTCGCCGGGAACCTGTTGCTGCTCGGGGTGTTCAAGTACCTGGGCTTCTTCGTGGACAGTGTCACCGGGTTGATGAGTGCGTTCGGCCTGCAGGGCGAACAGCAGGTCCTTGAACTCGCACTGCCCGTGGGGATCTCCTTCTTCACGTTCCAGGCCATCAGCTACGTGGTCGACGTCTACCGTGCCAAGGCGCCTCTGGCCAAACCCATCGACACCGCCGTCTACCTGTCGTTCTTCCCGCACCTCGTCGCCGGGCCGATCGTTCGGGCCACGGAGTTCATCCCGCAATTGGCGACCCCGCGCAGCCCCCGCAACATCCCGGCGGCGCCGGCGTTGTTCCTGATCGCCGGGGGTTTGATCAAGAAGGTCGTCCTCGCCGACTTCCTCGCGGTCAACCTGGTGGACCCCGTCTTCGGCAGCCCACAGGCGTTCGGCGCGGTCGACACCGCCACGGCGATCCTGGGGTACGCCGCGCAGATCTACTGCGACTTCTCCGGCTACACCGACATCGCGATCGGCCTGGCCATGCTGCTGGGCTTCTGGTTCCCGCAGAACTTCGACCAGCCGTACCGGGCGCTGAGCCTGCAGGAGTTCTGGCATCGCTGGCACATGACGTTGTCGCGATGGTTGCGCGACTACCTGTACATCCCCCTGGGCGGCAGCAAGAAGGGTCCGCGCCGCACCTACATCAACCTGATGCTGACCATGATCCTGGGCGGGTTGTGGCACGGCGCGGCGTGGACGTTCGTCATCTGGGGGACGATGCACGGCTCCGGCCTGGCGTTCGAACGGTGGGTGCGGGAGCGGGCCAAGCAGTTGCGATCGGGTCCGACCATCGACCTGCGGGACGAGCCGGATGGCGCGACCGGCGGCGGTGCGCCGGCCGGCACCGGGCAAGTGACCACCACGATGGTCATGGTCAAGCCCAAGCCGCGCGTCGACGCGGCGATCCTGCGGCACTACCCGAAGGCGGTGCTGTGGCTGGCCACGTTCAGCTTCGTGTGCCTGGCCTGGGTGTTCTTCCGGGCACCCGACGTGGGGACTGCCTTGACGGTGCTATCGCGACTGGTCGTCGGCTGGACCACGGCGGCCACGCTGCTGAGCCCGGCGGTGGTCGTCGCGCTGGTGGTCGCGTTCAGCACCCAGGTCACGCCGCCGCGGCTGTGGGACCGGGTGGCGGTGCAGTTCAGCAGACTGCCCTACTGGGCCCAGGGCGTGCTGTTCGGGGTGTTGCTCATCGTCATCGACACGCTGGTCGGCCAGCAGGGTGTCGCCCCCTTCATCTACTTCCAGTTCTGAGGTGGCGCGGATGACCGACACTGTGCACGAGCCCCCGGCGACGGGGACACGCCAGTCGCCGAAGCGTGGCCGCGCCGACGCCTACCACCCCGCGATGCACGGGTTCGAGGGCAGGCGGATGCCCGCCGGCCACATCTGGCTGGTCGTGGTGATCGCCCTGGGAGTTGCCATGGTGTTCAACAGCGACGGCTTCCTGCGAGACGCCAACGGAATGCGGCCCGGGGTGCTCAGAACCGTGATGATCGGCGTCGCCACGCCGTTGGACGCGGTCGCCGGTTGGCTGCGACTCGACCGTCCGCAGCAGTCTCTGGCAGGAGCCCTGGGGCAGTCCACGGACGAGGCGGACGGAGCCGCGCTGCTGGCGGAGGGCGACGCCCCGGAGCCGGCGCTCGTGGCCACCGCGCCGCCGATCACGACCCCGACGGCCGCCGACCCGCTGAAGATCCTGGTGCTCGGCGACTCGCTGTCCACCTTCGTGGGGCAGCAGATGTCCGTCCTGCTCGCGGATTCGAAAGTGGCAAGCGTCAAGACCGTGTGGCGCAACGGGACCGGTTTGACCAATCCCGCGTTCTTCAACTGGGAATCCGGTGCCCGCACGATCCTGCGCGCCGAGCAGCCCGATGCGGTGGTCATGGTGGTGGGCGGCAACGAGCGCAACGACATGACTGTGGGCGGCCAGACACTGGTGCCCGGGTCCGCGGCCTGGGAGGCCGAATACGAACGGCGCGCCCGGGTGGTGATGCGGGCCATGATGCAGGAAGGCGTCCAACGGGTGTTCTGGTCGGGCCCACCGACCGCGCGCGACGAGAAATGGAATGCGGTGTACGCCGACGTCAACTCCGCCCTCACCCGGGCGGCCGGTGCCGTTCCCGGCGTTGCGTATGTCGATCTCTACGACGAGAGCAAGCCGTTCGCCATGGAGGAGACCATCGACGGGGAGCAGGTCCTGGCCCGGCAGCGCGATGGCATCCACTGGACCTACCCCGGCGCCCTGGAACCTGCCCGTGAACAGATCGCGGCGCTGCAGACGGTCTATGGTGATCTCCTGAAACCACGTCCCACCAGCACGGAGGTCAGCAGTGACACGCAGCCAACGACCGGGGCCGAATCTCCAGGACCCTGAGCGCTTCGCCCGGGAATTCACCGAGGAGCTCCGGTTCGGCCAGGGCGTCGATTACGTCCGCGCGTCCGACGGCGATCTGTACGTGGCGCTGGCACGCACGGTGCGGCAGGCCCTGATCTCGCGCTGGATCGAGACCCTGAACACCCAGATCGGCCGCGGCTCCAAGGCGGTCGTGTACCTGTCGGCGGAGTATCTGCTCGGCCGACAACTGGACAACGCGCTGCTTGCGACCAACCTGCAGGCCACCGCCCGGCATGCACTGGCGTCGCTGGACCTCGAGCTCGACGACCTGCGGGAGTTCGAGGTCGAGCCGGGCTTGGGCAACGGCGGTCTCGGTCGGCTCGCGGCGTGCTTCCTGGACTCGCTGGCCACGATGGCGATCCCCGCCGTCGGCTACGGCATCCGCTACGAGTACGGCATCTTCCAGCAGACCTTCAACGACGAGGGCCGACAGGTGGAAGTGGCTGACTCCTGGCTGCGGCACGGCAACCCGTGGGAGTTCCCGCACCCGGAGATGTCGGTGAAGGTCGGCTTCGGAGGCACCGTGACACACCACGTCAACGGTGCGGACAAGGCCAAATGGGAACCCCAGGTCACGATCGTCGCCGTGCCGTACAACTACATGGTCCCCGGCTATCGCTCCGATGCGGTCAACACCCTGCGCCTGTGGCAGGCGCAGGCCGCGGAGGACCTGGATCTCAAGGAATTCAACTCGGGGGACTTCCAGGGCGCGGTCCGGGCGCAGACCGAGGCCGAGTCCATCTCCAAGATCCTCTACCCCGAGGACTCGACCCCGGCGGGCAAGCGGCTGCGGCTGCAGCAGCAGTACTTCTTCGTCGCCGCGTCCATCCACGACTTCATCCACAACGTGCTGCCGGGCGACTTCGACCTGCGGCGGCTGCACGAGCGCGTGATCTTCCAGCTCAACGACACCCACCCCGTCATCGCCATCCCGGAGTTGATGCGGGTGCTCATGGATGAGAACGGGTTGCCGTGGGATGAGGCCTGGGACGTCACCCGCAAGTGCTTCGCCTACACGTGCCACACGCTGCTGCCCGAGGCGCTGGAGGTCTGGCCGGTCGACCTGATCGAGGAGCTCCTGCCCCGGCACATGGAGATCATCTATCGGATCAACTCGCTGTTCCTGGCCGAGGTGGCCGACTCCTTCCCCGGCAACGAGTGGCGGGTGCGTCGGATGTCGATCATCGAGGAGCACCCGGTCCGTTCGGTGCGGATGGCCTATCTGGCGACGGTGGGTGCCAGCAAGGTCAACGGCGTCGCAGAACTGCACAGCAAGCTCCTGCGCGAGCGGGTGCTGCCGGACTTCGCCGAACTGTACCCGGACCGCTTCACCAACGTGACCAACGGCGTGACTCCGCGGCGATTCCTCAAGCTCGCCAATCCGGAGCTCTCCGCGCTGATCACGTACAAGATCGGCCCCGACTGGGTCACGGATCTGGAAAGGCTGCGAGAGCTCGACGAGTTCGCCGACGACGAGAACTTCGTCGCGGCGATGTTCCGGATCAAGCGCGAGAACAAGGTGCGGCTGGCCGAGGTGCTCAAGAAGCGCGACGGGATCGTGCTCAACGTCGACACGATGTTCGACGCGATGGTCAAACGCCTGCACGAGTACAAGCGGCAGTTGCTGAAGCTGCTGCACGTGGTGGTGCTGCATCAACGCCTGCTCGACGGGCAGGACATCGCCGCGCGCACGGTCATGTTCGGCGCGAAGGCCGCTCCCGGCTACACCATGGCCAAGGAGATCATCGGATTGGTCAACTCCGTGGCCAGGACCATCGATGCCGATCCGCGCGCGCGGGGACGGTTGCAGGTGGTGTTCCCGCCCAACTACAACGTCACGCTGGCCGAGTCACTCATCCCGGCGGCCGACCTCTCCGAGCAGATCTCGCTGGCGGGCAAGGAGGCCTCGGGAACGGGGAACATGAAATTCGCACTCAACGGTGCGCTCACGGTGGGCACGCTGGACGGCGCCAACGTCGAGATCCGGGAACTCGTGGGCCCGGACAACTTCTTCCTGTTCGGCATGACCGAGGAACAGGCCCACGCCACCAAGGAAGCCGGGTACAACCCGATGACCTACTTCGAATCGGATCCGGTGCTCCGGCGCGCGCTCGAGGCGATCAGCCGCGGTGATTACTCGGAGGGCCAGTCGTTCGCATTCGGCCACGTGGTCGACTCCCTGCTCAGCGACGACCCGTACATGGTACTGGCCGACTTCGCCTCGTACGTCGCGGTCCAGGACGAGGTGGAGAAGGTATGGTCGGACCCCACTGCGTGGGGCCGCATGGTCGTGCACAACGTGGCGCGCAGCGGGTTCTTCTCCTCCGACCGGTCGATCCAGGACTACTTGGACCGGATCTGGCACGCGCCTGCGGTGCCGGTGCACAAATAGCCGCCGGTCGGGCGCGACCTACCATTGACGGGTGCACTATCTCGACCACGCTGCCACCACCCCGTTGCGCCCGGAGGCGCTCGCGGCGATGCAGCGGCAGTGGGCGGAGGTCGGCAACCCCTCCAGCCTGCATGCAGCCGGTCGCCGTGCGCGACGTGTGGTGGAGGAGTCCCGGGAGGCGATCGCCGCGCGGATCGGCGCCAAGCCGGCCGACGTCATCTTCACCAGTGGCGGCACAGAGGCCGACAACCTCGCGCTCAAGGGCATCGCTCGCAGCGGCTCCAAGCGGCGGATCCTGGTCTCGGCGGTTGAGCACCACGCGGTGCTGGATCCGGCGCAGGCGCTGGCTGCCGAGGGCTTCATGGTCGAGGAGATCCCGGTCGATGCGCTGGGCCGGGTCGATGTAGCCGCGTTGGAGTCCGCGCTCGCCGACGATGTGGCGGTCGTGGCCATCATGTGGGCCAACAACGAGGTGGGGACGATCCAGCCCATGGCCGAGGTCGCCGAGATCTGCCGCAGGGCCGCCGTGCCGCTGCACTGCGATGCGGTGCAGGCCCTCGGACAAGTCGAACTCGATGTCGCCGACATCTCGTCGGTCGCGCTGTCTGCGCACAAGGTCGGCGGCCCGGTGGGGGTAGGAGCGCTGATCCTCGACCGCGACCTGGCCGTCACGCCACTGGTGCACGGCGGCGGCCAGGAGCGCGACGTGCGCTCCGGAACCCTGGATACCGCAGGGATCGCGGGTTTCGCTGCGGCCCTGGCCGCGCCGAAGACCGGACCCGACGCCGCTGCGCGATGCGTTGATCGCCGGGGTGCGCGCCGTCGTGCCGGACGCTGTCCTCAACGGCGACCCGGTGGACCGGTTGCCCAACAATGCGCACCTGTCTTTCCCGGGCTGTCCGGGGGATGCCCTGCTGATGCTCCTGGACGCGGCCGGAGTCGCCGTCTCCACGGGATCTGCGTGTACGGCCGGCATCCCCCAGCCGAGTCACGTACTCGTGGCCATGGGCGCCGACGATGCGACGGCCCGCTCCTCGCTGCGCTTCTCACTGGGGTGGAACAGCACCCGGGCGGACGTGGACGCGGTGATCGCCGCGCTGCCGGCTGCGGTGGCGCGCGCGCGGCGTGCCGGGGGTGTCCGGTGAGGGTGATCGCGGCCATGTCCGGTGGGGTCGATTCGGCCGTGGCGGCCGCCCGTCTGGTCGATGCCGGACACGATGTGACGGGCGTCCACCTGGCGCTGGCGGAGAAGCGCTATGCCGGCGGCGGCCGCGGCTGCTGCACGCTCGAGGACGTGCACGACGCCCGGCGGGCGGCCGATGTCCTGGGCATCCCGTTCTACGTCTGGGACTTCGCCGACCGTTTCCGGGAGACGGTCCTCGACGATTTCATCAACGAGTATCGCGAGGGCCGTACGCCCAACCCGTGCGTGAGCTGCAACCAGCACATCAAGTTCGCGGCGGTCCTGGACCGGGCGCAGGCGCTGGGCTTCGACGCTGTCGGCACCGGCCACTACGCCAGGTTGGTGACCGGTACCGACGGCGTGGAACTGCACCGGGCCGCCGACCCGGACAAGGACCAGTCCTACGTACTGGCGGTCCTCGACCAGCGACAGCTGGCAGCCTCCCTGCTGCCGTTGGGGGACAGCCACAAAACGCAGGTGCGCGAAGAGGCCGCTGCCCGCGGTCTGCTCGTCGCCGAGAAGCCGGACAGCCATGACATCTGTTTCATACCCGACGGCGACACCCGGGCGTTCCTGCGCGAACGCATCGGTGCGCAACAGGGGCCGATCGTCGACTCCGAAAGCGGGCAGACTCTGGGCACCCATCCGGGGGCGGTGGGGTTCACCGTCGGTCAGCGTCGCGGCCTGCATCTGCAACAGCCCGCCGCCGACGGCCGGCCCCGCTACGTGGTGGGCGTCGACATCGAGGACAACACCGTCTTCGTGGGCCCGCCAACGCGGTTGCGGGTGCGGGGGTTCACCGTGGACCGGTTGCGCTGGACCGGCGATCCGGTGACCCAGGCCGATGTCGAGGTTCAGATCCGCGCCCACGCGCAGGCGCTGCCGGCGCGACTGGACGGCGAGCGGATCGACCTGCTCGAGCAGCTGTCCGGGGTCGCCGCCGGCCAGATCGCGGTGTTCTACTCGGGCACCAGGGTGTTGGGGTGCGGCCGGATCCGCGCCACGTGGAGCGACTGACGACGCTCGCGGTTTGGGGACCCCGCCGGTCGGGGGAGTCCGCAGGGTGGCAGCGACCTGGGCCCGCGGCCGCCCACAGTCGCGCAGTACCGCGACCGCCCGCGGGAATCCGAAGCGCGACCTGGGGGCTCACGTCCTCCCGCTCAGCACCTGGCTCAGAGTCCATCGGCATCGGTGTGCGGATGTCGAATGCCGCACTCACCATCCGGATCGTCGAGGTGACCACAATGCACAGCACCTCGGCCACGAGTAGATCCCCGACCGTCCAGAACACGGTCATGAAGGTCAGCGCCCCGACCAGCGCTGCTGCTGCCAGCCATCGACCGGGCAGCAGCAGGCTGACCCGTTCGCCGCAGAACAGGTCCCGCAGGACTCCGCCCCCGGTTGCGGTGATCACCGCAACCAGGATCGCGGAGCCGAAACTGAGGCCGTCGCTGAGTGCCTTCGTCGCGCCGACCAGTACCCAGACCCCGATGAACAAGCCGTCGATGACTTCCATCAACATGGTCGCCCGGGCGAAGAAGCTGGAGAAGATCCAGCCGAACGCGGCCCCCACCATGGCGTAGACGAGGAACAGCGGCGAGGTGAGGAATACCGGTGGGCCGGAGACCAGCAGGATGTCCCGGATGACGCCGCCGCCGAGGGCCCCGCAGAAGGCCACCACCAGGATGCCCATCACGTCCATGTGCCGGCGCCGTGCGTGCAACGCCCCGGAGATGGCGCCCACGGTGATGGCCAGTGCGTCGAGGGAACTCGGCAGCGCCAGGGTCTGGATGGGGTCAGCCATCGTCGGTCCCTTGCCGCTTTCCCCAGTAGGACCACACCCGGTCGGAAAGGTCGTCGGCCGGCCGGGTCTCCCAGTCCCAGAGCAGCGCCACGATACGTGTGGCGAAGACCACCAGGATCACGATGATCTGGGAGAGCAGAGGTTGGCGCGTCCAGCTCTCCAGCAGTACGTACAAGGCCGATCCGCCCAGGGCGATGACGCCGAGGAACACCCCCGGGCGCAGCAGTTGCGGCGCATCGCCGCCCAGGATGTCCCGGAGCAAGGGGCCGGCGGTGGCCACGATGGTGCCCACAGCGATAGCCGAGAGGGCCCCGAGGCCGGCCCGCAGCGCGCTGTCGGTGCCGACGGTCGCCAGCAGCCCCATCGCCAGCGCCTCGAGGGCGAGCAGCGCCCGATCGAAGCGGGCGATGTAGCCGGCGAAGAAGAAGCCGATGACCGCCGCCACCACGGCCGACCAGATGAACGCGTTGTCCCGCAGGACGATCGGCCCCCGGGCGAGCAGGATGTCGCGCAACAACAGCCCGCCGAGGCCGGTGGTGACGGACAGCGCCAGGACCCCGATGACATCGAAACCGCGGCGGGCCGCGTACGTGGCCCCGGCCACCCCACCGACGACCACGGCCAGGTACAGCGTCCAGTTGGGCAGCGCGGTCGCTCCCGTATAGACCTCCGGCATGCGCCCACCGTAACGACCGGCCGGAGGGTGATGTCGCGGCGGGTTGGTCGGGTAGTCCGCCGGGGGCAGATTGCGCACGGGTCAAGCATCTTGTCGGCTGCGCATTCTGCCGGTGTCACGAGTCGGAGGGGTTGATGTCGCGGCGGGTTGGTCGGGTGGTCCGCGGGGGCAGATTGCGCACGGGTCAAGCATCTTGCCGGCTGCGCATTCTGCCGGTGTCACGAGTCGGAGGGTTGATGTCGCGGCGGGTTGGTCGGGTGGTCCGCCGGGGGCAGATTGCGCACGGGTCAAGCATCTTGTCGGCTGCGCATTCTGCCGGTGTCACGAGTCGGAGGCGCTCGGCGTTCGGGTCGGCGACCGCAAACCGACTGGCGGCCGACGCCGGTGACTGTGAAACCATGAGCCGTGCCGATCACGTTGTCCGCTCCCGTCACCCTCACCGGCATCGGGTCCGTCCCGGGTACGGACGTGGCCCATTGGCCGGCCCGCATCGCCGACCAACTGCCCGACCTCCCGCATGTCCCGGAGTTGCCGCAGCGGGGCCCGGGCGCTGACATGATCGGCCGCACGCTGGGCCTGCTCAGTCGGACCAGCCCGGACTTCTCGGCCTCCACGACCGTGACCGGCTGGGAACTCACCGCGTCGGTACGCGACATGCGGCGGGCCCGTTCGCTGCTCAACGAGGACCTCGATGTGGTGGAGCAGGCCTGGGCCGGGCACACCGGGGCGGCCAAGCAGCAACTCGCCGGGCCCTACACGATCGCCGCCGCCGTCGAGCGCAAAGGACGCAAACTGCTGGCCGATCCGGGTTTGTTGCGGGATCTGATCGCGGTCTGGAAACAGACGGCGGCCGAGCACCGGGAGGAGTTGTCCCGACGGGTGCCCGCGACCTGGTTGCTGCAGATGGACGAACCCTCGCTGCCGACCGTGGTGGCCGGAGGGGTGAGCACGGTCAGCGGTATGGGTTCCTACCCCGCGGTGGCGCCCGACCTGGCACTCGGGGCCGATCTGATCCACTGCTGTGCCGCCGGACCTCCGTACGCGCGGATGCGCGGCCTGGGGGGCATCCTCTTCGACTTGTCGCTGCACCGTGGGGCTGAGGACGAGATCCTGGCGGAGTTGTCCACCGCGGGAACCGTCTTGGGTTTCGGCGTGTCACCGGTTGCCGGTAGCGTCCGAAGCGTGCTGGATTTCTTCGACCGCACGGGCCTGCCGCCCGCCCCCATGCTGGTCACGCCGCCTTGCGGGATGGTCGCTGACTACGCTCCCTGGCGGCCGATCGTCGACGAGCTCACCGAACGGTTCAGCTGATGCCGGCCGGTCCGACCCAGGCAGATCGGCAGCGCTGGGAGGAGTTGGTCGCGCAGATCGAGCAGGCGCGGTACGAGTACTACCAGAAGGACGCCCCGACGCTGTCGGATGCCGAGTACGACGCCTACTTCGTGCAGTTGCAGCGGTTGGAGGAGCAGTTCCCGGAACTGCAGAAGGCCGACTCGCCGACGCAGACCGTGGGCGGCGACCGATCGGAGATGTTCGAACCGGTCGAGCATCTCGAGCGGATGATGAGTCTGGACAACGCGTTCGGGCTCGAGGAGTTCGGCGTGTGGGCCACCCGCATCGAGCGGGACCTGGAGGAGATCCCGCAGATGCTGTGCGAGCTCAAGATCGACGGGTTGGCAGTCGACCTGGTCTACCGCAACGGTCGGCTCGCGACGCTGGCCACCCGCGGGGACGGCCGGGTGGGCGAGGACGTGACCTACAACGCACGGTTCATTCCGGCGATCCCGCAACACCTGGTGGGGGCGCCGCCACTTGTGGAGGTGCGCGGCGAGGTCTACTTCCCGGTGGTGGAGTTCGCCGCGCTCAACGAGCAGATGCTCGAGCTGGGCCGTTCGCCGTTCGCCAATCCGCGCAATGCCGGAGCGGGCACCTTGCGGCAGCGGGTGGACCGGCGGCTGGCCGAGATCGCCGAGCGGGAGGCGTCCGGAAAGAAGGTCTCGGACAAGGCGCGGGCCGAGGTCGAGCGCGGGATCTCGGCGTTGGGCAGGCTGCGGTTGATCGTGCACGGGCTCGGGGTGATCGAGGGGCAGCGGCCGCAGCGGTTGTCGCAGGCCTACGAGTGGCTGGCGGCGTGGGGCCTGCCGGTGTCCGAGCAGGTGCGGGTGGCGCCGACGCTGGCCGAGGTCGAGGCGTATGTCACGCAGTTCGAAGCCAGGCGGCATTCCCTCGAGCCACGAGATCGACGGGGTTGTGGTGAAGGTCGACGATCTCGGCGTCCAGCAGCGATTGGGTGCCACGTCCCGGGCGCCCCGCTGGGCGATCGCGGTGAAGTACCCGCCGGAGGTCGTGCGCACCCGACTGCTGGACATCGCCGTCAATGTCGGGCGGACCGGTCGGGTCACCCCGTTCGCGGTGATGAAGCCGGTGCGGGTGTCCGGAACCACGGTGTCGATGGCCACGCTGCACAACGCCAGCGAGGTCAAGCGCAAGGGCGTGCTGATCGGGGACATGGTCTTCCTGCGCAAGGCCGGCGAGATCATCCCGGAGGTGATCGGGCCGGTGGTGGAGGAACGCGACGGATCCGAGCGGGAGTTCGTGATGCCCACGCACTGCCCCGCGTGCGGGACGCCGCTGGCGCCGGCCAAGGAAGGCGACGTGGACATCCGCTGCCCCAACGCGCGGTCGTGTCCGTCGCAGTTGCGGGAACGGCTCAACCACGTCGGGAGTCGCGGCGCATTGGACATCGAAGGGCTGGGCTGGAAGTCCGCCAGCGCCCTGCTGGACGATGAGTTGGTCACCGACGAGGGCGACCTGTTCGATGTGGACGAGGCCGTGTTGCTGCGTTCGCCGTTCTTCACCCGGTCCGGGCACGAGCTGACGGAGAACGCCAAGGTGCTGCTCGCGCAGTTACAGGCGGCGCGGTCCCGGCCGTTGTGGCGGGTTCTGGTGGCGCTTTCGATCCGGCACGTCGGACCGACCGCGGCGCAGGCGCTGGCCCGATCCTTCGGGAGTATGGACGCGATCCGGGCGGCCTCCGACGAGGATCTGTCCTCGGTGGACGGGGTCGGTCCGACCATCGCCGAGGCGCTGCACGAATGGTTCGCGGTCGACTGGCATGCCCGGGTGGTCGACAAGTGGGCCGCCGCCGGAGTGCGGATGGCCGACGAGCGGGCCGACCAGCCGGGACCGTTGACCGGCAAGACCCTGGTCATCACCGGCACCTTGACGGGCTGGAGCCGCGACGATCTCACCGAGCGGCTGCAGGCGCTCGGCGCCAAGGTCACGGGATCGGTGTCGAAGAAGACCGACTACCTCATCGCCGGTGAGAACGCCGGCTCCAAGTTCGCGAAGGCGCAGAGCCTGGGGGTACCGATTCTCTCCGAGGACCGGCTCGCCGACCTCGGGGTGGAGCTCTAGGCGCGTTCCTCGGCGATGCTGTTGGCGCCGTCGACGACCAGACACTGCCCGCTGGTGTAGGCGGCGCCCGGGCTGCAGAGCCAGGCGATCGCGGCGGCCACCTCCGCCGGCGTGCCGCTGCGGCCGACTGGGGTCTTCGCGCCCTGCCGGGCCTCGTCGGCGGTCTGCGATCCGGTGGCGATCCACCCCGGTGCGACCGCGTTCACCGTGACACCGTCGGCCGCGAAGTCCAGCGCCATGGAACGGGTGAGCCCCACCATCGCCGCTTTGGCGGCGGCGTAGACCGGGTCGTTGCGCATCGCCATCACCGGGCCGGTCACGCTGGCGACGTTGACCACCCGGCCCCATCCGCGCGCCACCATCGCCGGCAGTACGTGGCGGCTGACCAGGAACGCCGTGTCCAGGTTGCGCGCCAGCCCGGCCCGCCAGGTGTCCAGATCCATCGTGGTCAGGGCGCCGGCCTCGAAGTCCGCTCCGACGCTGATCATGCCGGCGTTGTTGACGAGGATGTCCACATCGCCGGGGAGTCCTCGGACCTGGTCCTCGACGGTCAGGTCCGCCACCACGGAACTGGCGTCGAAGCCCGCAGCGCGCAAATGGCCGGCCCGTTCGTGGATCCGCTCGGTCGTGGCGGTGAGCACGACGCTGGCGCCCAGCGCGCACAAGGCCTCCGCCGTGGCGAAACCGATGCCGTGCGGTGACCCCGCGCCGGTGACCAAGGCGGTGCGTCCTGACATGTCGAAGGCGGCGATCATGGCCCGAGGCTAGTGGCGCCGGGGCCGTGGTGGTGCGGGACTCGGCTGCGCGGGTGGCCGGCCGGGGTCCACCGCCCCCACCGCCGGGCGCCCCCTCCGTAGACTGACCGCATGCCCGCAATCTCCCGCGACGACGTCGCGCATCTGGCGCGACTGGCGCGTCTGGATCTCGACGACCACGAACTCGTGCATTACGCCGAACAACTCGACGTCATCCTGACCGCGGTGCAGCGGGTCAGCGAGGTCGCCGCCGACGATGTCGAGCCGATGTCGCATCCGGTGGCGATCGACAACGTCTTCCGTCCTGATCAGCGCACGCCCGGACTGACGGCCGAGCAGGCCCTCTCGGGTGCCCCGGCGGTCGAGGACGAACGATTCCGGGTACCGCGCATCCTGGACGAGGAGTAGCCACGTGAGTTTCACCTACACGACCGCCGTGGACCTGGCAGCGGGCATCGCCGCCGGGGAGTTCTCAGCCCGGGAAGTCACGACCGCGTTCCTCGACCGCATCGCGGAGACCGACGGCGAGCTGAATGCGTTCCTCGCCGTCGACGTTCCGGGGGCGCTGGCGACCGCGGATGCCGTCGATGCCGCCCGGGCCGCCGGGGAGTCGTTGGGGCCGCTGGCCGGCGTACCGGTGGCGGTGAAGGACGTGATCGCCACCCGCGGGCTGGCCACGACCTGCGGTTCGCGGATGCTCGAGGGCTGGATCCCGCCCTACGACGCGACCGTCACCGCCAACCTGCGTCGATCCGGGGCCGTCATCATCGGCAAGACGAACATGGACGAGTTCGCGATGGGCTCGTCCACCGAGAACAGCGCCTACGGTCCGACCCGCAACCCGTGGGACACCAACCGGATCCCCGGTGGCTCCAGCGGCGGGTCCGCAGTGGCGGTGGCAGCCCGGCAGGCACCACTGTCCATCGGCACCGACACCGGCGGGTCGATCCGGCAGCCCGCCGCGATGACCGGCGTGGTCGGGGTCAAGCCCACCTACGGCGGCGTCTCGCGCTACGGTCTGGTCGCTCTGGCGTCGTCCCTGGACCAGGCGGGGCCGTTCGCCGCCAACGTGGCCGATGCCGCAGCCCTGCATGCCGTCATGGCCGGCCACGACCCGAGGGACTCCACGTCGATCGATGCCCCGGTGCCGCCGGTGGTGCATGCCGCGCAGCACGGTGATGTGCGGGGTATGCGCGTGGGTGTCGTCAAGCAGCTGACCGGTGACGGCTTCCAGGCCGAGGTGCGCGAGCACTTCCAGCGGTCCCTGGACGCGCTCGCGGATGCCGGTGCGCAGATCGTGGAGGTGTCCTGCCCGCACTTCGAGTACGCGCTCGCCGCTTACTACCTGATCCTGCCCAGCGAGTGTTCCTCGAACCTGGCCAAGTTCGACGCCATGCGGTACGGCCTGCGGGTCGGTGACGACGGCGATGCATCGGTCGAGCAGGTGATGGCGCTGACCCGGGAGGCGGGATTCGGTCCCGAGGTCAAGCGGCGCATCATGCTGGGCACCTACGCGCTGTCCAGTGGCTACTACGACGCCTACTACGGCCAGGCCCAGAAGGTGCGGACGTTGATCGCCCGCGACTTCGCCGAGGCCTTCGACGCAGCGGATGTGTTGGCCACGCCCACCGCCCCCACCACGGCGTTCCCGATCGGGGAGAAGGTCGATGATCCCTTGAGCATGTACCTGCAGGACATCGCCACGATCCCCGCGAACCTGGCCGGTATCCCGGGCATGTCGCTGCCCGTCGGCCTCGATGCGCAGGGCCTGCCAGTCGGTCTGCAGTTCATGGCACCGGCGATGGCCGACGACCGGTTGTACGCCGCAGGAGCCGCCCTCGAGGCGGCCATCGGATGGGAGGCCCGGCCGTGATGTTCGAGCAGGCGGTGGCGAAGTTCGACCCGGTCCTCGGCCTCGAGGTGCATGTGGAGTTGAACACCGAGACGAAGATGTTCTGCGGTTGCCCGACCACCTTCGGCGGGCAACCCAACTCCCAGGTGTGCCCGGTCTGTCTGGGCCTGCCGGGATCCCTGCCGGTGGTCAACGCCACCGCGGTGGAATCGGCCATGCGTATCGGGCTGGCGCTCAACTGCAGCATCGCGCCGTGGTCGCGGTTCGCGCGGAAGAACTACTTCTACCCGGACATGCCGAAGAACTACCAGATCTCGCAGTACGACGAGCCGATCGCGGTCGATGGGTTCCTCGAGGTCGAGGTGGAGGGCAAGCCGTACCGCATCGGGATCGAACGCGCCCACATGGAGGAGGACACCGGCAAGTCGTTGCACGTCGGAGGCGCCACCGGTCGCATCCACGGCGCCGACTACTCGCTGGTGGACTACAACCGGGCGGGGATCCCGCTCATCGAGATCGTCACCAAGCCCATCACCGGCACCGGCGACAAGGCGCCGGAGGTGGCCCGCGCCTACGTCACGGCGTTGCGGGACGTGCTGCGGGCGCTGCGGGTGTCCGATGTCCGGATGGAGCAGGGGTCCCTGCGCTGTGACGCCAACGTGTCCCTGCGGCCCGGTGCCGACGCACCCTTCGGGACCCGGACCGAGACGAAGAACGTCAACTCCTTGCGATCGGTGGAGCGGGCGGTCCGCTACGAGATCGAGCGGCAGGCGGACATCCTCGAAGGCGGCGGCAGGATCGTGCAGGAGACCCGCCACTGGCACGAGGACACCGGCAAGACCACCGCCGGTCGCACGAAGGAGGAGGCGGAGGACTACCGCTACTTCCCGGAACCGGATCTGGCCCCCGTCGCCGCGTCCGCGGAATGGGTCGAGCAACTGCGCGCAACCCTGCCGGAGCCACCCGCGCAGCGGCGGGCCCGCTTGCAGCAGCTGTGGGGGTTCACGGACCTGGAGATGCGCGACGTGGTCAACGCCGAAGCGGTGGAGTTGATCGAACTCACGGTCACCGCGGGGGCGACTGCGGCCGGTGCGAAGAAGTGGTGGCTCGGCGAGTTGGCCCGGCGCAGCAACGACAGCGGTGTCGCGTTGGCCGATCTGGCGATCGACCCCGCCGCGGTGGCCCGGATCGAGGTACTCGTCGGGTCGGGGTCGCTCAACGACAAGATGGCCCGGCAGGTCATCGACGGCATCCTCGCCGGTGAGGGAACCGCCGACGAGGTGGTGGCCGCGCGAGGTCTGGCGATGGTGTCCGACGAAGGTGCCCTGACCGCGGCCGTCGACGAGGCGCTGGCCGCCAATCCCGATGTCGCCGAGAAGGTCCGCGGCGGGAAGGTGGCCGCGGTAGGTGCCCTGGTCGGCGCAGTGATGAAGAGCACCCGTGGCCAGGCAGATGCCGGCCGGGTGCGGGAGTTGCTGCTGGAGCGACTCGGCGTCGAACAGTGAGCGGGGGCGGGGCGTGGGGGCCGCCGCGCACGGCTGGCTGAGTTCGGTCCCGCTCTTCCCGATCGTGTTCGGGGCGGGCATGGTGGTCTCCGCGGTCTACGTCCGTCGGCTCTCGCAGCTCTCGGGACTGCCGGATTGGATCGTCTTCGGTCTGTTGGCCAGCCTCTGGCTGATCGTGGCCGCGACCCTGAGTCCCGGGTTGGGCAGCATCTGGGGATCGTGCCTGCACGACGCCACCCGGCCGCTGGGTCCGGCGGGGTTGCTCACCGGGGGCGACCGCTCCCTGAACACCTGGCTGTTCGTGCCGCTGGGCTTCTTCGCGGCGCTGTCGGCGCGGCGCTTCCCGTGGCTCATGATCGCGGTGTTCGCCACTCCCTTCCTGGTGGAGGGGACGCAGCGCTTCGTGCCCTTCCTCGGTCGACGGTGCCAGTTCCAGGACCTTGTGGACAACACCTGGGGACTGATCCTCGGGGCGTGCGCCGGGCTGCTGCTGAGCTGGTTCACGGCGCCGCGATCGCAGCGGTGAGGGCGCGTCTGCGCGGTTTTGTCACACCCTCCGTTCACGATGGAGGCACGCTCCACGAAGGGGGATGTGATGAGGATCCTGCACACGTCCGACTGGCACCTCGGCCGCACGCTGCACAAGGTGGCACTGCTGGACGCGCAACGCGCCGCCATGGCCGAGATCTGCCGCGTCGCCGCCGACGAGAACGTGGACCTGGTCGTCGTCTCCGGGGACGTGTTCGACCACGCCGTGCCCTCCGCCGAGGCCCTCGAGTTACTCGAGGACACGCTCAGCGCGTTGCTGGCCATCGCCCCCGCGGTGGTCACGGCCGGCAACCACGATTCGCTTCGCCGCCTGGGCTATGGCTCCCGGCTGTTCACGGAGCGCTTGTTCCTGCGGACCCGTGCCGAGGATGTGGGCCGGGGTATCGACTTCCCCGACGAGGCCGGTGTGGTGCGGGTGTATCCGATCCCCTACTTGCATCCGGACACGGCCCGCTACACGCTGGCCGAGGGCGGCGAGCCGCTCCCGGCGACGCATGCTGCGGTACTGCGGGCAGCCATGGACCGGGTCCGTGCCGACCTGGCCGACCGGCCGGATGCACCGCGGACCGTGGTTCTGGCGCACGCCTGGGTGGCCGGTGGCGGGGTCAGCGATTCCGAGCGCGACATCAGTATCGGTGGTCTCGGCACCGTTTCCAGTGATGTGTTCGACGGTGTCGACTACGTGGCGCTGGGTCATCTGCACAGACCGCAGGAGGTCCGCGCCGCAGCCCCGAGCACCCGGCTGCGCTACAGCGGTTCCCCGCTGCGCTACTCGTTCAGCGAGGCCGAGCAGGACAAATCCGTGTCGATCGTCGATCTCGGGTCGCACGGTGTGACCGGAGTCCGGGAGGTCCCCATCACCCAGCCGCGGGCGATGGCCAACCTCCGCGGGCTCATGGCGGAACTGCTGGATCCGTCGCTGTTCGCCGAACACATCGACGCCTGGGTGAGTGTGACCGTGACCGACGACCGGCGGCCGCCTCAGATGTGGCCACGGATCCAGGAGCGGTTCCCGCATGCACTGCTGGTGCGGCACGAGCCCGTCGGCGGCACGGTCCGCGCACTGCCGGAGGCCGGCGGCGCGCAGCAGAAGCCGTCGGAGGTCGCCGGTGAGTTCGTGAAGTACGTGACGAACGGGGAGATCGATGCCGGGGAGGCCGCCGCCTTCGACGCGGCCGTGCAGGCGGTTCGTGGGGGTGACGCGGCATGAAGCTGCACCGTATGGAACTGGCCGGGGTCGGTTCGTTCGCCGACTCCATGGAGATCGACTTCGGCGCACTGTCGCACGCTGGGTTGTTCCTCATCGAGGGCCCGACCGGCTCGGGGAAGTCGACGATCCTCGATGCGCTGGTCTTCGCCCTCTACGGATCGGTGGCGGGCGCGTCCTCCGACGCCGGTCGGCTGGACTCGCACATGCGCACCGACTCGCCGTTCGTGGAGCTCGATTTCGAGGTCGCCGGGGCCGTGCACCGGGTCCGCCGCAGTCCGGCCCACCTGCGCACCAAGAAGCGAGGAGGCGGGACCACCTCCGCCAACGCCACGGCCAGCTTGCTGCGCCTGGATCCGGATGGCCCGGTCGAACTGGCCACGCGGGCCAGTGACGTGTCGTCCCAGGTGCAGGCGATCATCGGCTTGGACAAGGACCAATTCGTGTCGACGGTGGTGCTCGCACAAGGTGAGTTCGCCTCGTTCCTGGACGCCCGCACCGAGGACCGGCGGGTGATTCTGGAGCGGGTGTTCGGCACGGAGTTCTACAAGCGGGTCGAGGACCAGTTGTACACGATGCGGCGGGAGGCGCGCGAGACCTGCCGCGTCGCGCGGGACCGGGTGGATCAGATGGTCCACGAATGCTGCGGAATCCTCGACCTCGACCCGGACGCCAACGACCCGATCGCCCAGATCGACGCCGCACTGGGCGTTCTGGGAGCCGACCTCCAGGCAGCGACTGCGCAGGCCGTAGCCGCGGACGAGCGATTGCAGGTGGCCGCCGCGGCGCTGGAGGACGCCACCCGCCGGGCAGCCGATCAGGTCCGGAAGCGCGAGAAACTCGCGGTGCGCAGCCGTCTGCAGACGCAGGCGACGCAGGTGGCCGCCTGGCGGGAGACGCTGGGCGCCCACCAGCGGGCGCAGCCGTTGGTCGCGGTGGTCGGCGACTGGCGTGAGGCCTGTGCTCGGGCCGAGTCGGCCCAGACCGCCTTGACGCAGGCCCTCGACGTCCTGCATGCCGCGGGGGAGTCCGACCAGGCCGGCCCGCAGCGTCTGCAGGAGGTGGTGACGGAAATCGGTCGGTTGGAGGCGCCGGCCGCGGTGGAGACATCTCTTCCGGAGCGCCGGGCCGAGGTCGCGCTGTTGCTCGAGGCGGCGCAGCGCGCCACCTCGGATGCCGAACACGCCACCTGTGCCCGAGATGAGGCCCAGACGCACTGGCAGCGGGTGGTGGCGGAGTTGGCCCGGATCCCGGATCACACTGCGCAACGCCTGGAACTGCAATCGCAGGAGCAGACTCTGCGGCATCGCGCAGAGCGGGTGAGCAAGGCGCAAGCCAAGCGTCGGCAGCTGGCCGTCGCGCTGGCGGACCTCGAAGGCGCCGAAGCGGACCACCAGGTCGCACTCGAGCGCCTCCGCGCCGGGGAGGAGGACCTGCAACGCGACCAGGCAGTGGCGCTCGCGGCCCGCCTGGAGCCCGGCCAACCGTGTCTGGTCTGCGGCTCTCGCGAGCACCCCGTCCCGGCGGTCGGATCGCGTGCGGAGGTTGATCTGCACGACCTGCGGGCAGACGAGCAGCGGTGCCGCGTCGCCGTCACGCCGTTGCGCGACGCCGTCTCAGCCCTGCAGGGAGGCCTGGCCGAGTATGCCGACGAGGACGCAGGCCCCGAGGAGATTGCGGCCCGCCTCGAAGCGGTCACCGCAGAACTGGCGGAGTTGGCTGACCTGCAGGAGCAGCGTGCCGGTCTGCAGGCCCGGGTGGATGAGCTTGTGGCCAGGCGGTCCGCAGCGGTCGACGACGCCGCAGCCGCCGTTCTGCTCGAGCAGGAGGCACGGACCTGCTGGGCTGCTGCGGCGGAGGCGCTGGCTGCGGCGGAGGCCGAGGTGGCCGCAGCCCGCGGGGACTTCGCCTCGGTTGCGCAGGGGTTGGCCTCGCTCGCAGCGATCCAGATGGCGTGGCAGGCGGAGCAAGCCTGCCGGTCGGGCCTCGACATGCACAGCCGGGTGCGGGACCAGGCGCGCAAAGCCCTCGATCGGGCGCTGGACGTCGCAGGGTTCCGCGACGTCTGCGATGTCGAACAGTTCCTGTTGCCCGATGCGGAGGTCGCTCAGCTCACCGACGAGATCGCGTCCTGGGACGACCAGACCGCCGAGGTGGATGCGGCCTTGCGCGAGTTGGCCGGTGTCGACCTCGAGGAGCGCATCGACGTGCCCGCCTGTGAGGTGACCCACGGGAACGCCCGCACGGCTGCGCATGCCGCGCGGGACGAGGCCGCCCGCCTGGCGGACCGCTGGGGTCTGCTGCAGCCGCGACGCGAGCAACTCAGCAGCAGGGTCGCGCACCTCGAAACGGTCCGGGCTCAGACCGATGCGGTCATCCGGATGGCTGACTTGGCCACGGCATCCCGCAGCGAGGTGATCCACAAGATCAAGCTCTCGTCGTTCGTGCTGATGCGGCGGTTCGAGGACGTCGTGAACGCGGCCAACGACCGGCTCGATGCGATCTCCGAGGGCCGCTACCAACTGAAGGTGGAGACCCACGGTCTGGATGCCCGCTCCCAGGCGGGTCTGGACCTGTTGGTGTACGACGGACGCTCGGACACCTTCCGGTCCACCCGCTCCCTGAGCGGTGGTGAGCGGTTCTACGTGTCGCTGGCCCTCGCCTTGGGGCTGGCCGACGTGGTCCGCAGCGAGTCCGGGGGAATCGAGTTGGGGACCCTGTTCATCGACGAGGGCTTCGGCTCGTTGGACGGTGAAGTGCTCGAAGAGGTGATGGACATGCTCGAGCAGGTCCGCGTGGGTGAGGACCGGGTGATCGGCCTGATCAGCCACGTCGAGGTCCTCAAGCAGCGCATCGATCCACGGATCAGCGTGCGCAGGGATCCCGAACGTCCCGGGGTGAGCACGCTCGAGGTGCACGTGTGAGATCGCCCAACCCTCTCGACGAGGCGATCCTGGAGGTGGTGCGGTCGGTCCCGGCCGGCCGACTGCTCAGTTACGGCGACGTCGCCGAGATCGTCGTCGACCTGGGATCAGGGTGCTCGGCGCGCCGCGTGGCCCGCACCATGGCGGACTTCGGCGACGAGGTGCCCTGGTGGCGGGTCGTACAGGCGGCCGGCACCCTGGCTGATCCGGTGGCCGTCCGGGCCCGGCGACTGTTGGCGGCAGAGGGTGTGGCCGTCGACGGCCGGCGGGTGCCGCTGGAGCGATTGCGGTGGCAGCCTTCGCCGACCGAGCTCGCCCTCATCCGTGAGCGCCTGCGGCAGTGACGCACGGGTGCGACGATGGCAGCGTGATGGAAGTGTCCCCGGAGCGTTTCGAACAGTTGGTCGCGGCCGCGATCGACGTGATCCCGGAGGATCTGTTCAGACACATCGACAACGTGGCGGTGGTGATCGAGGATGAACCCCCGCCCGAGGAGCCGCACCTGTTGGGCCTCTACGAAGGGGTGCCACTCACCGCGCGGGGCTCGGGGTACATCGCGGCGCTGCCGGACCGCATCCGGATCTTCCGGTTGCCGATCCTGCGGATGTGTTCCTCGCAAGCCGAGGTGGTGCGTGAGGTGCACATCACCGTGGTGCATGAGATCGCCCATCATTTCGGGATCGATGATGACACCCTGCACGAACTAGGGGTGGGCTAGGTTTCCAAAATGGCAATCGGGGTTTATAGTTTGAGACATGAATGAAACATTACGTGAGGTTCTCGAAGAAGTAGCCGCAGGAAAGATCTCCGCTGAGGATGCCTCCGCCCGGATCCAGGAACTGCAGTCCGAGACCGCCGAGGTCGCGGTGCCCGCAGGCCCGGTCCAGCGCATCGTGGTCAAAGCCGGAGCCGTTCGACTGATCATCGAAGGTGATCCCAGCGTCGCGGAGGCGGTGGCAGACGGCCCGCACACGATGAAGCGGGACGGGGACGCACTGTTGATCAACACCAACACCACGGCCGGTGACTACGCTGTGGAACCGCCGCGCTCGGCGTTCATGACCTGGGTGGGGCAGATGGTCAACCGGGTCGGCGCCACCCTGCACCTGCGCGTCAATCCGGATCTGCCGATCCAGGTGCTGCTCGTGGGGGGCGCGCTCGACCTGACCGGTGTGCGTGCTGGTGCCTCGATCGGGGTCGAAGCCGGCTCGGCGCAGATCACCGGCAGCGGGCCGCTGCTCTTCGACGTCGCAAGCGGCAGCGGCAAGGTGGATTGGGCCTTCACCGGCCAGTCCCGGGTCCGCGCCGACATGGGTTCGGTGACCGTCACGGTCAAGCCCGAGTCGGACGTCGTGGTGACCGCAGACACCTCGCTGGGCCAGGCCCTGGTCAAGTCGCACACCGGCAACCTGAAGGCGCCGCAGGATGGCGCCACGCCGGGCGTCGCCGTCGGTGCCGGGACCGGCACGCTCACCGTCAGTTCCCGGATGGGTGCGGCCCAGGTGACGATCGCATGAGCGAACTGCATGCCCCGCCGTCGGCCTGCCCGGTGTGCCGCGAGGAGTTGCTCACGACGCGACTGAGTTGTCCGTCCTGTCACACCGAGATCTCGGGCACGTTCTCCCATTGCCGGTACTGCCAACTGGGTGCCGACGATCAAGCACTGCTGGAGGTGTTCCTGCGCTCGCGCGGGAACCTGCGCGACGTGCAGAGCCATCTGGGGGTCTCGTATCCGACGGCGCGGCAGCGGTTCAACGAACTGCTGGGCCGGCTCGGTCTCGATGAGCCGGTGACAGATCCCGCCGAGGTCATGCAGGATCTGGCGGCAGGCCGGATCAGCGTCGATGAGGCGCAGGCGCTGCTGGAGCACGAGCGCGGCTGACGTCAGTCGCCGCCCTCGCGCTGTGACCGATCGCGGGATTCCCGCTCGCGCATCTGAGCCAGCGTCGGAGCGCCTCCGCCGTGCCGGGCCGGCCACCACCAGGCTCCCGGCTCCGGTTTCGGCTCGTAGGCGTCGATGGTCTGGTCGTAGAGGCCCTGCATGACCGACCGCAGGTGGCTGGTGGCTTCCATCGGGTCGTCCTGTTCGGTCACCCGGATCGGTTCGCCGACCCGCAGCGCCACCACCGTCCCGCGGGTCATCTCCCGCTTGTGGCCCTTGGTCCACAGCCGCTGCCCGCCGAACGTGATCATCGGGATGATCGGGACGTCCGCCTCGGCGGCCATCCGCACGGCGCCGGTCTTGAAGTCCTTGACCTCGAACGACTGGCTGATGGTGGCCTCCGGGAAGACGCCCACGACCTCTCCCTTCCGCAGCCAGTCCACGGCGTGATCCAGGGAGCTGGCCCCGGCTGCTCGATCCACAGGGATGTGATGCATGGACCGCATCAGGGGCCCGGACACCGGGTGGTCGAACGTCGATTTCTTGGCCATGAATCGCACGAGGCGCTTCGAGGGCCGGGCGGCATAGCCGCAGAAGATGAAGTCGAAGTACGAGACGTGGCTGCTGGCCAGTACCGCACCGCCGGTTCGCGGCACGTGTTCTCCGCCGGTGAGGGTGAAGTGGATGTTGAACGCCCGGAAGAAGGAGTACGCGGTCAGAACTATCGGTGGGTAGGTGATGTCCAGCACAAGACCACGCTAGTTCACTGGGTGCCGGAGGTGTCCTCGGAGAGGCCGAAAAGGTGGGCCTGGATCCACTGCCGCACCGGCCGCTGCCGCCGTTCCCACTTGGCTGCGCGCGCCCTCGCCTTGGCCATGCGCTGCGGGCGGTCCCGGTAGCGGTAGTGGGCCCAGGGGGACGTGGGGCGGGCCACCCGCATCGCCGCCACCCAGGCGATGGGGATGATCATCACCGCCAGTGCTCCCATCCACAGTTTTCCCTTGAGGATGGTCACAGCGATCGGCAGCAACCAGATGACCACGAAGGTCAACCCTGCCGCCAGATTCATCCAGAACCCCGTGACCTCGTCGGGGTTCGGTTGGTTGGGCGCGATGATGATGAGCGCACAGAACATGACGACCGCCGCCAGCGTCACGGCGTCGGCGGACAGTCGGCCCTCGTTGCTCCAGTAGACGTCGTCCATGTGCAGGACCATGGCGAACTCGTCGAGGACGAGCGCCGCGCCCATCCCGAACAGGACGCCGGCGATCTGGCGCCACAGGCCTCGCTCCCCGGAACCCAGCGCCAGCACCCCGCCGAGCAGCAGGATGATCAGTCCCGGGATCACGTGGTGGACATGCACCTCGCCGGTCGCCACGTTGCGGAACGGTCCGCGGCCGGCCCGGATCATCCGGGTGATCATCCGGGTCACGAGGAATGTGATCAGGAAGGTGATCAGGGCCAGGAACATGGGTTGCCGCCCGGTTTCCCAGACCTCTCGCGAATACCAATCCAGCACGCGGTCCAGCCTATGGCCTCCGGCGGGCCGCGTCGCCCGCGAGTTGAACGACGGATGAACAGGCGGGTTCGGAGCCTGCGGTTCGATAGATTGTGCTCGTGCCGCCCCACCCCGCCAGTGAGATTCCCTGATGGCCGATGCGCTGGAGGGCAAGTTCGACCTGGCCCGGGACACCCGCACCCCTGGCAAGACGCTGACGAAACTGGCGGCGCACAAGAACTGGGCCGTCCGCGCCGACGTGGCCAGCAATCCGCGGACTCCGTCCAAGGCCCTCACCCGGTTGGCCGACGACAAGCGCTGGGAGGTCCGTACCGAGGTGGCGCTGAACCATCACGCCGCGTCCAAGGTGCTCGAAACCCTGGCGCAGGACGACCAGACGAGGGTGCGCACGGCGGTCGCCATCAACCCCAAGTCCCCCGGATCGGCGCTGCGGCGACTGGCCAAGGACAAGTCCACCATCGTGCGGTTGCGTGTGGCCGAGAATCCCAACGCCCCCAGCGGTGTGCTTCGCCGACTCTCGGCCGATGAGGACCGCGACGTGCGACGGTCCGCCGCGGCGAACCATCGTTCTCCGAAGAAGGTGAAGTAGTCGTTCCGCAGTCGGCATACTGCATGACATGAAGCGGAGGATGCTGTGAGCGGGTCGTCCCGGATCCCAGCTGCGGCGCTGGTCGACGATCCGGCGTTGGCGGAGCCGACCACCCGCGTGCACTCGTCCTACTTCGCCGTACTGGCATTGACCAACTTCGCGGTGATGCTCGCCTTCCTGACGTTCATCCAGAACCTGTTGCCCCGCATGTCCGCCGATGTGGCCGGCGCCGAGGGCAAGGAGGTCGCGCTCGGGATCGTGCTGGGCGTGGGTGTCCTGGGCTCTGTGGTCGGGAACCCGCTGGCCGGCGCGCTGTCCGACCGGACGACGCTCGGCTGGGGCCGCCGCCGCCCCTGGTTGCTCGGCGGGGCGGTCGTGGGACTGGTCGCGCTGTGCCTGCTGCCGTACATGACGTCGCTGTGGTCGTTGACGCTCATGTGGCTGGTCGTGCAGGTCTCGGTGAACTGCACGTATGCCGCGCTGATCGCGACGATCCCCGACCAGGTTCCGGTCGTCCAGCGAGGGGTCGCGTCCGGCTGGGTCGGCTTCGCGCAGGTGTTGGGAACCGTGCTGGGTGTGGCGCTGGTGTCGTACGTGGTCACCGACATCGTGGGCGGCAGCATCCTGATAGCCGTCATCTTCTTCCTGCTGTGCCTGCCGATCCTGGTGGTCTTGAAGGACCATCCACTGAAGAAGCAGTACCAGGAGCCCTTCGAGTTGGTGCCCTTCGTCAAGCGTTTCTGGGTCTCGCCGCGCGAGCATCCCGACTTCGCATGGGCCTGGGGGGCACGGTTCCTGGTGTCTCTCGGGGTGTCGATGGCGACGCTCTACCTGTTGTTCTACCTGGAGGACCATCTCGGGTTCGCCTCCGAGGAAGCGGCTCAGAAGCAGACGATCATGGTGGCGCTGTTCGCCTTCGGCACCATGGCGACCTCCGTCGTGGGCGGGGCGCTCTCCGATCGCAGTGGCAGACGCAAGGTCTTCGTCGTGATCTCGAGCGTCATCATCGCGCTGTCCGCGGCGGTCCTCGGTTTCGCGGGCAGTTTCACGGTGGCGGCTGCGGCGGCGCTGATCGTGGGCTTCGGGTACGGCTGGTATCTCGCCGTGGATCAGGCGCTCATCACCCAGGTGCTCCCCTTCGCCGAGGACCGGGCCCGCGACCTGGGGGTCATCAACATCGCGATCGCGGGCCCGCAGGCACTGGCCCCCGTGATCGCCGCCCCGTTGGTCACATCGTTCGGCGGCTACCCCGTCCTGTACCTGGTCACCGGTGTCATCACGCTGCTGGGCGCGGCGGCGGTCTGGCCGATCAAGTCGGTGCCGTGATGCGGCTCGCGGACCTGACCGCCCAGGAGGTGGCGGACCTGCAGTGGACGGTCCGTCCGGACCCGTTGCTGGGGCCCCCGACGCCGTCGCCGGTCATCGCCGACCCGTCGTTCCTGCCCCCGGACCGCACGCCGGCGGGGGATTGGCGGATGTGGGCCCATTCCCTGCTCGGGCTGCACTCCTACCGCAGCGACGACGGGCTGGACTGGCAGCGGACGGGGACGGTCACGCGCAACGCACTGCGCCCGCACATCCTCGACACCGGTGGTGCCCCCCGCTACCGGCTCAGCTACGAGAAGACCCGGCTGTTCCTGCCGCTGGGCCTGCCCTGGAAGTCATGGCTCGAGTCGCGGCGATCGGATGATCTCGTGCGCTGGAGCGACCCGGTGACGCTGCTGCGGCCTTCGCTGTCCTGGCATGTCACCGGCAAGAACCAGGCAGTGTCCAACCCGTGCCTGGTGCCGCAGCCCGACGGGACCTGGCGGCTGTACTACTCGGCGGGTCTGACCCAACTCACCGACTGCGGCTTCCCGGAGCCGACCTACATCGGCGTGGCGGTGGGGAAGGCCGTGGATGGCCCGTTCGAACCGCTGCCCGAGCCGTTGCTGGGTCCGGCGGACGGCCCCGCCAGTCTGTGCGCGGGTGCGATCAAGGTGATGGCCGTGGCTGACGGCTGGGTGGGATTCCAGAACGCCATCACCTGGGACGGCACGCACTCGGGCTCGGAGATCTGGGTGCTGGGCTCCGCTGACGGCCTGCACTGGGAGGTGCTGGCAGATCGCCCGGCCCTGGCCCCCACCGGCAGCGGATGGATGGCCACCCACGTGTACGCCCTGGATGTGCGCGATACCCCGGTCGGGCCGCGGATGTACTTCAACGCCCGCGACGGCTACCACTGGACCAGAGGCCGGGAGCGGATCGGGGTCGCAACGCCGGCGTGAGGCTGGGCGGGCGCTGCCCGCCGGGGATTCTGCGATGTTGTTGCCCTCCGGACTCGGCGTGTCGGGGGAACAACGTCGCAAAACCGTGGGTCCTCGGCTCAGGGCGCGTGAATGGAGTGCTAGGCGGTCCTTCAGTGTGCAGTGCCCCCGAGGCGATTCGAACGCCTGCGCATGGCTCCGGAGGCCACTGCTCTATCCCCTGAGCTACGGGGGCTGCAAGGTGTCTCCAGCGTAGCAACGACCGCGTTGCCCCGGTCCGAGTGGCTGGGGCAGTACCTTCGATATGTGCGTTGGACGGTGATCGCGGGTGTCGTGCTGCTGGCGGGTTGCCAGCAACTCGAACCCGCCCCGCATCCCACCGAACTGCCCGGACCGGTGGCCGCCGGCGTCCCGGACGCCGCGATCACGGTGGCGGACCAGCGGTGGGAGACCTGCACCCGCAAGCAGCGGCGGCAGTATCCGCCCGTGCTCGACGAGCCGGCCCCCAACTACTACGCCGGCCCGTGGTGCCAGGAGGCCGACGGCGGCACGCGGTACATGTGGGTCTACGCCGAGCCCTTGTTCCCGGGGGAGACGCCGGAGAAGACGCGCGGATACGTCAACGAGGACGCACACCTACTGGTGCGGGCGTTGCGTACGACCGGCTACCTGCCGGTGCGGGACGGCCCGCGCGACGGCGACGTCTTCTACGAGGCGCGCCGGCCGACCTCGCCGAACCTGGTCAGCATCGCCGTGCTCGGAGACGATCCGCCGCCGCAGGGGCAGAGCTTCACCGGCGACAATCCGCTGCGGGTCACCGTCGCCGTGCGCAAAGCCGGGCCTGAAGATACCCCGAGTCCGAGCCCCTAGTCTGGGGGCATGACTCCAGACGCCCTCGCTGCTGCCATCAGCGCCGCCCTCGCCGACGTGCCGGAAGTGGCCGGTGAGCCCGCGGAGGTCAAGGTCGAGCGGCCGAAGAACCGCGACCACGGCGACTACGCGACCAACATCGCCCTCGTCCTGGCCAAGCGTGCCGGGCTGCCGCCCCGGGATCTGGCGGGCAAGATCGTGGCCGCCCTGCAGGGCCAACCCGGCATCGAGGGCCTGGCGATCGCCGGCCCGGGTTTCATCAACATCACGCTTGCCGCGGACGCCCAGGGCGAGATCGCGCACTCGATCGTGGAGCAGGGCAGCGCGTACGGCTCGATCGCGGATCTGCTCGGCACCGCGATCAACCTGGAGTTCATCTCCGCGAACCCGACTGGTCCGTTGCACCTCGGGCACACCCGGTGGGCGGCGGTCGGCGACGCGATGGCCCGCGTGCTGGCGGCGGCCGGGGCGCAGGTGACCCGTGAGTTCTACGTCAACGACCGCGGTGTGCAGATGGACAAGTTCGGCATGTCGCTGGAGGCCTCCGCACTCGGACAGCCGATCCCCGAGGGCGGCTACCAGGGTGCGTACATCCACGATCTGGCGCAACAGATCGTCGCGGCGGACCCGGGGATCGTGGACCTGCCTGACGATGAGCGCTGGGTCGCGTTCCGCGAGGCCGGATACGCCCTGCAACTGCAGCAGCAGAAGGACGTGCTGGACAACTTCCGCACACACTTCGACGTCTGGTACTCGGAGCGGTCGTTGCACGAATCCGGTGCCGTCGACCGCGGCATGGCCAAGTTGCGCGCCCAGGGTCACGTCTTCGAGGAGGGCGGTGCGGTCTGGTTGCGCACCTCCGAGTTCGACGACGACAAGAACCGGGTGCTGATCAAGGCCGATGGCGAACTCACATACTTCGCGTCGGATACCGCGTACTACGTGGACAAGCGCGACCGCGGGTTCGACATCTGCATCTACCTGCTCGGGGCCGACCACCACGGCTACGTCAACCGGCTGCGGGCGGTGGCGGCGTGCGCCGGCGACGACCCGGACTACAACATCGAGGTGCTCATCGGGCAGTTGGTGAAGATGTTCAAGGGTGGCCAGGAGGTGCGGCTGAGCAAGCGTGCGGGAGCCATGGTCACGCTGGAGGATCTGGTCGACGAGGTCGGCGTGGACGCGGCCCGCTACACGCTCATCCGGTACCCGGCCGACTCGCCGCTGACGATGGACCTCGACCTGCTCGTGCAGCGGACCAACGAGAACCCCGTCTACTACGTGCAGTACGCGCACGCGCGCATCTCCTCGGTGCTGCGCAACGCCGTCGACATGGGAATCGACTGGCGGGCCGCGGACTTCGACCCGGGACTGCTCGTCCACGAACGGGAATCCGCGCTGCTCGGAGCGCTGGCGGAGTTCCCCCGGATCATCGCCACCGCAGCCGAACTGCGCGAGCCCCATCGCGTGTGCCGGTACCTCGAAGAGGTCGCCACCGCCTACCACAAGTTCTACGACTCGTGCCGGGTCCTGCCCCGCGCCGACGAGGAGCTCGAGCCGTTGCACATCGCCCGGCTGTGGCTGTGCGCGGCGGCCCGCCAGGTGGTGGCCAACGGCCTGGATCTGTGTGGGGTCAGCGCGCCGGAGCGGATGTGACCGGCGAGCTCCGGGGCCGGGTCGCGCTGGTCACCGGCGCCTCGTCGGGGATCGGTCTGGCGACGGCCCGGCTGCTGCACCAACGCGGCTGCAGGGTCGCGCTGGTGGCACGCTCGGCGGACCGGTTGACCCAGGTGGCCGCCGGGATGGGTGACGGTGCGCTGGCGCTGCCGTGTGATGTCGGTGATGTTGCGGCCCTGCACGGGCTCGTCGACGACGTGCTCGCCGCCTTCGGCGGGCTGGACATCCTGGTCAACAATGCCGGTGTGCACCATCGGGGATCGATGCTGCGGCACACGCCGGAGGAACTCGCGCAGATGGTCCAGGTGAACACCGTGGCGCCGATCGCATTGACCAGGATCGCGGTCGACCACATGCCCCGCGGCGGTTGTGTGGTCAATGTCGCGAGTCTCGCGGGGAAGATGCCGGTGCCCGGCTCGGCCACCTACTCGGGAACCAAGGCGGGGCTGCGGTTCTGGGCGTTGTCCGCCGCCGAAGACCTCGCCGAACGCGGAATCCGGATTGCGAATGTGAACCCCGGCCCGGTGGACTCCGGGTTCTTCGACGAGGACCTCGACAACGTCGCCCCGATCACGTTCAGCCAGCCGATGAGTTCGGTCGAGCAGGTCGCCCAGGCGGTGCTGCATTGCATCGAATCCGACGCCAGCCCGATGGAGGTCGACCTGCCCTACGCCTCCGGCAAACTGGCCACGCTGGGCTACATCTCGCCACCCTTGAAGCGGGTGCTGCGACCCATGCTCGAGAAGCGCGGGGCCAGGGTCAAGGAAGAGCTCAAGCGCAGCAAGGGCATCGGCTGACCGTCGGTGTGCCACGGATACCCTGTGGCTCATGCCCGCTCATCCCGCTGGACCGCGCCATGAGGACATCGTTCACGCGGCGGCGCTGGGGGAACCTCCAGCCGACCTGAACGCCCTCGTGGCGACCGTCTGGCCGTCGACCGCCTCGCGCGTCGACTCAGTCCTGCAGGTCGCCGGGGTGCCCGTGACCGAGGCGGTTGCCGAATACGGGAGCCCGCTGTTCATCCTGGACGAGGAGCACTTCCGCGCCTCGGCTCGCTCCTACGTGCAGGCCTATGCCGGGGCCGACGTCTACTACGCGGCGAAGGCCTTCTTCTCCGGCCGGGTGGCGCGGTGGGCGCTGGAGGAGGGCCTGCGCACCGACGTCTGCACCCTCGGGGAGATGGAGGTCGCGCTGCGCGCCGGGGTGCCGGGGGAGCGGCTGCTGTTCCACGGCAACAACAAGAGCGAGGCCGAACTGCGTCGCGCGCTCGATGCCGGCGTGTCGCGAATCGTCATCGACTCGTTCACAGAGATCGGGCGACTGTCGGCGCTGGCTGCGCAGCTGGGGGTCCGGCCACGGGTCCTGGTGCGGGTGACGGTCGGCGTCGAGGCGCACACCCACGAGTTCATCGCCACCGCCCATGAGGACCAGAAGTTCGGGCTGGCGCTGGCCGGGGGGATCGCGGCCGAGGCCGCCCGGACGGTCGCCGCCGATCCTCATCTGGAACTGGTCGGCCTGCACAGCCACATCGGCTCGCAGATCTTCGACGCGGCCGGGTTCGATGTTGCCGCGCATCGCATGGCGGGTCTGGTCGCCGAGCTGGTGGCCGGCGGGATCGCGGTCGACGAGCTCAACCTCGGCGGCGGAATGGGGATCGCCTACACCGGCGAGGACGACCCGCCGCAGGTCGCGGACATGGCAGCCCAACTGCGGGGCATCGTCGCCCGCGAATGTGAGCTCGCCGGCGTGCCGGTGCCCCGGCTCGCCGTCGAACCCGGGCGCGCCATCATCGGCGCCGCCGGGATCACCGTGTACGAGGTGGGCACGATCAAGCCCGTCGACCTCGGGGGCAGGACCCGGGCGTATGTGTCGGTGGATGGTGGCATGAGCGACAACATCCGGACCGCGCTGTACGGCGCGGACTACACGGTGGTGCTTGCCAACCGCGAGTCGCAGGCCCCGCCGGTGGTCAGTCGTGTGGTCGGGAAGCACTGCGAGAGCGGTGACGTCGTGGTCCGGGATGCGTGGTTGCCCGCCGATGTGGCGCCGGGGGACCTCCTGGCGGTGGCAGCCACCGGCGCCTACTGCCGCAGTATGGCCAGCAACTACAACTACCTGCCGCGGCCGGGGGTGGTCGCGGCGCGCGACGGGCAGTGCAGCGTGGTGCTGCGGCGCGAGACCCTCGAGGACTTGTTCGCCGCCGACCCGGGCCTGGCCTGAGCCCGCCGGGGCGGTTTCGCGGTCACCGGGCCGCAGAGCCTCTGCCCGAGGTGTGGCGGGTTCAGGATGGTCCGCCCAGAACGGTTGTCAACGGGCACTCACCAACGGCACGAAATCGAGTCCCCCCGGTGTGGCCGTCAGCGCTCACCCGTGCACGAACCGGTCCCCGGCCAACCGGTCCACCTCGTCGCGGCACCACAGTCCGACCAGCCCGCGGAAGTGTTCGATGTACCGCTCGTGCTCGTGTGCCGGGAACATGGCCCGCACCGTGTCCGTGATCACCGCGTCCATCCCCGGTCCCTGGAACCACGCCAGCGCCTTCTCGTCGAAGTCGCGAAGGCGGGCATCGCACCAGTCGTAGTACTGGTCGGTCTCGAAGTAGGCGTCGGCCAGTTTGCGGTAGCCCGCGAGTTTCTCCTCGTAGGACAGATCGTCGCGGTCGGCGATGGCGAAGTAGGCGTCGGTGTCGAGGTCCACGCTCGGCTTGCGATCCGTGACCAGGCAGTAGGTGCTCCACCTGGCCAGCGCCTTGATCGCCCACGGGAAGTAGTAGTGCAGCGAAGTGACCGCCACATCCGGGCAGGCGTTGGCGTAGTCGATCGGGTAGACCTGATCGGGCGACCCGAACTTGACCAGCATCTCGCAGGAGTTGAACTCCCAGCGGAAGAAGGCGTTCACCACCCGGTTGATGGTCACGCATTCCGCGCCCGACGCAGGCGTGAGGAAGTCGTGGCTGACCTCGTACCGGTCGTGCATCGGGCGGTCCGGGCGGTAGCGCATCACCATCGTCTCGGGGCCGATCGACAGCGAGCGGGCGAAGACATCATGGTCCTCGGACGACTGCAGGTGCATCAGCATCTCGCCGGAGTCGTCGTACGCCCGCATCAGCGCCGCCGGATCGTCGACCCGGGAGACGCCGCGCCAGCCGCCGCCGTCGAAGGGCTTCATGTAGAGCGGGTAGCCCACTTGATCGGCGATGGCGGGCAGGTCGAAGGGACGGTTGTACCGGGCGGCGGTGTAGGCCCAGCGGGCGTTCTCAAGTGGGTTCTTGTACGGCACGAGGACGGTCTCGGGGATCTTCAGGCCGAGGCGCATCATGGCGCAGTACGCGGCGTGCTTCTCCATGGACTGGAACGTGAATGGGCTGTTCAGCAGGTACACGTCGTCCATCAGCGAGATCTTCTTCAACCACTCGCGCGGCACGTAGTACCAATAGGCCAACCGGTCGATGACCAGCGAATGCCGCGGTTTGTCCCGCAGGTTGAAGGGTTCGATCGTGACCCGCTCGGTCTCGATCACGTGGGTCGTTCCGCGACTGTCACTGACCGGGCCCATGCTGCGTACGAGCGCTTCGAACGCGGTCGGCCAGTCGTTCTCCGTGCCCAGCAGCAGGCCGACCAGGTGGGAGCGGGTCGAGGGATCCATGGTTCTCCTATCCGCCGAGGTGGGCGAGGTGCTCGGCCACTTGTCGGCACCAGGAGGACCAGTCGTGCGGGGTGTCCGTCCCCCACACGTCGAGGTCGCAGCCGATGCCCTTGGAGCGCAGCAGGTCGGCGAACGCCACGGTCGAGGGCAGCGCCCTGCTGGGCCAGTCCTCCCACGGGCCGGTGCCCACCACCAGTTGGATGAAGACGTGGTGCCGCAACCAGTTCAGGTGGTCGCCGTCGGCGTTGGCGACGTACGCGAACGGGTTGTTGAAGTAGACGGTGTCGCCCTGGTCGCCCCAGCCGTACCAGGTGGTGGGGTCGTAGTTGCCCGACATGCCCAGCGCGTAGCCGAAGAGATCCGCGCGACGAAGCGCGAAGTTCACCGCGTGGTAGGCGCCCATGCTCGCGCCCGCCGTCGCGATGTCCACCGGGCCGCCGCAGTCGTGATGGATCGCCTCGACGACGTCGTAGACGATCCAGCCGTGATAGCGCTCGTGGTTGCGCGCCCGTTCCTCCAGCGGCAGGTCGCGGTTCGACCAGGCCGAGTGGTCGTAGGAGGGCACGCAGTAGACCTTGATCCGCCCGGCGTCGATGGCATCGGCCAGCGCGTCGATGATGCCGTGGTTCTCCATGTCCTGGGCCGATCCGCCCTCGGCCGGGAAGAACAGGATCGGCACTCCCCAATGGCCGTAGGCGATGACCGTGCCCTCGCCGCCGAGGGTCGGTGCCGGGATGGTCCAGACGTCGCGCCGCATAGGGGGCAAGTCTGGCGGGTCGGACCTACTGTTCGCTCGGCCACTTGCGGCCCAAGAGCTCGCCCAGTCCCGGGTCCAGGCAGTCGCGCCATCCGCCGTAGTTGTGCCCGTCGCGGTTCTCCCGGCAGTTCACGCTCACCCCGGCACGCTCGAGCTGGGCGGCGAAACGCTGATTGTTGTGCAGGTTCTCCTCACCGGAACCGCAGGTCATCGAGACGTCCAGGCCGGCCAGGCGCTCGGGTTCGGCGGTCGCCTGCTTGACGAAGCGCACCACCCGCTCGTAGTGCCGGAAACTCTTCTCGTGCCCATCGAAGCGCGGGACGAAGAACGATCCGGATTGCAGGAACAGGCCTGTGAACACGCCCGGGTGGGTGACCGCTGCGTGCATGAGCGCGAGCGCACCCAGACTGGCACCGAGCCCTACCGTCCCGCCGGTGGTGCGGAAGGTGCTGGTGACCAGCGGCAGGGCGCGGTCCATCAAGGACCGGGCGTATCCCGGGGAGGCCGAGTAACTGCGGTCGCGGTCGACGGGCTTGAGTAGCAGCACTCGGCAGAGCAGTCCGGGTTCGGTCTCCCACAGCCAGCTGAGATAGGACAGCAACCCGGCGAGGTCGGCGTACTCCGGGCCGTCGTGCACCACCAGCAGCGGCAGTGGGTCCTCGGCCAGGCTCCCGGCGGGCACCCACACGTCACCGGTCAGCACGATCTCTGCGCTGTCGTCGCTGACCAGCAAGGGCTCGGTGGCGCCCGGGCGTGCCGGATGGCCCAGCCACCGCGGCGGCCGGTACTCCGGGAACTCCAGCACGCAGTGCTCGCCGAACGCGCCTCGGGCCGTGTGCGGATTCGTCGGGTCGGTGATCATGAACGATTGGCCGGCCGCGTTCTCGCCGACGATGAGGTACTCCATCCGGTCCACCGGGGGCCGTGGGATCCGGCAGACCCACTGGTCGCCGCGGCGGTGGAACCGGGTGTCGGCGCCGAAGTCGATCAGGTGGAACCACACGCGCACGGGGCGCCAGTCCGGGTTCGCGTCGAGGACGAAGATCACCCCGTCGGCGGTCACCACGGGGCCCGTCGGGAACCGCTCGGGGCCGCCGGGTCGCATCCGACCAGTGTGGCAGTCAGCGCGTGGCCATCAGAATCGGGCGCGTCGGGCCCGCTGCTGCCCGATTGTGAGGGTGGCTCCGACCGCATCGAGGTCCGCTGAAGTTGGCCGTCCGCTCGTGGGAGACTGTTAGGCGTGTCTGAATCTGTCGTACGTGTGGCTCTTCTCGGTGGTGGCACGGTCGGGTCCCAGGTGGCCCGGCTGCTGACCGACTCGGCCGAGGACTTGCAGGCCCGGGTGGGTGCGCCGCTGGAGTTGGTGGCCGTGGCCGTGCGGGATCTGACCAAGACCCGTCCCGGCATCCCGTCGGAGTTGCTGACCGATGACCCGTTCGCGGTCGTGAAGCGCGCAGACGTCGACATCGTGGTCGAGGTCATGGGTGGGATCCACCCGACCAAGGAACTCCTGGAGACGGCCCTGCGCAACGGCGCGAGCGTGATCACGGCGAACAAGGCGCTGCTCAGCGAGCACGCCGCGGGGCTGCACGAGATCGCCCACGAGCATGGGGTGGACCTGTTCTACGAGGCCGCGGTGGCCGGCGCGATCCCGCTGCTGCGGCCGCTGCGCGAGTCCCTGGCCGGGGACCAGGTGCAACGCGTGCTCGGGATCGTCAACGGCACCACGAACTTCATCCTCACGAAGATGGACGAGGAGGGCGCCGACTACGCGGAGGTGCTGGCGGAGGCCCAGCGGCTGGGGTACGCCGAGGCCGATCCGACCGCCGATGTCGAGGGTCATGACGCGGCGGCGAAGGCCGCCATCCTGGCCACGCTGGCGTTCCACTCGAGCGTGACGCTGTCGGACGTCTACTGCGAGGGCATCAGCAACGTGACGCTGCGCGACATCGATGCCGCCCGCGACCTCGGCTTCGTCATCAAGCTGCTGGCCGTGGCCGAGCGCACCCCGGACGGCCTGGGTGTCGTCACCCGGGTGCACCCGGCGATGGTCGCGCGCTCCCACCCGCTGGCCAGTGTCCGGGACGCGTTCAACGCGGTCTTCGTGGAGGCAGAATCGGCCGGACAGATGATGTTCTACGGTCGGGGGGCCGGTGGCGAACCGACCGCCAGTGCGGTGCTCGGGGATCTGGTCACCGCAGCCCGCAACCGGCGCGCGGGTGCGGCCGGCCAGGCGCAGTCGGTCTACGCCGGGCTGCAGCCGCGGCCGATCGGCGAGGCGGTCACCAGGTACACGGTCAACCTCGACGTGGCCGACCGACCGGGCGTCCTCGCGCAGATCGCCACCTGTTTCGGCGATCACGACGTGTCCATCCAAACGGTGCGCCAGGACAACGAGGAGACCGGTCGGGCCGCGCTGCTGATCCGGACCCATGCGGCGGCCGAGGCCGACCTGGCCGAGACCGTCCAGGCGCTGCGTGGCCTCGACAGCGTCAACGAGGTGGTCGCCGTCATGCGGGTGGAGGGTGAGCAGTGAGCGCCCACGTGTGGCGGGGGATCATCGAGGAGTACCGGGACCGATTGCCGCTCGGCCCGCAGACGCCGGTCATCACCTTGCGGGAGGGCGGCACGCCACTGGTGCGCGCCAACCGGGTCAGCGAGACGACCGGGTGCGATGTGTACCTGAAGGTGGAGGGGGCCAATCCCACCGGATCCTTCAAGGACCGCGGCATGACGATGGCCATCTCGGTGGCCGCGCAGGAAGGCGCCAAGGCCGTCATCTGTGCTTCCACCGGCAACACCAGTGCCAGTGCGGCGGCCTACGCGGTGCGCGCCGACATGGTGTGTGCGGTGCTCGTGCCGGCGGGCAAGATCGCCATGGGCAAGCTCGCCCAGGCGCTGGTCCACGGCGCCCGATTGCTGCAGGTCGACGGCAACTTCGACGACTGCCTCATGCTCGCCCGGGAACTGTCCGAGGAGTACCCGGTCGCTCTGGTCAACAGCGTCAACCCGGCGCGGATCGAGGGCCAGAAGACGGCCAGTTTCGAGATCGTCGACCAACTCGGCGCCGCCCCGGACATCCACTGCCTGCCGGTCGGCAACGCCGGCAACATCACCGCCTACTGGAAGGGCTACGTGGAGTACGACGCGAAGCCGCGGATGTGGGGCTTCCAGGCGGCCGGCGCCGCTCCGATCGTGCGCGGCGAGCCGGTTCGCAACCCGCAGACGATCGCCACGGCCATCCGCATCGGCAATCCCGCCTCGTGGTCGCAGGCCGAAGCCGCACGCGACGAATCCGGCGGCGTGATCGAGATGGTCACCGATCGGCAGATCCTCAGCGCCTACAAACTGCTTGCGGCCGCCGAGGGTGTGTTCGTGGAGCCGGCCTCAGCCGCAGGTGTCGCAGGTCTGCTGGGCAAGCACGCCGCCGGTGAACTCGATCCCGGCCAGACGATCGTGTGCACCGTCACGGGCAACGGCTTGAAGGATCCGCAATGGGCCATCGCCGGTGCCCCGCAGCCCGTCGGGATCGCGGTCGACGTCAAGGCCGCGGCAGCCGAGCTGGGGCTCATCTGATGAAGGTGGTGGTCGAGGCCCCCGCGACCTCTGCCAACCTCGGTCCCGGCTTCGACTGTTTGGGCCTCGCGCTGGAGTTGCGTGACCGGGTGACGTTCGAGGTCGCCGAGCAGACCACGGTGGCGGTCACCGGCGAGGGTGCCGGGGAGGTCAACCGGGGACCTGACCACCTGATCCTCGCCACCGTGCGCCGGGCCTTCGACGTCTGCGGTGCCACCGCCCCCGAGGTGGCCGTGATCTGTGAGAACCGGATCCCGCACGGTCGCGGCCTGGGCAGTTCCTCGGCCGCCATCGTGACCGGTCTGGTGGCAGCGCGGGCGCTGGGCGCGCAGATGTCGGACGCGGAACTGCTGGAACTGGCCACTGAGATCGAAGGGCATCCGGACAACGTGGCACCCGCGCTGCTGGGTGGTCTCACAGTCGCGTGGTTGGACGATGGCAGTGGCCGGGCAGTGACCTTGCCGCCCGCGCCCGGGCTGCGGGCAACCGTTGCGATTCCCGCCGAGCGGCTGGCCACCGCCACCGCGCGCACCCTGCTGCCGGCCCGGGTGCCCTTCGCCGACGCCGTGCATGCCGCAGGCAGGGCGGCACTTGCCGTGGTCGCCTTCAGCGGCCGCCCGGATCTGCTCCTTGCCGCCACGGAGGACCGGTTGCACCAGGACTACCGCCGGGAGGCCTATCCGCAGTCCTGGGAGCTGGTGCGGGAACTGCGGGAGCGGGGGATCCCTGCGGCCATCTCCGGCGCCGGACCGTCGGTGATCGCCTTCGGTGGCGAGTTCGACGTCCCGGACGACTGGCGCCGGGAGTCGGTGTCCGCTGCAACCTCCGGCGTCCGCGTCAGCCATTGACGGGCGCCTGACTCGGCCGGCCAGGTACCGGCCTCGACCGATGACGGCGTGCCTCACGCCCGGGCCGGAACCTCCCGCGGCACCTTGCCGGTCAGTTTCATCATCCGGCACATCATCCGGTGACCGCCGTCGCTGGCCGGCCCGAACATCAACGGGCACCCGCCGTCGATGACCATCACGCCGGCCTCGCGCCCGATCGCGGTCGCCTCCGGTGACACGCTGCCGGCGCCGAACGAGCGGTGCATCCACACGTATTTCACGCCGAGTTCCACGGCTTCGCGCATCGTGGCCGGCGCATGCTCCGGACTGGTCGCGATGACGACGGCATCGATGCCGCCCGGGATCGCCGACAGCTGCGGGTACGTGGGATCCCCCTCCGCGGTCGCGGCGTTCGGATTCACCGCGAACACGGTGTAGCCGCGCTCGCGCAGGCGGGTGTAGACGGCATTGCTGCCGTGGCCCTCGGGATGGCTGGACACGCCGGTGACTGCGATCCTCTTCTGCTGCAGGAACTCGGTGGCGGCGTCTGCGATCTTCATGGTGTGCCCTTTCCTCTCTGCCTGATCAACGCTACGCCTGCCGTGCCCGGGGGCGACACCGGTTGCGAAATGCACCCATTGCTTCCCCGTGGTGTTACCGGGGTGTTACAGTGGGCACAGCCAGGGGCGTTCGAACTCGTGGCGATTCAGGCGGGTCATTCTCCATTGACCCAATCTCTCTCCACTTGACGCCCTTCGGCTATTCCTGTCCGCTGTGAGCGGTGGTTTTCGTACTCACCGTGCACCTTGTGGGGCAATCCGGCCCCGACGTCCATGAAGGGACGTGTCAGTTGACTGACACCACTATCGAAGAACAACCCGCCAGCAAGCGACGCCCCGGTCTCTCCGGGATGCTGCTGGCCGACTTGCGCAAGATGGCCGCAGACAAGGGCATCTCCGGTGCCTCCGCCATGCGCAAGAGCGAACTTATCGCCGCGCTCGGCGGTTCCAACCCCACCGCTGCCCCCGTCAGTCGGTCCCCGCGCAAGCCGGACACCGAGGCCGCCGCCGCGGAGTCCGCACGGCCGGAGAGCACGGAGGAGCCCAAGGCTCCCCGGCAGGACCGTGAGTCCCGGCAGGACCGTGAGTCCCGGCAGGACCGTGAGTCCCGGCAGGAGGACGGCGAGTCCCCGCAGGACGGCAGCGGCCAGCGCGAGGACAACCAGCAGCGCCGCGAGGGCGGCAACCGCGACCAGAACCAGGGCAACCGCGACCGCGAGGGCGGCAACCGCAACCGCCGCCGCCGGGGCCGCGACCGCAACCGGCAGCCCCGTCGTGACGAGGCCGAGCCGGAAGTGGCCGAGGACGAGGTGTTGGTGCCCGTTGCCGGCATCCTGGACGTGCTCGACAATTACGCCTTCCTGCGCACGACCGGCTACCTGCCGGGGCCGACCGATGCCTACTTGAGCCTCGGTCTGGTCAAGAAGTACAACTTGCGCAAGGGTGACCACGTGGTCGGCGCGATCCGGCCGCAGCGGGAGAGCGAGCAGAACGCCCGCCAGAAGTACAACCCACTCGTGCGCATCGACAAGGTCAACGGGCTGGACCCCGACAAGGCCGGCGAACGCAAGGAGTTCGGCAAGCTCACCCCGCTGTACCCGCAGGCCCGCCTGCGGCTGGAGGGCGAGCCGAACAACATGACCACCCGGATCATCGACCTGGTGGCTCCCATCGGCAAGGGTCAGCGGGGCCTGATCGTCTCGCCGCCGAAGGCCGGCAAGACCATGGTGCTGCAGCGCATCGCCAACGCGATCACGGCCAACAACCCTGAGGTCCACCTCATGGTGGTACTGGTCGACGAGCGGCCCGAAGAAGTCACGGACATGAAGCGGTCCGTCAAGGGTGAGGTCATCGCCTCGACCTTCGACCGGCCCGCGGAGGACCACACCACCGTGGCCGAACTGGCCATCGAACGGGCCAAGCGCCTGGTCGAGATGGGTCAGGACGTGGTCGTGCTGCTGGACTCGATGACCCGACTCGGTCGCGCCTACAACCTGTCGGCGCCGGCATCCGGGCGGATCCTGTCCGGTGGTGTCGACTCCGCCGCGCTGTACCCGCCGAAGAAGTTCTTCGGTGCCGCCCGCAACATCGAAGAGGGCGGCTCGCTGACCATCATCGCCACGGCGCTGGTCGAAACCGGCTCCCGGATGGACGAGGTGATCTTCGAGGAGTTCAAGGGCACGGGCAACATGGAGTTGAAGCTCGACCGGCGGCTGGCGGACAAGCGGGTGTTCCCCGCGGTCGACGTCGACGCCTCCGGAACCCGCAAGGAAGAGCTGCTCATGACGCCCGAGGAGCTCAAGATCGTGTGGAAGTTGCGCCGGGTGCTGCACGCACTCGACACCCAGCAGGGGATCGAGCTGCTGCTCAGCAAGTTGCGCGAGACCTCGAGCAACTACGAGTTCCTGCGCCAGGTGCAGCAGACCACCCCGGCCGGCCTCGAAGCAGAGGCCCCCAACGGCGAGTTCTGAGTTGTGCAGGTGCGGCGTCGCCCACTGCGATGTCACCGGGTGACAGAACGCGGGGAGCCGTCGCACCTTCGCCACACAGCGCGGAATAGCCAGCGGCACGTACCCGTTACACTCGAAGGACGCCCCGGTTCACGCCCAGCAGTTTCGGCGACCCGGGACAACTAGAGGAGAATCATGAAGCCCGACATCCACCCCGAGTACGTCGAGACCACGGTCACGTGCTCGTGCGGAAACACCTTCACCACCCGCAGCACCGCCAAGAACGGCGTCATCCACGCCGACGTGTGCAACCAGTGCCACCCGTTCTACACGGGCAAGCAGAAGATCCTGGACACCGGCGGCCGTGTGGCGAAGTTCGAGAAGCGCTTCGGCAAGCAGTCCAAGTAAGTGTTCGAGCGGGTCACTGCGCTCGTCGACGAGATGCGGGAGTTGGAGTCCCAACTCGCCGACCCCTCACTTCACTCCGATCCGGTGCGGGCGCGCACGGTCGGCAAGCGCCACGCTCAGTTGCGCCCGATCGTCGAGGTCTACCAGAAGTGGCTGACGCTCGGCGAGGATGAGCAGGCGGCGCGGGAGCTGGCCGAGACCGACGCCACGTTCGCCGCCGAGGCCGACGAGATGCACGCCGAACGCGCGCAGGTCGCCGAGCACCTGAGCAGCCTGCTGGTGCCCCGCGACCCGCTCGACGATTCCGACGCGATCGTGGAGATCAAGGCTGGCGAAGGCGGGGACGAATCCGCGCTGTTCGCAGGTGACCTGATGCGCATGTACGACCGGTACGCGCAGGCCCGCGGTTGGCGGGTCGAGATGATCGACCTCGAGGAGACGAACCTCGGCGGGGTGAAGGACGCGACACTGTCCATCAAGGCGAAGGGCCGGACCGAAGTCGACGACATGCCGTTCGCCCGCCTCAAGTGGGAGGCCGGGGTGCACCGGGTGCAACGGGTGCCCGTGACCGAATCGCAGGGCCGCATCCACACCTCGGCTGCCGGCGTGCTGGTGTTCCCGGAGACCGAAGACGTCGAGGTCACCATCGACCCCAACGACCTGCGCATCGACGTGTACCGCTCGTCGGGACCGGGCGGGCAGAGCGTGAACACCACCGACTCGGCCGTACGGATCACCCACCTGCCCAGCGGGGTGGTGGTTTCGTGCCAGAACGAGAAGTCGCAGTTGCAGAACAAGGAGCAGGCGATGCGCATCCTGCGCGCACGGCTCGTGGCCCTTGCCGAGGAGGAGAAGGCCGCCGAGGCCTCGGCCACGCGCAAGGAACAGGTGCGCACGGTCGATCGTTCGGAGCGCATCCGCACCTACAACTTCCCGGAGAACCGGATCTCCGACCACCGCACCGGCTTCAAGGCCTACAACCTCGACCATGTGCTCGCCGGCGATCTCGATCCGGTGATCCAGAGTTGCCTCGACGCCGACCTCGCCCACCGGTTGGAGTCGGCGGAGTCGGTGTGAGCCTGCGCCGCCGGGTCGCCGACCGGTTGCGTGCGGCCGGGGTTCCGTCACCGGACGCGGACGCGCAGCGCCTCATCGAGCACGTCATGGGCGCACGTGCGCTTGATCCGCGGCTGACGCCCGATCAGGAATCCGCGTTGGCCGCGCTGGTCGAGCGGCGCTGTCAGCGGGAGCCGTTGCAGCACCTCACCGGTTCCGCCGGCTTCCGGTATCTGGATGTGCAGGTCGGCCCCGGGGTGTTCGTGCCCCGGCCCGAGACCGAGGTGCTCGTGGATGTCGCGTTGCAGGAGCCGTTCGGGTCAGCGGTCGACCTGTGCACCGGCAGCGCCGCGATCGCGTTGAGTCTGGCCACCGAGACCACGGCTGAGGTCGTCGCCGTCGAAGTGGATCCGCAGGCTCTCGAGTGGGCTCGTCGAAACGCCGCCGGCCGGGTCGACGTTCTGGCTGCCGACGTCTGCCGCGACGACCTCGGGTATCTCGGCCCGGTGGATCTGGTGGTGAGCAACCCGCCGTACATCCCGGAGGCGATGGTGCCGCGGGACCCCGAGGTGGCACTGCACGACCCGCCGCTGGCGTTGTACGGGGGTGCGGACGGCTTGGACGTGGTCCGGTGCGTCGTTGCGCAGGCCCGCCGCATGCTGCGCCCCGGGGGGCGGCTGCTGCTGGAACACGGGGAACTGCAGGCCGCCGAGATCCGGGACCTGCTGGTCGGTTTCGACGATGTCCGCACCTGGCAGGACTTGACCGGCCGGGACCGGATCACCGGGGGACGGCTCGGCGCAGGTGCTGGTGTGTCGGGGGAGCAGATTGCGTCAGAGGCGAGATAGGTGTCGGCGGCGCAATCTGCCCACGCGGGCCATGTGCCGGAGCGCCCCGCGGCGGGTGTGTCGGGGGAGCAGATTGCGTCAGAGGCGAGGTAGGTGTCGGCGGCGCAATCTGCCCACGCGGGCCATGTGCCGGAGTGCCCCGCCGCGGGTGTGTCGGGGGAGCAGATTGCGTCAGAGGCGAGCTAGGTGTCGGCGGCGCAATCTGCCCACGCGGGCCATGTGCCGGAGCGCCCCGCCGCGGGTGTGTCGGGCGGAGCAGATTGCGTCAGAGGCGAGATAGGTGTCGGCGGCGCAATCTGCCCACGCGGGCCATGTGCCGGAGTGCCCCGCCGCGGGTGTGTCGGCCGCTCGGGTCGACCCGCCTACGCACACGCGGCCTCGATGTCCGCCGCGGGGATCGCCCCTTCCCGGAGCACTTCCACCCCGGAGCGCAGATCCACGACCGTCGAGGCCGGTCCGCCGGGTAACTCGCCGCCGTCGAGTCCCACTGAGACCGCCTCGGGGTCGCAGTCCTCGAGCGAGGTGGGCAACCCGCCCCCGGGGCGATTGGCTCCGGTCGCCGCCAGCGGTCCCAAGGCCGCCACGAGTTGCAGCATCCACGGATGCGCCGGCATCCGGATCGCCACCGCGTCGCTGACTCCGGCGCTCCAGGCCAGCGACAACTGCGGCTTGCCGATCAGGGTCAACGGGCCGGGCCAGAAGGCCCGGGCGAGCAGTTCGGCATCACGTGGGACCCGCCCCCACAGAGCGTGGAGTGTGGTCCGCCGGTCGATGAAGACGGGCACCGCCGATCCCTCGGGCACGGCCCGTACCTCGCGCAACCGCTGGATGCCGGGCAGCGAGAAGGCGTCGGTCACCAACGCGTAGTGCATGTCGGCCGGGGCGATCACCAACCGGCCCGATCGCATCGCCGTGAGCGCGGCGCGGGTCCCCGCGGCCCGCAGTTCCGGGTCGTCTCCGGGGTAGGTGCGCATCACGCAGGCCATTGTGTCAGGGCGGTGGTTCGGGCAAGGCGTGAGCCAAAGTCCAATCGGTGAGCCAAAATCGGCCCGCCTTTGGCTCACCGATAGGACGTTGGCTCACGGGTTGTGCTGTGGGGTGCCCGGTCCCGCCGCCCCGCCGCGCCGTCAACCCCGTCTGCGCGGATCCGCCCCCGTACACTGGGCTGCAGACCTTCGCGAGGAGCATCCATGAGCAACGTCCCGTTCTGGGGGCCTGATTTCACCCAACTCGAAGCCGAGGACCCGGAGATCGCCGGAATCCTGCTGAGCGAACTGGACCGGTTGCGCAGCGGCCTGCAGTTGATCGCCAGCGAGAACTTCACCAGCCCCGCGGTCCTGGCCGCCCTGGGATCCACCCTCAGCAACAAGTACGCCGAGGGCTATCCCGGGCGCCGTTACTACGGCGGGTGCTCCGAGGTGGACAAGGCCGAGACCATCGGCATCGAGCGGGCGAAGAGCCTGTTCAGCGCCGATCATGCGAACCTGCAGCCCCACTCCGGCGCGTCGGCCAACATCGCGGTGTACGGCGCCTTCGTGAAGCCGGGCGAGAAGGTGCTGGCCATGAGCCTGCCGCACGGCGGGCATCTGACCCACGGCACGAAGGTCTCGTTCTCCGGCAAGTGGTTCGAGGCCGTCCACTACGGCGTGAACCCCGACGACCGAGGACATCGACTACGACCAGGTGCGGGACCTGGCCCGCGAGCACCAGCCGAAGATGATCATCTGTGGCGGCTCGGCCATCCCACGGCTGATCGACTTCGCCGCGTTCCGGGAGATCGCCGACGAGGTGGGCGCGGTGCTCATGGTCGATGCCGCACACTTCATCGGCTTGGTGGCCGGCCAGGCGATCCCGAGCCCGGTGCCGTATGCCGACGTGGTCACATTCACGACGCACAAGGTGCTGCGCGGCCCCCGCGGCGGCATGATCCTCTGCAAGCAGGAGCACGCCACGGCGATCGACAAGGGCGTGTTCCCGATGATGCAGGGCGGCCCGCTGATGCACTGCGTGGCCGCCAAGGCCGTGGCGCTGAAGGAAGCCGCCACGCCCGCCTACCAGCAGTACGCCCGCGAGGTGATCGAGAACGCCCAGGCGCTGACCGCGGGTCTCGAAGCGGAGGGGATGCGTGCCGTCACCGGTGGCACCGACACCCACCTGGCGCTGCTGGACCTGCAGCCGCTGGGCATCACCGGCGCGGAGGCCGAACTGCGCTGCGACGCCGCCGGCATCGTGCTTGAACAAGAACGCGATCCCGTTCGACCCGCAGCCGCCGAGCGTGGCCAGCGGCATCCGGGTCGGCTCGCCGAGCGTCACCACCCAGGGCATGGGGGTCAGCCAGATGAAGGAGATCGCCTCCCTCATCGGCCGGGCCGTGCGCGAGCCGCAGGCCGCGGCTGAGGTCCACGCCGGCGTCGATGCCCTGGTCAGCGCATTCCCCGCCTACCCGCACGACTGATCTGCGGGCCGTGCGCGAGTACCTCGTCTGCTTCCTGGTCGCCGCCGCGGTCACATACCTGTTGACCCCCCCGGTGCGCCGGCTGGCGATCCGGGCGAAGGCCATGGCGGAGGTGCGCGACCGGGACATCCATGCCACGCCCACTCCGCGATGGGGCGGGCTGGCCATGTACGGCGGTTTCCTGGCGGGGCTGGTCATCGCCAGTCAACTGCCCGGGATGGCCGTCGTCTTCGGCGGCAACCGACAACCGCTGGCGCTGGTCGTCGGATCGACCCTGATCGTCGGGCTGGGACTACTGGACGACCGCTTCGGCCTGGACGCGCCGACCAAGTTCGCGGGGCAGGTGCTGGCGGCGGGGTCGATGGCCTTCCTGGGGATCCAGATGGTGTGGCTGCCGATCGGCGGCACCCTCGTGCTGGACCCGCTGACCAGCGTCCTGCTGACGGTGCTCTTCGTGGTGCTGACCATCAATGCCGTCAACTTCGTGGACGGCCTCGACGGGTTGGCCGCGGGCATTGTGGCGATCGCCGCCACCGCCTTCTTCGTCTATGCCTTCTTGTTGTCCGTGGAGTTCGGCTTCGACCGCGCAACCCTGGCCACGCTCATCTGCGCCTTGCTGGCCGGCATCTGCGTGGGCTTCCTGCCGCACAATCTGAACCCGGCGAAACTGTTCATGGGCGACACCGGCTCGATGCTGATCGGGCTGCTGCTGGCCGCGAGCGCCATCACCCTGTCCGGGAGGGTCGACCCCAGCGCCGTGCGCGGGGAGCTGCTGCTGCCCGCGATCCTGCCGCTGTTGCTGCCCCTGGCGGTGATCGCGGTCCCGCTGATCGACGTCGCGATGGCGGTCGTGCGCCGGACCCGGCGCGGCCGCAGCCCGTTCGCCCCGGACAAGGAGCATCTGCACCACCGGCTCATCGAACTGGGCCACTCGCAGCGCCGCGCGGTGAGCCTGATGTATGCCTGGACCGCGCTGATCGCGTTCTCCGCGGTGGCCGTGGCGCTGATCCCGTGGCCCATGGCTCTGGTGTTCTTCCTCATCGGCTTGGCGGGCCTGGCGTTCCTCGTCTCCCGGCCGGAAGCCTCCCTGTCCCGGCGTTAGCCCGCGCTTACACAACGGTTACAGTGGAAGTGACATGAATCCCGATTCCCCTGTTGCCGCCCGGACGATCGTGCGTCCGGCGATCGGCGTGGTCATTGCCGGGGTGGCGGGGACGGTCTGGGGCGCGATCGTCGCCGGGGGCCCCGGGGTGATCGCCGGCATCATGGCCACGATCGTCGTGTTGCTGTTCTTCGGGCTGGGCCAGATCGCCGTGCAGAAGGTGATGGCCAACAACCCGGCCATGGGGCTCAACGTCGCACTCGGTGTGTACCTCGGCCAGATCATCGTGCTGTTCATCCTCCTGTTCGCCCTGCGGGATGCCACATTCTTCGATCCGAAGGTCTTCGCGGGCACGATCGTGGCGTGCGCACTGGTGTGGACCACGCTCATCGTCGTGAGCCTGTCCAAGCGTCCGCAGGCGTACGTGGAACCTGAGTCGACACTCGGCCTGTCCGACGATCCTGAGGTCGTTTCCCGCTTCCAGAAGCCGGGCTCGTGAACCGCGCGGGTGCTGCCTTCGGCGGCGAGGGGGTGCTGGTAGGTTGAGCGCGAACATGAATCCTTCACCAGCCGCCGTGGACCGTGAGACGCCCAACGTCGCATGGACCGTGATGAACAACCTCATCGCAGGCATCCTGATCTACGGAGGACTGGGTTTCCTGATCGGCATGTGGCTGGGGAACCAATCCGTGGGTCTGGCCATCGGGGCTGTGTTCGGGCTCGTGGCGAGCACGTACCTCATCTTCTTCCGCCTACGGCAGTTGGATGGCGGTCCTACCACACAGCGGGAGGCGTAGTGCTGGGCGCAGTCGTTCCGATGTCCGAGGCGGAGCCGGGGTGCCACCTCAATTCCGGGTGTGGATTCCCTGCTCCGGACGCGTCGATCTTCGACATCGAGCCGTACTTCGGGAACTTCACCAAGCCGGTCTTCCTGCTGCTGCTGGGCTCCCTGATCATCATCGTCTTCTTCCTGGCGGCATTCCGCCGGTCGCAGTTGATCCCCGGCAAGCTGCAGAGCATCGGCGAGATGGGCTACCTGTTCATCCGCGACGGCATCAGCCGGGAGGTCATCGGCAAGGACGGTGACCGGTTCGTCCCGCTGCTGTTCACGATCTTCTTCTTCGTGTGGATCGGCAATCTGTGGGGAATCATCCCCGGCGCGCAGTTCCCGGTGAACTCGCGCTTCGCCTTCCCGGTGGGCCTGGCGATCACGGTGTGGGTGCTCTACATGTTCCTCGGCATCCGCCACCAGGGACCGGTGAAGTTCTTCACCAACATGATGTTCCCGCCGGGGATGCCCAAGCCGATCTACGTGATCCTGGCCCCCATCGAACTGATCTCCAACGTGTTGGTCCGCCCGATCACGCTCTCGATCCGGTTGTTCGCCAACATGTTCGCCGGTCACTTGTTGCTCACGGTGTTCACGGTCGCGGCGTTCTACCTGGCCAGCCCTTCGGTCATCGGGATCCTGGGTTCGGCCACGTCGTTCCTGATGACCGTCATCTTCACCGGGCTTCGAAGCCCTGATCCAGGCCCTGCAGGCCTACATCTTCACCCTGCTGACAGCGGTGTACATCGCTGGATCGTTGCACGCCGAACACTGACCGACACAACACAAGATGTGCCTCCGCAATGGGGGTCCGAGAAGGAGAAGGAACCGACAATGGTTGACCTGCTTGCCGATGTGATCGATCAGCGGCTCACTGGGAAGTATCGGATACGGCCTGGCCGCCATCGGCCCCGGCATCGGTATCGGCATCATCTTCGGTAACGGTGTGCAGGCCATCGCACGCCAGCCCGAGGCTTATGGCGTGATCCGTCAGAACATGCTGCTGGGCTTCGCGCTCGCCGAGGCGTTGGCGCTGCTGGGCTTCGTGGCCCCGTTCGTCTTCGGCGCATAAGGACGTAGGACATGACCTGGCTGCTTGCTGCCGAGGAAGGCGGAAGCAACGTCCTGCGGATCCCGATGTTCGAGTTCGTCATCGGGCTGGCGGCGTTCTTCATCGTCTTCGGGGTCCTCGCCAAGTTCGCCCTGCCCAAGATCCAGCAGACGCTCGAGGAGCGCGCTGACGCGATCGAAGGCGGGATCAAGCGCGCCGAGGAGGCCCAGGCGGAAGCCCATCGCACCCTGGAGCAATACCAGGAGCAGATGGCTGCTGCCCGTGCCGAAGTCGCGGAAATCCGTCAGCAGGCCGAGGCCGAACGCGCTGGCGTGATGGAGGAGGCCCGCAAGGCTGCGGAGGCGCAGGCCGCGCAGATCGCCGCCAACGCCACCGCCCAGATCGAGGCGGAGAAGGCCAAGGCCCTCTCCGAGCTGCGCAAGTCCATGGGCGGCGTCGCCACCGACCTCGCCGGACGCATCGTGGGCGAGTCGATGACCGATGACGCCCGCGCCGCAGGTGTGGTCGACCGGTTCATCGCCGAGCTCGAGCAGGCGAGCCCGAACGGCGGGCAGAACTGATGATCGGGGCCAGTCGCACGTCCATGGCAGCGCTGCGGGAGGCCGTGAACGCGCGCTTCGACAGCACTGACGCGGCTGCCCTGGCCGCCGATGGACAGTCGATCCTCTCGTTGGCCGCACTGCTCGGTCACGAGCGCACGCTGCGCCAGACCCTGGCCGACCCGGCGATGGCCGCCGGTGCCAAGCAGGGTTTGTTGCACCGACTGCTGGACGGCAAGGTCAGCACCGGTGCCTTCGACCTGATCGTCGAGATCGTCACCAAGCGCTGGTCGACCGACCGCGACATGGTCGACGCGATGGACGGCGCCGGCCAGAGCCTGGTGCTGATGTCCGCGGAGAAGGACAACCGGCTCGATCGGGTCGAGGAGGAGATCTTCCGGTTCGGCCGGATCATCGACTCCAACCCCGACCTGCAGATGGCACTGACCAACCCCGCGGTCGATGAGCAGAAGAAGTCGGCGATCACCGCTGCGTTGCTCGAGGGCAAGGCGGACGCGTTGACCGTGCGACTACTGCAGACGGCCACCACCGAACTGCACGGCCGACCGGTTCAGACCGCTGTGTCCGAGTTGAGTGCTCTGGCCGCCGAGCGCCGTGGTCGCGTCGTCGCCGAGGTTCGCAGTGCCACCCCGCTGTCGGCCGAACAGTCCGAGCGGCTCAGGGCCGCGCTCGGGCGCATCCACCACCGGGACGTTCAACTCAACGTCACCGTCGATCCCTCCCTCGTGGGCGGCCTCGAGGTCCGCGTCGGCGATGAAGTGATCGATGGCACCCTTTCCACCCGTATCGAGGCGGCGCGCCGCCGTCTCACCCACTGACGAAGAACTAGCACGAGAGGCACAACTCATGACCGAACTTTCGATCTCGCCGGAGGAGATCCGCGCCGCGATCGAGGCCAACGTCTCATCGTTCAGCCCCGAGAATGCGCGCGAAGAGGTCGGCCGCGTCGTCGAGACCGGTGACGGTATCGCCCGGGTCGAGGGACTGCACTCCGCGATGACCAACGAGCTGCTGGAGTTCGAAGGCGGCCTGTTGGGTCTGGCGCTGAACCTCGACGTCCGGGAGATCGGTGTCGTGCTCCTCGGTGACGGCAGTTTCATCGAAGAGGGCCAGACCGTGCGCCGCACCGGCCGCGTGCTCTCCGTGCCCGTGGGCGACGGTTTCCTCGGTCGCGTGGTCGACCCGCTGGGCACGCCGATCGACGGCCTCGGGGACATCACCGCCGAGACCGATCGTGCCCTGGAACTGCAGGCGCCCACGGTTGTGCAACGGCAACCGGTCAAGGAGCCGATGCAGACCGGCCTCAAGGCCGTCGACGCCATGACGGCGATCGGCCGGGGTCAGCGTCAGCTCATCATCGGTGACCGCCAGACGGGCAAGACCGCGCTGGCGCTGGACACGATCCTCAACCAGAAGTCGAACTGGGAGTCCGGGGATCCGAGCAAGCAGGTCAAATGCATCTACGTGGCGATCGGGCAGAAGGGTTCGACCATCGCGGCCGTGCGGGGTGCGCTCGAGGAGTACGGCGCCCTGGAGTACACGACCATCGTCGCCGCCCCCGCCTCCGACTCCGCCGGTTTCAAGTACTTGGCGCCGTACACCGGCTCGGCCCTCGGCCAGCACTGGATGTACAACGGACAGCACGTCCTGATCGTGTTCGACGACCTGTCCAAACAGGCCGAGGCCTACCGGGCTGTCTCCCTGCTGCTGCGGCGCCCGCCGGGCCGTGAGGCGTACCCGGGTGACGTGTTCTACCTGCACTCGCGCCTGCTCGAGCGTTGCGCGAAGCTCTCCGACGAGTTGGGCGGAGGTTCCATGACGGGTCTGCCGATCATCGAGACCAAGGCCAACGACGTGTCGGCCTACATCCCCACCAACGTCATCTCGATCACCGACGGCCAGTGCTTCCTGGAGTCCGACCTGTTCAACTCCGGCGTGCGCCCGGCGATCAACGTCGGTATCTCCGTGTCCCGCGTCGGTGGTTCCGCGCAGCCGAAGGCCATGCGCAAAGTGGCCGGCAGCCTGCGCCTCAACCTGGCCCAGTTCCGGGAACTGGAGGCGTTCGCCGCCTTCGGATCCGACCTGGACAAGGCCTCGAAGGCGCAGTTGGAGCGTGGATCGCGGCTCGTCGAGTTGCTGAAGCAGCCGCAGTACGCGCCGTTCTCGATGGAGCGCGAGGTCGTCTCCGTGTGGGCCGGGACGACAGGACAGCTCGACGACGTCCCGCTGGAGGACATCAAGCGGTTCGAGGCGGAGTTCCTGGAGAACGTGGAGCGCGAGCACGCCGGGATCATGACCACGATCCGGGAGACCGCCGAACTGTCCGACGACACGGTGGGCGCACTGGAGAAGGCGGTCGACAAGTTCAAGCGGTCGTTCATGACCAGCGAAGGCCACCTGCTGGTCAAGGACGTGCCGGTTGAGGCGCTTCCTGAGGAAGACATCAAGGTCGCCCAGGTGACCCGTCAGGTGCGCGGCTGACCGATGGGTGCCCAACAACGCGTCTTCCGCCGCCGGATCCGATCGGTCCAGGCGACCAAGAAGATCACACGTGCCATGGAATTGATCGCGTCGTCGCGCATCGTCAAGGCCCAGCAGCAGGTGCAGACCACCGAGCCCTACTCGTTCGAACTCCTCCGGGCGGTGGGGCTGGCAGCCTCACACACCAAGGGCAGCCACCCGCTGACCGCCAAGGCCCGCCTCGAGCAGCGCGCAGCCATGTTGCTGATCACCGCGGACCGCGGGCTCGCCGGGAGCGTACTCGATGAACGCGATCAAGGAGGGCGAGGCCCTGATCGAGTTGCTGCAGGGCGAGCGCAACATGGAGGTCGTGCCCTTCGTGGTCGGGCGCAAAGGGCTCGGGTTCTACAAGTTCCGTGAGCGCGAGGTCGCCGATTCCTGGACCGGCTTCACCGACGCGCCGACCTACGAGGACGCCAAGCCGATCGCCAAGGCACTGCTCGACCGCTTCCTGATGAAGACCGAGGACGGTGGCGCCGACGAGATCCACATCGTGTTCACCCGCTACCACAACCGGGCGCGGCAAGAGGTCCAGGTGCTGCGGATCCTGCCGCTGGAGGTCGTCGAAGAGGTGGTGGACACCTCCGCATCCACCATCACCGGCGGCGACAACGCCGGTGGCACGCCGGTCTGGCCGCTGTACGACTTCGAGCCCAGTCCCGAAGAGGTGCTCGACGCACTGCTGCCGAAGTACGTGGAGTATCTGGTCTACGCCGCACTGCTGCAGTCCGCAGCATCCGAGCACGCCGCTCGGCAGCGCGCCATGAAGTCCGCCACGGACAACGCAGACGAGTTGATGAAGACCCTTACCCGCCAAGCCAACCAGGCCCGCCAGGCCGAGATCACCCAGGAAATCAGCGAGATCGTCGGTGGTGCCGACGCGCTGGCCTCCGCAACAGCAGGGAGCTGAAACAGATGACCGCGACCCCAGACACGATCGCCGGAGTCGGCCGCGTTGCCCGCGTGACCGGCCCTGTCGTCGACGTCGAGTTCCCGGCCGAGCAGATGCCGGAGTTGTTCAACGCGCTGCACGTCGACGTGACCTTCAACGCCGGTGAGGGTGATGTCGAGCACCGGATGCTGACCCTCGAGGTCGCCCAGCACATCGGCGACAACATGGTCCGTGCCATCTCGATGCAGCCCACCGACGGCCTGATCCGCGGCGCCGCGGTGCGCGACACCGGCGATGCCATCACCGTGCCGGTGGGCGACATCACGCTCGGCCACGTGTGGAACACGCTCGGCAAGCCGCTGGACGTCGAGGAGTCCTCGCTCAACATCACGGAGCGCCGCGGTATCCACGCTCAGGCCCCCACGTTCGACCAGCTGGAGTCCAAGACCGAGGTGTTCTGGACCGGCATCAAGGTCATCGACCTGCTGACCCCCTACGTCAAGGGTGGCAAGATCGGCCTGTTCGGTGGTGCCGGTGTCGGAAAGACCGTTCTCATCCAGGAGATGATCTACCGGGTCGCGGAGAACTTCTCGGGTGTGTCGGTGTTCGCGGGCGTGGGGGAGCGCACCCGTGAGGGCAACGACCTCTTCCTGGAGATGACCGAGTCCGGCGTCATCGAGAAGACTGCGCTCGTGTTCGGGCAGATGGACGAGCCGCCCGGCACCCGGCTGCGGGTGGCGCTGACCGCGCTGACGATGGCGGAGTACTTCCGCGACGTGCAGAAGCAGGACGTGCTGCTGTTCATCGACAACATCTTCCGCTTCACGCAGGCCGGCTCCGAGGTGTCCACGCTGCTGGGACGTATGCCGTCGGCGGTGGGGTACCAGCCCACGCTGGCTGACGAGATGGGCCAGCTGCAGGAACGGATCACCTCGACGCGTGGTCACTCGATCACCTCGCTGCAGGCGATCTACGTGCCCGCCGACGACTTGACCGACCCGGCGCCGGCGACCACGTTCGCCCACCTCGACGCCACCACGACCCTGAGCCGGCCGATCTCGGAGTTGGGCATCTACCCCGCGGTGGACCCCCTGGACTCGACCTCCCGGATTCTGGACCCGCGCTACATCGGTGACGAGCACTATGCGGTGGCCGCCCGGGTGAAGGAGATCCTGCAGCGCTACAAGGACCTGCAGGACATCATCGCCATCCTCGGTATGGACGAACTGTCCGAAGAGGACAAGATCCTCGTCAACCGGGCCCGGCGCATCCAGCGGTTCCTGAGCCAGAACATGTTCGTCGCCGAGGCCTTCACCGGCCAGCCGGGATCCTTCGTCCCGGTCGAGGAGACCATCGCGTCCTTCAAGGCGCTCACCGACGGTGAGTACGACCACATCCCGGAGCAGGCGTTCTTCATGTGCGGTGGGATCGAGGACGTCGAGCGCAACGCTGCGAAGTTGGCCAAGTAGCCATGGCGGTGCTCGAAGTCGCGATGGTCTCGACCCGGCGCAACGTCTGGGAGGGCGAGGCGTCACTGGTCGTGCTGCGCACCCTCGACGGCGAGGTCGGGATCATGCCCGGGCACTCCCCGATGATGGGGATGCTGGCCGATGGCCCGATCCTGATCCGCCCGACCGAGGGCGACGATCTGCGGGCGTACATCCACGAGGGCTTCTGCACGGTGGACAGCAACCGCGTCATCGTGCTGGCCGAGTGGCTGGAACTGGCCTCGGAGATCGACGTCCGGGAGGCCGAGCAGGAGTTGGACGAAGCCCGTAAGAAGGGCACAGAGTCCGAAGTCCGCAAGCAAGAGGGCCGGCTGCAGGTCGCGGTGGGTCCGCGCCACTAGTCGATCTCGACGATGGTGGGCATCTCCGACCGGGGTGCCCACGGTTGGCTGTTCCGGGGCCACACTCGCGAGTCGCGCGTCTGGTCATGCCCGCGTACGCACCGGTCGCCGTTTCTTGATCCCGCGCTCGCCGTGCACTCTGCGCACATGTTGGAGTCCGCACCACCGGAGCCGACGCGCGTCACGCGACGAGTTGGCGAGTCCGGTCACCTGGACGCCGCCGTGATGCCGGTGTCCGTGACCGGGATGGCGGAATCGGTGAACGACCCGTCGCTGAGTCCCGTGGGCCAGCACTCGCCACGATGCGCCGACGTCTGCGACACGCCCGCACGAGGGAAGCGGCATCGCGCATGACAGTCGGCACCCGCGCCGCCGCCGGCCGGCTACCGCTCGCCCCCCGGCACCCACAGCACGTCGCCGCCGGGATTGGCCGCCCGCGCGAGGATGAACAACAGATCCGACAAGCGGTTCAGGTAGTGGGTCGTCAGCGGGTTCATCGAGTCGCCGTACTGGCCCACGGCCCGCCAGGTCGCCCGTTCGGCCCGGCGGGTGACGGTACGTGCGACGTGCAACAGGGCCGAGGCGCTGGTGCCGCCCGGGAGGATGAACGAGCGCAGGTTGGGCAGGTTCTCGTTGAAACGGTCGCACTCCGCCTCGAGCCGGTCGATGTAGTCCTGGCTCACGCGCAGCGCCGGCCCCTCGCCCCCCAGCGGGGTGCACAAGTCGGCGCCGACGTCGAACAACTCGTTCTGGATCCGCGACAGCACCGGCACCATCTCCGCGGGAGGCTCGCCCAACGCCAGAACGACACCGACGGCGCAGTTGGCCTCATCCACGTCGGCGTAGGCCTCCAACCGTGGATCGGTCTTGGTGGTACGACTGAAGTCGCCCAAGGAAGTGGACCCATCGTCGCCAGTGCGGGTGTAGATACGCGTCAGGTTCACCATGGTTTCGACCCTAAGGCAGAATGACGGACATGGTGGACGTGCCCGAGATCAGCTTCAGTTCACGCGTGGCGACGATGGCATCCATGGCCAGTATCGGCATGTCGTACCAGCCGGGCCTGCTGCCCCGCAGCGTGGGAGATCAGGCGATACTGACCGGACTCACCAGTGCAGTCAACTACGGCCTCGTGGCGAGCACGGGTTCGGCGGTGGAGGGCCTGGCCACGGCGGTGGTCGGACACGAACGCATGCAGCGCCCCGGGGTGGCCGCAGTGGCCCATGGGGTCGCCCATGCCGGCGCGGCGGCCACCGGAGTGGCTGTCTGGCGGTTGTTGCCGCGGCGGGAATCGGAACCCGTCAAGCGTGCTGCTCTGCGCAGTGCCGCGTGGATCACCGCGATGACCGGCGTCACCGGCTTCCTCGCGTCCGGGCTGCTCGGGGCCGGCGAAGTCCTGCAGGCGCGGCGCGGCTGGAGCTACCGCAGGGTGGTCGGGCCCGGCAGCCTGGCTCTGGCCACAGCGGCGGCTGTCGGCTTGACCGCCCGCAACCGCCGGGACGCCAAGCGTGATCTGCTGCCGCCGCCGACGGATCCGCTGCCGCTGTCGCAGCAGGCGCAAGCCTACGAGGAACGCCAGGTTGCCAAGTACGAGAAGGTGCCGTCGCTGGCCCGCTCGCTGGTCTTCGGTGTGGGCGTCAGTGCGGGGCTGCAGGGCGCGGCGTTCGCCGAGTCCTTGGTGGCCGAGGGCATCGCCCACGGCATCAAGCGAGGTGCGCCGTCGCTGGCGCCGTTCGCCAACTGGATCGGGCACTCGGTGACCCTGGGGGCAGTCGGGGCGGCGGTCGTCGCCGGCCTCGAGTACGTCAACCGGCAGGCTGACGCCGGTGGCGCGGCCATCGAAGCGGCGTACAACAAGCAACCGACCATGCTCACCGTCTCGGGTGGCCCGGGCTCGCAGGTGCCCTTCGACACCTTGAGCCGGGAGGGCCGGCGCGTCGTCAACATGGCGCTGCCCGCCGCCGAGATCACGGAGGTCATCGGCAGGCCGGCGATCGACCCCATCCGGGCCTTCACCGGGCTCGCGACGGCCGACCTCGTCGATGAGCGGGTGGACATCCTGATGCGCGAGCTCGAGGACATGGGCGCCTTCGAGCGCAAGGTCCTGTGCTTCTGCTCTCCGACCGGGACCGGGTATCTCAACTACGTGCTGATGGAGACGCTGGAGTACCTGACCGCTGGGGACTGCGCGACCTTCGCACTGCAGTACTCCCTGCGCCCGTCGTTCATCTCGCTGGACCGGGTGTCGATGGGTCGGGAACAGAACCGGGCCATGCTGCACGCCCTCACCTGGCGGCTGCGTGCTATTCCCGAGGACAAGCGACCCCGGTTCGTGGTGTTCGGCGAGTCCCTGGGTGCCCACACCATGCAGGATGCGTTCCTGCACGAGGGGATGAACGGGTTCGCGCGCGCCGGCGTCGACCGCGCCCTGTTCATCGGGACGCCGGCGGCCAGCGGCTGGGCGCAAGCGCTGGCGGGCCAACCCTGACAAGGTCGACCCGGAGCATCGGGTGGTGGAGGTCGCCAGCTATGAGGAGTACCTCGCGCTGCCCGAGGACCGCAAGGAGGCCGCCAGGATCTTCCTGGTCAGCCATCACGAGGACCCGATCGTGAAGTTCGACCCACAGCTGGCGGTGGATGTGCCCCGCTGGTTGCAGGAACCCCGGGAGCCGGGCGTGCCCCGCGGCATCCGCTGGCGTCCGGTGGGCACCTTCCTGAACGTCGGTGTGGACCTCAAGAACAGCACCGACGTGGTGCCCGGCGTTTTCGTCTCCCGCGGTCACGACTACCGCGCCGATCTCGCACGTTTCACCTCGCTGGCCTACGACCTGCCGGCGTCCGACGAACAGACTGCACCGCATCGAGCGGGCGCTGCGGGCACGGGAACTGGAGTGGGCCACCGACCGGGTCCAGGCCGAGCAGTTGCAGCGGGCCTCAGAGGCGCTGCAGCGGCAGTTGAGCCAGTGGGGGATCAGTGACCTTTCCGGCTCCGTGACGGCGCCGACGGCCTGACCCGGTGACGCTCGACCTCGTCGTCCTCGGACTGTTGATCATCGTCAACGTCCTCAACCACTCGCCGTACATCTCGCAGCGGTGGTATGTACCGACCGGGGTCATCGGCAGCGTCCTCGTCGTCTGGATCGGCTACCGGGCGGGCGTGACCCTGACCGACATCGGCCTCGGGCCGAACAGTTGGGTCAAGGGTCTGATCTGGTCGGCGGGGTGTATCGGCGCTGTCACCCTGGTGTACGTCATCGGCGGGTCGATGACCTTCACCCGGCGCTTCCTGGCCGACGACCGGGCCGTGCTGGGGCCGCGGACGCTGCTGTACAAGACGCTGGTCAACGTGCCGCTGGGCACGGTCCTGTTCGAGGAGTTGGCCTTCCGCGGCGTCGGCCTGGCGCTGCTGATCCAGTGGCTGCCGACCTGGCAGGCGGTACTGGTGTCCAGCCTGCTGTTCGGGTTCTGGCACATCCTGCCCAGCCTGGTCATGCACGATGCCAATGCCGCAGTGGGCGATCTGCTCGGAGGCGGGATCTGGGGCCGGATCCAGTCCGTGCTGCTGACCGTGGCCGGAACCGCTGTGGCCGGCGTCGTGTTCTGCGCACTACGGCTGTACTCCGGGTCGCTGCTCACCCCGATGGCGCTGCACTGGGCGATCAACGGTCTGGGTTTCATCGCCGCGACCTGGGTGCATCGGCGGGCCGGGCGGATCTGAGCGGCCTTTTCGCCTCCGCCGGCGGTTTTGTGAGGTTGTTGCCCTCGCGGCTCGGCGTGTCGCGCTAACAACGTCACAAAACTCGCGCGGGAACGGCGTGCGGCGGCGTGGGAAGGACGGCCCGATCCGGGCAACCCGGACCCGCGCGCGGCATTCGGGACGTATCCTGTGGCGGTGACATTCGAGGTCGTCGGCGGGAACCGACTGGCCGGTACGGTGCGGGTTCCCGGCGCCAAGAACAGCATCCTGAAACTCATGGCCGCGGCCCTGCTCGCCCAGGGGCCCACGACGTTGACCGAAGTGCCGGACATCCTGGACGTCACGATCATGGCCGAACTGCTGCGTCGGCTCGGCTGCGAAGTGGACCACGATCCCACCGCCGGCACCGTCAGGATCGACGTCCCGGAGACCCCGGGTCACCAGGCCGACTACGACCTGGTGCGCAAGATGCGGGCATCCATCTGCGTGCTCGGGCCGCTGGTGGCTCGTGTGGGCGAGGCCGACGTCGCGTTGCCCGGCGGCGACGCCATCGGGTCGCGCGGCCTGGACATGCACGTCAACGGCCTCACCCGGCTGGGCGCTGAGGTGTCCAGCGAGCACGGCTTCCTGATCGCGAAGGCCGGTCAACTGCACGGGGCCTCCATCTGGCTGGACTTCCCGAGTGTGGGCGCGACCGAGAACCTGCTGATGGCGGCGGTGCTGGCCAAGGGCGCCACCGTCATCGACAACGCCGCACGCGAGCCGGAGATCATCGATATCTGCGCGATGTTGGTGCAGATGGGCGCGCAGATCGACGGGATCGGGTCGTCGACGCTCGAGATCGAGGGGGTCGATGCCCTCCACCCGGTGACCCACCGGACCGTGCCCGACCGGATCGTCGCCGGCACCTGGGCCGTGGCCGCGGTGATGACCCAGGGTGACATCACCATCGACCAGGGGATCTCCAAGCACCTCGAGATCGCCCTGGACAAGCTCGTGTCCGCCGGCGCCATGGTGGAACTCGTGCCCGAGGGCTTCCGGGTCAGCATGGACCGACGGCCCAAAGCGGTGGACATCGTCACCCTGCCCTATCCCGGATTCGCCACCGACCTGCAGCCGCAGTTCATCGCGCTGAACGCCATCGCCGAAGGCGCCGCCATGGTCACGGAGAACCTGTTCGAGGCGCGATTCCGGTTCGTGCACGAACTCAGCCGGCTCGGTGCCGATGTGCACACCGACGGCCATCATGCGTTGGTCCGGGGCCGCTCCCGGTTGTCCGGGGCGCCGGTGGAGGCCACCGACGTCCGCGCGGGCGCCGGGCTCGTGCTCGCGGGGCTCGTGGCCGAGGGCACGACGACCGTGCACGAGGTGCACCACATCGACCGCGGTTACGCCGGGTTCGTCGAGGCACTACAGGCACTGGGCGGCGACATCACACGCCGCCCCGACTGAGCAGTTCCAGCGCCCGATCCCGATCGGACTCCCACACCATCAGCCGCGGGCCGTCCGTGGTGCGCACAAGGTTCGCCTTCACCCCCGCGGCCAGCAACATCCGGCGCTGCATCTCGGCGCGCACGTAGTCGTTGGCACCGGCCACCGGCACCATCAAGCCGTAGTCCGCCGCAGTCCCAGGCTTCGGCTCCCCGGCGACCAGTGAGTGGCCGCGGCTGAAGGCCCAGCGCAGCAGCACGACGATCAGCGCCATGATCGCCAGAGCGACCAGGGGGCCGAACAGATAGGAGTAGGTGGACCAGGCCGGCACGCCCCTATTGTGCGCCCCTGACCACCGGCGCGCATCCGGTCAACGGCTAGCCTCGAAGCATGACAATCGCAGTGGTGGGGGCCGGCCTGATGGGCGGCGGAATCGCACAAGTCTCAGCAGTTGCAGGACACGACGTGATCCTGCAGGACATGAGTCAGGAGTCCGTGACGCGCGGTCGCGATGCCATCGCCGCATCGCTGTCCAAGTTCGCCGCGAAGGGCAAACTCAGCGACGAAGCCGCGCAGGCCGCACTCGAGCGGATCACGACGACCACCGACCTCGACGCCGTCGGTGAGGCGCAGATCGTCGTGGAGGCGGTGTTCGAGAAGATCGAGATCAAATCCGAGGTGTTCCGCCGCCTGGATGCGGTCTGTGCCGAGGATGCGCTGCTCGCGACGAACACGTCGGCCATCCCGATCACGGCCATCGCCGCGGTCACCAGCCGCCCGGAGCAGGTCGTGGGTACCCACTTCTTCTCGCCCGTGCCGCTGATGAAGTTGTGCGAACTCGTGCGCGGCTACAAGACCAGCGACGAGGCGCTGCAGCGGGCGCGGGACTTCGCCGAGGGGATCGGCAAGACCGTGGTGGTCGTCAATCGCGACGTCGCCGGTTTCGTGACCACCCGGTTGATCACCGCACTGGCCATGGAGGCGATCGCCCTGGTGGAGTCGGGGGTTGCCACCGCCGAGGACGTCGACACCGCCTGCCGGCTCGGATTCGGTCACGCCATGGGCCCGCTGGAGACCGCCGACATGACCGGCGTGGACATCATCTTCAACGCCACCTCCAACATCTACGCCGACTCCCAGGACGAGAAGTTCAACCCCCCGGAGATCCTGCGGCGGATGGTGGTGGCCGGAGACCTCGGTCGCAAGTCCGGTAAGGGCTTCTACGACTACGCATGAAGGTCCGCAGCGTCAGCCGGGTGTCCTCGGTGGTCTACGCCGCGCTCACGTTGCTCGGGGTCGCAGCGGCGTCCGCGGCGAAGGGATACCTGGACACAACCAGTGAGTTCGCGTTCGTCGTCCTGGTTTCGGCGGCCGCGCTGGTGGTGGCGCACTTCTGGTCGACGGTGATGGCTCACCGGATGGTGACCGACGAGCCGCTGAGCCGACAGTGGTGGTGGCACGAGGTCGTGGTGAGTTCGGTCATGTTCGTCCCCGGCCTGCTGATGGCCGGCCTGGCGTGGCTCGCGTTCGCCGTGACCGAGGACTTCGAGACGTCGGTCACGTGGGCCATGCTCGGGTTGCTCGCAGGATTGTTCGGCTTCACCTGGGTCGCCGGTCTGAACGAACCGGGCAGCCGCTGGGCGCCGTTGTGGTGGGCACTCGGGACGACGGTGGTGGGTGGTTTGATGATCGTCTTCAAGTTGGTGGCCTGATGCGGCTGGTCGTGGCCGAATGCCAGGTCGACTACATCGGCCGGCTCAGCGCTCACCTGCCGATGGCTCGACGGCTGCTGCTCGTCAAGGCCGACGGGTCGGTCTCGGTGCACGCGGACGACCGCGCGTACAAGCCCTTGAATTGGATGAGTCCGCCATGCACCCTGTCGGAGTCGCAGGAGGACGAGCACACGGTGTGGGAGGTGACCAACAAGGCCGGCGAGCGGTTGGTCATCAAGCTCGCGGCCATCGAGCACGACTGGTCGGGCAGTCTGGGGCAGGATCCCGGGCTGGTCAAGGACGGTGTCGAGGCGCACCTGCAGGAACTGCTCGCCGAGCAGGTGGCCACGTTCGGCTCCGGCTGGACGCTGGTGCGCCGGGAGTACCCCACAGCCATCGGTCCGGTGGACCTGTTGTGCCGGGATGCCGAGGGGGCGGCAGTCGCCGTGGAGGTGAAGCGCCGGGGGGAGATCGACGGGGTGGAGCAGTTGACCCGCTATCTGGAGTTGCTCAACCGCGATCCGCTGCTGGCCCCGGTGACCGGCGTGTTCGCCGCCCAGGAGATCAAGCCGCAGGCGCGCACGCTGGCGCAGGACCGGGGGATCCGTTGCGTGGAGGTCGACTACGACCACCTGCGGGGCTACGACGATGTGGAAGCGCGGCTGTTCTGACGGGTCACCACCGGGTGTTGTGACGAAGTTGCACGGACACGCCGATCAGCACCGGCGAGTGTGACGAAGTCGCAGCAACACGCCGGCGTGTCTCTGCGACTCCGTCACAGTTGCCGCGCCGCTGCTCGCCCTACAGATCCACGGCCCAGTGCGTGAAGGAGCGCTCGACGGTCATGCCGAGCCGGGTGTAAGCCTCCAGGGCGCCGGCGTTGGAGTCCGTGGACAGGCGCACCGACCCGTAGCCGGCCGCAGCCGCACGCGACCGGGCGGCGTCGAGCAGTTGCCGGGCATGCCCCTGGCCGCGGGCGTGCGCTGCCACGGCCAGTTTGTCCACCCAGATCTCGTCGGCCTCGATCAGGAACGCGGCCGCCACCGGTCGACCGTCCTCCCGGATGACCAACAAGTCGCAGGGCTGGAAACCGGGCCGGTCCACGGTGCCCGCACGCCACAGATCCCGGGTCACGGGCAACCGGTCGGCGTGCTCGCTGAAGGCCGACTCGAAGAGGTCGAGGACCTCGTCCACCTCCTGCGCAGTGGCTGGGGTAGCCGTGGACTCGGATTCGGCGGCCGGGATGCTCAGCACCCACGACCGTGTAGCGGGGCGTGTAGCCGTGCGCGGCGAACCACGCGGCGACGTCGGTGCGGGCATCATCGATCGTCTGACCGATCCGGTCGGCTCCCAGGGCCTTGGCGCGCCAGGCCGACCACTTCAGCAGCCACTGCCCGATCCCCTGCCCGCGGGCGTCCGGTGCGACGTCGGCCCAGCGCTTGCGGGTGTCCCAGATCAGTCCCCACGCCACGATCCGGCCGTCCTGGACCACCACGCAGGCATCCCGGTCCCGGTCGGCCAGGGCCAGATCGGCCACCACGTCGGCCGTCTCCAGCATGACCTCGCCGCTGTCGGCGAGTTCGCAGGCGTTGACCATCGCAACGACGCTCGCGATGTCGTCATCGGTCAGGGGTCGCGCGTGCCACACCCACCTATTGTCGCTGAAGCCCCCTTTGCCAGACTGAGGGCATGGCTGAGAATACGGTGGCAATCGTCGGGGTGGGGACAGTTGGATCACAGGTCGCGCGCCTGGCCAAGGAGGCCGGCTGGACCGTGGTCGGCATCGAGAAGGACGAGGCGAGCGCCGCGGCGGCCGCCGAACGCACCGGGGTGGGGGTCGGGACCGCGCTCAAGGACGCCGAAGCCGCGGCCGTCATCATCGAATGCCTGCCGGAGAACCACGACGTCAAGCACGCGGTCTTCGCCGAACTGGGCGCGCTGGCCGCCGCCGACGCCGTCCTGGTCACGACGGCCACCGCGCTGTCGGTCACGGACCTTGCGCTGAGCACGGGTCGGCCCAACCGGGTGCTCGGCCTGGCCTTCCCGCACGACGCCGCCCGCACCCAGGTCGAGTTGGTGCGCCCCGACTTCGCCGACGCCGACGCTCTTGACGCGCTTCTGGCGTTCCTGGCGGCCATCGGCCGGGAGGCGACGGTGGTGCGCTCCAAGCCGGGTTACATCGCCGACGGGCTGCTCTTCGGATACCTGAACCACGCCGTCACCATGTACGAGGCCGGCTACGCCAGCCGGGACGACATCGATGCGGCCATGCGCTTCGGTTGCGGCTACCCGATCGGCCCGCTGGCGCTGTTGGACAAGATCGGTCTCGACACGGCCTACGACGTGCTGGACGCGCTGTACGCGAGCACCGGCCGTCGCCTGCATGCCCCGGCGCCGATCCTGAAACAACTGATCGCGGCTGGACACACCGGTGAGAAGGGCGGCCGTGGCTTCTACGACTACTCCGGTGACACCGGCGGCGCGGACGACACCGCGGTGGCCGTTGATGTCCGCCCAGTGGCCAGTGTCGGCGTCGTCGGTACCGGCACCATGGCCTCGGGGATCGTCGAGGTGTTCGCCAAGAGCGGTTATGACGTGGTCTTCGTCGCCCGCAGCGACGAGAAGGTCGCGGGAGTGCGCGCGGCCGTCCAGAAGTCGCTGGACCGGGCGGTGAGCAAGGCCAAGATGACCGAGGAGGTCCGCGACGAGGTGCTGGCCCGGATCACCGGCGCCACCGACCGTGAAGCTCTGGCTGAGGTTGACCTGGTGGTCGAGGCGATCGTGGAGAGTCTCGACGTGAAGCTCGAGTTGTTCCGCGACCTCGACCGGATCTGCAAGCAGGGCGCCATCCTGGCCACGACCACCTCCTCACTTCCGGTGGTCGAGATGGCCGCGGTCACGAGTCGGCCCCAGGACGTGGTGGGCATGCACTTCTTCAACCCCGCACCGATCATGAAGCTGGTCGAAGTGGTCAGCCCCGTGACCACCGGAGCGGACGTGACCGCCACAGTGGTCGACCTCTGCGCGAAGATCGGCAAGCATCCGGTGCAGTGCGGGGACCGCGCCGGCTTCATCGTGAATGCGCTGCTCTTCCCGTACCTGAACGACGCCGTGCTGTTGCTGGAGTCGCACTACGCGACGGCCGACGAGATCGACACGGTGATGACCAAGGGGGCCGGGTTGCCGCTGGGGCCGTTCGCGTTGCTGGATGTCGTGGGCAACGACGTGTCGCTGGCGATCGAGCAGACGCTGCACTCGGAGTTCCGGCTGCCGGAGTTGGCGCCCGCCCGCTTGCTCGAGCAGATGGTCGAGGCCGGCTATCTGGGCCGCAAGACCCGCCGCGGGTTCCGCGCTTACGGCTGATCCGGCGTCCTACCCTGGGGGCATGGCCCGCCGCAACCGACGACGTACCGAAGACGTGCGGCCGTTGTCGGCCGGGTACGCCAGCCGGCGGCAGGAGGGCGACTTCGTGGTGCAGAACGTCTCGGGCGCGCAGGCCGGCAAGGCCTACATCTGCCCGGGCTGCAACCAGCGGATCGCTTCGGGGATGGCCCACGTGGTGGCCTGGCCCGCGCATCGCGGGGCCGAGGACCGCAGGCACTGGCACACGCCGTGTTGGTCGCGCGCCCGTCACTGGATGTGATTGCTCACCGGGGTCGGCAGTTCGACCGTGCGCCCGACGGTGCACAACCGGTCATGGGACCGTTGGGCCGCGGCCGGGAGCACCTGCCGGGCTGCGTCGCCGGCGTCCCCATCGGGGAAGGCGAGCCGGAAAGTGACGGTGATGTCCTCGAGGAGGTTCCCCTGCTGCGGGTCCTTCACCTTCTCGGCCGCCACCGAGATCTCGAAACCCTCCGGTTCGCAGCGCCGGGAGGTGATGTAGTCGACGTCCATCCCGGTGCAGCCGCCGAGCGCCACCAACAGCAACTCGACGGGGGAGAAGTCGTCCTCGCCCTCCCCGAACCGCAGTCGCGCGCCGGCTTCATTGGTGGCGGTGTAGTGGCCGAGGGATTCGCGGGTGATCGTGATGCGTGGCATGGGATACATCATGGTCCGCGGCCGGGGCGGGTGGCCGGGGGTGCACGGCGCTCCGGCACCCCGGAATCCGCAGGCGGGCAGCGGCCGAGGGTGATCCGCGACCTCGCCCCGACAACCGCCCGTTTCCTCCGGAGTTGACGCTTCGTGACCATACGTGCCAGGACGCGCTTCGGGCGACCGCGGCCGCGTAGCCTTTCTAGCGTTTTGATGGGAGGCGGCTTTGATCGAAGAGGTGTACCGCACCATTCTTGAGCAGATGGAGGACGGGGTCTACTTCGTCGATCGGGACCGGCGGATCACGTACTGGAACGCCGGGGCCGAGCGGATCACCGGGTACTCGGCCGACGATGTGCTTCTGCACTCCTGCTCCGAGGGCATCCTGCGCCACGTCAGCGAGGGTGGGTATCAGCTGTGCCTGCACGGTTGTCCGCTCTCGGGGGTCATGAAGGACGGCAAGGCCCGGGAGGCGCAGGTCTATCTCCACCACAAGCAGGGCCATCGTGTCCCGGTGTCGGTGAAGGGCAGCCCGATCCGCGACGAGGGCGGCAACATCATCGGATCCGTGGAGGTGTTCCACCGGCGGCCCTCAACGCGGTTCGCGCAGGTGTCCGAGCGGGAACGCCAGGAGGACGCCTACGTCGATCCCCTGACCGACCTGGGGAACCGCCGGTTCGGGGAGGGGCACTTGGAGCCGCTCGTCGCCGCCGTCGGCGCCGGTGCCGCCACTTTGGGCCTGGTGTTCATCGACGTCGACCACTTCAAGCAGGTCAACGACACTTACGGGCACAAGGTGGGCGACGCGGTGCTTCGGATGGTGGGCCAGACCCTGGCCAACGCACTGCGCAACACCGACTGGCCGGTGCGCTGGGGCGGTGAGGAGTTCCTGACGATCCTGCCCGGCGTGACCGAAGCGGGGCTGGCGGTGACCGCGGAGCGGTTGCGCATGCTCGTGGAGCACTCGTGGTTGCAGATGGCCGACGAACAGGTCCGCGTCACCATCTCGGCCGGGGCGGTGATGCTGCGCCCGGGGGAGACCGCCGAAGACGCGCTGGACCGTGCCGACAAGTTGATGTACCGGAGCAAGGCCGGCGGCCGCAACGTGGTGACCACGGAGGACGGGCCGTTGCAGCGCAGCGGGCAGATGCCGCTGGTGGGTACCGCCCGGCCATGGGAGATGGTGGATCCGGAGGTCGATCGGCGGTCTTCGTGACCGCCCCCCGGCGGAGTACGTTGGAGGTATGACGCCGGTCATCGACATGCGAGCCGTGGTCAAGCGGTTCGGAAGCACCGTGGCACTCGATGGACTCGATCTGCAGGTGGCGCCCGGTGAGGTGCATGCGTTCCTGGGCCCGAACGGGGCCGGCAAGACGACGACCCTGCGCATCCTGCTCGGATTGCTGCGCATCGACAGTGGCAGCATCACGCTGTTGGGCGGGGATCCGTGGTCGGGCGCGGTCGAACTGCACAAGAAGCTCGCGTATGTGCCGGGGGAGGTGAACCTCTGGCCGCAGTTGACCGGTGGCGAGGTGATCGATCTGCTCGGCCGTTTGCACGGTGGGCTCGACCCGCAGCGCCGGGAGCGCTACCTCGAGATGTTCGAACTGGACCCGACCAAGAAGGCGCGGGCGTACTCCAAAGGGAACCGGCAGAAGGTGGCCCTGATCTCGGCCCTGGCAACGGATGTGCCGTTGCTGTTGCTGGACGAACCCACCTCGGGGCTCGATCCGCTGATGGACGCCCGATTCCGCGAGTGTGTGCACGAGTTCCGGGACAACGGTGGCACGGTCCTGCTGAGCAGCCACATCCTCAGCGAGGCCGAGGCGTTGTCCGACCGGGTGACCATCATCCGCAACGGCAAGTCGATGGAAAGTGGCACCCTGCAGCAACTGCGGCACCTTTCCCGCACCAAGATCGTCGCCGCGGTGGACGCCGTCCCCGCCGGACTCGCCGACATCCCCGGGGTGTTCGACGTGGTCGGCGACGGCGGGCGGGTGACGTGCGAAGTGGATGACGTGGGCCTGGGCCCGCTGACGGCGGCCCTGTCCGCTGCTGGCCTGCATTCCCTGACCAGCCAGCAGCCCACGTTGGAGGAGGTCTTCCTGAAGCACTACCGGGGCGGACCCTCCGATGTCTGACCTGTTCGCCGGCACCGGCCCGCTCACGCGATTGGCGTTGCGGCGTGATCGTTTCCTGCTGCCCGCGTGGATCGTGGGTTTCGCAGCCATGGCCGGGATGTCCGCAGGCGCCACGGTGGGGCTGTACCCCGACGAGTCCCAGCGGGTCGCGGCAGCCGAGGCGGTCAACTCCGCGAGCGCCCTCGTGGCCCTGTACGGCCCGATCTACGACCCCACGTCACTGGGTTCGCTCTCCCTGTTCAAACTGACCGTGTTCGGCGCGGCGCTGGCCGCCGTGCTCATGGTGTTCGTCGTGATCCGGCACACCCGTGCGGATGAGGAATCGGGCCGGTTGGAACTCATGGCCGCCGGACTGCTCGGTAGGTACGCGCCGTTGGCGGCGGCGTTGATCGTCGCGGTCGGCGCCAGTCTGGCGCTGGCTGTGCTCAGCGCCGTCACCCTCATCGCCACGGGGCTCGCGGTCGGGGGGTCCTTCGCATTCGGATTCGGCTGGGGGGTGACGGGAATCGCGTTCGCTGCGGTTGCCGCCGTCTGCGCCCAACTGACCACCGGAGCGCGGGCCGCCCGCGGACTGGCGCTGCTCCTGATCGCTCTTGCCTACGCGGTCCGCGCTGTCGCCGACCTGTCCGAGGGCACCTGGCTGTCATGGCTCTCGCCGATCGGCTGGGTGCAGCAGGTGCGTGCCTATGCCGGAGACCGGTGGTGGGTGCTGCTGCTGCCGCTGCTGCTGGCCGCGGTGTTGGCGCCGGTGGCGTTCTGGTTGCGTGGCCGCCGGGATGTGGGGGCCGGGATGATCACCGATCGACCGGGTCCCGCGCACGGGGACCTCTCAGGGGTGTTCGGGCTCGCCTGGCGGTTGCAGCGCGGGGTGCTGGTGGCGTGGTGCTGCGGCGTCGTGCTGTTCGGCCTGCTGCTCGGGTCGATCTCCGATTCGGTCACCGGGTTCCTGGACTCCCCGCAGGCCGCGGAGTTCCTCGAGAAACTGGGCGGCACGGCGGCACTGGCCGATGCGTTCCTGGCCACGGAGTTGAGCTTCGGCGGCATCATCGTGGCCGCCTACGGGATCTCTGCGGCCTCCCGGCTGCACAGCGAGGAGGTCGAAGGGCACGCAGAGGTGTTGCTCTCGGCGCCGGTGGCGCGGGTGCGCTGGGCTGCCAGTCACACGGTCATCGCACTGATCGGGGTCGCGGTCATCCTGGCTCTGTTCGGCCTGTCCATGGGCATCGGGAATGCCCTGGCCCTCGGGGATACCGGACGCTTCGGCTCCCTGCTCGCTGCGGCCGTGGCCCGGGTACCTGCCGCATGGGTGCTCACGGGAGTGGTCCTCGTTCTCTTCGGCTGGCTGCCGCGCTGGGTGCAGATGGTGTGGGGGATCTTCGTCCTGGCCTTCGCCATCGGGGAGTTCGGGCCGCTGTGGAACGCGCCGCAATGGCTCATGAACGTGTCTCCGTTCGTGCACTCGCCGAGGCTTCCCGGGGTGGATGCCTCTGTCGCCGCCCTGGTGCCACTCACGCTGGTGGCGCTGGCACTCGTCGCCTTCGGCTTGATCGGGTGGCGCCGCCGGGACGTGCAGGGCTGACAGCGGGGCTGCTGGGGTTGGCCGCGGGGTGGGTCAAAGGGTGGCCAGGCCGGCAGATTGCGTGCAAGGCAACGCAGGTGCATGCTGCGCAATCTGCCTGGTGCGGGGCTGTGGGGGTGGGCTCGCTCGGGGTTGGTCACAGGCCGGCAGATTGCGTGCGAGGCAACGTAGGTGCGTGCTGCGCAATCTGCCTGGTGCGGGGCTGTGGGGGTGGGCTCGCTGGGGTTGGTCACAGGCCGGCAGATTGCGTGCGAGGCAACCCAGGTGCGTGCTGCGCAATCTGCCTGGCGGGGGGTGGGGGGGTGCCCCGTGGAGGGCGGATGCGTGTGACGGGCGCTGCCCACGGACCCGGTCACCGGCCGACGTAGTCCGCGAGGTGCTCGCCGGTGAGGGTGGGGCGGGTGGCCACGAGGTCGGCGGGTGGGCCCTCGAACACGATCCGGCCACCGTCATGGCCGGCGCCGGGGCCGAGGTCGATGATCCAGTCGGCGTGCGCCATCACCGCCTGGTGGTGCTCGACCACGATGACCGACTTGCCGGCGTCGACCAGCCGGTCGAGCAGCGCGAGCAACTGCTCGACGTCGGCGAGGTGGAGGCCGGAGGTCGGTTCGTCCAGGATGTAGACCCCGCCCTTCTCTGCCATGTGGATCGCCAGTTTCAAGCGTTGCCGCTCGCCGCCGGACAGTGTGGTCAGCGGCTGACCGAGGCGCAGGTAACCCAGGCCGACGTCCTGCAGGCGCGTCAGGATCGCATGTGCGGCCGGTTTCTTCACCGCCCCCTCGGCGAAGAAGGCCTCCGCCTCTGTGACCGACATCGCCAGCACTTCGCTGATGTCCTTGCCGTTGAGCTGGTACTCCAGCACATCGGCCTGGAACCGCTTGCCCTGGCATTCCTCGCACACGGTGACGACACCGGCCATCATCGCCAGGTCCGTGTAGATGACGCCGTTGCCGTTGCAGGTGGGACACGCGCCGGCGGAGTTCGGGCTGAACAGCGCGGCCTTGACCCCGTTGGCCTTGGCGAAGGCGGCACGGATCGGGTCGAGCAACCCGGTGTAGGTCGCGGGGTTGCTGCGCCGGGAACCCCGGATGGCGGCCTGGTCGACACTGATGACCCCGGTCTCGGCAGGGATCGATCCGTGGATGAGCGAGCTCTTGCCGGATCCGGCGACCCCCGTGATCACGCACAGCACGCCGAGCGGGATGTCGACGTCCACGTCTCGCAGGTTGTTGGTGGTGGCGTGGCGGATCGCCAGCGTGCCGGTCGCCGTGCGCACTGCGTCCTTGAGCCGGGCGCGGTCGTCGAGGTGGTGGCCGGTGAGGGTGTCGCTGGCGCGCAACCCGTCGACCGTGCCCTCGAAGCAGATCCTTCCGCCCGCGTCACCGGCACCCGGACCGAGATCGACCGCATGGTCGGCGATGGCGATGGTCTCCGGCTTGTGCTCGACGACGAGCACCGTGTTGCCCTTGTCGCGCAGCCGCAGCAGCAGGCCGTTCATCCGCTGGATGTCGTGCGGGTGCAGGCCGACAGTGGGTTCGTCGAAGACGTAGGTGACGTCGGTCAGCGACGAACCGAGGTGCCGGATCATCTTGGTGCGCTGCGCCTCGCCGCCGGAGAGGGTGCCGGCGGGGCGGTTGAGCGACAAGTAGCCGAGCCCGATCTCGACGAACGAATCGAGGGTGTGCTGCAGGCCCGCAAGCAACGGCGCCACCGACGGCTCGTCGAGCCCGCGCACCCAGTCGGCGAGATCGCTGATCTGCATCGCGCAGGCATCGGCGATGTTGATCCCCTCGATCTTCGAGGACCGCGCCGCCGCGCTGAGCCGGGTGCCGTCGCACTCCGGGCAGGTGGTGAAGGTGACGGCGCGCTCGACGAACGCGCGGATGTGCGGCTGCATCGCGTCCACATCCTTGGACAGGAACGACTTCTGGATCTTCGGGATCAAGCCCTCGTAGGTCAGGTTGATGCCCTCCACCTTGATCTTCGTCGGCTCCTTGTAGAGCAGGTCGTTGCAGTTCCCGCGTGCTGAACCTGCTGATCGGTTTGTCCGGGTCGAAGAAGCCACAGCCCCGGTAGATCCGGCCGTACCAGCCGTCCATGCGTGTAGCCCGGGATGGTCAGCGCGCCCTCGTTCAGAGTCTTGGAGTCGTCGTAGAGCGCGGAGAGGTCGAAGTCGGTGACGTTGCCCATCCCCTCGCAGCGCGGGCACATGCCGCCGGTGATGCTGAAACTGCGCCGCTCCTTGGTCGTCTTGCCCCCACGTTCCAGGGTGACCGCGCCCGCCCCGCTGATGGAGGCCACGTTGAAGGAGAACGCCTGGGCGGAACCGATGTGCGGCTGCCCGAGCCGGCTGAAGAGGATGCGCAACATCGCGTTGGCGTCGGTGGCGGTGCCGACGGTGGACCGGACGTTGGCTCCCATCCGCTCCTGGTCGACGATGATCGCGGTGGTGAGGCCGTCGAGGATGTCGACGTCGGGGCGCGACTGCGTCGGCATGAATCCCTGCACGAAGGCGCTGTACGTCTCGTTGATCAGTCGCTGCGACTCCGCGGCGATCGTGCCGAACACCAGCGAACTCTTGCCGGATCCGGAGACGCCGGTGAACACGGTCAGGCGCCGCTTCGGCAGGTCGATGCTGACGTCCCGGAGGTTGTTCACCCGGGCGCCGTGCACGCGGATCACGTCGTGGCTGTCGGCCGGGTGGCGCGACGGTCGCGGGCTCTGCGGGGTCATGAGGTCTCCATCCGGCGTAGCGCGTGGCCTGTCTGCGCCAACGCTAGTGTCGCGCGTCACTGTTGCCGTGACAGGCTGCCGCCGCGGGCGGTCTCTGTGACGAGTTGCGCGCCTGTCCAGCCGGTTTGTCACGAAGGTGCGCAGTCGAACCGCCCGGCAGCCCGCAACGTCGTGACGAACCGCCCTGCGGACCCCACAACATCGTCACAAACGCCCCGTGCCGGCCTGAGGAGTCCGCCACCGGCACACCACCTCAGCGGCCGATGCAAGTACCGGTGGGACGCTCCGCGCTGCTTCGTTCCTGATCGGTCCCGGACCACCTCCGCCGGACCCGGCATTAGGCTGCTGGCGTGGAACGGATCGCGGCGAACTCGGTATTGCCTGCCATCCGTGAGCCCTTGTCCCTGGCGACGGCAGACGGGTTGCACCTGGTGGGGGAACTGGCCACCCCATATCGGGTGGACCGGTGGCCACGCTCGTGTGCCTGCACCCCTTGCCCACCCACGGCGGGATGATGGACTCGCACCTGTTCCGAAAGGCCGCTTGGCGCCTGCCGGCTCTGGCGCAGTTGGCGGTCCTGCGCTTCAACACCCGCGGCACGAGCAGTGCGGCGGGCACCTCGGAGGGCGTCTTCGACGCCGGTAGTGCCGAGGGGCTGGACCTGCAAGCCGCAGTCGGCCTGGCCACGGACCGCGGCCTGCCCAACATCTGGCTGCTCGGCTGGAGCTTCGGCACCGATGTCGTGCTGCGGCACGGGCTGTTACCCGGCGTGGTGGGCGCGGTCCTGCTGAGCCCGCCGCTGCGCTATGCACAGGACACCGACCTGCGGCGCTGGGCCGCCGACGGCCGGCCGATGGTGGTCATGGTGCCCGAACTCGACGACTTCCTGCCGCCGGCTGCGGCCGCCCCCCACTTCGCCGATGTCCCCCAGGCCGAACTCGTGGCGGTGCCAGGTGCCAAGCATCTGTGGGTGGGGGAGAAGTACACCTCGATCGTGTTCGATCAGATCGTGTCGACCGTCACCGGTCGGCCGACCAACTTGCCGTCCACGTGGGACGGCCCGATGAGTAAGTGGAGCGACCTATGAACCAGCTCGAAGGCAAGAAGGCGATCGTGACCGGGGCCTCCCGGGGGATCGGCAAGGACATCGCGCTCGAGTTCGCGCGACAGGGCGCGGATGTGGCGGTCATCGCCCGCAACCAGGAGTTGCTCGACGACGTCGCCGGGCAGATCCGCGACCTCGGCCGGACAGCGGTGGTGCAGGTCGCCGATGTGACGCAGGAGGAGCAGATCACCGCGGCGGTCAACCAGGCGGTCGAAGGACTCGCAGGCCTCGATGTCGTGGTGAACAACGCGGGCGGCAACAGTTTCTCGTCACCGCTGGTCGGGATGCGGTTCAGCGGCTGGACCAAGACGCAGCAGTTGAACGTCGAATCGGCGGTCCACGTGTTGCAGGCAGTGGGGCCGGTGCTCATGGGCCAGAAGTCCGGGTCGGTCATCAATATGGCCAGTGTGGCCGGGCTCGCCGGGGCGCCGTTGATGAGCCACTACGGAGCCGCGAAGGCAGCGATCATCTCCTTGACCCGCAGCGTCGCCGTGGAGTGGGCCTGGGCCGGCATCCGGGTGAACACGCTGCTGCCGGGGTGGATCGAGACCGACCTCACCCAGTTCCTGCGCGACGCACCCGATGGCGGCGCGGGGGCGCTGGCCCGGGTGCCGATGCAGCGCTGGGGGCAACCGGCCGAGATCGCGGCGGGTGCCGTCTTCCTCGCCTCGGACGCCTCGTCGTTCATGACCGGACAGGAACTGGTCCTGGACGGTGGCCTGACGGTCATGCCCTGAGACCCCCGACTTGCCGGGCATGACCGGGATCGGAGAGGGTGGAGGCATGGGTAAGGGAATCGACAAGATGCACAGCGGGATCGACACGCTGCAAGAGGCACTGGCCGCGATCGACGAAGCGGTCGGCAAAGCCGATACGGCGCTGATCGACACGGACAAGGCGCTCGGCGGCGCCGACGCCGTGCTGATCACGGCGGACGACACGCTGTACCTGGCCGAGAAGGGGTTGGACACCGGACGACGGGTGTTGCCCAAACTTGCGCTCGGCGTCGCCCTCGTCGGGGTCGGCGTCGTGGTGGCCGTTGCCATCCGCAAAGTCGCGCATGGGCAAGGCGGCGGCGCAGGAGGACATCTTGGAGCAGCCCGAAGAGCCACTGGCCGGTCCGAGCATCCAGGACGTCGCCGAGGACGGCGAAACGGACGCCAGCGACCTGGCCGACGCCGCCGACGCTGTCGATAGTGAGCGGGGATGACACAGGTCGTACTGCTCCACGCCTTCCCGGTCAACCGGCACCTGTGGGACGCGCAGGTCGAGTACCTCACCAAGGCGGGGTTCAAGGTCACTGCCCCGGACCTCGCGGGCTTCGGGGAGTCCAGACTCCCGCAGGAGCCCACCTTGGCGCAGATGGCCGAACAGGCGATCGCGCACGTCAGCCGGCCGGCAGTCTTCGCGGGGCTGTCGATGGGTGGGTACCTGCTCATGGAGATCCTGCGGCAGGCGCCGCACTTGGTCGACGGTGCGCTGTTCATGGACACCAAGGCGACTGCGGACCCCCCGGCGGCGCGGGCGCTGCGGTTGCAGGTGGCCGACGAGGTGCTCGCTGCCGGACACACCCGGGCGCTGGCCGACGCCCTGATCCCCAACCTGCTGGGCGCGACCACCCGGGCCGAGCGCCCCGAGGTGGTGGCCACCGTCAGGTCCTGGATCGAAGCGGCGCCGCCGGTGGCGGTGGCCTCCGCCCAGCGGGCGATGGCGGACCGCCCGGATTCGCTGGAGACGCTGCGGACCTACGAGGGCCCGGCAGTGGTGGTCTGGGGTTCGGAGGACACGATCTCCCCAGAGGCCGACCAGCGGGCCATGCTCGCGGCAATGCCGCAGGCGGTGGCCCGGGAGATCCCCGGCGCAGGCCATCTCAGTGCGGTGGAGGATCCGCTCGCGGTGAACGATGTGCTCCTCGAGGTGCTCAGCGATTGGAACGCCTGACCTAGGCTGGAAGGCGTGCCCGCCCTCGTCGTCACCGACTCGTTGACCGTTCGCAAGGGCACCAACACGGTGCTGGCCGAGGTGTCCCTCGGTCTGTCGGACGGCGACCGGATCGGGGTGGTCGGGCGCAACGGATCCGGCAAGTCGACGCTGTTGCGGGCGCTCGCCGGGCAGGAGCACGCCGATGCCGGCCGAGTGACCGTCAGCGGCGGCACCTCGGTGCGCCTGGTGACCCAGCACGACACCTTGCCCGACGGATCGGTCCGGCAGGTGGTGGTCGGTGAGGGACCGGTGCACGAGTGGGCCTCGGACCCGCGGATCCGGGCCGTAGTGGCGGGACTGCTCGAGGAATCGTGGCTGGACCAGGACACCTCGTCGCTGAGCGGGGGTCAATCCCGCCGGGTTGCACTGGCGGCGGCGCTGGTGGCGCAACCGGACGTACTCCTGCTGGACGAGCCGACCAACCACTTGGACATCGAGGCGATCGGCTGGCTTGCGCAGCACCTGCTGGCCTGGCCCCGCGGCCGCCGGGCGATCGTCGTGGTGACCCACGACCGCTGGTTCCTCGACGAGGTGACCGAGCGCACCTGGGAGGTCGGCGCAGGTGTCGTGGACCAGTACGACGGCGGGTACGCGGCCTACGTGCTGGCCAAGGCCGAGCGGGAGCAGCAGCGGCAGGCGATCGAAGCCCGCCGGCAGAACCTGCTGCGCAAGGAGCTGGCGTGGCTGCGCCGGGGTCCGCCGGCGCGCACGTCGAAGCCCAAGTTCCGGCAGGACGCAGCCTTGGCGCTGATCGAGGACGAACCGCCGCCGCGTGACCGGCTGGCACTGCAACGCGTGAGTATGAACCGCCTGGGTAAGCAGGTCCTCGACCTGGCCGACGTCACGGTGAGTCCGGCGCCGGATGTGGCGCCGGTGTTGCGGCACGTGACCTGGGGCATCGGGCCGGGTGACCGGATCGGTTTGCTGGGCCGGAACGGGGCTGGCAAGACCACCCTGCTGCGACTGCTCGACGGGCAGTTGGATCCCGCTGCGGGACGGGTCAAACGGGGCAAGACCGTCCACCCGGCCATCGTCGATCAGCGGCTGCCCAGCATCGACGCAGAAGCCCGGGTGCTGCCGTGGCTGCAGGAGGTGGGCAATCGGGTCGAGGTCAGTAGCGGCGACGAGTTGACCCCGTCGCAGCTGCTCGAGCAGTTCGGCTTCACCGGCGATGCCCCATGGAAGCGGCTCGGGGACCTCTCGGGTGGGGAGTTGCGACGGTTGCACCTGCTGCGCACCTTCTTGAGCGGGGCGAACCTGCTGATGCTCGACGAGCCCACCAACGACCTGGATACCGAGACCCTGACCGTGCTCGAGGACGTGCTGGACACCTGGCCGGGCAGTCTCATCGTCGTTTCCCACGATCGCTATTTCCTGGAGCGGGTGTGCGATGACGTCTGGGCGGTGCGTGACGGCGGGCTCGAGCATCTGCCCGGCGGCGTCGAGCAGTACGTGACGGCCGCGCGGCCCGGGCCGGCACCGGCATCCGTGCGCACCGGGGGCGATACCCGGACGGCCCGCAAGGAGTTGTCGCGGGTCGAGCGGGAGTTGGGAAAGGTGCAGGCGCGCATCGAGGGCCTGCACCTGGCCATGGCGGACGCTGCCACCGACGGGGAGGCACTGGTCGGGTTGGGCAAGGATCTGGCCGACGCGCAGCGGGATCTCGAAGCACTGGAGAACCGCTGGCTGGAGGTGGCTGAGCAGGCGGAGGGGTGAACGCTGCTCGAGGTGCCGGGTTCAGGCGCCGAGTGTTGCGTCGTTGCTGCCCGTCCGCGGCGAGGATGCGCAGTTCGTTAGACGTTGTCCCGTTGGTGAGCGAAGACACGCGTGCAAACGCTCACCAACGGGACAACGTCAACGAACGGGACAACGTCTCACCAGGCCGCGTCGATGCCTCAGATGACCTTCGTGACCACCTTGTCGGCGATGACCCGGACCACCACGCGGACGTTGTCGGTCCCGTCGTCGGCCGGGTAGCGATCCCACCCCTGGTAGGCGAGTGCGAACTTGTCGATCAGCTCGCGGCCCCCCTCCCGGGTCATCTCCACATGGCCACGGACCTCGACGTATGAGTACGGCTGGTCCTTGTCGAAGATCAGCACCGTGCAGCGGGGGTCACGTACCAGGTTCCGGTGCTTGCGGCGGCCCTCGACCGTCGAGATCAACAGGTCGTCGCCATCGCGCTCGTACCAGACCACACTGCTCTGCGGCTGACCGTCGGGCTCGATGGTCGAAATCGTGGCGAACTGCTTCGGCTTGTCCAGCAGCGTGCGTGCCTTCTCGTTGAGCATCACGTGTTGCGGAAGCGGTTGATCTCGGTCTGGAACTTCGCGCGCTTCTCCGGATCGCGCACGCCGAGGCCCTCCTCCGGGGCCAGGCACAGCACGCCGACCTTGCCCTGGTGCTGGTTGCGGTGCACCTCGAAGGCGGCCTGCCCGGTTTGCTCGAGCGGGAAGGTCTTGCTCAAGGTCGGGTGGATCATGCCCTTGTCGATGAGCCGGTTGGCCTCGTAGGACTCCTTGTAGTTGGCGAAGTGCGAGCCGATGATCCGCTTGAGGTTCATCCACAGGTAGCGGTTGTCGTACTCGTGCATGTAACCGGACGTGGACGCGCAGGTGACGATCGTGCCGCCCTTCTTGGCGACGTACACGCTGGCACCGAACGTCTCGCGGCCCGGGTGTTCGTAGACGATGTCCACGTCCTCACCGCCGGTGAGTTCCCGGATCTTCTTGCCGAGGCGCTGCCATTCCTTCGGGTTCTGGGTGTGCTCGTCCTTCCAGAACTGGTAGCCCTCAGCGTTGCGGTCGATGATGTACTCCGCGCCCATCTTCCGGCAGATCTCGGCCTTCTCCGGGCTCGAGACGACGCAGATCGGGATCGCCCCGCCGTTGAGGGCGTACTGGGTCGCGTACGAGCCCAGGCCGCCGGACGCGCCCCAGATCAGCACCACGTCGCCCTGCTTCATGCCAGCGCCGTTGCGGGAGACCAACTGCCGGTAGGCGGTGGAGTTCACCAGGCCCGGGGCTGCGGCTTCCTCCCAGGTGAGGTGGGCGGGCTTGGGCATGAGTTGGTTGGACTTGACCAGTGCGATCTCGGCCAAACCGCCGAAGTTGGTCTCGAAGCCCCAGATCCGCTGCTCCGGGTCCATCATGGTGTCGTTGTGGCCGGCGGGGTTCTCCAGCTCGACGCTCAGGCAGTGGGCGACCACCTCGTCGCCGGGGTTCCAGGCGTTGACGCCGGGGCCGGTGCGCAGGACGACGCCGGACAGGTCGGAGCCGATGATGTGGTAGGGCAGGTCATGGCGCTTCGCCAGCGGGTGGGAGCGGCCGTAGCGCTCCAGGAAGCCGAAGGTCGACACCGGTTCGAAGATGGACGTCCACACGGTGTTGTAGTTGATCGACGAGGCCATGACCGCGACGAGGGCCTCACCGGGGCCGAGCTCCGGAACCGGGACCTCGTCGAGGTGCAACGACTTGCGGGGGTCCTTCTCGCGGGTGGGGAGGTCCGCGAACATGCCCACGTCCTCCTTGTGGACGGTGACCGCCTGGTATGAGTCGGGGATCTCAATGGCCGCGAACTCAGTCGCGGGCGCGTCGTTGAGGATGGCATCGAGAATCTTCTGCATGATTGCTCCCGTTTCGTGAACCTCCCTTCACGCTAATAGGTGACGTTCTGTGATCGTGAGTGGGGTTCCGGTGTTGGCGCTGCCTCCCCGGATCGCCGCCCGCTAAGTTCCGTGGCGGGAGGTTCGTGATGATGGGACGACGTCTGTTCGCAATGGTCGGTGCGTGCGCCGTGGTGGCCTCCGGGGTGGTGGTGGCGGCCCCTGTGCAGGCCGAGGTGGCCTCGGTGACGATCACCAAGGAACGCACCGGCGCCAACCCGATCGTGGCTGGCGCAGCCAGCGGCACCGAGTTCACGATCACGGTGACGAACACGGGTTCGCAAACCCAGCCCGTGGTGGTTGAGGACCCGGCGCCCTACGGGCTCGTGTTCACCGAGGCCACCAGCCAGGAACTGACGTGCCAGCCCATCGTCGGCGGGCTGGTGACCTGTGAGGGCGATGTGGCTGCCCAAGCCGCCGCGGTGGTGAAGGTGAAGGCGACGGCGCCGGCGTGGGTGCGGCCTCAGACGCTGACCAACTGTGCGTGGGTCTACCCCGCCTGGCGCAAACAGGATCGCGTGACACCGAGCAACGGGGTCAACTGCGCTGCTGCAGTGGCGTCGGCCCAGATGGACCCCTGGCTGGCTGAGGCCACCGTCGATGTCGTCAACGACGCCGACCTCGCACTGACCGCCTCGCATGCATCCCAATACGACCAGGTGGACCCGGGCAAGGACGCCGTGGTCGACTTCGCCGTGAAGAACAACGGCCCCTCCGATGCCTCCGGGCCGATCACGGTCAAGGGGACCCTGCCCGCCGGGCTGACCTTCGTCTCCGGCAGTGCGCCCTGGTCATGCGCCGCCGCCGGGCAGGCCGTTGAGTGCACGTGGATGCCGGTGCAGCCCGTTCAGGTCCAGCCGAACATCCCGGTGCCCTCGGGCATGCTGCTGGCCGGGGCCAGTGCCCCGCCGCTCTCGTGGACCGTGACGACCGCCAAGCCGGGTGTCGTGCCGTCCTACCCGGTGAGTGCCACGGCCTCCTCGGCGTCGGCCGATTCCAAGCCGGCCAACAACACCGCCACCACCCCGATCGGGGTGACCCCGGTGGATGTGGCCATCGCGAAGTCCGCCGCCGGGCCGTTCGCCATCGACGAGCAGGGGGTCTGGAAGCTGACCGTGACCAACGTCGGGACCATCGACGATGCCGGGGTCATGACCTTGGTCGACACGTTGCCGGCGGGGTCGACCCTCGTGTCGGCCGCAGGGGTGGGTTGGAACTGCACGGCTGCCGGATTCACGGTGACCTGCACGCACATCGGACTGACCAAGGGCGAGGTGTCCGAACTCACCGTGACCACCGATGTGAAGTCCGGCTTCCCGGAGGTCACCAACAACGCCACGGTGACCAGCACTTCCTATGAGAAGGAGACCGGCAACAACACCACGTCGGCCAAGGCCAAGGTGCGCCGGGCCGCCCAGACCGCTGCCCCGCTGCCCGCCTCGCCCACCCGGGTCAAATCGGGCAAGACCAAGCAGGGACAGAAGCTGCGCACCCGCGTGCTGTGCCGGCCGGTGAAGGCCACGGCCGCCGGCGAGGTCGCGTTCTGCAAGGTGACGCGGTCCGGCGGGATCGTCCGGGTGAAGGTGCTCGGGTCCCGGCCGATGAAGGTGACCGTGATCCAGACCGCGAAGGGTACGGACAGGTACAAGCCGTTCGTGCAACGCAAGACCTACATCGTGCGGCCGTAGCAGGGCTCGCGCCGTCGAGTGTTGCGAAGGTGCAGCGGCACGCCAGGGTGTCCGTGCACCTTCGCAGCACTGCCGCACCGGGCCGTTGCGCCGCGGGGGTCAGTGCCCGTCGCCCGGCTCCACCAGTTCGATGAGCACGCCGCCACAGTCCTTCGGGTGCGCGAAGTTGACCCGGGATCCGGCGGTGCCGCGCTTGGGCGCTTCGTAGAGCATCCGCACGCCGGCCGCACGCAACTCGTCGGCGGCCACCTCGATGTCGCTGACGCGGTAGGCCACCTGCTGGATGCCCTCCCCGCTGCGGGCGAGGAACTTGCCGATGGGGGAGTCATCGGACAACGGTGCCAGCAACTGGATGCAGGAACCGCTGTCGCCCACTGCCATCATGGCCTCGCGCACCCCCTGCTCCTCGTTGGTCTCCTCATGGACCAGGTCCATGCCGAAGGCGTCCTGGTAGAAGGCGATGGCCTGGTCCAAGTCCCGCACAGCCAGTCCTACGTGGTCGATCGCAGTCACAAAACCCATGGGGATATCGTGGCACTAGGCGTATATCCACCGACTCAGGAGGTCTGCCATGGCCGGAAATGTGATTGTTGCTGGAGCCCGCACCCCGATGGGGCGCTTGCTCGGATCTCTGAAGGGATTCTCGGCCGCCGACCTCGGTGGCGTGGCCATCGCCGGCGCGCTGGAACGTTCGGGCGTCTCCCCGGAGCAGGTGGACTACGTGATCATGGGTCACGTCCTGCAGGCCGGCACCGGGCAGATCACGGCGCGGCAGGCGGCCACCAAGGCCGGCATCGGCATGGACGTGCCCGCGCTGACGATCAACAAGGTCTGCCTCTCGGGGCTCGACGCGATCGCCCTGGCCGATCAGCTGATCCGCGCCGGCGAGTTCGAGATCGTGGTCGCCGGTGGCATGGAGTCCATGACCAACGCCCCGCACCTGCTCATGGGTTCCCGCGAGGGGGTCAAGTACGGCGATTGGAAAGCGATCGACTCGCTGGCCTTCGACGGCCTGACCTGCGCGTTCGACCAGTGCGCGATGGGTGAGTCGACTGAGAGCTACAACAGCAAGTACCCCACGGTGACCCGGGAGCGGCAGGACGCGTTCGCGGCCCGCTCGCACCAACTCGCCGCCATCGCGGAGAAGAACGGCGCGTTCGGCGAGGAGATCGTGGCGGTCGAGATCCCGCAGCGCAAGGGTGACCCGATCGTCTTCGCCACCGACGAGGGCGTGCGGCCCGACACCACCGCCGAGAGCCTCGGCAAGCTGCGCCCGGCCTTCGCCAAGGACGGCAGCATCACGGCCGGCAACGCCTCGCAGATCTCCGACGGTGCCGCTGCCGTCGTCGTGATGTCCAAGGCCAAGGCCGAGGAACTCGGTCTCACCTGGCTGGCGGAGATCGGCGCCCACGGTGTCGTTGCCGGTCCGGACGCCTCGCTGCAGTTGCAGCCGGCGAACGCGATCAAGGCCGCGTGTGAGAAGGAGGGGATTGCGGTCTCCGACCTCGACCTGCTCGAGATCAACGAGGCCTTCGCCGCCGTCGGCCTGGCATCGACCGAGGCCCTGGGAGTCTCCGAGGACATCGTCAACGTCAACGGCGGGGCCATCGCCCTGGGCCACCCGCTGGGTATGTCCGGAGCCCGCGTGGTGCTCACGCTGGCCATGGAACTCAAGCGCCGCGGTGGCGGTCTCGGTGCCGCGGCCCTGTGTGGCGGCGGTGGCCAGGGAGACGCCCTGATCATCCGCGTTCCGTAGGTGCAACTCCTCGATCGGGCGCGCGCGGGCGACACCCGCGCGATCGCCCGATTGCTGAGCCTCGTGGAGAGCGGTTCCCCGCAGTTGCGCGAGGTGAGTGCCGATCTCATGCAGCATGTGGGCCATGCCCACATCGTCGGGATCACCGGTTCGCCCGGCGTGGGCAAGTCCACAACCACCTCGGCCCTGATCGATGTGCTGCGCGAAACCGACAAGCGGGTGGCTGTGCTGGCGGTTGACCCGAGTTCACCGTTCTCCGGCGGCGCCCTGCTCGGTGACCGGGTGCGGATGCAGACCCACGCGACCGACCCGCACGTGTTCATCCGCTCGATGGCCTCGCGCGGGCATCTGGGCGGGCTGTCGGCCGCCGCCCCGCAGGCGCTGCGGGTGCTGGACGCGTGCGGTTTCGACGTCGTCCTGGTGGAGACGGTCGGCGTCGGTCAGTCGGAGATCGAGGTGGTCGGGCAGACCGATACCGTGCTGGTCCTGCTGGCACCCGGGATGGGTGACGGGGTGCAGGTGGCGAAGGCGGGCATCCTGGAGATCGCCGACGTCTTCGTGGTCAACAAGGCCGACCGTGATGGGGCGTCGGTCACCACCCGGGAACTGCGCTCCATGATCGCGCTGGGTGCCCGGCAGGAGGGCGACTGGATCCCGCCGATCGTGAGTACCGTCGCGACCCGCCCGGAAGGCATCCATGACCTGGTCGCGGCGCTCGAGCGTCACCGCCTTTGGGCAGCGGAGTCCGGGGACCTGCGGCAACGCCGGTTGCGCCGGGTGCAGTTGGAGATCGAGTCCCTGGCGCTGGACGAGGTGCGGGATCGACTGGGTCACGCCAGTGACCTCGCCGAGCGGGTCCTGGCCGGTGAACTCGACCCCTACATGGCCTCGCAGTTGCTCGTCGAGAGCATGTAGCGGCTACGGGTTGCGCAATGTCCGCTGCGCGGTGCTGCTGAACCCGCCGGGGCCGGCGGCGCGCACCTGCACCCGCTGCACTCCGGGAAGCGCCGCGAAGGACGCGGTCGTCTTCGTCACGACCGACCAGTTCCCCGCCGGTTCGCCCGGTCGCAGCATCCGGACCCAGTAGCTCTGGCCCGCTTGCTCGCGCGCCAGTCGACCCTGACCTGGGACCTGCTGACGCTCACCCGCAACCCCGACACCCGCGACGGTGCTGCCGGACCCGCCGCGGGCCGGGTCGGTACGGAGCCCGGTGACGCCGCGCCGGCCCCGCTGCGGTTGACCGCCCGCACCGTCACGCTGTAGGTGGTCTTGGCGTTCAGCCCCCGGATCGTGCAGGTCAGGGCGCCGTCGGTCTGGCAGGTGCGCCCGCCCGGCCACGCGGTGGCCACGAATTGTGTGATCCGGCGGCCACCGTCGTCCAGCGGGGTCCGCCAGGCCACCCGCAGTGCCGCTGGGGCGGCCGTGACCCGGATCGCTCGCGGGGCGCCGGGCAGTCCGAGCGGGGTGACCCGACGCGGTGCCGTCCCCGGGGCGCTGCTGCCGGCCGGGGTGGTGGCCGTCACCGCGACGGTGTAGGCGCGGCCGTTGCGCAGGCCGCTGATCTCGCACGAGAGCGCCGTGGTGGAGCAGCTACGACCTCCGGGTGCCGCGGTGGCGGTGTACGCGGTGCCGGTGTCACCGGAAGCCGACCAGGTGACGGTGAGCGATCGGTCGCCGGCGGTGACCTTGACGTTCGCCGGCGCTGCGGGCACTGCCGCGGAGACGAGTTCGGCTGCGGTGGGTGCCGACGGGCCGCTGGTGCCGATGCGGTTGGTCGCAGTCACCGTGAACGTGTAGGACCGGCCGTTCTCCAGCCCGGCGACGGTGCACGACTGGGTGTGCGTCTCGCAGGTGGCGGCGCCCGGGTCGGCGGTGACGGTGTAGGAGGTGATGTCGGCACCGCCGTCATCGGCCGGCCGCTGCCAGGAGACCGCTGCCTGCCGGTTGCCGCCCTGCGCCGCGACCTGCGTGGGTTGCCCCGGCGGGTCCAGAACGGTGAGGTCGCGGACGGTTGCGCCGCTCACCCGCACTGGCAGGGCCAGCGGGGCGTTGCCGTTGGGAGCCTTGAGGACGTAGTCCCCGGGCGGCACCAGCAGTGAGTAGGCGCCACTGCCGTCGGTGGTTGCCGATGGCCTGTAGGTGGGCTCCTCGGCGCGCACGGCGCTCACCTGGACCCCCGGGCGGCCGGCACCGCTTCGGTCTCGCACGGACCCTGACAGGGACACCGCCTGTGGGATCTCGGATGTGAGCAGGTGGACATCGCACATGGCCGCATCCGCCGGGTTGCAGCCGGGGGCCATGCCGAACGTCACCGCTGCTGCGGTGTCCCGCGAGTACTGCTGTGGCCAGTAGACCGTCGCGAACCCGTACCGCTCGATGCGGATGCGATAGCGACCGAACGGCAGGTTCAGCGCCTGGTAGTAGGCCGATGTCGCCGGATCCCCGTAGGCCGCGACCGGGTAGAGCAGTCCGGTGTCGAGGTTCTCGGCGGTGACCACGGCTGCGGCCAGCGGGCCGGTGTGCCCGGCGGTGTAGCGTCCGGTGACATTGACCCCCAACGTGCCGGTGACGGCAGCTTGTGCCGGCGTGGCGCCGAACACCGCCGCCATGAGGGTGAGGGTCGTCAGGACGGGGATGGCCAGGCGTCGGGGGGAAGGCATCATGGCGTGTCAATCTGTGCGTTCGGATCGGTCGGGTCGGGCGGTTGTTCGGGGCCGACGGATGTGGTGTCGACGGTGGTGGTGGCGGCAGGCTGGGCAGCCGACGTCTGCGGGGTGAGGTCTGGGGCTGTGCCGGCGGGAGACTGGTAGGTGCTGGCCGGGACTGTCGCCGGCGCCACCCCGCGGCTCTCGTCGGCAACCAGCGAGCGGGCCGCGAACCTGGCAGCCGCCGGGTAGTCCGGCACGGTGAAGGTGACGAACGGACGCCCATCGTGGTCGGGGGCGATGGTGGCACGTTCGGTGTCGGCCATGACATCGATGCTGCCCAGGACTGCGACATCGCCGGTAGGGGTTTGCGAGATCTGTGGATAGACCTGCCGGACGGCCAGAGTTATCAACACCCCGACGGCGGCGACAGCCGCGCACGCCGCCAGCAGCGCCCGGTTCGGCCCGCTCTTCTTGGGCGGCGGCGGATCACATCCGAGAATGCGGATGCGCGCGTTCGCGGGGCGCACGGGACCACCCGGCTGCGCGTAGGTCATGGCGGCCCCCCGGCGGCGACATTTGACTGACCAAACTGTAACCCCGCAGATAGGGTTGCCCGGCAGGAGGTGTGGATATGCCAGTGGTCGTGGGGTACGACGGGTCGGAGCAATCGGCCCGGGCAGTAGCTTTCGCCAGCGGTGAGGCGCAGATGCGTGGGCTCGCCCTGGAAGTGGTGACGGCGTGGGACCAGCCGACGGTGGACCTCGGGATGGGTGCCGGCGCGGCGGTCGATCCGCAGTTGTCGGAGGTGGTGGCCCAACAAGCCGCGGACATCGCGGCCGGCGGGGCGGCGCTGGTGAGCATCCCGGATGTCAGCTCGGCCGCGGTGCCGGGGCCGGCCGCCGCGGCGCTGGTGGAGCGCAGCCGTACCGCCGACCTGGTGGTGGTGGGTTCACACGGCCGCCACGGTATGGCCGACCTTCTGCTGGGTGGGGTGTCGCGGCAGGTGGCCACGCACGCGGCCAGCCCGGTCATCATCGTGCGTGGCCCGCAGCCGCCGCCCGCGCGGGTGGCGGTGGGGATCGACGGCTCCGAGCCGAGTAGCCGGGCGCTGGATTTCGCATTCGACGAGGCGAGTCGCCGCGGGTGGGCGCTGCACGTGATCCATGCCTGGGACGTGGCTGTGATCGGCTTCGACGTGGACGCCTCGACCTACCCCAAGGGCGGCATCATCGACGATGTCCGCGACGCCGAGACCCGGTTGAGTTCCGAAGTCCTCGCCGGACATCTGGCGCAGTACCCGGACGTGCCGGTCGAGGTGACGGTGCAGCGCGGTGGCCCGGCACCCGTGCTGGTGGCCGCATCCGAGGACTGCGGACTGCTCGTGACCGGTTCTCGCGGCCGGGGCGGGTTCTCGTCGCTGGTGCTGGGTTCGGTGAGCCACAAGGTGATCCACCACGCGGCGTGCAGCATCGCCATCGTGCACTAGCGTGAGCGCAGCACTGAGCCTGTTCGTCCAGGTGCTGCCATTGGCGATCGGTGCCGCCATCAGCCCGACATTCCTGGCGATGCAGGTGGTCGTGCTGACCAGTGGGGCTCCGGGCGCCCTCGCCCGCGGCTGGGCGCTGGCCGCGGGCAGCATGAGCATGTTGCTGCTGATCAGTTTCGGCGGCCTGTCATTACTGTCCCAGTTGCCCGACTTCCAGACCGGGCAACCGTCGCTGATCCAGGCGGTGATCCTGGCGGCGGGGGGCGTGGCACTGTTGGTCGCCGCCTGGGTGATCCGGCGGCGACCCGTCACGCACAAGGACTCCATGCTCACGCGGGTGGTCGACGCCGGCCCCCCGGTGCTGTTCCTCATCGGCGCCGCCCGGCTGGCCGTCAACGCCACGACACTGGCGCTGTACATACCGGCCCTGCACGTGATCACCAACTCCACGGTGTCATTGGTCGTGAAGGCGTTGGCCTTCCTGACGCTCTTCGTGATCACCGAGGTGGCCGTGCTGGGGCCGGTGCTGGCGGTGACGGTCATGGGCGAACGGGCCAAGCCTTTGCTGACCCGTGTTCACGAGGCCATCGAGCGCCGGTCGCGGGTCCTCACCCTGGCCACCTGCTTGGCGTTCGGGGGCCTGCTGCTGGTGCTCGCGGTACGGATCGCGATCGAGGTGGCGTGACCGGGCTCAGTCCTGGTCGTCGCCTTCAGCAACACGTGCGAGCACGGCCTTGCCCAGGGCATCCAGCGTGCCGCTGATGCCTTTCAGGAACACCGGCAAGTCACGCACCGAGTCGTAGTCGGCCGTCACCCCGAAGTTGATGGTCCCGTTGTACGAGACGATCGCGGTGGAGATCCGCACGCCCGGGCCCAGCGGCACGAAGGGGATCAGGGTCTGCAACTGCCGCCCCAGCAGGTACAGCGGGACCTGCGGGCCCGGAACGTTCGTGGTGACGGTGTCGAAGGCCTTCAGGTCCACCCGTCCGGCCAGGCGGCCGGCGGCCGCGAACAGCATCGGTGGCACGAAGTCGGCCATGCCGATGATCGAGTCGACCGTCAACGGCGCGCCGCTCTTCTTCACCCGGTCCATCTGCCGGGTCATGGCATGCAAACGCTCCACCGGGTCGTCCACCCCGATCGGCAGTTGCGCGAACATGGCGGACACCTCGTTGCCACCGCTGGTCTCACCGGGCATGCGGGTGGACACGGGGATCATCGACTGGATCTGCAGCGGCCGGGTATCGATGCCGCGGTGGGCCAGCAGCGCCCGGAAGCCACCGGTGACCGCCGTCAGGATCACGTCGTTCACGGTGCCGCCGAAGGCGTTCTTCACCGCCTTGATCGTGGCCAGGTCGCCCTCCACCCAGCCCCACCGCCGGTGCGGTCCGATCGGACCGCCGAAGGCCGAGTCGGTGGCCAGCAACCGGCTGCCCACGGACTTGCTGCCGACAGTGCGGATGGCGACATGCTCCACCAGTTCGCGGGGGTTGCCGACCCGGCTCACGATCCGGGTGAGGTGCTCGCCCGGGCGCTTCACGGAATCGACCACCGCGTCGGTCACCAGTTCGACCGTGCCAGGGGCCGGATCGGGCGCCCACGTGCTGGGCGGATTCTCCCGGCCCTCGGTGTCCACGTCGAGGATGACCTCCATGATGTCGTGGCCGGACAGGCCGTCGATCATGGCGTGATGCGCCTTGTTGATCAGCGCCCAGCGACCCTTCGCCAGCCCTTCGACCAGCCAGATCTCCCACAGTGGTCGCTCGAGGTCCAGCCGCTGGCTCAACAGCCTGCTGGCCAGCCGCTCCACCTGCTCCGAACGGCCGGGCTTGGGTACGGCGGTATGCCGGACGTGGAACTCCATCTCGAAGTTCTCATCGTCGACCCAGATCGGCTGCCCGAGGTTGAGTGGGACGGACCGCATTCGCTGCCGGTACCGGGGTACCTGGTCGAGCCTGGAGTCGAGGTACTCGCAGAGTTGCTCGTAACTCGGTGCCGGGCCCTCGAACACCATCAGGCCACCGATGTGCATCGGCTGCCCGTCGCGCTCCAGCAGCAGGAACGTCGTATCGAGCGGACTCAGGCGATCTGGCATCGAACCTCCTCGGGCTGTGCCCAGCGTAGGTCACACGATCGTGTCGGCCGTCAGGCGAGGGCTGCTGCCGAGCCCACGTCGGGGTTCTCGTCGAGCCACTGCAGGATCGTGTTCGCGGTCAGTTCCGGCTCTTCGATCTGCGGCACGTGCCCGACCTCCTCGATGAGCTGGAACGTCCATTCGGGCCGGCGGCTCGCGGCGGCGTGCGCCGAGCGGGCGGACACGATCCGGTCGCGGCCGCCGTGGATCAGCAGCACCGGTACCGCCAACTCCCGCAGTCGTTTGACGTAGCTGCGGCCCTGGCTCATCAACACCACCGACCGGGCGGCCTCCACCATGTGCCGGGCCGTGCCGCTGAACTGGCGACGGATCTCCGCCTGCGCGATGGCCGCCTCGTACGCCTCCCGCGGCATCTTCGTGGGATCGACGGTCACGACCCGCAGCATCCGCGCCACCTGTGCCTCGGCCGACGCCAGCCTGGTCCACAGTCCCACGATCACTGCACCGAGCCCCGGCGTCGCCAGGACGGCGAACTCCAGGATCATTCGCAGGTCGCCGACCATGATTCCGGCAGCGGGCAGTGCGGGTGCGATCAGCACCACGCCGGAGGTGGTGCTCGGGGCGGACGTGGCTTGCACGACGGACAGCAGGCCGCCCATCGAGTTGCCCATCAGGACCGCGGGGGAGCCGGTGACTTCGGTGAGGAACCGGTGGATCACGTGCTGGTTGGCGTGCACACTGGTCGATCGCCTGCCCGCCTCGGTGAGCCCGTGCCCCGGCAGGTCCAATGCGACCACGCGGCAGCGGTCGGTCAGGTGGGGGGCGATCAGGTCCCAGTTGAGGGCCGAACCGCCCAGGCCGTGGATGCAGACGATCAACGGCCCGTCCTGCGGCCCGCCGTAGTCGCGGTAGTGGGTCGGGCCGTCGAGGTCGACCCAGTGGGAGGTGCCGAGGTGTTCTGAGGTGACGCTCACAGATCCCAACCTACGCATGTCGCAAGCGGCGCGGACCCCGGACCATGGGACTCGCAATGGCGATCGGGCCGGGCCCCCAGCATGGTGTTCATGGACCCGAGGGTGCCTGAAGTCGGTACAACAGGTCGATCGCGTGTCGGCCCTGGCGCTCTCCGGCGGCCTCGTACTTGGTCCGGGGTCGCGACGGTATCCGGGTGCCGTCGTGCTCACACGCGAGTTCGGCCCGCGTGCGGAAGACCTCCCGCATCACCGCTGCGTAGTCGCGGTCGTCGGTGGCCAGGTGCAGCGTCCCGCCCGGTCGCAGCACCCGGCACGCGGCGGCGGCGAACTCGCCGCGGACCAGGCGGCGCTTGTTGTGCCGGGCCTTCGGCCACGGGTCGGGGAAGAAGACGAGGATCTGGTCCAGGGATCGATCGGGCAACCGGCGGCTCACGAAATCCAGGGCATCGCCGTGCAGCACCCGCAGGTTCGTCAGGCCGCGTTCCTGGATCTGCAGCATGGTCCTGGCGATGCCCTTGGTGTGCACATCGGCGGCGATGTAGTCGGTCTGCGGCTGCTCGGCCGCCATCTGCAGGGCCGCGTCCCCGAGGCCCGATCCGATCTCGAGTGCCCGGGGCGCCCGGCGGCCGAAGACCGCGTCCAGGTCGAGTGGATCCGGCATGAGTGCGAGGTCGAGACCGCCGAGTTCGGCGAGGGCCGCGCGCTGGTTCGGGGACAGCCGGCCGCGCCGCGCGTGATAGCTGCGGATGGCTTCGACCACGCCTGCACGCTACCGCTAGAATCGAAGAGGCTCCGCTGCTGGCGGGGTCTTCTGGTGGGTGTAGCTCAGCTGGTAGAGCACCTGGTTGTGGTCCAGGTGGCCGCGGGTTCAAGTCCCGTCACTCACCCTGACGAAAGTTGTTGCTACACAATGGCTTTCAGAGAAGGGCTCCTCCCGGTGTCAGCAGTGTGTCAGCATTCGACACGCGGGAGGAGCCCTTCTTCATGGCATGGATCAGGCGCAGAGCGCGCAAGGACGGCCTGGTGTCGGTGGCCGTCCAGTGGCGCGATCCACGCGGCCGGCTGCAGTCGGAGACGTTCCGCGAGGCCGATGCCGCGGCCGCTACCGAGTTCCGCAGGCTGGTGGAGGCATGCGGAACGAGTGGCCGCCTCGCTGGGTCAAGGGCGAGGGCTTCCCCATGGACGTGTCGGGCGTAAGCGTCCGTGCAGCGGCCCTGGCCTGGGTGACGTCGAACATCCAGGCGTTCCCGAGGACCCGAGCGGAGTACCGTCGCTCGCTACCGGGGGATCGCGAAGAACCTCAACCATCTGCACATGCTGTTCGCGTCGGCGAACTGGCTGATGCGTGCGCGTGCCGTTGCCCTGACCGGGTAACGGCCAGGCGCAAGCCTGCCCGAAAACGCCCGGAACAGCCCGCGAAGGGCCGAAACAGCCACCACACCGGCCCTCCCTGCGCCACGAAACCCGGACAACACCGAAACAGAACCGGGAACCCGCGCTAATCAGCGCTTCCCTAATGACGCGGCGCGGGATGCCTGTGACCACAGATGAGCACCCAAGGCCACGTCGTCAAGGGCCGCCGGATCGACGACCTCCTCGTCCACCGGCGACGTCACCCGTTCGCCGCCACTGCGCACGTCAACAGGTCCATCCACGGCTCCGCGCCAGTGCGCCCCCAGAGCACCATTCTCATCCGCGTGGGTGTTCATGTTGCTGGCGACGAACAGCGGATCTTGGCTACCTCGGTGTCGCCCACGGTGTTGGTGTCGCCGGTGGGCAATGCGTCCGTGGGGGCGCCATGCAGGCCAGGGCCCGACGCTGGCCGAGCCCGCCTGCCTCGGGCCCGTGGTCGAGTTCGTGGGCGGGCGAGGCATGCGGATCGAGGCGCGGCGTCGGGGCGGGAGAATACGGCGCCGGGCTGACTCTGAAGCGTCAAGGATTCGCCGGCCCATCCACGTGGGCGACGAACACCCTTGGGCGATCGGGCCGCCGATGAAAGCCCCGCTCCATCACACAATCGGCCGTCGACCCGAGGTCGCCTGCGCAGGCCGAGGGAAATGACCCTCAGACCGCTGCTTGTCCGGGATCTCCAGACGGTCCCCCCACAGATTCACCTCGAAGTCATGACCTGTCGTCCTGGATCCTCAGGAAGGCTCGCGTCCAGATGTCGCGCAACAGGGTGGCGTACTGCTCGGGGGTTCTTCCACGCGATCGCATCAAGAGATAGAAGTCCGGGCCGTTCATCGCCCACACGACATCGGCGATCTCGTCGTCATCGAGGTCCTCGCGGACGTCGCCCGTGTCGCGAAGGTCGGCGGCGAACGTGCGCATGTTGGCTGCTCGGCGCTCACCGATGGACTCGTAGACGTTCCGGCACTCGGGGTCGGTGAGTCCGGCCTCTCTCAATGCGTCCAGCAGCGGCACCGTTCGGGGCAACACGTCGGCCAATGCGTCCGCATACGTCGCGATCTTCTGCGCCCCTGTCGTCGCGGCCTGAATGCGCTTGACGTAGTCGCGTTCTTCCGCGTCTACCGGGGGACCGCCCCCAGCTAGTTCCACGTCGTGCACGGCGAGCAGCAGCTGGGGCTTGCGGCCCACCGAGGAGTAGAGCGTGTCGACCGAGACTCCGGCGCCTCGGGCGATGTCCGCCACCGACGTCGCGGCAAAGCCGCGTGTGCTGAACAGGTCGCGGGCAACGCTCAGCACGCGCAGCCGGGTTCGCTCGGCGGCCGCGCGTCGCCTGGAGGTGTCGTAGGTGCGTCTCTTGACCCGCTCCGCCATAAGGTCTAGCGTACCAATTGACCAGAAGATACTTCGGATTGAATTGGAGGCCGCCATGGACGTCGCGAGCCCAGCCGAGACCGTGGTTATGCGCGAGCCCGGCACCGGACGAGGCACCTGGGCGATGAACTCCCTGTTCGAGCACCTGCTCGAATCGCCGCCCGGCACCGACCGGCTTGGAGTGGCGCTGGTTACGCAACCGCCGGGAGTGGCTACTCCCCTGCACCGACACACCCGCGAGGCCGAGGCCTTTTACGTCCTGGATGGCCGGTTGGACTATCGAGCAGGCGACGACGAGTACGCGCTCTACCCGGGATGCTTCATCTACCTTCCCATCGGACTGCCGCACGCCTTCCGCATTCGCGGCGACGAGCCCGCTCGATTCCTGGCCATAGTCGACCCCGGCGGCCTGCTCCACCTGTATGACGAGGTCGGCATCCCTGCGGCAGAAATGCGCCTCCCCGGGCCGGACGGCCAGAGACTGGATGTAGAGATCCCCCGATGGGCCGAGGCGTCCCCCCGCTTCGGCCTCGAGGTCGTCGGACCGCCCATCCCGGAATGAGTCTCGGCACCAACTAGCAGCCCGGAGCGGAGGTGACCGATGGAGGTCACAGGGCGACCCACGCGGCCAACGGGCCTGCGACGCGCGCTGTTTCGCGCGCCGATCTGGCTGTACCGCCTCCGCATGGGGCCACTGCTCGGCCGACGGTTCGTCCTGATCAACCACGTCGGCCGGAACTCCGGCAGGGTCCGTCAGGCAGTTGTCGAGGTCGTCGCAATCGACAACGCGAACGGTGCCATCACCGTGGCATCGGGATTCGGCGACAGGTCCGACTGGTACCTGAACGTGCTGGCCCATCCCGCGATCACGGTGCAACTCGGGTCGCGGCGATTGTCGATGATCGCCCACCGACTCTCCCCCGACGAGGCCGCGGACACGATGGCCCACTATGCAGGCCGACACCCCCTCGCCGGTCGCGAACTGTGCCGGTTCATGGGCATGCGCGTCGATGGAACGCCGGCCGACTTCAGCGCAGCTGGCCGACGAATCCCCATGCTCCGCCTCGTTCCGGTCCGAGACCACAAGGCACCCACGTGACCTCCGCCGGATCGGTGCCCGCACGGGGGAAGGCTCGTCCGACAGCCTGGGACCCCAGCGACATCCGATCCGGCACGGCATCCGGACGCCGGTGCGGGGCTACCACCATCTCGCCGGATAGTCGGCGTCCCCGAGCACCTTGTGGGCGGCCCAGGCCAGCGTGACGACCCCGGTCGCCAGGAGCAGGACCAGAGGGAGTGCCTGGGCGGCGGAGATCGGGGTGAAGTTGGCGAGGACCGCGAACATCGCGACCGCGATCGCCGGCGATTGGAGAGCGCCGGTCAGGTGCATGGCCAGCATCGTGAGTGCGTCAGCAGAACGACTTCTTGCTTCGGGGAGCGCTGTTGAGTGGTGATTAGTGGCGGTCTTTGGGGGTGCTGGTCGCGCAGGGCGCGATTCTGGGCCTTCTGGCCGCGGTTCGGGTGCCTGTGGTGGCTGATTCGGCTCTTCCTGTCCGGGTTTTCGGGCAGGCTGACGCCTGGCCGTCACCCGGTCAGGGCAACGGCACGCGAGCGCATCAGCCAGTTCGCGGAGGCGAACAGCATGTGCAGATGGTTCAGGTTCTTCGTCGATCCCCCGGTAGCGGGTCTTGGTGAACCCGAAGTCGCGTTTGACGACCAGGAACGGATGCTCCACCTTGGCCCGCACCGAGGCCCTGCGGGACTGCTCGGCCCGGTCCGGGGCGGGCATCGCCGCCAGTTGGCTCTTACGCGCCGCGACCCGGAACTCGCACGGTCGACAGGTGGTCATCGGCGGTGATCTCGCGGCGTTTGTCCACCCCCCGGTAGCCGGCATCGGCGTACACCACCTGATCATCGCCACGCACCAGCTTGGTCAACTCGTCCAGGTCATGGATGTTCGCCGCGGTCGCGGTCACCGCATGGATGTAGCCGGTGCCGGCATCACCCCGATATGGGCTTTCATCCCGAAGTACCACTGGTTGCCCTTCTTCGTCGAATGCATCTCCGGGTCCCGCTGCCCGGTGGCGTTCTTCGTCGACGACGGCGCGGCGATCAACGTGGCATCCACGATCGACCCGCCGCGCATGACCCAGCCCTGCTGTTCGAAGATCTCGGTCTGCGCCTCGAACAGCCGCTCACCCAGCCCGTGCTTCTCCATCAGATGCCGGAACCCCAGCAACGTCGTGGCATCGGAACCTGCTCAGCGGCGAAGTCCAACCCCACGAACCGGCGCATCGCATACGAGTCGTACACCGCGTCCTCCACCCCCTCATCGGACAGCGAGAACCACACCTGCAACAGATACATGCGCGCCATCGTCTCCAACGGCTTGGGCTTACGGCCCTTCGTCGGCGTCGTAGTAGAACGGCTCGACCAACCCCACCCACCGGTCCCACGGAATCGTGGCATCCATCGCCTCCAGGAACTGCTCCCGACGCGACACCCGCCGCCGGTTCCCGTACTCCAGATCAGTGAAACTGGGCTGCTCAACACGCATGTCACATCATCGCCGCAGCCAGTCCCACCCAGCCCGGAACCACGCCCCCAGACAGTCGAGAAAATCAGCGCTTCCTTAGAGGCGCACTTGCTTACATGGGAACGGGTTCTCCTCGTAGGTGGGGTGGCTAAGGCGGGTTCAAGTCCCGTCACTCACCCTCGATGAGGCGACCCGGGAAGCATCCCGGGTCGCCTCGTGCATCGTTGCAGTTGCACGGCGACCACGCTAGCGCCGGTTCATGGCAGCAGTGACGGTTGCTCCCAGATGTTGATGCCCGCCTCGCCGGTGTAGGTGTCGATGGCTTGCAGTTCCTCGCCGGTGAAGTCGAGATTCGCGACCGCGCCCACCGTGTCGAGGAGTTGCGCCACACTGCTGGCGCCCACCAAGGTCGATGTGATCCGCGGATCGCGCAGGGTCCAGGCCACAGCCATCTGGGCGATGCTCTGACCTCGCGCCTGCGCGATCTCCTGGAGCCCCTGCAGAGACCTGACGTAGTCGTCGGTCAGCCAGTCCGGGTTCAGCGAGGACTCCCGGGCGGCCCTCGAGCCGGCCGGAATCCCGTCGAGGTAGCGGGCGGTAAGCATCCCCTGGGCCAGCGGGCTGAAGCCGATGCAGCCCGCCCCCACCTCTTCCAGGGTTTCCAGCAGCTCGTCCTCGATCCAGCGGTTGAGCATGGAGTAGGACGGCTGGTGGATCACCATGGGCACCCCCATCTCGGCCAGGATCGCCGCGGCCCGGCGGGTCCGGGACGCGGAGTACGAGGAGATGCCGACGTACAGGGCCTTGCCCTGCTGTACTGCGGTGGCCAGCGCCCCCATCGTCTCCTCGAGGGGCGCCTCGTCGTGGGGGCGGTGGCTGTAGAAGATGTCGACATAGTCCAGCCCGAGCCGTTGCAGGCTGTCATCCAGGCTGGCCAGCAAGTACTTGCGGGCCGCGGTGTACCCGTAGGGCCCGGGCCACATGTCCCAGCCGGCTTTGGTGGAGATGAGCAGCTCGTTGCGCAGCCGCCCGAAGTCCTCGCGCAGGATCCGGCCGACGTTGATCTCCGCACTGCCGTAGGGCGGTCCGTAGTTGTTGGCGAGGTCGAAGTGGGTGATGCCGGCGTCGAAGGCGGCCCGCATGATCGCCCGCTGGGTCGACAGCGGGGTGTCGTCGCCGAAGTTCTGCCAGAAGCCCAGCGAGATGGCAGGCAGCGTCAGGCCGCTCTTCCCGCATCGGCGCTGCGGCATGCGCCCGTCGTAACGGTCGGGATCCGGGAGGTAGATGTCGAGTATCGCCATGGCTCGAATCTGCCACGACTGCTCGCGGCCATGCCTACCCGGCGCGGATATTCCTCCCAGCCGGGACCACGTAGCAGCAGATGTGCTCCTGGTGAGCGAAGGCACGCGTGTTTTCGCTCCCCAGGAGCGCAACGTCCAACGAACTGCCCGTGGACAGTGGCGGCCAGGGCCGGTGGCGGACTCCTGGGGCTGGCACGGGGGGTTTGCGACGATGTTGTGGGGTCGGCAGGGCGGTTTGTCACGACGTTGCGGGCTGCTGTGCGGTTCGATGCCCGCTCACCTTCGTGACAAACCAGCCGGACAGGCCTGCAACCTCGTCACAAAGACCGCCCCCGCGGCGGGAGCCCGTCACGGCAACAGTGGTGCGCGACACAAGCCGCATTCCTGGGGGCGCCTTGCGCTTCGAGGCCGGGTTGCGGCCGACGGCGCAGAAGGGGGCCGCAAACCGCACGCCGGTTGGGAGGAGCGTCATTCGGTCTTCATGTGTTGGGCACCGTGCGCGGTCAGTTCGGCCAGCGTGGGTGGTTCCGCGCCCGCCCGCTGGCAGGCGATGTGGGCAGCGCTGGCGCCGAAGATGTCGCCGGCGCCGACGGTGTCGACGATGTCCCCTTGGGCGGGGGTGACCACGGCGCGGCTGTCATGGGCGAACACGTCTATCGGGCCGGCTCCCGCGGTTGAGGAACCGGCCGTCCCCGGGGAACACATCCGCCTCCCGACCCGGCTGATCGTGCGAGGCTCCGGGGACATCGCACCGAGCTGACCGCTCGCCTTGCCAACCCGGCAGCGAGGTTGCCACTGTGTCCCTGTGACCCCGAAGACGTCCTGGCGAAGTGCCGGCAGTGCGTACTCCGCGATGTCTGCGGGCTCGGTCCTGTCGTTTCTCAGTGCGCTGTCGGCCGGATCGGTGCTGTCGCTGGCATCCGCGGGATCATTGCTGTCGATCGGTTCTGCGGGGTCGATCCTGAGCATCGGTTCCTCCGGCTCGATCCTCTCGATCGGGGCCGCCGGCGGCATCCTGCGGGTGGGCCGCGGCTCAGTCCGTTGACTCCACCTCAGCCGCGGGCACCATCACGGCCTGCCGGTAGTAGTCCAGTTCCCGGATGGAGTCGAGCGTGTCGCCCAGCGCCCGGTGGTTGCCGGTCTTGGCCGGGGCGGCGTAGTAGGCCTTCGGGTACCAGCGGCGCACGAGTTCCTTGATCGAGGACACGTCGACCACCCGGTAGTGCAGGTAGGCGTCGAGGTCGGGCATGTACTTGGCCAAGAAGCCCCGGTCCACGTAGATGCTCGAGCCGCACAGGGGCGCTTTGCGGCTGGTGGGGATGTGCGAACGGATGTAGTCGAGCACCTGTTGCTGCGCCGACTGCACATCGATCCCGCCGGGGATCTCGGGCAGCAGACCGGATTCGGTGTGCATCGTGCGGACCACCTCGGGCATGTGCGCCATCGCAGCATCCGAGGCTTTGATGACGAAGGAGACACCTTCGTCGATCGGGGTCAGATCGGCTTCGGTCACCACGCAGGCGATCTCCACGAGTTCGTCGCTGTCCAGGTCGAGACCGGTCATCTCGCAGTCCAGCCAGACCAATCGCCCGGCCGCGTTGTTCGTCACCGGGCCAGCCTAGTCCGGGGGGTGTTCGTCGTGGGTGAAGAACCAGCCACCGTCTTCCGGTGGCGTCCCACTGGGTGCGAACGGCGAGGGTCCGGGCGGCGGCAGCGGTGCCGGTTCATCCACGGCGAGGGGCGCCTCGGCCGCCGGTCCGACGGGATGCAGCCGGCGCCAGGCGACCGCCAGCGCCGCCGCCGCGATCACCAACAGCAGACCCCAGCCGGCCAAGGTGCCGGTGGTCCCGTCCTGCGTCTGGCTTCCCGGCATCGTGTACACGTACGACACCCGGCCAGCCGCACCGTCCGGGGCGCCGTAGGGCAGCGCGTCGGCTGCCCGTGACTCACTGGCAGCCAGATAGGCCCGCGCGAAGGCCGGATCCTTGGACGCCTTGACCACCCCGGCCAGCACTTCCGAGGTGCCCTCCTCCTGCAGCTGGTTCGCCCCTGTGGCCAACTGGTCGGCGCCATCGGCTGCCCCGTCCACCCCGGCATTCAGTTGGCCCAGTGCCTGGCCCACGGCGGCCGTGCCCTGTGCCTGCTGCTGGTTGCCCTGCGCGAGGGCCTCGCTGCCTTCCGCGAGATCGACGGAGCCATCGGCGAGCTTGTCGGCACCGTCGGCCAGATCGGAGGATCCCTCGGCGAGGTCGTCGAGGCCGGCTGACAGGTCCTGCGTGCCCGTGCTGAGGTTCTCGGCCCCGCCGGCGGATTCGGCGGCGCCGTTGGAGAGCTCGACGAGGCCGTCGATGGTCGCTGTCAGACCATCGGTGAGTGCGTCGAGCCCCTCGTACACGCCGGGGGAGTCGGTGTTGCCGCTGACCAGCGCCAGCGAGATCTGGCTCATGGCGGTGTCGATCGCCGACAGCGCCGCAGTGATCGCCTGCAGCGAGGCCGCGAGTGCCTTGACCGCCAGCGCCTGGGCCGCCGTCCGCGCTGCCTGCCGCCCGACCCCGGAGGCGACGTCGCCTGAGACCTGCCGGGCCTGGTCGGCGTCGGCGACGGCCTGCTGCAGCGCGGTGCATTGCGCCGGGTTCAGGATCACGGCGTCGACGCAGGCCTGCTGGTATACCAGCCCCGCCTGCAGTTGCGCCGAGCCCGCCAGCGCGGCGGCCTGTCCGGCCGAGGCGGCCAGTGTGGTCAATTGCGCCGCGATGTCCTTGAGGTTCGTGTTGACCAGATTGGCGCCGGCGTAGCTGAGGCCGGACACCTTCTGGATGGAGCGGATCGCCTCGATCACGGTGCTGGCCTGCGTCGGGGGGAACTGGGCTGCCGGATCGTCCGGCGAGCCGATCACGTCTCGCAGCCGCAGGATGGCTTGTGCGAGTTGGTCGGCGCTGTCGCGGGCACTGGGCAAGGCCGAGGGCTCCAGCAGTTTCTGCAGACCGTCGTAGAGATCGAGCAGGCCACTGCTCAACTGCTCGGCCCCGTCCTGCAGGGACTTCGCCCCCTGGTACGCGGACTTGGCCCCCTTGGTCGCGTCGGCCTGCCCCTGCGCGAGGTCGTCGGCGCCCTTGGCGGCATCACGTTGCCCCTTGGCGAGGTCGTCGGCGCCCTGGGCGAGTTTGCGCGATCCGGGCACCAAGGCGCCGTTCACCTGCCTGGTCAGAATGGCCGTGCCCTTGCCCAACTGCTGCAGTCCCCGCTCGAGGGCGGCGGCACCCTGGGCCAGCGCGACCGCCGATTCGTCGAGTGCGACCAGGCCATCGGCCAACTCGGCGTTGCCGTCCACGCTGGCCTTGAGCAGGTCGGTGCTGAAACCCAGGGTGGGGGACTGGTCCGATGTCACCGGCATGACCTGCATGGTCAGCCCGGGTACCGCCAGCGGATCGCCGCTGACCAGCATCTGCACGCTCTGCTGGTAGTTGCCCATCGGCGGGTAGAGCACAAGGTTCCACAGCAGCTGCGTGCGGCCGTTCTGGGTGGTGCTGCGTACCGCCCGGGGTGCTTCCAGCAGTGTCAGTCCCTCGGGCAACGTGGCGACCGCAGTGGCCACGAACGGCGCGAACACCGGCTGCTTGTCGACGGTCCAGCGGCCGGCAGCGTCCTTGTACCGGATCGTCTGCTTCGCAGCGGTGGTGTTCGTGACGGTGTACACCACCCGCATCTCACCGCGGGCGTCGTCGACGCTGTCGGGGGCCAGGACCTCGGGTCCTTGGCGGTACTCGGCGTGCAGGGCAACGGGCAGCGGCTTGTCGAAGGCCGCCCGAGTGGTCACGCTGGTCTGCCCCGGTCCGCCGACGGTGACCACCACAGCCTCCCCGTCGGTCTCCGGGGCGCCGCGCCGGTCGACGTACTCCACCTCGGTGGTCGACGAGGGGTCGCGCACCGGTCCCTGCGGGTAGTCGCGCGCCACGAGCCGGCTGTAGAGCGTCGCCTCCTGGGGCAGTCCGGACGCGTCCACCTGCGCCACGACGAGTTCCTCGTTGACCAGCGGCGGCTCCGGGGAGGCTGCAAGGGCGGATCCCGGCCCGAGCAGCACGGCCATCCCGGCGGCCGCCACGGCCGTCAGGTGTGGTCGCATCAGGGGCTCCCGACTCGTATCGCTTCCGGCTCGTCGGCCTGGTCAGGCTCCATCGTGTCGCCTCGAGGGGGGGAAAGGTTGTCGAACACGCTGATTACCAGGATCGTCACGACGGCCGGCAGCAGCGCCGCACCGAACAGGGACATCAGCGACGAGTCCGGGCCGCTCAGCAGATAGGTCACTGCCATCGCCACCGCCCCGAGCACCATCGGCAGCGCGACGCTGCGGCCCACCACGAGCACCGCCAGCAGTGCCGATCCGACGATGGCCCAGGCGGTGATCGGGGCGCTCGGGGTACTTGCCGGTGGGACCAGGGCGCTGATCGCCGAGACCACGATGAGCGCCAGGACCACGCCCAGGGCATAACCCGCGGCGCGGACCGCATAGGTGCCCCGGCCGCCACCCACACTGCGCGGCAGCAGCGCCAGCACGGCACCCAGCACCGCGCTCATCGCGACCGAGGTGGACGCCGATCCGGGGATGAACGACAGCCGCGACGTCAGCGCCCAGGACAGGCCCACCCCGACGGCGGCGCCGATCACCGGAGCCGGCCGGTAGACGGCCAGCGGGGTGCGACTGCTGCGCGGCCGGGACTGGTTGGCAGCTGCGGCGTCCAACGCCCGCGGGTCGCCCTCGACGTGCAGCGGCGGCAACAGCCGATCCAGCCACCCGGGCAGCCACCAGGTGCCGTTCTGTGCGAGCACCATGATGGCCGGCACCAGCAGGCATCGCACGATGGTGGCATCCACGGCGACCGCGGTCGCGAGTCCGATGCCGAACATCTTGACGATGGCGTTGTCCGAGAGCAAGAAGCTGCCGAAGACCACCACCATGATCAGGGCGGCGGCGGTGACCAGCTTGCCGGTGTCGGCCAATCCCCGGCGCACCGCCGTGGTCATGTCGCCGGTGCGCTCCCAGTGCTCACGGAAGGCGGTGAGCAGGAACACCTCGTAGTCCATCGACAACCCGAAGAGGACCGCGAACATCATCATCGGCACGTACGACTCGATCGGGATCGGACCCTCGAGGCCGATCAGCGAGGCACCCCACCCCCATTGGAAGACGACGGTGACAACGCCGTAGGCGGCCGCGATGGAGATGAGGTTCATGCAGGCGGCCTTGAACGGGATGAGCAGCGAGCGGTAGGCGAGCATGAGCAGCAGGAACGACAAGGTGACGACTCCGGCGATGAAGTACGGAGTGCGGGAGGCGATGATCTCCGAGAAGTCGGTCGTGGCTGCGGTCACCCCGCCCACGTGCGCGCCCATGCCGGCCGCGGTCACGGCATCCGGCAGGATGTCGTCGCGCAGTTCGTGGACCAGGTCCTCGGTGAGCGGGTCCGCCGGGCCGGTCTGCGGCACGACCCTGACCACCGCGACCCCGCCGTCGGGGCTCACGATCGGATCGTCCGCCGAGGCGACCCCGGGGGCTGCGGCCAGTTGTTGCTGCAGGTCCTGCAACCGGGGGTCCAGGGTGCGGGGGTCGGTGCCGTCGGGAACCTCGGCGTTCTTCGGCGCTTCGGCGATGGCGTACATCTGAGTGACGACCGCGAACGGGCCGTTCACTCCGGGCCCGAAACCCTCCTCGATCCGGTCGAAGGCCTGGCGGGCAGTGGTGTCCTTGGGAAGGATGCCCGCGTCGCTGTGTCCGAGCGTGAGGGTCAGCGTGGGAGCGGCCATGAGCAGCAGCACCGCCGACGAGCCGATCGCGTAGCGCCAGGGCTTGCTGGTGACCGCGTCCGCCAGTCGCCCCCAGCCGGTGTGGTCCAGATCCTGGTCGGCCTGCGTCTGCAGCCCCTTCTTCGGCATGACCCGGTGCTTCATGACCCCGAGGATCGCCGGTACCAAGGTGACCGAGGCGAGCACTGCGATGGCGACCACGATGGCCGCGGCGTAGCCCAGCCACGCCAGGAACGAGATACCGGTGAGCACCAGGCCGCACACGGCTGCGATGAGCGTGCTGCCCGCGAAGACCATCCCGGCACCTGCCGTGCCGGCGGTGCGACCCACAGCGTCCGGGACGTCGAAACCCTGGTTGAGCAGGGTGCGGTGGCGGGTGAGCAGGAACAGGGCGTAGTCGATGCCGACCCCGAGGCCCAGCATCGTGCCCAGGGTGGGCGCCACGTCCGGGATGAACACCAGACGGCTGAGGAGCCCGACGAGGGCCAGGCCCAGACCCACCGAGAACATCGCGCTGATCAGCGGGACGAAGGTGGCACCCCACCGTCGCAACGTCAGGAACAGGATGATCACCGCCGAAGCCAGGCCCAGGGCTTCACTGGTGTGGGTGTCGGGCTGGGACAGTTGCCGCCCCAGGAAGCCACCGATCGCCACCTGGATGTCCGGGCCGGCAACGGTTTGCGCCGTGCTCAGCACCTCCTGGCCGACCGCGATGTCCGTGGCGTACCGCTCGTTCACCGTGACGTTGACGACCGCTGTGTGCCCGTCGGCACTGACCAGGTCGGGGCGTTCCGCGGGTGAGGCGACGGCCGTGACCTGTGGGATGGCACGCAGTGCTGTGGCCACGTCCTCTGTGATCCGTTCCCCCGACCCTGAGGAGAAGTCCAGCGCCTGGTCGTGGAGCACGATGGGTACTGCTTCTGCCGATGACCCCGGGAACGCTCGGTTGAGCAGGTCCTGGGCAGCGGACGAGTCAGTGCCTTTGAGGATGAACGAATCGGCGGATTCACCCCCGAAGGCCCGGTTCGCGCCCATGATCAGGAAGGCGATCAGGAACCACACCCCGATCACGCGCCAGCCGTTCTCGGCGCAGCGGCGGCCGAGGCGGTACAGGAACTCCGTCATCGCCGGGCGCCCGAGTCTGCGGGTCGTTCCACCTGCCCAGACTAGTCAGCGCGAGGGCGACTCGCCCGGCCGTCGGTCCAAGACGAGGGCCGCCGCGCACACGAGCGCCCCTGCGAGTGCGCCGAAGACCCCCAGCGCCGCGACCCCGATGGACGTCTCGACCCATGTCGGCTCCACCGTGGGCTCACCGCCGCCGAACAGGGCGAGCAGCCCGGCGATCACGACACCCGCGGCTGCCCCGGCGGCACCGGCGGCCAGCAACGCTGCGGCCGCACCCCTGGCTCGTGCCCGGCGTTCCAGCGCCGGCACCGCCGCGCGTACCGCAAGACCGGATACCGCTGCCAGCGCCAAGACCACCACGAACCCGGGAGGCGGCGGTTTGTCCGCTCCCAGCAGCCCGATCAGGGTCAGCCCACCGGCGGTCGCCAGCCCCAGGGACGTGCCGTGCTCCATGGGGGCAAGTATTGAGGGCGGCCGCGTGTCCGGGCAATCGGGCCAGCGTGACATTCTGGGGCAAGGACGAGATTGGGGCTGGACATGGAACTCACTTGCTTCGACGTGACCACGCAGGACAAGGTCGGCCACATCCGGCTGAATCGTCCGGAAGCCCTGAACACGATGATCCCGGCGTTCTGGTCCGAGTTGCCACGGGTCGTCACCGAACTCAGCGATGCCGGTGACGTGCGCGCGATCGTCATCTCCTCGACCGGTAAGCACTTCAGTGCCGGTATGGACCTCTCGGTGTTCACGAGCAGCGGCCTGTCGATGGACGGGGAGCCCGGCCGTCGCAACGCCAGCTTCACCCTTCTGGTCAAGCGCCTGCAGGAGAGCTTCACGGCGCTGGAGCGGGCCCGGGTCCCGGTGCTCGCGGCCGTGCAGGGAGGCTGCATCGGCGGCGCCGTGGACATGGTCTGCGCGGCCGACATGCGCTATGCCAGCGCCGACGCCTACTTCGTGGTGCAGGAGACCAACATCGGCATGACCGCGGATGTGGGCACGCTGCAGCGCCTGCCCAAGCTGATCCCCGACGGTGTGGCCCGGGAATTGGTCTACACCGGTCGCCGGATGCCTGCCGCGCGGGCCGCGGAGGTGGGCCTGGTCAACGAGGTGTTCGACGACCACGAGAGCCTCGTGGCCGGCGTCCTCGAGATCGCCGCGGAGATCGCCGCGCACAGCCCGCTCACCCTGTGGGGCGCCAAGGAGGCGCTGGTATACGCCCGTGACCACGGTGTGAGCGACTCGCTGCACCAGATCGCGACCTGGCAGAGCGGGGCGTTCCAGCCCGCCGACATGATGGAGGCCTTCGCCGCGAAGGGTGAGAAGCGCGCGCCGGTGTTCGAGGACCTGCCGCCCGCGCCCTCCGGCATCTAGCCCGCCGAGCGCCTCGCGGTACGCGGCACTTCCGGGCTGCACCCGGCCAGCGCCACCCTGGACGGACGCGGCCAACCGGGGGAGGATCACGGTATGAACATCGCGATCCTCGGGACAGGTGCAGTGGGCAGGGCTTTGGCGGCAGGGCTGGCCGGGGCCGGTCATCAGGTACAGATGGGTACCCGCGACCCGGAGGCCACCTTGGCCCGGACCGAGCCCGATCGCTTCGGGCAGCCGCCGTTACGTGACTGGCTCGAGGTGCATCCCGGGGTGCAACTGGTCACCTTCGCCCAGGCGGCCGCTGCCGCCGAGATGGTCTTCAACGCCACCAGCGGTGACGTGAGCCTGGAGGTCCTGCGGGCTGCCGGGGCGGACAACCTCGCGGGCAAAGTGCTGGTCGACGTGTCCAACCCACTGGACTTCTCGGCCGGGTTCCCGCCCAGCCTGTTCGTGAAGGACACGGACTCCCTCGGCGAGCAGATCCAGCGGGCGTTCCCCGGCGCGCGGGTGGTGAAGTCGCTCAACACGATGACCGCCGGCCTCATGCTCGACCCCGGCCGGCTGAGCGCCCCGACCGCTGTGTTCCTCTCCGGTGACGACGCGGCCGCCAAACAGCAGGTGCACGACCTGCTGGCCGGCTTCGGTTGGGAGCAGATCGTCGACCTCGGCGGGATCCAGACGGCCCGCGGTGTGGAGATGCTGCTGCCCATGTGGCTGCAACTCATGGGGGTGTTCGGGGATCCGGAGTTCAACTGGTCGATCGTGCGCTGAGCCGCGCAATTCCTGCCACGCGGGCAGCCACGTCACTACGCTGGGCGTTCATGAGAACCGCCACCGTCGTCCTCGCCGCCGCAGCAGTCCTGGCGCTCGCCGGCTGCTCGTCATCGGACAGCACCAGCAGCCCGACGCCAGCGGCCACCAGCGCGAGTCCGGAGGCGAGTTTGATCGGCCCGATCATCGTGGAACCGTCCCAGACCGAGGTCGAGGCGACCGTGGGTCGCGCGATCGTCTTCAACGTCGGCGACGACCCCGGCCAATGGGACATCGCGACCGACAACGAGGCTGTGGTGTCGGTGCAGAAGGGCGGCGAACGCGACGGCGCGACGTTCAACCCGGGGGCGGAGGCTCTCTCCGAGGGCAACGCCACCGTCACCCTGACCGATGCCGAGGGCATGGATGCGTTGGAGTTCAGCATCACGGTCACGCAGTGACCCGTCCCTCCTGCCCGGTGTGAGCCAGGCAGATGCCGATGGGTTTGCCATACCGTGGGGGTGTGAATAGGCCGCAGCGGTCATCGGATGCCGACCCGGCCGACCGGCTCAGGGCCACTCTCGACAGCCTGCTGGACCCACACGTCGTCATGCGGGCGGTGCGGGACGACTCCGGTCGGATCGTGGACTTCGAGTACACCGATGCCAACGCCGCCGCATGTGCGTACAACGGCCTGGACTACGACGACCTGATGGGCCGCAGACTCCTGGAACTGCTGCCGGGGCACGGCTCCACCGGCCTGTTCGACCGGTGCCGGGAGGTTATCGAGACGGGTAACCCGCTGATTCTGGACGACTACGTGTACGCCGTGGAAGTGCTCGGCGGGCAGGAGCGGCACTCCGACATCCGGGGAGTGGCACTCGGTGACAGCATCGTGTACACGTGGCGCGACGTCACGGAGCGGCACGAGCAGTTGCAGGCGTTGGCGGAGGCCGAACGCGAGTTCCGCTCGTTGGCGGAGGCGACGACGGACCTTGCTTACCGGACCGATTCGGCCGGCGTCATCCGGTGGGTGTCGCCCAGCATCACCCGGGTGCTCGGGTGGTCACCGGAGGAGTTCGTGGGCCGGACCATCGAGGATTTCTCCGCTCCGGAGGAGTTGGTGCACTATCGCGAGGACCGTGCCCAGATCTACGCCGGCGAACTGGCACCGGACACGCATCCGGAACGGATCTTCCAACTCCAGGGCCGGGATCGGATGGTGCCGATGGTGGCGTTCGTGAGCCGCGACCTGGACGCCGACGGCGAATGGACCGGCGGGTTGCTCGTGGGTCTTCGGGACGTCTCCCAGGTCGTCGCCGAACAGGCGATCGCCGACCGCGAGCGGGACAAGGCCGCGCGGCTGCAACTGTCGATGGACCGCGCGGCCATCGGCATGGCGGTGACGAGCGTCCAGGGGGAGTTCCAGTACGTCAACCGGGCGCTGGCCAAGATGCTGGGATATCGCCAGGAGGACCTGGTGGGACTGGCCTTCCGGGACATCACCCACCCCGACGACGTCGATGCCAGCGTGGCGCTCCTGCAGCGGCTCACCGCCGACGAGGTCGATCACATGGGGCTGCGCAAGCGCTACCTGACCTTGTCCGGGGAGACCATCTGGGTCGATGTGGCCGTAGGTGTGGCCCGTACCCCGGATGGGGTGATCGACCACTTCGTGGCACAGATCGTGGACGTGACCGCCGAGGTGGTGTACGCCGAGGCGCTCGAGCGGACCGTCAGGCGGTTCCGGCACCTGGCGGAGAACGCCTCGGACGTCGTGTACGAGACCGATGCCGAATGGCGGATCCAGTGGATCTCGCCGTCCGTGCAGAACGTCCTGGGCTGGCAACCGGAGATGCTCGTGGGCACCTCGGCCACGGACCTCATCGCCCCCGGCCAGGAGGACCTGCTGGACGTCCGGCAACGACAGATACACGGCGGGTACGCGGTGGGTGGGGATCTGCTGGAGTATGTGACCGCGTCCGGCCAGCGCAGGTGGATGTCCGCGATGGCCCACCCGGTGGCCGAGTCCGATGGGACGGTCAGCGGTGCCGTGGTGGGTCTGCGCGACGTGACCGCGGAGGTCGAGGCCAGGGAGGCGCTGTCCGGGGTCGAGCGCCGGTTGCGCCTCGCGGTGGACGCAGCCCCCGACGGGCTGGTCATCACCGACGAACAGGGCCTGCTCATCGACGTCAACCGGGAGTTCTGCCGGCTGATCGGGCGGGAGGAGCAGGACCTGGTCGGGCAGTCCGTGGCGGTCATCCTGGACGAGACCGGCGCCGGCCCGTGTGCCGAGAACCCCCGGCACGAGCACAAGATCGCGTCCCCGGACGGGTGGTCCTGGATCGAGCACGCGGTCCGCGAGGTGCGCGGCGAAGAGGGTTCGGTCGGGTACCACGTCCATCTGTTCTCCGACGTGACCCGCGACCGGGAGGTCCGCGAGGAATTGACCCATCTGGCCACCCACGATGTCCTGACCGGTGTGGCGAACCGTCGCTGGTTCATCGAGCGACTGCAATCCGTGGAGGAGTCCGGCGCCCGCCACCGGCGGCGGGGGGAGCGGGTGGGCATCCTGTTCTGCGACGTGGATGATCTCAAAGCGCTCAACGACACGTACGGGCACGGCGTGGGTGATGAGGCGCTGACGGCGGTGGCCGACGGCTTGGCCCGGGGAGTGCGCAACAGCGATGATGTGGGTCGAATGGGCGGTGACGAGTTCGTGGTGATCCTGGACGGACTGACCTCTCTGGAGGATCTGCGGCATGTCGCCGAGAAGTTGCGCTCACAGGTCTCGCAGACGCTGGTGGCCGACGGCGAGGCCGTGGCGGTCTCGGCCAGTTTCGGGGCGGTTCTGGTCGAACCCGGTGAGGATCCGCGAGCAGCCTTGCAGCGGGCGGACTCGGCACTGCTGCGGGCCAAGGCGCAAGGCCGTGACCGGGTGGTGATCGACGGCTAGCCGGCCTCGCGGGTGAGGTTGCCGTTCGTTGGGATGTCAGGCGATGTTCGCGTCGCTCATCAGAGTGGTTGGTGGTGGGTCGCCGACGCCTGTGACCATCGGGCCCGCTCTTCTCGTGGTTACTGGCGGTGTGGTCAAGCGAGCCGGCGGGGCGCCAACGGATTCCTTGATCGAGCAGAGGGCAGTAACCGCGAATCCACGGCGCAGCGACGACGAAGTCGCAGCGACAGCAGGTCCATCGATGTCTGTGCGCTTTCGTCGCACTGGGCTCGGGACAGCAGTAGAGTTCCTTCGAGCAACCACCGCCAGCCTGTGCCTGCTCCAGCGCTTCCCCAGATCACCGCAGGCCGTTGAGACCGACCTCCCGCGCATGACACTCGCCCGGCGAACGGCGCAGGAATCGCACGGCGTTCCAGTGACGTCGTAGGCAGCCAGGAGTCCAGACCAGCGCGGCACGTGTGACGTTGTTGCCTTCCGCATCGGCGTGTCGGGGCAACAACGCGACAGAACCTCCCTGGTGGGCGCCACAAGGGGCCGGCGTCGCGACCTGAAGGGCGGCAATCCGCGGGGTGGTACGGGGGTCGAGCGCAGCCATGCGGCACGATAGGTGCCACCGCGAGTTGATAGGAAATCCATGCGCCGTTCACTTCTGCTGTCCGCCGCCCTTCCGGCCGTTGCCGCCCTGGCGCTCGCCGGGTGTGCCAGCGAGGCCGACACCACCGCCGCCAGCACCTCGCCCTCGCCGGGCACCAGTCAGGATTGCTCGCCCGAGACGCTGCAGACCCTGACCCCGGGCACCTTGACCATCGGCACGGACTCGCCGGCGTATCCGCCGTACTTCGAGGACGACGACCCGAGCAACGGCAAGGGGTTCGAATCGGCTGTGGCGTATGCCGTCGCCGAGGAGCTCGGCTTCACCACCGAGCAGGTCACGTGGGTCACGGTGCCGTTCAACAAGTCCTACGCGCCGGGGGCCAAGGACTTCGACTTCGACATCAACCAGATCTCGATCACCCCCAAGCGGCAGAAGGCCGTCGACTTCTCCGAGGGCTACTACACCGTCAACCAGGCGGTGGTGGCCCTCGAGGATTCACCGATCGCCAACGCCACGACTCTGGCGGAACTGCAGGGCGCGAAGCTCGGTGCGCAGGTGGGCACCACCAGCCTCGACTTCATCACCGAGGAGATCCAACCCACCCAGCAGCCGATGGTCTACAACGACACCAACGACGCCAAGAGCGCGCTGGAGAACGGCCAGATCGACGGCGTCGTGGTCGACCTGCCGACGGCGTACTACGTCACCGCGGTCGAGTTCGACAACGCCAAGATCGTCGGGCAGTTCCCGGCGCAGGCCGGCGGTGAAGAGTTCGGGTTGCTCATGGCCAAGGGCAGCCCGCTGGTGACGTGTGTCAACCAGGCGATCACCGCGTTGCAGGACTCCGGGGAACTCCAGCAGATCCAGGACGAGTGGCTGGTAGGCAAGGACGCCCCCTACTTCACCGAGTAGCACATGACCACTCCTGCCGAGGCGCCGTTGGAGGCGCCGGTCATCCCGTACGTCGACCCGCACCGGAAGGCGCGGACGCGCAGGCGGGCCCGGCGGGATGGGATCATCGCGAGCCTGTCCACGGTCGTGGTCTTCGCCCTGCTGGCGTGGCTCGTGACCTCCTCGCCGGGGTGGCCGAAGGTGCAGGAGACGTTCTTCAACTGGGACGAGGCAGTGGCTGCCTGGCCCACACTGGTGAAGGCCTTCGCCCTCAACATCAAGATCTTCCTGGTCGCGGAGTTCTTCATCCTGATCCTTTCGTTGCTGATCGCCCTGGGCCGGGGGCTGAAGGCACCAGTCGCCCTGCCTGTCCGGATCCTGTGCACCGTCTACGTGGACTTCTTCCGGGGCGTGCCCACGATCCTGGTGATCCTGCTGCTGGGTTTCGGAGTCCCGGCGCTGCAGTTGAAGGGGTTGACCAACTCGCCGGTGGTGTGGGGGACGGTCGCCCTGATCCTCAGCTACACGGCGTATGTCGCCGAGGTCTACCGTGCCGGCATCGAGTCCATCCATCCGTCGCAGCGGGCCGCCGCCCGTTCGCTGGGCTTGTCGTCGATGCAGACGACCCGCTACGTCGTGTTGCCGCAGGCCGTCCGCCGGGTGACACCGCCGCTGCTCAACGACTTCATCGCTCTGCAGAAGGAAACTGCGTTGGTTTCGCTGCTCGGGCCGATCGAGGTCCTGCGAGCCGCCCAGATCAGCGCGTCGTCGAACTTCAACTACACGGCGTACGTCGTCGCGGCGCTGTTCTTCGTCGCGATCACGCTGCCCTTGACGCGATTCACCGACTGGCTGCAGCGACGGGACACGCGCCGGCGCATGGCAGGTGCGATGTGACCTACCTCGAGGTGACCGACGTGCACAAGGGGTTCGGCGACCTCGCCGTGCTGCAGGGGATGAACCTGGGCGTGGACCTGCACGAGGTCGTGGTGCTGATCGGGGCATCGGGCTCGGGCAAGTCCACGCTGCTGCGCTGCATCAACGGCCTGGAGACCGTCGACGCCGGTGAGGTCCGCATCGGTGACCTCGAGGTGACTGCGCCGGAGGTCGACATCGACGAGGTCCGGCAGCGGGTGGGGATCGTCTTCCAGCAGTTCAACCTCTTTCCGCATATGACGGTTCTGGACAACGTCACGCTCGCCCCGCGCAAGGTCCTGGGCACGCCGCGGCCGAGGCGGAGGCGGCAGCGCGGGAACTGTTGGGGCGGTTCGGTCTGTCCGACAAGGCCGACGACTACCCCGACCGGTTGTCCGGCGGCCAGCAGCAACGGGTGGCGATCGTGCGGGCGCTGGCGATGAAGCCCCAGTTGATGCTCTTCGACGAGGTCACCTCCGCGCTCGACCCGTTGCTCGTGGGGGAGGTCCTCGACGTCATCCGTGAGCTGAAGTCGGAGGGGATGACCATCGTGATGGCCACCCACGAGATGAGCTTCGCCCAGGAGGTCGCGGACCGGGTGTGCTTCCTCGATGAGGGCAGGGTGTTGGAGGAGGCGCCTCCCGCGCAACTGTTCGGCGCGCCACGTTTCGAGCAGACGCGTACCTTCCTGGCCCGGGTGGCGCGGCTCTGAGAGAAGTCCGGCGCGCTCAGCCTGCCTGGTACTGCTTGCGGTAGTGCTGGACCGCCGCTCCCAGCGTGGGGTACATGTTGTCCTCGCCGATCACGGCCGCGACTCCGTGGTCCTGCATCGGGGTGAGGACGTCGTTCTTCACCCGGGCCAGCCACAGGTCGATCTCGTCGTGCGCCAGAGTGTCGTGCAACTCCTCGAGCACGTTCAGGGCCGTGGTGTCGAGTTCGACGTTCGCTTCCATGTTCAGGATCACGACCCGGGTGTCCGGCTCCAACGCCCCGGTGACCTTGTAGAAGAAGTCGTACGCGTTCATGAAGAACAGGGGGGCGTCATAGCGGAACACGACCATGCCCGGAATCGTGACGGTCCGGTCGTGGTCGTCGACGTCGTGCATGCCGGGCACGTTCGGGACGAAGCCGAGCACGCCGTCGTGGGGACGCGCCAGGCGGGCCATGAACTCCGTGATGGACAGCGCGATCGCGACGATCACGCCGGGCAGGATGCCGAACAGCACCACGCTGACCGCACATCCCAGGGCGATGGCGAACTCGGAGGTGCGGAAGCGGAGCAGCGACATCCATTCCGCCGGCCGGACCAGGGTCAGGGCCGCGTACACGATGACCCCGGCAAGGCCGGCGACCGGCACGATGGCGATGACCCCCGGGATCAGCAGCGGCCCGGCGATGACGATCATGATCACGAAGATCGAGTAGAAGCGGGTGGTGGCCCCCGAGACCGAGGCCAGGGCGGTCCGCGACGAGGACGCGGACATGGGGTATCCGCCGACCAGACCGGTCGCGAACTGCGTGGCCGCCAGCGCCCGCATCTCCGAACCGGAATCGGGCCGGTGCTTGCCGGCGAACGCCCGGGAGGTGACCATCACATCGGTGAAGGACACCACGGCGATGCTGATGGCGGGGACGATCAGAGCGGCGATCACCTCGAGGTTGACCCCGGCGAAACTCACGTCGGGCCGGGCCAGACTCACGGGGCCGACCGTGGGGACGGTCATGAACAGGCTGAGGATCGTCGCAGCGGCCAGGCCCACCAGCGGGCCAGGGATGCGTTTCGAGACCCGGCCGGCGGCGAAGGAGAGCACCACGACCACCGTCGCGATGGCAAGTGTCTGCGGATCCGGCATCTGCCACTGCGAACTGATCAGACCGCCGACGGTGTCGCTGTCGAGGCCGAAGCCCAGGACCTTCGGCAGCTGGGACATGATCATCAGCACTGCGACGCCCGTGAGGTAGCCGATCAGGATCGGGTACGACAGCAGATCCGCCAGGAACGACGCCCGCGCGAGCCAGCCGACGCCGAGGATGACACCGACCAGCATCGAGGTGACTGCCAGCGCAGTGGTCCACGGCAGGCCTTGGGCAGAGGCGACCGGGGCAACCGCTGCCGATGCCATCAGGGCCACGGACGACTCGGGGCCCAGGGACATGAAGGGGTTGCGTCCCAGGATCATGTAGACGATCAGCGGGATGACTGCGATCGACAGGCTCGTCGACGGCGACACCCCCGCCAGGGACCCGTAGGCCATGGCCTGCGGGATGAGGTAGGCGCCCACGGAGATGCCGGCCACGACGTTCCGGGTCGAGAAGGCCTTGGACCCGAAGAACCCACCCTTCGTTCGCGTCTGCACTTCGGTCATTGACGTAGGTTAACGTTCACGTCCCGGTCATGATCTGTTAACGCACATTCTTGCGGGATCGTCGGGCCTGACGCACTCCGCGCTGGTCGTCATCGATGGACCCCATGCGCGGGCCCTTCGGGTGCCGGACATGCCACGGCGGCGGCACCTCGCGGGATGCCGCCGCCGTGGCGATGCCTCGCGGTGCTACTTCAGCTTCACCGCAGCCGCGTAGAAGTAGTGGTCCGACTGCCACTTCGGCTGCTTGTTCTGCATCAACTTGGTGCCGTCGACCTTCGTCCACACGCCGTCGCCTTGCGGGTGAGCACCAAGTCGATGCGGGTGGGGATGACGGGGTCGCCGGAGTCGAGCGCTTGTGCTCTTCAGGGTTCCGGTTTGGCAGCAGGTGGCACCCACAGACTTGCCGAACTTGCCGCCGGCCTGCTTCCAGGAGTCCTTGAAGAAGCTCTTGGTCAGGTTCGCGTACGTCGGGCTGTAGTAGCCGTTCGCGTCGGAGTTCAGGTCGCCGGCGAGGATCACCCGGCCGTCGCTCTTCGTTGGCCTTCTTCTTGGCGATCTTGAGCAGTTCCTTGCCCTGCGCGACCTGCATCGGTCGACGGCCAGTTCTTGGGCCGTACGTGCCCTTCTTGCCCTTACTGTCCGGGACTCCACCTCGAGGTGGGAGGTCATCATGGTGACCGTCTTGCCGCGGCAGAGAACGCCGGCCGATGCCCAGCCGCGGTTGAAGGAGACTGGCACGCCTGCCAGGGAGTACTCGATCTGCTTCGCGAAGTTGCCGCTGGCCTTGTCCGTGAGAGGCTTCAGGTCTTGGTCTTCGTGTTGTAGAGGATCGGCGTCGCGATCCTGGAGACGCCAGTGCGCATTGCGCGGTTCCGCGCGTGGACGGGCTCGTCGCAGCCCACTTCCGGGGTTGAGTAGGGAAGACCGGCGAACGGCGGAGATCTTGGCGTTCTCGACAGGCTGGCGACCTTGAAGTTCAGCCCCTCGTTCTTGAGCGCGTTCCTGCATGATCTTCAGGTAGTCGTAGTTCTTCAGCCCGGCATTGACTTCGTCCTTGACGACGATCCAGTTGCTGAGCTCGTTGAGGGTGATGATGTCCGGGTTCTGCTTCTTGACCGTCTTGGCGATCGCCGCAGCCCGCAGGGGGAAGTTCGTCCTTGAACCGTTGCGTAGAGCTTCCTCACCCGCCGTAGAAATCTCGACGCCGTTGCAGGGCAGTCGATGGCCGGGTCCAGAGCGATGTCCCCGAGGTACAGGTTCAGGGTCATGACCTTGAGTGCGGTCTTCGGCGCTTCTTCGCCGCGACAGCGGCTGTTGGCGCGGGTGGCAGCAGTGGCCGGCATAGCTCCGATCAGGCCGGCGCCGATCAGTGCGGCGGCACAACTGGCTGCCATGATGCGGGTCGTTCTCACGTCGGTGGCTCCTCACCTCGAGTTGGTGCCAACCTACGCACCACAGCGTGCCGCGTCGAGCGAAGTGACCGAGCCGTTATCCCTGGCGCGACAATGGTGCGGACGGAGGAGCGCGGCGCCAATCGCTCACCAGCTGTTCACCCCTGCAGGTACGGGGTGATGTCCTCGAGCACCCGCACGTCTTCGATCGTCGAGGGCACCGGCTCCTCCCTGCCGTCGGCGATGCCCCGCATGGTGCGTCGCAGGATCTTGCCGGAGCGGGTCTTGGGCAGCCCGGACACGACCACGACCTCCTTCAGCGCCGCCACCGGTCCGACCAACTCGCGCACGGTGGCCACGATCTGTTTGCTGAGCACATCGGGATCCACATCGGCGCCGGCCTGAAGGACCACGAAGGCCCGCGGACTCTGTCCCTTCATCGCGTCGTGGACCCCGATCACGGCGCACTCGGCCACGGCTGGGTGAGTGGCGATCGCCGCCTCGATGACGCCGGTGGACAGCCGGTGACCGGCGACGTTGATCACGTCGTCGGTGCGCCCGAGGACGTACAGGTAGCCATCGGAGTCGATGTACCCGCCGTCGCCGGTCGTGTAGAACCCGGGGAAGGCTGAGAGGTACCCGTCGATGTACCGCTGGTCCGCCTTCCACAGGGTGGGCAGCGTGCCCGGGGGCAGCGGTAGCCGGATGACGATGCTGCCCTCCGTGCCGGCCGGCACCTCGTTGCCCTCGCCGTCGAGGATCCGCACGTCGTACCCGGGCACCGCCACCGAGGGGGAGCCCTCCTTCAGCGGCAGCGGTTCCAGGCCGCGGGGGTTGGCCGCGATCGGCCAGCCGGTCTCGGTCTGCCACCAGTTGTCCACGACCGGGATCCCCAGCGTGTCGGTCGACCAGTGGTAGGTGTCGGGGTCGAGTCGCTCGCCGGCCAGGAACAGCGTCTGCAGGCTGGAGATGTCGTGGTCCGCGATCAAGGCGCCGTCCGGGTCCTCCTTGCGGATGGCGCGGATCGCGGTGGGTGCGGTGAACAGTCCCTTGACGCCATGACCGGCGATGACCCGCCAGAAGGCAGCCGCATCGGGAGTCCCGACCGGCTTGCCCTCGTACACGATCGTGGTCGCCCCGACGAGCAGCGGCGCGTAGACGATGTAGGAGTGGCCGACGACCCAGCCCACGTCGGAGGCGGCCCACCAGGTGTCCCCGGGGCCGATGTCGTAGATGTTCGCCATCGACCAGGCCAGCGCCACCGCATGCCCGCCGTTGTCGCGGACCACACCCTTGGGTTTGCCGGTCGTCCCCGAGGTGTAGAGGATGTACAGCGGGTCGGTCGCGCGCACGTCCACGCAGTCCGCCGGCGTTGCCTGCTGCACCAACTCGTGCCAATCGTGATCCTTGGGACCCATCTCGGCGGCCAGTTGCGGGCGCTGCAGGATCACGCAGGCAGCGGGGGAGTGGGAGGACTGGGCGAGGGCGTCGTCGAGCAGCGGTTTGTAGGCCACCACCCTGCTCGGTTCGATGCCGCAGGAGGCGGACAGGATCACCTTCGGCTCGGCGTCGTCGATGCGTGCGGCCAACTCGTGGGCGGCGAACCCCCCGAAGACCACCGAGTGCACCGCACCGATGCGGGCGCAGGCCAGCATCGCGACCACCGCCTCCGGGACCATCGGCATGGACAGCACCACCCGGTCGCCGGCCGTGACGCCGAGGTCGGTGAGCACACCCGCGAACGTGGCCACCTCGTGGAGCAGTTCGGCATAGGTCAGGGTCTGGTGGCTGTCGGTCACCGGGCTGACGTAGTGCAGTGCGGGTTGGTCGCCGCGGCCGGCTTCGACGTGCCGGTCGACGGCGTTGTAGCAGGTGTTGAGGACCCCGTCGGGGTACCAGCGGTACAGCGGTGCTGCCGAGTCGTCGCAGATGACGCTCGGTGCCTGCGACCAGTCGATGGCCTGTGCCGCGTCCCGCCAGAAGCCGTCCGGGTCGGCCAGGCTCTTCTCGTACGCCTGCTTGTACCCCATGGGTCCTCCCTTGCTGGTCTGCACTGGGTAGCAGTCTGCCCCCGGGTCGCGGCACGTGACGCGCACTTGCGGGCCGGTGTAGACGAACGGACGGAATGGCGGGACGAGCGGCGCCGTGGGACAGTCGCAGCCCGGCACAGGGTCGGTTCGGACCGTCGGTTCGCACGACGTTAGCGATTGTTCACGAGGTGAGAGAACACACTCGTGGGTCCACTCACCTCGTGAACAACAGCTAACGCCGCGGGTCCTGCCGGTGCTCTTGAGCCGCTCCAGGACGCCGGGTCAAGTGCCGGCCAGCTGCGCGGTGACCTGGGCCAGCGACCGGTCACGGTGAGCGGCCTGGGCGACGATGGCGGCTGCGGCGTCCCGGTCCCGCAACGCCGCGAGCAAGGCGGCGTGCTCGGTGGCGATGTGGCGCCGGTTGTCCCGATCCTGGAAGTACAGGCCCCGGTAGGCCTCGGTGGCGTCCCAGAGCGAGGCCAGTATCCGGTTGAGGCGCGGCATGCCACTGGCCTCGAAGACCGCGAAGTGGAATGCCCGGTTCGCCGGTGCGATGGCGGTACTGTCGCCGGCCTGCGACGCGTCCACCACACGCTGGGCAAGGCCCGCGATCCGGTCGATGTCGGCGTCGCTGAGGTTGTGGCAGGCAGCCCGGATCGCCTCAGCTTCGAGCAGCTCCCGCAGGCGGTAGACCTCCTGCATGTCCGCGGCGCTGAGTTCGGCGACGAAGTAGCCGCGATTCGGCTCGTGGGTGACCAGTCCCTCGGCCTGCAGTTGCGTCAAGGCCTCGCGAAGCGGGATGCGACTGACGCCGTAGCGACTGGCCAGGGCCTCTTGCGGGATCTTCTGCCCGGAACGAAGGGCGCCCGAGAGTAGGTCGGCCCGCATGTGCTCCGCGACTCGCGCGGTCTGGCTGGTCGCCATGTCAGCGGAAGGCGGGGATTCCGGTGAGCGCCTGCCCGATCACCAGCGTGTGCATCTCGTTGGTGCCCTCGTAGGTGTACACCGATTCGAGGTTGTTCATGTGCCGGATCACCGGGTACTCGAGCGTGATGCCGTTGCCGCCCAGGATGTTCCGGCACTCCCGGGCGATGTCCAGCGATTCGCGGGCGTTGTTGAGTTTGCCCAGACTCACCTGCTCGGGGGTGATGCGGTGGTCGTCCTTGAGGCGCCCGATGTGCAGGGCCAGGAGCATGGCTTTACCGAGTTCGAGGGTCATGTCGGCGAGCTTCTTCTGGGTCAACTGGTAGCCGGCGATCGGCTTGTCGAACTGCACACGATCGATGCTGTAGGCGATCGCGGTCTCCAGGCAGTCGCGCGCTGCGCCGACGGTGCCGAAGGCGATGCCGAACCGGGCCTCGTTCAGGCAGGACAGAGGTCCGCCGACTCCGCGGGCCTCCGGCAGCATGGCGTCGGCTGGCAGGCGCACGTCCTGCAGCACCAGTTCGCTGGTCACGGAGGCGCGCAGGGACATCTTCTTGTGGATCACGTTGGCGCTGAAGCCAGGGGTGTCGGTGGGGACGACGAAGCCACGGATGCCCTCGTCGGTCCGCGCCCAGACCACGGCGACATCGGCGATGTTGCCGTTGGTGATCCACATCTTCGAGCCGTTGAGTACCCAGTCGCCGCCATCGCGCCGGGCGGAGGTGCGCATTCCTGAGGGGTTGGACCCGAAGTCCGCCTCCGTCAGGCCGAAGCAGCCGATGGCTCGCCCGGCCGCCATCTCCGGCAGCCAGCGCTGCTTCTGCTCCTCGGAGCCGAAGTGGTGGATGGCGAACATCGCCAACGAGCCCTGGACGCTGACCAGTGACCGGATGCCGGAGTCCCCGGCCTCGAGTTCGGTGCACGCCAAACCGTAGGCCACCGCGGACGTGCCGGCGCAGCCGTAGCCCTCGAGGTGCATGCCGAGCACGCCGAGTTCGCCGAGTTCCAGGGCGAGTTCCCTGGCCGGCAGGGTCCCGGCGTCGAACCAGTCGGCGACCTCGGGCTTGATCCTGCGATCCACGAAGCTGCGGACGACGTCGCGCATCTCGACTTCTTCGTCGGACAACAGCGAGTCGATGGCGAACAGGTCGAGGGGGGCGGTGGGCATCGGGGCTCCTTCGTATGCAATTACAGTGGATTGTATACGAACTGTCGGGCGAGCGGAGTGCCTCCTCCATCACTGGGCGCGATCATGTACGTGAGGTCCGAGTTCGCCCCACTGTGGTGGATGGTTCGGGCGCGATATGTCCCCATTGCGCCTTTTTGACGGTCTTCCACTTCTCGGTGAAGGAGTAGGAGGTGAGGATCGGCGATGATGCAGGGACGTGAGTTTCAGCGTCACCTTCAGCTTCTTCTTGCCGAGGGTAGGATGATCACCTTGCCCTCTTGGTGATCTTGACCTTGAGTACTTCTTGCCCTTGGGCTTGACGGTCACCTTGGCTTTGGCCTTCTGCCCGGCGTTCGTCGTGACGGCCTTCTTCAGCAGTACCGTCTTGCCCTTGTACTTGATCTTCTTGGGCGTCTTGACGGTAGCCGTCTGCTGCTGGCGCTCTGCGGTGTCACTGCTGACGAGGCGGCGCTGGGAGGCCCGTCTGCCGGCCGCGTTGGTCGCCACGACGGTGAACGTGTACGCCTGACCGTTGGTGAGGCCGGACGACCGTGCAGCTCGGTGTCAGCTGTCGTGCAGGTGGCGCCGCCGGGTGAAGCGGTGGCGGTGTACTTGAGCTGATCGGAGCCCCGCCGTCGTTGGCCGGTGGCTGCCCAGTGACACTGGCCGCGTCAGTGTTACCCGGTGTACCGCCGAGGCGCCGAGTGGGTGCGCCGGGGACGGTCCGCGGTGTGACCGGCGCGGACGCCGCGCTGGCGGGTCCGTCTCCGAGCGTCGTTCGTGGCCGCGAACCGTGAACGTGTACGGCTGCCCGTTGGTCGAGCCCGGTGACACTTGCAGGCCAGCGGGTTGGGAGTGACCCCGACCCGCGGTCGTGCACGTTGCGCCGCCGGGGGACGCCGTCACCGTGTAGCTCGACCACCGGCAGGTCCGCGCCGTTGGGCGCGCTGGTGAACGACACGTCCACCTTCTGATCGCCCGGGGTGGCTGTCGACCGAGGCCGCTCCGGGGGTGGTGGCGGTGCCGGTGCAGCCGGGGTACTTGAAGCTTCGCGATTCGGGTGCGCCATGGCACAGACCCGGTCGTCTGCCACGTACTCGTTGGTGTACCAGAAGGTGCAGTCGTCGATCGGATCGATGTGCATCGCCGAGTAGTCACCCCAGCGGCCGGCGGTCGCCGGTCTGTGCGCCGGTGCCGTTGATGATGGTCGACTCCGCTTGCGGCATCGTGTTCAGCGGGTCGCCAGGCCAGTCCGTCCGACGTAGCGGATCCCCGGGAAGGTGGTGCTGCTCGAGGTGCTGTAGCCCAGAGCCATGTTGCCCAACTTGTCCTGCGCGAGCGAGCCCATCCAGCGGAACGTGGTGCCGTTGGGATCGGCAGTGGTTCCCTGTTGGTGCACGATCGGGGTCGCGGCGCCCGGGCTGCGGATCTCGTACCATCCGATTCCGGTCTGGCGGTGAGCCGGGTTGCCGTCCATGTTCACCGAGTGGTTGGCCACCAGCGACTCGTGATCCCCGAAGTTGCGGTAGGCGAGCCGATACATCAGATGCGTCGCCCAACGAGTCCAGTTTCTGAGCGGTCGAACTCGGCTGGGGAACGCATGGCCGCGAAGTTCGTGTTCAGGCAGGCCCAGACGAAGGCGTTGACATTGAGGTGTGATCGGTCCGATGAAGTGCGATGTTGGCGGGGGTGGCCCAATCGACGTGCGAACTTGTACATCGTCAGTTTGGTCTGGTCGCTCCAGTGCTCGCCGAGCATGTAGTTGGGTGATCCGGCGGGCGGCGGCGTGGTGCCGTCGGCATCCGACGGAAGCAGGGACCACTCCGTCCGCCCGATCGAAGCACTGCTGTGTGGCCGGGCCTCCCGCCAACATGGCCGACCGGTCGAGCGCGCAGACCTTGGCGCCCGGTGAAGTTGTAGTTGCTGGGCGAGACTTCCTGGAACATGTTGTACGTCACGTAGTAGCCGTCGGGCCAGACCCCGAACTTCGGATAGTCGGGGAGTTGGTCGTACGCGAAGGCGTATCGGTGCCACGCCCCGGTGGGGTCCGGTGTCTGGGAGATGGCCACACACTCGCGGTACGAGTTGCCGCTGACGGCGAACTGCGACATCAACCATCGATCGGCGAACTGGTCGTACTGCACGATCGGGTCGCCGGAGTTCTGTGTCTGGCAGTCGCCGCCGAACCCGGCCCAGAGCACGTTGCTGTTCGACGGACCGAGCAGCGAAGTGCCCGCCTTGTTGAAGATCTGGAACGACCAGGTTCACCATCTGCACGTAGTGGTTCGGACCCACGTCGCCGTCGGTGTCGGGCGGATAGACCGCACCGGTGTTGTCGGAGTTCTTGGATGCCGTCGAAGCTGCCTGCGAGGGCCGGCATGTCGACATCGCCCGGACCAGTGGGGTCCGGAATCACGGGTGGGCCGGGGTTGGCGGCGAGCATCGCATCGATGCGCTCTTGCGGCACCGGCTTGTTGGGAACCGGCTTGCTGACCGAGTCCAGAGGCTGGGCGTCGGGGGCCGCTGCGGCGGTCTTGACGAGGTCCCGCAGGGGCGGAGACGTGTCGTGTGCGACGGCGGCACTGACCTCGGGCGGTTGGGTGCCCGAGCCGGCAGGGGTTCTCGATCGACGCCAGTTGCCGGGTTGGCGATGATTGCACCTGCCACCAATGCCATCGCAGCCGCAATGAAGCAACTGACCTGACCGCCCATGGGCCACCTCCGAAGTGATTGCGGTCAGGCTACGCGCCTTCGAGCCCGTTTGGTGCCGCCGAGCGTCAGGTTCGACGAAGTGGGCCGAGCGAGATGGGAGGTACGGAGGTCGATCTCGCGCGGGTTCGGGCGTCCAGTCCGCGACAGCGTCAGGGACATGTGCCGTTCGCGTCAGCCGCCTCGTGGCCGTCCTACCTGCCCGCAGCGTGCGAACGGGACTTGTGATGGGAATCCAGCTCGCGCCTGCGGTGCCGCATCTCATCGATCCGGGTCGCCTGGACGACTGTCAGCATGAACAACACGAACAGGATGATCTGCGGGCTGATCGTCATGGCGGCCTCCTTCTTCCTTCTAGTGGATCGGGTGATCCTGCGGATTTGATGAGGCCGAATGGGGGATTCGGGGTGATTCGTTCTTGACACGCCGTCACTTGTCACACTCATGGGTGACACTGGGCCCGTGATCACAACCATCGAGATCTCGGCCGACAGCGTCGAGAGCGCGCGGCAGGCAGCCATCGCCCAAGCGCGGGCGCAGGGGTACACGCGCATCGAAGCGGTGTTCACCACCGCCCTTGGTGATCGGCGCTACCAGGTGCAGATGACGGTCAGTCGGTGAACCGCCGCAGCAGGTCGCGGGACAGTGGCAGGTAGATGCTGCGGGGTGTGAACCGCATCGCCAGGGAGACCGCCCGGTAGGGCAGTCCCGGGATGCTGACACCGTGCCCGGCTCGCAGATCCTTCAGCGCCGTGTCCACGACGAAGTCCGGGTCGACCCAGAGCGCGGCCGGGACCTTGGCCTCGACACCGGCCCGCTCCTGGAATCCGGTGGGCACGAGCCCGGGGGTCAGGACCAGGAGCCGGACGCCGGTGCCACGCAGCTGCGCGCCCAGTCCCTGGGAGAACGACGTCACCCACGCCTTGCTGGCCGCATAGGTCGGCGCCAGCGCGTCAGGCGCGAAGGAGGCCACCGACGAGACGTTGATGATTTCGCCGTGACCGCGGGGAACCATGGCGCTCACGGCGGCATGGGTCAGCCGCATGACCGCCCGCACATTGACCAGCAGCAGACCGTCCTCGTCGTCGACATCGTGCTCGCCGAAGGTGCCGTCGTAGAGCCCGAAGCCGGCGTTGTTCACCAGGAGATCGATGGGCGCGTCCGGGTCCAGCAGCCGTCGCTCGACGCGCCGGCAGTCCGGAAGCCGGGTCAGGTCGGCGGACATGGTCTGCACGGCGACCCCGTGGTCTCGCCGCAGATCCGTGGCGACCTGTTTCAGGCGCCCGGCGGTTCTGGCCACGATGACCAGGTCGTACCCGTCGGCGGCGAGCCGTTGTGCGAAGTGCAGTCCGATGCCGGACGTGGCGCCGGTGATGAGGGCTGTGGGCATACCCGACTGTCGCACCCTGCCGTCCTTCGGTCCAGGGGCGCAGCCGGCCCCAGGACGGGCGTACCGTGGGAAGTGGGAGTGATGTGCCATGAGCAACAAGAACTCCAATGCCGGTGCAGCCGGCGGTGGTGCGATCTACGGGCTGGGCATCTTCGGGGCCTGGGTGTGGTTCTTCGGTCAAGCCGACGGCTTCTGGGAGTACGTCTGGGCCTTCTTCGAAGGGATCTTCTGGCCGGCGTTCATGGTCTACCAGGTGTTCAAGGTCCTCAACGGCTGAGGCGGCCGTCGTGGTTGGCGCCGAACCGTCACTGGCGACGCAGGGACTGACCGCGGCCGCAGCCGCCGAGCGGTTGCAGGAGGCCGGCCCGAACGAACTGCCCCGGATTGCCGGGACACCCTTGTGGCGGCAGCTGGTTGGTCAGTTCGTGCACTTCTTCGCCCTGATGCTGTGGGGTGCGGCGGCTCTCGCAGTGATCGGGGGTATGCCGCAGTTGGCGGCCGCCATCGTTCTGGTGGTGATCGTCAACGGGGTGTTCGCATTCGTGCAGGAGTACCGCGCGGAGCGAGCCGCGAGCCGGTTGCGCGACCTGTTACCCCTGCGGGCCACAGTGCGGCGCGACGGCCGCACCATCGAGGTCGACGCGAGGCAGGTCGTGCCGGGCGACCTGGTGGTCCTGCAGGAGGGGGACCGCGTGTGCGCCGACATGCGGTGCGTGTGGGCGGAGGGCCTGCGGCTCGACACCTCCACATTGACCGGCGAGAGCGTCCCGGATTCCGTCGGTGACGGCGACCTGCTGTTCGCCGGCACCTTCGTCGTCGAGGGGGAAGGTCGGGCGCTGGTGGTTGCCACCGGTCGCGGGACGAGGTTCGCGCAGATCGCCGACCTGACGCAGTCGCAGCCACGGCCGAGGACTCCGCTGGAACTCGACATCCGCAGACTCGTGCGAACCATCGCCATCATCGCGGCCAGCGTCGGGGTCGCGTTCTTCCTGCTGATGTTGCTGCTGGACGTCCCGGCCGAGCAGGGCTTCATCTTCGGGATCGGCGTCACGGTCGCTCTGGTGCCGGAGGGGCTGCTGCCCACGGTCACCCTTTCCCTGGCCATCGGTGCCCAACGCATGGCCGATCAGAACGCACTCGTCCGGCGCCTCGAGTCGGTGGAGACTCTCGGCGCAACCACGGTCATCTGCAGCGACAAGACCGGGACGATCACCCAGAACCGGATGAACATCGTGGAGGTCTGGACGCCGATGGGTTCGGCCGTGATCACCGGTCTGGGCTACGAGCCGCACGCGCAGGTGCAGGGTCCGCAGGCCGCCCTCGACGCAGTGGCCGAGGCGGCGCTGGTCGCGCGGATGGCCTCCCGCGGCGAGGCGCGGGAACACGCTGGGCAATGGCAGCCGCATGGTGACCCGATGGACGCTGCGGTGGATGCGCTGGTGCGCAGGCTCGGCCTGACCGAACCCTCGCCGGCCGACGAGGTGGCGTTCGAGCCGTTCGATCCGGTGCGCCGGATGGCAGTGTCCCGGCGCCGCGACCGGGTCGTCTGCAAGGGGGCGCCGGAGGCGGTGATGGGCGCCTGTCCAACGGTCCCTGGTGCCGAGGAGGTGCTGCACGGATTCGCGGTGCGGGGGTTGCGGGTGCTCGCGGTGGCTGAGGGCGCCCAGTGGGAGAACATGCGCCTGCTGGGCCTGCTCGCCTTCGAGGACCCGCCGCGTCCCGGGGTGGTGGAGGCGATCGCGCAGTGCCGGAGGGCGGGGATCCGGCTGGCCATGATCACGGGGGATCATCCGAAGACCGCCCGCGCCATCGCGGCCGAGATCGGATTGGCACTGCCCGACTCGCCAGTCGTGACGGGGGCGGAACTGCCCGCCGACGAGGCTGCGCTCGGCGAAGCGGTCGATCACGATGGCGTCGTCCTGGCACGCATCACGCCGGAGGACAAGTTGCGTATCGCCCGTGCGCTGCAGGCCCGCGGCCATGTGGTGGCCATGACCGGCGACGGCGTCAACGACGCCCCGGCCCTGCGGGAGGCGGACATCGGGGTGGCGATGGGGCAGGGTGGCACCGACGTGGCGCGGGAGGCCGCCGATCTCGTCCTGCTCGACGACCACCTGCAGACGATCGTGGCGGCCGTGCGGCAGGGCCGCGGCACCTTCCTCAACGCCCGGCGGTTCCTGACCTATCACCTGACCGACAACGTCGCGGAACTCGCACCCTTCATCGTGTGGGCCATCAGCGCGGCGCATTTCCCACTGGCGTTGGGGGTGCTGCAGATCCTCGCCCTCGACTTGGGCACGGACACTCTGCCGGCCATCGCCCTCGGGGCCGAGAAGCCAGCCGACGACGTGCTCGACCGGGAGCCGGTCACCGGCGGGCTGTTGGACCGGACGGTGGCCACACGGGCGTTCGGAGTGCTCGGGCCGACCGAGGCGGTTGCCGAACTGGCGGTATTCGTCGCCGCGCTCGCGGTCGCGGGCTGGCGGCCCGGCCTGTCCTGGCCCACCGGCGATGCCTTGTTGGCGGCATCCGGTGCTGCGTTCCTGACGGTGGTGGTGATGCAGTGCGCCAACGCCTTCGCGTGCCGTAGCACCAGGCGGTCCGTGTGGCGACTGGGCTGGCGCGGGAACCGCTTCCTCATCGTCGCGGTGGCGCTCGCATTGGCCTTCGGTGTGGCATGTCTGGAGGTCCCGGTGATCGCTTCCCTGCTCGGGCAGGCATGGCCGCCCTGGGCCGTGATCCCGCTGATCGTGCTCAGTGCACCGCTGCTGTGGCTGGTCGACGGGTTGTGGAAGCGGGTACGCCACCATGCGCGCCGGGCGCCCGCCCAGGTCTGACCCTGCGGCCGCCGCGCCTCGCGAGTAGCGCTCAGTAGCTCAGGGGCAGTTCGGAGACCGTGCCATCCGGGCCGGTGTGTTCGACATACAGCCCGCCGCCGGCTTCGACTCCCAGCCGATGCATGACGTCGAACGCGAGCGGTAGGAAGGCCACCGGATCGACGCCGGCCTCGGGCGGTACCACGCCAGGGCCGGCGACCCCGGAACCCAACATGAGCAGCGCGCCGACGGCAGCGGGGATGCCTGTGCCCTCACCCGCGCCGGCCTCTTGGGAGGAGAGCTGGAAGGTGTAGCGGTGGGTCTGGCCGTCTTTGCGCCCGCTGACATCAACGGCCAGGCACCCGCCGGGACCGGTCACGCCGGCCGCTTCCAGCAGACCCGCCCGCTCGCGCTGGAGCAGAGCCACCGAGAACTCCAGGGGCACCACGTCCTGGCCGTCCACGACCAGGGGTTCCTGGCTGCAGGCGCCGGCCCGCACCAGCTCCTGCGTCCGCCGGAAGTACGACAGCGGGAAGATGACGCCGAGGTTGGTCGCGCGCCGCAGACCCGGGATGTGCTGCGGCAAGGTGATCGTCTCGGGGTGCGGGTAGGGGTGTGCCGGGAGCCTGCCGACGTCGCGGAAATCGAATTCGCGCACGAAGGCCTGGCCGTCTGCGTCCAGCTGCCGCACCTCGATGAACTCCCCGTCCACGAACAGTGGCACGGGGTTGTCCATGGCGTGGATCCGGTGCTTGATGACGGCCGCGCCCTCCTCAGGCTCGCCGCCGTGAACATGCATGATGTCCACCGACTCGACCTGGTCGAGCAGTTGGTCGGCACACAGGCGGGCGATGACGTTGGCGATGCCGGGGGAGTTGCCCATGCCGATCAACGCTGTGACGCCGGCGGACTTCGCGGCGTCGTCCATGGCCAGCATCGTGCGGGTGGGGTCGAGGTCGTCGCAGACATCGACGTAGTCGACGCCGGCATCGATCGCGGCCTGCAGCACCGGCGGGCCGAAGCGGTAGAACGGGCCGATGCAGTTCACGACGACGTCCGCGCCCGCCATCACCCTGGCCAGTGATTCCGCCGAGGCCGCATCCACAGGGGCGCCGGTGATGCCGGTTCGCTCGAATCCCCGGGCCGCCCCCTCGGGGTCCACAGCCGGCTGATCCGCGACCACGATCTCGTCGACGCCGTCGGCCACGGCCAGGGCCCGCACCGCCACACTGCCGATCCCGCCACAGCCTCCGAGGACGACGATTCTGGACATGTGCGGCTCCTTCATGGCTCGAGGCTGACGCTAGCAAGCGGGGGCGCCTGATTCGTTGCTGTGTCGCCACGGCCTCCAGTCCCGGCCTGCCGCGCAGTGCCCGGACGAGCCATCGTCACGGCCGCGGTGGCGCCCGCCAGTGGTGGGAATGCCCCAGCCATCTGGGAGCCTCGGACTCCAGTCGGGAGGCGCGCAGCAGGAGGCGCAGCAGTTCCGTCCAGGAACGCCCGAGGTCTGTGGGACAGTGGTTCAGCCACGTATGGGGAAGGCGGCGCAATGAACCTCAAGCACACACCTGCTGGTCGGCGACTACTCGCCGGTGCGGCAACCACCGCACTTGCCGCCGGTCTGACTCTGGCAGCGCCCCCGGCCCAGGCCGAGGACCTCAACACGATCCAGTCCTTCGACGGCACTGCGATCACCTTCTACTGGTTCCCGGCGCTGAACCTCGCGGAGGGCCAGAAGGCGCCGACGGTCCTGCAGGGCCCCGGCTTCGGCGGCAAGGCACAGAGCGACCCGGACCAGACGAGCACCGGTGCCATCCCCGGGGTCGGAGATCTGCGTCGCGCGGGCTACAACGTCCTCACCTGGAATCCGCGTGGCATCTCCCCATCGGGTGGCCAGGCGCAACTGAACAACCCCGACTACGAGGGCCGTGACGTCACGGGCCTGATCAACTGGGTGGCTGACCGCCCCGAGGCACAACTCGACGCCGCCGGTGACCCGCGCGTCGGCATGACCGGAGGGTCGTACGGCGGCGGGATCCAGTTCTCCACCGCCGCCATCGACCAACGCTTGGACGCCATCGTGCCGGTCATCGCGTGGAACTCGCTGCAGACGAGTCTGTACAAGGCGGACACCATCAAGACCGCGTGGGTCAGCGCGCTGATGGCCGGCGCCACCCAGCCGGGCAACACGTTCAGCCCATCGATCCTGAAGGGCCGCAGCCAGGCGCGAAAGGGAATCACCTTCAGCAAGGAGGTGGTGGACTTCGCCCGGGATGCGGGCCCCGACCGGGTACTGTCCCAGATCACCGCACCGACTCTGATTCTGCAGGGAACCATCGACAACCTCTTCCCGCCGTCCGAAGCGGTGAAGAACTACGAGGCGCTCCGTGCTGCCGGCGTTGCGACCAAGATGGTCTGGTTCTGCGGCGGTCACGGGATCTGCTTGACCAAGGAGGGCGACGCCTCGTTGCCCCAGCGGCAGACGTGGCTCTGGCTCGACCGGTACCTCAAGGGCGACGCGTCCGTGGACACCGGTCCGGGCTTCATGTGGGTGGATCAGCGCGGGAAGTACCGCAGCGCCTCGGCTTATCCGGCCTCACCGGATGGCGAGTTGCAGGCCAAGGGCAGTGGCCGCCTCACGCTGGCGAAGAAGGGTGGCTCAGGGCCGTATGCCGACAAACTGCCGCCCTCGATCTCACCTTTGTTCGCGATCCTGCTGCGCGCCACGATTCCCACGCCGGCCAAGCGTGCGGTGGACGTGACGGTGCGCGCCAAGCAGGCGGCGGTGGTCGTGGGCACGCCCACGCTGCGCTTGACCTACAAGGGGCAGTCCCCGAACAAGAAGGTCCGGGTGCTCGCGCAGCTGGTCGACAACCGCACCGACACGGTGGTGGGCAACCAGATCACCCCGATCGAGCTGCGCCTGAACGGCAAGAAGCAGCAGGCAACCGTGCCGATGGAGGCGATCAGTGTCGGGCTGCGCGACGGTCAGCGGCTGACGCTGCAACTGGTCGCGCAGAGCAGCCTGTACAACGTGTTCCCCAAGGGTGGTTCGGTCCGGTTCTCGCGAATCGCCGTGGAGTTGCCCACAGTCGACGCCGGCTGATTCCGGACTCGGTCCGGCCTGCGCGGGTGAGCAGCGAGCATGCTGCTGCAGCTTTGGCCTAAGCCCTAACCTCGCCGGCCGCCAGAAGTTGTCCGGCCACGCGCTCCCAGCCCCACAACTCGACCACGGCGGCACGACAGCCACGGGCCAGTTGCGCGCGGTCGGGTGGTTCAAGGGCGAGGATCTGCTCGAGGCGTTGCCGAAGGTCAGCGGCGTCCCCCGACGTGAAGGTCAGCACGCGCAAGTGCTCGGGCAGGCGTGACTCGATGCTCCCGGCAACCTCGGCCAGTCCGCTGTGGCGTGCGACCAGCGGCGGCGAGCCGGTTGCGGCGGCCTCGGCGGCCACCATCCCGAAGGCCTCGGGGAAGACCGATGGCACCACGCTGACATCGGCCAGGGGCCACAGGAAGCGGAGGTGCCGGTGCTGCAGGGGGCCGGTGAACACCGCCTCCACGCCACGTCGGTGGGCCTGAGCCTCCAGTTCTGCACGCGCCGGGCCGAAGCCGACGATCACCGCGCGGGCGTCGAGTCCGGACAGGGCCTCGAGCAGCAGATGAATGCCCTTCTCCTGGCTGAGTTTGCCCACGTAGAGCACCGTTGCCCGGTCCGGGTCGGCGAGGAAGGGTTCGAGACGCTCGGCGTTCCCTTCGTCGGGGTCCCTCTCCCCGGAGCGCGGTGGATCGGCGCGGCATTCGGCCAGCAGGCCGGCGAGCGCCTCCGCGCGGGGCAGCGGGCGCATCTGCTCGGTGGCAACCCCGGGCGGCACCACGACGATCTTCGCCGGGTCGACCCCGGTCAGTTCCTGCACGATGCGCCCGGTATGCGATGACCCGGCCGCCACCGCGCGGGCGGCGCGCAGGGTCTCGCCGGCCCACGAACACAACTCCGGTCGGCCGCGCATCGAGTACTCCAGTTCGGAACCGTGGGCCTTCACCACGAACGGGATGCCTGACGCCGCTGCGACCGGGGCCCCGAGCAGAACGTGGTTCGCGACGAGCAGGTCGGCCGGGCCGTGGGCCTGGAGGGCTGCGGCGTTCGCAGCCACGAAGGTGTCCAGTTCGGCGCGTGACATGTCCTGCAGCAGGCGTGGCTGCATTCCGGCATATCGGTCCAGGACGAAGACGGGAAGACTGCCGGGCAGCGGCGGCCGGACACTGCGCGCACCGCCCAGGTCGAACGCGGCGGGGTTCGGGTCCTGGCTGAAGACGGTCACGTCATGTCCGGACCGGGCGAGCGTACGTGTCAAAGCCCGCGTGTACTCGTTGGACCCGGTTCCCGCAAGCAGGTAGCCGTGCCAGATGAACACCCTCACAGTCGAAGGGTAGGCATCGCGCCGTGAGGCTGTGGAATCGCCTCGGCGTGGAGGTCCGCCGGCGGCACGTGGAACGCACATCGGGGCTCGACCACCCGGTCGTCCCCGGCGGATCGAGTGCTCGACTGTTGCGCGGTTGCTGGTGGCCCGCCGCGAGTGGCGCGCGGTTGCTGGTTTCGAGCCCCCGAAACCGACAACCGCGCAACAGTCGACCCGCAGGCACGACAACGGCGCAACACTCGCCGGATTCCCCAGCCGTGCCACAGGCCCCAGCGACTGGCGGCAGTAGTCTGACTCCCCACGGACATCTGAAGAGCCCCTATGGCACGTGTTGGCTTCGGTTCCATGCAGCCTGTCCCGGCAGCGTCTGGGCATCGGCGTTCCCCTCGGCACCGGCGAACCCAGAACTCGCCGATTGCCCGGACGGCTGACCGATCACAGGGGGCTTGCGGACCCCCGCAGGGCACGATCCGTAACCTCCGCCCCGGCCGCTGCAGGCCAAGCGGTAAATTCGCTGTCGTGAGCAAGACGAACCCAGGCAACTTCTTCGAGGACTTCACCATCGGCCAGGTGATCGAGCACGCGACCCCGCGGACCGTCACCGAAGGCGACCGCGCGGTCTACGGCGCGCTCTACCCGACCCGCTTCGCAGTTCCCTCTTCGGCGTCGTTCGCGGCGTCTGTCGGACTCGATCCGCACCCGGTGGAGGAGCTCATCGGCTTCCACATCGCATTCGGGAAGACAGTGCCCGACATCTCGCTGAACGCGGTGGCCAACCTGGGGTATGCCGAGTGCCGGTTCCACGCACCCGTCGTCCCGGGGGACACCCTGCGCACCCGGTCCACGGTCATCGGCCTGAAGCAGAACTCCAATGGCAAGAGCGGGGTCGTCTACGTCCGTTCCGTGGCGACCAACCAGCGCGACGAGGTCGCCATCGAGTGGGCACGTTGGGTGATGGTGCACAAGCGCGACCTCGAGGCCCCCGCGCCGGAGACCGTGCTGCCCGACTTGGCGAAGGTGGTGGACCCGGCCGACCTGGTCATCCCCGCCGGGTTGGACTTCACCGACTACGACTTCGTGGCGGCCGGTGAGCCGCACCGGTTCGACGACTACGAAGTCGGCGAGAAGATCGACCACGTCGATGGTGTGACCCTCACCGATGCCGAACACATGCTGGCCACCCGGTTGTGGCAGAACACGGCGAAGGTCCACTTCAACACCCAGGCCCGACCCGACGGCAACCGTCTCATCTACGGCGGCCACATCATCTCCATGGCCCGGGCCTTGTCCTTCAACGGGCTGGCGAACGCGCAACTCATCGCCGCGGTCAACGCCGGTGCCCACGCCTCGCCAGCCTTCGCAGGCGACACCGTCTACGCCTGGTCCGAGGTGCTCGACAAGGCTGACACTTCCGCGCCCGGGGTGGGTGCGCTGCGGCTGCGACTGGTCGGCACCAAGGACCGCGACGAGTCCATGACGCTGCGCGGCGAGGATGGCAAGTACGCCCCCGGTGTCCTGCTCGACCTCGACGTCTGGGCCCTGATTCCGCGCTGAGCGGGGTGCCGGACAGTTCCCGGTGTGCCAGCGACGCGCTCTGAGATGGTGACGGCCGCCGGTGGGTGCATATAGGCTGCCGGAATGCGCGCACAACTGATTGCCCTTTCCGCCGGTGCACTCCTCTCGGCGGCCTCTCTGACAGCCTGTTCGGCCTCCAGCCTGGACATCGACAAACTCCAGACCACGATCGCCACCGAGATGCAGACGCAGATGAGTCTGTCCGGGACGCCGACCGTGACCTGCCCGGAATCGGTCCCGATCGAGCAGGGCAACGTCTTCACCTGCACCGCCGAGTTGGACGGTCAGAGCATCGATGTCCAGGTGACCCAGACCGACGACAAGGGCAATGTCACCTGGGAGACAGTGCAACCCACCGGGTGATCGGGGCACCGTGAGTATGCGGGCTCCCGGGCGCAATCGCCGAGGTGCGGCGATGCCACCCGGGGTATGCCTGATCACAGGTGCTTCTTCCGGCCTCGGGCGTGCGTGTGCCGACAGGCTGGCGGGCTCAGGCTGGACGGTTGTCGGGGCCAGTCGCCGGGGAACGGCCACGGGTGGCTGGCGGACCCTGGTGATGGACGTCGACGACGATGAGTCCGTGGCTGACGGCATCGGGACCGTGCTGTCCGAGCACGGCCGGATCGACGCAGTCATCACCGCGGCGGGCTGGGGACTCGCGGGGCCGGTGGAGACCACCCCGATCGAGCAGGCCAAGGCGCAACTCGAGACGAACTTCTGGGGCACCGTCCGCGTTGTTCGGGAAGTGCTGCCGGTCATGCGGGGTCAGGGCCGGGGCCGCGTCGTCCTGGTGGGTTCACTCGGAGGTCTGGTGGGCCTGCCCTTCCAGGCGTACTACTCGGCCAGCAAGTACGCGCTGGAGGGATTCGCCGAGGCCCTGGCATACGAGGTCTCGCCATTCGGGATCGCTGTGACCCTGCTGGAGCCCGGCAACGCGGCGACGGACTTCACCGCGCAACGGCGTCGCCACGACCCCGCGGACGCGGACAGTCCCTACGCCGGGCCGAATGCCTCGGCGGTCGCCACGATGGAGCAGGACGAGCGCAACGGCATGCCCGCCGTGCAGGTCGCCGCGGCAGTGGAACGCATTCTGGCCGCGGGCAACCCGCCGCGCCGGGTGCCGGTCGGAAAGGCGATGAGCGACTCGGTGTCTTCGCCAAGCGGTTCATGCCGCACCGGCTCTTCGAGCGTCTGGCCAGGGGTTCGCTGGGGCTGTGAGGCGTCGGCAGGTGGAACGTCTCGGTCGAGTGCCTCTCGGGTTGTGAGGACCCGCCACAGACCGGCGGATGAGGGTCCGCCGAGCGGATAGGCGATGGTCCGGTCGTGGTGTCCCTGCTGCTCAGGCGGTGCTAGTGGGGGTTGTGCTCGGGTGGCCCAACACGTCCGACACCGCGTCGAAGATCCGAGCCGTCGGCGACATACAGGTGGCATCGGTGGCGATGGTCATCGCGGCGGCAGTCTCAGGACAGCGCCCGGCCACGATGTCGCTGGACGTCACCACCACGAGACTGGTCTCGGCGTCGGGATGGAAGTAGCACGAGCTGCGGTACCCCGGGATGTCGCCGGAATGTCCCAGCCAGCCACTGATGCCCATCAACCCGATTCCATACCGCACCCCCGTGCCCAGGCTTGGCGCCGGGGCCAGCGACGCCACCCGCTCGGCGTGCGTGTGCGGATCCAGCAGACCCGTGCCCGTGGCCAGGGCACGGCTGAACGTGAGAAGGTCCGCCGGGGTCGACACCAATGCGCCGGCCGCCCCGGCCCACGCGGGGTTGAAACCTGTGGCCTCGACCGGATGCTCCGCAGTGGCGCCCGGGAATGACATCGTGAAACCCCGGGCGTAGGGCTGGGGGATTTCGCTGGAACTGGCCGGCCACCACGTGCCGAGCAGACCCAGGGGATTCAGGATGCGCTCGGACAGCAGCGCGCCGAAGGTCGCACCCGTGGCCGACTCAAGAACCTGAGCCAGCAGCAGGTAGTTCGTGTTCGAGTAGGCGAATTGCCCGCCGGGTTCAAAGACCGGTGAGGCCGCGAGCCCACCGGCGATCATGTCGGCGGGATCCTGCGCCGCGGTGGGGTCCGCAATGATGCGCGCGACGATCGCCGGGTCTGCGGTGTAGTCGGCGATCCCGCTGCGCATCGTGGCCAGCAATCGCAAGGTGACGCGATCGCCATCGGGTACGTCGTCCACGAAGTCGGAGATCGGTGCGTCGAGGTCGAGTTCTCCTTCGGCGGCCGATTGCAGCAACAGGGTCGCGGTGAACGTCTTGGTCACCGATCCGATACGCAGATGGGTGCCGCTGCCGATGGCGCTGCCTACGTCCGGGTCGGCGGTGCCGTAGGCGCCGAACCAGATTCCGCCTCCGGTGCGAACACCCACGACGGCACCGGGAGTGCCGGAGCACAGGTCGAATGCGGCTTGCGCTGCGGAGTCGAGTGCAGAGGTCATCGAGGCGGGCAACGGATCGACTGTCACCCGGGACAGTCTGCACGATCGTGGTGACCCCGCGGAAGCGCCCGGCGAGGCACTTGCTCAACCCGGTACCCCTGGCACCGCGACCGCCGGAGGCAATCCAGCAGGACGGGCGACGCCCGCTGGGCACGCCGATATCCCGATCAGCCGGGGGCTGTCGGGATGGGTGCGGCGTGCGGGCTCGCGCCACCGGGGTGGCGCGGGTGCGAACTACGGGTCGTGCAGGCTGGTGTGGAAGATGTGGCCGCGGGGGCTGGTCCATTCCAGGGTGGCGCCGGGGTGCATCCGGACGGTCCAGCCGGTGTGGGTTTTCAGCCGGTGGTGGTAGCGGCACAGCGCGGCCAGGTTGGATTCGCTGGTGGGCCCGGCGGGGTGGGGGATCACATGGTCCAGATCGCATTGCATCGCCGGGCCGGCGGCAGCCGGGGAAGCGGCAGTGCCGGTCGCGGGCGCGCACCCAGCGGGCCAGCCCGGGTGCGGGCCGGTAGCCGCGGGAGGCCCGGGCCGCGGTGAGGTCGATCAGTTGGGCGTGCTGGCACAGTTCGGCGGTGTGGTGGGGGCTGAGCGGGCCGTGGCCGGCCAGTTCCGGGCCGCCGGGGGTGAGCAGCACCTGCACCGGGACCGGTTGTCCGAGTTCCAGGCCGGTGAGGCGGGCCACGAGCAGGTCGGCGCGGGCCGGGTCGATGCCGCCTTCGATGTTCGCGGCGCCGGCGACCAGCGCGTTCCAGCAGGCCTGCGCCTCCTCGGCGCTCAGGTAGGCGCCGAGGGTGGCCATGCCGTCGGTGTCCGGGGTGATCCACACCCGCCGGGCCCGGACCGCTTTCTTGCGTCGGCGCTGCACCGCGGCCGGGTCGATCGCGGCGACCCGGCGGGTCAGCCAGGCCCGCAGCTGGGCGCGGGTATGGCCCGTCGGCGTAGCCGACCGCCAGCCCGGCCAGCCGCACCCGCACGCCCGGGTCCAGTTCGCAGGTGCCATAAGCGATCTCCTGGGCCTTGGGCAGATCGATCCGGCCTTCCCGCAGCCCGGCCAGCACGCCGGGCAGCTCGCGCGCACAACTGCTGGGCCAGGTCCACCCGGGCGGCGGCGGCACCGGTGGACCAGTGCAGGCTGGTGGCGATCTCGGCCGGGGCCGGGTCGACCAGCCGGCCGGTCGGGTCCAGCAACGCCGGCTGCTCGCAGGCGACCTGATCCATGGCCTCCAGTTGGCGGGCATGCGCCCAGGCGATCACCGTCTCCGACGCGGCAGCCACCGCCACCGGGTCGGCGTCAGCCAGCAGCATCACCTCAACCGCCGCCACCACCAACTCCTCCATACCCCCCACGCTACGAGGGAGGTACGACAAAACCGTCCCACCCGCAGAACCCTGGGGACAACCCCGGCGCCGCATCGAGTTGGTCACTGAGGCGGCCAGCCATGCACTCCTTCAGTTCCACGGCTGCACCGCGGCCATGGTGGGCTACTGGGGCGCAGGCTGGGCCACCTGGACGCTTGCAGGGCGGGTCCTCGGGCCGTTCAGCAACCGGCCCACTGCGCCGTAACGGATGAATGCCTGGTAACTCCACAGAAGCAGCCCGGTCACCAGCAACCCGGACACGACGAAGGTCAACGGCCAAGCCAGTCCCACGACGGCGACCCACGGAACGATCAGCAGCACGAGCGGCAGATGCGCCAGGTACATCCAATACGACGCATCGGATGTGTACCGGACCCATGGGCGATGCAGGCCCGGGATTGCGCGGACCAGACCGATCAGGCCGATGGTGATGCCCCAGGCGTACAGCACCTGCAGCCCGCTGGCCGCGGCCCAGTTGTCCGAAACGAAGGTGGCGTACATCGCGACGGGGAAGAGGATCAGCACGGTGACGGGCAGCAGGACTGGCCAACTGCGGCCGAGGAAGTCGATCCGTTGCCCGCCGCGTCCGCGCGGCAGGTCGTACAGAGATGCGCCGAATGCGAAGAACACGGCGTAGTAGCCGATGATCTGCCACTCGGGGATGATGCCGGCGCCGGTGTCCGGGCCGAACGTCCGCTCGACCATGAACAGTTGCGGCACCACTGCGATGACGGGGAGGACCCACACGAGCACGCGGGCCGACCGCGTGATCGGCCGGGCCAGGGGGACATAGACCAGAACCAGTAGGAACAGGTACCAGAGGAACCAGAGGTGTCCGAGGCCCACGCCGAGGAAGAGGTCCGGATTCGGCTCGAAGATGCCGGTATCGGCGACTTCCACCGGTGCGAGGCTTCCGATGTAGCCGCAGACCAGCAGCATCGGAATGATGGTGACCAGACCCACGAGCAATGGCAGCGCAACCCGCCGGCTGCGGTCGCGCAGGAGTCCCCGCGGTCCGCGACGTTGCCACAGCAGGGCGGTGAAGAACCCGCTGAGCACGAAGAACAGTGGCATCCGGAAGCCGTGGACGCCCGCGGCGAACCAGGCCAGCGGTCCCTCTGCGGAAACCCCCGGCAGCGCCAGAGCGGCGACGGCGGTGTGCAACCAGATCCCCAGCATCATGGCGAAGGCCCGCAGGAGGTCCAGGTCGTGGCGCCTGGCGAGGACTTCGCCCATGACTGGATTATCCCCCCGGACGTGGATCGATGAGGTCCGCTTCGTGGAGGAACGCCGCCAGGTCCTGTCCCGCTTCCTGCAGGGCTTCGATGCTGAAGTGGTCGCCATCGGGGAGCACGATCAGGGTGCTGTTGCCGGGGGCCAAGGCGTGTAGTCGGTCGGCATCGGCCACCGGCACGGTGGTGTCGCGCTGGCCGTGCAGGAGCAGCACCGGCGCCTTGATCCGCCCGATCGTGTAGACGGGGGCGAACTCGGTGAACCGGTGCCCGATGGCGTGTTCGACGTAGCGCAGCGCCAGCCCGGTCAGCGGGCCGGGCAGCCAGCGGTTCAGGCGCTGGGCCATGAACATGCTCGGGTCGGCCATGGAGGCCAGCGACACCACCGCGGCGACGTCCGGATCGCCCGCGGCCACGAACAGGCACGCGCCGGCACCCACCGAGTGACCCGCCAGCAGGATCCGGGCCGGGTCCACGTGTGGCTGTGCGCGCATCCAGCCGAGTGCAGCGCGGACGTCCTCGGCGAAGGCCGGCATCGAGACAACCGCGGCGTCGTCACTTCGTCCGTGACCGCGGGCATCCAGCAGGAGCACCGGCAGCCCGAGGGCGAGCAACGACTCCGAGACCGGCAGCATGTCGATGGCGCTGCCGCCCCAGCCGTGGATCACCAGCGCTGCCGCACCGGGCTGTGCGGACGGCGGCTCGCGCAGCCACCCGCGCAGGGTCGCGCCATCCACCGCACGCAGTTGGACATCGATGGCATCGAGGGGGACTGCACCCGGATCGATCGAGGCGTGCCGCCGAGGCGGATGGCCGAAGATGCGTTTCACAGCGCGGTCGGCGGCCACCGCACTTGCCCCGGCGGCGGCGACGGCGACAACCCACCACCGCCGAGTGCCCATTGGTGTTCCGATCGCCGATGCGGACGGCTCCGTGCCGTCTGGTGAGAGCATGCCAGTGCGGCGAGGGCGCGTGAACCACCGGGAGGTTGGCGCCAGGAGCAGGCTCGTTGGCCGCAAATGGCGACAGTGGCCGGGCGGGTACGGCTGAAGCGCGTCCCGTCGTCCGAAGGAGAGTATTTCGAAGGTCGGCGTAGCGATTCCTACGGCTTGGCGGCAAGGTCAACTGTTCGGCCATATCTGCGCCGTGTGGGATTGACCGGCGCTGAGAGCGGTCACTAGTTTTCATGAACCTACGTTCACCGGAGGACGGCTTGACCACTTCTCGGGATTTGACAAACAAGATCGTGATCCTTGTCGGCGCCGTGGCTATGGCCCTCCCGCTCACTGCCGTGGTGCAGGCGCCGTCCGTCGCCGCTCCGGCGCCAGCCACCACTCAGGCCGCGGCACAAGTTCCGCTGGTTGCCACGCCGCCCCCGATCGACCGGTTCGAGAACCGTCGGCCCATAGGGCAAGAGGGGCTCGTGGTCGTGGGACACAGGGGTCAACTCGACGCACAGGTCGGCCGGATCCCCAAGGTCGACGTACGCCGGGTCTCCCTGCAGACCGAGTTCGTCGACGGCGATGTCAAGCTCGTCAACCCCCCGGTCATGACCGGGAGCAGCGTGGCGGCGAGTGTGACCAAGTCCTCGCAGTCCCAGTACCGCGCCAACGCCGTCGAAGCCGACCTGGACCTCATCAAGTACCCCGACGACGTGTGGCGGCCATCGCTGGAGCCAGGCCTGGCACACGCCGGCACGGGTATCGGGTGCTCCGGCCAGTCAGCCTTCTGCGTCACATGGTCACGGCCGGCCTATGACGGCAACCACCGACTGAACGGCTTCGCCCAGACGTACCAGGTCGCGCTACCGGACAGCGACTTCCCGAAAGCCCTCACCGAGGTGGCGCTGGCGGTGGGGAGGTTCGGCCCCGATCGGGCCCCATCCCTGGTCGTGTCCTACGTCGAGGCGGCACCAGCGAGGTGAAGGTGGCTCACATCGCGGTCCAGCGGGATGCGAACGGCCGGGTCATCGGGCTGTCGGTGGCGGGACCGGTGCGTCAACTTCGGCTTCGTGTACTTCGACAACGGGGGTGTGGCCACCAGCCCGTCGTTGGCCGTCGCGGACTTCGCGGGGACCGGCTCCGACCAGGTGGCTGTGGTCTGGGCGCCGATCACTAGCACTGCCGCAGACCGGCACTACCAGGCTGGCTTGCTCGAGGTCGACGGGCAGGGACACTTGCAGGAAGCAGTGGCCCCCCAGACCATCACGCCGTTGCTGTCCCAACTCCCGGGCAGCGGTGATGAGCAGGCCAGCCCGGGGGCGGCGGTTGTTCGAGACACCGGTGGCAATGGCCCCGAGAAGCTCCGGCTGTTCGTGGGGTCCGGGATCCAGGGCAACGGTAGGTTGACGGAGTTGCGGGTGACCCCGAACGGCGACTTCGAGGTACGAGAGATCTTGAAGGGATCGGCGTCCGGAGGAGTCCTCGCGACCGACCAGTGGTTCAACTTCCACTCGCAGATCCAATCGGTGGGGGACCTCACCGGCGATGGCGTCGACGAGTTGGTGTCACTGCCCGACTGGGGCATTCTGAACCGGCCGAACGGACTGATCGATATCGTCGACGTCGGCACGTTCCAGAACGTGTACAGGACCTTGGATTCACAAGATGCATTCCCCTTCGCGGAGATGACGGTCCTGGACGCGCGCCCCACCAACGACCAGGTGATCGCTCCGGTGCCCGGGAAGGTGAAGGTATCCGCCTTCCCACAGATCGCGGTGGCGGCCACGACGGAATCGGGTTGTTCCTCCGGGCAGAGGGCCTTCTTCAATCTCGCGAATCTCAGCAGCCAGGGCAAGATGGGCTTCGCCACCGCGCAATACCTCTCGGATTGCGGTGCCCCTGAGATCCCGAAGTTGACCTCACTGGCGCTCGACGGCCGAGTCGAACTCGGGGATCCGGTATCGGGTCAGTACACGACGCTGGAACCGTCGGTGATCCTCAACGCCCCGCCCACACATTTCGACGTCCTGGACGGCCGGATGTACGACCCCAACTTCTGCTACGCGGGCAACCAGTACCTCGTGCCGCCCGTCTGCTTCTTCGACTCCTCGTACAAGTTGGAGCAGGCCGCATCGACCGAGGTCACCAGTGAATCGACGGAGGACTGGGCCGTCAGCGCCACGGCCACTGCCGAGTTCTCGCTCTTTGACGCGGTGAAGGTGGAAGCGGAACTGCGGGGCGGCTACGGCGAGAAGTTCACCAATATCAATGCCACGAAGACCACCGACAAGATCGAGGTCAAGGTCAAGGCGCTCAACACGGACAAGATCTACGCGATCAAGCGGGCATACGACACCCTTGAGTACCCGATCTATCAGCCCGGCGGAACACGGCCCAACGCCTACGTGATGGCCACCACGCCGCACACAGTCTCCAAGCGCTGGATCGACATCAACTCACCCGACGCGGTGAACCTGAACGTCAACCATCAGCCGGGCAACATCCTCAGCTACCCCGAAGACGTCAGCGATACGGAGAACCCGTTCATCTCACCCACGGCCAGGGACGAGGCGAGTCCTCTGGTGGGAGCATTCGCCGACCGGCAGGAGTTCGAACTCTCCGATTCCAGCAGCTACACGTACACACTGACCCAAGAGAAAGTCACCGATGCTTCCGCCGCCCTGAACAAGGAGTGGAACGTCGGCGCCACACTCAAGGGCAGCGGTAGCGTGGCTGGTCTGGTCGAGATCGGCTTGGAGGTCAAAGGTGACTACAAGAACTCGCAGCTGACGAATACCAAGACGACGATCGGAAGCACCACCGAGTTGGCTGCCTCATTGGCCGGAATCGATGAGAGCTTCGGTGAGACGGCCTACACCGTGAAGCCGTTCGCCTACTGGAACGAGAGTGCGGCGCTCGTGCTCGACTATGCCGTCAGTCCGAGTGTGGCCCCGCCCGGCGCGCCCAGGACCTGGTGGCAGCAGAAGTACGCTGTCCGCCCCGACCTGACGATGAAGTTGCCGCGCCTGCTGGACTACGAGAAGCAGGCGGGCATCTCCTCGGACGCGGCCCGCTTCATCTCGCCTGGGGTGCAGGTCTTCCGCGGCCCGTGCACGCCGGGCGATCCGCTGGTGCTGTCGACGGACTACGCCAAACCCGGCCGTCCGCTGTGTGTGCGGGTCCAGGTGGAGAACTACAGCCTGAAGAACCAGCAGGGTGCCACCTCGGTCGAGTTCTACGACGCGGATCCTGATGTGGGAGGACGTCTGCTCGGCACTGTCGACGGTGTGCAACCCGTCGCAGCCCGTGAGTCGCAGTTCGTGTACTTCGACTGGACCCCGGATGCCGGGTACGCAGGCAGCGCCCCTCGGATCTTCGCCCGCGTCGATTCCGGCAATGCTGTCCAGGAGATCCACGAGGACAACAACAAGGGCTACCGGATGTACCGGGCCCTGGCCGACACAACCATCGCCCCGCGCGCCCCGGAGGACGTCAACGCTGAGGCTGCCGCCGGGCGCACTCTGAACATCAGTTGGGAGGACCCGCTGTCCGCGGTCCAACCTGGCGGTTACCAGTGGCGGGTGGCGGTCTACCCGGACGCCGGCGGTGCCCCGATTGAGACGGTGGTCGGCGGTGACGAGTCCAGCGCCTCGATTCCTGACGTCCCGCCCGGCCGGTACCGCGTGGCGGTGTTCGCCGTTGCGGGCAACGACTCCTCGCCCGCGTCCCATCCGTCTGAGCCGGTGGACGTGGCGTCCGAAGCGCCGAGCGCGCCCAGCAACGTCACGGGCACTCCAGGGGACGCGTCGATCAGCCTTGTATGGGATGCGCCCGCATCCACCGGCGGTGCTCCAGTGGATGCCTATCGCATCAGGGAGTACCGCGAACCGGGGCAGTCCTTCCCGCAGGCGCCGATCGACACGACCGTCACAGGTCCAGCAACTGCCCTGGCTCTGCAGGGGCTGACGAACGGCCGGCCCTACCGCTTCACCGTACAGGCGATCAACGCCGCGGCCCCGGGTGATCTGTCCTCACCCAGCGCTGCGGTCACGCCGCTCGGCGTTCCTGAGCGGCCGACGAACGTCAAGGCGGGCAAGGGCGGTGCCGGTGGGGCCATGGTCACGTGGCAGCCACCCGCTCCGTCGGCGGCCAGGGCCGGGGTCACAGGCTACGAGATCCTCGCCTCGCCGGGAGGTCAGTCCAGGGTGCTGCCGGCGAGTGCGACGGACATCTTCTTCGACGGACTGCAACCCGGCGTCACGTACAACTTCACGGTGCGTGCGGATAGCGACTCCGGCAAGGGCGCCGAGTCCGATGAGAGTAACCCGTTCACCGTTCCGGGTGTTCCGGGGGCGCCCCGCAACGTCAGCGCCACCGCCGGGAACGAGCCGCGCACTGCGCAGGTCTCGTGGACACCGCCCACCAGTAACGGGGGAGTGCCGCTCGTCAGTTACGCAGTGTGTCTGTCCGGGGGTGAATGCCGCGAGGTTTCGGCTGCCCGTGAGGATGTCACATTCACCGGTCTTACCGCGGGGACGCCGCTCACATTCACCGTGGTGGCCCGAAACACCGCGGGTCTCGAATCCCCTCCGGCTACCAGCGCGGAGTTCAGGCTCGAGAATGCACCGGTGGTCGAGCTGACCCGTGGACCGCGTGAGGGTGAGTTCACGACCCCCGAGACCACGATCGAGTTCCGCGTCACCGGGGTGGGGGCCGACACCACCTGCTTCATCGACGGAGTGGGTCAGGCCTGTGCCTCGCCGCTGCGCCTGACGGGGTTGGCCGACGGCAAGCACACGTTCCGCGTCAAAGCGACAGGTGCCGGCGGAACTGCGGTCACCGAGTTGCTCACGTGGATGGTCGACAGTCAGGAACCGAAGGCAGCCATCGACGACCTCCCGGATATTGCCCGCAAAGGCATCCCGAGACTGCGGTACTCGGGCAGCGACCGCGGGGGTTCCGGTCTCGTCGGCTACGAGATCCGCACGCGCCAGAACGGCATCCTGGGTTCGTTCACGCAACCCGCCGTGGTGTCCGATCCGACGACCGAGAGCGAGCGGGTCCGCCGGCTTAAGGTCGATCGGGGAAAGACCGTGTGTGCCGGTGTGCGCGCGATCGACGCGGTGGGCAACCGATCGGCGTGGTCCGACTGGCGGTGTGCGAGCCGCCCGCTGGATCAATCAGCGATGACTGCCAGTGGCCGTTGGCAGCCGGTCAAGGGAAGGTTCTTCTCCTTGGGCGAAGCTTGGCGGGCAGTGGACAACCGGGCCGCCTTGTCCGTGCGCATGGGGCGCACGGATTCGGTCTCGGTCATGGCGGTCGCGTGCAGCGATTGCGGTCGGGTCGAGGTCCGACACCGGGGCCAGTTGTTGCGAGTGATCGACCTGTCGGCTGTTGGTGCTGGCCGGTCCGGATCAGCGGCGGGGCGGCACGTGAAGGAGTTCTCGGTCGAGTGGCCGCAGTCGGCGCGCGGTTACCTGCGGCTCGTGTCGTTGGGCGGTGGACCGGTGATCGTCGATGGCGTGACGGTGCAGCGAGGGCGGTGACCGGCGGCGGCCGTCGCGCCCTCACCCGCATCGCAAGGGTGGTTCGCTGCGAGTCGGACATCCCCACGGGTTCTGTCACGTTGTTGCCCGCGACACGCCGATGGACGTCGCAGAACCCGAACTGATCGTCGCCGACCGGGCACAGGCCGGAAGCTCGAAGCCCGCCACAGTCGAACAGGCCCCTCCGCGCGCGTTTGATCGCCCGATGGAACCAATCTGACGCCGTCACCGATCAAGCAATCCCGGTTCGCGTCCGAAGGGAGCGTTGTGAACGCCGCCACGGACAATGCCGTCGATGCTGCCCCTGAGCAGCTGGCGACGTCGTCCGGGGACGAGACCGACCGGCTGCGGGCGATCTTGGATTCATCGTTGGATCCGCTGATCTTCTGGCGTGCAGTGCGCGATGTGAATGGCGTCCTCGCGTACCTGGTCTGCGAGGAGTGCAATGCGGCCGCGGTCACGTATCTGCGCTCGACTCGCGAGGCCGTGCTGGGTGTTCGTCTCAGGGACCTGTTCAGCGCAGAAGCCGCCGACAGGGCGTTCGGCTGGGCGCAGCAGGTCATCGCCTCCGGGCAGCCGCTGGCACTCAAAGCCGAGCCGCTGACCACCGCGATCACCCAAGATGTACGGCAGTTCGACGTCAGCATCGTCCGGGTGGGCGACGGGGTGTCCTTCGCATGGCGAGATGTCACGAAGGAGTACCGGTCGGCCCGTGCGTTGCACGACAGTGAGGAGAGCCTGCGGGTCGCCATGAAGATCGCCCCGGTGGCGATGAACCTGGTGGCTCCCGATGGGTCCTTCATCCAGGTGAACCCCGCGATGTGTGAATTCCTCGGCCGTGACGAGCAGGTACTGCTCGAGGCCACGTGGCAGAGCCTGACCCACCCCGATGACCTTGCCGCCGATCTGGCTCTCGTGCAGGAGGTGCTCGACGGGCGCAGGAATTCCTATCGGCTGACCAAGCGATTCGTGCGACCGGACGGGCAGGTCGTCTGGGGCGACCTGTCGGTTGCCGCCGTGCGTGACGACCGGGGCGCGGTGAAGTCCCTCATCGCCCAGATCATGGATGTCACCGAACTGGTGACGGGACGTGAGGAGTTGGCCGACTCCCGCGAGCACTACCGCATGCTGGCCGAGCACACCTCCGATGTCGTGCTCCAGACCTCAGTGACGGGGGTGCTGGAGTGGGTTTCGCCGTCCGTGGCCGACACGTTCGGCTGGAACCGGGACGAAGTCCTGGGGCGGCGCATCGACGAGTTCGTAGCGCCGGGCGACTGGCAACCGGTGTCCGAGGCCATGGATTCCAGCACTGCGGACGGCATGGAGGTGGCTGGGGAGTTCCGGGTGCGCCGGCGAGGGGGGCGGTGGATCTGGGTCGACGCGACCTCGAGCTCCGTGCGCGACCGGCGCGGGCATGTGGTGCGGGTCGTTCGCCTGCGGGACGTGGATGCCGAGGTTCGAGCGCGGATCGCGCTGAAGAACAGCGAGGAGCGGTTCCGGACAGCGATGCGGGCCACGCCGATCGGGGTGGCGCTGATCAGCCGTGATGGCCACATCGTCCAGGTGAATGCGGCGTTGAGTCGGATGGTCCAGCGCAGCGAGCGGAGTCTGGCGGGCAAGAGCATCACTTCCCTGACACACCCCGATGACCGGGCGATCGACATCGAGATGTTGAACCAACTGCACAGCGAAACGGTGCGGTCGCTGACCCGCGAGAAGCGCATCGTCAACGCGACCGGCGAATCGGTGTGGGTGCAGAACGCGCTGGCGGCGGTGCAGGACGAACAGGGCGAGATCTCCTCGTTCGTGGCCCAGTTCCTGGACGTCTCGGAGACGCAGCAGGCGCACGCTGCACTCGAACACCTCGCCCATCTGGATCCCCTCACAGACATCAAGAACCGCCGGGCCGTGCTCGAGCAGATGCATGCGGTCCTGTCCCACCCGCCCCGCACCGGTACCCGCCTGGGCGTGCTCTACTGCGACCTGGACAGGTTCAAGCGGGTCAACGACCTCCACGGTCACGCAGTGGGCGACGCCCTGCTCGTGGAAGTCGCTCGCCGCATCCAAGGCAGCGTGCGGGAGGGCGACACCGTTGGTCGCATCGGGGGGGACGAGTTCCTCGTCCTCCTGACACAGATCCACGCTGAGGACACGGCCGTGGCCCTGGCTGAGAAGATCCGGCAAGCCGTCAGCCGACCTTTCACGGCCGAAGGGGTCACGCTCACCCCTTCGATGAGCATGGGTGCAGCACTGGCAGAGGACGGTGACGACCCCGACGCCGTGGTGGCCAGGGCGGACCGGGCACTCTACGAGGCGAAGGAGAGAGGCCGCGACCAGGTCGTCGCCTTCTCGCAGGTGGACCCCGACGTCGGATGACCGCGGGGAGCCGGGCTCACCCGGCGCGGCGGCTGGGAACCCCCGGGTGACGGGCGAAGACGCGCGATTGCGGGCGCACCGCGGTGGCGTAGGTGGCGGTCGAGCCGCGCCTGGCCAGCACCGTGAGGGCATCTTTGAGGGTGCGCACGATGGTCGACTTGGTCACCGTGGAGCCGGCCATGCGCTCCTTCAGTTCCACCGGAGCGGCGACTGCGGTGGTGTACCCGGCTGAGGATGCGGCCACGAACAACTCGAGATCGAACGCGAACCGGGTCTCCCGCAGCCTGGGCAGCACGTCGGCCATGACCTCGCGCCGCATCAGTTTGCAGCCGGTCTGGGTGTCGTTGACCCCGAGGCCGAACTTCGTCACTGTCAGTATCGGGGTTGCCTCTGCGGCGGCGGGTGCAGATCCGCAAGCCCTGCGCGGCGCGGCCCAGCGCGCGCTCGAAGTGGCCGAGGACTCCGGCGGCAATCGTGTGAACCTCGCCGACCCCATGTGAGGACCGGATCAGCGGCGCACTAGAACGGTGCAGTCCGGACCGCTCAGCGCGCAGGCAAAGAAGTGTGGGCCCCACCATTCCGGCGGGGCCCACACTTGTTTGCTTTGTGCTACGCGACAGCGGTACCCGGCGGCGGTCCGTACTGGTTGTCGCCGGCTTCACCTTCCTTGATGTAGAAGGCGAAGATCAGGATCAGCGGCCCGATGCAGCAGATGACCCCGAGCCACCACCACCAGCCGGACTTGCCGACGTCGTGGAGGCGACGCACCGACACCGCCAGGGTCGGCAGCAGTACGACGAGAGCCCAGATGGCGCTGAGCCAGCCGGCGTTGTAGACCGTCGTCAGCGAGTTGCCGGTTTCGGTGTTGCTGATCGTGTTGATCTGCCAGCCGAACAGGCTGTCCAGGATGTTCAGGACGATGGAAACGAGGATGTAGAACAGGACCCAGTACCAGAACTCGGATCTGGATGCGCGGCCCTTGAATACGGCGTACTTCTTGAAACAGGTGCTTACGGCTTGACCGAATGACATTTCGGCCTCCTCTCTGTTGCGGCTGAGGATGACAGACGCAGTTCCGAGAGTGTGGGACAAACGGCTTCGCGTTCGGCGTGTCGCGATGTCGTTGTCCGTGGTGGGCAGCCACGTGCGGCGCGCGCGGCCGGCTACCGGTCAGGGGCCAAGATCCCGTGGGCGTCCAGCAACCAGCCCTTGATCTGCTCGGCCAGTGGCGCATGCGCCAGAGTGCGGGTGAAGTCGAACCGGTCGGCATGCCGTGCGTCCATGCCCGGCAGCCAGTCCGACTCGTTGCCCAGCATCCCGTAGCGCCAGGTCGCGAACCCGTCCATGCCCCAGGCCAGCATCACCGCACGCAGCAGCACGGTCATCTCCACGTTGATCAAACCCGGGCAGTGGTCCCACGCGGGGATACCGTCGCCGATCTGGTCCCACGCGCCGTCACCGATGACCTCCGCCATGGCATCGAGCAGACGTGCGGCTGGTTGCTCGATCTCCGCGACATCGTGGTCCAGGGTGGACAGGGCCAGGTCGAAGTCGGACGGTTGCGCCGCGCCGATGCTCAGCGTGTGCACCTCGGGTCGGCTCAGGCAGAACAATGCGTTGAACACCAGTGGGTGCAGCGGCGCACACAACTGCGTGAGGCGTGGCGAGGGGTCGTAGAGTCGGCCCCCCTTGTCCGACGGACTGATGATGAACACGCCCATGTCCTGCGCCGCCGCCGCCTCGATCACCGGCCAGTTGCGTTGGAAGATCCAGTACCAGTGCAGGTTGACGTAGTCGAAGTCCGCGTCGATCGCCTGCTGGATCATCTCGACGGTGCCATGGGTGGAGAACCCGACATGGCCCACGAGCCCTGCTGTCTGCAGCCGCCGGGCCACCTCCAGGCAGCCACCCGGACGCAGCGCCCACCAAAGCTTCTCGTAGGTGTTGATCCCGTGCAGTGCGAGCAGGTCCACCCGTGACAGCTGCAGGCGGTCCAGCGACTCCCGGACGTGGGCCTCGAACACTGCCGGGTCGTGGGTGGGAACGACCTTGGTCTGCAGGATGAGTCGGTCGCGGTCGAGTTCGGGCAGCAGCATCCCGAGTTGGCGCTCCGAAGTGCCGTAGCCGCGCGCGGTCTCGATGTGCGTGACCCCGAGTTCCATGGCCCGCTTGACTGTCGCAGCGAGTCTGCCCTGGGCCTCGTCCCGGATGGGTTGGCCCCGGTCCGACCAACTCTGCTGGAACCTCATCCCGCCACAACTGAAGACGGGCATCTGGATCTCTGTGCGTCCGAACCGGCGTGTGAGCACCTCGTCAGGCTACTTGGCTGCGGCGAGGCGTCGCCGCCCCCTCGCGTTCGCCGGCTCACAGCCCGTTGGTCACTTCGCCTTCTTCAGTGTGAGCGGGAATGTCTGCCGTTGACCGTTGGTGAAGCGCACGGCGGCCGTGACCCGCAGTTTCCTGTGCTTCCCAAGGGCCTTGCGGCCGACTTTCGTCAGTTTCACCCGGACCGTCTTCGAACTCCCCGCCGAGACCGCGAACGTCTTCTTGCCGTACACCTTCGTCTTCCCGGCAGTGGCTGCAACCCGCGGGCCGAGGGTCAACTGGCCCTGGCAGTCCGCGCCGACGCAGTTCACAGGCACGCCCACCGAGCCCTTTCGCACGGTCAGCGGCGCAGTCGGGAGGGTGACGGTTGGTGCCGCCGTTGTACCCGGTGTCGTCCCGCCGGGAGGTGTCCCGCCTGGAGGTGTCCCACCCGGTTGCGCCGAGGCGGTGAAGTCGGCGTTCATGAAGACACCGGCATTGATGGCCGGGAAGGTCTGCAAGGCGTTCGGGCTGGGCGCCGGGACTCCCAGCGACGTCGGACCGGGAACGGACGGGTAGCTCAGGACCCCGGGGCTGGTGAACACCGGAACTGTGGTTTTCGGGTCCAGCAACTCGAGGGCCAGGGCGTCGATGGTCTTGGATCGTCGTCTGGTCTGACGGATCCGGGGTCCCTGTGACCGTCATGGGAAGGTTCACCGGCACCGACGTGACCGAGTTGGGCGCGGCCGTGAACTGCGGTCCGTACACCTCGAGGAAGGGACCCGCCGTCAGCGGGTGCGCCGGATCACCTGTCTGCTGGAACAGGAAGCGGATGACGTTGATCCGCATCGGTCCGCCCACCGAGCCCGAGCGGACCCGCACGGTCGTGACTGTGCCACTGGCCGGCGGGGACAAGGTGTTGGGAGACGTCCCGATGTAGGAGACCATGCAGGACGACGCGGGCTGGCCATTCGACGCGGCGAGGAAAGCGCACGTGTATGCGGGCTGGTAGGGCGCTGCGCTGAGGTCGGCGCCGAACGTGGACGAAGCGGCAAGTTGTGCCCTATCCGATCCGGTGTCGCTGCCCTCGGGCCCCGCCGAGGCGGACGCGGATCCGACCGGGATCAGGAACGCCAGCAGCAATCCGGACGCCACGACGGTGCCGGCGTGCATGAAGTGATGGTTTCCCACCAGTCGGTGCCGTCCGGTGAGAACAGCCAGTGATGATGTGATGCGCATGGCGCACCCCCTTTGGGGAGCACCGGCCATCCGAACACGGGTGCCGACGCCACCCTCGTCGGCTACACCGTCCACGGTACGCCCCCCGCCACGGCCGGACAACAACCTACGGGTCTTCCAGGTCACTGATGTAGATGTGGCCGCGGGGGCTTGTCCGGGCTCGCAGTTGTGTGCATTGCGAGCGAGCATTGCCCACAGGTGCCCTGGCGAAGGCTGCCGCGTCATCGGCTGTGGCGTGCAGCAGCGGCCCGGTAGAGCGGACTCCAGGTCTCGGCTCCACCCGCGACCATGCGAGGTCGAGCGCTCGCAGGGGCTTGTGCGCGGGCGCGGAGGCGCGCATCGACCACTACACTCCAGAGGAACTGGGCCCGGGACTCGGCTCGGTCGTCGAAGACGGACCACGGATGACGCGACTACTCGGCATCCAGTGATGTCGAAGGAGAGCATGCATGACCCAGCGCGATGTCCTGCCGGTCCCGGACGAGCCCTACGACGGACCCGTGTACGAGGACGCGAAGGACCCGCGGGCCCAGTACGCGCCGATCACGCCTCTGCGGCCCCCCGCGGGCGCGCCCAATGTGCTCGTGATTCTGCTCGATGACGTCGGGTTCGGCGCCGCAAGCGCCTTCGGCGGCCCGTGCGAAACGCCGACTGCCGAGCGGCTGGCCGGGCGGGGCCTGTCCTACACGCGGTTCCACACCACAGCCCTGTGCGCCCCCACCCGACAGGCGTTGCTCACCGGGCGCAACCACCATGCCGTCGGGATGGGTGCCATCACCGAGATCGCCACGTCGGCGCCCGGTTACACATCGGTGCGGCCGCAGGCGGCGGCTCCTCTGGCCGAGGTGCTGCGGCTCAACGGCTACGCCACGGGGCAGTTCGGCAAGTGCCACGAGATCCCCGTGTGGCAAACCAGCCCGGTGGGGCCCTTCGACGCGTGGCCCACGGGTGGGGGTGGCTTCGAGCACTTCTACGGATTCCTGGGTGGCGAGACCAACCAGTTCGCGCCGGCGCTCTATGAGGGCACCACACCCATCGAGCACGATGCCAGCGAGGACTACCACTTCACCGAGGACATGACCGACAAGGCGATCGCCTGGGTCCGCCAGTCATCTGCACTGGCGCCCGATCGCCCGTTCTTCCTGTACTTCGCGCCGGGGGCGACCCACGCCCCGCACCACGTCCCCCTGGAGTGGGCCGAGAAGTATCGCGGGGTCTTCGACGACGGTTGGGATGCGCTGCGCGAGCGCACCTTCGCCCGGCAGAAGGAGTTGGGTGTCATCCCCGCCGATGCCGAGTTGACCGCGCGCCACGACGAGATCCCCGCCTGGGACGACATGCCCGAGCAGTTGAAGCCCGTCCTGGCGCGGCAGATGGAGGTCTACGCGGCCTTCCTGGAACACACCGACCACCACATCGGCCGCCTGATCGACGCACTGGATGATCTCGGAACGCTGGACAACACGTTGGTCGTCTACATCATCGGCGACAACGGAGCGTCGGCGGAGGGGCACATCAACGGCTCGTTCAACGAGTACTTGTTCTTCAACGGGGCGGCTGCTTTGGAGACGCCGGAGTTCCTTGCCTCCCGGATCGACCAACTCGGCACGGTCGAGGCGTACAACCACTTCTCGGTGGGCTGGGCGCACGCCATGGACACTCCGTACCAATGGACCAAGCAGGTCGCGTCCCACTGGGGTGGTGTGCGCAACGCTGCCGTCGTTCATTGGCCCGCCGGCATCCAGGCAACAGGCCAAGTGCGCAACCAGTTCCACCATGTCATCGACCTGGCCCCGACCATCCTCGACGCAGCGGGACTGCCGCACCCCAGCCAGGTCAATGGAGTGGCGCAGATGCCGCTGCACGGCGTGAGCATGCGCTACTCGTTCGATGCCGGCGATGCACCCGACCGTCATCACACGCAGTACTTCGAGATCGGTGGGAACCGGGGCGTCTACCGGGATGGCTGGACCGCGGTCACCAAGCACGCCACGCCCTGGATCGCCATGGCCGAACTGCCCGACTTCGTCGATGACGTGTGGGAGTTGTACGGCCCTGACGACTGGACGCAGGCCAACGACCTGTCGTCGCAGATGCCTGAGAAGCTGCACGAACTGCAGCAGGTGTTCCTGGACGAGGCCCGGAAGTACAACGTCCTGCCTCTCGACGATCGCCGGGTGGAGCGTTTCGACGCCTCCATCGCCGGGCGCCCGGAACTGGTGCAAGGCCGGTCCCAGGTCTTCTACGGCGGCATGGGGCGGTTGACCGAGGCGAGCGTCATCAACACGAAGAACGTGTCCCACGCGATCGCCGCCGACGTCGTGGTTCCCGAAGGTGGCGCCTCCGGTGTGGTCATCTCGCAGGGTGGGGCCTTCGGCGGTTGGAGCCTCTATCTCAAGGACGATGGCGTTCCTGCCTACTGCTACAACCTGCTCGGGCTGCGATCCACCAAGGTGGTCGGCTCAACGCCCCTGTCGGCCGGGCGGCACCGCGTGACTGTGGTGTTCGACTACGACGGCGGCGGGCCCGGTCTTGGAGCCGATGTCCGACTGCTCGTCGATGGCGACGACGTCGGCAGCGGCAGGCTCGAACGCACGGTACCGCTGGTCTTCTCGCTCGATGAGACCTGCGATATCGGACGCGACAGCGGCCTTCCGGTCAGTGATGACTACACCCCGGAATCGAGTGCCTTCACCGGTAGCGTCGATGTGGTGCGCATCGATGTGGCCGAGGGTGCTGCCGACTTCAGTCACCTCATCGATCCCGAGCATCGGCTCGCGGTGGCCCTGGCACGTCAGTGATCCGTGGTATGGCCTTGCCCGGCGCCGATGACTCCCATGTCCAACTCCCTCGCGTGAATGGCGTCCCGATGTCGCTCTCTACCCGAGCGTCGATCTCGTAATCCGTCCGCGACATCATCTCCTGCGTCGCCGTTCTCGCCGGTGACTCCATGCGGCCGTGTCAGCCGGTCGCGGCGCCTAGGATCGAGATGTGGGACTGCGCGAATCTAACATCGACCAACTCGACGGCGGCATCTTCGACGTACTGATCGTCGGGGGTGGGATCAATGGCGCGGTGTCGGCGGCTGCCCTGGCCTCAAGAGGCGCCCGCGTGGCGGTGATCGATCGGGGGGATTTCGCGGCGTTCACCTCGATGCAGTCGAGCAACCTGGTGTGGGGTGGTTTCAAGTACCTCGAGAACTACGAGATCAAGCTTGTGCGGAACCTGTGCAAGTCCCGCAACCACCTGATCAAGGCCTATCCGCAGAACCTCAAGGAGATCAGGTTCATGGCGGCCTTGGATGAGAACTCGCCGTTCTCGCCCGTCTTCGCCGGTATGGGCGCGACCGCCTATTGGGTGATCGGCAACGGCTTCACCAAGCCACCCAAGGTGCTCAGTCGCGAGAAGATCGCACAGCGCGAGCCGATCGTGCGCACCGACAACCTGCTGGGCGGGATCGAGTACTCCGACGCCTACATCGTCGACAACGACTCCCGATTCGTGTTCGGCTTCATCCGCTCCGCCCTGAACTCCGGGGCCACCTGCGCCAACTACGTTTCCTTCGAGTCGGCCAGGCGGGTGGGTGACCGCTGGCACGTGCGGATGCGGGACACGGACACCGGGGCGGAGTTCTCCGCCACTACGAAGATCATCATCAACGCCTCCGGGCCGTTCGTCGATCCGATCAATGCGGCGCACAGCGTCAGCACCAAGCACAAGATCGTGTTCTCCAAAGGCATCCACCTGATCGTGCCGCGACTGTCCAAGCAGCAGCGGGTGCTTGCATTCTTCGACGACACCCAGCGGCTGTTCTACGTGATTCCCATGGGGACCCGTTCCATGATCGGGACGACCGACGAACGGGTCAGCGACCCGGTCACCGACGTCACCAACGAGGACCGCGACTTCCTGCTCAACCAGATCAACGAACGCCTCGACCTGGAGACGCCGTTGACTCCGCGCGACATCATCTCCACCCGCAGCGGGGTCCGGCCCTTGGTGGTGGAGACGGACAACACCACGTCCGACCAGACGGATTGGACCTCACTGTCGCGCAAGCACGCGATCGAGGTCGATGCCGCACGCTCCTGGGTGACCGTCTTCGGCGGCAAGCTCACCGACTGCGTGAACATCGGGAACGAGGTCAGCGCCCTGGTCAAGAAACTCGGCGTCCCGCTGACCAAGGACAAGAAGTCCTGGTACGGCGAGCCGCCGAAGGCCACGCGCGAGGAGTTCCTGCGGCAGGCCCGGCTGATGGGACTGGATCACATCACGACCAGAGCGAGCTTCGAGACCCTCTCGACGCGTCTGTGGCGGCGGTACGGGCTGCGGGCCTTCGCCATGCTGGAGGCGCTGCGCGACGACCCCACCATGGCCGACGACATCATCGAGGACGCCGACTACGTGCGGGTGGAACTGTATTACGCCGCGAAGACCGAGATGATCACCAAGCTCGACGACTTCCTGCGCCGGCGCAGCAAGATCGCCCTGGTGCTCGACCACGACGAGGTCCGCGACGCCGACGGCATCCACGAGGCCTGTGAGCTGCTGTTCGGTGAGGACGCCCAACGCCGCTTCGACGAGTACTTCACTGAGGAGCGCAGGGAACAGTTGCAGGCCTACCGGCAGCCAAGCGAGTCCTTCCCCGAGGGCTGATCGTCGATCGCGGCGGGGGCGCTGCGCCGGGCGTAGGGTCGTAGCCTCGGACCCCGCGGTGCTGCCAGGGTCGCACGGACACACGATTCTCCCGTTGCGTCATTCCGCCGGCAATGTCCGGTGGACGCGCCGTCAGGGCTGATCGGGATCGTAGTCGCGCGGGACCACGATCATCGGAACCGGCAGGACCCGCATGAGCTTGGTCGCCGTTCGTCCGAGGAAGAGTCGTCTCGGTTGAGCCAGCCGGCTGGATCCGACCATCACGATCTCGCTTCCGGAGAACTCCAGCGCGTTCACGGCCTCGACCAGCGTGCTGCCGTGTCCCACAACAGTGGTGACCGGGCACTCGGCGGGGAGCTCCTCAGCCGCCTTCTGCGCAATGGTCGAGATGTGGAGCTCTGCGAGTTCCCCCCACTCCTGGCGCCGCTCCTCGGATCCATCCTCGCCGAGCGCCACCAGCGACATGAGTCGCAGCGGGACCTTCCACTCGGCTGCTGCTTGAATCGCGAATCTCACGATGGCTTCGTGGCCTTCCCGAACCCCTGTGGCGCAGGTGATCCGGGTGATGGCCGGCTGGGCCTCGTATTCCGCAGGAGTGAGAGCCACGGGCACGGAGCGGAATGCAGCAGTGCGTCGGCGATGCTCCCGAGACGGACGTGATGCGATGTGCCGACCACGATCATGCCGGCGCCGCCGCCCTGACCGGACTCCTCCGCCTTCTCCATGAGGCCTTCGCTGATCGACTCCGCGTTCACCAGGTGCCCCTCGGCCGGCACGTCCGCCGGCACATGGGAGAGGCCGTCGGCCAGCCATTCGCCGGCCTGCTTGCGCAGTTCGGTGTTGTACGCGTGATCGGGTGAGTACATGTGGAACGTCGGCGCGTCGTCCGGAAGCACCACGACCAGGTCGAGGCTGGCCCCCGATGACCGGGCCAAAGTGGACGCCAGGTTGATGCCGTCTATACCGCGCTGCTGGGGCCCGTACCCGACGATGTACCTCATAAATACGTAATCTAGCCGTCCGAAGCCCTATGTTGAGGCGGTGAGAGTAAGCGATACCGGATGGAGTCCCACATGACCGCCGAAGGTACGACGAACGCCACGTCTGAAACCGGTAAGTCCTCCCACTTGGTGCGGACGCTGGGCTTGTGGGCGATCGTCGGTCTCGGACTGGGATACATGACTCCCACCGTGGTGTTCGACACCTTCGGAATCGTGTCGGAAGAGACCGGTGGTGTCGTCCCAACCTCCTACCTCATGGCTCTCGTGGTGATGCTGTTCACGGCGATCAGTTACGGACGGATGACCCGCGTCTTCCCCTCCGCCGGCTCGGCCTACACGTACACCTCGGCGACCATGAGCCCGAACCTGGGATTCCTGATCGGCTGGGCGGCACTGCTGGACTACCTGCTGCTTCCCCTGGTCAATGCGCTCATCATCCGCAGTTACATGTACTCGTTCTTCCCGGAGGCACCGGCCTGGATCTGGGTGGTCGTCTACGTTGCCGTGATCACCACCATGTGTCTGGTCAGCATGACCAACACGTCACGGGTGAACATGGTGCTGGTCACATTCTGCGTCGTCCTGATCGGGGTCTTCTTCCTCCTGTCGATCAGGGCCTTGATGAACGGGGTGGGCAACGGCACCATCTTCTCGATGGACCCGGCCTGGCACGGGGGCGTTGATCTGGGACTGGTGATCACGGGTGCGACGATCGTGGCCTTCTCCTTCATCGGGTTCGACGCGATCACCATGTACACCGAGGAGGCGAAGGAGCCGTCCCTGGTGCCTAGAGCCATCATGCTGGCGCTGCTGATCGGCGGTGGGATCTTCTTCGCCGCCGCGTGGTTCACGCAGTCGATGTTCCCGGATGTCTCCAACTTCAGCCAGGAATCCCTTGAGAACAGCGCCCTGCCGGAGATCGCCTACAACGTCGGCGGGCAGGCGTTTAAAATCCTGCTGACCTCGGCGGCATTCGCAGCCACGATGGCCTCCAGCCTCGCGTCCCACTCCTCGGTCTCACGGTTGCTCTACGTCATGGGACGCAACGGCCGCGGCCCGGCCTCCCGCTTCTTCGGATACGTGCATCCGACCTTCCGCACGCCGGCATATGCCATCGTCTTCGTGGGTCTGGTCTCGCTGCTCGCGATCTCGTTCAACCTGGACTTCGTCGCCTCGCTGATCAACTTCGGGGCCCTGATCGCGTTCACCTTCGTCAACCTGACAGTGATCGTCTACTTCGCCTACCGCCAACGCGAGATCCACAGCGCACGCGACATCTTCCGGAACCTCGTGCTACCGGGGATCGGAGTGGCGCTCACCGTGCTGCTGTGGGTCTACCTGTCGGCCGAGTCCACCCGGTACGGCATGATCTGGTTCGCCATCGGGGTCGTCGTCCTTCTGTGGATCACGCGGTTCTTGCGCAAGCCTTTGACCATCAACATGGGCGAGGACTTGGCTGAGGAGCCAGTGCAACCGAAGGTCGAGTAGCCGGCGCGTACGACCGACGCCGGTGTCCCGATCGGTCGGGGCTGTCGGGATGGGTGCGGTTCGTGCCGCCTGGGTGGCGGCGGGTGCGGACTACGGGTCGTCGAGGCTGGTGTGGAAGATGTGGCCGCGGGGGCTGGTCCATTCCAGGGTGGCGCCGGGGTGCATGCGGACGGTCCAGCCGGTGTGGGTTTTCAGCCGGTGGTGGTAGCGGCACAGCGCGGCCAGGTTGGATTCCTGGGTGGGTCTGCCGGCGGGGTGGGGGATCACGTGGTCCAGGTCGCAATGCATCGCGGGCCGGCGGCAGCCGGGGAACCGGCAGTGCCGGTCGCGGGCGCGCACCCAGCGGGCCAGCCCGGCCGCGGGCCGGTAGCCGCGCGACGGGGGCGGCGCGGTGAGGTCGATCAGCTGGGCGTGCTGGCACAGGTCCGCGGTGTGGTGGGGGCTGAGCGGGCCGTGGCCGGCCAGTTCCGGGCCGCCGGGGGTGAGCAGCACCTGCACCGGGACCGGCTGGCCCAGGTCCAGCCCGGTCAGGCGGGCCACGAGCAGGTCGGCGCGGGCCGGGTCGATGCCGCCTTCGATGTTCGCGGCGCCGGCGACCAGCGCGTTCCAGCAGGCCTGCGCCTCCTCGGCGGACAGGTAGGCGCCGAGGGTGGCCATGCCGTCGGTGTCCGGGGTGATCCACACCCGCCGGGCCCGGACCGCTTTCTTCCGGCGGCGCTGCACCGCGGCCGGGTCGATCGCGGCGACCCGGCGGGCCAGCCAGGCCCGCACCTGGGCGCGGGTATGCCCAGACGCGTAGCCGATCGCCTGGTCGGCCAGCCGCACCCGCACGCCCGGGTCCAGTTCGCAGGTGCCATAGGCGATCTCCTGGGCCTTGGGCAGATCCAGCCGGCCGGTGCGTAAGGCGGCCAGCACACCGGGCAGTTCGGTGCACAGGGCCTGGGCCAGGTCCACCCGGGCGGCGGCGGCACCGGTGGACCAGTGCAGGCTGGTGGCGATCTCGGCCGGGGCCGGGTCGACCAGCCGGCCGGTCGGGTCCAGCAACGCCGGCTGCTCGCAGGCGACCTGCTCCACGGCCTCCAGCTGGCGGGCATGCGCCCAGGCGATCACCGACTCCGCGGCCGCAGCCACCTCCAGCGGGTCGGCGGCAGGCAGCAGCATCACCTCGACCGCCGCCACCACCAACTCCTCCATACCCCCCACGCTACGAAGAGGGGTACGACATTTCTGACCCACCCGCAGCACCCTGGGGACAACCCCGGCGGGGCACCTCGCCCGCCCTGGTCGGTGTGCAATCACGACCCACGGCCGCTGTTCACGTCGGGTTGAGACATGCCACGATCCTGAATGTCGATGACGACGTTCTGTGCGCGGCGAGGCAGTGGGCAGCCGTCGAGGGGTCTCCGACGGATTCGACCGCTCCGGTTGGTAGGCAGTGACTCCCCGCACGCGCGCACCGGCTACACCGGCAGGTGACTGCTCCTCACGCTGCGGTCAGGTCGGTCCTGGCGAAGTCATCCCCGACGAACAGCAGTGGGGCCTGATGGGTGATGGCCGCGGCGTAGGACATGCAGTCGCCGTAGTTGAGGTTCGCGGGGTGTCGCCCGCGTCCGAACCGGCGCCAGGCCTCAGCGGCCACGTGCGCCTGCTCGGCGGTGAACGCCACCACGTCGATCTCGGCAGCACGCATCGCAGCCTGCAGATTCAGCACGCCGCGGGGACCCAGTCGGGCCTCGGCGACGATGCTCGCCTCCAAGAATGTGGGAGCGCCAATAAGTGTTCGGGGCGAGTTCTCGAGTGCGTCCGCCACACGTTCGGACTCAGGCTCGCCCAGCAGGAGGCAGAGCAGTGCCGAGGAGTCGACCACCATCATGGCTGAGCGATCTCCTGCTCGAACCCCAGGATCTCCTCCTCGGGACGGGTGTCGAGCCGAGGGAGTTCGCGACCCTCGGCCGCGATGGCCAGCAGTCGGTCCTTGATGCCGCTGCGACGCAACGCTCGCAGACGCAGGCGCAGGGACTCTGTCACGGCCTCGGTGATGCTCTCCCCGGTGAGGGCGGCGACCTCGCGGGCGAGCACATCCGCCTCGGGGCTCTTGATGCTCAGTGCCATGCATCGATTCTATCTAGGATGCCGCACGTCTAGAAAGGCCGAAATCTCAGCCATGCCAGTCCACCACGGACACGCGCGTATCGCGCGGCAGATCCAGCAGCGGGGCCGCGGCTGCTTCTACACGCGCCCGATACGCCTTGGGATCCTCCGGCCTGAAAGAGACGTCGTAGAACACAGGGCCGTCTGGACCGACGATCAGACTCGGGGCGCCGACGTCCAGGCTGGCGTCGAGGTCGAGCTCCCACAAGGCCAGGTTGTTTGATCTATGCCCGCCGAACGTCACCAGTGCCGCGTACTCCGTTGACCGGAGGTACGACCAGTGGTCGCCGATCGTGTCGAAGAACCGCGGCACCGCCGCGCACCATTGGCCATCGAGGAGCTTGACGTTGCGGTGGCTGACTCCGGCGGAGTCGAGCGCCTCGTCACTCAGCAGGGCATAGGGGCCGAGCCGCTCACGCAGGAACGTCGTGGGCCAGACGCAGTGGACCCAGTCCTCGACCCTGTACGGGTAAGGGATCTCGCGCTCCCAATCCTCGGGCTCCACCTTGATCCAGCCGGACCTCGCGGTGTCGTCGCCCACGACGAGTGGCAGCCACACTTCCGCTGGGGGCTCGCCGTTGAAGTGGATGAGGGAGTCCATCAGGGGTTTGGGCTCGTTGGCGAAGACGTACCCGTGGAAGTGCATGCGTTCCTCCTAGAACTCGCACCAGATGCAACTGACCGTGGTATCGCCCGGCAGGCCGGCGATCTCGTCCATCACGTCCTCTGTGAGGGTCAGTCCGCCGACGTTGTAGTAGCCGTGCTTGCGCCAGGCGTGCAGGCGTGGACCGGCGGAAGTCACGAGCAGCGTTGGTTCTCCGCCGTACAGCCGGAACGATTCCTTGATCGCGAGCTCGCTGACTGTGGTGCGGTTGGTCTGTGCCCCGCCGCGCGTGATGAGGGGGTCACGGCCGACCATCTCATAGGTCCAGGCACTGGTGAATGTGTCGAAGAACCTTGGCACCTTCGCCATCCAGATGCCGGCACGCTTCTCGAGGGCCGTGCACGGTGCACTGCTCAGGGCCAGTGTCCTGGGCGGTGCGAGTGCCTGCGGGCCCAGGGCATTCGCGACGGCTTCCGGTGGGACCGCGAAGTCCACCCATCTCTGCTCACCGGGTCCGGTTCGGAACGCGTACGCCGATCGGAACTCGTCGAGGTCGCCGCCCTTGGATTCCCGGTGTGCTTCGAGCGGGAGCCATTTCTCCGCGGGTGGCTGGTCCTTCGGCGCGGTCAGCGCCTTCATGTGATCTTCGGCATCGTCGCCGATGAGCCAGGCTGTCAGGTACAAGGTCTTGTTCCTCCCGTTCTGTTCTCAGGCAACCGGATGTGGGGCACCGCGGGAAGGTGCAAAGGCGGATCTGTGGATGGTCACGTTTGGTCCTCCACAGGGGTGTTCGAGCACTCGGAACGCCGACCGTTGTGGGAGCAACCCGACCAGTTCGTGGACTACATGGCGGGCACCGTTCGCGCGGACGCAGTCCTTGGCAGAGCCCCACGCACAAAGAATGCGTGATGCGTGATGCGTGATGTAGCATGGAGATATGCGTACGACCCTCAACGTTGACGACGACGTTCTCCTCGCTGCCAGGCAACGGGCAGCTGTCGAGGGGGTTTCCGTCGGTGAGGCGTTGTCAGCCATCGCCCGCGAGGGCTTGCGGACGGCGAAGTCCCGAAGGTCCCGCAACGGGGTGCCGTTGATCCCCAACGCGAAGAAGACCGTCACGCCCGAGATCGTCCAGGAGTTGTTGGACGAGTCGCCGTGAGCGTGCTGCTCGATGTCAACGTCCTGGTAGCTCTGTTGGACCCGGGACATGTCTTCCACGATGTCGCCCACGACTGGTTCGGCTCCCGGGAGACGTCGTGGGCGACCTGCCCGGTGACGGAGAACGGAACCATCCGCGTGATCAGCCACCCCCGGTATCCCAACTCGACCGGGACTGCTTCGGCGGCCGCCGAGCTTGTGAGCAGGCTGCGCGAACTTCCGGGGCATATCTTCTGGCCCGACGCAGTGAGCCTGTTGGATCCCGAGGTGTGCGACGTCGGTCACCTGACCACGTCGGGACAAGTGACGGACTCCTATCTGCTGGCTCTGGCAGTCGCCAACTCGGGCAGTCTGGCCACCTTCGACAAGCGGTTCGTGACCTCCGCCATCCGCGGGGCCGACGACGCGCTGCGCGTATTGGGCGGCACCGGATCACCGCGGTTGTCGGGTGCGTGATGCTCATGCCGGAAGCGGCGGGTGCATCTGTGAGGCGCCACTCCGGGCGCACAGGATCGGCGGCGCACGTCCGTGTCTTGACCGCCGGATGAGGGGTCACGGACCGGCGGTGCCGGAGTCGAAGCCGGCTCGCTCACCTGCGTCCGTGTGCTTTCCGCGCCCGATGGTCAATCCTCACGCGGACCCCGCAGGTCGTACCGGATCGAGCGCAACGTGAACTCCCGATACGTGCCCGGGCCATCCGGGCGGAGGTTGACCGTGGCCCCGCGGTACATCAGGTGCCGGTCACCGATGTCGCGGTACTCGGTGACCGGTGTCGACCAGCGCATCGGGATGAAGGTGCCGCTGCTGCTGTCCGGACGGTCGTTCGGACCAGCAGATGGTCAAGCGCACCACAGGCATGCTCGACGACGTCTTCGCGGGCTTGACGCCCACCGAGACGCGCGACCTGCTCGACCTCCTGCGCCACTGGCTCGCCGACCTCGCCGCCCTTGACCGTCAATCTCAGCGGGGCCATCTGGGTCGGGACGTTGGAGATCGGCGGGCCACGACCGGCGTTGTGCATCCGGCGTGACAGTGACACCCCGCAGGTTGCACTTGGCCCACCGGCGTGTCAAGGACTCCGCCCTTGGTGAAGCGCATCCTCAAGCAGAGAACCTTGGTGTTCGTGAAGGCGGATCCGCAGTGCATCCAAGTGGAGGAGATCTCGCACTGCGCGGGCATCGTGACATGAGGCACGCGGGTGCAATTGGTTGACGTGAGGGGGGGTGGGGCACTAGTGGCGACATGGGATTCCCTAATCTGCGATCGTACGAAGCGAGGAGTTGATCCGGATGATGTTGCTGGCCTACTCCCACCGGCGCGACGTGGTCGCGCAGGGGAGTTCATGTCCTTCGCGCAGGCGCCGTGCGACGTCTGCTCCCGCAGCCCGGTGCCGAAGCGTGCTTGGCAACCATGAGCAGGCACTGGCCCGGATCGGTCGGAACCGCGACACCCGGATCTGTGACATCACCGAGGCCGCCCAGCGCGTCGGACACGCCCTCGCCCGCTGGCCTGGCGACCGGTGAACACCTGGGCGCTGGCGGGCGCGAACCTGACCTCCCCACCCGTCCTGGCGTTCCTGCTCGGACTGCTGGCCACCGCGGTCGGAGGAGACCTCCGGCTGCCTGAACCGGTCTACCAACTGTTGAGCTTCTACCTCCTGCTCGGGATCGGCATCAAGGGCGGCGTGGCACTTAGCCAGTCGCCCGCCGGCGAGGTGATCGTGCCGATCCTGGTCACGCTGGGCCTGGGGGTGCTGATCCCACTGCTGGCGTTCCTGGTCCTGCGCTACGTGACCCGGCTCGGACAGGTGGACCGGGGGGCGCTCGCAGCCCACTACGGCTCCACGTCCCTGGTGACGTTCACCGCTGCGACCGTGTTCCTGACCTCGGCCGGGATCGCCTTCGAGGGCTACATGACCACCCTGTTGGCGGTCCTCGAGGTGCCGGCGATCATCGTCGGTCTCATGCTCGCCGGCCGGAAGGTGAACCGCTCGGCGTCGTGGGGCGAGTCACTGCGCGAGGTCCTGACCAGCCGCAGCATCCTGCTGCTCGTCGGCGGGCTCGCCCTGGGCCTGGTCACCGGCACCGCGGGGTACGCGCGCGTCGAACCCTTCTTCGGCGGGCTATTCACCGGGGTGCTGACCCTGTTCCTGCTCGAGATGGGCGTGATCGCCGCAAAGCGGCTTCGGGATCTGCCCACCGCAGGGATCGGGCTGGCTGTGTTCGCGGTGGCATTCCCCGTGTTCGCCGGGATCCTGGGCATCAGCGCGGGACTGGCCGCCGGGCTGTCGACCGGCGGCGCGGCGATGCTCGGAGTGCTGACGGCCAGCGCCTCCTACATCGCCGCACCGGCCGCGGTCCGCCTTGCCCTGCCCGAGGCGAACCCCGGCTACTACCTGACCGCGAGCCTGGGTATCACGTTCCCGTTCAACCTGATACTCGGCATCCCGCTGTACCTGGCCATCGCCCAGACCATGGGCTCCTGAGAGAGGCATCCCATGCACACCGAAGACATGATCCTCGTGACCGTGGTCGCGGAGGCGATCCTCGAGCATCGACTCGTGCGCGACGCCGCATCCTGCGGCTCGCGCGGCTGGACCGTCTGTGAGGCGAGGGGTCAAGGTTCCCGCGGAATACGGGCCGACGAGTTCGAGGGCGCCAACGTCCGACTGGAGACGCTGGTCCCGGCCTCCGTCGCTGACCGTTTCCTGGAGATCCTGGCCCGCGACTACTTCCCGAAGTACGCCGTGGTGGCCTGGACAACCGCGGTGGACGTCGTACGTGCCGGCAAGTACGCCTGAGCGCGAGTTGGCGCGCCCAGAGGGATTCGAACCCTCGACCAACTGGGATTCACGCAGGGCCCCCCTCTGTTCAGTCGCGTCGTTCAGGGTGCAGGTATCCCTCGATCGCGTCCATGCAGCACCGCCGGAATGTGCCCAACTTCGGGGATTGGCTGCGGTCACGGTTGCAGTCAATCCCACTGGGCTGACGCACACCCCACGGGCTGAACTGCCGAGTTGGACGTTGTTGGATGGCTTGCGCCCCGCCCCCGGCTGTCCAGCCCGACGGTCCTGCTCAGACCCCACGCGACCGCCGTCCGACCTCTGAGGTGCCCGAAACTGAATGATGATCTTGCCTGGTGAGTCCGGTCCCGCACGGGGTCTCTGCGGAATTCCGTGATCGCCAGGCGGATTCGGACACCGGGTCACCCGAACTCGGCGGGGACGGAATGGCAACGGCGCCGCGCAGAGCAGCCGCAGGGCGCATGTGCCGGCGTTGAGGTTCCCGGGCAGTTGCCACATGTGCGAGTTCGTGCGGGCCTTGGCGTTGCGGCCAACGCAGCGGCCCCAGGTGCGGTGGAGGGTCCGGCGTGACCGGGGCATGAGCCGCCGGCGAGCAAACCGCAGTCTCACGGTGGGACTTGCGCCCTGTCGAATCGCCAAACGACCCAGAAGACGTGAACTAGAGTGAGGAGAGCCCCGTGTCCAGGAGGATCCTCAGACCCGAACAGCTATCTAGGAGGCCCTTATGTCCGCCATCCAGGAGCTGAAGCCAGCGCCAGCAGAGAGCCGAGCGTAGGACCATGCTGCCAGGCGCTCCCCGCCTCCGGCGGGCAGGCGGTTTTGCGGCCTTGTACATTGCGGTCGCCTACCTCGCTGCGATCCCGTACTTCGTCTTCCTGGTCGACTACCCCAGTGCCACCGACCCGCAGGACAAGGTCAACTTGCTCGTCGACCACCACACGAGCTTGTACGTCATGCACCTCGTCTCGTTCGAGTTCGTCGCACTCGCGCTGATCGTGGTGACCCTCGCGGTCTACCAGCACCTCCGCGAGCATGCGCCCGCGACCAGCCAGGTGGCGGCCGCCGTCGGGCTGGTTCGTGCCGGGCTGCTCCTGGCCAGCGTCATGGTGTTCGACCACGGCATGGCCGTCGTGGTGGACCAACATGCCAGTGATCCCCAGCAGGCGGCCGCCACGTGGCAAGTGATCGAGGCCGTCGCGGATGCCCTGGGCGGAACCGGCGGCGACGTCCTCGGCGGCGTGTGGTTCTTGCTGGTGAGCTGGGTGGCGCTTCGTTCGATGACGTTCCCGCGCGCCCTGAACTGGCTCGGGCTCGTAGTCGGGGCCGCCGCGCTGCTCTCGGCGGTGCCCGGTCTGGGCGTCCTGGAAGTCGTGGTCGGCCTAGTGCAGATCGTCTGGTTCATGTGGTTCGGAATCATCACGGTGCGGAGCGGATCGACGGAGTCACCGCCTGTCGGAT
>CAVTCZ010000006.1:0-10140 GCA_963733395.1 uncultured Actinomycetota bacterium
AGGACCGGAGGCTACCGGTGGCGTCGCCGGCAAGGCCGACGCGATTCCTGACCCGGCACAACGGTCGTCCCAAGGGCTGCCGCGCCATCTGGAACCGGAGCCTGCACAGGTGCCGCGTCGCTTCGCCGAAGGCTCAGCCCGACGTCCGCCCGGTCAGCACCTCCTCGGGCAGCACCCGACCACCCACGACCGGCCGCACCGCAGCCGCGCTGGCCAGTTGTCGTCTGGTCACAAAGACCGCGGGGCGGCCCATCTTTGTGACTGAGGTGCAACTGGCTTGTTGTCTGGTCACAAAGATCGAGGGGCGGCGCATCCTTGTGACTGAGGTGCAATTGGATCGCCACGCAGCCACCCGCCTGGCCGACGTCGGGTCAGCCACGATCAGTTCGGGGACCCTGATCCTCTCCCAGCCACAGCGAACTGCTTCTGCCGGCGCACGCGGTCGAGCGCGCGCCGGCGACCAAGCCCCGCTACACGGCGGTGTGCTGACGGCGCTCAGCATCGGCTGGATCCACCGACCCCGAGACTGACATCTTCGGCCAGGTCCACGCGTAGAAGGCGATGCCGGCCAGCAGCACGACCTCGACGGCGCTGCCGAACAGGTAGTAGTAGTTCCCCTCTCCGACAGTGCTTCCCACGATCGTCAGCGCGTAGCCGACGGCCAGCACGACGTTGGCGATGCGCGCAATGCCGGCTGGCAGGACCACGCTCAGGAACACCATCAGTGCGGGCAGGACGATATAGGCGGTGGTCGCCAGCAGGAACGACTGGTTGACGGCGAAGCCGCTGATCTGGCCGGCCTCGATGTCGGCGCGCACATCGGCGCGGTAGAGGCTGAAGAGGTCGACGTATGCGAACACGAACAGCATCGCGGTCCAGAGCGCGGAGATCTTGACGCGCACGTTCACGGGTGCCGGTTGTAGGGCGGACATGATGGGCTCCTTCCTTGGCTTACTTAGTAACCTTACCATTACTTAGTAAGCTTGTCCATATGAAAGCCGACTCCCGCCCGCCGCTGACGAAGGACCGGATCCTGCGCGCGGCGGTTGCCGTGGCCGATCGCGAGGGACTGAGCGCCCTGACGATGCGCCGCTTGGGCGCCGAGCTCGGCGTCGAGGCCATGTCGCTGTACAAGCACGTGGCCAACAAGGACGCGATCCTCGACGGGGTCGTCGAGCTCATCGTCGGCCAGATCGAGGTCCCCGGTGGCGGCAAGTGCGTGGAAGGACGCGATGCGCCGGCGGGCCTTCTCAACCCGGGAGGTGCTCGCCGGCCACTCGTGGGCGATCGGGCTGATCGAGGCACGCGGCTCGATGGGACCCGCGACGATGCGCTCCCTGGACACGGATGCTCGGGATCCTGCGCTCGGCAGGTTTCACGATCGAGGATGCAGCCCACGCGATCTGGTTGCTCGACAGTTACGTGTACGGACACGTCATCCAGGAGACCAGCCTGTCGCCGCGGGAGTACGAGTCGACGGCGCAGGATCCCGAGCCGGACAACGGGGGCGACTACCCCCACCTGGTCGAGTTGCTGGAACAGGCCCGTCGGTCCGAGTTCAGCGTCGATGGGGAGTTCGGATACGGCCTGGAACGCATTCTGGACGCGCTGGAACGGACGGGCGCGGCGGCAGAACGGTAGTTTCACGAGCCTGTCCCGCTCGCTTGCGCCCGTGTGTGACGCGAGGCGATGTCGCTCCGCAACCACGTGGCTGGGGACAGACTGCCGGAGGCGCCCGGCCGACACCTGTACGAATGGGAACCGTGCTGCTGGAACCTGCCCGAGGTGAGGATGCGGCGGCGGGCCCCGGACGTCCATGCGCCCGGGACCCGCCGCGTCCGCGTCCGACGGTCAGCTGGACACCTTCTGCTTGACCTCGTCGGCCTTGTCCTTGACCACCTCGGCTGCAGCTTCGGCGGTGGTCTTCGCCGCGTCTGCAACCGATTCCGCGCCGGCCTTGGCCTGGTCGCCGACCTCGCGCACGGCCTGCTTTCCCTGATCCTGCGCGTGGCTGACCACCTGCTGCGCGGAGTCGTGCACCGGACGGACCACGTCGGAGTCCTGCAGGGTCTGCACGGCCTGTTGTTCCCTTTCGGTGGCCGGAATGAGCGATGACACCAGCCACCCGACGGCGAAGGCGCCGAGGCCCACGGCCAGCGGGTTGCCCTGGGTCGTCCGCCGGACCCGGTCGGGCACCTCACCGACGGACTCCTTGGCTGCGGAGGCCCCCGACTCGGTGGTTCCCATGACCTTGTCCTTCACCGTGGCCGCCGAGTCCCTCACCCGGGCGGCCCCACGGTTGGCCGCACCCTTGATGCTGGCCTTCTCCTGCAGCGCCTCTACGTTCTCCCGCAGTTCGGCGCGGGTGCGTTCGATGTCTTCCTGGATCTCCTCAGGGGTGCTGCTCATGATTGTCCTTTCAGGGTTTCGGGGATCTCGCGCAGCGTCTCGACGGTGCGCTCGGGTTTGGGATTGACCTGCCGAAGCTTCCTCCGGCCTGCGGCGAAGAGCACACCGGCCAGAACAACCCAGATCACCGCGATGATCAGGTAGGTCCAGGCGATGTCGAGGTCGAGGGCGCGCTGCAGGCCCTCGACCGCGGCGAAGGACAGCAGGATCAAGGCGATCGCCCCCAGCGCCCCGGCCGTGGCCATGAGGGCGGCGGCGACCGCCGCGACCGATGCCTCCTGCTTGACCTCGGCGCGCGCGAGCGCCACCTCCTGGCGGAACAGTCTGGCCGTGTCCTCCGTGAGGTTGTTGATCAGGTCGGCGAACGACTGGTCCGCTGTCGGGCGCTTGTCGCGGTCCACCCGCACTCCCTCGGAGAGCTGCTGAGGTGCGGCGCTCATGACCGGTCCACCAGATCGTCACGGCGGCCCTGGCCGATGCGGGTGCCCGCGGTGGGCAGTTCGTCGCCGACCTCGACCGGCGGTTGGTCGTTGTTCGGGTAGGCCGACTCGGGGTCGTGGGCGCGTTGGGTCAGCGGACCTGAGGGCTCGCCGAGCAGCACCGCGTCGGCCGGCTCACCGGTCAGGTGAGGGTCGGACGCCTGGACACTGGTCCGGTGTCCGGCGAGCGCGTCACCACCAATCGGTGGGATCTCCCCCGGCGCGACCTGCTGGCCGCCGGCGGGGTCCGGCGAACCAGATGACTGCTTGCGGGCAGCCAGGGCGTTTCTGGTGACCCGCCCGACCAGCGCGCCGGCGGCCGCGGCCCCCAGCAGGAACACCAGCGGCCGACGGCGGGCGAACTCCTCCACGCTGTGCACGACGTCGGCGGGTTCATGCTGCTCCAACCACCCGGACACCTGCCGGGTGCGGGACGCCACCTCCCCCGCGACGTCCGCGACCGTGCCGGTGCCGTTCGTCGCGGCCTGGTCGAGTTCGTCGCTGATGTCCCGGATGCCCGCCGCGAGCCGGTGCTGCTGTTCGGCGACCTGGTGACTGATCTCACCGCCGATGTCGCTGAGGACGCTGCGGGTCTGCTCCTGGGCGGTGTCCGCGACTGCGCGCACCTGGTCGGCGACCTCCTCGCGAACGTCCACCGTGGCGTGTCCAATGTCGGTGGGCTGGCTGGCTGTGGCCGTGCCGGTGATCCCATCCATGCTGGGCTCCTCTCCTGCTGTCCTTGTCCCCGAGGGTTCGGGGCATGCGAGCCGCCTCTACCCCCGACGACCGGCGTCATACGCCTGCGGCGGTTGATGACCGGTGCCGCGGGTAGGTGCCCGGCGACGTTCCCGATATCCACGCACACAGCCCAGGGTGGTGCTCCTGTCACCGCCGGTCACGATGGGGATCTTGCCCGCGAGCAGCCCGCTGGCACTGCCCGTCCTGTACCCCGCCCACCGGGCGATACCCGCAATCCGTGGGGTGTGCGGCCGCATAGCGGTCCGCCATCGGGGTACGCGAGGCCATGCCCACGAGCCCCGCGGTCCCGGAACGGCTGCCTGGTTTCTGGGGTCCGGCTCCCGGCAGCGCCTTCTGCTGCAACTCGGGCGGCAAGGTCGGCTGGCAGGACACTGAGGACTCCCTGGAGCACCCGCTGCACGGGGCCCGACTCTCTGCCGAGGGCGACGTGCTCACGGGCCACACGGCCCACACGCCGATGCGGCTGCGCGGTTCATCGACGTGAACCAGGGCTTGGCGCTGCTGGTCGGGTGGGTGCAGTTCGGCGCGGTGCTCTGCCTCCTCGGCTTCTTCCTGCTCCGGCATCGGGCGGACTGACATGACCCGGAGAGCAGGCGCGATGCCGGCCGCGATCCTGCTGGCCGTGGCCGGGTGCGCCGGACCCACCCCCGACGGCGCGGCCGCCACGGCCGCCGCCAAGAGCTCCCTGCAGGCGATGGTGTCCGCCCTGCGCACCACAGACCTGGCCGCAGCCACGCAACTGCAGGAACGCGCCTGGTGGCAGTTCACGGATGCTGCGGTGACCGACGCCGAAGCGGTGGCCACCAGCGTCGAGTCCACGTACACGTCGCGGCAGCCGCCCGCCGGCTCCCTTCCGCTGTACCGCAGCACGTCGAAGGGACTCTCGGACGCCGCGGAACTGGTCACCGAGGTGAGGGTCGCCGTACGCAGCCGTGACTCCGCGGAAGTCCGGCGATTGCTCCCAGATCTCGAACGCACGGCGGACGATCTCGACGCGCAGCAGGCGGCGCTGCCATGAAGAGACTGCTCGGCGTGACCCTCGGGGTGCTGACCGCGATCGGCGGGTTCGTCGACATCGGGGACCTGGTCACCAACGCGCTGGTGGGCGCCCGCTTCGGCATGCACCTGGCGTGGGTCGTGGTCACGGGCGTGATCGGGATCATCGTGTTCGCGGAGATGTCGGGACGCATCGCCGCGGTGTCGGGACGGCCGACGTTCGACCTCATCCGCGAGCGAATGGGCCCACGCACCGGATTGGTCGCGCTGATCGGGTCGTTCCTGGTCACCGTGCTGACCATGACCGCAGAACTCGGCGGCGTAGCGCTCGCGGTGGAGTTGACGGTGGGCATCACCTACGTGGTCTTCGTCCCGATCGTGGCGCTGCTGGTCTGGTTCGTGATCTGGAGGGTGAAGTTCAACACCCTGGAGACCACCTTCGGACTGCTGGGGCTGGCGCTGATCGCGTTCGCCGTCGCGGTCTGGGTGGCCGACCCAGACTGGTCGGCGATGTGGCAGCAGGTGAGCTCACCCCGGCCGACCCAGACCGAGGATTGGCCCACCTACTGGTACTACGCCGTTGCCCTGTTCGGCGCGGCGATGACGCCATACGAAGTGTTCTTCTTCTCTTCCGGCGGTGTCGAGGAGAAATGGACCCAGCGCGACCTGAGCACCGAACGGGTCAACGTCTTCCTCGGCTTCCCCCTCGGCGGGGCGTTGTCGCTGAGCATCGCGGCGCTGGCCACCATCACGCTGCTGCCGCTCGGCGTCGAGGTGGACAGCCTCAGCCAGACCGTGCTGCCGATCGCCTCGGTGCTGGGGACCGCCGGCCTGATCGTCGTGCTCATCGGGGTCTTCGGGGCCATCTTCGGCGCCGCCCTCGAGACCGCCCTGGCCAGCGGATATGCCATCTCCCAGTACTTCGGCTGGCAGTGGGGAAAGCTGGTCCAGCCCCGGCAAGCGCCGCTGTTCCATGGCCTGGTGATCCTCACCCTGTTGGGCGGCGCCATGTTGTTGCTCACCGGAGTCGACCCGATCAAGGTCACGGAGTACTCGGTGGTCTTCTCGGCTGTGGCGCTGCCCCTGACCTACTTGCCCATCCTCATCGTGGCCAACGACCCCGACTACCTCCGCGACAAGGTCAACCGGGGCTGGACGAACCTGCTGGCGGTCTTCTACCTGGGGCTGGTCGTCCTCGCCTCACTCGCCGCTATACCCCTGATGCTCTGGACGAAGGCGGGGCAATGACCGGAAGGACACTGCACGCGGGGCTGCACCTGTTGGACCGGCAGGTGGTGGCCCTCGGCGACGGCCGGATGGTCGGGAAGGTCGACGACCTGGAACTGGACCTTGACGGCACCCCGCCGACTGTGACCGCGCTGCTGACCGGGCCCGGCGCATGGGGCCGACGGCTGCCGGGCCTGCTCGGGGTGCTGGTGGTCGCCATCCACCGTCGCCTGCATCCCGGCGAGGATCCGGACGCGGTGCGCATCCCCGCCGCCGATATCACAGAGGTGGGGTCGGCGGTCATCGTCGCCCGAGCGCCGCGCAACACCGTCGCCGACTGGGTGGACCACCACATGATCAGCCGCATCCCGGGAGCCGGCCATGCGCCTGAGTGAGCTGCTGGGCACCCCTGTGGCCGACGGTGACGGTGCCGAGGTCGGTGCCGTGGCCGACGTGGTGCTGGTGCAGGACGGCCCCCTGCTGGCCGCACGAACCAGTGCCCTGCGGGTCACGGGTTTGATCGTTGTGCAGCACCGGCACGCCCGTCTGCTGGGGTACGAGCGGGATCTGCGGCCGGTGGTGTTGCGGGCCATCGTGCGTCGGATGGCAGGCGACACCTTCAACGTCGGGTGGGAACAGATCGACTCGGTGTCGCCGCAGGTGGTTCGATTGCGCGTCCGACGGGCCGACCTGGAGTTGCACCGGCGGGCGATGCGGACATGACGAGGAGACGCCGCTACGAACCACCGGGGAACGGCATAGTCACGGGTCGGTGTCGGAGGTCAGGCTGCGGGGCCGTGCGGTCCCGACTCCCCGCGCCAGGCCCCGCGGCCGCCCGGATTCCGGGCTCGGGAGGAGGCGTTCTTCGCCGACGCGGCACTGGGTCAGATGAGACCCGCGGTCAACGTCTGCGCCACAGCGCCCGCCCGAGTGGGCTGGTCGAGTTTGGCCAGGATGTTGGCGATGTGGCGATGCACGTGTCCACTTAGCTAAGGGCACGCGAGGAGTTCGCGACCGGGTAGCGCAAACCTGGTCGACAGCGACCAGGCCAAGGGGCCCCGCTCACCACGCCCGAGTGCTGCCAGGGGGCGAGCAGTCCCGAAGCACCCAAGTAGCGCCTGGTTTGGGAGTTGCGTCCGGGTGGAAGCCGACTCGGTTCCATCGCGCCTTACAAGGCGCACTGGCGTTGGAGTTCGGGCGCCACGACCCCAAGGATGGTTGGCATCAAAGGATGCTTACTCCAACGAGAGTGCCCCAAACGTTGTAGCGACGCATCGTGGATCCAACGGACTTCCTGGCACCGCAGTTCGGCCGGCCGACCCGCCGAGGGGATCGATAGGCGTCTGGTGCGCCGATCCCGCGCGCCGGACCCTGCAGGTCGGGGCGTCCCCAAGGGTCACGATCTGGTCGGGCAGGACGCCGGTGACGGCGCGCAGACAACTGGGGAGGAGTCGGGTGTTTGATACCCGCGGAACTCCGCGGACCCGCCCGACGTCGCGCGACACCGACGGCCTCGGCACCCAAGAAGGCGCTGGCTGATCAACGATTGACGCGCGTGGGAGCCTCAGACCCTCCGTGTGTGTCGCCCACGCTCGCGTTTCGGACCGCGGCGGCGCTCAGTTCGGGGACACTGATCCTGTGCAGCGAGAGGAAACGCAGCCGGGTTCTGCGGGGTGGGCGCCGGCGACGCGCGCCTACTGGCTGGAGCGCTTCTACGACCTGGTGTTCGTGGCGTGTGTGGGCCGGTTCGCGAACGAGCTCGGCGCTGTGCCCGATGCGGTTCACGCGATCGTGGTCCTGGCGTGGCTCACGGGACTGTGGCTGTCCTGGTTCCTCGTGATCACCCGGTTGAACCGGTTCCCCGACGAGCGCGTGGCCACGCGCGCGGCGCTGCTGGTCCAGCTGCTCGCGCTCACCGTGGCAGCGGCCGCCGCGGTCTCGATCACCGCCGTCGACGATGTGGTCGGCGTCGTCGCCGTGGCGGGCATGGCGGCCGGGATCGCATTGCTGTACGTGACGATCCCGCGCGAGGCCGGGGCGGATGCCCGACTGGTGCGCGCACAGGTGGTGGGCAACCTCGCCGTGGCCGGCGCCGTGCTCTCGATTCTGGTGCTGCCCACTGGGGTCGGTGTCGCCGTCTCCGGCGCGGTGGCGGCGGTGTGGTTCGTGGTGGTGCTCGTCTGGTACCTGCCGAGGGTGGCGCGGGTGCGACCCGTCGACCCCAAGCACGCCGGCGATCGCTACGGCCAGCTGTTCCTGGTGCTGATGGGCTTGTCCTTCCTGAAGATCGCCTTCGAGCCGGATCCGAACGGCGGCGTCTCGGTCCCCACCGTGGTGGGAGGGTTCGCAGTCGGCTTCGCCCTGTGGTCGCTGTACGTCGACGGGGTACTGCCGTTCGGGTTCCCGTCACAGGTGCGGCAACAGCGCCGGTGGCTGGTCTCGCAACTCGCGCTGGCGGTCGGGGTGACGGTGGCCGCTGCGGCCGTGGTCGCGGTCCCGCCGACGGAGCAGGGGACGGTGGCACTCACGCAGGCCGTGCTCGAGGGCGGCGCGGTGGTCGTGGTCCTGCTCTCGTTCGCCTCGATCGCGCTCAACTCGCAGCAGCCCCGTCGACGCGCGGCGGCCACTCGCGGCATCGCAGCGGTCCTCGTGGCCCTGGTGTCGTCGGTCGCGGCTGTCACCGGCACCATGGCGGACGTCACCTTCTCCCTCATCCTGGCCGGGATCATCATCGCCAGCGCCATCGTGGACGTTGCCGCGCGCCGAGCCACGCTGGTGCCTCGTCCGTGATGCCGTTCCTTCGCGTCGTCGCAAACGTGGGCGCCCGCGTCTCCCGGCGACGCCTCAGCCGAGAGGCTGGTGCGCGCGCATGAGTCCGTCCGGGTCGTAGCGGTCCCGCACGGCACGCAGCCGTTCCAGCGAGCCTCCGTAGAGCGACTCCGGATCCGTGGCCGACTCCCGGAAGTTGCTGAAGGTGCGCGGCGCGCGGACGCGGTCCACGGTGGCGTGCACCCGCTGCACGGCTTGCGACACGGCGGCGGCCGCCTCCGGGCCTGGCGCGATGCCCACGGTGAAGAGCAGGAAGCCTGCATCCAGCCCGGACACGGCGCCGCCTTCCACACGACCCGGTGCCACGGCCCCGCCGAGGTGCCGGAGCTCACAGGAAAGCAGCAGTGGCTCGGCCACAGCGACCCGCGCGAACTCCGTGATGGTCTGCTCATCGAGATCCGCCAGCAGACAGCCCTCGCCAACGCCCGGTACCGGCCCCGGGGGATCCATGTGCAGCAGCGCGAGGTCCGTCATCGGGATCCGGGCGAAAGTGTCCATCGCGGGACCGAGGTCGCGCAGGCCGGCGAGCAGGTCGGCGGCGGCGGCGTCGTCCAGCAGCATCGCGGCCTCCACGACCACGAAGGAGTTGCCCTGCAGCGGCTCTGGCAACTCCGGCATCGGCGGGAAATGGAACACCCGGGCCACGGACGTCACCGACTCCGGCACCCCGTCCACCCAGGTGTGCCAGGCCTGCAACACGTCCGCTGCCCGCTCCACGGGCCAGAACAGGGCGCCGGCGAAGATGTCGGTCACTGCGAAGAGCCGGAACTCGATGGCCGTCACCACGCCGAGGTTGCCGCCACCACCGCGCAGGGCCCAGAACAAGTCCGGTTCATGGGTGGCGTCGACGCGTCGCTGGCTCCCGTCAGCGGTGACCACCTCCACGGCCGTGACCTGGTTGGCGGCCAGTCCGCGGGCTCGTGCCATCCAGCTCATCCCGCCGCCGAGGGTGTAACCGACCACGCCGACATCCGCGGACGAACCGGCCAGCGCCGCAAGGCCGTGGGCCGCGGCAGCGGCCGTCAGCTCGCCCCAGAGCACGCCGGCGTCGGCGCGCGCGATTCGCGCCTGCGGGTCCACCCTCACCCCGCGCATGTGCGACATGTTGAGTAGCAGGCTGTCCGCGAGACCCCCGTGGGAGTTGAGGGGCGCCGCGTTGTGTCCGGTTCCCTGAGCAGCCACCCGCAGGCCGCGACTCCGGGCCGCCATGACAGCGGCAGCCACCTCCTGCGCGGTCCGCGGGAGCACGACGGCCGCCGGCCGTTGGTCGACCGCCAGGTTCCACGGTGTCCGGGCTTCGTGCCACGAGGGGTCGCCGGGCAGAATCACCCGGCCGGGCAGATCGTCGGCGAGCGAGGTGAGCGAATCCGAAGCTGTCATGTACGTCCCCTCCGTCGGCGGATCCCACTGCTGTAGGAACTTCCCGGGAAGTTCCTTTCCA
>CAVTCZ010000007.1:0-182674 GCA_963733395.1 uncultured Actinomycetota bacterium
CAGCACGGGTCGTACTGGCACACGCCGAACGACACCCTCGAAGCGATCGAGCGGGATTACCCGTACCGGCCCGGTGTGCGGCTGTACGCCTACACCAAGGCCACGGTGGAGTTCATCAAGACGCTGTCCTGAGCCTCAGGATCGGGCCGGCTCGAGATCGGTGACGTCGGCCACCTGTGCCTCGAGGACCCGCACGAGGTCGGCGCGGTCCACGGTGAAGGCCGTGCCGTGCGCTCCGCCCCCGATGGACACCGGGCCATCCGGGATCGCCGCGTCCGCGATCACCGGCCACGGCCGCAGCGAACCGAAGGGTGTGATCGTGCCGCGGGCGTAGCCGGTGACCGCCAGCGCCTCTTCAGCGCTGGGCATCGACAGGCGGCTCACCGACAGCCACGCCCGCAGTTTGGGCCAACTGATCGCACGGCCGCCAGGCACCAGGACGAACAGGAAATCGTCGTCCGCGCGGCGCACGACCAGGGACTTGAGAACCCTGTCGGGAGTGAGCCCCCGGGCAGCGGCCGCCTCCTCGAGGCTGCTGACCGGGCCATGGGTCGTGGTCTGGAAATCGATCCCGGTGGCGGTGAGCGCGTTGCGGGCCCGTTCGGCGGGCGGGTTCTGCGTCACGGCCCGACCCGCTCGATGACCAGACCCACGCCCAGACCGGCGGCACCGCTGACGCCGGCCACGCCGTACCGGCCCTCCCGCCGCTCGAGTTCGTCGAGGCAGCCGCCGACCATGATGGCTCCGGTCGCGCCGAAGGCGTGGCCCATCGCCATGGTGCCGCCGTTCGGGTTCATGCGATCCGGGCCGGCGTCCAGATCCCGCCGGAAACGCAAGCACAACGCGGCGAAGGCCTCCGCGAACTCGAACACGTCGATGTCTGCCGGCGTGAGTCCGGCGCGAGCGATCGCTTGGTCCATCGCGTCCTGCCCGGCCGTGAGCATGATGACCGGGTCGCAGGTGGCGGTGGCGCTGCTGAGGATGCGTGCCCGGGGACGCAGCCCCAGTCGCTGCGCCTGCTCCGCGGTGCCCAGCAGCACCAGGGCTGCCGCATCGGCCATCTGTGGGGAGGTGCCGACGGTGTGCAGATGCTCGATCGCGGGGAAGCGCTGCAGGACCAGAGCATCCTGGTCGGGCAGTTGCGCGAACGCCGGCGTCAGTTCTGCGAGTGCCTCGGAGGTCAGGCCGGGGCGGATCAACTCGTCGCGCTGCAGGTCGTTGAGGCTCACCACGCTGGCGTCGAAGGCCCCTGAGTCCCAGGCAGCCGCGGCCTTGCCATGCGTCTCGAGGGCGTAGGCGTCCAGTTGTTCGCGGGTGAAGCCCTCGCGGGTGGCGTTGAGGTCGGCGGCGATGCCCATGTGCACCGAACCCACCGTCTGTACGACCCGGGGGTCGGCCCACAAGGCCCCCCGGTCGCTGAAGATGGGCACCCGGGAGACGCTCTCCACGCCGCCGGCGACCGCCAGCGTCAGGTCCCCGGCCTTGATCCGCGCGGCCGTGGTGGCCACTGCGTCGATCCCGGAGGCGCAGAAGCGGTTGAGCGTCACGCCCGGTGCGGGCCAGCCGGACAGCAGGTTGGCGGTCCGCGCGAGGTCCGCACCCTGCTCATCGATTTGGGAGGCGATGCCGAGCACCACGTCCTGGACGGTTTCGGGGTCCAGGCCCCGGTCGACCAAGGCCGTTTGCAGGCCGGTCACCAGGTCGAGCGGGGACAGGTCGTGCAGGCCGCCCTTGGGGCTCGCTTTGCCGCGCGGGGTGCGCACCCAGTCGAGGATGTAGACGTCGGTCACCGCTTCAGCCTAGGCCGGGCACTTGTCCGACACTCACAAACATCCAGTGCCCGGGGATGTTTGTGGCTGAGACGCAACTCAGTTGACCAGGAATCACAAAGACTCCCGGGGTGCCGGATGTTTGTGACTCAGATGCAACGGCGGGTCGCGGCGTCTCCCCGTAGGCTCATCGGCATGATCGGCATCCTCGGCGGTTACCAGACCGACTTCGCGCGCAATTGGACCAAGGAGGGCGCGGACGTCACGGCGATGTTCGCCGAGGTAGTCGCGGGTACGCTGCAGGCCGCGCAGATCGAGGCCTCCGACATCGGCGTGATCCACGTGGGCAACGCGTTCGGACAGTTGTTCACCGGCCAGGGGCATCTCGGTGCCATGCCCGCCACCGTCGAACCCGCGCTGGCGGGCATCCCGGCCTCACGGCACGAAGCCGCGTGCGCCTCGGGCGGGATCGCGCTGCTGGCGGCCATGGCCGATCTGGAATCGGGACGCTACGACGTGGCACTGGTTCTTGGCGCGGAACTCGAGCGCAGCGTGCCCGGCGATCAGGCGGCGGACTTCATGGGGGCCGCGGCCTGGGTCGGCCGGGACGCCCAGGGCGCCAAGTACGTGTGGCCGTGGTCGTTCAGCCGCCTGGCCGATGAGTACGACCGCCGGTACGGTCTCGACGACGCCCACCTGCAGGCGATCGGGAGGCTCAACCTCGCCAACGCGAAGCGCAACCCGTCGGCCCAGACCCGGGCCTGGACCTTCCACGACGACGAGGTGGGCAACCCGCCGGTGGAGGGCCGGCTGCGGCGCAACGACTGCAGTCAGGTCACTGACGGTGCCGCCGGGCTGGTGCTGGTGTCGCAGCGGGCCGGGCTCTCCGCGCGCTCCCGGATCCTCGGCTGGGGCCACCGCACGGTGGGCTTGGGCTTGGACGCCAAGCTTGCCGAGCACCACGACCTGGTCCTCCCGCACGTCGCCGCCACCATCCGCGACACCTTCGACCGCGCGGGGATCACCGGCGTCGACGACATCGACGGGATCGAGACGCACGACTGCTTCACACCCAGTGAGTACATGGCCATCGACCACTTCGGCATCACCGCGCCCGGTCGCAGCTGGGAGGCGATCGAGGCCGGGGACCTCGAGATCGGCGGGCGCATCCCGATGAACCCCAGCGGTGGCTTGATCGGGGTCGGCCACCCGGTCGGGGCCAGCGGTGTGCGGATGGTCCTCGACGCCCACAAGCAGGTGACAGGCACGGCCGGGGAGTATCAGGTCGACGGTGCCCGCCGGTTCGCCACGCTCAACATTGGCGGGAGCACGGCGACGACGGTGAGTTTCGTGCTGGGGGTCTGACCCTGCCGTGAGCGGTGCGCTCTCCCGGCAGATTGCGTACCGGGTAATGAAAGCGCCTGTCCTGCAATCCGCCGGGCCCTGGACCGTCCGGCGCCCAACCCCTTTGGGCGGTGCGCTCTCCCGGCAGATTGCGTACCGGGCAACGAAAGCGCCTGTCCTGCAATCCGCCGGGCCGATCCCTTGGCGCCCAACCGCCTGGGCGGTGCGCTCCCCCGGCAGATTGCGTACCGGGCAATGAAAGCGCCTGTCCTGCAATCCGCCGGGCCTGGACCGTCCGGGGTTCGACCCGGTACACTTGCAGAGTTGCATATATCTGCAAGTGAAGGAGTCGCACCGTGCCGGTCCCGCTGTATCAGGCGAAAGCCGAGTTCTTCCGCACCCTCGGCCATCCGGTTCGGATCCGGGTGCTGGAACTGCTGGCGGCCGGCGACAAGCCGGTCCATGAGTTGCTGGCCGCCATCGACATCGAGGCGGCCAGCCTGTCCCAGCAGTTGTCGGTGCTGCGGCTCTCGGGGTTGGTCACGAAGCGGCACGAGAACGGCGAGGTCATCTACTCCCTCTCACTGCCGGCGGTCGAGGAGTTGCTGGCGGCAGCCCGGGAGATCCTGCAGAGCAAGGTCGTGGCTCAGGGCGGGCTCGTAGACGAGTTGACCCGTCCGGCGGCCGCGCGGTGAGTGCGGAGCCTGGCGCCGGTTGGAGCGCAGAGATCCGCAATGGCTCGGCGTGGTTCTGGCGGCGCATCCGCGCACTGCTTCCGCGTCGTGCCGACTACGGCGCCATGCGCATCGCGCCGCAGCGGGACCTGATCGCCGGAGTCACCGTCGGTGTGGTCGCATTGCCGCTGGCCCTGGCCTTCGGCATCACCTCAGGGCTGGGTGCGTCAGCGGGGTTGGTCACCGCGATTGTTGCCGGGACGGTCGCAGCGGTCTTCGGCGGGAGCAACGTGCAGGTGTCGGGCCCGACGGGCGCGATGACGGTCGTGCTGGTCCCGATCGTCGCGCAGTACGGGGCGAACGGGGTCCTCGTCGTCGGGCTGCTGGCCGGCCTCCTGCTCATCGTCATGTCATTGGCCGGACTCGGTCGTTACGTACGTTTCATCCCGCTGCCTGTGATCGAGGGCTTCACGCTCGGGATCGCGGTGATCATCGCGCTGCAGCAGGTCCCGGCCGTCTTGGGCGTCAATACCGAAGGGGAACAGGTCATCGTCGTCGCCCTGCGGGCCGTGGGGGATTGGTTGGCATCGCCGCAGTGGGTGCCCGTACTCATCGCCGGTGGGGTGGCCGGGCTCATGATCGTTGCCGCCAGGCTGCGCATCAGACCGGTCGTGCCGGTGGCGCTCATCGCGGTGGTCGCGGCCACGATCGCGGTGCAGGTCGGGCACCTCGATGTGGCAGTGATCGGTGCCCTGCCGTCGACCTTGCCCGCCCCCCGCCTGCCCGACTTCACGTTCTCCGATCTGCGAATCCTGGCGGCACCTGCGGTGGCCGTGGCCGCGCTGGCGGCCCTCGAGAGCCTGCTGTCCGCGACGGTGGCCGACGCCATGAGTGTCTCCCAACGGCACGACCCCGACCGCGAACTCTTCGGACAGGGTTTGGCGAATCTGGCCAGTCCCCTGTTCGGTGGCATCCCGGCGACTGCCGCGATCGCTCGCACAGCAGTGAACGTGCGTTCCGGCGCCGCCTCCCGGCTGGCCGCCATCATCAGTTCCGGGGTGCTGCTCGTCGTCGTTCTGGCGCTGGGCACGGTTGTGGGCCTGATCCCGTTGGCGGCTCTGGCCGGCGTGCTGATCGCCACTGCGCTGCGGATGGTGGAGGTGTCGAGTCTGCGGGCGCTGCTTCGTTCCGGTCGCAGCGACGCCTTGGTGCTGGGCGTCACCTTCGTCGCCACCGTGGCCCTCGACCTGGCCACCGCGGTGATCCTCGGGATCGTGGCGGCCGGCGTGATAGCGCTGCGGCAGGTGGCCCGCTCCGCGACGCTGACGGAGACGCCGTTGGCCGGTGTGCGCGGCGCCACTGACACCCACACGGCCGAAGAGCGGGCACTGCTGGACGAGCACATCATCGCCTTCCGGTTCGAGGGCCCGCTGTTCTTCGGGGGTGCCCACTCGGCGCTGCTGGAACTCGCAGAGGTCAGCGACATCCGTGTGGTCATCCTGCGGTTGTCCCACGTCACGACCCTGGATGCCACGGGCGCCGCCGTACTCTCCGACACGATCCGGAGCCTGGAGGCACGTGGCATCACCGTGCTGGTCTCCGGTCTGCCCCCGCAGTTCACCACGCGGTTGGAGGCCACCGGCATCCTGCAACACCTCGCAGACCAGCACCACCTCTTCGACCACACCCCGGATGCCATCGCGCACGCCCGCCGCCACGTCGCGCGCGACGGCCACCACCTCCGCACGTAGTCCACACACAACTTCCGCAACTGGGCACCTCCGCTCGGATGCGCGAATACCCTGATGGCATGGACATCGAAATCGTTGGCCGGATGTTGAGCGACCTTCCGGCAGATGACGACCACCCGTACCGGACGGGGCCCTGGCGCCCGCAGAACACCGAGTGGCGCGCCGACGACCTCGAGGTGGAGGGGGAGCTGCCCACCGACCTCGACGGTGTGTACCTGCGCAACACCGAGAACCCCGTGCATCCGGCGATCGGGCGCTACCACCCGTTCGATGGCGACGGCATGATCCACCTGGTCGGTTTCAAGGACGGCCGTGCGTTCTACCGCAACAAGTTCGTGCGCACCGACGCCCTGCTGGCCGAGCAACAGGCGGGCGGGCCGCTGTGGGCGGGCCTGGCCGAACGCCCGGACAAGGCCAAACGCCCCGGCTGGGGCGCCCGGCGCATGCTCAAGGACGCCTCCAGCACCGACGTCGTCGTGCACAACGGGTTCGCCCTGTCCAGCCACTTCGAGTGCGGCGAGGGGTACCGCATGGATCCGGTGACTCTGGATCCGCACGGCAAGGCGGCCTGGGTGCCCGAGCGGGGCACCTCGGCCCACCCGAAACTCGACGAGCACACCGGCGAGTTGATGTTCTTCAACTACAGCATCGACGAACCGCTCCTGAACTACGGCGTCGTCGACGACACCGACACCCTTGTGCATTACGTGCCGATCGACCTGCCCGGTCCGCGTATCCCGCACGACATGGCCTTCACCGAGAACTACGCGATCCTCAACGACTGCCCCCTGTTCTGGGAGCCGGCACTGATCGGCAAGGGCGTGTACGCCCCGGCGTTCCACCCGGAGTTGCCCACCCGGCTCGGCGTGATCCCGCGCCGGGGGACCAACGAGCAGATCCGCTGGTTCGATGCCGCGCCCACGTACGTCCTGCACTGGGTCAACGCCTACGAGGACGGCGACGAGATCGTGCTCGACGGCTTCTTCCAGGACGACCCGCAGCCCAGCGTGGCACCGGACGCGACGTACTACGAGCGGCTGTCGCGGTTCATCTCCCTGGACGGCATGCAGACCCACCTGCACCGGTGGCGGCTGAACCTGGCGACCGGACTGGTCAAGGAGGAGCGACTGTCCGACAGCATCACCGAGTTCGGCATGATCAACGGCCTGCACGGTGGCCGGCCGCACCGGTACGCGTACGCGGCGACTGCCGTGCCGGGGAAGTTCCTGTTCAACGGGTTGGTCAAGCACGACGTCGTGACCGGCGCCGAGGAGCACTTCGCGCTACCCGAGGGGGTCTACTGCAGCGAGACCGCGATGGCCCCGAAGGTCGGCAGCACCGGTGAGGACGACGGCTACCTGGTGACGTTCACCATCGACATGGTCGAGGACCGCTCGCAGGCGCTCGTGTTCGACGCCACTGCGGTGGCCGACGGGCCGATCGCCCGGGTGACGCTGCCGGAGCGGATCAGCAGCGGCACCCACTCGACGTGGGCGCCCGGGTCGGCCCTGCCCGGCTGGGACGTCGCCTAGTTCCGGGCGGACAAAGCGCGCTGCGACGTCGGTCAGACGTAGCGCACGATCACCATTGCGGCGATGATCGCCAGCAGGATCAGCGTCCCACCCACATCGGCGCCGTACGACAGCGGTTTGCGGGTCCATTCCTGCAGGCGCTTCCCGAGATTGCCCTCGAGCAGGTTCACCCGGGTCATCGAGGTGAAGACCAGCGTCGTCGTGACGGTGATGAGCAGGCACCACGGACACAAGGCGCCGATCACGAAGTAGGCCTGGTAGAACAGCCAGTACGCGAACACGAACCCGATCGAGTAGATCGCCTGGGCGGTGATCATGAACCAGCGCGGGAAGCGCACACCCCCCAGGGCAGCGGTGGCGACGGTGATGACCACCGGTTCGGCGATCAGCCCGAGGAAGGCGTTGGGGAATCCCAGTAGATTCGCCTGCCAGGTGGTGCCCACAGCGCCGCAGGAGATGTTGGCGTTGATGTTGCAGGAGAGTTCCGCATCGGGGTTGGCGGCCAGCGCCACAGCATCGATCGACAGCACCAGGGAGGCGACCAGGCCCAGGATCGAGGATGCCAGCATCTCGATGTATGCCCACGTGTACCGTCGCCGGAGGGCCGGGCGGTCCTCGTCGGCGGGGGCGTCGACCGCAAGAGTAGTCACGTCGGCAAGTATCCGCACTCACGGGCGCGCACGCATCTTCCGGGGTCGGCGGTTCGGGCCGGCTCGCTCAAGGGCCGGGGACGTCGCGACCGTACGTGATGAGCCCGAACCCGTTGATCCACCAGTCGCGTTCGGGCGTGCGGGAGTAGCCGAGCCGGTCGTACAGCCGCTGGGCGGCAATCATCGCGGGTTCCGTGGACAACACGACCCGCCGCCGCCCGCGTTCGGCGGCCAGGGTCTCGCAGGCGGCCATCAGGGCCCGTCCCGCCCCGGACCGGCGTGCGGCGGGCAGCACCGCGAGCATGCGGACCTCGAGCTCCCCCGGGCGTGCGATGTTGGCCAGGGGCGGTTCCTCGACCGCGGTCACCGTGGCCACCGGCTGCCCGTCGACCTCGGCGAGCAGGACCGTGGCTTGGGCGATCCGGGTTTCGGCGTCGAGCAGGGAGTGCACGTAGTCCGGCGACTGCTCGGGGTCCGCCCAGCCTTCTCCGACGTAGACCTGTTCGATGATCGCCCGCACGATGTCGGCGTCGGCAGGGGTCGCCTGGCGGATGTGCACCCCTCCATTGTCAGGATGGGCAGATGCGCGTTGGACTGGCCCTCGGTGGTGGCGGATTGACCGGTACCGCGTTCCATGCCGGCGTGCTCACGGCCTTGGCCGAGCACTTCGACGCCCGGGATGCCCAGGTGATCGTGGGTACGTCGGCGGGTTCCACGGCTGCTGCCCTGATGCGCAGCGGCTTCCCGCCCCGGGATTACGTTGCGCGGGTCACCGGCCAGCCCCTGTCGGCAGAGGGCCACGCCATCCTCGGGGCCATGCCGCCGCTGTCCGCTCCGATGCCGGCCGCCGCACGCCGGCGACGACCGGCGTCACCGGAACTGCTGCGCTCGATCCTGCGGCGCCCCTGGCGCTACCCGCCGGGGGTTGCGGTCTCGGCGTTCCTGCCCGCCGGCACCCGGCCGGTGGATCCGGGGGCACAACGACTGCGGGCGCTGTTCGACCGCTGGCCGGAGAAGGCGCTGTGGATCGTCGCGGTGGACCTGGCCACCGGCCGGCGGGTCGTCTTCGGCCGGGACGCCGACGCCGACGTCGGTGACGCCGTGTCGGCCTCGTGCGCGGTGCCGGGTTACTTCGCCCCCGTGCTGATCAAGGGCCGCGAGTACGTCGACGGTGGCGCGTACTCCATGGTCAGCCTGGACCTCTTGGTCGGGCAGGAACTCGATCTGGTCATCGTTTCGGCGCCGTTGTCCACTGCGGATTGGCTCGCCGGCGACCCCGGGAACGTGCCGCGGGTGGCGATGCGGGGGCAGTTGGAGCGCGAGGCGCGGAAAGTGCGGCGCTCCGGAGCCCGGGTCCTGACCGTCGCTCCGGACATGGGCGTACGCGCCGTGATGGGCACCAACTCGATGGTGGTGGGCAAGCGGGCACCGGTGGCACTGGCCACTCAGGAGTACGCCGCCAGGTTCTTCGCCCGGGAGCTGTGACTCACTCCTCGATCAGCGCGAAGGCACCCTCCTCCTCCAAGGCGTTGTGCAGGCGCAGCACTCCGTACAGCCCGTACAACGTGCGGCGCACGTCGGTGACCGTGTCGGCGTCGGCACCGGGCTCGTCGAGGAGGCGGTGCAGGGCGCTGACATGGTGTTCGATCTCAGCGTGGCTGCGGCTCAACGCACCCGACGCGTCGGTGTTGCCGGTGATGCGGGTCAAGGCCGGGATCAACTCCTGTTCCTCAGCGCGCTCGTGTGGCAGCAACGTCGTGTCGAGGTCGGTGAGCAAGCGTCGCACAGGCTCCAGGGCGCCCGCATCGTCGAGTTCGTCGGCAACATCGCGGACCCGTTCGACCAGCGACAGCGTGTCGCGGTGGTCGCCGGCCAGCCGGGCGAGGACTTCGGCGTCGGTGGCACCGATCCGGCGGCTGGATTGCGGACGTATCAGGCCCACCCGCAACGCCCAGAGGATGGCGACGATGTCGATCCCCTCCTGCAGGACCGCGCCTGCGGCCGGCGCCAGCAGACCGAATGCGGCCGCACCCATGGCCACGAAGCACAGGCCCATGCCGATCCATGCCGCCTGCGTGGCGGTGCGTCGGGCGCGTCGGGCGATCAGTACCGCCTCGCCCAGCCGGTCGATGCGGTCGACGGTGAGCACGACGTCGGCTGCCTCCGAAGAGGCCGTCGCGCCACGGGCCGCGAGGGCGACACCTACCGATGCAGCCGCCAGGGCGGGGGCGTCGTTGATCCCGTCGCCGACCATGATCGAGGCGCCGCGGCTCGACTCCTCCCCGACGACGGCGACCTTGTCCGCCGGTGTCTGATCCGCCCACACCGCGTCGACGCCCACGATGCGACCGATGGACTCCGCCAGGTCGGCGCGGTCGCCGCTGACCAGCACGATGCGTTCCATCCCGTCCGCGCGCAGTCGCCGGACCATCCCCGGGGCGTCCGGGCGGATCTTGTCGGCGAACAACAGAGCCGCGACCGGCTTGTCGTCGACCCCGACGAAGGCGATGAGGGAGCCGTCGAGGTCCGCTCGGCGGCGGGCGCGGTGGGCCCAGGACGGTTCGGAACTGCCGAGTACCCACTCCGGTCGGCCGATCCGGATCCGGTGTCCGTCGACGATTCCCTGCACACCGTGTCCGTGGATCTCCTCCGTGGCATCCGGGATCGTCATGTCGAGCTGGCGATGGCGAGCGGCGTTGACCACGGCAGTGGCCATCACATGCGGTGACATCTGGTCCAGGCTGGCGGCCAGGCGCAGCACCTCGCTGTCGTCGGCGCCCGGGGCCAGCGCGATGTGCACCAACTCGGGCCGTCCGGCCGTCAGGGTCCCGGTCTTGTCGAACAGCAGGATCCGTCCGGCGGCCAGTTGTTCGAGGGACGACCCACCCTTGACCACGACGCCCCGCTTGGCGCACTGGGACACCCCGCCGATGATGGCGATCGGAACGGCCAGCAGCAGCGGACAGGGGGTGGCCACGACCAGCACCGCCACGGCTGCTGTGGCCGAGCCGTTGTACAGCCAGGCGAAGGCGGCGATCGCCAGCGCCAGCGGCACGAACCAGAACGCCAGCCGGTCCGCGAGCCGCACGAACGGGGCAGCGCCGGCCTGGGCCGCGGACACCAGCCGAATCACGCCGGCGTAGGTGCTCTCGGCCGCCAGCGCAGTGGCCAGCATCCGCGTGGGGTGACCGGCGTTGTTCACCCCGCTCCGGACGACGTCGCCGGGTTCGTGCCGCACCGGCAGGGCCTCGCCGGTGAGCACGGACTCGTCGAACGTCCCGGATTCGATGAGCCGTCCGTCCGTGGGGACGATGTCGCCGGCAGCAAGCAGGAGGGTGTCACCGGGCCGCACGTCATCGACGCCCACCTCGCGGACCTCGTCGCCGGTGATCCTGCGGGCCACGCGTGGGGCCCGCTCGGACAACAGTCGCAGTTCCCGCTCCGCGCGCGCCTGCGCCCGCTCCTCCAGGTACTGGCCGGTGCCGACCATGACGGTCAGGATGGCTGCGGCGAAGTACTCGCCGATCACCAGGGCGCCCACGATCGCCAGCAGGGCGAGGATGTCGACGCCACCACGACCCTCCCGCAGCCCCTGCCACACATTGACGACGGCAGCGAAGGCGCCGAGCAGGCCGGCGAGGATCCAGACCGGGTCGCGCACAGCAGGAACTGCCAGGCCGACCAGGAGCAGAACCGCCGATACGACCAGCAGAATGGTGCCCGATCTGCGCATGGGTATCACCTCATCCGGCTGCCTCCAGGGTAGTCCCCAACCGCGCCGGTGGTGCGGCAGTCGTCTTCGACCGATCGGCCCGCCGGGGCAGGTAGGGACCGCTGGCATGCCCCGCGAGGACCGGTAGCCCAACACTCCACGCCGGGACGCGGTCAGCGCGCTGCAGCAGCCGCGGGAGCATCTGCGCGGTGGCTCGGGCATCACCCATCGCCGTGTGCGCGCCGTGGATGCTGACCCCGGCCCACTGGCAGACCGTCGCCAGTCGGTGGTTGGGCGTCGGCACGCACCACTGCGCCAAGGGCAGTGTGTCCAGCGCCGGCATCGGCGGTGGTGAGCATCCCGAACGGGCGAATTCGGCGGTCAGGAAGGCGTCCTCGAACGGTGCGTTGTGGGCGACCACGACCATCCCCTCCAGCCAGGTCAGCACCGACGGGTGCGATCTGCGCGAATGTCGGTGCGCCGCGGACCATGGCCTCGGTGATGTGGTGCACCGAACTCGGACCCGTCGACCGTCCCGGGTCAACCAAGGTCTCGAACCGACCGAGCTCGCGTCCGGTCGCGTCGATGCGCACGATCGCGATCTCGACGATGCGGTCGGCCCGCTTGGCGTCGAAGCCCGTCGTCTCGAGGTCGACCACGGCATATCCGTGGGTTCCATGTGTGTGCCGGCCCTGCGGCACCGGGTACCTGAACATCCCCCGCTCCCCTCTGTCACGCCGACCGTAGGGCAGGGGTGTGACAAATCCGGTGCTTCGGATTCGAGCGGGGAGTCGGGCTGCCGCCGGCCGCTGGGGAGCTGTGGCAGGCCGGCGAGTGTTGCACGGTTGTCGTGCCCGCGGGTCGAGTGTTGCGCGGTTGCTGGTTTCGAGCCCCCGAAACCAGCAACCGCGCGCCACTCGCGGCGGGCCACCAGCAACCGTGCAACAGTCGAGCACTCGACCCGTCGGGGACGAAGGGGTGCACGACACGCCGCGACGACCACGCTGCGCGTTCCACCAGTGTCGCCGGGCCGTCACCCTCGCCTCGCGCCGTCGACTCCGCACATCCGGTGCGCGGTTGTGCAGCGGGGGTTCTTCGGCAAGGTTGTGACTGTGCCCAAACCGTTCTTCGTCGTTGCCGGACTGCTGATCCTGGCCGCCTACATCGTGGGGTCGGGGGTCTGGGTGTCCGCCGGCGACGCCTGGTACCGGCAGTTGGAGCGACCGAGCTGGCAACCGCCGGATGTCGTCTTCGGCATCGCGTGGCCGTACAACTTCACCATGCTGGCAATCGTCGGCACGCTGGTCGCGGTGCGCCTCAGCGGGTCCGACCGCTGGGTGTGGCTGGGGTTCTTCGCCGCCAGCGTCGTCGCTGCCCTGGCGTGGGCGAACCTGTTCTACCTCCAGCAGAACCCGCCGGCCGCCGCTCTCGCCCTGGGGCTCGCCGCCCTGCTCACCGTGCCCATGGTGGTCGTCGCCTTCCGGCTCGACGTCTGGGCGGGCATCGCGATGCTGCCGTACCTGGCGTGGCTGGGTATCGCCACGTCACTGGCGGTCGGATACGCCGTGCTCAACCAGGGGTCCTAAGACCAAGGTCGGGTTGTGCCGTGGACCTGAGCCCCGACAGGGTTGAACCCAGACAACCAAACAGGAGGCACCCCATGCTTACGAAGAACGACCGCGATCCCCGGGCTGATCGCCGGCTCCGCAGGGCTGGTACTGGCCCTGCCCATGGCACCGGCGATGGCCAGCGGTGGCAGCGACGACCGGGTCGAGGTATCCAGTGAGGGCCAGTGCTCCGGCACGGCCCGCTGGGAGCTGAAGGCCAAGGAGCGCGACGGCGGGGTCGAGGTCGAGTTCGAGGTCGACTCGAACGTGGTCGGCCAGGACGTGGGACTACACGCTGTCCGGTCCCGGAGGGGTGCTCGCCGAAGGATCGAAGACGACGACTGCGCCCAGTGGTTCCTTCAGCGTCGAGGTGAAGACCAGCGGCTCGGCCACCGACACCTTCCTGGGTGTGGCCAGCTTCGACGGCCAGGAGTGCAACACCTCGGTCAACGTCGGTGTCGGCGATGACGACAGCAGCGACGACGGTCCGGGCGACGACCACGGCAAGGGCAACGACGACTCCGCCGAGGACGTCTTCGAAGGAACCTGCTCGGCCGATTCCGAGATCACGCTGAAGGTCAAGCAGAAGTCCAAGATGCGGGTCGCCGAACTCGAACTCGACTCGAGCCGCAAGGGGCAGAAGTGGCGCTTCACGATCGAGCGCAGCGGCAAGACCATCAAGCAGGGCACCGCCAGGACCAAGGGTCGCAGCGGCTCCTTCTCGGTCAAGGCCAAGACCAAGGACAAGGGCAAGCTGACCGCTTCGGCGGAACGTGTCTCCGGCGGCGAGGACTGCTCGATCGACGACTGACTCAGCCGATGGGTGCCCCGTAGTGCCGGGGCACCCACGGCCTATCTCCTGGGCCAACGGCAGGTCAGCACCCCGGTGAGGGTCACCGCATCTGTGCCGTCCAAGGTCCATGTCGGGGTGTAGGCCACGCCGAGCAACTTGTGATTGCGGCTGAACTGGAGCTGGCCGAAGCCAGGGGAGGGGAAGGGCGGTTGGAAGAGGTTGCTGTACCGAGTGCCCCCGCCGGTCACCGAGATCCACGGGTCGGCACTCGCTGCCCGGAGTCATGTCGTAGGTTCGGAAGCCGTGGAAGTCGTCGATGGTGACGGCGAGGCGGTAGCCGGCATCGTCGCGTGGTGTCAGTGCCGTGAAACCGCCGCGGACCTTGCGGCACTTCGCGGACGAGAATTCCGCCACCACGCCGTCGGTGCCCAGGACCGTGACGACATGCGGCGGTGCTGCGGCCACCGGTGCTGCGACCGGCCACCCCATCGCCAGCAGGGGGAGACCGAGTGCGGCTGCGAGTCGTCGCGAGGGTGGTTTCACTTCTTGACCGTAGGCGCTCCCACCACCGGCCACCATGGCCCGTTACGGCAGACCTGCGATCCCGCCAGCCCATTCCGGGCACAATCGACAGATGCCCAAGTTCGCTGAAGGCGGGGTCGTCCGCCGCGAGGTGCTCGCCTTCGCGATCCCCGGGTTCGTCCTGCTGGGGCTGCTGGCCGCCCTCAGTTTCTGGGTGGCCCGCAACGTCGCGCAGCAGGAGTCGGTGCGTGACGCGGTGATCTCGGCCCAACAAGCGGAGTCACTGGCCGTGGGTCCCAGCCTCCGCCCGGGGTTGTCGCAGGCGGATCCGCAGGCGATCGCGGAACTGGACGCAGTCGTCCGGGAGCGACTGTTGCGCGATCCCGTGGTCACGGTGCGCTTGTGGCGGGACGACGGAACCATCGTCTACTCCGACAAGCCGCAACTCATCGGGCAGCAGTTCGACCTCGGCGCCGAGGAGTGCGAGGTTCTGGCCGACGGCGGTGTGGAGGCGGAGGTCAGCGACCTCAGCAAGCCGGAGAACCGCTTCGAGCGGTCCTACGGCGAACTCATCGAGGTCTATCTTCCGGTGACGGCGGCGGATGGCACGACGTATCTCATGGAGGTCTACCAACGACAGGCGTTCCTGGAAGCCGCCACTCAGCGGATGGTGGTTGCACTGGCGCCGGCCATTCTCGGCGCGCTGGCGGTGCTGGCGCTCATCCTGTTGTTGCTCGCCTGGCGGATGGCTCGCCGCCTCGACCGGGAGCGGGTGCAGCGCGAGGAACTGTTGCTGTACGCGGTGAACTCGTCGGAGGCGGAGCGGCGGCGGATCGCAGCGGACATCCACGACGGGGTCGTCCAGGACCTGGCGGGCGTCTCGTTCGGGTTGTCGGCGCTGGCGCATCGCGCCCCGGACGCCGCATCGGAACAGCAGTTGACGACCGCCGCGGATCGGACCCGCAAGGCGGTGGGATCGCTGCGGACGCTGCTGGTGGACATCTACCCGCCCAATCTGCGCGACGCCGGTCTCGGTGCCGCGCTGCAGGATCTGGCCAACGGGCTGAACTGCCCGGTGGACCTGCAGGTGCAACCGGGCCTGCATCTCGATGAGAGGTGCGAACAGGCCTTCTACCGCGTCGCGCGGGAGAGCACTCAGAACATCGCCAAACATGCGGGGGCGACCGAGGTGAGCATCTCGCTGTCCGGTGCCGATGGCCGAGGCGTGCTCGAGGTCCAGGACAATGGCCAGGGGTTCGACCCCGCGCAGCAGACGCAGACCGGCCATGTCGGCCTTGCCCTGATGCAGGATCTCGCCTCCCAGGTCGGCGGCGACCTGCGCGTCACATCCCGGCCAGGAGAGGGAACGACCGTGCGATTCTCGATGGCGTGTGCGCAGTGATCACGGTTGTCGTGGCTGACGACCATGCCGTCGTGCGCGAGGGATTGAGCCTGCTCGTCTCCAGCGAGGCGGACCTCGAGGTTGTGGCCACGGTGGATTCCGGCGAAGCGGCAGTGGCGGCGGTCGCCGACCATGGCCCGGACGTCGTCCTGATGGACCTGGCCATGCCGGGTATGGGCGGCATCGAGGCGACCCGGCAGATCAGCGAATCCGGGGATTGCGCGGTGGTCGTCCTCACCACCTTCGGGGAGTCTGAGCGGGTGCTCGCCGCTCTCGACGCCGGGGCGGTCGGCTATCTGCTCAAGGACAGTCAGAGCAGCGACCTGATCGCGGGTATCCGATCAGCGGCCACCGGTGGCGCCCCGTTGGACCCCCGGGTCGCGCGCGCACTCATCGACGCGCGCCATGCCAGCAGCCGGCCCGGGCCCGCCCGGTTGACGGACAAGCAGAAGGAGGTCCTCGACCTGGTGGCCCGCGGGCTGTCCAACCGACTGATCGCCCGGCAGATGGGCATCAGCGAGAAGACGGTCAAGGCGCACCTGACCGCGGTCTACGCGGCGCTCGGCGTCACGGACCGGCTGCAGGCGGCGCTGTGGGCCACGCAGGGCCAGGCGGACAGGTAGTGGTCCTCGAAGCCTTCGTCCTCAGTTTCGGCATCATCTTCGTGGCCGAGCTCGGCGACAAGTCGCAGTTGATGGCGATGACCTTCGCCACCCGCTTCCGGTTCTGGACCGTGCTCACAGGTATCACGATCGCCACCGCAGTCGTCCACCTGTTCTCCGTGGCCATAGGCGTGGTGCTGGGCCGGGCACTGCCGTTCGGCTGGATCAACCTGTTCGCCGGTCTGGCGTTCATCGGGTTCGGGTTCTGGACCCTGCGGGGCGACGAACTCACCGACGAGGACGAGGCCCGCGCGGCGCGCAGCAACCGGTCGGCGCTGTTCGCAGTGGGCGGCGCCTTCTTCCTCGCCGAGTTGGGCGACAAGACCATGCTGGCCACGGTGACGCTGGCCACGAACAATGAATGGTTCGGCACTTGGCTCGGTTCCACGCTGGGGATGGTCGCAGCGGACGCGTTGGCGATCGGGGTGGGCGCGCTGCTGGGCCGGGCGCTGCCGGAGAAGGCTGTCCGGATCGGGGCCGCGGTGCTCTTCTTCGCTTTCGGGGCGCTGTTGGTGGCGGAGGCCTTGCGGGGCGGTTTGTGAACCGGACCGTGTCCGGATCTGCAGCGAATCGTCGCAGGAGGTACCTCCTGCGTTTGTCGGACAGCGACCGCGGGCCCGGCGTGGTTCAGCCGCGCCCGCCCACCCCGGCCCTAGGCTCATCGCGTGCGCAGAACCCTCATCATGTCCGTGGCGGCCCTGCTGACCCTGGCGGCCTGCTCCTCCGGCTCCGGATCCGGCGACGCCTCGCCGACTGTGCCGCCGGCGTCCGCCCCCACCATCACCTCCTTGGCCATGAAGTCCGACGTGCATTGCAGCAAGGGCGATGTTCCGGTGGAGGTCAAGTGGGCCACCGCGGGCGCCGAGTCCGCTTCGCTGTCGCTGGACGGCGCCGAGGTCTCCAAGGACCTCGAACCCAGTGGTGACGCGACGATCAACGTGCAGTGCAAGGACGGCACCCACGAGGTCATGCTCACCGCGGTCAACGCCTCCGGGGAGACAGCCACCGAGACCCACCGGCTGAAGACGGTCGAAGCCCAGCCGGCCGAGTTGCCGGTGATCGACTCCTTCACAGTCGCGGCCGGGCAGTGCCAGGGTTCCACGCTGGCGGTGACCGCCCAGTACCGCACCTCCAATGCGACGACCGTCTCGTTCGAGGTGGACGGCCAGGCGCCCGGTGCCCAAGCCGGCCTCGACACCTCCGGCTCGGCGAACATCCCGGACGTGCCGTGCGACGGCAAATCGCACCAGATCACGCTCGTGGCCGGCAACGCTGCCGACCAGAGCGTCCAGGCCACGCAGTCCGTGAAGGGCGCCGCCGTGCCGGTGATCACCTCGTTCTCAGTCGCCGGGTCGGTGCACTGCGAGGGCAGCGACGCGGAGGTCAAGGTGGCGTGGGAGAGCACCGGCGCGAAGAGCGCGGAAGTGACCTTGGACGGGGGTGTCGCTGCCAAGGATCTGCCGGCCAGCGGCTCGACCACCGTGCAGGTGCCGTGCTCGCAGGGGACCCAGAAGATCGGGCTGGTCGTCACCGCGGAAGATGGCGAGCAGGCGTCGGTCGTCCACTCCATCAAGACCATTCCCTCCGGAGGTGGCACCAAACCGGTGATCGACTCGTTCACGCTCACCGCGCCGGGCTGCCAGGGATCGACGGTCAAGGTGAAGGCCGCGTATCAGACGACGAACGCGCAGACCGTCGCGTTCGAGATCGACGGGGAGAACCCCGGCATGCAGGCCGGGTTGCCCACGTCGGGCAAGGCGAACGTCCCCGACGTGCCGTGTGACGGCAAGTCCCATCAAGTCACTCTGGTGGCGACGAGTTCGTCGGACAAGAGCGTGCAGCAGTCCCAGACCGTGGGTCCGCTGTACGGCTCGCAGTGAGTCGATTCTCGAGGTGATCGTGAGGTGTCGGCGGCGTCCGCGCAGGCCATGATCAACTAGGGAACCGGCTCACCTCGCGAGCGCACCACGGGTCGTGAGTGCCACAGTGAAGCCGATGAGTGCGTTCCCGCCGCCGAGGAAGTCCTTGGTCACGGCCGTGAAGATCACGGTCGTCGTGCTCGTGCCGTTGGTGACGGCGATGCTGATCCTCGGGGGCAGGGCGATCCTGCCCGCGGTGATGGGGCTGCTCAGCGTGGCCTTCGTGCCGTACTGCACGCCGCGGCAGGCGGTCGGCATGTGCGCGGCTCTGGTCGTGGTGGGTGGCCTGGCAACCGCGGCGTACGGCCATGCGTTGGCGGTGGTGGCGATCGTCGTGGCGACATGTCTGCTGGCGGGACTCGCGAGCCGGTTCAGCGCCGGAGTGTTCGGGGTCGGCCCCATCGTCGCCGCAGTGCTGGGTCTGGACCCGCCGAAGAACCCGCCGCTGACCGTCGTGCTGGTGATGGTGGCCGTGTGCGTCTACGTGATCCTCGTGGTCCACCTGTTGAAGGTCCACATCGACCGCGATCCGGTGCCCTTCGACGTGGCGGTCCGGCACGCCCTGGTGATGGCCGTGGCCTGCGGTGCGGCGACCGCGGTGGCCATCCACTACGACCTGCCCAAGGCCTACTGGCTGGTGATGACGCTGGCCATCGTCCTGCGGCCCTACGTCGTGGACTCGCTGGTCAAGAACCGGCAGCGGGTCGTCGGCACCATCGCGGGTGCCATCGTGGCGGCGGCGCTGTCGCCGTTGCCGCGGTCGCTGCAGGTGCTGTTCGCGGCGGTCTGCATGACGCTGATGTTCGCGTACATGACCGAGAAGAACTACGTGCTGCAGGTGACGTTCATGACCCCCATGGTCATCTTCCTGGTCAGCACCGGGGCGGTGGACGACACGTTGTCGATGGACGGCCTCCGTGTGCTCTACACGGTGGGGGCGTGCGTCGCCGGAGGGCTGGTGTCACTGGCCCTCGCCCGGGGCCCGGACGCGAAGTCCGTGCGGCCGACCTGACGCCGCCTGGCACGATGGCGCTGTGCTGATCCTGTTGCCACCCTCGGAGTCGAAATGGGCGCCGGCGCGGGGGAAGCCCCTGGACCTCGCGGGACTGTCCGCACCGGAACTCACCGAGCAGCGCGGGCGCCTGCTCGATGCGCTGGTGCACCTGTGCCGCACGGACCCGGCGGGCGCGATCGAAGCGCTGGGGCTCGGGCCCACGCAGTTCGACCTCGTCGTGGCGAACGCGGACCTGCAGCAGGCTCCCACCGCGCCGGCGCGCAACGTCTACACCGGAGTCCTCTACGACGCCCTGGATTACCCGAGCCTCGCCGGTCAGGAACTGCGCCGCGCCAACCGTCGCATCGCCATCGTGTCCGCGTTGTTCGGGTTGCTGCGGCCCACCGACCGGATCCCGGCGTATCGACTCTCGGGGGGCTCCCGGGTGCCGGGGGTGGGGTCGTTGCCGGGGTACTGGCGGGAGGCGGTCTCCGCAGTGGTGGCCGGGCACAAGGGCTTGGTGGTGGACATGCTCTCCTCGCCGTACGCCTCGATGGTGGCCCTGCCGCGCGCCGCGGTCACGGTCAAGGTGTGGCAGGAGGGCCCGGGTGGTCAGCGCACGGCCGTGAGCCACTTCAACAAGGCGACCAAGGGGGAGGTGGCGCGGGTGCTGGCGACAGCTTCGGATGACACGCGCAGCCCGCAGCAGGTGGAGGACGTGCTGCGTGCCCCGGGTGGCGGGCCGAGCTCGACGGCCGCCGCTTGGATGTGTGGATGCGGGAGTGACGCCTCTCGCGACTCGCTTCGGGCGCCAGGTGTGGGCTTCACCGGCAGTGAGGCTGCGATCGGCGGCCCCGGTCATTCGGGCTGTTGGGTGCCATGGCGCTGCGACGTTGCTGCCCTCGTCGCGGCGTGTCGGGAAACAACGTCACAGAAGGGCCACTCAAGCCTCCGGCTCCACCGCCGGCACGTAGTCCTCGCCGCCGAGCCGTCGGATCAGCGCCGCCAGCGACGAGCGCAGGTGCTCGGCTTCGGGCAGCCCCGCGAGGGCTTGCTCGGCGCGGTCGTGGCGGGTCGCGTGCCGGAAGGCCTAGATCCCGACGTCGCTGATCGTGATCAGGAAGCGTCGCCGGTCGGCAGCGTCCTTCTCCCGGGTCACCATGCCCATGCGTTCCAGCCGGTCGACGGTCTGGCTGATGGTCTGCTCCTCGACGCGCGTCGCGTGTGCCAGGTCCCGCTGCGACATCGGACCCAGCGACACCAGTGCGAGCACTCCGAAACTGGCGTGGGTCAGGTGGTACGGGCGCAGTTGCGCGGCGATGTCGTGCTCCACGAGCCGGCTCGCGGTGATCAGCAGCCGGCTCAGCGGCCACCGCTCCAGCGGCGCGTCGGGGGTGGCTGTCACGCAGTCCAGGCTACGACAAAAGATTCAGGTTGCTGACTATCAGGATATGAAGTAATTTGGTTGTTCGTGAGTCCAACTACTTCGACGGTAGGGTCCTTCGGCACCGCCCGCATCCGGAGCTGGCCGTGAACCTGGCCCTCACTGAGATGCGCCGGTCCAAGCTGCGATTCGGCCTGCTCGCTGGCGCCGTCTCGCTGCTCGTGTTCCTCGTGCTGTTGTTGACGACCTTGTCCAACGCGCTGGTCAACTCCATCACGGGCGCGCTCAAGGGCGTGGATGCCACTGTGCTGGTGTATTCGGACACCGCGCGGGACAACCTGCAGGCCTCCCGCCTGCAGCCGGAGGTGGTAGCCCAGGTCGCGGCCGTCGACGCAGTGTCCGGGGCCGGCCCGATCTCGGTGCTGACGACCTCCGCGGCGCTCAAGGACGGCACTGAGGACCTGCAGGTGTTCGGCTTCGAGCCCGGGCAGCCGGGAGCCCCGACGGGACTGAGCGAGGGCCGTCTGCCGGACAACGCGTCCGAGGTGGCCATGGACGGTGGCGGCTACGCGATCGGCGACACCCTGGAACTCACGGCCGCCGGGAAGCAGGCCACTGTCGTCGGACTGCTGCGCGGAGCCCAGTTCAACGCCTCACCCACCGCGTATCTCACAGAGGACTTGTACAGCGCGATCGTGCGTTCGACGAACCCCAACGTGCCGTTCGTACCCGTCAACGCTGTCGCGGTGGACACCGACAGTGATCCGGCAAGCGTGGTCGCCAGCATCAACGAACAGGTGCCCGGGACCAAGGCCTATCTCAAGGACGACGCGGTGGCACTCATCCCCGGGGTGGCCTCGATCAGCCAGACGTTCGGCATCCTGGTCGGTCTGACCTTCATCATCGGCATCGTCGTGATCGGCTTCTTCTTCCTCATCCTGACCGTTCAGAAGATGAAGACCTTCACGCTGCTGCGGGCCGTCGGGGCGGGTACGCCGAAGTTGTCCGGCGTCGTGGCGCAACAGATCACGGTCGTTGTGCTGCTGGCTTCGGCGATCGCGGTCGGTCTCACCCTGCTGGCGGTGCGCGGGCTCAACTCCGGCATCCCGGTGTCGCTTTCCCCCGGGCTGGTCATCGGGACCGTGGTCGCAGTACTCGTCTTCTCGCTGCTGGCCGGGTTGCTGAGCATCCGCCGGATCTCCAAGATCGACCCCTTCACCGCGGCAGGTGCACGATGATGCTGGCACTCAACGAGATCCGGCGCGGGCGCGGCCGGTTCGCCTCGATCATCGCGGCCTTGTCCTTGATCGTGTTCTTGGTGCTGACCCTCGGAGCACTCGGCGACGGCCTCTTCTACGGTGCCACCGGCGCGGTCCGCTCGACCAACGCCACGGCCTACGCCTTCAGCCAGGACGCGAAGGGGTCGTTGCTGCGCTCCAGCATGAGCCCGGAGCAGGTGCAGCAGGTGCAAGAGGCGCCCGGCGTGGCCCAGGCCAGCGGTGTCGGTGTGCTGCTCACCGCCGGCAAGGCGCCGTCGGGCGAGTACGACGTGGCCGTGTTCGGCGTGGATCCGCAGGGCGCAGGCGTGCCCACCACCGTGTCCGAGGGCAGGCTGCCCGACCCCGACGAGAACGGGGTGGCCGCCGTCGACGCCGAACTCGTCGACCAGGGGGTCAACCTCGGCGACAGCATCACCGTCGGCAGCCAGTCGGTGGAGGTCGTGGGAGTGGTGCGTGACTCGGCCTACCAGTTGCAGCCCACCGTATGGACCACGGTCGACACCTGGCGGGCCATGCGCAACGAGGTGCGGCCGGAGTTCACCGGCGTCGACGACGACGTGAACGTGGTCGCCATCGAGACCGAATCGGGAGTGACCGCCGAGCAACTCCAGGCCGAACTCGGCGATCTGACGGTGCTCAGCGCCGAGGCCACCGGCCTGGCCATCCCCGGGGTCGAGCAGCAGAAGTCGACGCTCAACTCGATCATCTACACCGCGCTGGCCGTGGCCGCGCTGGTGGTCGCCCTGTTCTTCGCCCTGGTCGTGCTGGAGAAGCGGGAGTTGTTCGCCGCCCTCAAGGCCCTCGGGACGCCGACCCGCAAACTCGGCTGGGGGGTCGTGCTGCAGGCCGTGATCGCGTCTGCGATCGGGGTCGTGATCGGGGCGCTGGCCTCCCGCGTCCTGGGGGCGGTCGTGCCGGATCAGGTACCCACGTTGTTCCGCACTGAGACGCTGCTCACGATCGCCATCTTCACGCTCGTCGCAGGCGTCGTGGGGGCCGCGTTCTCCCTGCGCCGCATCGCCCGCATCGACCCCGCCACCGCCATCGGAGGAAACCTGTGAACGACGACTTCGTACCCCCCCACCCGGACGACCCGGGCGCGGACCCCGCGGCTGAGGCAGCGGCGCACGCGGATGCGATCCTGCGCGTGGAAGACGTCAGCAAGATCTACCGGTCCGGCGACACCGAGGTGCACGCGGTCAGCAACGCCACGATGGCCGTCGACCAGGGTGAGTTCGTGGCGCTGCTGGGACCGTCGGGTTCCGGCAAGACGACCTTGATCTCGATGATCGGCGGGCTGCTCACACCGACGTCGGGTTCGATCACGCTGGCAGGCACCGATGTCGCCGGGCTGTCCAAGCGCGACCTCACGAAGTTCCGCGCCGAGCGGGTGGGCTTCGTGTTCCAGGCCGCGAACCTGGTGCCGTTCCTGACCGCGCGGGAGAACCTGCTGTACGTCTCCACCTTGCAGAAGCGGATCAGCCGCAAGGAGGCGCACACTCGCGCCGACCAACTGCTCGAGGAACTCGGTCTGGCGCCGCGGGCCAAGAATGTGCCCGAGCAACTGTCCGGTGGGGAGCGGCAGCGGGTGGCGATCGGCCGGGCGCTGATGAACGACCCCGACCTGATCCTGGTCGACGAGCCGACGGCGGCCCTCGACACCAAGCTCGGCCGGCAGGTGGTCGAGTTGCTCGCGCGTGAGATCAAGCAGCGCGGCAAGACCGGCGTCATGGTCACCCACGACCTGCGGATGGTCCAGTACACCGACCGGGTCTTCGAGATCCTGGACGGTCACTTGACCCATGTGGAGCAGCCGAGCGCGCTGACGCACTGAGCCGCTCGGCGTTGCCCCTCAGTCACAAACATCCGCGGTGCGGGCATCTTTGTGATGCTCGGGCAACTGAGTCGCGCCTGGGTCACAAACATCTGCAGTCGCCGGATGTTTGTGACGGACGGGTAATCGCTTGGTGCCGGTCACGAGCCGCGCAGTTGCGCACACCTCGCCGGTCTGGGGGGCCTTGGTAGCAGATTGCGGGAGCGGCAAGAAGATGGTCGGCTGCGCATTCTGCCCCGGCGACCGGGCCGCCGCGAGTTGCGCACACCTCCCCGGTCTGGGTGGTCTGGGTAGCAGATTGCGGGAGCGGCAAGAAAATGGTCGGCTGCGCATTCTGCCCGCGGCGACCGGGCCGCCGCGAGTTGCGCACACCTCCCCGGTCTGGGGGGCCTGGGTAGCAGATTGCGGGAGCGGCAAGAAAATGGTCGGCTGCGCATTCTGCCCCGGCGACCGGGCCGCCGGCCGCGCATAACCAACCGGCTTACCGCACCCGGACCCGCTCACCGTCGCGGGCGACGACCGCCAGCCAGCCCAACTCCGCACCGATCCGCTGGGCCAGGGCCGCCGAGGCCGCCGGTTCGCCGTGGACGACATAGACCACACGGGGCGGGGTCGGGGCGCAGCCCAGCCACGCGAGCAGTTCATCGGCGTCGGCGTGCACGCTGAAACCCTGCACGTCCACGATCTGGGCATTGACGGGTACGTACTCACCATGGATCTTCACCTGCGTGGCGCCGTCCAGCAGGTCGCGCCCGCGCGTGCCGACGGCCTGGTAGCCGACCAGGAGCACGCTGTGCCGGGGGTCCGGAAGCATGTGTTTGAGGTGATGCAGCACCCGTCCGCCGCTGGCCATGCCCGACGCGGAGATCAGGATGCAGGGGTGCTGCGGGTCGTTGAGCGCCTCGGACTCTGCGGCCGTGTGGGCGGCCCGCAGGTTCGTGGCGTCGAGCAGGTCCTCCGGCAGATCCGGTCGCAGGTCGGCGTGCCCGTCGGTGACCGCTGCCCGGTAGACCTCCAGGCCGCGCAGTGCCATGGGACTGTCCACGTACACCGGCACCGGGGGGATGCGCCCGGCCCGGGTCAGCTCCTGCAGGGCGATCAGCAGCAGTTCGGTGCGGTCGACCGCGAACGCGGGGATGACCACCGAGCCGCCCCGTTCGATCGTGCCGCTGATAGCCGCTGCGAGCGCCGAGTGCGGGTCCGGCGGGTGGGTCCGGTCGCCGTAGGTGGATTCGATGACGATCGCGTCGGCGGCCGGGGGTGGTGCCGGCGGGCGCAGCAGTGGATGGTTGGACCGGCCGAGGTCCCCGGAGAACGCAAGCCGCGCGTCCAGCGCCTCGATCACCGGCGAACTCGACCCGAGGATGTGACCCGCGACGGGTAGTCGCGCATGAATCCCCTCGGCCACCTGCACCTGCGTGTCGAAGTCGACGACGCTGAACAAGGGCAACGTGCGCTCCACATCGTCGGCGTCGTAGAGCGGTTTGGGGGAGCGGTGCTTCGAGAAGCCCCGGCTCGCCGCGTACTTCGCGTCCTCCTCCTGCAGCTTCGCGCTGTCCCGCAGCACGATCTCGGCCAAGTCAGCGGTGTCGGCGGTCAGCACGATGCGGCCGTTGAACCCCTGCCGGACCAGCGCCGGGAGGTAGCCGCAGTGGTCGAGGTGGGCGTGACTGACGACCACGGCATCCAGGGCCGGGGCCGGGAAACCCAGTGAGTCCCAGTTGCGTCGCCGCAAGGGCTTCAATCCCTGGAACAGACCCGCGTCCACGAGGATCTGGGCTGCATCCGTGCGTATCAGGAACTTGCTGCCAGTGACTGTGCCGGCGGCGCCGAGGAACGTGCAGGATACGTCCACGTCCCCATTGTCGCGCGTTCGTTCAGGGAGAGCGCAACTGCCGTATCCGCTGCGCCATCTTGTCCGGCACCACGGTGTCCGGGTCCGCCCAGCCGCCGGCCATGGCATCGCGCACGCTGACCAGTGAGGCGTACAACGGCGGACAGGTCGGGCATGCGGCCAGGTGCTTCTCGACGGCCGTGGCGGTCGTCTGCGGCAACTCGCCGTCGAGGTAGGCGCTGACGTGTTGCCGGGCGTCCCAGCAGCGCAACGGGACGGTAGCGGTGGCGACCCGGCGCTCGTACCCGCTGGCCATCGCCGAGACCAGCATCATCCGCCCGCGCCGCAGCCGTTGCTTCGTCGCGGGCAGGCTCAACTCCATGACGTCGGCAATCTCCCGGGACGTCCACCCGAGCGCGTCGTGGAGCACCACGACACTGCGGTAGGAGAAGGGGATCCTGACCAGGGCATCCTGGACCTCCTCAGCGGTTTCCGTGCGCAGGGCCACGACTTCGGCGTCCACGGTGTAGTCATCGTCGCGCCACTGCTTCTCGACTGCGAGCGCCAGGTCGTCGCTGGGTTCCTCGCGCCGTCGGCGGTAGTAGTCGATGGTGATGTTGTGCGCGATCCGGAACAGCCACGACCGAAGCGCCGCCTCCGAGTGCAGGGTGTGGGCCTTGTCGAGCGCCCGCACCAGCGTCTCTTGGACGAGGTCTTCGGCCGTGGCGGAATCCCGGCTGATGGAACGGACGTAGCGGTAGAGCGGCTGCATCTGGTCGGGAAGGATCCCGGCGAGTTCGGAGGCGTCCACCGCCACGCATGCTACCGCTGCTGCGGCACCTTGCAGGTGGACATCCCGAACACCCGGTAGATCGGGCAGAAGCCGACGGCGGCTGTTACGAACATCACGACGCCCACGACGGCGAGGATGATCCCGCCCACGCTGCCGATCCCCACGGCGAAGGCTGCCACGAGGGCGGCTACCCCGATGATGACGCGGATGATGCGGTCGATGGACGATTCGTTGGTGGTCATTGTTCCTCCTTGTTGTGTCATCCCCTAGGACGCAGCAGCCGGCCGGAGGGATACATACTGGCTGCACGGAAGGTGGACGCGTGCGAACACGGGTGTGGCTGGTGGCGGGGGCGCTGATCCTCGGTGGCGCCGGTCCGGCCGTCGCAGAGGACATCGACACACCGCAAGTGCCCGGCCGTGGCGCGCATTTGAGTGGTGAGGCCAATAGGGCGCCGGCCAGGACGAAGGTCACGTTCTACGCGGGACTGCAGCGCCCGGAGTCCGGCGCCGAGCAGGCCTTGCGCTCGGTGTCCGATCCGGCCTCCGCGACGTACCGCAACTTCCCGAGCCGCGGGCGCGTGGCGGCGAAGTACGGCGCCCCGGCAGCGACTGTTCGGGCCGTTCGCCGCAGCGCCCAGAAGTCCGGCCTCAAGGTGACACTCGACGACACCGGCGTGTTCGCGGCGGTCCAGGGGACGGCTGGGCAGATGGGTGACTGGCTCGGCAAACCTGTCAAGCAGCAGACCGGCACGCGCGGCGGCCTGCGCGCGACCTTCCTGAGCAGCCGTGGGCTGCCGCCGAAGGACGTCCGGGCGCAGATCGTCGAGTTCATCGCCCTGGACGTCCAGGTCACGGCCAGTTCGTTGGCCTACGCGGGCACCAATGACGGCTCCCCGCGCAGTTGTCTGCCGTCGGCGTCGCCCAAGGTCAACCGCCACACGTACTCCTACAACCAGTTGCGCACCGCCTATGGCGTGGACTCCCTGCCGGCCACGGCCGCGGTCGGCAGGCGCAGCAGGGTGACCGTGCTGGCACAAGGCGATGGGTTCTCCCGGACTGCGCTATACAGTTCCGCGCTGTGCTTCGGGTTGCCGGAGATGGCCTTCAAGCGGGTTTCGGTGCCGGGCTTGGCGGTGTCCCTGCCAGTGGGTGATGAGGGCAACCTCGACGTGCAGGTGGTCCAGTCCGTGCTCCCCGCCGACAGCACCGTGACCGTTGTGGAGTCGGCCGGGTTCGACCAGCGCGACTTCCTCTCGTGGTCGACGGCGTTCGGCCAGAAGCGCCTGCCGCACGTGGTGACCACGTCGTACGGCTACTGCGAACCCGAGTTGCGGTTCCTGCCGCCGGGCACGCTCTCACTGACCGAATCGGTGCTGCTGCGTCTGTCCCTGGCCGGAACGTCCCTTTTCGCGGCCACTGGTGATCGCGGTTCGAGTGACTGCATCAACAACAGCACGGGTCGCGGCCCCAGGAGGAAAGCGGTTGACTACCCCGCGGCCAGCCCGCACGTGACGGCGGTGGGCGGGACCAGGATCACGCTGGACGCCGGCAACCAGCGGACGGCCGAGGTCGTGTGGAACGCCACCAGATTGAGCGCGCCGCTGGGCCCGGAAGAGCTCGCGGGAGGCGGTGGCTCCTCGCGCATCTTCACCCGTCCCTGGTGGCAGGCGGAGGTCGTCGGCGGGAGCCGCCGGGCGCTGCCGGACATCTCCGCGCACGCCGCCGGGGCGCCCGCGTGGCCCCTTTTCAGCGTCGACCCCCAGGGGCAGGTGTTCGTCGGGCCCGTCGGCGGGACCAGCGCGGCCGCACCTTTCGTCGCCGCCTCGGTGGGCTTGATCGCCGCCAAGCAGAAGACGCCCTTCGGGCTGCTGCAGCCGGCTCTGTACTCGCTGCCGGACTCAGCGGTGTTCGACATCACGAAGGGCAGCAACGACCTGCACAACCTCGGCTGCTGCCAGGCCAAGGTGGGTTACGACCGGGCCAGCGGATTGGGCACTCCCCGGTTCGAGCGCTGGTTGCGGGATCTGCCGAAGCCGCGGTGACCTCGCGTGCGGCCCACCGCGCCGAAACTTCCGGCCGAATCCGGCCAGCGGTGGCCGGATTCGGCGGCAAGTTCGTCGACACCGTTTCGTGCCCGTTGCCATCCGCCTGGTGACGACCGGCTGTAATGGCTGTATGCGCTACGACGTGGCTGTCATCGGTTCCGGGTTCGGCGGCAGTGTGGCGGCGCTGCGCGCCAGCCAGGCCGGCAAACGGGTGGTCGTCCTCGAGCAGGGCCGACGGCTCACCCCCGAAGACCTGCAGGCCGGCTCCGAGAGCACCCGCGCACTGCTGTGGGAGCCGGCGGTGGGCCTGCACGGTTACTTCCGGCAGCACCTGCTGCGGCACCTCACCGTCGTCGGCGGCGTCGGTGTCGGCGGCGGTTCGCTCGTGTATGCCGCCGTGTTGCTCAAGCCCAAGTCCTACGACGCCGCCGGCTGGCGGGCGGCGGGGGTCGACTGGGAGACCGAACTCGCTCCCCACTTCGACGAAGCTGCCCGGATGCTCGGCCGCGAGCGCAACCCGCAGCGCGGACTGCAGGACGAGTGGCTGCAGTCGGCCGCTGAGCGGATGGGGGTCGGGGACACCTACGGGGCCACGTACCAGGGCATCCGGTTCGCCGACTGCATCGCCTGCGGGCAATGCATCACGGGATGCCCGCACGGCGCCAAGCAGTCCACGGACCACACCTACCTGGCCCAGGCTGAGGCCCTCGGGGCGCAGATCCGGCCGCTGTCCAAGGCACACATCCTGGTCCCGCGGGATCCCGGCTGGCGGGTCGTCGTGCGCAATCCGATCAGCGGCGAGGTATCCAGCGTCGAGGCCGACGAGGTGGTGCTCGCCAGCGGGGTGTTCGGGACGGTGGAGTTGCTGTCGGCCTGCCGCGATCGGTGGCAGACGCTGCCGGATCTGTCACCGATGCTGGGCCGTCGGGTGCGCACGAACTCGGAGGCGTTCTCGGCGATCCTGCACCCGCCCGGCACGGACATCTCCGAGGGCGCCACGATCTCCAGTGACTTCTACCCCGACGAGTCGACCCATGTGACCAACAACCGTTTCCCGCAGTCCTACGGCTTCATGCGCTGGTACCTCAGCCCACTGGTGACCGGGAATCGGCGGCGCGCGACCCTCGCCGCCATGCTGCGCAACCCCGGTACGGCGACGGCGAACATCCGGGCCCGGGATTGGCACAAGCGGGTGACGATTCTCACGGTGATGCAACAGGCCGACAACGAGATGGCCTTGACCTATACGAAGGGTCCACTCGGCTGGATGGTGAAGTCGCATATCCCCGCCGGTGTCGAACCGGTGCCGGTGTCCCTGCCGCAGGCCGACGCCGCGGGCCGGGCGGTCGCCGAGGTCAGCGACGGGACGGCCTATTCGACGGTGCTGGAGAGCCTGCTGGGCATGGGTGCGACCGCCCACATCCTCGGCGGCGCCGTGCTCGGCCCCGACCCGACGGTGGCCGTGGTCGACAGCGACCACCGCGTGTTCGGATACGAGGGCCTGCGGATCATGGACGGGTCGGTGGTGCCGGAGAACATCGGCGTCAACCCCTCCTGGACCATCACGGCATTGGCCGAGCGGGCCTCGGCGCGGTGGCTGGCCTGACAGCGAAGGTGCATGGGAATACATGAATCGCACAACTTGTTTACACTGGTGACAGACACCGAAAGGACACCAACCATGGGTTTCTCGAAGTGGGCCAAGCAGGCCCAGAAGATGGCCAACCAGCACTCGGACAAGATCCACTCCGGCATCGACCAGGCAGCCGGCAAGGCCAAGCAGAAGTCGCCGACCAAGAGCAGCTACATCGATAAGGCGGCGCAGGCTGCGAAGAAGGCTGTGCAGCCCAAGGGCTGAGCCGGCAGCACCGCCTCCGGTGGCAACCACGATCTGGAGCCTTTGCCGTGGGTACTCCCTCAGACGAAGGAGTACCGCGTGGGTATCGAAGACATCGCGGACCTGGCCGCCGGCCACAGTGACCAGGTGAATCAGGGTATCGATCAGGCTGCTGAGAAGGTCAAGGAGATGACTCCCGACCAGGCCGACGGTCTCGTCGACCAGGCTGCGGACGCCGCCAAGGGCGCACTCGACAACCAGTAGTCACCCTCTTGCCAGGGGCCGGGTCGTTCGGACCCGGCCCTTCGCAGGTCCTAGTCGTGGTGGCGCGGCAGGACCAGGGTGGGAACTGTGGAGGCGCGCAGGATCTTGTAGTTGGTGTCGCCGAGGAACACACGGCGCAGGATGCCGCCGGCCGCCGAGGCCACCACCAGCAGGTCGCCCGGCTCCCAGTCCTCCCGGCTCATCGCCGCCAGTGGCGAGTCACCCACCAGTACGTCGGTGCTGATGTCCAGTCCCGACGTGTCCGACAGGGACAGCGCGTGCTCGCTGGTAGCCGCGCAGCATCTCCAGCGACGCCGTCAGCACCCCGCCCTCGGCATCGGCGCCCAGGTCGGACCCGTACATGCGGTGCCGGACGAGGATCGTCACCACCCGCAGGGGCACGCCGGCCGACCGGGCGAGGTCCAGACCGCGGGCGACGGCCACCTCCCCCTCCGGGCCCTGCGCGAAGGCCACCAGCACCCGCCGCACCCGATCGACCGGGTGCCGGGCGTAGCCGGAGGGAACCAGCACCAACGCAGTGGTGCAGTGGTGCAACAGCTGGTTGGTGGTACTGCCCATGGTGAACCGGCCGATCGATCCACCGGGACCGCTGCCCACCACAACGGCGTCGGCGCCGAGTTCCGAGGCGATCTCGGACAGCCCGGTGCCCAGCGACCGGTGGTGGTGGACGACGCTCTGGGCGCGGACACCGTGATCGTCGGCCAGCTTCTGCGCCACCTCCTCGACGAGGACTGCGGCCTCATCACTGCGGCGCTGCTGCCAGCGCGGGTCGAGGTGGTCGTTGATGTACTCGTCGGCGGTCGCGCTCACCGTGACGGCGGCCACAGAGGCGCCGAACGTCTGTGCCATGGTGGCGCCGAAGGCGACCGCGTCCGCAGAAGTGGCGTCGTCGGCCACCCCGATCACTAACTTCATCGCAATCTCCCGCCAGCCTGCATTGGACCGATCCTGGCCAGTACGGTAGCGCCGATGGCCAGCGCAATGCCGGTCGACGACGGGAGTGCGGATGTCCAGCAGCCAGCCCATGTTGAAGCAGATCATGCGGGTGAAGAACCCGGACCACATCGTGGACGAGGCCGACCACGGCGGGCTGAAGCGCAGCATGGGCCTGTTCGCGCTGCTCATGTTCAGCGTCGGCAGCATCATCGGTACAGGTATCTTCGTGATCCTCGGCGAGGCCATCCCGAAGGCGGGACCCGCGGTCATCCTGTCGTTCATCCTGGCGGCGGTCGTGTGTGCGTTCTCCGCACTCTCGTACGCCGAGCTGGCCGGCACCATCCCCGTCTCCGGCTCCTCCTACTCCTACGCGTACGCGACCCTCGGCGAGATCCTGGCGTGGGTGTGTGGTTGGTGCCTGATGCTCGAGTACGGCGTCGCGGTATCGGCGGTTGCCGTGGGCTGGGGCCAGTACCTCAACGAGTTCCTGTCCGCCTTCGGAATCCAGCTCCCGCCGGAGATCGCCAACCCTCCCGGCGAGGGCGGGGTGATCAACATCCCGGCGGTCTTCGTCGTGGTGGCGTGCATGTTCCTGCTGCTGCGCGGCGCCAGCGAGTCCGCGACGATGAACAACATCATGGTCATCCTGAAGTTGGGGATCCTGCTGTTCTTCTGCGCGGTCGCCTTCTCGGCGTTCAACGGCGGCAACTTCCAGCCGTTCATGCCGCTGGGCGTCGCCGGTATCGGGGCCGCGGCCGGGCAGGTGTTCTTCTCCTATATCGGCTTCGACGCGGCGTCCACCGCGGGCGAGGAAGCGAAGAACCCGAAGCGGGATCTGCCGATCGCCATCATCGGCTCGCTGATCATCGTCACCGTCATGTACCTGCTGGTCACCGTCGCCGCGATCGGCGCCAACGGCGGCCAGCCGTCGGACTTCGAGGGTCAGAGCGGTGAGGCGGTCCTGGCCCGGATCGCGAACGACGTCACGGGCAGCACCTGGGCGGGCACCCTGATCGCGCTCGGAGCGGTGGTCTCCATCTTCTCGGTGGTGCTGGTGACCATGTACGGGCAGACCCGCATCCTGTTCGCCATGGGCCGCGACGGCTTGCTGCCGAAGGTGTTCACGAAGGTGAACCCTCGCACGCAGACCCCGGTGAACAACACCATCATCGTGACCATCGTCATCTGCATCCTCGCGGCGTTCATCCCGCTGGGGCAGTTGGCTGAGGCGACGTCGATCGGCACGCTGTTCGCGTTCATGATCGTGAACGCCGGTGTCATCAGCCTTCGGCGCAGCCGGCCGAACATGGCCCGATCGTTCAAGACGCCGTTCTACCCGATCACCCCGATCCTCGGCGTGGTGGGTTGCCTGTACCTGATCGCGTCCTTGGCGTGGATCACGTGGGCGGTGTTCTTCGCGTGGCTGGCCATCGGGATGATCATCTACTTCACGTACGGGTACCGCAGATCCCGGCTGGCGACCGGGGAGCCGCAGAGTTGGGAGCAGGATCCCGAACCACCGCTGGTGAGTTAGGACTGATCGATGAAGATCCTGGTGGGTGTCATCCCCGACGACTGCGCGGCAGATGCCATGGCCCTGGCGGGGGTACTGCAGCGCGCCTACGACGCGGAGGTGGTGCTGGGCCACATCTTCGCGGCACCGGCCGATTCCGCGGGCAAACGCAAGGTCGATGCCGAGTGGGTCGCGTACTTGCGCTCGGATGCCGTCCAGATCGTGGCCGACGCTGCCGTGGAGGCGCCTCGGCGCGGGTTGGCGCACTTCGAGACGGCCATCCACGGTCATCGCTCCAGCGGTGTCGGCTTGAGCGAACTCGGCCACCGGATCGGCGCCGACATGATCGTCATCGGCAGCGCCCCGGGTGCACCCAACGGGCGGTTCCTGATCGGCTCCACCGCAGACCAGTTGCTGCACGGCAGCCATGTGCCGGTGGCGCTGGCGCCGGCCGGCTACCGCAGGTCCAGCCCGCACGACTTGGCACGACTGGTCGTCGCGTTCCAGGACACCCCGGAGAGCCACAAGGCGCTGGAGTGGGCCGCCGAGCATGGTGCAGGACTGCAGCTGACCGCGCTCACCGTGATGATCCGGCACCGCATCATGGGCAGCAATCTGGCGTTCGACACCGAGGGTCTGGTGACAAGGCAGTTGCAGGAGGATGCCCGGGCCGCTCTCGACGGCGCCTTGCGGGTCCTCGGGGCGGACGCGACCGCCGAGATCTCGGTCGGCGACGATGCCTTGTCCGCCATCAGCCGCTTCGACTGGAACGGTGACGAGTTGTTCGTCCTCGCCTCCGGTGGTGGGGTCCTGCGTCGGGTCTTCCTCGGAGACATGACATACAAACTGGTGCGGGCCACCCCAGTCCCGGCGATCGTGCTGCCGCGTCACACCTGAGTGCGGGTCCCGGCGCGTGACCGCCGAGTGTCGAGTTGGTTGCTGGTTCCGGGCCGGTCATACCGGGGTGGCCACACGCCTCGCCGAGAACTTCGGGCCGATTCCGGCCAGTGGTGGCCGGAATCGGCCCGAAGTTTGTCGGTGGGCCCGCTGCTGACGCTGTCAGCCGCCGGAGCGGTCCAGCGGAGTCGCGCGGGTGCGGACTGGCGAGTGTGGCGTCGGTACCAGCGGGAGCAACTGCAACGAGACCCCACTCGCCGCCCCCTGATGAGCCGTAGGCTGACCGCGTGAAGGTTCTGGTCACCGGCTCCGCCGGATTCATCGGTGGGGCCCTCATCGATGCCTTGCGAACGCAGGGCCACGAGGCCATCGGCCTGGACTTCGCGGGCGCCGACATCGCCGCGGACATCAGCACCCCCGGGGCCTGGCAACGGCTCCCGGGCGTGGACGCGGTGATCCACACCGCCGCCATGGTCGGGATGCCGTCGCAGACCGAGCAGTTCTGGCGGGTCAACACCCTCGGCACCCGGCACGTGCTCGATGCCGCCCGCGACGCCGGTGCCCGCCGCTTCGTGCTGCTGTCCAGCGTGACGGTGTTCGGCAACGACTTCCCCGACGGCGTCACCGAGGACTATCCGACCCGTCCGACGGGCGTGCCGTACGCGGACACCAAGATCGCCGCCGAGCACCTGTGCCTCGACGAGTTCATCCGTTCGGGGATCGAGACCACCATCGTCCGGCCCGGTGATGTCTACGGACCCGGCAGCAGGCCCTGGACGCTGTTGCCGGTGCAGATGATCAAGAGCCGAAGGGTGGCGGTCCCGACCACGGGGATCCACAGCCCGGTCTACGTCAGCGATGTGGTCGCGGGCATCCTGGCAGCGGCGACCACGCCGGACGCCGCCGGGCAGATCGTCACCCTCAGCGGCGGAGTCGGCGTCCCCACGGGCGAGTACTTCGACCACTATGCGCGGATGCTCGGCCGGCGATCGGTGTCCCGGCTGCCGCGTTCGGTGATGCTCGCCGCGGCCGGCGCCCAAGCGGGTCTGGCCACCGGGCTGCGGCGCACCATCGAGTTGAGTCCCGCGGCCGTGCGCTACCTGGCCGACCGGCGTGGGACCTACTCCATCGCCAAGGCCGAGCACCTGCTCGGGTGGCGCCCTCAGGTGAGCCTCGACGAGGGCATGCAGCGAACCCGGGAGTGGCTGGAGGGTCAAGGACTCGTGCCCTCGCGGGTCGGCGGCTGAGGTGACCGCCGGCACCGAGCAGAAGCAGCTCAACGCGGCTGCCACGCCGGCGTGGTACGCCTACCGGCCCATGGGGCTGGCACTGGTCGGCTACCTGGTCATCCGCGGGACCGTGATGTTCAACGGCTACCTGTACGCCGACGACTTCGCCCTACGGTTCTGGGCGCACGAGTCCGGGTTGACCCCCGAGTACCTCTTCCGCTCCTACTACGGACACGTCCAGCCGTGGGGGCTTCTGGCGCAGTGGATCCTGCAGGCTGGCTGGCCGGGGTCGTGGACGGCGCTGATGGTCTGGGCCGTCGGGATGCAACTTGCGACGCTCATCGTGCTCTGGCGGATCGTGCTGCGACTGACCGGATCGAACGTTGCCGCGTTCCTGGCGTTCCTGGTGCCCGCGTCCACCTCGTTCACGTTCGAGGTCGGGGTGTGGTGGTGCATGATCATCGAAAGTGCCCCGTACGGGCTGTTCATGATGGTGTCCATCTGGGCGCTGGTGCGGGCTCTGGAGGGCCGGCCGGGGCGGTGGTGGCTGTGGTCCGGACTGGCCTTCGCCGGTGCCGTGCTCGCCATCAGCCGGGGGACGATGTTCCTGCTCGTGCTGGTTCTGATCGCGGCCTATCTGCCGATCGGTGCGCCCCGTCCGCGCGGACTGCGCGCGGCGTTGAACCTGAACCGCCGGTACTGGGCGCTGCTGGCTGCGTTCACGGTCGCCTACGCGCTGTACCTGCGCGTTTTCGCCCCCATCTCCCGAGACCCCAACTGGGACTTCGTGCAGGCGCTGCGGTACAGCCGCGACCTGTTCCTGCTCAACATCGTCAACGGCTCGGCAGGCGGACCGTGGATCTGGTTCAGCGCACCGGGTGAGACGTGGAACGGCGTACTGGTGATACCCCGCCAGGTCCCCGTGCTCTACGCCGTTGCGGCGCTGCTGCTGGTCGGCGTGCTCGTGGTCGTGCGCCGGTACCGGCGGCCGCTGTTCGGATACCTCCTCGGGATGGTGGTCTACGCGCTGGCCCTGACCGCGGTGGCCGCCTACGGCCGCGGTGGTTCGGCCATCGCCTCCACCGGATACCGGTACACCTCGGACTTCTGGATCCTGCTGGCGCTGTTCGCCGGCTTGCTCTTCTATCCCGTACTGGGGGAGGCCGAACCCTTCACGGCCCGGGCGAAGGTCCTCGCCGGGCGGCTGCGCGCCCACAGGATCAGCAGGCGGGCTGTGGCCGGCGTGGCCGCTGCCCTGCTGCTGGCCTCGAGCCTCATCTCCGCTGTGGAGCCGTCCCTGCGGTGGGTGAACAGCCAGACCAAGGACTACGTGCAAACGGCCCGCGCCTCGATGCCGGGGATTCCGGAGAATGCCGAGTTCCTCCCGCAGCAGACGAAGACCGACCTCATCCACCCGCTTCCTCATGCTGCCGTTCGCCAGCACCGAGGTGGTGTTCTCCCCGGATCCGGCCTTCCGGCCGTTCGTGCAGTACTCCACCGACGGACTGTTCGGATTCGGGCCGGATGGGACCGCCGAGCAGCAGTTCGTCCCGGGCACCGTGTCGCAGCCGAACGGTGTCTGCGGGTACCAGGTGACGACCACCCCGGTGGTGATCCCGATGACCAAGGAGGTCCCGCAGTGGTCCTTCGTGGCGCAGGTGTCGTACCTGAGTTCGGCAGACACCACTGTCGATATGACGGTGGGGCCGACCACCCACCAGGTCCCGATCCGCGCCGGTCTGCGCAACGTCTTCTTCCAGGTCGAGGGGCCGGTCGCGGCGGTCACGGTGCGGGGGAGCGACCCGGGGGTGCAGGTGTGCATCGACCAGATCAACATCGGACCGCGACTCGGCCCGGGAAACACGGAGCCGCTGTACCCGCCGCCGGAATGGCCGACCTCCTAGCGCCACGCCCGGTTTGGGGGGTGGATGGGCCGGCACTGGGCGTTTGTGACGATGTTGCGGGGTCCGCCGGGCGGTTTGTCACGACGTTGCGGGCTGCCGGGCGGTCCGACCTGCGCACCTTCGTGACAAACCAGCCGGACAGGCGCGCAACTTCGTCACAAAGACCGCCCGCGGCGGGAGCCCGTCACGGCGACAGTGACGCACGACCCTGGCGCTGGGCGGTGTGCGACGATCAGCCCATGCCGGGGTTGCGCGAGACCGATCGGGGGCTGTGTAGCGTCATCGCGCAGACTGGCTCGCCGCAGCAGGACAAAGGCCCGGGATTGCCGGCGCTGGTGGCCGCAGCGGACCTGCTGGCGAAGCCCAGAGATGAGCCACATCTCGTTCGCCAGCCGTCGGCGGCTCGCAGCGATCGGGGCCCTGGCCGCTCTGGGGGCGGGCCTGTTGGCGCTGGCCAGGGGCTTCACCGAGAGCCCGTTGGCCATCCTGGTGGCGCTGCTGGCGTTGCTGCTGGCGATCGGGTTCGGGTGGGTGGCGCTGACCCGCCGCGGGGCTGACCGGGAGCGTGCCGGCTGGCTGGCCGGATCCCTGCTGGCCGGGGCCTTCATCGCAGCGCTGGGTGCCCACAGCGAGGCCTGGGTGATGGTGCTGGGCGGTGTGTGCATCGCCGTGTCCCTGCCACTGGGGCGCTTCGCCCTCGGGCGCGACCGCCGCTCGATCGCCGAGATCACCCCACCCGGGACGCGGGTCCCGGCTGCAGGTAAGCCGGTACTTCTGGTCAATCCGCTCTCGGGCGGGGGCAAGGCGCAGCGGCTCGACCTGATGGGAAAGGCTCGGGCCAGGGGCGTCGAGTGCCACGAGTTCGGTCCCGGGGTGGACCTCTTGACCTTGGTGGCCGACGCGCTGGCTGCCGGCGCGGATGTCGTCGGCGTGGCGGGTGGGGACGGTTCCCAGGCCATCGTCGCCGACCTGGTCGCCCGGGCCGGGGCGCAGTTCGTGTGCATCCCGGCAGGGACCCGGAACCACTTCGCGATGGATCTCGGGCTGGACCGGGCAGATCCGCTGGCTGCCTTGGACGCGTTCGGCGAGGCGCGGTTGCAGACCGTCGACGTCGGCAGGGTCAACGGGCAGGCGTTCCTCAACAACGTGTCCATGGGCATCTACGGGTCGGTCGTGCAGAGTGCCAGCTACCGGGAGCGAAAGGTCGAGTCGGCCATCGACCAACTGCCCGCGCTGGTCGAGAATCCGCCGGATCTGCGCTTCACGGGTCCCGATGGGACCCCGCACGCGACGGTGCAGGTGGTGCATGTGTCGAACAACCCCTATCTGCTGGATGTCCGGGGAGCCGGTGGCCGGCCGCGGTTGGACACAGCGGAGTTGGGCATCGTCACGGCGGAACTGGGAAGCCCGGCCGCGGTCACCGAGATGTTCGCGCGCGCGGCTGTCGGGCTGCTGAGTTCGGCATCGGGATTCAACGCCTGGACTGCACCCCGGTTCGAGGTGGACTCGGATCAGCCGATCGCCGCGGGGATCGACGGTGAAGCCGTGGAGTTGACCGCCCCGGCAGTGTTCGAGATCGAGCCCGGCCGGTTGCAGGTGCGGATTCCACTCACGGCTGTCGGCCGGTCCCCGGCCGCATTCGTCCCGCAGGTCCGGCAGGCGGTCACGGAACTGCTGCGCCGGGCGTTCCTGCCGACCGATCACTGGCAGCCGCTGGAGCGGCGCTGACTGTCCATCCCGCCGGGTGGTGGGCAGGCTTCGGATGGTTCGGTTCCGCACGCCGGGGACTCCGTTCTCGCCAACCGGGACACGGCCGATGCCCCCGGGCCACATGGCACAGGAGGGGTGCGCAAACGGTGCGATTGCGGTCCTCACGCCTGATTGGAATCCGAACCCGATCGAGTGGCTGTGGTCGTGCTTGCCTTCCGTGGCGAGCCCGCTGGAGGTCACGTTGCGTGAACCCACCCCGTCCCGGGTTGGCGGGACGTCACCGTGACGGCGGTGTGCGCGACTGTGGCACCGTAGGGGCGTGACTTCGCCACCAGTCCCGACCACCCGCCACCTCCTGCGGGCCGGGCTGCCCGCAATGGGCGCCGGGATGCTCGTGGTCGCGGCGATGATCGTCGGCTACCTGCTGCTGCCCGAACCCACGGGGGAGGACCCGCCGTGGCTGGTCTTCGTCACCATCGCCGTCGTCACTGTCGTCTACACGATGGCGGCTGTCTGGGCGCTGCTCCGGATCAACCGGTCCAGCCACCCGCTGCGTACCGGGTTCATCCTGCTGACCGTGATGGTGACCGCGATGGTGGTGATCTTCTCGCTGGCCTACCTCTCGCTGAGCATCGACGACCCTGCGAACTTCAACACTCCGCTCGACAAGGTCGATGCCCTCTACTTCACGATGACGATCCTGTCCACGGTGGGCTTCGGCGACATCACGGCCGTGACCAACTCTGCCCGGGTGGCCGTGATGATCCAGATGGTCGTCGGCCTGACGCTCATCACGGCGCTGGCCCGGGTGCTGGTGGAAGCCGCCCGCCATGCCCAACGGCGCAAGATGGCCGAGGACTCCGCCGACGGCTGAGGTTCCCCGGCCCTACGCCGGTCGCCCTTGGTCGTACTCGCCTCGCCGCACCGCGTCGGTGATCTCCTCCACCTTCGCCCAGATCACTGCCCGCACCTCCGGGGCGCTCATCTCACCCAGGTGCGTTATCCGGCCCTCGATGTGGCCGTCGATCGGGAGGTCCGGGCGGGCGACCATGTGCCGCTTGTACTCCGACTCGTTTGCGATGAGGTAGTTGGTGACGCCCGGAACGTCGATGTGCGCGTCGGTGTAGGGGGTGATGAACAACTCGTGGGTGCTGTAGATGTTCGTCACGCGGTCGGCGATGGCCCGCAGGTCGTCATGGAGTTGGGTGAGGAACGGCGAGCCCTCGGCCATGTCCGACAGCGCCGGGGTGATGTCCCGCGGCGACCAGCTCAGCAACCGCGACACCCGTTTCGCGCTCACCGACCCGTTCCAGGGCGCGCCGACGCTCACCACGTGCAGCACCTGGTCCGGATGGTCGATGGCGTAGCGCAGCGATGCCAGCGCACCCTGCGAGTGCCCGACGAGCACGACCGGCGAGTCCGCGGCCCGGCCCTGCCTCTCCAAACCGCGCTGGATGTCGCGGGAGATGTGCTCCTGGGACTTGTGCAGCGGCAGGGTCACCCCGAAGTTCGCCAGGGTGATCAGGAACGCGTTCGGGTGGCGCTCCAGCACTCGGCGCATCATCAGCGTCGCGGCGACACCGCGGATGGCGGTTCCGGCGACGATGGGCACAGCTACGGGCACGGTGGTCCTCCATCGTTGTGGAACCCACCGTAGCGAAAGAACCGGGAGAACTCAGGGGTAGCGCGCGGCGATCTCCTCGGCGATGTCGCCCCGCTGCCGACCCTCCACATCGATCACCCAGTCGGCCGCCGCCCGGTAGAACGGCAGGCGCGCGCGCATCAGGTCGGCTGCCGATGTCCTGGCGTCGAGCACCGGCCGCCGCGGATCGCCGGCGACTTTGGCTGCGAGCCGCTCGATGTCCCCGGACAGGAAGACGATCTGTCCGCCGGACTTCAACAGATCCACCTTCCGGTGGCTGAAGACCTCCTTGCCGTGGTCGTCGAGGTCGACCAGCACGCCGCCGCCGGCGTCGATGATCAGGCCGTCGAGTGCGGCGAGTTTGCGCACCACCTCGTACTCGGCCTCGCGGAAGGCCGACCAGCCGTGCTGCTCCACGAACGCCGGGATCGACTGCCCGGAGTCGTACTCGACCAGCACGTCGGTGGACATGACCGGCCGCTTGGTGAGGAAACACACCCGGCGGGCGATGTTGGTCTTGCCGACTCCGCGCATGCCGATGAGCACGATGTTCACGCCCCCAATGTGCCACGAAGCGTGGCCGGTCGAGCCGCAGCCTGGCACAGTCGCTCCTATGGACGACAGGCACCGGGTGGTGATCATCGGATCGGGTTTCGGGGGGTTGTTCGCAGCCAAACGGCTCAAGCGAGCCGACGTGGACGTGACGCTGATCTCGCGGGTCTCGCATCACACATTCCAGCCGCTGCTCTACCAGGTGGCGACCGGGATCCTCTCCCAGGGTGAGATCGCGCCGGCCACCCGCGAGGTGCTCAAGCGCCAGCAGAACACCGAAGTGCTGCTCGGGGAGGTGACCGACATCGACCTGGCCGCCCGCACGGTGACCTCGTCGGTGGGCGACCACCGGACGGTGACCCCGTACGACTCCTTGATCGTGGCCGCGGGCGCACAGACCGGGTATTTCGGCAACGACCAGTTCGAGCCGTTCGCGCCCGGCTTGAAGAGCATCGACGACGCGCTGGAACTGCGGGCGCGCATCTTCGGCGCTTTCGAGATGGCCGAGCTGCAGGAGGACCCGGCCGACGCCTCGTCCTGGTTGACCTTCGTCGTCGTCGGGGCCGGGCCGACGGGTGTGGAACTGGCCGGTCAGATCATCGAACTCTCGCGCCGCACGATCCGGCGCGACTTCCGCCGGATCGACCCGACGCAGGCGCGGGTCATCCTGATCGAAGGCGGCGACGGTGTCCTGAGCACGTTCGGTGCCGAGCAGTCCGCGAAGGCGAAGCTGCAGTTGGAGAAGATGGGGATCGACGTGCGGTTGCAGGGTCTGGTCGACGCGGTCGACGCACGCGGCGTCGAGGTGAACTACCGCGATGGCCGCGTGGAGCGCATCGACTCCCATTGTGTGCTGTGGGCCGCGGGGGTGCAGGCCTCGCCACTGGGTCGGCAGGTGGCTGCGGCCAGCGGTGCCGAAGTGGATCGGGCGGGCCGGGTCAAGGTCAACCCGGATCTCACCCTGCCCGGGCACCCGGAGGTCTTCGTGATCGGTGACATGATCGCGCTGGACGATCTGCCCGGGGTGGCGCAGGTGGCCATGCAGGGCGCCAAGTTCAGCGCCGGCAAGATCCGTGCCCGGCTCGAGGGCAAACCGGAGGAGATGCAGTTCCACTACTTCGACAAGGGCAGCATGGCTACGATCTCCCGGTTCCGGGCGGTCGCGAACGTGGGCAGACTCGAGTTGCGCGGGTTCATCGCTTGGTGCGCGTGGCTGTTCATCCACATCCTGTACCTGGTGGGATTCCAGGAGAAGGTCTCCACGCTCGGGCACTGGGCGGTCGCGTTCATCGGCCGCAGCCGGGCGGAGCGGACCTTCACCCTCGAACAGGCCCGCGGGGCGCTGACGAATGAACGCGAGCCGCGGGCTCCGGGGGGCTGAGAGGCTCCGGCTGGCTCGGCCCTCGGGTGTTCGGGTAGTTCGTGGCTGCTCAGGAGCCGCTGAACGGCAACGAACTGCACGAACGGCAACGAACAGCCCGCTCCGGCTCGGCCGTCACGGCCGGCGCAGGTCCTCGATCCCGCGCCGGGCGAGCTCGTCGGCCCGCTCGTTCTCCGGGTGGCCGTTGTGCCCCTTCACCCATTCCCAACTGACCTCGTGCCGGGATACCGCCGCATCGAGGCGTTGCCACAGGTCCACGTTCTTCACCGGTGCCCGCGAGGCCGTCTTCCAGTTGCGGCGCTTCCAGCTGGCCAGCCACTCGGTGATGCCCTTGAGCACGTAGGTGGAGTCCGTGGTCACCACCACCTCGGACGGCCGGGTGAGCGACTCCAGGGCGCTGATCGCGGCCATCAACTCCATGCGGTTGTTGGTGGTCTCGGATTCGCCGCCGAACATCTCCCGCTCGTGGCCGTTCCAGCGCAGCACCACCCCCCAGCCGCCGGGGCCCGGGTTGCCGGAACACGCTCCGTCGGTGAATGCGTGGACCGTCACCCCAGTACCTTCAGGATCACGTCGATGCCGCGGTCGAGGTCCTCGCGCGAGATGCTCAGCGGCGGCGCCAGGCGCATGGTGGTGTGATGGGTGTCCTTGACGATGACACCTTCGGCCAGTGCGGCCTCGCACCGGGGGCGCACCGGGGCGTACTGCTCGTGCACCTGCACGCCGGCCCACAACCCGGCCCCCCGCACCTCCTGGACGGAGGCAGGCGCCTCTTCCCGCAGTCGCTGCAGCATGTGCGCCCCGAGTTCGGTGCTGCGCTGCTGGTACTCACCGGTGGCCAGGATCGCGATGACCTCCCGGGCGATCGCCAGGGCCAGCGGATTGCCCCCGAACGTGGAACCGTGCTCGCCGGGTCGCAACACCCCGAGGACGTCGTCGCGGCTCACGACCGCGGAGATCGGCAGGATCCCGCCGCCGAGGGCTTTGCCGAGCAGTACCACGTCGGGAGTCACCCCGTACGCGTCGCAGGCCAGTGTGTGTCCGGTGCGACCGAGGCCGGACTGGATCTCGTCGGCGATGAACAGCACGTTGGCGTCCCGGCAGGCCTGTGCGGCGGCGGCCAGGTACTCCTGCGGCGGCACGATGATCCCGGCCTCGCCCTGGATCGGTTCGACCAGGAACGCGACGACGTTCGGATCGGCCAGGGCGGTCTGCAGTGACGTGATGTCGCCGAATTCCACGGTCCGGAAGCCCGGCGTGTACGGGCCGAAGTCGTTGCGGGCCACCGGGTCGTCGCTGAACGAGATGATCGTCGTCGTGCGTCCGTGGAAATTGTGCCTGGCGACCAGGATCACGGCCTCGCCGTCCGGCACCCCCTTGCGCCGGTAACCCCAGGCCCGCGCGGTCTTGATCGCCGTCTCGACCGCTTCGGCGCCGGTGTTCATGGGTAGCGCCCGGTCCAGTCCCAGAAGATCGGTGAGTTCGGCGCAGAACGGTCCGAGTTGATCGGAGTGGATCGCCCGGGAGGTGAGGGTGAGCCGGTCGAGCTGCCGGTGTGCCACCTCGACCAGCCGGGGGTGCAGGTGGCCGAAGTTGAGCGCGGAGTACGCGCTGAGGAAATCGAGGTACCGGCGCCCCTCCACATCGGTCACCCAGGCCCCCTCGGCCTCGGTGATCACGACCGGGAGCGGGTGGTAGTTGTGGGCCCCGGCCCGCTCCTCCAGGCAGATGTACGACGCGCTGTCCATGAGGCCACGGTACTCCTCGTGAGGGTCCGGCCCTTGGGGTTCGGGGCAGCGCTGCGGTGGTGCACCGTCGCGGCCGCGGAACCCGACAGGCGGGCGGGGTGGCCCGCGCGGTCCGCCCGCCTCGGCACTCCTGTCGGATCGCCGTGGCTGGCTTCGCCCGAAGGTCGACGCCGACAACGATGGCGTCGACCGGCATGCCGCGGGAAGAGCCGGGGACCACGTCGCAGAACCGCGCGAGACGCTCGTTTGATACGGTAGGGGGGTATCCGAGCGACGGAGGAGCCGACCCGATGTGCAGTCCTGCAGTCTGTCCCACGTGCAAGAAGGCCACCTACACCGGTTGTGGCCGGCACGTCGAGCAGATCCTCGGCCATCTGGCAGCCGACCAGCGGTGTGCCTGCCCGCCCAAGCCCCGGCGCGGTTGGTTCGGCTTCTGAGCCCGGCTCAGTGCACCTGTAGCACCCGGCGGTACTGCTCGGCGTAGCGCTGCGCCATGCGGTCCACCGTGAACTCGCGCTCCACCGCCTCCTGCGCAGCGCGTCCCATCGCCTGCCGCAGGAGGTCCTCGTCGAGCAGTGACCGGACCGCCGCCGTCAGGCCTGCGACGTCGCCGGCGTCGACGAGCAACCCCGTGCGGCCGTCCTCGATCACGTCCGCGGCCGCCCCGACCCGGGTGGCGACGACCGGGATGCCGGTGGCCATGGCCTCCAGGATCGTCATCGGCATGCCCTCCCGGTAGGACGGCTGGACGAGCACGTCGAGGCTGGCGTACACCCCGGGCATGTCGCCGCGGAAGCCGGTGAACACCACGTTGGCTCCGGCTTCCCGCTCCAACTCCTCGCGCAGGGGGCCCTCACCCACCAGCGCGAACGTGGCGTCCGGCACCTGGGCTGCGACCGCCAGGTAGTCGCCGGGGGCCTTCTCGGGGGCCAGTCGCGCGACCATGCCGATCAACGGGTGCCCCAGCTCCAACGTCGGGGTCGCCCCTGCGAACACCCGCGGATCGACGCCGTTGGGGATCGTCCGGGCATGCGGGATGCCGTACACGCTGCGCAGGCTGTCGCGGGCCTCGTCGGACACGGCGTAGACGGCGTCGAAGCGCCGCAGGACGGGCTTGTCGAATCGGTTGTGGCGGCCGGTGTCGAACCGATGGTTCGTCGCCACGACCGGGATCCCGCGGCGCGTGGCCAGGAAGCCGTAGAGGTTCGCTTTGTAGCCGTGGGTGTGGAGCAGGTCGATGCCCAGGTCGGCGATATCCGCCCGCAGCCGTTTCACGGCGCCCGGGTCGAACCGGCCGCCGCAGGGCAGCAGTCTCACCGGCACGCCGAAGCCGAGTGCGTAGTCCGCGACCTCCACGTTGCGGCTGTGGGTGTTGTCGAAAACCTCCAGGAAGGCCTGCACGCCATGGGCGGGCAGCGCCTCGCACAACCCCACGACCATCTTCTCCGCGCCGTACACGCCACTGCTGGAGATCAGATGCAGAACCCTCACCCGGCCCACCCTATGGGTAGCCTGCTCGCGTGAGCGGTGTGCGTGATGTGGCTCGGGCGGCGGCCCAGCGGTTGTACGCGCGCTGGCGCCGGGCGCCGTTGCAGTCGGCGGTCCTGCTCGAGGCGTACGAGGGTACGGCCATGGGCTGCAACCCGGGGGCGGTGGCTGCGGAACTGCTGGCCCACACGGACCTCCCGCTGATCTGGGCGCTGCGCGAGCCGGTCGGTCTCGACGACGACCGGGTGCGGGTCGTGAAGTACCGCTCCGCCGCGTACTACCGGGCGCTGGCGACGACGAAGTACCTCGTCAACAACGTCACGTTCCCGCCGTTGTTCGACAAGCGCGACGATCAGGTCTACCTGAACACGTGGCACGGTACGCCCTTGAAGCGGATGGGCCGGGACATCGGCGCTGCCTACAGCCAGATCGCCAACACTCATGCCAACTTCGAGGCGGCGGACATCCTGCTGTCCAGCGGCGGTTACATGACGCAGACCATGTATGCCGGCGCGTTCGGGATCCCGACCGAGCGGGTGGCGGAACTGGGCTCGCCGCGCGTCGACGTCCAGTTCGATGCCGACGCCCCGGCCGATCTGGTGCTGTACGCGCCCACGTGGCAGGAGGCCTCCTACACCCGGGCCGTCGACGACGTGGCGGAGGTGGCCAGGCGCACGGCTGCCATCGCCGAGGCGGTCCCGGCCGGCCTGCGGCCCATGGTCCGCGTGCACAGCAAGTTGGCCACCAGGGCGGCTGCCGATCCGCAACTGGCCCCCTTCCTGGCGCCGCCGGAGGTGTCGACGAATGCGCTGCTGGCGCGAAGCCACACGGTGATCACGGATTTCTCCAGCGTGGCCTTCGACTACCTCGCCACCGGTTCGGTGGTCCTGTTCTTCACCCCCATGCCCTACCCGCGGGGTGTCTACCTGACCGATGCCGAGTTGCCGGGGCCACGCACCGACGAGTTGCCCGTGCTCCAGCAGTGGCTGGCCGCCGGATCGCCGCCGCCACCGATCAGCCTCGAGCAGGCGCGGGCGCGGTTCTGCCCCCATGAGGACGGAAAGGCCGCACAGCGTGTCGTCGAGCGTCTGCTGACGCACTAGTTTGGTCAGCATGGCTGGTGGACCGCTGCGGATCGCTGTGGACCGCAGCCGTTCGGCCTGGGACACCCGCGCGGCACTGCGATCGTGGCAGCGTCGCGGTGCGCAGGGACCGGCGTCGGCGCGGGTCTTCGCCTACTTCGGGTCGGGCGAGCAGTACCTGTACCAGATCCGCGATTGGCTGGCGCCGCTGGCGGCTCTTGCCGAGACGTCGCCGGTGGCGATCGTGGTGCGGGACCCGCGGGTGGCGCTGGCGATGTCGGGGATGACCGAGCTCCCGGTTCTGCTGGCCAGGTGGTTGGCGGATCTGGATGCCTTGATGAACGCCCATCGACCGGACGTGGTGCTCTATGTCAACCAGAACGTGTCCAACTTCGACGTGCTCGCCTACGCCCACCCGCAGCACGTCTTCCTCAGCCACGGGGAGAGCGACAAGGTCTACATGGTCTCCAACCAGGCCAAGGCGTACGACGTCACGTTCGTCGCCGGGCAGGCGGCGGTGGACCGCTATGGCGCAGCCCTGCACGACTTCGACACCCGGACGAAACTGCAGATCATCGGTCGGCCGCAACTGCACATCCCCGAGACAGTGCCGGCGGACCTGCCGGCCACCGAGTTGCCCTCGGTCGTCTACGCCCCGACCACCGAGGGCAGCGCCTCGCCGATGGAGTACGGCTCGCTGGCCAGCCATGGGCTGGAGATGGTGGATGCGCTGCTGGCCGACGGTGGCTACCGCATCATCTTCCGGCCGCATCCCCAGGCCGGGCGCAGGCTCGCCTCACACGCGGCCGCGGCCCGCCAGATATCCGCCCGACTGGCCGCCGCGCCCGGGGGTCACTACGTGGACGCCACGCCCCGCTTCGGGTGGCAGCGCGAGGTCGCCGACGCCCTGGTCTGCGACATCTCGGCGGTGGCCGTCGACTGGCTGCCCACCGGCAAGCCGCTGGTGATCACCAAACCGGTGCAACCGCTGGCGCCGATCCTCGCAGGGGGCATGCTGGCCGACCTGCCGTTGCTGTCGGTCGAATCGGCCGGATCGGTGGTGGCCGCCATCGAGAGTGCTGCGAGGCCGGAGGAAGCCGCCCGGCGCAAACAGTGGTCGGACTACTACTTCGCCCCCGGTGACGTGCACACGTTCGTCGCTGCTGTGGTGGCGTTGGCCGACCGGGGAACCGTGCAGGACTAGTCGAGGAGAAGCACATGGACACACCGCTCGAGCGCTGGCACGAGGTCGTCAGGACCCGCAACCCGGCATTGCTGAACCAACTGCTGGCCGAGGATGCCACGTTCCACTCCCCGATCCTCTTCACGCCGCAGCAGGGCCGCGACATGGTGGCGCTGTATCTCACCGGCGCGATGCACGTCATCGCGAACCCGACGTTCCGCTACGTGCGCGAGATCGCCGATGAGCGCAATGCCGTGCTGGAGTTCGAGACCGAGATCGACGACGTGCACGTGAACGGTGTGGACCTGATCACGTGGGACGAGCAGGGCCAGATCAGCGACTTCAAGGTCATGGTCCGGCCCCTGAAGGCGGTCAACGTCGTGCATCGCCGGATGGCCGAACTCCTCCAGCAACTGTCGTGAAGGCGCTCGTCCGCGAGCCCAGCCCGCTGCTGGCGCGGGGCCTGCTCACGCACATCGAGCGCAGCCCGGTCGACTACGACCGCGCCCGGCGGCAGTGGGACGGCTATGTCGCCGCGCTGCAGGCCGTGGGTTGGGAACCGGTCGAGGTGCCGGCGGCACCGGAGCATCCCGACAGCGTCTTCGTGGAGGACGCTGTGGTCGTCTGGCGGGAGCGGGCCCTGGTCACCCGCCCCGGTGCCGACGAGCGGCGGGGCGAGACCGCCGGCGCCGAGGCCACCGTCGCGGACCTGGGCCTGGACGTGGTCCGCGTCGAAGCCCCGGCGACGCTCGACGGCGGGGATGTGCTCAAGATCGGCGGCAGGTGGTACGTCGGCGTCGGGGGACGCACGACCCCGGATGCGTGCGACCAGATCGCGGCACTGCTGGACGTGCCGGTCGTGCCGGTGCCGATCAGCAAGGTGCTGCACCTGAAGAGCGGGGTCACGGCCCTGCCCGACGGCACGGTGATCGGCTACCCGCCGCTGGTGGATGAGGCCGATGTCTTCGACACGGTTCCTGCCCGTGCCCGAGGAGACCGGCGCGCACGTGGTGGTGGTGGATGACACGACCGTCCTGATGGCCGCGTCGGCGCCCCGCACCGCCGACCTGCTGGCCGACCGGGGCCTGCGCACGATCACCGTGGACATCGGGGAGTTCGAGAAGCTCGAGGGGTGCGTCACCTGTCTGTCGGTGCGGATCCGCTGACGTGGGCAGTCCGGCCAGGGGCTGCGGCCGCTGAAGGTGCTGTCCTCATCGTCGTGCGCGGCCTTGAACCCGGCTCGGTTGTCCAGTTCGAGGATGATCGCGGGGACCACTGCCTGGACCGCGTACTCGTAATCGTCGGGCAAGCCGACCAGTCGCTGCAGCGTCAGCACGTGCATGTCCGCGTCGCGGGTGATGCCCAGCGAGAGCAGCGGTGCGCCGCCGGGGTCCGTCACGACGGCCTTGCCGATGGCCAGGTCCTGACGGGTGGCCCGCATCCGGGCTCGCATCCGGCCCATCAGATGGACGGTGATGTCCACCGTTCCCAGGGAGCCCACGCCGTGCCACTGGATGCGGCCCACCTCCTGGTCGGCGACCAGGATCGGGGTGCCGTGGATGCTCTGCTTGACGACCAACCAGAGGGTGTTCGCCATGTCCCACACGCCGATCGATCGGCCCGTCAAGCCGAAAGGACTGCGGACCAGTAGGCCGACCTGACCACCGGATAGGTCGACCACCGGCCACGGGCCGCCTGCGCGCCGGAAGTACCGCAGGTATCCCGAGCGCAACCCCAAGCCCGAGGCCTGCGGCGGCCGCGGCCAACTCGGAGGATCGTCGGCCTGTTGGCCGGCGTCACTGACCCATTCTGTCCACGTGCTGCCGTCCCAGTAGCGCAACTCATGGCGACCTGTCGGGTCGGGTGTCCAGCTCGCCTCCACGGCACGACCCTACCGGGCAACCACGCACGCCCCTGGCCGTCGAGGCAGGGGCATGCGCCCTCAGACCCGGATGATCCCCACCAGGGAGGGCGCCACCGGCGGCACCGGCGTCAGTGTCGGCGAGGAGAGGTCGCTGAGATCCAAGCCCGCTGCTTCGAACACCGCCCGGGTGTCCTGGTCGCACCGGCACCCCCCGGCCAGCCGCGGCCAGAGCGGCGAGACGAAGCGCTGCGCTCTGCGCATCCAACTGCCCTCCTCGGCCTTGACATGCTCCAGGACCCCGATCGTGCCGCCCGGGCGCAGTACCCGCAGCGCCTCGGCCAGGACCAGGTCGGGGTCATCAACGGTGCACAGGACGTAGGCGAACAGCACCGAGTCGACACTGTCATCGGGAAGCGGGATCTGTTCGCCGACCGCATCCAGCACCTCGACCGGCATCGGTGCCGCCGCCACCGCGTCCTCCGCGACCTTCCGCATGGACGCACTGGGCTCGATCCCCACGACATGGGTCACGGTGGCGGGCAGGTGGTGCAGGTCCTCCGCCGGCCCCAGGCCGACGATCAACAGGCGGCCGCGCAGAGCCGCCGAGACATCCGTGCGGGCCTTGCCGACGGCGCCGGAGTCCTCGGCCTTGGCCAGCCAGCGGTAGACCTGGGTGAAGACCGGGTGGTCGTGCGACGGCATGCAATCATGCTAAGGCCGCGCCCGTGGCCACCATCACACGTGGGCGGACGGCCGCACGCATCGCTCACGTATGACCACTGCGCCGGCGCCGGACTGGCACATATCGGGCATCTGCGACTCACATCTGGGCAGATCGGGGTACTGCCCGGCCGACGGCGCCCGGTTGTGAGGGTCGATCGTGCGGAGTCGCCCGCAGCCTCCGGAGCGCGTACGGTCGAGGCGTGCGATTCCTCAACAACCCGTCGTACGACTTGACCTACGACGACGTCTTCCTGGTGCCCAACCGGTCGTCGCTGTTCTCCCGGCACGATGTCGACCTCACCGCCCCGGACGGCACCGGCCTGACCATCCCGGTCGTGGCCGCGAACATGACCGCCGTGTCCGGCAGGCGCATGGCCGAGACGATCGCCCGCCGGGGCGGCCTGGCGGTCATCCCGCAGGACATTCCCACGGATGTGGTGGCCGACGTGGTGGCCTGGGTGAAGGCCCGCGACACGGTCTTCGAGACCCCGGCGACGCTGACCCCCACCGAGACCACGGGGATGGCGCTGGCCGTGATTCCCAAGCGCAACCATGGGGCGGCGATCGTGACCGAGGACGGGGTGCCGGTGGGCGTGGTCACGGAGGGCGACTGCCAGCAGGCCGACCGGTTCGCGCAGGTGCACCAGGTCATGAGCAGCGACTTGTTCGTGCTGCCCGACACCGTCACCCCGCGGGAGGCCTTCGACCGGCTGCATGCCGAACATCGCCGGTTCGCCCCGGTCGTGAGTGCCGACGGCAGACTCGTGGGGATCATGACCCGGCAGGGAGCGCTGCGCTCCACCTTGTACCGGCCAGCGCTGGATGCGGACGGAAGGCTGCGGGTCGCCGCCGCCGTCGGGATCAACGGCGACGTGGCGCTGCGGGCCAAAGCCCTGGTGACGGCCGGCATCGACGTGCTGGTCGTGGACACCGCGCACGGCCATCAGGACAAGATGCTCGAAGTGCTCGCAGCGATCGGTCCGCAGCCGGTACCCGTGGTGGCTGGGAACGTGGTGACGGCGACCGGCACCCGGGAGTTGATCGAGGCGGGCGCCGACATCATCAAGGTCGGCGTCGGTCCCGGCGCCATGTGCACCACCCGCATGCGCACGGGGGTCGGTCGCCCGCAGTTCTCGGCGGTTCTCGAGTGTGCCGATGCTGCCCGGGAAGAGGGCAAGCACGTGTGGGCCGACGGCGGGATCAGACACCCCCGGGACGTGGCACTGGCACTGGCGGCGGGGGCCAGCGCGGTGATGGTCGGGTCCTGGTTCGCAGGTACCCACGAGTCACCTGGCGACGTGCAGCTCAGCCCGGACGGCCGGCCCTACAAGGAGTCGTTCGGCATGGCGTCAGCACGCGCTGTGAGCAACCGAACCGCCGGCGACAGTCCCTTCGACCGTGCCCGCAAGGCCCTGTTCGAGGAAGGCATCTCGAGTTCCCGGATGTTCCTCGATCCGGGCAGCCCGGGTGTGGAGAGTCTCATCGACGAGATCGTCAGCGGCGTGCGCAGTGCGTTCACGTACGCCGGCGCTGCCAGCGTCGAACAGTTCGCGGATCGGGCCCACGTGGGGATCCAATCCGCCGCCGGCTATGCCGAGGGCCGGCCGCTGCACTCGTCCTGGTGAGCCCTGCTCAACCCAGCCAGCGGTACAGCATCATCGCAGCGGCACCGATGAGAACCGCGTCCTGCCCGCGTTGTGAGACCCTCACCGCGGGCACCTGGTACCCGGGCAAACGGCGGGTGAGCCCGTCCGAGGTGAGTTGCGCGATCGCTTCCTCGACCCCGGCTGGGAACCCGGAGAGCACCAGTTCCTCGAGTTCGACGGCACCGGCGATCGGTGCCAGCACGGCGGCCAGGGCGGCCGCCGCCAGTTCGCAGTCGGCCACCGAAGGGTCGTCGCGCACTGCGAAGACCTGCGCTTGCAGACAGGCGCGCCCACATTCGGTGCATCTCGGCCCGGGGGTGCCGGGGACCACATGGGAGATGTCCCCGGCGGGTCGCTTGATCCCGGTGCGAAGCCGTCCGCTGATGATCAGACCCAGGCCGACCCGGGCGTCGAGCACGACGCTGGCTTGTGCCGCCAGGTCCGGCGGGCTGTCGCGCAGGTCGGCGATGGCGATCGCATCCACTGCGTTGACGGAGAAGACCTGCAGGCGAAGCTCGCGACGCAGTTGCTGCTCCAGATCAGGATCGGCCGGGCGCGCCGGCTGGGACTCCCAGTGGCCCTCGGGTGTGACCCATCCGGGCACAGCCAGCGCGACGCCCAGTGCCGCTTCCGGTTCCAGACGGCGGGTGAAGGCCACGATCGCGTCGCGCGTCCGCTGCCCGGACGTGACGGCCACGGTGTTCTCGGTGACCACCTCACCATTGGCCGAAACCGTCGCCAGCCGGATCCGCTCGCGATCGCGCATGTCCGCCACGATGGTCACGCCGGTGTCCTTGGCGATCTCCAGCAGCGTGCCCGGAGCGCCTCCGCTGGAGACGCGTTCGCCTTCGCCGAGCAGTCCGTTGGTGAGCAGTTCGTTGGCGATGACCGAGATCGTGGGGCGGCTGAGCCCCACCCGGCGGGACAACTCGGCGCGGGTCGCCGGGCCGCGGGTGATGATGGATCGCAGCACGCGATTGCGGTTGATCCGCCGCGCGTCCTGCGGGTCGGCCGGCAAGTCGTCGGGCAGGAATGGCGAGGATCCCTGCGTGCTCATGGTGCAACCTTGCCATGTCGGCAGGCGTACGGTTGGGGGGTGCGTTTCGAGTTTGCGTTCGAGAAGAAGTATCTTCCCGCGCTCGCGGCCATCGGAGTGACCCCGCTGACGGCCAAGGTGGACGTCAGCGAGAAGACCCTCGACGCCCGTTTCGGACCGTGGCGGTGCCGCACGTCGCTGCGCAACATCGCGTGCGTTCAGTGCACCGGACCCTACTCCGCGGTCAAGGCGATCGGCGCCCGCGGATCGTTCGCCGACAAGGGCGCGACGTTCGGCACCACGACCAAAGGTGGGGTCTGCGTGGAGTTCAAGCAGCCGGTCAAGATCCTGGACCCGTCGGGAATCATCATGCACCCCGGACTGACCCTCACCGTGGCGGACGTCGAGGGTTTCGCGCAGGCGCTGAAGGACGCCGCCGGCCTGGAGTGAGACGCGGCCCTCAGCCCTTGACGGCGGCGGCCAGGGCGTCGGCGCGGTGCGTGCTCTCCCAGGTGAACTCGGGCAGTTCCCGGCCGAAGTGTCCGTACGCGGCGGTCCGGGCGTAGATCGGCCGCAACAGGTCGAGTTCGGCGACGATGGCGGCCGGGCGCAGGTCGAACACCTGCGTCACTGCCTCCTGGATCTGCAGATCCGGCACGCTGCCGGTGCCGAAGGTCTGCACGAACAGGCCCACCGGGTGGGACACGCCGATGGCGTAGGCCACCTGTACCTCGCAGCGCTGGGCCAGACCCGCAGCCACCACGTTCTTGGCGACCCAGCGCATCGCGTAGGCCGCGGAGCGGTCGACCTTGGACGGGTCCTTGCCCGAGAAGGCGCCCCCGCCGTGGCGGGCCATGCCGCCGTAGGTGTCGACGATGATCTTGCGCCCGGTCAGCCCGGCGTCACCCTGCGGCCCGCCGATCTCGAAGACCCCGGTCGGGTTGACCAGCAGCCGGTAACCCTCGGTGTCCAGGGCGAGCTCGGCCAGCACCGGGTCCACCACGTGCTCGCGGATGTCCGGGGCGAGCAGGTTCTCCAGGTCGATGCGCGGCGCGTGTTGCGTGGACAGGACGACGGTGTCGAGCCGGACCGCCTGGTCGGCGTCGTACTCGATGGTGACCTGGGTCTTGCCGTCCGGTCGCAGGTACGGCAGTGTGCCGTTCTTGCGCACGTGCGCGAGCCGGGCGGACGAGCCGGTGGGCCAGTGAGATCGGCAGCGGCATGAGCTCCGGGGTGTCGTCGCAGGCGTACCCGAACATCAGGCCCTGGTCACCGGCGCCCTGCGAGTCCAGCGGGTCCGCGCTGTGGCCCACCCGCTCCTCGAGCGCGTCATCCACACCGGCGGCGATATCCGGCGACTGCTTGCCGATCGCGATGGACACCCCGCAGGACTTGCCGTCGAAGCCCTTGTCGGAGGAGTCGTAGCCGATCTCCAGCACCGTCTCGCGGACCAGTTCCGGGATGTCCACCCAGGTGGAGGTCGTGACCTCGCCACCCACGACGCACAAGCCGGTGGTCAGGAAGGTCTCGACGGCGACCCGGCTCTTCGGGTCGTCCTTGATCATGGCGTCCAGGATCGTGTCCGAGATCTGGTCGGCCATCTTGTCCGGATGGCCCTCAGTCACGGATTCGGACGTGAACAAGCGCTTCGACATCGGTGGTTCCCCTCGTCAGGCGTGCAGATCAGTAACGGTAGTAGTCGGGTTTGTACGGCCCGGCCACCGACACCCCCAAGTAGTCGGCTTGCTCCGGGGTCAGTGTGGTCAGCCCCACGCCCAGGGCGGCGAGGTGCTGCCGGGCCACCTCCTCGTCGAGGTGCTTGGGAAGCATGTAGACGCCGACCGGGTACTGCTCCGGCTTGGTGAACAGTTCGATCTGGGCCAGCACCTGGTTGGTGAACGAGTTGCTCATGACGAAGCTGGGGTGGCCGGTGGCGTTGCCGAGGTTCAGCAACCGCCCCTCGGACAGCACGATGATGGAGGTCCCGTCGGTGAACGACCACTCGTGGACCTGCGGCTTGATCTCCTTGACGGCAACCTCGTCGACCTTGGCCAGGCCGGCCATGTCGATCTCGTTGTCGAAGTGGCCGATGTTGCCCAGGATCGCCTTGTCCTTCATCTTCTGCATCTGCTCGGCGGTCACCACGTCGACGCAACCGGTGGCGGTGATGACCATGTCGGCGATGCCGAGGACGTCGTCGAGGACTGCGACCTGGTAGCCGTCCATCGCCGCCTGCAGCGCGCAGATGGGGTCGACCTCGGTCACGATCACCCGGGCGCCCTGGCCGCGCAGCGACTCCGCGCAGCCCTTGCCGACGTCGCCGTAGCCGCAGACCACCGCGACCTTGCCGCCGATGAGCACGTCGGTGGCGCGGTTGATCCCGTCGACCAACGAGTGCCGGCAGCCGTACTTGTTGTCGAACTTGCTCTTGGTCACCGAGTCGTTGACGTTGATGGCGGGGAAGAGCAGGCTTCCCTCTTTCACCATCTCGTAGAGCCGGTGGACCCCGGTCGTGGTCTCCTCGGTGACGCCCTTGATGCCGTTGGCGATCTGGGTCCAGCGCTGCGGGTCCTCCTCCAACGAAGCCGCCAGCAGCTTGAGCACCTCGTCGAACTCGCCGCCGTCGCCGGTGGGCTCGGGCACCTCGCCGGCCTTCTCGAACTCGACGCCCTTGTGGATGAGCATGGTGGCGTCGCCGCCGTCGTCGAGAACCATGTTCGGGCCGTCGCCGTCCGGCCACATGAGCGCTTGCTTGGTGCACCACCAGTACTCCGCGAGGGTCTCGCCCTTCCAGGCGAAGACCGGGACTCCCTGCGGGTCCTCGGGGGTGCCGTGCGGGCCCACGGCGATGGCCGCCGCCGCCTCGTCCTGGGTGGAGAAGATGTTGCAGGAGGCCCATCGCACCTCGGCCCCGATTTCCACCAGGGTCTCGATCAGCACCGCGGTCTGCACCGTCATGTGCAACGACCCGGTGATCTTCGCCCCGCTCAGCGGTTTCGAAACACCGTACTGCTCGCGCATCGCCATGAGCCCGGGCATCTCGTGCTCGGCCAGGCGGATCTGGTCGCGGCCGGCCGGGGCCAGGGAGAGGTCAGCAACTTTGAAGTCCATTGGACAAGTTTCGCAGGGACCGGGCAGGCGCACAACGGCGGTCCAGAACCGGGGGCGCCTGCAGGTCCGTCGGTCCACACGACGGTCCCGCGACCCGCTCGATGGCCGAGCATGTCCGACAACGTCGGCAATACGCGCATGAGGACCGCCGCGGTGAGGTGACCTGCTCGATCCCGGAGTCACGGCCGTACGATGAACGCCGGACACGAAAAGGAGTTCACCTGTGGCTTTGGTGGTGCAGAAGTACGGAGGCTCCTCTGTGGCCGACGCTGCCAGCATCAAGCGGGTGGCCAAGCGCATCGTCGAGACCCAGCGGGCCGGCAACCAGGTGACGGTGGTCGTGTCGGCGATGGGGGACAGCACCGACGAGTTGATGGACCTCGCGCAGCAGGTCTCACCGGACCCGCCGGGCCGCGAACTCGACATGTTGCTGACCGCCGGCGAGCGCATCTCCATGGCGCTGCTGGCGATGGCGATCTCGGATCTCGGGCGCGGAAGCCCGCTCCTACACCGGCTCGCAGGCCGGACTGATCACCGACCGGTACCACGGCCAGGCCCGGATCATCGACGTCACGCCGGGCCGCATCCAGGCGGCACTCGACGAAGGCGCGATCCCGATCGTGGCCGGCTTCCAGGGCGTTGCGCAGGACACCAAGGACATCACCACCCTGGGCCGCGGTGGCTCCGACACAACGGCGGTCGCGCTGGCAGCGGCCCTGCACGCGGATTTGTGCGAGATCTACACCGACGTGGACGGGGTGTTCAGCGCCGACCCACGCCTGGTCCCGCAGGCCCGGCAGGTGCCGTACATCACCTACGAGGAGATGCTGGAACTCGCCGCCCACGGCGCGAAGGTCCTGCATCTGCGGTGCGTGGAGTACGCGCGCCGGTTCGACGTGCCGCTGCGGGTGCGCTCGTCCTTCGCCGACCGCCCGGGCACGCTGATCGTGCACGAGATCGAGGAGAGAATCGTGATGGAGCAACCGATCATCTCTGGTGTGAGCCAGGACCTGTCGGAGGCCAAGATCACCGTGACGAACGTGCCCGACCGACCGGGTATGGCGGCGATGGTGTTCGAGGCGCTCGCCGACATCGGGGTCAACCTGGACATGATCGTGCAGAACGTGTCCGCTGCCGGGATCACCGACATCACTTTCACCCTCCCCACCGCCGACCTCGACCGCGCGAGCCAGGCGCTGCGGGACCGGCAGGAGGAGATCGCGTTCGCCGACCTCCTGCAGGACGAGAGCGTGGCCAAGGTCTCCTTGGTCGGGGCGGGCATGCGTTCCCACCCCGGAGTCTCGGCCACTTTCTTCCGCACTCTCGCCGATGCCGGGGTCAACGTCGAGATGATCTCGACGTCCGAGATCCGGATCTCCGTGGTCACCCGCGCGGACAAGGCCGCGGACGCGGTCAAGGCCCTGCACACCGCGTTCGGGCTCGACGCCGATGGTGAAGCGGTGGTCTACGCCGGGACCGGCCGGTAGGGTCACGGGGACGGGGCGTGGCTGGCTGGTTGGACCAGGCCCCCGAGCGGTTCGTTAGAGGTTGTGCTCCTGGTTAGCAGAAGACACGCGTGTTTTCTCTCACCAACGGGACAACTTCTAACCAAGTGCTGGATTCGGACCCTCAGCCCCCGGCGAACGGTGGCAGCACATCCACCGTCTGCCCCGCGCCGACCTCCGCTGTGGACTCCAACCGCCGACCGTCGCACAGCAGCGTGGACACGGCCAGCACCCGGTCGAACGCGGGCCCCAGAGCCAGGGCGGCCAGGCCCACCCCGATGGGTCCGGCCGGGATCTCGGCAGAAGTGACCCCGGCGGCGGCGCGGGCCGCGGCGAAGAAGCGCACGGTGACATCAGCAGACACGGTCGAACTCCGGTTTCGTGCGGGCACGGGTCAGGAAGGCGACGACGATGCCGGCGAGCACCGCGACGGCGAGGTTGAAGGCGACCCCGGCGACGCCCACCCCGATGGCGATCGTCCATTCCCACGTCCCAGCCAGGTCGCGCAGCAGGCGAGCGTGGGCCCAGGCGGCCACCAGGAGCAGGGCGGCCAGGACCGCCAGCGGGAAGTGCGGGAGGACCACGCTGAGGGAGGCGCCGAAGGCGATGGCCGCCGTGCCGAGCGCGATGCCCATGATCAGCGGTGCCCGCCAGGTGCGGGCGCCGAAGGCGTGATGCGCGCTCATCCCACCGGCGCCGTGGCACACCGGCATCCCGGAAACCGCCCCGGCGAGCAGGTTCGACAGTCCCAGCGTGCGGGCCAAGCGTGCCGGCGTGACGCGGTCGCCGGACTCCCCGAAGTAGCGCGGCGCGGCATCGGCCGGTGCCAGGCAGGAGTTCGCGAAAGTCAGCGGCAACTGCGGCAGCACCAGCAGAATCGCGGCGGTGGCGAAAGCGTCCCAGGACAGCGACGGCAGATGCACCGCCGACGGTCCCCACTGGAAGCCCGAACCGGTCGCGACGACTGCCAGCACCACGGCGGTGAGCACCACCACCAGGATCGCGCGCTCGCGCAGGAGCAGGAGCGCAGCCGCCAGGACCAGGGTGCCCAGCAGCACCGCGGTCGGCGGCCACGCCGGGTCGAAGGACTTGGGCGGATGCACCACCAGGCCGTAGGCGATCTTCAGGAAGACCAGCGCCACAGCCAACTGGACCCCACGGATCACCGACTTGGGGAACCAGGCTGCGACCCGGGTGAGCAGGGTGCCTGAGCCAAGCGCGACGAACACGATGCCCATCAGCAATGCCCCGGCGGCGATGACATCGACGCCCGCGCCGGCGGCGATCGCGGCCGCTCCGAACGCCTTGAGCGGCTGTACGGCCACCGGCACCCGGTACACGCGGGCGACCAGCAGGTAGGCGACGGCCGCAGGCAGCAATGCGGCGGTCGGGGTGACGCCATTGACCACGATCAAGGTCACCGCGATCGGGACGAAGACGCCGAGGTCGGCCACCGCCCCGGATGCCTCGCGCCACCAACTGATCGGGGTGGTGGCTTGCTCGGCCAGCGCCTGCGCCATGCTCAGCCCCCGATCGCCGACATCGGCCGCGGCGGCTGCAGGAAGACCGGGTCGTCGATGCCGTGCCCGGCCCGCTTGCCGGCCACCCCTTCGGCCATCAACTCCGCCAGGCGGGCGTCGTCGGCCCCACCGCGCAATGCCGTGCGCAGGTCGGTCTCGGAGTGCGCGAACAGACAGTTGCGCCACTGGCCGTCGGCGGTGAGCCGCAGCCGGTTGCAGGTCCCGCAGAACGGTCGGGTGACCGACGCGACGATGCCCACGGTTGCCAGCCCGCCGTTGACGTCCCACCGCCGGGCGGGCGCCGGACCCGGGTCGACGATCGGATCGAGCCGGAACCCGGCGGCAGCCAGTGAGGCCAGGATCTCGTCGGCGGTCACCATCTCCTCGCGCCGCCAGCCGTGCTGCGGATCGAGCGGCATCTGCTCGATGAACCGCAGGTGCAGGCCCTCGCCGATCGCCCAGCGGAGCAGTGCGGCGGCCTCATGGTCGTTGACCCCGCGCAGCAGGACCGCGTTGACCTTCACGGGGTCGAGCCCGGCGACCTGGGCGGCGTGGATGCCGGCCAGGGTGTCCACCAGTCGGTCGCGGTGGGTCAACGCACGGAAGGTGGCGCGGTCGAGGGTGTCCAGGCTGACGTTCACCCGCTGCAGCCCGGCGTCACGCAACGGCGCCGCCAGCCCGGGCAGCCGCAGACCGTTGGTGGTCATGCTGAGCTCGACCCCCATGGCCGAGATCCCGGCGACGATGTCGACCACGTCGGGTCGCAGCAGCGGTTCGCCGCCGGTGAGGCGCACGCTGTTCACCCCGGCGCCGACCGCCACCCGCACGAGCCGCAGCAGTTCGGCGGTGGTCAGCATCTGCTCCCCGGGCAGCCAGGCAAGTCCCTCCGCGGGCATGCAGTACGTGCACCGCAGCGAGCAGCGGTCGGTCAGCGACACCCGCAGGTCGGTGTGCACACGTCCGAAGGAATCGATCAGGCGCAATTGACCCACTCCTCGGAACCGTCGGCGAACCGTTGGAGTTTCCAGACCGGCAGCCGTGCCTTCACCTCGTCCACCAGCCACGCGCACGCAGCGAATGCCTCCGCTCGGTGGGCAGCGGAGACCGCCGCCACGAACGCGAGGTCGCCGATGGCCAGATCCCCGACCCGGTGCAGGGCAGCGGCGGCGATGACCCCGGGCTGATCCCCGGCCTCGGCGAGTACCTGCTGCATGGTGGCGTCGGCGTCGGGGTGGCCCTCGTACGTCAACCCGGTGACCGCCCGCCCGTGATCGTGGTCGCGGACCCGGCCCTCGAAGACGACCACCGCTCCCGCCTCGGCCCGGTTCACGGCCGCCTCGACTTCCGCGGCGGCGATCGGTGTGGCCCGGACCAGGCCGCGGTGGTCGGCCCCGGCGATCACGTGATGGGCATGGTCCAGCAGGGGACCGAGTACCGCCAGGCCGTCGGCCACGGCACCGTGACTGCCGGGCAGCGCGACCACCAGCGTGGCGCCCATGGTGCCGGCCACCGCCCGGGACAGGTCGGCCAGTGGCGTCTGCAGCCGGCCGCGGGCGCGGAAGGCCTCCCCGAATCCGGGCAGTTCCCGGTCGATCACGCCCAGCACCGCGTCGGGGGTGACGTCCCGGGGGCCGAGCCCGGTGCCCCCGGTGCAGACCACGACGTCGGCCGCGGCGGCACGGATGGCGGCGGTGATGACCGGCTGCTCGTCGGGCACGACCACCGGATCGCCGACCTCGCACCCCAGCCCGCGCAGCCCGTCGACCAGCGCCGGACCCGTGGTGTCCTGGCTGCGCCCCGCTGGCCGCCGAGTCCGAGCAGACGATCACACAGGCCCTCATCGGTGCCAGTCCCCGCTGGCGCCGCCGGACTTGGAGACCACCTGGATCCCGTCGATCGTCGCCGCCGGATCGACGGCCTTGGTCATGTCGATGATGGTCAGGCAGGCCACGCTGACAGCTGTGAGCGCCTCCATCTCCACACCGGTGCGATCGGCGGTGCGAACCGTGGCCCGCACCCGCACGATGTCCGCGTCCGGATCGGGCTCGACCTCGACCTCGACGCCGTGGACCGCGATCGGGTGACACAGCGGGATCAGCTCGGGGGTGCGCTTGGTGGCCATGATCCCGGCGATGCGGGCAGTCGCCAGCACATCCCCCTTGGCCACCGTCCCCTGCCTGATCGCCGGGGTTGCCGTGGAGTGCACCTCGCCGACCGCCACGGCGGTCCGGGTCGTCACATCCTTGCCCGCGACATCGACCATGCGGGCTTGTCCGCGATCGTCGATATGGCTCAAACCGTCGCTCATCGGCGCACCTCCGCCTCCTAGTCTGCGGGTGTGGCCCCCTGGACAGCAATCGTGCTCACCGGCGGCGGCAGCACCCGGCTCGGCCAGGACAAGGCCACGGCCGTCGTCGCGGGCCGGCGGATGATCGACCGGCTGCTCGATGCGATCCCCGCGGACGTGCCCGTGATCGTGGTCGGACCGGATCCGCAGGTGGGCCGGCCGCTCCAGGTGATCACCGAGCAGCCGCCCGGTGGCGGGCCCGCCGCCGGGATCGCAGCCGGCCTGACTCTGGTGTCGACCCCCGCGGTGGCCGTCATCGCCGCGGACATGCCGTTCGCGGTCCAGGTCGTGGTGCAGTTGCTGGCCGAACTGGCTGATGCGGAAGCTGTGGTCCCGGTGGCCGACGGGCACCCGCAGGGCTTGTGTGCGGTGTACTCCACAGCCGCCCTGCGCCGGGTGTCGGTCGCGGCCGGGACGTCGATGCGCCAGGTGCTGGCACAACTGGATGTGCGTCACATACCGGTCGCGGCGCACGACCTCGTGGACATCGACACCCCCGACGAACTGGCCGCGGTCCAGCGGCGACTGACCATAATGGAAGCCGACCGGAAGGGGCGAGCGATGCAGGAATGGGTGGCGGCAGTCAAGGAGGAACTGGGCATCGACGCACACGTGGACGTGGATCTGATCCTCGACGTGGCCAAGGATGCGGCCCACGGGGTCCAGCGTCCCGCGGCCCCGGTGACCACCTACCTGTTGGGACTGGCGGTGGCCGGGGGCGCCGACCCCACTGAAGCCGCGGCCCGGATCGCCGCCCTGGCGCAGGGTTGGGGCGCGGCCACCCCCGATGCGTGAGCCCGACTGGTACACCGCCCGCGCCCTGGCCGGCCGTGCCGATCCACTGCCCGCCCATCGGGTGCCACTGCCCGAAGCCGATGGTGCGACGTTGGCCGAGCAGGTCATCGCCCTGACCGATCTACCGGCCTTCGAATCCTCGGCGATGGATGGCTGGGCCGTGTCGGGGGAGGGGCCCTGGGAGGTCATCGGGGAGGTCCTGGCGGGCGTGGCCCCGGGACTGGAACTGCGGACCGGCCAGGCCTGCGTGATCGCCACCGGGTCAGCGGTGCCGCGGGGGACGACCGGCATCGTGCGTCGTGAACGCGGTGAGACCGACGGTGGCCGACTGGTCGGGGACCACCTGCCCGGTGAGGACCTGCGGCCGGCGGCCGAGGAGTGCCGGGCAGGCGACATCCTCGCCGAGCCCGGTTGCGTTGTGGGCCCGGCACAGATCGGGTTGTTCGCCGCCGCGGGACTCGACTCGTTGGCCGTGCGCGAGCCGCCGCGGGTGGCTGTGGTCCTGTTCGGCGACGAACTGGTCACGCAAGGTGTCGCAGGCGTCGGGCAGGTCCGGGACTCCCTCGGACCGCAATTGCCGGGCTGGATCCGCCGGCTGGGAGCCCAGCCGGTTTCGGTCTCGCGGGCGCGCGACACCCTCGCCGCCCATGTCCAGCGGATCGCCGACGCCGCGGCATCGGCGGACGTGGTGATGACCACCGGGGGGACGGCGGGAGGGCCCGTGGACCACGTGCACGACGCGGTTGCCGAACTCGGCGGCGACTTCGTCGTCGACAGCGTCGCCGTGCGGCCCGGGCATCCGATGGCGTTGGCGAGGGTCCGGGACGTCTGGCTGCTGGCGCTGCCGGGCAATCCGCAGAGTGCCATCGTGTCCCTCCTCTCGCTGGGGCAACCGCTGATCGATGCGCTGTTGGGTCGTCCGCCGCGGACGCTGCCGCGGGTGGAACTCGGGGACGCGGCTGCGGCGCCGCCGACCGAGCACCGCCTGCTGGCGGCGGGGATCGTCGAGGGCCGGGCGCTGCCGGTGCGCCACCTCGGTTCGGCCATGCTGCGGGGGCTGGCGGCAGCCGACGGTTTCGCCGTCCTGCCGCCGGGTGGTGCTGCCGCCGGGCAGCGGGTCGAGTGGCTGGCATTGCCCTGAGGCAGGATCCAGTTCGGCACTGATACCCGCCCGCTCACGTTGCACTGACCCCTAGCAACCCGCCCGGCGTGTCCGTGCGAGTTCGTCACAACAACGCGCCGGTGCGCGGGCATCACCCGTCCCCCCGCCGCAGTGGGCCCGATCCCGCCAGACCGGACCCACCGCGGTGCCCCCTGGTCAGGACGGCTTCTCAGCGCCCGGTCGGGCGTAGTAGTGCCATGTGATGGCCGCGCCGATGACGCACGTGAAACTGCCCAGCCAGTACAGCATTTGGGTGTTCCCGGTCGCGAACATCATGCCGAAGACGAACGGTCCGAATGCGGCGATGGCCGCCGTCCAGCCGATCACGCCACCGGCCTGCCGGGGCTCGAAGATCATCGGCATCTGCTTGAACGTGCTGGCGTTGCCGACCCCGGTGAAGAAGAAGATGGCGAGCATCCCCCAGAGGAAGTCCGGGAACTCCCCCGGTGCGGTGGGCGCGAGCTGGAACGACGTGTACAGCGCCGACAGGCCGATCCCGAGGACCGCCACCAGCGTCACCTTGGCGCCGCCCACACGGTCGGCGATGGGGCCCGCCAGAACGCGGGCGGCCGATCCGATCAGTGCGCCGTAGAAGGCGTACTGGGCCGGGTTCACCCCGTCGGCGCCGAAGGGCGTCGCGTAGTAGTTCTTGATGAGCAGGGCGAACTGCGCAGCGAGGCCCGAGAAGGTTCCGAAGGTGATGATGTACAGCAGCGTCATCAACCAGGTGTGCTTGTTGTTGAAGATGTCCAGCTGGTCCTTGACGCCGCGGGCTTTCACCGGCACCGATCGCAACATGCTCCAGGCCAGGATGACCCCGACGATGACGAACGGCACCCAGATCCACCCGGCGTTCTGGTACCAGACCTGCTTCTCGATCCCCTTCTCCGGGTTGGAGAAGGTCTGTGCGGCGCCGATGAGGGCGAAGCCGACGATCCACGGGGTGACGAACTGCACCAGGCTGACACCGAAGTTCCCTATCCCGGCCTGGACCCCCAGGGCAGTGCCCTGCTTCGCCTTCGGGAAGAAGTAGGACGTGCTCGGCATGAACCCGCTGAAGACGCCGCCGCCGATCCCGGCGAGGGCAGCCAGCATCAGCAGGACCGCGAACGAGGTGTCCGGGTTCTGCACGGCGATCCCCCAGCCGAGCAGCGGCAGCAGTAGCAGCGCACTGCTCAGCCAGACGAGCTTGCGGGTACCCAGGATCGGAGGCAGGAACATCCACACCAGCCGCAGCGATCCGCCGGCCAGCCCTGGCATGGCCGCCAGCCAGTACAACTGGCTCTTCGACAAGTCGAAGCCGATCGAGTTGAGCACCGGCGCCAGGGCCGAGACCAGGAACCACGTGGCGAAGGCCAGGGTCAGGTTGAAGGTGGTGATCCACAGCGTCTTCCACGCCCGCCCGGAGTCCCAGGTCGCGGCATCCTCGGGGTTCCAACTGTCCAGCCAGTCACCCCCCTTGCGCTCCGGGGTACTGGAAACCGTTGCACTCATGCGACTACTCCTGTCTTGTCTGCACCCGGGATCTCCGGGTTCTGATCGTGTTCGAACTTGTTGGTCAGGTCCGGGCTGGCGCGGTGCAGCATGTTGACCACCGTGAGGTGCATCCAGACCGCGGCGAGCAGCGTGACCAGGAACAGCACGCCGAACGTGGCCTGCGGGGCCCCCGTCCAGGCGGTGGCGTAGGCGAACAACGGCGGGAGGAAGAAGCCGCCGAGCGCGCCGATCGAGCCGACCAGGCCACCCACCGCACCGACATCGTGCGGGAAGTACTCCGGGATGTGCTTGTAGACGGCGGCCTTGCCGACCCCCATGGCGCAGCCGGTGATGAACACCAGGAGGGTGAACAGCCCGACCCCGACCTGCCAGGGGAGGATCTCATTGGTCGTGCCGTCGGCTTTGTTGATGACGATGTATCCGTAGGGCATCATCAGGATCCCGGTGGTGACCAGCATGATGCCGAACGTCGCGTACATCACCCGGCGGGCGCCCACCCGGTCGGAGATCCAGCCGCCGACGGGCCGCAGCAGCGACGCCGGGAAGATGAACAGCGCGGTGAGCAGCGCGGCGTGCATGAGGTCGATCCCGTAGACATCGACGTAGTACTTGGGCAGCCAGGCGGCCAGGGCGACGTAGGCGCCGAAGACCACGACGTAGTAGAGACTGAACCGCCACACCCGCAGTTGCTTCAGCGGCGTAAGCATGGATACCAGGCTGCGGCCCTGGCCCGGCACGAGGTCGTGGTGCGGCGACATGAACCAGGTCACCGCAGCCATCGCCAGCAGCAGGACCATGTACAGCAACGGGATGAACCGCCAGCCGCCGGGGATCACGCCGCCCAGGAAGCCGGCCGCCGGCACCGAGGCGATCAGCACCGGTCCGATGAACTTGGTCACCGACGCCCCGACGTTGCCGGCCCCGAAGACCCCGAGCGCGAATCCCTGGTGCTCCCGCGGCCACCACGCGCTGACCCAGGCGATGCCGACGCTGAACGCGTTGCCGGCCAGACCGACCAGGAATGCGTACAGCAGCAGTTGGGCGTAGGACGAGGCGGTCGAGACCAGGAAGGCGGGGACGGCCGTGGCCGCGAGCATCACGGTGAGGACCAGTCGGCCGCCCCGGCGGTCGGTGATGATGCCGGCCGGCAGGCGCCAGATGGCGCCGTTCAAGACGGCGACCGCGATGATCCAGGAGAGCTGCACGTCGGTGAGCCCGAACTCCTTGCGGATCGGGATGCCCAGGACTCCGAACATCAGCCATACGGCGAACATCAGCGTGAAGCCGATGGTCGAGATCACCAGGACCCGCACGGCTCCCGGCCGCAGGTTCCAGGTGGAGGTGGCGGCCGCTGGTTCGGCCTCGAGGACGGTCATCTGGAACCCCAATCTTTTTAACCACCAGTCATGTTAGCACCGTGTTAAATCTTTACCTACGGTGGAATATGATATGAATGTGGTTATGAGTCTCGCGGCAGCCGAAACCATCGGCAGGACGCTCGCCCGCTTGAGCCATTTCGCGTCCCGGGAAGCGGGCTCCGAGCAACGACACCAGCCGGGACAACATCCTGCGGATCGTGCAGGAGTCGCAGGACCCGATGAGTGTCGAGGACATCTCGTCGGCCACGAATCTGCACGTGAACACGATCCGCACCCACTTGGAGGTGCTGCGTGCCGCCGGCCGGATCCAGCGCAGCCGGGGCGATGCCGTGGGCCGGGGCCGGCCCCGGTGGCTGTACTCGGCGCCGGACGCGGCCGACGATCCTTACCGGAGCCTGGCTGCCGAACTATCCCGCGCGCTGACCGCGGCAGAGGGTGCGGCCGTGGCTGATGCGGCCGCAGAGCGCTGGCGGCGGGCCGACAACGTGGTCCACGAGCTGGCGGACACCCCGGACGAAGCGGTGGCGGTGGCCGCCGATGCTCTGGAGAAGCTCGGGTTCGAAGTGGACGTCTCGCCGGTGGGCGACGCCGTGTACCTGGGGCGGTGCCCGTACGCGTCGCTGGTGCAGGAGTACCCGGTGATCTGTGACATCCACGCCCGCGCCCTCGAACAGGTCCTGGCAGAAACCGGCCAGCCGGTCGGACTGCGGTCCCTGGACGTGTTCCCGCGGCCGGGGGTGTGTGTGGCCCATCTGCGGCGCGGCGACGTGGAACCGGGGCGCGTGATCGAGGGCTCCGAACCCCCGAAGGGCTCCACACCAGACACCGGCCGCCAGCCCGGAAAGGGCGCGACCAAGAAGTCCAGGAGGCAAGCATGACCACCCGCACTGACGCCACCGACGAGTTCCTCGTCAAGGCCGGACGGTTCTTCACCCCCGGGGATGTCTCCGAGGACCTGCGCACGGTGACCCGGCACGGCGGTCGCGAGGGGGATGTCTTCTACCGCGACCGGTGGAGTCATGACAAGGTCGTGCGATCCACCCACGGGGTGAACTGCACCGGGTCCTGTTCGTGGAAGGTGTACGTCAAGGACGGCGTGATCACCTGGGAGACCCAGCAGACCGACTACCCGTCGGTCGGCCCGGACTCCCCCGAGTACGAGCCGCGCGGCTGCCCCCGCGGCGCCGCTTTCTCCTGGTACACCTACTCGCCCACCAGGATCCGCTATCCGTACGTGCGGTCGGTGCTGCTCGAGGCCTATCGGGCCGCGAAGTCGGAGCACCCCGACCCGGTCGACGCCTGGGCCGCCGTGGTCGGCGATGAACAGACCCGCCGCAGCTACCAGCAGGCCCGCGGCAAGGGCGGACTCGTGCGGTCCTCGTGGGCCGAGGTCAACGAGATGATCGCCGCTGCCCACGTGCACACGGTCAAGGCGCACGGCCCTGACCGTATCTTCGGCTTCTCGCCGATCCCGGCCATGTCGATGGCCTCGCACGCGGCCGGCAGTCGCTTCATCAGTCTGATGGGCGGGGCGATGCTCAGCTTCTACGACTGGTACTGCGACCTGCCGGTGGCATCGCCGCAGGTCTTCGGGGACCAGACCGACGTCCCCGAATCGGCCGACTGGTGGAACGCGAGCTACCTCATCATGTGGGGGGCGAACGTCCCGGTCACCCGCACCCCGGACGCGCACTTCATGACCGAGGCGCGCTACCGCGGTCAGAAGGTCGTCACCGTTTCCCCGGACTACGCGGACAACACGAAGTTCGCCGACGAGTGGCTCACGCCGCACCCGGGCACCGATGGCGCGTTGGGCATGGCCATGGGGCACGTGATCCTCAAGGAGTTCTACGTCGAGCGCCAGGTCCCGCGGTTCGTCGACTACGTGAAGAAGTACTCCGACCTGCCGTTCCTCATCACGGTCAAGCAGAAGGACGGCGCCTTCGTGCCGGACAAGTTCCTGACGGCCGCCGATCTCGGCGACGAGATGGAGGGCGCGGCGTTCAAGACGGTCCTGGTCGACTCCGCGACCGGCCGCGCCGCCGTGCCCAACGGATCCATGGGCTTCCGCTACGCCGAAGCGGGCAAGGGCAAGTGGAACCTGGACCTCGGCGGGATCGACCCCGCACTGTCGCTGCACGGCGCCGGCGGCTCGCGCAACATCGAGGTGCTGCTGCCTCGCTTCGACGTCGGCCACGAGGACACCGAGGGCGGCGGGGTGCACACCCGGGGTGTTCCGGTCGTCCCGGTGAGCACCACCGGTGGCGAGCGGCTGGTGACCACGGTCTTCGACCTGATGCTCGCCCAGTACGGCGTGGGCCGCGACGGTCTTCCCGGTGACTGGCCGACCGGCTACGACGACCCCGCGCCCTACACGCCGGCCTGGCAGGAGGAGATCACCGGAGTCCCCGCCGACCAGGCCACCCGGATCGGCCGGGAGTTCGCGCAGAACGCTGAGGACTCCGGCGGCCGGTCGATGATCATCCTGGGTGCCGGCACCAACCACTGGTTCCACTCCGACACGATCTACCGGACCTTCCTCGCGATGATCACACTCACCGGCTGCCAGGGCGTGAACGGCGGTGGCTGGGCGCACTACGTCGGCCAGGAGAAGTGCCGGCCGGTGACCGGGTGGGCCAACCTGGCGTTCGCACTCGACTGGCAGCGACCGGCCCGGCAGATGATCGGCACCGCGTTCTGGTACGTCAACACCGACCAGTGGCGCTACGACCGGCTCGGTGCCGACCTGCTGGCCACCCCGCTGGGAGAGGGGCGTTTCGAGGGCGTCACGATGATGGACACGCTCGCGCAGTCGGCCCGTGCCGGGTGGATGCCCTCGTTCCCCAGCTTCAACCGGAACCCGCTGGACATCGTGCGGGAGGCCCGGGCGGCCGGCGTCGAGCCACCGGAGTACGTCAAGCAGCAGTTGCTGTCCGGCGACCTGAAGTTCGCGGTGGAGGATCCGGACGCCCCCGAGAACTGGCCGCGGGTGCTGACCATCTGGCGGGCGAACCTGCTGGGCTCCTCCAGCAAGGGCAACGAGTACTTCTTGAAGCATCTGCTGGGTACGAGCAATGCCGTGCGGGCCGACGAGACCGAGGACCGCTCCGAGCAGATCACCTGGCACGACGACGGCCCGGTCGGCAAGCTCGACCTACTGGTCAGCGTCGACTTCCGGATGACGTCCACCGGCCTGTTCGGCGACATCCTGCTGCCGGCGGCGACCTGGTACGAGAAGCACGATCTGTCGAGCACCGACATGCACCCGTATGTCCACGCCTTCACGCCTGCCATCGACCCGCCCTGGGAGACCAAGAGCGACTACGACCTCTTCAACGATCTCGGCCGCGCCGTCTCGGACCTGGCCGTGGGGCACCTGGACACGGTCGAAGACCTGATGGCCATTCCGCTGATGCACGACACCCCCGACGAATTGGCGGTGCCCGGTGGCGTGGTGAAGGACTGGCGCACCGGCGAGGTGGATCTCATCCCCGGGGTGACGGCGCCGAAGTTCATCGTCACCGAACGCGACTACACCGCCATCGGGGCGAAGATGTCAGCGCTGGGGCCGCTGCTGGAGACGCTGGGGACGGTGACCAAGGGGGTCAAGGTCGACACCGCCCCCGAGGTGGAGTTGCTGAAGCGCTTGAACGGGGTCATCCCCGACGGCCCGGCCGCCGGCCGCCCGGCGCTGGTCACCGCCGCGCAGGCCTGCGAGGCGATCCTCACGCTGTCCGGCACCACGAACGGCCGGGTGGCGGTGGCGGGGTTCCGCGATGTCGAGGAGCGCACGGGCCAGCAGTTGGCCGACCTCGCGCTGGACCATGAGGGCAAGCGGATCAGTTTCGCCGACACCCAGGCCCGGCCGGTCCCGGTCATCACCAGTCCCGAGTGGTCCGGCAGCGAACATGGCGGACGGCGCTACACCGCGTTCACCATCAACGTCGAGCGGCTCAAGCCGTGGCACACGCTCACCGGCCGGCAGCATTTCTTCCTCGATCACGATTGGATGACCGAGATCGGGGAGCAGTTGCCGACCTTCCGGCCGCCGTTGAACATGCACCGGCTGTACGGCGACCAGGGCACCGGCGAGGGCCGTGAGGTCACCGTCCGGTACTTGACGCCGCACTCGAAGTGGTCCATCCACTCCGAGTACCAGGACAACCTGTTCATGCTCTCGCTGTCGCGCGGCGGGCCGGAGATCTGGATGAGCCCGCAGGACGCCGACGCCATCGGGGTCAAGGACAACGAGTGGATCGAGGCCTACAACCGCAACGGCGTGGTGGTGGCCCGCGCGATCGTGTCGCACCGGATGCCGGCGGGGACCGTGTACATGTACCACGCGAAGGACCGCACGGTGGACGTGCCGCGGACGGAGACCTCGGGGCTGCGCGGCGGGATCCACAACTCGCTCACCCGGCTCATGATCAAGCCCACCCACATCGTCGGTGGATACGCCCAGTTGTCGTTCTTCATGAACTACCTGGGCCCCACCGGCAACCAGCGCGACGAGGTCACGGTGATCCGCCGCCGCTCGCAGGAGGTGCAGTACTGATGCCCACCTCCTCCGCCATCCAGTGCCGCAAAGGTGCAGCGACACGCCCGCGTGTTGCAGCGCTTTCGCAACACTCGACGAATGACGTGATCCCGAAGGAGTCCGCATGAAGGTCATGGCCCAGATGGGCATGGTGATGAACCTCGACAAGTGCATCGGGTGTCACACCTGCTCGGTGACGTGCAAGCAGGCGTGGACCAATCGCGCCGGCGTCGAGTACGTGTGGTTCAACAACGTCGAGACCCGCCCCGGCCAGGGATATCCGCGCACCTACCAGGACCAGGAGAAATGGAAGGGCGGCTGGGTCCGCACCAAGCGCGGCAAGCTGAAACTGCGTGCCGGCGGCCGGCTGCACCGGCTGTCGATGATCTTCAGCAACCCGAAACTGCCGCAACTGCAGGACTACTACGAGCCCTGGACCTACGAGTACGACACGCTGATCTCGGCCCCGCTGGGTGAGCACACGCCGGTGGCCCGGCCCAAGTCGCTGATCACCGGCAAGCCGATGAAGATCCAGTGGTCGGCGAACTGGGACGACGACCTGGGCGGCGGGCCGGAGCTGGCTATCCACGACCCGGTGCTGAAGAAGATCAAGGACGATGTCGGCGACCGGGTGAAGCTCGAGTTCGAGCAGGCGTTCATGTTCTACCTGCCGAGGATCTGTGAACACTGCCTCAACCCGGCGTGTGTGGCCAGTTGTCCGTCCGGGGCGATGTACAAGCGCAGCGAGGACGGCATCGTGCTCGTCGACCAGGACGCCTGCCGGGGCTGGCGGATGTGCGTCACCGGCTGCCCGTACAAGAAGGTCTACTTCAACCACCGCACGGGCAAGGCGGAGAAGTGCACCCTGTGCTACCCGCGCATCGAGGTCGGGCTGCCCACTGTCTGCTCCGAGACCTGCGTCGGCCGGCTGCGCTACCTCGGGCTGTTCCTGTACGACGCCGACCGCGTGACCCAGGCCGCCGCCACCGAGAGCGAGCAGGATCTCTACGAGGCCCAGCTCGACCTGTTGCTTGACCCGAACGACCCGGAGGTCGCTGCGCAGGCGTTGCGGGACGGCATCCCGCAGGACTGGCTCAACGCCGCCCGCAAGTCGCCGGTCTACGCCTTGGCGAAGCAGTACAAGGTGGCGCTGCCGCTGCATCCGGAGTACCGCACCATGCCCATGGTCTGGTACATCCCGCCGCTGTCACCGGTGGTGGACGCACTGCGGGAGACCGGCAACGACGCCGAGGACGCCGGCAACCTGTTCGGGGCGCTGAACGCCCTGCGGATCCCGATCGAGTACCTGGCCGAACTGTTCACCGCCGGCGATGTCGTCCCGGTGAAGCACAGCCTGGGGGTGTTGGCCGCCATGCGTTCGTTCATGCGTGACAGCAACCTGGGCAATCCCACCGACGCGGGCATTCCGGCGGCTGTGGGTCTGAGCGAGGAGGAGATGTTCGCGCTGTACCGACTCCTGGCGATCGCCAAGTACGAGGACCGGTACGTGATTCCGGAGGCGCACACCGAGACCGCCGAGAAGCTCGAGGAGACCGCCTGCGCGCTGGACTACGAGGGCGGTTCGGGCATGTACCAGCAGGGTCCGTTCGGGGAGGCGTCGGGCCGGCCCACCCCGGTCGCGGTGGAGACGTTCCACGCCCTTGCACAGCGCCAGCAGTCGGAGACCTTCGTTGCCGCCGAGGACCGGGAGGCGCGGGTGAACCTGCTCAACTGGGATGGCGTGGGCGTTCCGCTGGGGATGCCCGAGGTCCCGCCGAAGCAGGATGATCAGCCATGACCGCCCACGACGACGCGGTCGCCCGGCTGGCTGCCTCCTGGCTGCTCTGGTACCCCGACGAGCAGTTGGCCCAGCGTCTGCCCGACCTGCAGCGGGTGGTCGCGGAACTGCCCGACCGGACCGGACAGCCGTTGTCCGAGTTCCTCGACTGGTTCACCGGACAGGATCCGCTGGACGTCGCGCGCCAATACGTCGCCACGTTCGACATGCGGCGCAAGGCCTGCCCGTACCTGACCTACTGGACCCATGGCGACACCCGCAACAGGGGTATGGCCATCCTGCACTTCAAGCAGGCCTATCTGGCCGCCGGCTTCGACGCCGGTGACGCCGAGCTGGCCGATCACCTCGCGGTGGTGCTGGAGTTCGCCGCCATCGGTGACCGGCTCACCGGCGACGCCCTGCTGGTCGAGCACGCCGGGGCCATCGGACTGCTGCATTCGGCTCTGGAGTCCTTGCAGTCCCCCTATGCCCTCGTGGTGCAGGCCGTGCAGGCCACGCTGCCCCCGCTGGACGCGCAGATCGCGCAGCGGATGGCGGCCATCGCCACTGCTGGCCCGCCGGCGGAACAGGTGGGCCTGGAACCCTTCAGCATCACTCTGGGAGGAGCCCGCACATGAGCGAGCAACTGACCAGCCGCGGACATCCTGCTCTGGGACGTGCTGCCGTACGTGACGATGGCGATCTTCTTCGTCGGCCTCGTCTGGCGTTTCCGCTACGACCGCTTCGGCTGGACCACCCGCTCCAGCCAGCTCTACGAGCGCAAGCTGATCCGCATCGCCAGCCCGCTGTTCCACTTCGGAATCCTGGCCGTGCTGATGGGACACGTGGTGGGACTGCTGATACCTGAAGCGTGGACCAACGCCCTGGGCCTGTCCGAATCCACCTACCACTTCTTCGCGGTCCTGCTCGGGGCCTTCGCGGGGGTCGCCACGCTGTCCGGCATCGTGCTGCTGATCTACCGGCGGCGCACCGTGGGCCCTGTGTTCGCGGCGACGACGAAGAACGACAAGGTCATGTACCTGTTCCTAGCGGGTGCGATCGTTCTCGGGGTGGTCGCGACTATGGCCGGCGCCGGGCTGCTGGGCGATGGCCACAACTACCGGGAGGACGTGTCGGTGTGGTTCCGGTCGATCTTCTACTTGAACCCCCAGGCCGAACTCATGGCGGGCGCTCCACTGGCCTTCAAGATCCACGCGCTGGCGGGTATGGCGCTGTTCATGGTGTGGCCGTTCACGCAGGCTGGTGCATGCCTTCAGCGCGCCTTTCGGCTACGTGTTCCGCCCGTACATCGTCTACCGCGACCGCGGCCCGCATGACGCAGGCAACCGGCAGGCCCGCCGCGGATGGGAGAAAGTCGGGGGACCGTGAGTACGGCGACGACGCGCTCTGCGCCCCGCTGGCGCCTGGCGATCCCCGGGCAGCACGGGGCGTGGGCATTCCTGGTCGTGCCGCTGCTGCTCGGGTATGTCGTCACGGGCTGGTCGGTGCCGGCCACGGTCTACGCGATCGCCTGGGTGCTGGCCTACCCCGCCAGCTATTACCTCGGCCGGGCGGTGGTCATCCGCTGGCGGCGGGGGACGTGGTCGCGGCTGGCCAAGCGGGAGTTGCGCGATGCCGTGCCGTGGATGGTGCTGGCGGGGATCCTCGCGATCGTGCTGCTGGTGTGGCGGCCGTGGTTGGTCTGGGTCGGTGCGCTGCTCGCCGGGTTGTGGGTCTGCAGTGTCTGGTTGACCCGCACCGGGCATGAGCGCGGCGCGAGCAACGACCTGCTGCTGGTGGCGCAGGCCGCCCTGGCCGTACCACTGTTCTGGGCGATCGCGACCGACACCCCGGATCTGGGAGTCGGTGATCCCGCGGCGGCGGACGCCTGGACCGCCGCGCTCATCTGCTTGGTCTTCTTCACCGGATCCGTGCTGCACGTGAAGTCACTGATCCGCGAGGCCGACGACCGCCGGTGGGCGCTGGCCTCGCGGGTGTTCCACGTCTGCGCACTGGCGATGGGACTGATCTCACCGTGGCTGTTGCTGCCGTTCGGCGCCGCGGCGGTGCGCGCCTTCGCGGTGCCGGCGGGCAGCAGGCCGGCGGTGATCGGCGCGGTGGAGACCGTCGTGTCGGTGCTGGTGGTGGTGGCCGGAGCGCTCGCGCTGGGATAGCGGGTGCGGTCGCCGGGTCGGGGCGGTACCGCGGTCGGCGGTCTGGCCCGTGGGCTCTGTGCCGCGGGACCGGGGTCGGTGGCGGAGTCCTCGGGTCGCACGGGAGTTTGATCTTGGCGTTGTGCGCTGGGGGTGTCGGTGCGGGGTGTGGGACAGGGGTCTGGCCAGCGCCACCAGCAGCGACCGGGATCCACCGAGCGGTGCGGCTTCGCGCCGCGGGTCGCATCTGGGGGTCCCGCCGTCCGCAACGACTGTTGCGCGGTTGCTGGTGTCGTCCCACGACTGTTGCGCGGTTGCTGGTTTTGGGGGTGCAGAACCGACAACCGTGCAACAGTCGTGGTCCGATCACCGCAACCGCGCAACACTCGCGGTGATCGGCCGCCGAGCTCGCCCTGCGCCACCTGACTCCCCGCCGAGAACCGAAGCACCAGTTTGTGACGATGTTGGGGGTCCGCAGGGCTGGTTTGTCACGATGTTGCGGGCTGCCGGGCGCGCGGCAGCCCACACCTTCGTGACAAACCAGCCGGATAGGCGCGAAACTTCGTCACAAAGACCGCCCGCGGGCGGAGTCCGTCAAGGCAACAGTGGCGCAGGCCACAAGGAGGTTGACATGCTCGAGATCGCAGAAGTCCAGTTGCAGAAGGCCAGAGAGGCCGAGTCCGGTCGCAGCGCCGCCACGGTCTTCCGCGGGGACATCCTCACCCAGACCGTTCTGGCGCTGGCCGCGGGCAGGGAGTTGGCCGAGCACGAGAACCCGGGGGAGGCCACACTGCAGGTCTTGATCGGCAGGATCCGGCTGACTGCGGGCGGCGAGTCGTGGGAAGCAACCGCGGGCCAGTGGTTGCCGATCCCGCCGGCACGCCATGGGCTGACCGCCCTGGCGGACAGCGCGGTACTGCTGACGGTTGGTCGACGTTGACCTTCTCAGGTGGGCACGAGTTCATTGCCGCTGCCTGGTTGTAGGGCGATCCTGCGGCGCAAACCCGACAAGACGGTCCAATACCTTCAGAACTCGGCTGAAACTCCAGCAGTGACCACGCGTCTGCCCACTTCTGGCTGAGCAGCTCGCCCGCCAGCGAAAGCCCTGGCGAGGGGAGTTGTCGGTTGGCTTCGCCCCGGGCAGACGGCTAACCCCCGCCCCATCCGGCTAGACTCGCCAACGCCTGGAAGGGGGTGCGCGGTGAACTTCGAGAAGGTGGTGTTCGGCTTCTTCGTCGTCCTGGCAGCCACGTTGAACTTCGGGTTCTTCATCGGCCCGATCGACGACCCGCGGGTGCACAACGAGGTGGAACTGTTCGCGGCGGTGGTCGTGAACCTCATCGCTCTGGTCATGAAGTTCGGCGACCGCACGCAGATCGGTGCGGTGCATCTGGCCACGAGCCTGGTGGCCAGCCTGCAGTTGGTCGCGGCGGCGGGATTGTGGTCCTACTTCAGCAACGTCAGTGACGGCCCGCTGAGCCCCGAGCAGATCTCCAGCGTCGTCTCGCTGTCGGCAGGGGCGCTGTTCGCGAACATCATCTCGGTCACGTTGCTGGTGGTGGAGACCGTGTCGTTCCGGCGGCAGTAGGTGTCCACCCCATCGCCGGTGCACCGGGTCTCCGCAGAGGGGCCCTCCACGACGGCGATCTTCCTGGTCCTGCGTCGCATGCGGGCACCGCTGATCGTCCTCATCAGCCTGTTCGCCATCAGCATCGTGGGGCTGACCCTGGTGCCCGGCCAGGACCTCGATGGCCGGCCGTGGCGGATGGACCTGTTCGAGGCGTTCTACTTCATGAGCTACACCGCCACGACGATCGGCTTCGGCGAGATCCCGTACCCGTTCAGCACCCCACAGCGGATGTGGGTGATCGTGACCATCTACCTGAGCGTGGTGGCGTGGGCCTATGCGATCGGATCGGTGCTGGCCCTGCTGCAGGACCGGGGTTTCCGGGAGGCGCTGGGGCTGCAGCGTTTCGAGCGCCGGATCCGGCATCTGCACGAGCCGTTCCTGATCATCGCCGGGTTCGGCCAGGCCGGTGAGGTCGTGGCCCGCAGCCTGGACCGCAGTGACCATCGCCTGGTCGTTCTGGACATAGAACCGGCCCGGATCGAGGCCCTGGATCTGGCGGCGTTCCGTTCCGACGTGCCGGGCTTGGCCGGCGATGCCAGCAACCCGCACGAATTGCGGCGGGCCGGGCTGCTCACCGACCACTGCGCCGGGGTGATCGCCCTGACCAACGACGACGAGGCCAACCTCGCGATCACGATGTCGACCGCACTGCTCCGGCCGGACCTGCCGGTCGTGTGCCGGACGCTGCAGGACAACCTGATCGAGCGGATCGAGGCGTTCGGCTCGCCGGTGATCATCGACCCGTTCAACCTCTTCGGCGACGAACTCCTGGCGGCGTTGCGCGCCCCCCGCACGCATCAACTGACCCGCTGGCTCACCGCCAACCCCGGCGACGAACTGCCCGACGTGATGCCCGTGCCGCAGCAGGGCCGGTGGGTGATCGCAGGGTTCGGGCGGTTCGGCGCACACCTGGCCGCGGATCTGGTGCGGCACGGCATCCCGGCCACTGTGATCGACCCCGCCGGCGGCAGTGCGGAGGGTGTGGAGATCATCGTCGGGGATGCCACGGACCCGCAGGTGCTGGCACAAGCGGACCTGGCCAGTGCCGTGGCTTTCGCCGCCGCCACGGAGAACGACGTGACCAACCTGTCCTTGTTGGTGTCGGCCCGCCGGGGCAACCCGCATCTGTTCACCATCGCCCGCCAGAACCTGCCCGCCAACGGCCCCTTGTTCGAGGCCTGCGACATCGACACCACGCTGGTCACGACCAGGTTGGTGGCACAGGAGGTACTCGCGCGGATCAACGATCCGACCCTCTGGTTGTTCGTCCAGCAGGCGCAGCAGCGCGACGACGTGTGGTCCGTCGAGCTCATCGAGCGGATCACGGGCAGCTGCGGGACCGCGCGGCCCGACATCTGGACCCTCGAGGTGACGCCGACGGGTGCCCCGGCGATCCACGACCGCGAGGGGGTGACCGTGGGGTCGCTGCTGCACGACCCGCAGGACCGGTCGCAGCGACTGACTGCGGTGGCGCTGCTGATCAAGCGGGGGGCGGCGACGATCCTCACCCCCGCTGACGACGAGCCCCTGCTGGCCGGCGACCATCTGCTGCTGGTCGGCATGCCCTACGACCGCCGGTCGCTGGACACCACCGTGACCGTACCGGCGGCGGCGGAGTACGTACTCACCGGCGAGCGGGTCGGGCAGTCCTGGATCTGGCGCACGCTGGTCGACCGCTGAGATGGGTGTCACAATGGCGGGCGTGCACATCAGCGCGATGTTCGTCTACCCGATCAAATCGTGCGCAGCAGTGCCGGTGCCGGCCTGCGACCTCGATGCCCGCGGCCTGGTCGGTGACCGCTCGTACATGGTCGTCGACCCCGACGGGTCCTTCCTGACACAGCGTGAAGTGCCGGCCCTGGCGACGGTCACCGCCACCCTGGATGCTGGGCTGCAGGTCGCGACCCCCGGCGGTTCGGCGCCGGCGATCCCCGGCGCCTCGCGCACAGTGACCGTGTGGGAGCACACCGGCCCGGCGCTTGATTGCGGCGATGCGGTGGCCGAGCTGTTGAGCGCGCACCTCGGTCGCGAGTGCCGCCTGGTGGCGACCGCCGCCGGACACGACCGTCCCACCGAACTGGGTGACGGCCACGTCGGGTTCTCCGACGGGTACCCGCTGCTGATCACCTCGGAGGCGTCGCTGGCCGACCTCAATGCGCGGCTGCCGGAACCGCTGCCGATGAACCGCTTCCGCCCGAACCTCGTGGTGTCCGGTGCGGCGGCTTTCGACGAGGACCAGTGGGCGCAGATCCGGGTGGGCGACCTCAGCATCGACGTCGTCAAACCCTGCGCCCGGTGCGCGATCACCCGGGTGGATCAGGCCACCGGTGTGCGGGGCGACGGCGAACCGCTGCGCACCCTCGGGACGTTCCGCAAGGCCAAGGGCGGGGTCATGTTCGGGCAGAACGCCGTGCACCGTGGGCCGGGCCGGTTGCGGGTGGGGGATCCGGTCAGCGTGACAGCACGGCGACGGTGAAGGGCTGGGTGCTGCCCCACGGCGTGGTGTGGATGCGATGGTCGTGGCGCTGCAGCGTCAGGTCCACCTCCGCGGCGATCTCCGCGGCCGTGTAGCGCCGCACCGGCAGACCGCTGCAGGTCTCGGGTCCGTCGGGGGCGAACGTCGCGATGATCGCGTGGCCGTCGGCGGCCAGCGACGCGTGCAGGTTCTCCCGGTAGCGCTGCCGATCTGCCGGCTCGGTCAGGAAGTGGAAGACCGCACGATCGTGCCAGAGGGCGACCGGGACCGGCGCCACGTACGCCGTCACGTCGGCAGCCACGGTGCGTACCGAGGGCTGTCGCTGCCGGATCCGGTCCAGCGCCGCCTGTGACACGTCGAGGGCGGTGATGTCCTGGTAGCCGGCGGCGCTCAGGGCATCCACCCACAGCGACGACCCGGACCCCACGTCGAGCAGGCGGGCGTCGACGGGCAGCGCCAGGTCCACCACCAGGTCCAGCCACAGATCGTCGGGCTGTTGCCACCAACTGACGTCATCGACCGCCTTCGTGCTGTGCACGGTCTCCCAGTGGTCTTGCCGCGACATGCCTACCGCCGTTGGAGGCGCAGCCGCCACTGCTCGGGCCCGCGCTCGACGTAGGAGACCTCGAAGCCGCTGTCGTACCGCTTCTCGATCTGGGCCAGCAGCGGCAGCGGGTCGTGGTGGGCGATCAGCTCCATGGCCCGGCCGGGCTTGATCGAATCCAGAGCCCCGAAGACCGCCGCGTGCCGGATGGCGTGGGGGATGGTGCGGGCGTCGAGCACCGGGTCCCCGCCGTGCTCCTCGCCGCAACGGCAACTGGTCGGTGTCGAACTGATGGGGAGTTCTGTGGTCATGGGGTCAATTTACTACAATGTGTTCTGTGATAAATGGACCGGCACCCGCCCGCCGGGTGACTGCGGTCTCGCTGTCCGCCGCGCGCGCCCGGGTACTGGACTTCGTCGAGGCGCAGACGGAACCGGTCACGGCCGGTGAGGTGGCGGTGGCGCTGGGGTTGCATGCCAACGGTGCCCGCCTGCACCTGGACGGCCTGGTCGACGCCGGGCTGGTGATCCGGGAGCGGGGCATGTCCAGCGGCCGGGGCCGGCCGCCGACGAGGTACCGCGTGGATGCCGCGGCGCCAACCGATCCCCGGGTCCGGGACTACGCCCAACTCGCCTCGGCACTGGCAACCCTGATCGGCGAGACGAGTGCCGACCCGACCGCCGATGCACGATGGGCTGGGGCCGGATGGGGGACGTCGCTGGCGTCGGGCAGGCTGCCGGAAACGCCCCGGCAGGCCCGGCGGGAGATGGTCGGCATCCTCGCCGAACTCGGCTTCGATCCGGCCACGAACGACAGCGCGACGTCCGTGGCACTACGCCGGTGCCCGCTGCTGGAAGTCGCCAGGACGCACACCGAGGTGGTGTGCCAGGTGCACCTGGGCCTGGTCCGCGGCGCCATGCACGAGATGGGCCATGACGCACCCGACTCCGAACTGCTTCCGTTCGCCGAGCCGGGGGCGTGCCGACTGCTCCTCACCCGGCACGCTGGCCGGGGTTGACGGGCAGTTCTGCGTGGAGCCCACGCCCCTTGGCCGGGCTGTTCGTTAGATGTTGTCCCGTTGGTTGGAGAAGACACGCGTGCATTCGCTCACCAACGGGACAACCGCTCACCACGTGCCCCTGAGGAGCCGGGTGGACCAGCGAGCCCCGCTCACATCCGATGTACCGGCGGAGCTGCGGCCCCGCGGTCAGCGATCCGGGTGGGCCATCTCGTCGATGACCGCAACCACTGCCAGGATCAGCACGGGGTTCTGCCCTTGTGCCACGTCCACGCCGTAACTGTCGGCGACCCGGAACCATTTCTTCGATACCTCGGCGACCTGGTTGCCGTCCGCCTCGATCGTGTACTCGTGGTCGACGATGTTGCCCTTGATCCCCATGTCCGGGCCGTTCTCGACGCTCACGTGCCACCGATCGCGGATGGGGCTGATCACCGCCTTCTTGACCGAGGCCACGTTGTTGCCCTGCGCGTCCTCGATGTTCATGGTGTCCCGGACCCGGGCCATCCGCTCCTGGATCTTCAGCAACTCGTTGCCGTGCGCATCCTCGAACTTCAGCGTCGATCGCACCCGCAGCGCCTTGCCGTCGACCTTGAACACGCGGTTGCCGTGGTTGTCCTCGATCCAGAAGTCGTCGCCGATGGACACCAGCTTCTGGCGCATCTTGTAGTAGGTCTGCCCACTGTCGTCGGCCCGTCGTTCCTGCATGCGATCGCGTAGTCCCATGCACCGAGCATGCACGCGCGGCTGCCGGTCACGCCTCCCCCACAGCGGAGGATCCCCCGTACGGTTGACCCATGGCGAAACCACGTGTGAAGGCCGCCGGCGGGCTGCCCGCGATCGCCTACGTCATGCGCAAGGCATGGGGAACCGGTGAGTTCACCGAGGCGCTGCGCCGCCTGCGTTCGAAGAACACGTGCAAGACCTGTGCCCTGGGTATGGGCGGACAACAGGGTGGGATGGTCAACGAGGCCGGGCATTTCCCTGAAGTCTGCAAGAAGTCCGTGCAGGCGCAGGCTGCGGACATGCAGCCGGCGATCCCGGAGGACTACTTCCGGACCCACGACCTGGCCGCCCTTCGCCGGCTCACCAGCGCTGAGGCGGAGAACCTGGGCCGGCTGGCCTTCCCGATCGTGCTGCGAGCCGGGGCGGCGCACTTCGAACGGGCGACGTGGGACGACGCGCTGCGGATCGCGGGGGAGGCCCTGCGCACGACGGAGCCGGGGCGGACGTTCTGGTACGCCAGTGGCCGGTCGGGAAACGAGTCGGCGTTCCTGATGCAACTGGTGGCGCGGGCCTACGGTTCGCCGAACATCCACAACTGCTCGTTCTACTGCCACAACGCATCCACCGTCGCGCTCACGGACATCTATGGCAGCGGCACTGCCTCGACCACCCTGGAGGACCTCGCCAAGACCGATCTGGTGCTGGTGGCCGGCGCGAACCCGGCGAGCAACCACCCACGGTTGATCACGCAGTTGATCAACCTGCGCCGGCGGGGCGGCACGGTCATCGTCGTCAACCCGATCTCGGAGCTGGGCCTGCGGCGGTTCCGGTTGCCATCGGACGCGCGCAGCCTCACGGCCGGTTCGCAGGTCAGCGACATCTACCTGCAGCCGCGCATCGGCGGTGACATCGCGCTGTTCACGGCGTTGGCGAAACTCGTCGCGTGGGACGCCCGCTTCGTGGCCGCCCACACCGGCGGGGCCGCTGAGTTCCGGCAGCACCTCGAGGGGCTGGATCTCGATGATTTGGTTCTGGCCAGCGGCGTCCCGCTGACGCAGCTCCGGTCCGCTGCCGCCGCAATCTCTGCGGCACAAAGCGGCATCTTCATGTGGTCCATGGGTCTGACCCACCACCAGCACGGCACGGACAACATCCGGGCGCTGGGCAATCTCGCCCTGGCCCGCGGCTTCCTGGGCCGCCCGGGGGCGGGGCTGATGCCGATCCGGGGGCACTCCAACGTGCAGGGAGTCGGGTCGATGGGTGTCTCGCCGACGCTCAAGGACGCCTTCGCGCGGGAACTCGAGCGACGGTTCGACATCACGATCCCGGCGGCGGCCGGGCAGGACACCTTCGCGTCCATGCAGGCGGCGCACAACGGCGAAATCGACGCGGCCGTGCTTGTGGGCGGGAACCTGTGGGGCAGCAACCCGGACTCGGCGTGGGCGGCTGAAGCACTGCAGAACATCGGTGTCTGCGTGTCTGTGACCACCAAGCTCAATCCCGGGCACTTCCACGGCAACGGTCGCACCACCGTGATCCTGCCGGTGCTCGCGCGCGACGAGGAAGCGCAGGCGACCACCCAGGAGTCGATGTTCAACTACGTGCGGTTGTCTGACGGCGGCAGCCCCGCGATCGAGGCCGAAATGCGCTCCGAGACCGATGTCCTGGTGTCACTGGCCGAAGGTGCGCTCGGCTCCGAGCGCTTCGACTGGAATGCGCTGCGGTCGCACGGCACGCTGCGGGAGGCCATCGGCGCGGTGGTGCCCGGGTACGAGCCGGTGGCGCGGGTCGAGACCGACGGGGAGTTCCAGGTGGGTGGGCGCACCTTCCACACCCCGCGGTTCGCCACCGACGACGGCCGGGCGCACTTCCACGTCGTCGACGTCCCCGCTGCGGCGGCGGGCTTCCAGCTCATGACCATCCGCTCGGAGGGGCAGTTCAACACCGTCGTGTACGACGAGGAGGACCTGTACCGCGGCAATGCGCACCGGGACGTGGTGATGCTCAACCCGGTGGACGCCGCGCTGCTCGGTATCCGGGAAGGCGACCAGGTCGAGGTCAGCAGCGAGGTGGGTTCGATGCGGGTGAGGGCCGCGATCATCGACATCGCCCGTGGGGGACTCGCCATGTACTTCCCGGAGGCGAACGTGCTGGTGCCGCCGCGATTGGACCCGCACTCCAAGACGCCGGCGTTCAAGTCGGTGCCGGTGGAGGTGCGACGGGTGTGACGGGGGTGGGCCGGCCTCTGTATGTGGGTGTTCGCGCAGTTGGTGGGTGTTCAGCGGAGCCTGAGCACCCACGCACTACCCGAATGCCAACGAACTACCCGTGAGCGGCCGAGCACCCGAGCGACACCCCCATAACGGGATCTTCGGGTTTCAGCGGGGAGTCGCCGGGAAATCGCCCAGGGTTGGGTTCGCCGGGTGGTGCGACTGACGTCCACAACTGCTCGGCGGGTCACAGTCGGTGCGCCCGACCGGCGCTCGCCTCGATGAGTGTGCGGGCCGGGGACGGCTCCGCGGGCCACGACTGTTGCGCGGTTGCTGCCAGCGGACCACGACTGTTGCACGGTTGTCGGTTTCGCACCCCGAAAACCAGCAACGGTGCAACACTCGCGCCCGGCCACCAGCAACGGTGCAACACTCGCGCACCGGGAAGCCAGCAGACACCCGGTCCCGCACCGACTCCCCGCGCAAATCCGAAGCGCCCCGTTACGCCCGTCAGTCAACTAGCGCGCCGCCAGCAGTTCCGCGATCTGGATGGCGTTGAGTGCCGCGCCCTTGCGCAGGTTGTCGTTGCTCACGAAGAAGGCCAGCGCGTTCGGCCCGTCCTGCCGGAACCGGCCCACGTAACTCGGGTCCTTGCCCGCGGCCTGCAGCGGGTTCGGCACCTCGGTGACCTCGACCCCGGGGGCGTCCTGCAGCAGTTGCCGGGCGCGTGCCACCGACAGCGGCCGCGCGAACTCCGCGTGGATCGACAGGCTGTGGCCGGTGAAGACCGGCACCCGCACGCAGGTGCCGGACACCAGCAGGTCCGGGATGGCGAGGATCTTGCGGCTCTCGTTGCGCAGCTTCTGCTCCTCGTCGGTCTCCCCGCTGCCGTCATCGACGAAGTTGCCCGCTTGCGCCAGCACGTTGAAGGCGATCGTGCCCGGGAACTTGGCGGGCTCGGGCATGCCGACTGCGCCGCCGTCGTAGGTCAGGCCCGGCAGCTCGTCGTCCTTGGCTCCGGCCAGCACCTGCTCGTGCAACTCGTTGACGCCCGCCAACCCCGCACCCGACACCGCCTGGTAGGTGCTCACGATCAGTCGCAGCAGACGGGCGTCCTCGTGCAGCGGCTTGAGCACCGGCATCGCGGCCATGGTGGTGCAGTTGGGGTTCGCGACGATGCCCTTCGGGATGGCGGCCAGCGCCCCCGGGTTGACCTCGGCGACCACCAGCGGCACTTCGGGGTCCATCCGCCAGGCCGAGGAGTTGTCGACCACGATCGCGCCGGCAGCGGCGACCTTCGGCGCGATGGCTTTGCTCGTGGTCCCGCCGGCGGAGAACAAGGCGATGTCGAGCCCGCTGAAGTCCGCGGTGGCGGCGTCCTCGACGGTGATCTGCTCGTCACCCCACGGCAGCGTCGTGCCGGCACTGCGGGCCGAGGCGAAGAAGCGCACACGGTCCAGCGGGAAGTTCCGCTCGGCCAGCAGTGTGCGCATGACCCCGCCGACCTGTCCGGTTGCTCCGAAGACTCCAACAATCATGAGAAGAGGGTATCCGGATCGGCGCCCGTCCCGGTCAGCGGTTGTTTCGGCGGCCGGGGAGGGCGCTCGTCCGATCGAGACGACATCAGCTGTCAGCGGTGGGAATCCGGCTGGCTGACCCCGATCACGAGCAGTTGCGCCGGATCGAGTCTCAGCCAGCGGCGGTGGGCTGAGACTCGCCCGGCGAGGGTGAAGCGGTTGCGTCATCCTCGTCCACACCGGAGGCCAGGATCTGGATGACGAACAACACCACCAGCAGAACGACAGTCGTCCACAGGATCAAGTCGGGCGTCTTGTAGCGCTGCAGCATGATGAACACCAGCGCGGCGAGTGCCACTGCGATCCGCAGCCCGGTCGCCTGCGAGGCCACCCAGGTGCGTGCGCCGGTCATCTGCAGGCCCAGCGACGCGAGCCAGCCCTGGATCGCCGCAGCCGCCTTCACCGGCACGGAGCGGATGCCTGTCGCCACCTTGCCCGTCACCCATGAGCAGTCCGCCCAGGAAGAGCACGAGCCCGGCAGCGGCACCGGCCCACAGGCCCTGCTTGAGGAACGACGTGAACTGATCGAAGAACGCGGTGGCTGCGGCGTCGTTGACCGTGTCCGGTAACCCGTTCAGAGTGGTCATCCGGCCGAACGCCAGCAATCCGGCGCCGACCGCCATCGCCAGCATGAGCCCGAAGCCGAACCACGCCAGGGCCTTCTGCGGGGTGTGGCACACGAAGACGCCGACCACGGCCAGCGTGATGGCGATCAGCGGCAGCCAGAACCCGAGCGTGTTCAGCAGGTTGTAGCCGGTCTGCACGGCGGAGGCGTTGGGGGCGTCGAACAGCACGATCGTGGTTTCGGTCGTGGGGATCTTCTCCGCCACGGTGAAGCCCTTGCTGATGAGCAACTGCTTGACCTGCGTGATGAGGTTGCCGAGATCGAGCACGACTTGGTTGTCCTGCACCATCAGTGCGTTGTCGGTGTTCTGGCCCGTCAGGGCTTCGTTGAGTCGCTGGTGGACCAGTGTGTTCGCCTCGACCCAGGCGGCTTCGAACTGCTGGGATTGCACCACCTTGTTGACGGCGTCCTCGGTGTAGGACTGGATGCCGCTGTTCAGCGGACCGGTCAACGCCTGCAGCGCTGCGGTCTGTTGCGGCGTGAGGTCCCGGTTGGCGGAGATCGTGGCGACGGCTTCGCTGGTGAGGGCCGCCACGTCGACGTACTTGAAGATCTCGTCGGTGATGCGGTTCGTGACGGCTTCCTGGATCGCGGGGTCCTGCGCCAGCGGCGCGACCGTTTCCACATACCGGTTCGTGTCGGTCACCTCGCCGCGGGCCCACACCGATACCACCGACAGCGGTGCCAGAGGCACGCCGTGACGATCAGCACGGTCGACCAGAACGTGCGCACCCAGTGCCGTTTTGGGCTTCGTGGCCCTGGGCCTGGTCCAGTTGTCGCTGCAGACCGGCGATCTGGTCCTGCAGGGCCTGTACGTCCGGTGTTGTCGCTGAGTCGCTCATGACGAAGCCTCCCGGGCCTATGCTGCCGTCCCGAACGTTACCGGCGAATCACCTGTCGCGGGTGATATCGGGCATGCGTCGCCGCCCTCATCCGGGCGCCACCACGTCCACCGTCCCCAGTTCCTGCTCGCGGCCGTTGATGAGCACGCCGATCCGATGGGGTCCGGTGTAGTGCCGGCGGGTGCTCAACTGCGCGAACGTGATCGTTCTGCGCACCACCGCATGCCCGTCCACCACCACCTCGCCGCCCTTGAACACCTTGGCGGCGGTCTCGCCGTTGGCCTTGACGAAATGCACGACGATGTCCACGAGCACGGGCCCCTGCCCCCGCAACTCGATCTGCAGGGGCAGGCTGTCGCCGATCGCCAGGCGGGCCGGTAGCTCGGCGGCGGCCGTCACCTCGGACGCCCCGTAACCGAGGATGGCCAGCGCCTGCGGATCGCCGGCTTTGATCAGGGTGCGCAAGCCCCGTCGCACCAGAGCCTCTCGGCCGTGGTACCACTGCGCCGCCACCTCGAGCACGACCTGCGGGTGGTCCTTGGAGATGTCGTTGAGGTTGTTGCCCACGGATCGCAGGACGTACTCCGACGGGTCGTCCTTGAGCAGGTCCAACAGGTCCAGCACCGGTTGCGGATCCGCGCGGAACTGTGGCAACTGCCGGGCCCAGGGCAACCGGGGCCGGGTGCCTTCGCTGACCAGTCGCCGAACGTGCTCGTCGGGATCGCCGGCCCACTGCCGCAGCCGTTCCAGCGTTTCGGGGTACTCGGCCAAGAACGGCCGGATGCAGAACTCGGCGGTGAACAGCCGGGTCAGGTCGTACATCGCCGCCATCGACTCCTCGAAGGCCGGCAGGCCGAACGTTGCGATGAACTCCGAGTGCGGGTTGTAGTAGAAGGCCGCCATGCCCGACCGCCGTTCGGCGGCAAACGATGCGTGCACCTGCCGGACGGCGGTGGCCGGATCCGGGTCGAGGTGCCGGTGCATCACGTCCGCGACCCGCCGGGCCCGGTCCATGAGCTCGAGGTCGTCGAAACCGTCGAGGCACTCGGTGGTGAAGGCATCAGCAGCCACGGGCAGGCTGGCGGCGATCTGCTCGACCACGGCCGCACCGAAGTGGTTCTTCAACGGCTCGGCCATGCCGCACAGCCTATGCTCGGGCCCATGACGTGCATCTTCTGCGCCATCGTCGCCGGGGACCTGCCCTGCCAGCAGATCGCCGAGACCGAGCACGCGCTGGCCTTCATGGACATCAACCCTGCAACCAGCGGGCATGCGCTGGTCATCCCGAAGCGGCACGCGGCGGACCTGCTGGAGATCGACGCCGACGATCTCGCGCATTGCACCGAACTCGCCCAACAGGTGTCCCGCCGTGCCATCGACCGGCTGGGCGCCGACGGCGTGAACCTGGTGAATGCCTGTGGGGTGGCGGCTTGGCAGACGGTGTTCCACTTCCACATCCATGTCGTCCCGCGGTACGCCGGCCGGGATGGCTTGGTGTTGCCGTGGGTGCCGACCCCCGGCGACCCGGACGAGATCGCCGCGGCGTGGGAGGCTCTGCGATGAGTTCGTGGATGGACATCACGGTGGCGGACGCGAACGCGTTGCGGGACTTCTACGCCAGCGTCGCGGGCTGGGAGGTCGAGGCCCTGCCGATGGGCGAATACGACGACTACGTGATGAGCGACGATCGCGGCCGGCCGGTCGCCGGGATCTGTCACCGGCGCGGGGTCAACGCCGGGTTGCCGCCGGTGTGGCTGATGTACGTGCAGGTCGCAGATCTCGATGCCGCACTGGCCGCTGTCCGCGCAGGCGGTGGCGAGGTCGTGGCCGGACCGAAGCCGGCCGGCGAGGAGCGGATGGCCGTCATCCGCGATCCGGCCGGAGCACACCTGGCGCTGATCAGCCGGTGATTCAGGTCCAGGTCTCAGCGAGGTCCTGGGCCTCCCGGCGGGACGACACCTGCAGTTTCCGGTAGATCGAAACGGTGTGGCTCTTCACCGTCTCGCGGGAGAGGAAGAGCGAGTCGGCGATCTCGCTGAGCGTCATCCGCCCCTTCAGCAGCTCCCACACCCGCAGTTCCGCGGGGCTCAGGTGCTGCAGCGGGCTCGCTGCCGCGTACGCCTGGCGCGCCCGGGCGGCCCACTGCCGCGACAAGGCGTCGGCCGGACCGGCGGAGTCGTCGCACCACGTGATGTACCGCCGAAAACCCTCCATGTCGCCGGTCTCGACGCTGGCGAAGGCGCAGACACCACCGGCCAGCGGGTGGTACCAGGGGAACACCGGTTCCAGGCTCGAGCGGATCCGCTCCAGATCCGCTATCGCCCGGGTGGTGTCGGCCGGCCGGCCCCGGAAGGCCGTCCAGGCGACCTGTGCGATGCTCAGCACGCCAGCCGTCGAGGCCATCTCGGCGAGGTCGTGGAAAGCGAACGCGGAACGGGCGTCTTCGATGGTCTGGCAGCCACTCGTGTCATCGCCGTCGATCATCTGGAGCAGGCCGAGCATCGACAGTGCCTCCACCTCCGACGAGGCGATGCCCGCGGCCTGGGCGAGTGCCGCAGCCTGCCGCATCGCCTGGGTCGCCCGCGGATCCCCGACCAGCGCGAGGTTGAGGCCGAGGATCAGGCCGGCGAGCGCACGGGTCGGATCGTCGCTGTCCACTGTGGCCAGGGCCGCCTCGGCGAGATCAGCTGCCTCCTGCGGGCCGGCCAGACCGTACCCGGTCAGTGCGAGCAGCATCGCCAGGTGGGGGGCGACGTCGGAGGAGCTCAGGTCGTCGCGCCAGTCGGGTGGCATGTGCTGCAGCGTCGCCCCGGTGTAGCGCAGGACGTTGCCGAAGTCGCTGGCCGCCATGTTCGTCCAGGCGGCGGTCATGCTCAACTGTGGCACCGCCATCGTCGCCCGGTCGCCGGCGGCCTCGAGCCATCCTTTGACCGCAGCGGTCCGTCCCTGCAGCAGGGACATCCGCGCAGCGGGCCAGAAGACGGTGCCCATCGTGTCCCAGTCGCCGCTGGCTGCTGCGTAGTGGACTGACATCTCGAGGTGTCCGCGCTCCCGGTGCCAGAGTGCGGCGTTGGATCGGACCTCCTGCAGCCGGTCCGGATTCTCGCGCTCCATGACCGCGGTTGCGCACTCCTGCAACAAGGGGTGGTAGCGGTACCAGTCATCGTGGGTCTGTTGCAGCAGCACGGTGGTGATGGCCTCCGCCAGGAAGTGCGCTGCCCGCGGCTGTCCGGTGGCTGCCCGCGCCAGATCCGCATTGACGGTGCCGAGGGCAGCGGTCTCACACACGAAGGCGCGCAGATCGTCGGTCATCGGCTCCAGGACCTCGGCCTCGATGAACTCCTCGATGGACGACAGCTCCCGGACGCCGCCGGCCTGCGACATCAGGAATGCCGCCACCGGCCACCCCTCGGTGGCGGCGTGCAGCCGCTGCACCTCCGATTCGCTCAAGGCGGCGTGCGTGAAACTCGCCAAGGCGTCGCGGGTCTCTGCGGTGCTGAACGCCAGGTCGCGGGCGGTGACATCCACCAACCTGCCTTGTCCGCGCCACAACGGCACCGGCAGGCCGTGCAGAGACCGGCCCACGAGAGCGATCCGGGAGCCGGTGGGCACGGCGTTGACCAGGATTCTCAGCACCTGTTGCGCCTGCGCGTCGGCGACCAGGTGCGCGTCGTCGACCACGATGGTGACCGGGGTTTCCAGCGCGGCCACCGAGCGCTCGAAGCCCGGCAGCACCCTGCGGGTGTACGCGGGCTCGTCGAGCGTCAGGGTCCGGGCGGGAACCTGGTACCCCGGGACGGAGTGCTCCAGGCAGGCGGCCACAGTCGTCATCAGCACCAGCGCGTCGTTGTCGGTCTGGTCGCAGGTCACCCATACCACCGGATCCTGTGAGCGGGAGGCCCACTGGATGGCCAATGTGCTCTTCCCGAACCCCGCCGGGGCGGTGACGGCGAGGATCTCGGCCTCACCGATCCGGGGGTCGTCCAGGATCGCCGAGCGGGTCAATTCAGCATGCCGCACCCGCGGCGGGCGGAACTTCGTCGCGGGTGTCCCCGACGTGCTCAATGATTCGACTGGCGGCATGCGTGTCCCTCGGCTGAACCCCGGACTGTCGGCTGGGTCTCCCCATGCTAAGCGACCCGGCGGTGCTCAGCAGCCGAACGAGCCATCGCCCCCCGCCAGGACCGCGACACCCGGGCCGTTCAGTCCGCCGGCTCGTCGACCTGCCGCACCACGTGCGGGTTGGCCTCGATCGCTTCCGCTTCGTCCTCCTCGGTGAAGTCCCCGTCGTAGGGGGAGAAGTACGTCAGGGGGTAGCGGCGGGAGAAGTTCTTCATGAACGATGTGATCAAGGCGGCGATGGGCAGGGACATGAACGCCAGCATCGGGCCGCCGATGGCGCCCCCGGCCATGGCGGACCCGAACGCGATGCCGCCGTTGATCTCCATCGTCCTGGCGCTGATCTTGGGGCTCAGGAAGTAGTTCTCGAGTTGCTGGTAGATCAGGGTCCAGCCGAGCAGGATCAGCGCCGCGGTGAGCCCGTTGAGCCCCCAGGTGAGCAGGATCGGGACCGCTGCACCGATGTAGGTACCGATGGCCGGGATGAACTCGGCGACGAACCCTTCGAAGATGGACATCGGCAGCGCGATCGTCCAGTCGACGCCGACGAGCAGCATCGCGAAGAAGAACAACCCGCCGTTGATGATCATGAGCAGCAGCCGGGAGTAGAGGTAGCCGCCGGTCTGTTCGATGGCCGTGTCCCACGCCCAGCCGAGACGTTGCTGTTGGTCGGGGGCGAACTTGCGCAGGATCGCCCGGCGGATCTGCGGAGCATCAGCGGCGAAGTAGAACGCGAACATCGCGATCGTGAAGAACTGGAAGATGATGCCGATCGTCGTGCCGGCGAAACCCATGATGTCGCTGGCGTTCGTCTGGATCCAGTCCTGGACGTTCTGCTGGGCGGCGCTGAAAGCGGGATCGGTCTTCGACGTCGGGATGGTCGTGCCGAACTGATCGTTGATCTTCGGTATGGCGGATTTGAAGGTGTTCGACAACTCCCCGGCGACGTTCACCAGGCCGGGGATCATGATGAACGTCAGGACGACCAGGAACACCGCGGAGATCAGGAACACCAGTCCGGTGGCGGCCCCGCGCTTCATGCCACGTTTCATGTGCAGGTGGTTCACCGCCGGCTCCATCGCGATGCCGAAGAAGGCGGCGATGAACAGCATGCTCAGCAGGCTGCGGGCCTTCAACGCCATGATGATCAGCAACGCGGTGATCAGGATGATGAGCACGAACCGCCAGATGATCTTACGGACCATCGGCATGACCCAGTCGGGCGGCTGGTTGGTCGCGGCCGGAGCAGGCACATCGGGTCGGTTGGGCAACGCGTCCCCGAAGGGCGCGCTGCCAGTCCGCGCATTGTCGACCTCGGTGGCGGCGTCCCTCTCGTCCTGACCCATGCTGAACCTCCTTCTGCGGGTCTCACCTTAGTGATGTCGATCGCCGGATCGGGTTGGTGGCGGCGGCAGCCAGGCGCGTTCGGTGTTGCCCGTGCGCAGTGTTGGGAGTTCGTCAGGCGACGAACACCCACGTTCTGCACGAACGCCAACGAACGGCGGGCTCCCGGTCGGCACCCAGCGGCGCCACGATCTCACCGGGCATCGGTACCCCCGGCACGTCCCCCGTGGCACCTCTTCCATTTCCGGCCGCTGCCGCACGAGCAGGGATCGTTGCGCGAACGGGTGGCGTCGGTCTGTGCGTACCAGTCGCGCAGCCCGACCGCCTCCTGGCCCGCGCGCAGCAGGTCGGCCATCACGGACATGGGCTGCGCCACGTGGCCGAAGAACACCTTGTAGCCCGCGCAGAGATAGTGCAGGCCGGGTTCGCCCGTGGGGGCCGTGGCGAACCGGTCCTTCGGGCAGCCCCCGTTGCAGGCGAACCGCACGTCGCAGTCCAGGCAGTACTGCGGGCAGGGTAGTCCAGCTTCGCCTCTGCCGAAGGCGCGCTGCTGCGGTGACTCGACCAGCTGCAGCAGCGTGCGACCCGCGGTGATGTTGCCGAGCAGGTAGTCCGGTTCCACGAAGTGGTCGCAGGAGTAGAGATCGCCGTTGTGCTCCAGGGCCACGGCGTCGCCGCAGGTGCGGGCGTGTACGCACAGGCCGACCTGGTCCATACCCAGCCAATGCGCCAGCGCCGTGTCGAAGATCTGCACGAACACGTCCCCGACGTCATGCCTGCCCCACTCCTCGAAGACGTCGACCAGGAAGCGGCCGTACTGCTCCGCGCCGACGGAGCGGGCCGTCACCTGATCCCCGGACTGGGTGTACAGCGGCCGGCGCCGGCCCCCCCAGCCGTCGGCGCTCAGGGCGAGCATCTCCGGCGTCACCCGCTCCACGATCGGGATGAACTGCATGAACTGCGCACCCAACTCGTCGCGCAGGAAGCAGTACACCTCTCGTCCGTGGTCACCGTTTGCGGCGTTGACGGTGGTGAGCGCGTTCCACTCGACGCCATGCCGACGCAGCACTGTCCAGGCCCGCCATGACCCGGTCGAAGGTGGGTTTGCCGCCCTTGTCAACGCGATATGCGTCGTGCATCGCGCGCGGGCCGTCGATGGAAACGCCCACCAGGAAACCGTTGTCGTGGAAGAAGGAGGCCCATTCGTCGGTGATCAGTGTGGCGTTGGTCTGGATGGTGTTGAGGACGTGCTGTCCGGGTTGCCGGTACTGCTGCTCCAACTCCAGTGTTCGCCGGAAGAAGTCCAGGCCCATCATCGTCGGCTCGCCACCCTGGAACGCCACGACGACCTCGTCGGCGCCGGCGTGGGCCGCAAGCAGTTGTGCGATGTAGGCCTCGTGGACGGCCGCGTCCATGCGGAAGCCGCTCCCGGGATACAACTCCTCCTTGGAGAGGAAGAAGCAGTAGTCGCAGTCCAGGTTGCAGATCGCGCCGGTGGGCTTGCTCATCACGTGGAAGACGTGTGGTGCAGCGTTCGTCATGTCCTGTGCCCTGCCGCCGGGCTCAGGCGCTGGCGTTCCGGCTGCGCCCGGGACGGCCGTTGAGGATCCGGCTGACGGTGCCGCCGGTCACGATGCCGATCAGGGAACCGGCCACGACGTCGCCGGGGTAGTGGACGCCGGTGTGCACCCGCGAGTACGCGACGGCGCCAGCGGCCAGGTGCAGCGGAACCGACAGGGTCGGAGCGACCGCCGAGACACCCTGCGCGAAGGCGAAGGCCGATGCCGAGTGCCCTGAGGGGAACGATGTGGAAGTCGGCATCGGGACGAACCGGTCATCGGCGTTGGGTTGCCGATCGGGTCGGTCGCGCCGGGCGATCATCTTGACCCCGGCGTTCACCAGCATGCTGGCGGCGGCGATGCTGGCCACGCCGGTCAGCGCCGCCCGCTTCTCCTTGGCGCCTCCGAACACGGCGAGTCCGCCCGCGACGGTCAGCCACAGCAGCGACTTGTTGGCAGCCTTGGTCAGGTCGCGCAGGCCGTCGTCGAGGTAGGGCGTGGGCGTGTTCGCCACGGCGCCGTAGATGGCCCGATCCATCCGGGACATCTCTTCGTGGACGGCGCCGGCCACTTCCACGACGTTGGTCATGTGACCGTCCCTTCCGCGGCAACCGGCAGGACCCCGTCCGCGATGGCCTGCTGGAACTCCGCGTAATCCGCGAGGTTCTGTCGAGCGTATCGGATGGAGAACTCCGCGATCGAGGCGTCGAGCTTCGTGGACTTCCCGGCGTAGGCCGCTATGGCAACCGGATCGCCGGACCGGGCATGGCCCCGGGCCAGTGTGCGTGCGCACAGGGCCGCGTAGAACTGCCACAGCTTGGGGTCGCCCTGATCCACGTCGACTGATCCCTTCCAGTCCCGCAACTGCCGGACGTAGAACTGCCGGTCATCCAGGCCGGTGGTCCAGCCCAGGAAGATGTCCGACTGGGCCTGGACGAGCCGCTGCCCCTCCACCACCCGACGGCCTTGGTGGTCGTACTCGCTGGGTTGCAGGTGATCCTCCAGGACCGAGTTGACAGCCTCCTTGATCTGCAGGAACAGCGGATCCTGGTCGTCGCGGCCCTCGAGCAGCACGACCCAGCAGCGGGTTCCCACACTGCCGACCCCCACGACCTTGATCGCGATGTCGACCATGGAGAAGCGTGACAGCAGGAGCTGGATGTGATCGGCGGTCGTCTCGACGTACTGCGTGAACGCCCGGTTCACCGCCTCCCGCATCACGTCCTGGTCGAGTTCTGAGGGCACCTCAGCGAGGGGCACCAGCAGCGGCGGCTGGCTGCGGATCCTAAGGGTGCCGGATTCGCGGGTCGTCAGTTTGGTCAGCGCCTGCAGGCTCGTCCTCCTCCGGGCCTTCGACTCGAACCGTGTGACCCGGTCCGTGAGTTCCTTCCTCGACACCCCGGAGAACCCCTCGACCGTGTTGACGTCCATGAAGTCGTACCAGAGGTCGGTTACCGGCATCTGCGCGTAACCGGCCATCGCCTCCCGGTAGTTCTTCACCGCATGCGCAGCGATCGCGCGGCAGTCATCCTCGTGGAAACCACGTTGTTGCCCGCCCACGACGAAACTGGCCGTCAGTCGCTTGAGGTCCCACTCCCACGGCCCCGGCAGGGTCTCGTCGAAGTCGTTGGCGTCGAAGACCAGGTCCCGACTCGGCGAGGCGTAGGCCCCGAAGTTCGACAGGTGGGCGTCGCCGCCGTCCTGCACCCACAGGCCGCTATCGGTGGTCCCTCCGAGGTCTTCGGCCATGATCGCTGCGGCACCCCGGTAGAACGTGAACGGGGAGACCCCCATCCGGGCGTGCCGGATCGGGACCAACCACGACAGGCGTTGCTGGTTCTGGGCGGCGAGGATGGCCACGGGGTCACGCCGATCGGATCGCGGGGCCCAGTCGGCGTGGCCGCTGCGAGAGATGCGGGAACGGGCCTCTCGCCCCTTCTCTTGTCGTTGGGTCACCGTCAGTCGCGGGCTGAGGTTGATCATGGGCCGTTCCTCCTGGGGTGTGCTGGCGCCGTGAGTGCAGATTCGACCCCGAGTATGCGGCGGGTGGACCTGCTGCCGAATCGCCCACAGTGGGTGAGCGGGAGGTAACTTCACCCTGAGTGGGTGATGGCCATCCTCCGGCGCGGTACCTACATTGGCGCGTGTGTGGGGCGAGACGGTCCTGCCTGGAAGGGAGTCCGACATGTCGAACACCGGTCAGAACGAGGCCACCGGCTGGACCGGCTGGGTGGCCTTCGCCGGAATCATGATGATCATCGGCGGCGCACTGTGGGCTCTGCAGGGGCTGATCGCCGTCATCAAGGGCGATCTCGTGGTCTTCGGCGACGAGGCCGCGCTGTTCCTGAACGTGACGGGGTGGGGCTGGGTGCACATGATCCTTGGCCTGCTGCTGCTGCTGTCCGGATTCCTCGTGATGAGCGGGAACCTGTTCGGGCGCACGATGGCCGTCATCCTGGCGACCCTGAGCATCATCGTGAACTTCATCTGGCTGCCCGTGTACCCGGTGTGGGCCATCGTCGTGATCGTCATCGACGTGTTCATCCTGTACGCGGTGATCGTCCACGGCAAGGAGATGAAGCACGCATGAGCCCTCGGTGCGCGGCCTTGGCGCGTGTCACACCGAGCACACCGGCATAGGATGGCTTCTCCAGCGGAAGGGATGAAATGACTGAAGCGACCACAGACGAGGTCCAACTCGGGCCCGTCGACTACCTGGTGATCGAATACCCCGGCGGGAATCCGACCGGTGAGGCGCTGCCGTACCTCATCGATCTCGTGGACCGCGGCCTGATCCGCGTTCTCGACGTGGCGCTCATGGCCAAGAGCCCCGAGGGTGACGTCGCCGTCATCAGCCTCGACGACCTGCGCGAGTACCAGGCCACCGACTTCGCGATCTTCGCCGGAGCCAGCAGCGGCATGCTCTCGGATGAGGACATCGCCGAGACCGCCGCCATCATCAGCCCCGGAGCGATCGGGGCGATCCTGGTCTACGAGAACACGTGGGCCGCGCCGTTCGCCACGGCTCTGCGCAAGGCCGGCGCCCAACTGGTCGCCAATGGCCGGATCCCGGTCAATGCCCTGCTGGCCGCACTCGAAGCCGAAGACGAGGAGAACGCCTGATGCCTGGTTTGTTGCGCGGGGTTGCCCGCACCGCCGTGATCGCCGGAACCGCCACCGCGGTGTCCAACAACGTGTCCCGGCGCCAGTACGGCCGCTGGGAGAAGAAGGCCGAGGAGCAGCAACCGCAGCAGCCGCAGCAGCAGTACGCGGCCCCTGCGCCCGCTCCGGCCCCTGCGCCCGCACCCGCCGCGGACAGCATGGACGCCAAGATCGAGCAGTTGAAGCAGCTCGGCCAGTTGCACGAGCAGGGGATCCTCACCGACGAGGAGTTCGCGGCCCAGAAAGCGAAGTTGCTGGGCTGACCGGCGCGCGGGCGTGCAGGGATTCCCAGTCCACGTCCGCGGCCAGTTCCCGCTCCAGGCCGGCGAAGCCGCCGCGTACGCCGAACAACCGCTTGGTCCAGATCAGGTAGGCCAGGATGGCCAGGTTGGTCAGCAACGCGGCCACTTTGAGCGCGCTGGCTTTCTCGACCAGTTCGTAGATCTCCAACGGCAGGAACGCCGCGGTGGCCACGACGGTCAGGTACTCGGCCCAGCGCTTGCCCTGCCACAGGAACACCGATTCCACCGCTTCGAGGGCCGCGTACCCCAAGGCCATGGCAACCAGCACCCACACGTGCCCGCCGTCGAGGTTGATGAGCCGGTTCAGCCAGCGGGTGAGGACCTGCTGTCCGCTGCGGGTCTGTTCGAGCACCGGCAGGATCGCCTGGGCGTCGTGCCTGCAGAGCGGGCAGACCGAGTTCGAGCAGCAGCAGGAACACGGCGACCGCCAGGAAGAAGAGCACGTGCAATCCACGCTCCAGGGCGATCGCGCGGATGACCACGAGTTCGTCGAGAGCCTTCCCCCGCAAGGGCCGGGGCAGGTCGGAGCCGGACGCCTGGGCTTCTGGGATGCGCGTGTGTACCCACGCGTCGCAGCGCAGACAGCGGGCAAGTTGGGTGCCATCGGCCAGCGGTACCGACAGTTCCCCGCCGTTGTGGCGCGCGGTGGCAGCGGGCGCCACGTGGCCGTGTATCGAGCACCACCAGGTCTCGGTACTCCAATGCCGCGGGGCCAATCGCACCCGGTAAGGGTAGCCGGGGGCGCCCTGGCCGAGTGTTGCGCGGTTGCTGCCGGGACAACCCGAGTGTTGCGCGGTTGCTGGTTTCGAGGCCCCTGAACCGACAACCGTGCAACAGTCGGCGCCGGCGACCCGCAACGGTGCAACAGTCGCCACCGACGGGCCCGCGCGGACCTGTGCACCAGCTGCAATGGCACCCTGGAGCGGTGATCGTCGTGACCGAACACCGGGCCGGGGACGAGTTCCTCGAACTCGGCGCACAGTTGCTCGAGGCCCTCGCGGCGGCGGACGGTTTCCTCGACGGCCACGTCGCCCGCAGCCCGGACGAGCCGGACATCTGGTTGATCGACAACCACCTGGCGCGACGTCGGCTCGATGCGCCGGGGCTTCGGCAGCTTCGACGCCAAGGTGGCTGCGGCACCGGTCATGGTGACCGCGGCGGACCGGGTCTCGGCGTTCGAGGTGCTGCTGCACGCCGGCCCGGAAGGTGTCGTCGCGCGTGCCAGTGATCGCGCGCCGGACGCCTGACCTGCGTGCCTGCTGAACAGTCAGGTGCCTGGCTGGCGAGAGGGGCCTGGACTGGCCCATGGCCCGGCCAAAGCGCAGCCCGACCACTGAGCCGCGGGCATCCGAAGCGCCAGACATGGCTCCACGCCGCGTGCGCCACGCCCCGCTCAAGACAGCATTGTTCAGCGGTCCCTCAGCCGGCCGCTCCTTGACCCACGGTGTGCGTCATCGTGTGCGCGTGCAGTGACTTCTCGGTCTCGTGGTCTTCGGGCGAGAGGTCGAACACGACCTGTCGCACGGTGCCGGTGAAGGCGTACGGCGCCTCCGACTCGTAGTCGAGGTCCACCACCAAGCCGTTGTCCCGGCCGATGTCCATGCCCGCGTAGCTGGTGAATGTGATGGGGACGGTCCGGGGCATGTCCCCTTCGCCCACCAACTCATCGTTGATGAACAGGCTCACGTGACCGCCGCTCCCGGGTTGCGGCTTCTCGGTCTCGAACAGCATCTTCACGGTCACATCGCCAGTGGGCAGTTTCTGTGTGGCGACCTGCTTGTACGTCTCCACCCCGAGCAACGAGTAGGTGTGGTGCAGCAGCCCCTGGGAGTCGACCCACAGGCCGTACCCGCCGATGAAGTCCGCATTCGCGACGATCACGCCTTCCGCCCCGTCGTCGGGGACGTGCAGGTCGGCCTCGATCGCGTAGGTGCGCCCGGCGATGCGCGGAACCATGCCGCGCTGCACGTTCTGCACATCGCCGGCGAAGGCGAACCGGGTCTGCGTGGGCAGCGGCGGCAGGATCCCGAGGAAGATCGCGGCGCCGGCCCACAGCGGCAGCACACGGTTGCGTTCGGCTTCCTGCCACCAGAGCTCCTGCAACTCCTGGACCTTGTCCGGGTGCTGCGCGGCGACGTCGTGCGCCTGCGAGAAGTCCTTGGTCAGGTCGTAGAGCTCCCAAGGTGCGTCGCGGTCGGGATCCCAGTCGGCGTCCGGGCCGTAGGGCGCCAGTGTCTGGGGCGAGAAGTCCCAGGGGATCCGGTCCGGCTTCGAAGCCGCCCACCAGCCGTCTTTGTACATCGCCCGGCCGCCGAACATCTCGAAGTACTGGGTGGTGTGCTGCTCAGGAGCTTCAGCATCGTCGAACGAGTACAGGAAACTGGTCCCGTCCATGGGTTCCTGGGCGATGCCGTCGACAGTCTCCGGCTCGGGTATCCCGGCGGCCTCGAGGATCGTCGGGGCGACGTCGATGCAGTGTGTGAACTGACTGCGGATGGCGGTGTCGTTCGTGAGCCGGGACGGCCAGGCCACTGCCATCGGGTCACGGGTCCCGCCGAGGTGGCTGGCCATCTGCTTGCCCCACTTGAACGGTGTGTTCATCGCGTGCGCCCACGCCGCTGCGACGTGCGGCGCGGTGTGGTCGCCACCGATCGCCTCGATGCCGCCGTACTGCTCGATCAGCCCGAGCTGGTGATCGGCGTCAAGCACGATGCCGTTCAGGAACGTCATCTCGTTGAACGATCCGGTCACGGTGCCTTCCATACTGGCGCCGTTGTCGCCCCAGATGTAGAAGATCAGGGTGTTGTCCAGGTCGCCCATCTCGTCGAGGGCGTCGAGCAGCCGCCCTACGTTCCAGTCGGCGTTCTCCTGGTAGCCCGCGTAGACCTCCATCTGGCGTACGTACAACGTCTTCTGGGTGTCCGTCAGCGAATCCCAGGCCGGGAACAGGTCCGGCCGCGGGGTCAGTTCGGTGTCCTCGGGGACGATGCCCAGTTCCTTCTGCTTGGCGAGGGTGCGCTCGCGCAGTGCGTCCCAGCCGTCGTCGAACACTCCCTTGTACTTGTCCGCCCATTCCGGCGCCACGTGATGGGGGGCATGCGCGCAGCCGGTGGAGTAGTACATCATCCACGGCTTGGTCGCGTCCTGGGCACGGACCGCGTGCAGCCAATCGACGGCCTTGTCCGTGAGGTCGTCGGGGAAGTAGTAGAGCTCGCCGTCCTTGCCCTCGGGCACGCCGAGGGTCGAGTCATCCAGGGTGATGATCGGGTCGTACTGCCCGGCGGCACCGGACAGGAAGCCCCACCAGTGGTCGAAGCCCCAGGCCTTCGGCCAGTGGTCGAACGGACCCGCGGCACCCTGCACGTTGTCCGGGGTCAGGTGCCATTTGCCGAAGCCGCCGGTGACGTAGCCGTTGTCGCGCAGGATCCGCGGGACGGCGGCGCAACTCTTCGGCTTCGAGGCGCTGTATCCGGGGAACGGCCCCGGGTACTCCGAGATGGAACCGAAACCGACCCGGTGCTGGTTGCGGCCGGTGAGCAGGGCGGCCCGGGTCGGGGAGCAGACGGCAGTCACGTGGAAGCGGTTGTACGTCAGGCCCAGGTTCTGCACGCGGGTGAAGGTGGGCGTGGCGACCGGGCCGCCGTAGGAGTCGATGGACCCGTAGCCGGCGTCGTCGATGAGGATGACCAGAACGTTGGGCGCGTCATCCGGCGCCTGCGGTCCGGGGATGAAGGACCAGTCGGGCACTGAGTCGCGCAAGGTCCTGCCCATCACTCCGCCGAAGGCCCGGTCGGGGATCGGCAAGGAGGTGCGGTCGGGCGTGAACTTGCCCATGGCCTCGGTGAGCGCGGACTTGAGTTCGCCGATGCTGTCCTCGTCCGTCTCCACGACGGACTTCAGCGGCGCACCCGGCAACGCCTGCTCGACGGCGAGCCGCTGAGCTGCCGGGAAGATGCCGATCACGACCGCGGTGCCGGGCTTGAGTGCCTCCGAGACCTGACTCTCGATAGCACCGCGGACCTTGTGGCCGGCGAACTTGCCCACGACGCCTCCGGCCACCGCACCCACGGCCACCGAGGCGAGCAGTGGGGGCGCGAACAGGCCCACGAGGACCCCCACGCCACCGCCCCAGCCCGCACCCTTGCGGCCCATGTGGTCACCGGTGTCCCTCACGGTGACCTTGCCGTCGGCGTCCTTGGCCACCAGGATCATCCCGCGGCTGCTGATCTGTTTGCCCTGCACCTGCTGCACGAGCGCATCGAACTCGGACTGAGCGGTCTGCGGGTCCGGGTAGCCGGCCACCAACAGCATCAAGGTGTCACTCATGTGCGTCCCTCTCGTCTGACCTGCGGGTCGCGCGGGCCCACGTGTCAGTCTGCTGTGCTGATGACGCGAATGGTTCACCCTCGTCGGGGGAATGCCCTGCGCCGGACGGTCCCTGGTGTCGCGTCTGGAGTTGGTTCGCGGGTGGCGCTGATCTCGTCGGCGGGCTGGTCCGCGGGCTCGGTACCCGGGTTGGGGATGGACCTATGCCGCCCCGGGTGTTTGTGACGATGTGGTGGGGTCCGCAGGGCGGTTTGTCACGACGTTGCGGGCTTCCGGGCGGTTCGAACGCGCACCTTCGTGACACACCAGCTAGACAGGTGTGCAACTTCGTCACAAAGACCGTTGGCGTCGGGGTGGCGGGAGCCGTCGCTCGGCCCTGGGCGGCCTCGCTCCGCAGTTCCGTGGCCTTCCCTACACATGAGAAGAGGGACCCGGCAAGCCGAGTCCCTCTTCTCATGCGTCGGGGTGGCGGGATTTGAACCCACGACCTCTTCGTCCCGAACGAAGCGCGCTACCAAGCTGCGCCACACCCCGCACTCCTAGCAAGGATACGACCGGCTCACCCGGCCCGTGGCAACAGGTGCAGCATCGTGGCTTCCGGCGGGCACGCCAGGCGCACCGGGGCGTACGGATTCGTCCCCAGGCCGGCACTCACATGCAGCGCGGCCCCCTCATGCCTGGACAAGCCCTTCGCCCGGCGGGTGTCCAGGTCGCAGTTGGTCACAAGAGCTCCGTAGCCGGGCAGGCAGACCTGTCCACCGTGGGTGTGACCGGCGATGATGAGATCCGCGCCGTCGGCGGCCATCGGGTCGAGCACCCGCAGGTACGGGGCGTGGGTGACCGCCAGGCGCAGCGCCGCATCGGGGTCGAAATCCCCCGCGACGTCGTCGTAACGATCCAGCGCGATATGTGGATCGTTGACCCCGCGCATGTCGATGCGGTTGCCGAGCACGGTGGCCTGTGCCGTTTCGTTGTTGAGCCCCACCCAACCGGCATTGAGCAACTCCGACTCGAGTTCGTCGGTGGGCAGCCGGCGGGTGGACATGACCGGGGTGCGGTCCTTGATGAAGTACTTGAACGGGTTGACCGTCTTGGGGCTCCAGTAGTCGTTCGAGCCGAACACGAACACCCCGGGAACACCGTTGAGCGGCTGGAGGGTCTTGGCCAGATGGGGCACCGAGTCCATGTGCCCGAGCAGGTCTCCGGTGAGGATCACGAAGTCCGGGTCGAGTTCGGCCAAGGACCGGACCCAGGCCATCTTGTCCTGTTGCTTCGGAGTCAGATGCAGGTCGGTCAGTTGCAGGACCCGTAGCGGGCGCGATCCCGGGCGCAGGACGGGGACGCTCACCGTGCGCAGCGTGAACTGGCGGGCCTCCCAGAGCGAATAGGCAAGGGTCGCAGCGCCGACGCCAAGGCCAGCCAGCCCTGTCTTCGTCACCGGATGCACCTGTCCATGGTCGCACGGTGGAGAACCCCCGGGCTATGGTCTGCGTCACATGGAAGGATGGGCGCATGGCTTTGAAGCAAACCCTGCAGTCCGACCTACACAAGGCGCTGAAGTCCCGCGACGAGCTCACCGCGGCGACCCTGCGCATGGCGCTTGCAGCGATCACCAACGCCGAGGTCGCGGGTAAGCAGGCCAAGGAACTGTCCGACGACGAGGTCCTCGCCGTCCTGGACAAGGAGGCGAAGAAGCGCCGCGAGTCCGCCGAGGCGTATCGCGATGCGAACCGCCCGGAACTGGCCGACCGGGAGGAGGCCGAACTCGGTGTGCTGACCGGCTACCTGCCATCCCCTCTGTCGGAGGCCGAGGTGTCCGCGATCATCGACGAGGCCATCGCCGCGGCAGCCGCCGCCGGGAAGACCGGCATGGCTGCCATGGGTCCGGTGATGCAGCAGGTCACGGCCGCCACGAAGGGGCGTGCCGACGGCAAGACCGTCTCCGGCATCGTCCGCTCGCGGCTGCAGGGCTGACTCACGCGGCGTTGCGGCGCAGCGTCTCGGCGATGATCTCGTCCCAGGGCGTGGGCTCCAGACCGAACGCCTTCTGCGCGCGACTGCTGTCCAGGACGAACGGCCGATCGAACTCGTAGAGCATCTCGACCAGTTCTCGCGCCGGGGGGTTGAACAGCCCGACCGTTCTGAGCATGCCCGCCCCGGCCGTGCGGATCTTCGGCATCGGCACGTCCATACCCGCCGCCAGATCGGCGATGACCTCCGCCTGGGTGCGGGGTGCGTTGCTCGGGACGTGCCAGGCCTTTCCCCACGCGCTGGCGTCGGCGCCCACTGCGGCGAGCAGCCGGGCCGCGTCGCCGGTGTAGGTCCAGGTGTGCGGTTGGTCCGTGCGGCCCATCAGCATGATGGGCTTGCCCGCACGCATCTTGGGGACCACCCGGGAGCCGAAGTTGGTCTGGTCACCGGCCTCGCCGATGTAGTCGCTGGCGCGGACCTCGGCCGCTCGGATCCGGCCGGCCTCGTGGGCAGCGAGGGCCTGCTGCCACATGCGGGTGCGCACGGCCCCCTTGCGCGTGTGCTCGGTCAGGGGGGTGTCCTCGGTCATCGGGCCGTCGACCGGACCGTAGCCGTACACATTGCTCAACGTGACAAGGGCTGCGCCGGATGCCTCGGCGGCCGCTATCAGGTTGTCGGCCATCGGCGGCCAGTCGGTCGTCCAGCGGTGGTACGGCGGGTTGATGCAGTTGTAGATGACGTCTGAGGCGTCCGCGGCGGCGATGACGGCCTCGCGATCGACGGCGTCGGCGGACAGGCCGCGGGCGCCTTCGACGGAGTTCCCGCTTCGGCTGACCAGGCGCACCTGATCGCCCTGGGCGACGAGCAGCGTGGCGAGCCGGGTGCCGACTTGGCCGGCTCCGAAGATCGTGTGAGTGGTCATGATTCCTCCAAAACGCGAGCAGTGCTCTCACTATAGGGGCTCGTGGGCTAGAAAACAAGAGCAGTGCTCGCATATGCTGGGGGCATGGGAGAAACCGGGATCCGGGCGAGGAACCGTGCGGCGCTGATGGCGGCCATCACGGCCACCGCGGACCGGCAGTTGTTGGAGGTCGGGCCGGAGCAGTTGTCCGTGCGGGCTGTCGCTCGCGAACTCGACATGGCGTCCAGCGCCATCTACCGGTACGTGAGTTCCCGCGACGAGCTGCTGACGCTGCTGATCGTCAACGCCTACAACGACATGGGCGAGTTCGTGGAGGCTCGAGCCCGGAGGGTCCGTGACCCGCGGCGGCGGTGGCGGACCGTGGGCCTGGCCTGCCGGGACTGGGCGCTCGCGCAGCCGCAGCGGTTCGCGCTGATCTACGGCTCGCCGGTGCCCGGGTACGCCGCACCCCTGGACACCATCGGCCCCGCGACCCGGGTGCCCAATCTGCTGGTGGGGATCTTGCAGGAGGCCGCGGTGGACGCTGACGTCCCGGCCTTCTCGGCGCGGGTGGCGCGCAGCCTGAAGCCGGCACTGGCGGGCCTGCCGGACTGGTCGGAGCTCGGAGATCAGCGGTTCAGTGACGCGGCCTTCGCGGTCGGGGTGATGGCCTGGACACACATCATCGGGTCGATCTCGTTCGAGCTCTTCGGGCATCGGCACAACGTCGTGGGCGATTCGGAGTCCGACCGCAAGGCCTATTTCGAGTTCGAGCTGGAGGTCCTGGCGGACTTGCTGGGACTCCGGTGAGCAGGGCGGCGTGCGACGAAGGCTGAGGACAAGGTCGGTTTCGAACCCCTGGTTCGCGCGGCGTTAGAGGTCGTTCACGAGGAGAGAGAAGACACGCGTGGGTTCGCCAACGCGGTGAACAACCTCCAACGCCAGCGCCGGCGGGCCCGCGCGCGGACCGTCAAGCCCGCCCTACGGCGTCGGGACCGGGACCGGCGTCGCCAGTGGGGTGGCTACCGGTGCCGGCGCCGGTGTGTACGTCGGCGGGATGTAGGTACCGCCACCGCGTGCGCTGCCCAGGCCGTACAGGGTCTGCAGCTCGAAGGTCTCCGGCGGGGTGTCGGACAGGGCGCCGAGCATGGCGTCCTTCCAGATCGGACCGGGCAGTGTGGAACCGAACACCTGACCGTAGTAGGACCCGTTGATGTAGACGTTCTTCATCGGGTACTGGAAGCCACCACGGGGGTCGCCCACCCAGACCGCCGCGGCGAGGCTGGGGGTGTAGCCGGCGAACCAGACCGCCGCCGAACTGTCGGTCGTTCCGGTCTTTCCGGTGACGTCGCGCCCGAGGCTCATGGCGGCACCGGTGCGCCCGCCGATGCCGCCGTCGACGACATGCGTGAGGATCGCGGTCACCGAGTCGGCGACCTCGCGGGACACGGCCTCCCGGCACTCGGGCTCGATCTTCGACACGACCTTCTTGCCGGTGTCGCTCTCATCGACGATGCGGGTGATGGCGTGCGGCTTGCAGTAGACCCCGTGGTTGGCCATGGTCGCGTAGCTGGTGGCCAGCGACAACGGGGAGATCTCGACGGTGCCCAGCGTGAACGACGGCACGATGGGCAGTTCCGCGCCGTTGGCCAGCGACATGCCGGTGCGTTTGGCGATGTCGACTGTCCGGCACACACCCACCTGCTGCTCGAGGCCGACGAAGTAGGTGTTCACTGAGAACGCGGTTCCCTGCAGCATGTTGAACTGACCGGACGACGTCGAGTTGCTCACCGTCCAGGAGCCGAAGTAGCGACCGTCGGTGCACCCCCAGGGCCCGGCCGCGAAGTTCTTGTCATCGGAGGAGTCCAGCACGGTGTAGGGGGAGAATCCCGCCTCCATCGCCGCCGCCAGCGTGAAGATCTTGAACGTCGATCCGGCCTGCATGCCGGTGGTGCCGCCGTCCTTCTGATCGACTGCGTAGTTGTACGTGGTCTTGCCCGCGCCCTTCGTGCCCCACAGCCGGTTCTGGGCCAGCGCCACGACCTCGCCGGTCTGCGGCTTGACCATCGCGATGGCGGTGCCCTTCTTGCTCGGGTCCTTGGGCGGGATCCGGTTCATGACGGCGTTGGTCGCCGCTGCTTGCGTCTTCGGCTGCATCGCGGTGTGGATGACGACGCCGCCGCGCTTGAGGAAGTCCTCCCGGTCCTGGACCGTCTTGCCGTAGTTCGGGTCGTTGAGGATCTGCTTCACCGCGTAGTCGCAGTAGAACGGGTACTCGCTCACCGCGCAGCCGTTGCTGATCTGCTTGGGCTCCAAGTAGCTGTCGATCGGCTTCGCGACGGCTTTCTCGTACTGCTCCGGGGTGATGACGTCCTGGCTCTCCATCGTCCGCAGCACGGCATCGCGGCGGATGGTCGCGTCCTCGGGATTGAGCAGCGGGTCGTAGCCGACCGGAGACTGCACGACGCCGGCCAGTGTGGCGGCCTCCACCACACTCATCTTGTTCGCGCTGTGCCCGAAGTAGCGGCGGGATGCGGCCTCGACGCCGTAGGCGCCGGAGCCGAAGTAGGCGATGTTCAGGTAGCGGTTGAGGATCTCGTCCTTGGACAACTCCCGCTCGAGTTGCACGGCGTAGCGGATCTCCTGCAGCTTGCGCGCGGTGGTCCGTTCGCGGGCGGCCTCGGCCTCTTCCGGGGTCCGGGCGGCCGTGACCAGCACGTTGCGCACGTACTGCATGGTCAGCGTCGAGGCGCCCTGCTGGATGGAGCCGCTGGCGGTGTTCTCGAGCTGGGCGCGGATCAGGCCCTGCACGTCCACGCCATGGTGTTCGTAGAAGCGCTCGTCCTCGACGGCGACGATGGCGCGCTGCATGTTCGGGCTGATCCGATCGAGCGGCACCTCGATGCGGTTCTCCTCGAACAGCGTCGCGAACCGGTTGCCGTCGGCGTCGAGCATGTACGTGCGTACCGGCAACGGCGGGGTCGCCAGTTCAGCGGGCAGCGATCCGATCTGCTCGGCGGCCACCTCCGAGGCCTTGCCGAATCCCGCCACCACGGGTACCGCCATCGCAGCCATGATCGCGCCGCCCGCCAGTCCGACCAGGACGACGCGTGCGACACCGGACAGCGACTTACGCGCTGCAGATTGTTTGGGAGCCTTCGACACAGCCATCAGACGTAAGGGTACGCTGTCTCGGTTCCGCCGCCAGTAGGCAGTCATGGGTGGCCACTGTCCCGGGTTACGGTTTGGTATACCCCCGGGTGGTGACAGGTGTGTCGGATGCGTCATGCTAGTTATCAGCACATGTGACTTAGGTAACGCCGACACCACGAGCGGGCGCCGACAAATAGTCCTAATGAACTAGGCTAAGTAGTACGAATGGCCCTCATCGGTAGCCGAGAGGTTGCTTAGAGTTACGGCAAGCTTTCGGGGGTTTGGCCCAAAGCCGGACAAAGGGGAAGAAGATAGTGCTCAGTGTTGTCGCCTGGAGTGCCCAAGCTGCCTGTCGCGAGACGGACCCGGACGAGATGTTCGTCCAGGGGGCGGCGCAGAATCGGGTGAAGCAGATCTGCAACGGGTGCCCAGTCAAGATGGAGTGTCTGGCCGACGCGCTCGACAACCGCATCGAGTTCGGTGTCTGGGGAGGGATGACCGAACGAGAACGGCGGGCGTTGCTGCGCAAGCGACCACATGTGAAGTCCTGGACGGATCTGCTGCAGACCGCAGCGACCCGCCAGATCCCGGTGCAGTTGGACATCCGCCGGCCGGCGTACGCGTAGCCGCCATAGGCGTAGCGAAAGGGGCTGCCCCCGCGGAGAGGGCAGCCCCTTTCGTCTTTGCGGGGGTCAGGCGGCCTTGATGACGGAGACGTCCAGCTGAATCTTGATCTTGTCGCTGACCAGCACGCCACCGGCGTCGAGCGGGACGTTCCAGGTCAGGCCGAAGTCCTTGCGGCTGATCTCGGTCTGGCCCTCGAAGCCGGCGCGGGTGTTGCCGAACGGGTCGGTCACGATGCCGTCGAGTTCAACCTCGATCTCCACCGGCCGGGTGACGCCCTTGATGGTCAGGTCCCCCATGAGCAGGAACTCGTTGTCGTCCTTCTGCTTCACGCCGGTGCTCGCGAAGGTCATCACCGGGAACTGCTCGACGTCGAAGAAGTCGGCGCTCGTGAGGTGCCCGTCCCGGTCGGGGCTGCCGCTGTCCACGCTGGCCATCTGCACCGTCACCGTCGCGCCGGAGTCGGCCGGGTTGGTGCCGTCGAGGGTCAGTGAACCCTCGAACTGGGTGAAGGAGCCACGCACCTTGGTCACCATCGCGTGCCGCGCGACGAAGCCGAGGCGGGTGTGGCTGGCGTCGATGGTCCAGGTGCCGGTGTAGTCGTTCAGGTCGGTCATGGCTTCTCCTAAGTCGTTTAACGTTCATCTAGATTGTTGAACAGTCAAGTAATGCTTGTCAAGTGGAACCGCAGATTCGGTCGGGTGGATCTCCGCGGGGGTGCGTCGGCCCGAGCAGCAGCCCAAAGTGTGAGTCGGTCATCACAGAGCAGGGCGCTGGGCCGAGGGCGACGTGATGCGAGCGGTCTCGCTGGCGCTCGGTCGAGCGAATCGCAGCGCGTGTGTTCGCTCACGCAGACGCCACAACGCACCTCCCGCAAGACTGCGACCGACCCGAACAGGCTGCGGGCGCGACTCGCCCAGCCGAGCCGGCTCCCGCCGCGTCAGCTCTCGGCGAGCAGCTCCCCGACCAGTTGCAGGCCGGCGAGGTCGTGCACGTCGTCGGCCAGGGCGATGACCGAGGTGACCGGTACCCGTGGGTGGGCGCCGGTGAAGGACCCCGCGAGATGGGCCTGCCGGGAGGCGGTCTCCATGCGGTCGGCGTGCAGTCGCAACAACTCGGCGACCAGTGCATGCTCCTCGCCCAGGCGCTCGGCCCCGGCCCGGGCGGTCGCTGCCGACAGGTCTGGCAGCCGCACCTCCTGCACCCGGTTGAGAACCAGCCCGGCCAGCGGCATGCGCTCGGTCTCCAGCCGCTGGACGAAGTACGACGCCTCCCGCAGGGCGTCGGACTCCGGCGCCGCGACGACGATGAAACGGGTGTCCGGTGCCTGCAACTGGGCGTAGGTCTGCTCGGCGCGCTCCCGGAAGCCGCCGAACAGGGCGTCGAAACTGGTGACGAACAACTGCACGTCGCGCAGGACCTGGCCGCCGAGGATCTTGCTCAGCGCACCGGTGAACAGGCCCAGCGATGCGCTGAAGACGCGGGCCCCCATCCGCCCGGCGCCGCGTGCGGGGGCGGCCAGCACCCGGATCAAGCGGCCGTCCAGGAAGGAGCCGAGCCGTTTGGGCGCGTCCAGGAAGTCCAGGGCCGAGCGCGACGGCGGGGTGTCCACGACGATCAGGTCCCAGTGCTCGCCGGAGTCGGAGGCCTGCTTCAGCTGACCGAGTTTCTCCATGGCCATGTACTCCTGGGTCCCGGCGAAGGAACTCGACAGGGCCTGGTAGAAGGGGTTCTCCAGGATCGCCGCGGATCGTTCAGGGTCGGAATGGGACTCGACGATCTCGTCGAACGTCCGCTTCATGTCGAGCATCATGGCGCTCAAGTGCCCGCCCTCGATGCCCGGCACGGGCCGGGGAGTGTTGTCGAGCTCGGTCAGGCCCATGGCCTGCGCGAGCCGGCGGGCGGGATCGATCGTGAGCACGCAGACGTTGCGCCCGCGTTTCGCCGCCCGCAGCGCCAGGGCCGCCGCTGTGGTGGTCTTGCCCACCCCGCCGGAGCCGCAGCACACGATCACCCCGACGCCGCGGTCGTCGAGCAGGGCGTCGATGTCCAGGCGGGGCGCGCTCATCCGGGCAGCCCCTGCTCGCAGAGCCGCTGGGACAGCGAGTACAGGGCAGACAGGTCGATCCCGCCGGTCAGCAGCGGCAGTTCCAACAGCGGCTGTCCGGCGGCTTCCAGCCGGGCCCGCTCGCTGTTCTGCAGGCCCACCCGGGCCGCGTGGTCGGCGGCTTCGTCCTCCAGGGCCTGCACGGTGGCCGCGCTCGGGTCGATCGCGGCAGCCCGCAGGCCGGCCTCGAGTTCGGGTTCTGGCAGCGTGCGGGCTGCAGCCATGGCCAGTTCCTGCGCATCGAGTTCGGAGTGCCGTGCCTGGTTGATGATCACCGCGCCGAGCGGCAAGCCGGCCGTGCGCAACTCGGTGATGCCGTCGAGGGTCTCCTGGACCGGCATCTCCTCCAGCAACGTCACCAGGTGCACCGCCGTGCGCGCCGACCGGATGACGCCCATCACCGAGTCGGCCTGCGAGCGGATCGGGCCGACCTTGGCCAGCCCGGCGATCTCGGTGTTGACGTTGAGGAAGCGGGTGATCCGGCCGGTGGGCGGGGCGTCGAGCACCACGGCGTCGTAGGCGAGTCGCCCCACCTTCTCGCCGCGCTTGACCGCCTCGGATGCCTTGCCGGTGAGCAGCACGTCCCGCAGTCCCGGTGCGATCGTGGTCGCGAAGTCGATGGCGCCCAGCTTGCGCAGCGCGTAGCCGCCGCGCTTGATGCCGTAGAACATCTCCAGGTACTCCAGCAGCGCCGCCTCGGCGTCGACCGGCAGCGCGTAGACCACGCCCCCGTCCTCGGCCACGGCGATCTTCGTCTCCTGGTAGGGCAGCGGGGCGGTGTCGAACAGTTGCGCGATCCCCTGCCGGCCCTCGACTTCCAGCAACAGGACCTTCTTGCCGCCCTTGGCCAGTGCCAGCGCGAGCGCAGCTGCCACGGTGGTCTTGCCGGTCCCGCCCTTGCCGGACACGACGTGCAGCCGAACGCGTGACCAGTGCGGCGCGCGTTTGCTCACGATCACCAGCCTAGGGGTCGGCAGCGGTCGATTTCCGGAGAGGTTGTGCCCGCCAAGCACGCCAGCGGGTGGCTGCGACCGACCACCGATGAGCTGCGTGCGATGACGCCGACCGTGGCCTAGGGTCGTGCCATGACTACGTGGGAGTACCTGACTGCACCGCTGCTGATCCACAACACCAAAGCCATCCTGGACAATTTCGGCGCGGACGGCTGGGAACTCGTCCAGGTCGTGCCGGGGCCGACCCCGGAGAACCTGGTGGCCTACTTCAAGCGGGCCAAGGCGTGAGCGTCACGCAGCGATTGGCCGATCTGGGCATCACCTTGCCGGAGGTGCCGGCGCCGGTCGCCGCGTACGTGCCGGCCGTGCGATCCGGATCGCACATCTACACCTCCGGGCAACTGCCGTTCGCGGCCGGCGAGTTGCTGCACACCGGACTGGTCGGCGGGGATGTGACGGTCGACGAGGCCGTGGTCTGCGCGCGGCAGTGCGCACTCAACGCACTGGCAGCCGTCGCCGAGCAGGCCGGCGGTCTGGAGGCAGTGCGGATCGTCAAGGTCGTCGGTTTCGTGGCCAGTGCCGACGGCTTCACAGCGCAGCCACAGGTGATCAACGGCGCGTCCGGACTCATCGGCGACGTCCTCGGCGACAACGGCGTCCATGCCCGCTCGGCTGTGGGCGTGGCGCAACTGCCGCTCAACGCCCCGGTCGAGGTCGAGGTCATCGCCGAGGTCCTCTGATGCGGATGCCCGCGGAGTTGCTGGAGCGGGCCAAGGCCGTGGTCTACGGCGGCGACTGGACGCCCCCGCAGCCGCGCCCGGCAGCCACTCTCGTCCTGCTGCGGGATACGGCGCACGGCATCGAGGTCGCCCTGCTGCAGCGCTCGGCGAACCTGGGCTTCGCCCGCGGGATGTACGTGTTCCCCGGCGGCGCCCTCGACGATGACGACGCTGCCCTCGGGGATCCCTGGGTGGTCGCGGCCATCCGCGAGACGTTCGAGGAGTGTGGGGTGCTGCTGGCCGACCCCAACCCGTCCGGTGACGTGCAGGATCTGCGGGAGCGGCCGTTCGCGGAGGTGCTGCGGCAACTGGCGGCGCGGCCGGCGCTGGCAGCCCTGCAGCCGTTCACGCACTGGGTCACCCCGGAGGTCGAGTCCCGCCGCTTCGACACCCGCTTCTACGCCGCCGCTCTGCCCGAGGGGCAGGACCTGATGGCGCTGACCGGCGAGCACCAAGCCGTCGGCTGGTTCCGGCCGCAGGACACCGCCGGACTGCCGATGCTGCCGCCCACCGCCGCGGCCCTGGCGGAGGTCGCCCGGTTCGCGACGGTCGCCGAGGTGCTGGCGGTGCCCCGAGATCCGGTGCCGATCATGCCCCGACCGGTGGCTGCCGGCGAGGGCGACATCGAGTGGGTGCTGGTGGACGCCCGCACGGGTGAGCCCTTGTGACCGGATTCGTGGCGATGCCGGGCTCGATGGGCCCGTGGCACGGCGGGCGGTTCGAAGGCGCTGTCTGTGTGCTCGCCGGGAACCCTGGTCCGATGACGCTGGACGGGACGAACACCTGGCTGGTCGAGGTCGACGAGCAGTCGGTGGTCCTGGTGGACCCGGGGCCGGACGACCCCCGGCATCTCGCGGCCGTCCAGCAGGCCCTCGGCGGGCGGCGGGTCCGGGAGATCCTGCTCACCCACGGCCACGCAGACCACAGCGCGGGCGCCGGTTTGTTCGCGGCGTCGCTGCAGGCGAGGGTGCGGGCGGTCGACCCGGCGCATCGGCTGGGTGACGAGGGCCTTCCGGCCGGCGAGGTCGTGGTCCACGGTGATCTCGAGATCCATGTGGTCGCCACGCCCGGTCATACCGCCGACTCGGTCACCTTGTACCTGCCACAGCAAGCGGCGCTGCTGACCGGTGACACCATCCTGGGCCGGGGAACCACCGTGGTCGCACATCCCGACGGCCGGCTGGCCGACTACCTCGACTCCCTGCAGCGGCTGTCCGACCTGGTGGCCGAAGCGGGCGCCACGCAGGTGTGGCCGGGGCACGGGCCGGTGCTGCCCGACGCCGCCGCGGCGCTCGCCGCGTACCTGGAACACCGCCGGCAACGCCTCGACGAGGTGCGCGCGGCGGTGGCGGGCCTGGATCCGGAACTGGGGATCGACGAGGTCACGGACCTCGTTGTGGAGTCGGTCTACGCCGACGTACCGCGGGTGCTGTGGCCGGCTGCTGCGCTGAGCGTGCACGCACAACTGGAGTTCCTCGGCCGTCGCTGATCAGGAGCTTCGGGTCGCGGGGAGTCGGGGGTCTCTGCCGCGTGGCCGGGGCGCGAGTGGTGCGCGGTTGCTGGTCATCTGTCGCGAGTGTTGCGCGGTTGCTGGTTTTGGGGGTGCGAAACCGACAACCGTGCAACAGTCGTGGTCCGCGGGTAGCAACCGTGCAACAGTCGCGGAGCGCCACTGCGGAGCACCGGGATCCGGCCGGTCAGTGTCCAGCGGGTTCCGACGTTGCCCGCCTCCCGCGACTGCTGAGCACCACCCTGGTCCGGCTCCACCGGGGTGCGGGACTCGCGGTGTCTACCGGAACCTAGCCGGGTGTGAGATGGGCGCTGAAATGTGAAGGCCCACTGATCACGCCGCAGCCGGCACCTCATCGCCGATGCGCGACCAGTACCACAGCACGCAGCCGCCGGCGACCAGCAGCGTCAGCCACGTGAAGGTGTTGCCGAAGAAGAGTTGGTCGTTCTCGGGATCGGCGAGGATCTGCGCCGTTTGGGACGGTCGCACCACCCCGTACAGCAGGGCCAGGCCGAGCAGGGCCGCCAATCCCTGCAACAGCGGCACCGGCCGGTCCGGCAGCGCGGCCACCAGCAGCAGCGGCAGGATCAGGATCCAGTGGGCCGTCCAGCTGATGGGGGAGATGAGCAGGATCGCCGCCAGTACCAGGGCGTCGGTGAGGTGGGGATACGTGCCGAACAAGTGGTGGGCGACGACCATCACGCCCACGGCCACGGCGGCGGCCAGCAGCAGCCAGGCCATCCGGGCAGCTTGGGTGTCGCCCACGATCCGTTGCAGCAGGCCGTTGATCGACTGGTTGCTGATGTAGGAGACGCCGACCCGGTCGGACTCCAGGAACGTGCCGGTCCAGTAGACCCACGAGGCTTTCGGGAACACCACCGCGGCCACCGCGCTGCAGGCCAGGAACGTCCCGATGGTCCACAGCGCTGCGCGCACCTGCCTGGTGACCAGGTAGTAGACCGCCAGCAGCAGCGGGGTCAGTTTCACCGCGGCGGCCACGCCGGTCAGCACTCCCTGCGGAATCCAGCCGGTGCGCCGGCTGAGGTCCAGCACCAGGAACACCGCGAGCAGGATGTTGATCTGCCCGAAGTTGATCCCGGACTCCGTCGGCTCCATGGCCAGGGTGAAGGCGATGGTCACCGCATAGACCGTCGCGGTGTGGAAGTGGTCGGCAGCGAAGTTCTTCACGCACACCGCTGCGTAGCCGATGACGGCGACCAGCGTGATCAGCGTCCAGACGACCTGGGCGCTGATGTCGGACAGGAACGCGACGGGTGTGAGGAACAGGATGCCGAACGGGGGGTAGAGGTAGGGCAGGGCGACGCTGGTGAATCGCAGTCCGTACAGGTCCCCGCTCGACCAGGCCACCTGAGCCGCCTCGCGGTAGACGTCGAGGTCGAGCAGGTAGGCCTCGCGCGCCAGCACCAGGTAGTGCCAGCACAGAGCCGCCGACACTCCGATGGCCACCCAGGCGACGGCGGTGAGGTGACGGCGGTCGGCCACTGTGTCAGCGGGCGCGCCGCTGCAGCCGGTCGATGTCGATCAGCACCACCGAGCGCGACTCCAGCCGGATCCAGCCGCGGCTGGCGAAGTCGGCCAGGGCCTTGTTCACAGTCTCGCGGGAGGCGCCGACGAGTTGGGCCAGTTCCTCCTGGGTCATGTCGTGGGTGACGTGCAGCCCGTCGGGCAACTGGCGGCCGAACTTCTCGCCGAGGTCGAGCAGGATCTTCGCGATCCGGCCGGGGACGTCGGAGAACACCAGGTCGGCCATGGCCTCGTTGGTGCGGCGCAAGCGTTGGGCCAGGGCCTGCAGCAGCGCCTCCGCCACCTCCGGGCGGCCGGTCAGCCACGGTCGCAGCGCGGAGTGGCCGACGGCGATCAGGGTGGCGTCGGTGAGCGCGGTTGCGGTGGCCGTGCGCGGGCCGGGGTCGAACAGTGACAACTCACCGAGCAGTTCACCGGGTCCGAGGATCGCCAGCAGGCTCTCCCGGCCGTCACTGGCGGTGTGGCCGAGCTTGATCTTGCCTTCGGTGATGACGAACATCCGGTCGCCCGGCTCACCTTCCAGGAAGAGGTCCTGACTCTTGGCCAGACGCACCTCCATGGTCGAGGCCTGCAACGCGGCCGCAGCCTCGTCATCGAGGGCGGCGAAAAGGGGGGCTTGGCGTAAGACGTCATCCACGGATCTCAGTCTGGCGCAGGTGTGGGGGCTCTTGCCCACCATTCACCCAAGCGTTACCGACGGCGGACGGGCAGGGCGGTCAGTGCCAGCGCCGGATTTGTCCGGTATCTGGCGATCAGTTCCGCGGTCACGCTGTCGATCTGGCGGTGCAACGCCCGCCGGTTGGTGGACAGCGCGGTCTCCATGGCCTGCAGTACGTCGATGTATGCCGTGCGTTGTTCGTCATCGTGGAGGTCGACCACCCGGGTCCACAACGACTGCGCCTCCGGCATGGAGGTGTCGATGTCGGCGGGGTGCAGCCCGAGTGCCTGCCACCGGCGGGGTGCGTTCGAGGCGTCTTGCAGAACCGCCCGCACATCCTGGGTGTCCACCTGGTCAGCGCCGTGGAGCATGTCGAGCCGGGCTTGGAAGAGCCTGCGCCAGTAAGACACCCGGCTCTCCTCGTCGGTCAGGTGTTGGCGCAGGATCCGCAGGTCGTCCAGGGACAGGTCGCAGAGCAACTCGTGCGCGTCCTGGAACGTGGTCATGGCATTGCTATCGGATGGATTCCGGGAGGCCCTTACTCCTCGATGGAGTGGTTTGACCAGGGTGGGTGTCGCCCGTCCGGGTGGTGGTGTGGTTGCTTCCTACCGGGGTTCGTGCAGTGGGCCGCTCAGTGGCAGATTGCGCGGCGGGCCAGTTTGTTGTCTGGGACGCAATCTGCCGGTGGGGTGGGGGATCCCGTCGGCGGTTCTGCTCGGGCCGCTCAGTGGCAGATTGCGCGGCGGGCCAGTTTGTTGTCTGGGACGCAATCTGCCGGTGGGGTGGGGGATCCCGTCGGCGGTTCTGCTCGGGCCGCTCAGTGGCGGATTGCGCGGCGGGCCAGTTTGTTGTCTGGGACGCAATCTGCCGGTGGGGTCGGGGATCCCGTCGCCACTGCGGGCAGCGGATCGCTGGCCCGCGTACCCTGGAGCGATGGAACAACGCCCCCCGGTTGCGCTGGTGCGCCGGGCGCGGGCCGTGGACCGGATTCTGCAGCAGATCTATCCGGACGCCCACTGCGAACTCGATTTCGACGACCCCTACCAACTGCTGGTCGCGACGATCCTGAGTGCGCAGTGCACCGACGAGCGGGTGAACCAGGTCACGCCGGCGTTGTTCGCCAAGTACCCCGACCCGGTCGCGCTGGCCGCGGCGGACCGCGCCGATCTCGAGCAGATGATCCGGCCCACCGGGTTCTTCCGGAACAAGTCCGCGTCGCTGCACGCGATGGCCGCGAGGGTCTGCGAGAAGTACCACGGCGAGATCCCGCGGCCGATGTCGGCGCTGGTCACACTGCCCGGGGTGGGCCGCAAGACCGCCCACGTCGTGCGCGGCAACGCCTTCGACCAGCCCGGCTTCACCGTGGACACCCACGTGGCTCGGCTGTCACAACGGCTCGGGTGGACCGAACAGACAGACCCCGTGCGCATCGAGTACGAACTCGACGCGCTGTTCCCCCGCAAGGACCGCACGATGGTCTCGCACCGGCTGATCTTCCACGGCCGCCGCTGCTGCTTCGCCCGCAAGCCCGCGTGTGCCGCCTGTCCGGTGGCGCGGTTGTGCCCGTCACGGGACATCGGCGAGCAGGACCCGGTGCGCGCCGAGAAGATGGTCAAGCGGCCATGAGCATCCCCGATTGGCTGCAGCCGCTGGTCGAGGCCACCACGGATCTCGACGGCGACGACCTGGCCCGCTTCACCCCGCCCGACGACGCGGGCCGGCGGTCGGCGGTGCTGATCCTGTTCGGCGAGGACGAGCACGGCCCGGATGTCCTGCTCATCCAGCGCGCGGCGGACATGCGCTCGCACGCGGGTCAGCCGGCCTTCCCCGGTGGTGCGGAGGATCCCGACGACGGCGGCTCGGTGGCCGCGGCGCTGCGGGAGGCGCAGGAGGAGACCGGACTCGACCCGGCGGGCGTGCGGGTGGTCCGGGCGCTGCCGGAGTTGTGGCTGCCGCCCAGTGGGTTCGTCGTGACTCCGGTGTTGGCGTGGTGGGAGGAGCCCTCGCCGGTCAGTGTGGTCGACACCGCTGAGGTGTCCGAAGTGCACCGGGTGCCGCTGGCCGAACTCACCGATCCGGACAACCGGGTCAACGTGCGGCACCCCAGCGGTTACATCGGACCGGGCTTCACGGTGCGGGGCATGCTTGTCTGGGGGTTCACCGCGCTGCTGCTCGATCGGATCATCACGCTCGCCGGCTGGGAGCGCGATTGGGACCCGGGACGTATCGTGGACATTGGATGGACAGGATGACGCCCTCGCGCGATCGGCACCCCGGATGGGCGTAGTCGATCTCATCATCCTTGGCGTGCTGGGCCTGGTGGCGCTCATCGGCTGGCACCAGGGACTCGTGCGAAGCGTGCTTTCGGTCGTCGGGACCATCGGCGGCGGGCTGGTGGCTGCGGCCTGCCTTCCCTGGATCCTCACGCGACTCGGGGCGCTCGGTCCGACGGCGGCGATCGTCAGCGTCGGGGTCATCCTGCTCGGGGTCGGCATCGGGAACGCCGTCGCGGTCACGCTGGGAAGGCCGTTGTGGATGGCGCTGCAGGCGGGACCGGCCCGGGCGCTGGACGCCGCCGCCGGCGCGCTGGTCAGCTTGGTCGCCGGGCTGGTGGCGATATGGATGGTCGCCGCCACCGTGGCCGCGCTGCCGTCGCCGGCGCTGTCGGGCGCCGTGCGTTCTTCGGCACTGCTGAAGCAGGTCGATCGGTTGGTGCCCCCGCAGGCCGCCGATCTCGCGTACTCCGTGCGGGAGTTGCTCGATCAGGTGCATCTGCCGGAGGTGTTCTTCGGACTTGAAGGACTGCCCGGCAACAAGGTCCCGCCGCCGCCGAAGAACCTGTCGCAGGCCGCGGTCACCGCCAGCCAATCAGTCGTGCGCGTCTCCGGGCCGACGCCGTCGTGCGGACAGGGGTCGACCGGTTCCGGTTTCGTCTACGCCACCGACCGCATCGCCACGAACGCCCACGTGGTGTCCGGGATGACCCAGGTGCGGGTGGTCTCCTCCGACGGCCGGTCCTGGGGTGCCGACGTGGTCTACTTCAACGCCGACCTCGACCTCGCCGTGCTGTTCGTGCCCGGTCTCGGGGTGGCCCCACTGGCGCCGTCGCGCGGCGTGCAGGACGGGGATCCGGCGGTGATCGCGGGGTATCCGGGTGGCGGGCCGCTGGACCTGCGCAGCGCCCGGGTGGTGACCCGGACCTCGGAGAGCCCGGTGTTCAGCGACAACATCTACGGCGATCCCACCAAGCCGCGGGAGATCTTCGTGGTGCGCGGCCGCGTGATCCCGGGCAACTCCGGCGGCCCGCTGCTCACCCGCGACGGCCGTTACGCCGGGATCGTGTTCGCCAGTTCCCAGCAGTACGAGCGCACCGGGTTCGCCCTGACCAACAAGACGGTGGGGCAGGCGCTGCGGGGTGCGGCCGATCGGACGGTACCCGTGCCGACGGGGACGTGCTCGCGGTAGCCGGGGTGGGCCCGGGGCGTGCTCGTGGCGGCGTTAGCTCGGAAGTCCGATCTTTGGGGCTGACGCGGGTGGCGGGCGGCGGCGATTCGCGCCGGCGTTAGTGGGAAGCACAGGGGTTAGTCGGAAGCACAGGGGTTAGTCGGAAGTCCGCGCTTGAGGCTAACGGTTGTCCTTGGGGCTAACGGTTGTCTTTGGGGCTAACGCGGGTGGCGGGCGGCGGCGATTCGCGCCGGCGTTGGTGGGAAGCACAGGGGTTAGTCGGAAGCGCAGGCGTTAGTCGGAAGTGTGTCCTTTGGGCCCAACACGGGTGGACCGGCTGCGCCGTCAGGCCGGTACTCGCTGCAGCCACTCCAGCAGCATCGGCAGCACCACGTCGGTGCGTTCCTCGTGCGGGAAATGGCCGCAGTCGTCGATCGGGGCCAGGTCGTAGGGCCCGGCGACGAACTGTTCGCTGCCGGTGGTGGTCGCCGACAGCACCGTGGGGTCCTGCCGGCCGTGGATGTGCAGCACCGGTTGCCGGATCGGTTCGGCGGCCATGAGGGTGTTGAACCGGCGGCCGTCGGCGCGCACATAGCTGCGCCACGCCCAGCGGTGGTACTCCATCGCGCAGTGGGCGGTGTTGGCCTCCAGGAACGCGGCCCGGAAACGGTCGGACACCTCCGGTGTGAGCCAATCGCGACGCACCGACCACGCTTCGAGCACTTCGGCCACGCGCAGCGCGTTGTCGGCGGCGAAGTCCCGCTCCGGCAGCCACGGCCACTGGTAGCGCAGGGCGTAGCGCCACGCGTTCACCTGGGTCTGGGTGCGGGCGGCCTCGCGCAACCGGACCGGGTGTGGCGCCGACATGGCCGCGAGTCCGGTGACCGTCCGGGAGCGGCGGGCGGCGGTCCACCCGATGTGTGCGCCCCAGCCGTGGCCGACGATGACCGCCGACTGCTCGCCCAGGCAGGCGATCACGCCGAGGACGTCGTTGGACAGGGTCGTCGGGTCGTAGCCGCGCGGGGAGTGGTCGGAGCCGGCGTAGCCGCGCAGGTCCATGGCTGCCGCGCGGAAGCCCGCCTCGGCCAGGGCGGGCAGGTACTCCCGCCAGGTCCACCAGAACTGCGGGAAGCCGTGCAGCAGTACCACCAGCGGACCCTCACCGGCTTCGGCGAGGTGGAACTGCGCGCCATTGGCCGGGACAAGGCGGTGGGTCCAGGGTCCCGGCGCGTTGATCGCCTCGTAGGGCGTGAGTGCGAGTGGCACTACCCGCGCAACGTCGATTTGGTGGCGTCGAGGGCGGCGATCGACCGCTCCGGGCCGCTGATGTTCTTCGCCTTGTTGCGGCCCACCAGCACGAGGATCGCGCCGACGATGAACAGGAACAGGGTCACGATGCCGAACCCGGCCCACACCGGCAGCCCGAGCTGCACGAGCACGTAGGCGATCGTGACCAGCAGGAAGATCCCACCCATCCCGAGGACGGCGGCACCAACGGCCAGCATCCCGAACGAGGAGCCGGCCGTCTTGACGTTCTCCTTGACCTCGGCCTTGGTCAGCTCGATCTGCTGCTTGACCAACTCAGTCGTGTCGGCAGCCGCCGACCGGACCAACTCGATGATTCCGGGGTCCGTCTGCTTGGTGTCAATCGCCATGGGTTCAGGTTAGTCCGCGATGTTCGTTGTAGACGTCCGGAATGCCATCTTGGTCCTCGTCGCGTTCCTCCTCCTCGTGCAGGCGGCGGTAGGTGCGGGCCCGCACCCGCAGCGCGAGGACCGCCAGCACCGCGGCGATGAGGCTGGCGGCCAGGATTGCGGCCTTGGCCGACTCCTGAACGGGACTGCCGTAGTCGAAGGCGAGTTCGGCGATCAGCAGGGACACGGTGAAGCCGATGCCGGCCAGCAGACCGACGGCCGCGATGTCCAGCCACGAGAGCCCCCTGGCCAGGGAGGCCCGGGTGAAGCGGGCGGTCAGACCGGCGCCCAGGAGCACCCCGATGGGCTTGCCCAGGACCAGGCCCAGGATCACACCGATCGCCACCGGGTTGTCCAACGCATCGACCAGGCTCTGGCCGCGCAGGTCCACGCCCGCGGCGAAGAACGCGAACACCGGCACGCAGAAGCCCGCCGACAGCGGGTGCATTCCGTGCTGCAGCCGCTCGGCCGGCGCCTCGTCCTCGCCGGGGTCCTCCTTGATCCGGGTCAGCATGGCCAATGCCACGCCGGCGACCGTGGCGTGCACCCCGGACTCGTGCATCAGCACCCAGGTCAACAGCGCCAGGGGCACGTACAGCAGCGGCGACGTCCACCGTGCCCGCTGCGCCAACCAGTAGCCGAACATGCACACCAGCGATCCGAGGAACGGCATCAGTTCGAACTTGTCGGAGTAGAAGATGGCGATCACGATGATCGCCCCGAGGTCGTCGACGACGGCCAGGGTCAGCAGGAATGCCCGCAGCGCCACCGGCAACTGCCGCCCGGCGACTGCCAGTACTGCCAGGGCGAACGCGATGTCGGTGGCCATGGGGATTCCCCAGCCGCTGGGCGCCCCGTCGCTGGCCGCGAGGTTCACCCAGGCGTAGATCGCGGCGGGGATGACCATGCCGCCCAGGGCCGCGGCCACGGGCACCGCCGCCTGCGCGGGTCGGCTCAACGACCCCTTGACCAATTCGTGCTTGAGCTCGAGTCCGGCGACGAAGAAGAAGATGGCGAGCAGCCCGTCGGCGGCCCAGGTGGACAGCGACAGATCGAGGTGCAGTGCCGAGGGGCCGACCTGGTAGTTCGCGAGTTCGAAGTAGGCATCTCCCCACGGTGAGTTCGCCCACACCAGCGCGATCGCGGCCGCGATGATCAGCAGCGCCACCGCCGACCGTCTCGTCCCGCAGTTGCCGCAGGACCCACAGCCGCTCGGTCAGGGGCAGCCGTTCGAAGACCGGCTCGCGTTGCGACTGGTCAGTCGGCACCGGCGTCCAGGCCTTTGCTGATGAGGTTCATCACCGACGGATCCGCCAGGGTGGTGACGTCGCCCAGGCTGCGGTGCTCTGCCACGTCGCGCAGCAACCGCCGCATGATCTTCCCCGAGCGGGTCTTGGGCAACTCCGCGACCACGAGGATCTGACGCGGCTTGGCGATCGGGCCGATCTCCTTGGCGACGTGGTTGCGCAGTTCGGTGATCGGATCCTCCGGCGCGGCCATGTCGGTGCGCAGGATCACGAACGCCACGATGCCCTGCCCGGTCGTCTCGTCGGCGGCGCCCACGACGGCGGCCTCGGCCACGAGTTCGTGGCTCACCAGCGCCGATTCCACCTCTGTGGTGGAGATGCGGTGGCCGGACACGTTCATCACGTCGTCGACGCGGCCGAGCAGCCAGATGGCACCGTCCTCGTCGTACTTGGCGCCGTCGCCGGCGAAGTAGTACTGCGGCCACCGGCTCCAGTAGGTGTCCTGGTAGCGCTGCGGGTCTCCCCAGATGCCGCGCAGCATCGACGGCCACGGCTCGCTGAGCACGAGGTAGCCACCCCCGCCCGGGCCCACCGGTTCGCCGTGGTCGTCGACGACGTCGGCGCTGATCCCGGGCAGCGGGCGCATGGCTGAGCCCGGCTTGCAGGCCGTCACCCCGGGCAGCGGGCTGATCATCATGGCGCCGGTCTCGGTCTGCCACCAGGTGTCCACGATCGGTGCGGTGCCGCCGCCGATGTGGTCGCGGTACCAGATCCACGCCTCTGGGTTGATCGGTTCGCCGACGCTGCCGAGCAGGCGCAGCGAGGACAGGTCGAACTGGCTGGGGATCTCGTTGCCCCACTTCATGAAGGTGCGGATCGCGGTGGGCGCGGTGTACAGCAGCGAGACCCGGTACTTCTCGACGATCTCCCACCAGCGGCCCTTGTGCGGGGTGTCCGGGGTGCCCTCGTACATCACCTGTGTCGCGCCGTTGGCCAGCGGGCCGTAGACGATGTAGCTGTGGCCGGTCACCCAGCCGACGTCGGCGGTGCACCAGTAGACGTCGTCGGGTTTGAGGTCGAACACGCATCTGTGCGTGTAGGCGGTCTGGGTCAGGTAGCCGCCGGTGGTGTGCAGGATGCCCTTCGGCTTCCCGGTCGTGCCGGAGGTGTAGAGGATGAACAGCGGGTGCTCGGAGTCGAAGGCCTCGGGCGTGTGCTCGGGGCTGGCCGCGTCGACCGCGTCGTGCCACCACACATCCTTGTCGGTCCACGCGACCTCCTGGCCGGTGCGGCGCACGACGAGCACGTTGGTCACGGTGGGGCAGGCGGCGACCGCCTCGTCGACCGCCGGCTTCAGGGCCGCGGCGGTCCCGCGCCGATAGCCGCCGTCGGCCGTGATCACCAGTTTGGCCTCGGCGTCCTCGATCCGGCTGCGCAGCGCCTCGGCCGAGAAGCCGCCGAAGACCACCGAATGGACCGCCCCGATCCGGGCGCAGGCGAGCATGGCGATGGCGGCCTCGGGGATCATCGGCAGGTAGATCGCCACCCGGTCGTGGGACGTGACGCCCAGTGCGGTCAGGGCGTTGGCGGCCTTGCTCACTTCCTCCTGGAGTTCGCGGTAGGTGATCGTGCGGGTGTCGCCCGGCTCGCCCTCGAAGTGGATGGCGACCTTGTCACCGAAACCCGCTGCGACATGCCGATCCACGCAGTTCACCGTCACGTTGAGCCGGCCGCCGACGAACCACTGGGCGAACGGCGCCTGTGACCAATCGAGGGTCTGGGTCCACGGCGTCTCCCACTGCAGGCGTGCGGCCTGGGCGTCCCAGAACCCGAGCCGGTCGGCTGCAGCCTGTTCGTACAGGTCGGCTTTCGCGTTGGCCTGTGCTGCGAACTCCGGCGTGGGCGGGAACGTCCGGTCCTCGTGCAGCAGGTTCTCAAGTGCCTCGTCGGACATCGACGGCCTCCTTCGTGGTGTTCCCCTATCCGATCAGGTGGGCAGGCCGGCGTGCAACCGGGTCGCCCGAGGACCGGGTGGTGGTTGTGAGGCGCGCCCCGCTTCTGCGACCTTGTTGCCCTCCGGCGTCGGCGTGTCGGGGCTGTGCAGTCTCTTGTGATGCCAGCAGTTTGTGTCTCACGACATACCGGACACTTCCACGTCGCTTTCGCAGGATGCTGCGGGGCATGGCGGAGAGGGTGGCCGCGGTGGCTGTCCGGTTGCTGGTGACGAGGTCCCCAAACCGACAACGGTGCAACAGTCGCGGCCCTGAGTCCCCGTCCCCGGGTGCGAGTGTTGCGCGGTTGCTGGTCCCCGGGTGCGAGTGTTGCGCGGTTGCTGGTTTCGGGGTCCTCAAACCGACAACGGTGCAACAGTCGCGGTGGTTGGGGCGTAACGGTGCAACAGTCGCGGCGGCGAGTGTTCCGCACCGTCACCATCGAACCCCACCGCTGAAGCCGTCCGCTGTGTCGTGAGACATGGCAACCGGGTGTCGGGGGACCGCCGCTCCGCCGGCAGTTTCCTCAAGGGGCGCCTGCGCACCGTCGGTCACTAGACTCCGGGCCATGACCGCCGCGCCGGAACCAGCGCCCACCGGGTTGACCATGGACCGGTTGATCGAAGCGTTGTGGCGGGCCGGCGGCACGGACATGCACATCTCCGGCGGGATGCCGCCGAAGGTGCGGATCGAAGGGCAACTGCACGACCTGCCGGGTGTGGGCAGACTGCTGCCGCCGCAGATAGACCGACTGCTGACCGAGGTACTCACGCAGGAGCAGATCGAGTACTGCCAGACCGGCGAGGGCGACCTGGACTTCTCCTTCGGCTGGCGGCGCACCGCCCGGATCCGCGGCAACGCCTTCCGGCAGCGGAACTCCCTGGCACTGGCCCTGCGGATGATGCCCCAAGACGTCCCGGACTTCGACCAGCTGCGGCTGCCGGAGTCGGTGCGACGGTTCGCGCTGGCCTCCCAGGGGCTGATCCTGGTCACCGGTCCGACCGGTTCGGGCAAGTCGACCACGCTGGCCGCGATGATCGGCTGGATCGCCAGCAACCAGGCCAAGCACATCATCACGATCGAGGATCCGATCGAGTACATCCACAAGCACGGCCGCTCCGTGGTCAATCAGCGGGCGGTGGGCGAGGACGCGCCGTCGTTCGCCGAGGCGTTGCGCAGCGCCTTGCGCGAGGACCCCGACGTGCTGCTCATCGGGGAGTTGCGCGATCTGGAGTCGATCCGGGTGGCGCTCACGCTGGCCGAAACCGGGCACTTGGTGTTCGGCACGGTTCACACCAACGATGCCGTCCAGAGCATCGACCGGCTCGTCGACGTGTTCCCGGGCGAGGAGCAGCCGCAGATCCGCACGCTGCTGGCGCTGTCCTTGACCGGGGTCGTGTACCAGCGCCTGATCCCGCGCATCGGAGGTGGCGTGGTGCCGGCCTTCGAGGTGATGGTGGTCAACAATCCGCTGCGCAACCTCATCCGGGAGGGCCGGACCAGTCAGATGCGCAACCAGTTGGTCGTCGGCCAGGCCGAGGGGATGCTGACCCTGGAGCAGTCACTGAGCGAGCTGGTCGAACTCGGCCTGGTGAGCCACCAGGACGCGGTGGCCCACGCCCGGCACCCCGCGGACATCTCCCGGCGGCGCGGCTACTGACTCGCGTTACCGTCGGGGGATGGACGCCTTCGCCGCCGTGGCCGCCCTGCCGGGCGTCGCGCAAGCAGCCGAATCCTCGCGGGCGGCTTTCGACGCCATGCTGTGGGACCGGCAGTTGCGTGCCGCCGCCGAAGAACTCTCCCGCCGATCCGCGCTGGCCGGGGCGGCCAGTTCCGCGGGCATCGACGGCATCGAGATCGAGTGGCGCGTGTGGGAGGCGGGCCAGGCCGCCGACGAAACCCCCATGGGTCACGCCGCCGGCGGGGTGGTGGCCATGTACGCGCAACTGCCCGCGATCCGCGCGGTCTGGGAGACAGCACCGCTGCAGGCACTGGCCAAGTTGCACACGCTGGTCGCCGTCCCGGTCACACCGCAGGACGTCGGGCGCCCGCGCGCCGGTGACCCGCAGGATCCGTTGCGGCTGGGGACGGCGGTACCGGCGGCCGAGGTCGCCGGGCGCCTGGCCGACCTCGCCCGCCGCCTGTCCGCACCCACGCCGGCGCCGGCGTTGATCGTCGCGGCTGTGGTCCATGCCGAACTCATGACCGTCCAGCCCTTCACCTACGGCAGCGGGCTGGTGACGCGGGCGGTCGACCGCCTGCTGCTCAGCGGCCGCGGTGTGGACCCGGACAACTGGTCGGTGCCGGAGGCGGGCCTGCACTCCGCCGGCCGCTCCCCGTACGCCCGTGCGCTACGTGGCTACGCCCAGGGCGAGGTCGCGCAGTGGGTCCAGTTCTACTGCGCGGCGATGGCCGGCGGCACTGAAGGGCTTGCCGCACTGGTGGGCTGATCGGCCGCGTGCCGATACTGGAGCCATGCCCCTGGCCACTTCCAGCCTGCGTCGCTCGGCGAGCATCGGGATGCTGCCGGTGCGCGCGCTGGGTCGCTCGGCCCGGGTGCAGTGGGGTGTGCTGCGCGGCGGTGACCGCACCGACCTGTCGAACCGGGCGCGGGCGCAGACCGCCGACGACACCCGCCAGGTCCTGGGTGATCTCAAGGGCGGTGCGTTGAAAGCCGGGCAGTTGCTGTCCACGGTGGAGACCCTCTTCCCGCAGGACCCGGACGGTAGTTGGCGCTCGGCGCTGACGGCCATGCAGGAGGACAACCCCGGCCTGTCGCTGGCCGAGGTGGAACCGGTGCTGCGAGCGGACCTCGGCGCGGGCTGGCGGCGGCGGTTCGGGCAGTTCGACCCGCATCCGGTGGCCGCGGCCTCGATCGGCCAGGTGCACCGGGCGACGTTGCCCGACGGCCGAGCGGTCGCGGTCAAGATCCAGTACCCGGGGGTGGCCGAGGTGATGGCCGCCGACGTCCGATCGCTGTCGCTGGCGCTGTGGGTGACGTCCCTGGTCGCTCGCGGGATGGCGATGCCGCCGCTGGTGGCCGAACTGCGGACGCGGCTGACCGAGGAACTCGACTACGAGCAGGAGGCGCAGTCCCAGAACCGCTTCGCCGACGCGTATGCCGACGACCCGGAGGTGGTGGTCCCGCGGGTGCTCGAGGCCACCGGCCGGGTCATGGTGTCCGAGTGGCTGCCGGGCCGCGGTTTCGCAGAACTGGCCGTGCGCGGCAGCCGATCCGACCGGGACCGGGCGGGGCAGTTGTACCAGCGCTTCTTCCTGGTCAGCCCGAAGCGGGTGGGGCTGCTGCACACCGACCCGCATCCGGGCAACTTCCGGCTGGTCGACGGTCGGCTCGGGGTGCTCGACTTCGGTTCCGTGCTGCAGACCCCGGGCGGACTGCCGGAGACCTTCGGGCGGCTCATCGCGGGCATGCTCGCCGGTGACACCGATGCGGTGGAACGCCGGCTGCGGGCCGACGGCTTCATCCGTCCCGGCAAGCACCTCGAGGTCGACAAGCTCGCGGACTACCTCGCGCCGTTCACCGAGCCGGCCCGGCACGAAACCTTCAGCTACTCCCGGGAGTGGCTTCGCGGGACCTTCGGCAAGGTCAACGACCCGCGCAACCCGGACTTCGCGGTGGCCCTGCAGATGAACATGCCGGCCGAGCAGTTGTTCACCCATCGGGTGTGGCTCGGCCTGGTCGGGGTGCTCAGCGGACTTAACGCGACCGTAGCGGTCCGGTCGGAGTTGCAGCGCTACCTGCCGGGCTTCGCGGAGGGGTTGTCCACAGACACGCCGCCGAACCGGTGAACGATCCGGCGTGTCCTCAAGATGGCCCTCCGCACCGACGAATCCGGGTATAGAAATAGAGGTAGATGGCCTACACGTCATCAATAGCCGGGTCCGAGTACCCACGCGGCGCTGAACCCCACGTCGGGGATAGGTCGGCTTGACCGACCACTGAGCACGCTTGATCACTCGGACCCGGCTACATTTCCGCGGGGCGCCGGTGCTTCACACCAACTGCCACGCCGGGGGGCCAGCGTCGGCTGCCCGAGTCACGATGCGGGGTCCGCGGCACTTCACCGCTGCCTCTGGCTTCTGGTGGAAGCCTCTGACTAGATTTGCCCAATGGGCATGGGGTTGGGATACGACCGGGCAGCTGATTCAGCGTCCGCCCAACTGCGCAGCACGACCGGCCATGTCCGACTGCACAAGCCCACCTCGAACCTCTTCCGCGCCCGCACCGGCACCGCCGCCGAGTTGGACCTGTCACAGTTCGCACAGGTCTTCGAGATCGACCCGGCGAACCGCACCGCGCGCGTCGGTGGGCTGACCACCTACGAGGACCTGGTGGCTGCCACGCTGCCGCATGGGCTGGTGCCGTTGTGTGTTCCGCAACTGCGGACGATCACCTTGGGCGGCGCGGTGACCGGTTTGGGCATCGAGGCGGCGAGTTTCCGCAACGGTTGTCCGCACGAGTCCGTCACGGCCATCGATGTGCTGACCGGCACCGGGGAGGTCGTGCGGGCCACCCCGGACGGCGAGCACAGCGACCTGTTCTTCGGTTTCCCCAATTCCTACGGCAGCCTCGGGTACGCGCTGCGGCTGGACATCGAACTCGAACCCGTGCGCCGTTACGTGGCGCTGCGTCATGTGCGCTTCGACGACGCCGTCGACCTGGCCGCCGCGATGGCGCAGATCACCGAGGAGCGGGCGTACGAGGACCGTCCCGTCGACTACATGGACGCCACGCTGTTCGCGCCGGACGAGATGTACTTGACCCTCGGGGCGTACACCGACATCGCTGCGTCGTCGGACTACACCGGTCAGCACGTCTACTACCGATCCATCCGCGAACGCCCCACCGACGCCTTGACCACGTTGGACTACCTATGGCGCTGGGACACCGATTGGTTCTGGTGCTCCGCGGCGTTCGGGGTACAGAACCCGGTGGTGCGCCGGTTGTGGCCGGACCGTTACAAGCGCAGCGACGTCTACTGGAAACTCATCGCCGCCGACCGGCGCTTCGGCCTGTCGCAGCGGCTCGACCGGATGCGGGGCCGGGCTCCCAAGGAGATGGTGGTGCAGGACGTCGAGGTCCCGGTGGCGGCGTTGCCGGAGTTCCTGGAGTTCTTCCATGCGCAGATCGGCATCACCCCGGTCTGGCTGTGCCCGCTGCGGCAGCGCGATCCATCCGTGCGCTGGTCGCTGTACGAGTTCGACCCGGACACGACCTATGTCAACGTCGGCTTCTGGTCGCGGGTGGAACTGGATGCGGGGGAGGATCCGCGAGCCGGCCGGGTGAACCGGCTCATCGAGCGCGAGGTTGCTGCGCTGAACGGCCGCAAGTCGCTGTATTCGACCTCGTTCTACGGCCGCGAGGAGTTCTATGAGATCTACGGGGGAGCCGCGTACGCGGGGTTGAAGGTGCAGTACGACCCCGATGGCCGCTTTCCGGATTTGTACGAGAAGACCTGCAAGGAGTCCTGATGAAGATCGCGGAGGCATTCGACCAACTCGCCGGCCCCGACACGGACGTGGAGTTCGTGGCCTACGACGGGAGCAAGGGCGGGCGCATCGGCTCGGACATCCGGCTGGAGGTGAAGTCGCCGCGCGCCATCGCCGCGCTGCTCGGAGCACCCGGTCAATTGGGCGTTGCGCGAGCCTATGTGAGCGGCGACTTCGACGTGACCGGCGATTTGTACACCGCCTTCGACCGACTGGCCAACGCGGCTTTGCGGGAGGTCTCCTGGCAGGAGAAGTTGCGGCTGGCCCGTAAGTTCGCGCCCCTGTTCCTGCACAGGCCGCCGCCGCCGCCGGAAGAGGTCCAGCACGCCGGCACCAGGCACAGTCGCCGGCGCGACGCGCAGGTCATCTCGCACCACTACGACGTGTCCAACCGCTTCTACGAATGGGTCCTCGGGCCGACCATGGCGTACACCTGCGCGGTGTTCCCCACGCCGGACGCCACCCTCGAGCAGGCGCAGGCGGAGAAGTTCGACCTCGTGTGCCGCAAGCTGGACCTGCAGCCCGGCATGCGGGTGCTCGACGTGGGTTGCGGCTGGGGTGGCTTCGCCATCCACGCCGCGAAGAACTACGGCGCCGAAGTGATCGCCGTGACGCTGTCGGAGCAGCAGGCGCGCTGGGGTCAGCGGGCTGTCGCCGACGCCGGCCTGGAGAAGCTCGTCGACCTGCGGCACAGCGACTACCGCGCGGTCACCGAGACCGGCTTCGACCGGGTCGCATCGATCGGGCTCACCGAGCACATCGGCAAAGCGAACTACCCGGCGTACTTCGACTTCCTGCGTTCGCGACTGGTCGATGGCGGCAGGCTGTTGAACCACTGCATCACCCGTACCGACCCGACGGCGAGGACCTACACCCGCAACGGATTCATCAATCGCTACATCTTCCCGGACGGGGAGTTGGTGCACGTCGGTGTGCTCGTGGACGCCATGGAGAACCAGGACCTCGAGGTGCAGCACGAGGAGAACCTGCGGGTGCACTACGCCATGACCCTGGACTGCTGGCTGGACAACCTCGAGGCCCATTGGGAGGAGGCGGTGCAGGAAGTGGGTCTGCGCAAGGCCAGGGTCTGGCGGCTCTACCTGGCGGCCAGCAAGTGGGGGTTCGCCCGCAACCGGATCCAACTTCATCAGGTACTTGCCACCCGCACCGGCGACGACGGGGTCAGTGGGATGCCGCTGCGGCTGAGGCTGGAGTAGGGGCTCGGCTCGCCGGTCGCGAGTGTTGCGCGGTTGTCGGTCGGTTTGCGCCAGTGTTGCGCGGTTGTCGGTTTCGCGGTGCCAGAACCAGCAACGGCGCAACACTCGCGGTGGAGTGCCAGCAACGGTGCAACAGTGCTGTCGCGGTCGTCGCGTGAGTCGGGCCGCCAGTGATCGTGCGGTCACTGAACTCGGCCAGCGGGTACAGCTCCGCACCGGCGACCCGGGTACAGAGCTCGCGGGCCAGTATCCGCGCGACGGACCCGGCAACCAACCTGCAGCGCGTTGGTGGCGGTGCCAGCAACGGTGCAACAGTCCGCAGCCCCGGACTCACCGCCCCCGGCGGTACCGGGTGTACCAGGCGAGCCCGAGGGCCACGGTGGCAGCGGCTGCACCGGCCGCGCCGGCGGCCTTCTGCTCGCGGGTGATCGTGCGCTGCATGGCCTGTGGCTTGGCGAACTCCAGCACCGGCCACACCCGCTCGCGGGCCACCCGGCGCAGTTGTTCGTCGGGGTTGACTGCGAACGGGTGACCGACCACCTCGAGCATCGGCAGGTCCGTGTAGGAGTCGCTGTAGGCGTAGCACTGTGCGAGGTCGTAGCCCTGCTCATCCGCGAGCACCTTCATCGCGTCGGACTTGCCGGGGCCGTAGGCGTAGAACAGGATGTCGCCGGTGTACTTGCCATCCGCGATCGCCATCTGCGTGCCGATGGCCTTGTCGACACCGAGCCGTGCGCCGATCGGCTCGACGATCTCGGTGCCCGATGACGAGATGATGATGACGTCGCGGCCAGCCGCCTTGTGCTCGGCCATCAGCTTCATGGCCTCCTGGTAGACGATCGGGTCGACGATGCCGTCGAGCGTCTCGTTCACCACCGCCCGCACCTGCTCGACGTCCCATCCCCGGGACAGTTCGGACAGGTAGACCCGCATCCGTTCCATCTGATCGTGGTCAGCGCCGGAGGTCAGATACACCAGTTGGGCGTAGGCGCTCTTCAGGACGTCGGTGCGCCCGATGAGGCCGCCGTCGTAGAGGGGCTTGGCGAAAGCCAACGAACTGGACTTCGCCAGGATCGTCTTGTCCAGGTCGAAGAAGGCCGCGGCGCGCGCTGTCACCGTTCCATCGTGGCACACTCCGACGGCACGGGATCGTCCGTTCGGTGGCTGACCATCGGTCAAGTGGACAGTTCCTCAAGGGACGGTCAAGTCGGTGGAAATGCGCTTGCATGATTGCCGAGGACAGGCGATAGTAAGAGTGCCCTTACTGGGCGAACGGCCGATCTTTCCCCCCCAAATATCGGCCCGAAGGCCCCCGCATCCCCCCCTGCGGGGGCCTTCCCCGTTCTCCACAGATTCCCGCTGCCCCCTGTGCTGTCATCTCGCTTGCGGTGAGGCTGGACGGGTGGCCGACGTTCTGCTGATCGCACGGGATCCGGAGACCGTGGACCACCTGTCGGCGCTGGCATCGGCAGCGGAACTGCGGCTGGAGGTCACCGAGGAGCCGCAGGCCGCTGCCCTGGTCTGGGCGCGATTCCCGCTCGTCGTCGTCGCGGTCGACCTGGCGACCGACGTCGCCCGGGCGAACCTGCCACGCCGTCCAGGGGTCGTCGTCTATGGCCGGCCCGACCCGCAGACCTGGCGGGCCGCCTTCGACATCGGGGCCGAGCAGGTGGTGGAACCGCCCGGCGAGCCGGGCTGGCTGGCCGATCGGGCGGGCCGCGCCGACGAGCCCTCCGCACTCGGGTCCGTCGTGGGCGTGATGGGCTGCCGGGGTGGGGCGGGCGCGTCGGTGTTCGCCGCCGCCCTGGCACTGGCGGCGGTGAGGGCGCGGACCAACCCGTACCTGCTGGATCTGGACCCGCTGGGTTGTGGCTTGGGTGTGGTGCTGGGCGCCGACGAGGTCTCGGGTCTCACCTGGGACCAGGTCCGCGCGGGCGCCGGCCGGATCCCGACCCGCTCCCTGCAGGCCGCTGTGGGCGTGGTCGAAGGCGTCGCCGTGCTCGGCTGGTCGGACGAGGCGCCCCCGGAGTTGGCCACCGGTGTGGCCGCCTCGGTCGTCGACGCCGCCCGCCGCTGCGCGCCCTTGACGGTCGTGGACCTCGGCCGGTCGGCGACCGGGTTCCAGCACGAGGCCATGGCGCGGTGCGATCGGCTGCTCATGGTGGTACCGGCGGACGTCCGATCGGTGCGGGCTGCCCGGCGCATGGTGGCGCGGGTACCGGGCAGCCTCTGCGAACTGGTGGTGCGAGGGCCCAATCCCGGTGGCCTGACCGGTGCCGATGTGGGGCAGGCGGTGGGACTGCCCGTGCTGGCGGCGGTGGCGGCCGACCGGGGCCTCGACCAGCGACTCGAACGGGGAGAGCCGCCCGGCTACCGGCGGCGCAGCCCGCTCGGACGTGCCGGTGACGGGCTGCTGAGGGAGTTCCTCGACCGCGTGCCGGCGGCCTCGTGAGCGCCGATGCCCTGGTCGACCGGGTACGCCGCCGGCTGGCCAGCGAGGGCTGGTCGGCGAGCCCGGCCTCCGTGACGCAAGCCTTGCGCGCAGAGGGACTGGTCCTGCCGGAGACCGCGATCGTGGAAGTCGTGGAAGCCCTGCGCACCGAGATCGCCGGGCTCGGGGTGCTGCAACCGCTGGTGCGCAGGCCAGCGATCACCGACGTCCTCGTGAACGGCCCGCGGGAGGTCTGGATCGACGCCGGCGAGGGGCTGCAGCGCACGGACGTTTCGTTTCCGGACGAGGCGGCAGTGCGGCGCCTGGCGCAGCGCTTGGCCGGTAGTGCGGGCCGCCGGCTTGACGACAGCGTGCCGTTCGTCGACGCCCGGTTACCCGGAGGGATCCGCCTGCACGCGGTGTTGCCGCCGGTCAGCCCGCGCGGCACGTGCGTATCTCTGCGCATCCCGCGGCGGCGCGTCTTCACGCTGCCCGAACTCGCGGATGCAGGCATGGTCCCGCCCGACGGGGTGGCGATCCTGGCCGGGCTCATGGCCCGCCGGGCGGCCTTTCTGGTGAGCGGCGGCACCGGATCGGGGAAGACGACCCTGCTCGGATCGCTGTTGTCGGCCGTCGATCCCGGTGAGCGGTTGGTGGTGGTCGAGGATTCAGCCGAGCTGCAGCCAGAGCACCCGCACGTCGTCCGGCTGGAATCGCGTCCTGCGAACACCGAGGGCGCCGGGTCCGTGACGATGCGCGACCTGGTCCGGCAGGCACTGCGGATGCGCCCCGACCGGGTGGTGGTGGGCGAGGTGCGCGGTGCCGAAGTGGTCGACCTGTTGGCGGCACTGAACACCGGGCACGAGGGGGGATGTGGCACGGTGCACGCGAACAGCGCGGCGGATGTGCCTGCCCGGCTGGAGTCGCTGGCGCTGCCCGCAGGGCTCAACCGTGAGGGCCTGCACGCCCAGGTGGCTGCCGGCCTCGATGCCGTGGTCCACGTGGTGCGCGATCCCGACGGCACCAGGCGGGTGGCCGGGGTCGCAGTCCTCCAACGGGCGGACGACGGATACGTCCACACGGTCCCCGCGGTGGTCTTCCGCGACGGCGAGATCCTGCGCGGGCCCGGGGCGGCTCGACTGGGCCTGGCGTGATGGCGCTCGTGCTGATCGCAGTGGGGCTGGTGCTGCTCGTGCCGCCCGGATCGCGCGGCCGACTCGGTACCCGCTCCGGTGGGACCGCCCGACCCCGGTGGCGTCCCCGTCGCACCAACTCCCGGGGCCAGGTGGTGGAGGTGCTCGGGGCGCTGCGCGACGAACTGCGGGCTGGCGCGCCGCTGCGCACAGCCTTCGAACGCGCGGTGGGCACCCAGTCCATGTTCAGTAACGCTGTCGCCGTGTGCCGCATGGGCGGCGACGTGCCGGCGGCGTTGCGGCGGGAGGCCGGCGGTGACCCGGTGGTGTTGTCATTGGCGGCACTGTGGCAGGTCTGCGAGGGATCGGGAGCCGCGCTTGCCGCAGCGCTGGATCGGCTCGTCGAAGGTGCCGAGCAGTCCGCCCGGGTCCGCCGCGAGGTGCAGTCGCAATTGGCCGGTCCGCGCAGCACGGTGCGGGTGCTGGCCGCACTGCCGGTCGTCGGTGTCGGGATGGGGCTGCTCATGGGGGCCGATCCGGTCGGCTTCCTGGTCGGCACGCCCTGGGGGTGGGCCTGCCTGGCGCTGGCGGCGGGGCTGGAGGCGGTCGGCCTGTTCTGGATGCGCCGCCTGGTCGCCGGGATCGAGTCCCGCCTGTGAGTGTGTGGCTGCTGTGCGTCGGTCTGTGGCTGGTGCTTCCGGGTGGCAGCGCCGGGCGGTTGCCGCGTCGGCCCTCGCGGCTTCCCCGGGTCTCGCGGGTGGACGCGGCTGCCGGTCTCGCGGCGGTGGCGGTAGGCCTTCTCGTGGGCGGTCTCACAGGCTGGTTGATCGGGATCGCCGGTGCCGTCGTGATCCGGGTGGTGTTGGCCCGCTTGAGCGACGAGGATCCGGCCCGGCGCGAGGATCTCGCCCGGCAGGTGCCGGATGCAGTGGATTGCCTGGCCTCGTGCCTGGCCGCCGGGGCGCCGCTGTGGCCGGCGGCCACCGTCGTCGCGGAGGCCTTCGGGGATCCGATCGCAGGGGTGCTGCGCCGGTGCGTGGCCAAACACGCTCTCGGGTCGCCCTACGAGGAGACGTTCGCCGAGTTGTTGGCGCAGCCGGCGCTCGCGCCCGTGGGCCGGGTGCTGCTGCGCTCGGTCGAGTCCGGCGCCGCGCTCACGGATGCGTTGGTGACGTGTGCGCAGCGGTTGCGGCAGGACCGGGCTGCGGAACTGGAGCGGCGCGCGCAAGCGGTGGGCGTCAAGGCCGTTGCCCCCCTCGGGCTGTGCTTCCTGCCCGCCTTCATCGTGCTGGCCGTGGTCCCGATCGTGGGGTCCTTGGTGCGCACCCTGTTCTGAGGTGTGGACAAGTTCCGGCGGCTATCCCCAGATCGCCGCGGCGGCTCCCGCCGGCCCGGATTCGGCGCGATGGTGGGTGAGCCGCCCCACTCGGGGTGGAGCAACCCAATGAGGAGGTAGTCAATGGAGGCTGTGATCCAGCGTTTGGCATCCGACGACGGCATGTCCACCGCGGAGTACGCAGTGGGCACCGTGGCCGCGTGCGGCTTCGGCGGCATCCTGGTCAAGTTGCTCAGTTCACCGGATGTCCAGCAGGTGCTCTGGCAGGTCATCCAGAAGGCGTTCGACTTCGTTCTGTGAAGCGGACCGACGCGCGCGGCGGTGGTGCAGCCCGGCTGCATCACCGCATCCGCGCGGCCAACGGCATGGTCACCGCGGAGTTCGCCGTGGGGCTGCTGGCGGTGGTGCCACTCGTGCTGTCGCTGGTCGCGTTGGTCGTCACGGGGGCCACCCAGATCAGGGTCCAGGAGGCGGCCCGCACCGGCGCCCGGCTGCTGGCGCGCGGGGAGGGGGTGGAGACGGTGCAGGACCATGTGCGATCCGTGCTGCCGGCGGCGTCGGTCACGATCGTCGAGGACGGTGGATACGCGGTGGTGGATGTGCGGCAACCGGTCGGCGGCCGCGGCCTGCTGCCCACCTTCACGCTGCACGCGCAGGCGAGGACTCCCCATGAGTAGATCCGGCGAACGGGGTGCGGCCACCGTCTTGCTCGTCGCCATGCTGGCCCTGGTGCTCGCCGTGGCGTCCGCGGCCGCAGCGATCGCGAGGGTGGCCAGTGCCCGGGTACGGGTCTCCACGGCCGCCGACCTGGCGGCGCTCGCCGCAGCGCGGGCCGGTGACTGCTCGGTGGCCGCAGCCGTCGCTGCCGCCAACGGCGCTACGGCCGACCAGTGTCTGCTCGACGGGCCGGACGCGCAGGTGCGCGCCGTGATGACGGTGCAACTGCTTCCCGGCAGGCAGCTGCAGTTGACCGCCCTGGCGCGGGCGGGCCCGCCGCAATGACCAGGCGCGGTCACCTCGTCTTCGGCGGCGTTGTCTGGCAGAGTGGCCACCGAGTCAGGAGGCGCGATGCACTTGCAGGTCAGCACGGACAGGTCCGGGGACGCCACCGTCGTCCACGCCGTCGGGGAACTCGATCTGCACACCGCGCCGATGCTGCAGGCCGAACTCGAGCAGGCGATCGCGGCCGGCGCCAACCTGCTGGTCGCCGACCTGTCGCAGGTCGACTTCATGGACTCCACCGGGCTGTCGGTGATCGTGGCGACGGTGGCCGCGTTGCGCGAGCTGCAGGGCGAGCTCCGGGTGGTCAGCGCGACCGACCGGATCAGCAAGGTCTTCACCCTCACCGGGGTCGACCAGCAGGTGGGGATGTTCTCATCGGTGGCCGAAGCGCTGGCCTGATGTCCGAGAGCGCGCTGACGATCCCCGCGGACACCGAGCAGGTCCGGTTGGTGCGCCTTGTGGCCTGTGCTGCGGCGCGCCGGACGGGTATGTCGGAGGAGGCGGTCGACGAAGTGCGCCTGGCGGTGGGGGAGGCCGTCGGCCGGGCGGTGGTGCGACACCAGCGCACCGGCACCCCGGATCCGGTGACCGTCCGGATGATCGACGCCGACGCCGGTTTCGCGGTCGAGGTGCGTGACGCCGCCGACGGCATGGAGGACGACGACTTCGGACTGGCCATGGCCGTCATCACCGGTCTGGTCCCCGATACTGAGGTCCGCACCACCGTGGACGGCGGTCAGATCCTGCGTATGTCCTGGGACCGGCAGGCGGGTCCGGACCTGTAAGCGGGACGTAAGTTACCCACAGGTAGACTCGCGCACATCCGTCGGTCCTGGGAGGGTCCGGCACCAAGGAGGCACTCCGGGCAGGGGGGATCCCGCCGGACGCCCGCACATAACCCGAGGAGTAACGCATATGTCCGCAGGCACTCTCGCCGTGAGCGAAGTGACCTTGACGGGCGGCAGTTACACCACAGTCATCGTCGTGGCGCTCATCGCGCTACTGGCGCTGGTTGTGGCAGGACTGCTCGTCCGCGAGGTACTCGCCGCCAGCGAAGGCACCGAGAACATGCAGAGCATCGCCGCAGCCATCCAGGAGGGGGCATCGGCTTACCTGAGCCGACAGTTCCGCACGCTGAGCGTCTTCGCCGTCATCGTCTTCTTCGTGCTGTTCGCTGCTCCCGGCAGAAACCACGAACGAGCGGATCGGTCGCTCGATCTTCTTCCTGGTCGGAGCGGTGTTCTCCGCGGTGACCGGATACGTCGGCATGTGGCTGGCCGTGCGGGCGAACGTCCGGGTCGCTGCTGCCGCCCGCGAGGGCAAGAGCGGCGAGACCAAGGCCATGCGGATCGCCTTCCGCACCGGTGGTGTGGCGGGTATGTTCACCGTCGGCCTGGGCCTGTTCGGTGCCGCCATCGTGGTGCTCGTCTACAAGGGTGAGGCACCCAAGGTGCTCGAGGGCTTCGGCTTCGGCGCGGCCCTGCTGGCCATGTTCATGCGTGTTGGTGGCGGTATCTTCACCAAGGCCGCCGACGTCGGCGCCGACCTGGTCGGCAAGGTCGAGCAGGGGATCCCCGAGGACGACCCCCGCAACGCCGCGACCATCGCCGACAACGTCGGTGACAACGTCGGTGACTGCGCCGGTATGGCCGCCGACCTGTTCGAGTCGTACGCGGTCACCCTGGTCGCCGCGCTGATCCTGGGCCAGGCCGCACTCGGCAGCCTGGGTCTGGTCATCCCGCTGGTCATCCCGGCCATCGGCGTGCTGACCGCCATGATCGGCATCTTCGCGGTGTCCCCGCGGCCGAACGACCGCTCCGGCATGGCTGCGATCAACCGCGGGTTCTTCATCTCCGCGATCATCTCCGCGGTCCTGGTCGCCATCGCGGCCTTCATCTGGCTGCCGGACCGACTGGTCAAGCTGAGCGACTTCGAGCTGGTGCGTGACCGCCTGGCCCTGAACGTCACCACCCTCGAGGTGCTCAACCCGCGCTTCCTGGTGATCGCCGCGGTGCTCATCGGCATCATCCTGGCTGCGGCCATCCAGCAGCTGACCGGCTACTTCACCGAGACCAACCGCAAGCCGGTCGACGACGTGGCCCGCACCTCGCTGACGGGTCCGGCCACCGTGATCCTGTCCGGGATCTCGCTGGGTCTGGAGTCCGCGGTGTACTCCGCGCTGCTGATCGGCGCGGCCGTGTACGGCGCGTTCCTGCTGGGCTCGGGTTCGATCACGCTGAGCCTGTTCGCAGTGGCGCTGGCCGGTACCGGTCTGCTGACCACCGTCGGCGTCATCGTCGCGATGGACACCTTCGGCCCGGTCTCCGACAACGCCCAGGGTATTGCTGAGATGTCCGGCGACGTCGAGGGCGAGGGCGCGCAGGTGCTCACCAGCCTGGACGCGGTGGGCAACACCACCAAGGCCATCACCAAGGGCATCGCGATCGCCACGGCCGTGCTGGCCGCGACCGCGCTGTTCGGGTCGTTCCGCGACGCGGTGCAGCAGGCGACGGCGCAGGCCGGCGACGCGCTGCAGGGCCTCGGCGTCCAGGACGCCCCGCAGTACCTGGGAATCCTCGACGTCTCCAACCCGCGCAACCTGGTCGGGCTGTTGATCGGTGCGTCGGTCGTGTTCCTCTTCTCGGGTCTGGCGATCAACGCCGTCACCCGGGCCGCGGGTGCGATCATCTTCGAGGTGCGCCGGCAGTTCAAGGACCACCCCGGGATCATGGAGGGCACCGAGAAGCCGGAGTACGGCAAGGTGGTCGACATCTGCACCCGCGACTCGCTGCGCGAGCTGAGCACGCCGGGTCTGCTGGCCATCCTCACCCCGATCGCAGTGGGCTTCGGCCTGGGTATCGGTGCGCTCGGCTCCTTCCTGGCGGGCACCATCGCCACCGGCGCCCTGATGGCCGTGTTCCTGGCCAACTCCGGCGGGGCCTGGGACAACGCCAAGAAGTTCGTCGAGGACGGCAACTACGGCGGCAAGGGCTCGCAGCCGCACGAGGCCACCGTCATCGGTGACACGGTCGGTGACCCGTTCAAGGACACCGCCGGTCCGGCGATCAACCCGTTGATCAAGGTGATGAACCTGGTCGCGCTGCTGATCGCTCCGGCCGTGGTGTCGATGTTCCTCGAGGGCAACGGCCTGCGTTGGGCGATCGCGCTGGTCGCGCTCGCCATCGTCGTCGGTGCGGTCGTCATCACGAAGCGCCGCCCGATCGCGGTGAGCCCGGAGGAGATTGCCGCAAGCACCTCCTGATCGCTGTCACGTCGCGGCCCCCGCACCGGTTCGTCCGGTCGGGGGCCGCGGTGCGTTCGGCACTGCGTTCACCGCTCCCTTGTGTGACGAAGTTGCACGGACCCCGAGAACCCGCGTTGGCATGTCGCTGCATGTTCGTCGCAGCAGTGCGGGCTGAGTGCACGGTCTGGCAACGGCGACCCCGCACTGCACGTGCGGCCGGGACGCCTGCGCGAGAGTGGCCGTGTGAGCGTTGCGATCGTGACCTGCCAGAACCTGCCCCAGGAGGACGTCGACGAGGAACCGCTCATGGCGGCCCTGGCCGACGCCGGGCTGGAACCCACCCTGGCCGCCTGGGACGACCGGACCGTCGACTGGTCGCAGTTCGGGATGGCCGTGCTGCGGTCGGCCTGGAACTACCTCGACCACCTCGACGAGTTCCTCGACTGGACCGTGCGTGCCGGGACCGCGACCAGGTTGTTCAACCCGGTCGAAGTGGTGCAGTGGAACACCCACAAGGGCTATCTGCGGCAACTGGCCAGACAGGGCGTCCCGGTGGTCCCGACCGCGTGGCTGGGGGTGGGCGAGGAGCTGGACCTCGGCGACCTGATGGCTGACCGCGGTTGGCACGACGTGGTGGCCAAACCCGTGGTCGGTGCGGGGGCTTACCTGACCGAACGGATCACCGACCCCGCCTCGGCGCCGGCGCAGGCAGTTCTGGCGCACGCTGTGCACCGACCGCGAGGTGATGGTCCAGCCCTATCTGGCCTCTGTGGAGACCTACGGGGAGCGGTCCCTGATCTGGATCGACGGGGAGTTGACGCACGCCATCCGCAAGAGCCCGCGGCTCGGCGATGCCCCGGAGAGCGTCTCGGACGCGCTGCCCATCGCACACATCGAACGGGAACTGGCCGAGGCGGTGATCGCGGACATCCCGCACGAACTCCTGTACGCACGCATCGACCTCGTCCGGGACGACGACGATCAACCGCTGCTGGCCGAACTGGAACTGGTCGAACCGTCCTTGTTCCTGCGCCAGGAACCGGCCGCGCTCAAGCGACTGGTGCGCGGCATCTCCGAACGGCTCTGAGCCTCAGGTGAAGGCCAGCGCGAACCAGCCGATCGCCATCACCAGGTTGAGCGCGAGGGCGCCCACCGCCGCTGCACCTGCACCGAGGCGGCGCGCCCGCACGGCCAGCCAGACCCCGATCCAACTCGGCAGGCCGCAGACCAAGCCGTAGCCGATCGCCGCCAACACCCCGTCCAGCCCGGTCTGGATCAAGGGCACGTCGGTCGACGGATACGCGTCGAAGGCATCCGTCACCCAGTAGCCGAGCGCGAACATAACCCAGAACCAGACCAGGTAACTCAGCGGCATGAGCCACGCCGCCACGGTCCAGGACCGCGCCCGATCCGTCGAAGGGTCTTGTGTCGTCGTCATCTTCCCCACCCCTGCTTCCAGTGTGCGCCTGCGGACCCGAGTTCCGGGCAACGGCGGCCGAACACGGGCAATACTGAGGCCATGTCTCAGCGGCTCACCTCCGGCCAGCGGTTCGGGTACGCATTCGGCTCCTTCGGAACAGGCGGCTTCGCCACGGTCCCCGGGCTGGTGCTGCTCTTCTACTTGACCGACATCCTCGGGGTCGCCGCGGCCGTCGCGAGCCTGGTGGTGTTCCTGCCCAAGGCCTGGGACGTGCTCATCGCGCCGGTCATGGGCAGCTTCTCCGACAAGACGATGCTGCGCACCGGGTCGCGGGCGCGCTGGCTGCTCATCGGCGGCCTGATCATCGGCCCGATGTTCGCCCTGACCTTCGCGGCGCCGACCGCACTGCAGGGCAACGCCGCGGCACTGTGGGTCGGGCGTCTTCTTCCTGTTCGCCATCACCGGGTTCGCGACCTTCCAGGTGACGTACCTGGCGATGCCCGCGGAGTTCACCGACGACTACCGCGAACGCACCCAGATCATGAGCATCCGGATCGTGTTCCTCACCCTGTCCATCCTCCTGTTCGGCGCCGGCGCCCCGATCCTGGTCAAGGCGTTCGGCACCGGCCGTACCGGGTACGCCGGGATGGGCATCGTGGTGGGAGTGCTGCTGCTCGTCGCGACGATCGTCTGCTGGGCCATCGTGCGCAAGGCCAAGGCCTACACCCAGGCCGAGAGCGAGCCGTCGATGCACGAGCGGGTGGCAGCCGTGCGGGAGAACCGGTGGTTCCTGCTGCTCATGCTCACGTTCGTGTGCCAGGCGCTGGGCGTCGGCGCGATGCTGGCCGCTGTGCCGTACCTGGCCACGTACATCATCGGCGGCGGCGAGTTGGAGCAGACGCTGCTGTTCGTCTGCCTGGTCGCGCCGGCCGTGATCGTGATGCCGCTGTGGTCGATGACCGCCAAGCGGGTGGGCAAGCAACGCGGATTCATCATGGCTTCCGGGGTCTTCTTCGTGGCTGCCATCGGCCTGTTCTTCGCCCGCAGCTTGCCGGACGCGGCCATCTACGTGCTTGTGGGGATGGTGGGTGTGGCATACGCAGGCATGCAGATGTTCCCCTTGGCGATGCTGCCCGACTCCGTGGCCGCCGACGCCGCGGTGCACGGCAGCCAGCGCGCCGGCGTCTTCACCGGGGTCTGGGCGGCCGGGGAGACGGTCTCGTTGGCACTCGGACCGGCCGTGGTCGGCTTGATCCTCGCGGCCACCGGCTTCATCTCCAGCGAGGGTGGCAACACGGTGACCCAGCCCGGCAGCGCCCTGACCGGCATCGTGCTCTCCTTCTCCTTGTTCCCCGCCCTCATGCTGCTGCTGAGCCTGCCCACCCTGTTCAAGTACGACCTGACCGAGAACCGACTCAACGAACTGCGAGGATCACATGACTCTGCGACCACTGCCTGACCAGGGCCTGCCCGCCGACGAGATCCTGTCGGCGCTGGCCGAACTGCGCTCGATGGACCTCGACTTCACCAAGGCGACGAGCTACCACTTCGAGTCGGGCAATGCGCAACTGCGCGAGGTGTCAGCGGCGGCGGCGGCAACGGCGTGGGGGCGCAACGGGCTGGACCCCACCGCGTTCCCGAGCATCGCCGCGATCGAGAACGACCTCGTGGGTGCGGCGCTGGACCTGCACGGCGGCGGCCCGGACGCCGTGGGTACGGTCACCAGCGGCGGTACCGAGTCCTGCATGCTCGCCGTACTCGGCGCCCGGGAGCGCTTCCGCAAGAACGGCGGCGGGCAGGGCACGCCGCAGATGCTGCTGCCGGTCACCGCGCACTCGGCCTTCCGCAAGGGCGCCTGGCTGTTCGACGTCGAGATCGTGGACATCCCGGTGGCTGCGGACTTCAAGGTGGACACGAAGGCGATGGTCGACGCCATGTCGGATCGCACGGGCTCGCCGTGGTCGTCCGCGCCCAGTTACGCCCACGGCGTCATCGACCCCGCCGCGAGATCGCCGCCGCTGCTGCCGAACGAGACATCCTGTGCCACCTCGACCTGTGCATCGGCGGCTGGGCGCTGCCCTTCATCCTCGAGGACGAGGGCCAGGAGCCGGTCGACATGAGCATCCCCGGGGTGACGTCCGCGTCGATGGACCTGCACAAGTACGGCTACGCGCCCAAGGGTGTGTCCATCCTGCTGAGCGCGACCCCGCAGTTGCGGCAGTACCACTACTTCGCCGACGCCGGCTGGCCCGGCTACCCGTTGATCAACAACACCCTGCTGTCCAGCCGGTCGGTTGCGCCCGCCGCGTCGGCCTGGGCGGTGCTGCACCTGCTCGGCACGGCAGGGGCTGCGGGAGTTGGCGGTGAAGTCCCGCGCCGGTGCGCTGCACATCGCCGAAGGGGTCGAACAGATCCCGGGGCTGCGGGTGGTCGTGCCGCCGGAGGCCTCGTTGGTGTGCGTCGGCGACACCGGCGCGCCCGAGGGACCGGATGTGCGGATCGTGGCTGACGAGGCGCACCGGCTCGGTTGGTCGTTGCAGGTGCAACCGGCCCGCCAGGGCGGCCCGACCAACATCCACCTCACGGTCACCGCCGGGATCGCCGACCGGGCCGACGAGTTGCTGGCCGTGCTGCGTGAGGCCACCGAGGCGGCCACCGGCAAGGGTCGGGCGGACATCGATCCCAACCTCGCGGCGGCTGCGGCGAGCATCGACGTCAACGCGCTCGATGACGCCACGGTCGACGGCCTCATGCAGATCGCCGGCTTCAAGGGCCAAGGCGGGCCGGTCGCCCTGCCGGAGGAGATGGCCGGGATCAACGCACTGCTGGAGGCCTCCCCGGCCCCGCTGGTGGAGGTGCTGCTCAAGGCGGTCTTCAGCGAGGTGTTCACGCCGAACCGGTGAGGTGCTGGGGCTGTCGAGCCCCTCGAGCGGGGTCGTTGAGACGAACTTGCAGGGATACGCCGGGGTGGGTCCAGGGGTCTGCGCAACAGTCCAGCATTTGGAAGGTCCGTGTGTTGCGTGGGTCGTTCCCGGATTCCGCGGAGTGTGGAACATCGGTTCTGGTGGCGTGCGCTCAAGGGCTCGCCACCGCAACGCCCGCGACTGTTGCGCGGTTGCGCCCCTCCTGCCGCGACTGTTGCACGGTTGTCGGTTTGGGGGCCCAGAAACCAGCAACGGCGCAACACTCGCATCCGGAGACCAGCAACGGCGCAACACTCGCGTCGAGAACAGCAGTCGGCCAGACCGCCTTGCTCCAGGCCCCGGATTGTGTCCGGCATTCGGTGGCACGGAACTGTCCGCTCATCTCACAGGACGGAATCGCGTGGACAAGCTGGCGGGTTGCTGCGATTTCGTCACAACGACGGCCGGAAGCGGACGGCGTCAGAGGTCGAGCAACGCCCGCAACCGCTCGGGGTCCATCTGGCCCGGGCCGGTCCTCGGCGGGAAGCTGTCGAGCAGTCGGATGAGGTCGTCCCGGCGTGTGGGGTCCGCCGCGGCCTGTCGGGGGGTGACCCCCTCCAGGGCCGGGATCGGCTCGTCGACCCAACGCCGCTCCATCTCCCGCATCACGTGCTCCAGCACCTCCTGCTCTTCGGCGTCGGGCGGCTCGGGCGCAGCAGCCACCGGCGTGCTCAGATCCAACGGCTCCTGCGATTGGCCGAGCACCACCGCATCGGGGAGCGCCGACGTGATCAGTGCGAGCGCCTGCGCGAACCGGGTCGTCGTCATGGCCTCGAGTTCGAGGTGGTCGCCCTTGATCCGGATCCAGGCCCGGATCAAGTCACCGTCGAGATCCAGCCACCCGTCATCGGCGGGCTCGAAGACGTCGTCGAGCAACTCGACGTCGCCGCGCGGGTCGATAGCCCCTATGCAAACCGTCAATGGTTCGTGCTCCGAGCTGACCACTTGCGGAGGCCGCAGGCTCAGTGTCAGCAGGTCCGCCAGTTCCTCGATGCTGATGTCCGGGTCGTCGAGCGCCGCCAGGACGTCGTTCCGCATATGCAAGGACACCGGCCAGAACCCCGCGTACAACTGCACCTCTTGACCGACCGGCGCCGGCCGCGAAACGAAGAACATGCCCCGGTGCGCCGTCCGGGAGGCGGTCTTCTCCGCGATGGTCAACACCTCGCCGGTGGCCACATCGCGCACCTCGATGGACCGGCCGGGCTCGGCGTCCAGGACCTCCATGAGGCGCAAGCCGGGCGACGCCAGCCATCGACGTGCGGTTTCCAGCTCGTCGGCCGGCAGCAGTCCGCCGCGCTGCTCGATGAACTGCTCCAGGTACCCCTCGTGGAAGAGCAGCAGTTCGAACGGCAGCGGGTCTCCGCCGCTGGCGTCATGGGACATGCCGTTGTCCTCGAGCACTGCGGCCACGCTCGCAAGCCGCAGGGGTTCCCACTGGTCGACGAAAGCGTAGGCCTTGCGTGAGAGCCAGAAGCCTCGCTCCTCCAGCCCTGCCAGCGGCTTGCCGAGGTGGCACTGCTTGTACTTCTTGCCGGAACCGCACGGGCAGGGGTCGTTGCGGCCCACTTTCGCAGGGCCGTCGTCGAGGTAGCGCCGCACCACGTCCCACATCGGATGATGCTGCAGTCCCGCGCGCTGGAAGAGACGATCGGACTCGGCAGCATTGCCGCGATCGCTCTCGAGCATCGCCATGGCCTCGCACGCCGGAACCGAATCGGGATCGATGGCCAGGGCCTGTGTGTACAGGTTGCTCGCCGTGGCGTGGTCCCCCGCGCGCAGTGCCACGTAGCCGCGCAGGGTCAGCAGCGCCGCTTTCTCGCCCCGCGAGGTCGGCGTGATCAGGTCCAGCGCTCGACTGATGTCGTCGGTTTCGGCGAACTGGCTGAAGACGACCTCCGACACCGCCACCAGGTTGAGGTACGGGTCTGCCAGGTCGTGCGCGATCAATGCGGGATCGAAGGGCACCTCATCCGGGCTACGGACCGCAGACACCCCCGGTAGGTGCAGCGTCGCCCCGGACAGCTCCTGCAGGGCGTGTACCGAGGCCGCTTGATCGGCCCTGACACCCCACCGCATCTGCAGCATCTGCACAGCATCCCTGCGGAAGTAGGTGTCGCGGTCGAACCCCTCCTTGACGAGGTTGTCGAGCTCCAGCGTCACGTCGCTGGCGGCGATGATCTCCGACACGGGGGGCAGACGGCTCGCGGAACACCGGCGTGGCGGCCAGCAGCGCCCACAACCACTCGCCGACGTCGTTCAGGTCCTCGGCCGGCAGGGCGTCGAGGGATTCCGGGATCGCGGGCGGCACCTCGTCGACCACCTCGGGGGCCTCCAGCGTGAATCCGCCGGGACCGTACCGCAGTCCCACCAGATCGCCGGCATTGCGTCCCGCGCCGCGGAAGGTCCCCGGGGGGAACGCGAAGATGATGTCGACGTCGTAGAGCTCGTCCGGGACCTCGAACCCGTCGGGCGGTTCCAGCCACGCCAACAGGGTCGTCACTTGGGTACCGTCGGTGAGCACCCACTCCTCCACGCCGGGATCGAGCGCGTTGAGCACCAGGGCGAAGTCCGGCATGACCGCGACCATGTCGCTGGCGGCCTCGGCGTCGGTCAGGCGATGGGTGAACACCCGGTCGAACAGCCAGGATTCCCGTACCAAGTACTCCTCGTGCACGAGCAAGGCGTCGGCGGGCAGCGACTCAGCGATCCGGGTTGGCGTCAGGGTCCCGTCGCGTTCCCGCAGGTCCGCCACCACGTCGGACAGACTCGACGGCCCGCGCTCGTCGAGGATCCGCAGCACTTCGTTCGCAATATCCACGCCGCCAGTCTCCGCCATGCCAGCGACCGTTGGGCGGGCAGATCCACCGCCGCCAGGCCAGTGGCGGGGTCTCTGTGACGATGCTGCACGGACATGCCCCAGCGTGTCGCTGCGACTGCGTCACACAGCAGGCAGGGCCAGTCCGCCGCACCCCCGCCCACTGGCGCAACCGCACCCCGGCGTCGTACTGTGCCCATTCGTACCCGCATCATGGGGACGAAACGGGAAGGGACCCATGCCTGACGCCACCACACGCCGCCTTGTGATCGTCGAGTCGCCCGCAAAGGCGAAGACCATCCAGGGCTACCTCGGCGACGGTTTCGAGGTGACGGCCAGTGTCGGGCACATCCGGGACCTGCCCGACAAGGCCGCCGACATCCCCGCGAAGTACAAGTCCGAACCGTGGGCGCGGCTGGGGGTGGACATCGAGAACGACTTCAACCCCGTCTACGTGGTCAACGCCGACAAGCGCGCCCGCGTCAAGGAGTTGAAGGACAAGCTCGCCGACGCCGACGAGTTGTTGCTGGCCACCGATGAGGACCGCGAGGGGGAGGCGATCGCCTGGCACCTGCTGCAGGTGCTCAACCCGAAGGTCCCCGTACGCCGGATGGTCTTCAACGAGATCACCCGGGACGCGATCCAGAACGCGCTGCACAACACCCGCGAGCTCGACCAGGCCCTCGTCGATGCCCAGGAGACCCGGCGCATCCTCGACCGGTTGTACGGCTACGAGGTGTCCCCGGTGCTGTGGAAGAAGGTCATGCCGCGACTGTCCGCGGGCCGGGTGCAGTCGGTGGCGTTGCGCCTGGTGGTCGATCGCGAACGGGAGCGGATGGCGTTCGTGCGGGCCGGTTACGCCGACATCGAGGCGCTGGTGGACCCGGGCAGTTTCACCGCGACCCTGACCCATGTCGACGGCACCCGGATCGCCCGCGGCGACTCGTTCAACGACCGTGGGCAGCTGAAGAAGAGCGACGTCCGCCATCTGGACCTCGCCGGCGCCGAAGCGATCGTGGCAGGACTGGCCGACGCCCAGATGACCGTGGACGCGGTGGAGGAGAAGCCGGGCACCCGCCGGCCGTCGCCGCCGTTCATGACCTCGACGCTGCAGCAGGAGGCCTCGCGCAAGCTGCGGTGGGGCGGCCAGCGCACCATGCGGGTGGCGCAGGGCCTGTACGAGCGCGGCTTCATCACCTACATGCGTACCGACTCCACCCACCTGTCGGAGACGGCGATCAAGGCCGCACGCGACCAGGCCCGGTCACTGTACGGCGAGGACCACCTGTACCCCGGCGACAAGCGCACCTACGAGCGCAAGGTGAAGAACGCGCAAGAGGCGCACGAGGCGATCCGCCCGGCCGGTGACAGCTTCCGCACCCCCGGCCAGGTCTCCGGGCAGGTGAACCACGACGAGTTGGCGCTGTACGAGTTGATCTGGAAGCGCACCGTCGCCTCGCAGATGGCTGACGCGAAGATCGCGACGACCACCCTGCGGCTGGCGGCCAGCACCACCGACGGGATCAACACGATCTTCTCCGCCAGCGGCACGGTGGTCACGTTCCCGGGCTTCCTGGCCGCGTACGAGGAGAGCCGCGACGACGACGAGTCCAAGGACCAGCGCCGTCTGCCGCGCCTGGCCACCGGCGATGTGGTCACCATCCGGGCGCTCAACGCCGAGGAGCACTCGACCAAGCCGCCTGCCCGCTACACCGAGGCCTCGTTGCTCAAGGCGCTGGAGGAGCGGGGAATCGGCCGGCCGTCGACCTGGTCCAACATCATCGGCACGCTGCTCGACCGCGGCTACGTGTTCAAGCGCGGCACCGCATTGGTTCCGGCCTGGCTGGCGTTCGCCGTCGTGCGATTGCTGGAGGACCACTTCGGCGTGCTGGTGGACTACGACTTCACCGCCGACCTCGAGGAGATCCTCGACACGATCGCCGAGGGGCAGCAGACGCGCACCTTCGTGCTCGGCACCTTCTACTACGGCGGCGACAGTCCCCGCGGCGGCACGTTCGTCGGCCTGCACCCGATGATCGAGAAGTTGCCCGAGATCGATCCGCGGGAGAACTCGTCGTTCCCGATCGCCGACGAGATGGTGCTGCGGGTCGGCAAGTTCGGCCCCTATCTCGAGCAGGGCGAGAAGCGGGCCAATGTGCCGGCCGACCTGCCGCCGGATGAGTTGACCCCTGAGGTGGCGTTGGAGTTGCTCAACGCGCCGAAGGAGGAGCGGGCGCTCGGGGTCGACCCGGAGACCGGCCACGAGATCGTGACCAAGACCGGCCGCTTCGGCCCGTATGTGACCGAGATCCTGCCGGAGTTGCCGGAGGGTGCGAAGAAGCCGCGCAAGACGGTCAAGCCGCGCACCGCCAGCCTGTTCGCGGACATGGACCCCACCACGGTCACGCTCGAGGACGCCCTGCGGCTGCTGTCGTTGCCGCGGGAGGTGGGCAAGCACCCTGAGGACGGCGAGCCGATCATGGCGCAGAACGGCCGCTACGGGCCGTACCTGACCCACGGCAAGGACTCCCGTTCGCTGCCCGACGAGGCCAGCATCTTCAACTGCACCGTCGACGAGGCGCTCGCCCTGTTCGCCCAGCCCAAGCGGGGCCGCGGCCAGCAGCAGGCACAGCCGGGCAAGGAGATCGGGGTCGATCCGATCAGCGGCAAGAAGATCGAGCTCAAAGAGGGACGGTTCGGTCCGTACGTCACCGACGGCGAGACCAACGCGTCGCTGCGGGTGGCCGACGACCCGCTGACCATCTCCTTGGAGCGGGCCAGCGATCTCATCAGCGAGCGCCGCGCCAAGGGCCCGGCGCCGAAGAAGACCCGGAAGCGGGCAGCGGCGAAGAAGTAGGCGCCGGCGGTTCGGGCGCCGCCGGTCGCGAGTGGTGCGCCGTTGCTGCCTTGAGCGGCGAGTGGTGCGCCGTTGCTGGTTTCGGGGGCCTGGAACCGACAACCGTGCAACAGTCGCGTCGGCAGACCCGCAACCGTGCAACAGTCGCGGCGCCGGATGCGCCGCTGCTCGCAACTCGCGCCAGCGGTCACGCAACCTCGCAACACTCGCGCACTCCGGTATCCACCATCACCCTGACCCCTCGCCGCCCCGTGAGAGGGTGAGTCTGTGAGGGGTTTCTTCGTTGCCTTCGAGGGCGTGGACCGGTCGGGGAAGACCACACAGCTCAAGGCGCTGGCCGAGCGGCTGCGCGAGAAGCACGAGGTGGTCGAGACCCGCGAGCCCGGGGGAACCCCTGTGGCGGAGGCGGTCCGGGTGCTGCTGCTCGCCGACGACGTGGACATGTCCGCGCGCTGCGAGGCGCTGCTGTTCGCAGCCGCCCGCGCCGACCACGTGGAGCGCACGATCCGGCCCGCGCTGCAGCGCGGCGCGGTCGTGCTGACCGACCGCTTCGTCGATTCCTCCCTGGCGTATCAAGGGGTCGCCCGGGGGCTCGGTGTGGACGAGGTGGAACGGGTCAACCTGTGGGCGACCGACGGTTTGATGCCCGATCTCACGATCATGCTCGACCTGCCCGTGGGCGCCTCCACGCAGCGCGAGGGTGAGGTGGACCGGATGGAGAACGAGGGGGAGTTGTTCCAGGCGCGGGTCCGGCGGGGACTGCTCGATCTGGCCGGGCGCGCAGGCCACCGGTACTGCGTGATCGATGCTTCCGGTTCGATCGAGGAGGTCGCCGACCTCGTGTGGGCAGCGGTGCCGGAGCAATGGCGATGAGGGTCTTCGATTCCCTGGTGGGCCAGGACCATGTCGTCGATGTCCTGCAGACTGCGGCGGCGGACGCGTCCGCCGAACCGGCCGGGCCCACCATGACCCACGCCTGGCTGTTCATCGGGCCGCCGGGATCGGGACGGTCCAACGCTGCGATCGCATTCGGTGCGGCACTGGTCTGTCCCAACGGCGGCTGCGGCGTCTGCGAGGACTGCCGGGCGGTGCTCGGCGGCACCCATGCGGATGTCGAGGTGGTGCGGCCCGAGGGGTTGTCGTACAAGACCGAGGAGGCGCGCAACCTGGTCGGCCGGGCGGACATGGCCCCCACCCGGGCCCGCTGGCATGTGATCGTGATGGAGGACGCGGATCGGCTCACCGAGTCGGCGAACAACGTCCTGCTCAAGAGCATCGAGGAGCCGGCCAGCCGCACGGTGTGGTTGCTGTGCGCGCCGTCGGTGGAAGACCTGTTGCCCACGGTGCGCTCCCGGTGCCAGGTGATCGGGCTGCGCACACCGGCCACCGGTGCAGTCGCCGCCTTCCTCGAGAGCCAGGGCGTGGACGCGGGGACGGCCGCCTTCGCCGCCCGCGCCTCCATGGGGCACATCGGCCGGGCCCGTGCGCTGGCGACCATCGAGTCGGTACGCAACCGCCGGCACGACGTTCTGGTGATGATGCGCGACCTGTCGGACCTGGCCAGCTGCATGGCCGCGGCCGGCAACATCGTGCAGGCGGCGAAGTCGGATGCCGAGGCCCTGCTCGCCGACCGGGAGGACACGGAGCGCGCGGACATGATGCTGGCGCTCGGCGGGGGCGCGGAGGGCAAGGGCATCCGGCGGGTGACCAAGGCCGCCATGAAGGACCTCGAGGACCGGCAGACCGCCCGCCGCAACCGTGCCGTGCGCGACGAGTTGGACCGGGTGCTCGTGGACCTGCTCGCCTGGTTCCGGGACGTCCTCGTGCTGCAGGAGGAAGCGCCGGTCGACTTGGTCAACGAGGAGATGCGCGCCGACCTCGATCGGATGGCCGACGAGAGCGAGGCACCGGACACGTTGCTGCGGATCACCGCGATCCGTGACGCCCGGCAGGCACTCGCGATGAACGTCGCGCCGCAGTTGGCCATGGAGGCGATGGTGGTCAAGTTGCGGGCGCCGAGGTTGGCGGGGTAGCGGCGAGGCGTCGCCGTCCGGTTCTGTCACGTTGTTGCCCTCGGCGCTCGGAGTCTCGAAGCAACAACGTCACAAAACCCGGTCGGATCGGCGATGCAGCCACCACAATGGCCTCATGAGCAAACCCGCTGTACACCCGGCCAAGTGGACGCCGCCGAAGAGCCTCGAGGCCAGGCCCACCCCCAACCTCCCGGCGTTGAACATCCTGCCCGTCCCCGGCCACGGCCCCGAGGACGTGTTGTTCCTCGAGGACCACTTGCTGACCGGGCTCGACGACGGCCGGATCGTCAAGGTCAGCCTGGACGGCTGGCAGATCGAGGTGGTGGCGGACACCGGTGGCCGGCCGCTGGGCCTCGAGCGTCACCCCGACGGCCGGGTGGTCATCTGCGATGCGGAGAAGGGCCTGCTCCTGCTCGACCCCGCCACCGGGGCGCTGGAGACCCTCGTTGCCAAGGGCCAGCACGACCTTCGGGTCTGCAACAACGCCGCCGTTGCCGCGGACGGGACGATCTACTTCAGCGACTCCAGCCAGAACTTCGATCTGGAGCACTGGACGGCGGACATCATCGAGCACTCAGGAACCGGTCGGCTGCTCAAGCGGACCCCCGACGGAAGCGTCAGCGTGCTGGCCACCGGGCTGCAGTTCGCCAACGGGGTGGCGCTGACCGACGAGTTCGCCGTCGTCGCGCAGACCGGGCTGTACCAGCTCGACCGGGTTTGGCTCGACGGCGGGAAGCACGAACCGTGGATCACCAATCTGCCCGGATTCCCGGACAACATCAGCACCGGTGAGGACGGCCTGGTCTGGGTGAGTCTTGCCAGTGCCCGCAAACCGCTGATCGACAAGACCTCCAATTCGCCGGCGCTGCGCAGACTGATCTGGGCGCTGCCCGAGGCCCTGCACCCGAAGCCGGACACCCTGGTCTGGATCCGTGCCTACGACACCGCCGGGCACATGGTCCACGAGTTCTTCGGGGAGGACGAGCAGTTCTACATGAGCACCGGGGTCCGGGAGGCGGGCGGCAAGGTGGCCATGGGCAGCCTGAACACCACCGCCATCGCGTGGTTCGAGCTCTGAAGCCGGTTACTGGAGTCCGGTGTCTGGATTTGCATGATGATCATGCAGATCGGCGACTGTCCCCCCACGGGCGAATCCGGGCGGGCTTGATCAGCAAGACAATCCAGACACTGCCTGCGCGCCACAGTGATTCCCGCCAACACTTGGCGCGCTCACCGGTGTGTCACGTACCGTAGACGTATGGCCAAGGGGAGCAAGCAGAACGACCACTGGCTGAAGGTCGTCGAAGCCGGGGTCTCCGCCGGTCTGGATCGCTACCAGCAGTACCGCGCGGGCAAGCCCAAGCGGCCCACCGATCGCGAGATCGTGCTGCAGCAGCGACAGGCCCTGATCGCCAATCACCAGAACCGGCTGGCCGGTCATGAGCGCCGGCTGCAGCGGATGAAGAGCCGGCAGGTGGTCTGGACCGCGGGTGCGGCCGGGGCCTCCGCGATGGGCGTGGTCGGCGCCGTCACGCCGCAACCGTCGCTGCTGTGGTTCACGGTCGCCGGTTTCTCCGGGATGTTCGCCTTCCTGACCAAGGAGAAGCGCGAGCACATGCAGGCCCCGCCCATGCCCGAGTTGCCGCCGATGCCGGTCGAGCCGTTGCCGGCGGGCACCCCCGGCGCCGAAGAGGTCGCCCGCTGGTCGCGGGCCGCCCACCGCTGGGACGACCTGCTGCCACTGGTGGACCAGATGCACCCGGACGCCGGGCAGCAGTTGCGCAAGGCTTTGGCCGAGGTCGATCCGGCGCTGCGTTCGCTGGTCGAGCGGCTCGGCACCCTCTACCGCACGACCCAGCAGATGCCGGGGACCCAGGCGGCCACCGCGGCTCATCACGCCAGCATCGAGGTGGCCGGGCGGCTGCGCGACGGTGTCGAGGCGTACGAGGGGCTGGTCGCCGCGGCTGCCGAGTTGATTGCAGCCCCGGAACTGCACCAGTCTGTTACGCAGATCGTGGGACCGGCGGTCCTGGATGTGCAGGCCTACACCGGCGGACTGCGGAAGGCGGCAGGCACGTTCGCCGACCCGTTGTACTGACGAAAGAAGGATCATGGCGCGCAAGAAGGCAGCAGAACTCCCGGTCGTCGTCGATGTGAGTCTGGCCGAGTCCGACCGGAACTACGATTGCCCGGTCACGTTCCTCGAGAAACAGTTCCGGATCGTGCGGGTCGGTGCCGACGGCGACGTCGACCGCGCCGAGGAGATGGTCAAGGAGTGGATCCCCGGCACGACCGTGTTCGCCATCACCGGCGCCCGGGATGCCCGCACGATCGGCATCCTGTCCGGCGATGAGAAGGGCGCGCTGCGGCGGCTCGAGGCGGCCACGAATGCAGTGCCGACCACCAACGGCCACCGGCTGCGCGACGTGCTGCAGGAGTGGACGGTGCGCAAGATCCAGGCCGACCAGCCCGGCTTGTTCAGCAACGCCCGGACCGTGGTGCTCGGCGGCTCGAACCACCGGCGCACCGCCCGGGTGCTCTCGGAGTTCACGGACAACATCAAGTTCGCCGACGCGGTCCTGCAGTGGGGGCTGCCGTCGATGCTGGACTCGTTCAACGCCCTCGACCGGTTCGCCGGCGTCAGTTCCTGGTTCCTGGACCGGGTCCCGGACCAGATCAGCACCCCGGTCACCGCGCCCGGCCGCCGGTTCAACCAGTCGCTGCTGCGCAAGGCCGTCCGCGACGCCGACGTGCTGGTGGCCACCTACGACGAGTTGATGATGTTCGATCTCGAGGAGCTCGCCGGCAAGACCCTGATCACCTCCGCGGTCTCCGAGGAGCGGCTCGAGGAACTGCACCGCCGAGGTGTCGACCTGGTACTCGACGACACCCCGCAACCCTTCGACGGCGTGACGGTCAATGCCGCCGTGCTGGAGGGCCTGATGCTGGCTGCCACGGGTGCCGACGAGGCCCGGCTGGTCGACGACGACCTGCTGGACATGATCACCTCGGCGGAGTTGGAGCCCCGCGCGCTGTACCCGGGCGGGTTCAAACGCAAGAGCCGGTTCGCGTTCGTCATCCACCCGTTGTCGCAGCAGTACCTCCGCAACGTGGAGCCGCTCAACACCCTGGCCAAGGTCTCCCCGCAGGTGGTCATGGACGGTGTGGAGAAGGCCATCGCCTACGCACCGCCGTTCACCTACAGCCACATCACCGGCATCACGTCGCCGACCGGGGCCGAGGCCGAGGGCTGGCTGATCACGGTCGGTGGGACGCCGAAGCAGTTGCTGGCCCACGACCCGGAGTTCACCTACAAGCGCCTTCTGCAGGCCGCCGACATCGCCAAGAAGCTCGGCGCGCAGATCATGGGCCTCGGGGCGTTCACGAAGGTGGTGGGCGACGCGGGTGTGACCGTGGCCAAGCGGGCGCCGCTGCCGATCACCACCGGCAACAGCTACAGCGCCTCCGGTGCCCTGTGGGCGCTGCACGACGCGCTGCGCATGCTCGGGGTCGCCGAGGTCGACGAGGATGGCCGCCTGCTCGGCAAGGGGATGGTCATCGGCGCCACCGGTGCCATCGGATCGGTGTGTGCGCGCCTGCTGGCCATGGCCTGCGACGAGTTGTGGATGGTCAGCCCGGAGGCGGCCAAACTGCTGGCGTTGAAGGCCGACATCGAGCGGGAGACCCCGCGGGCGAAGATCTTCGTCGCGGCGACTCCCGACGAGGCGCTGCCGGAGATGGACGCGATCGTCACCGCCACCTCGGGGGCGGGCAAACGGATCCTGGACATCATGCAGGTCAAGCCGGGCGCGGTCATCACCGACGTGGCGCGGCCGCTGGACCTGTCCGCCGAGGACGTCGCCAAGCGCCCCGACGTGCTCGTCGTGGAGTCCGGCGAGATCCAGCTGCCCGGCGACGTGCACATGGGCAACATCGGCCTGCCGCCCGGCGTGGCCTACGCCTGCCTGGCCGAGACGATCGTGCTGGCGCTGGAGGGGCGGTACGAGACCTTCACCGTGGGCCGCAACATCGAATGGCCGAAGGTCAAGGAGATCTACAAGCTCGGCATCAAGCACGGGATGAAACTGGCGACCATCAGCGGTATCAACGGCGTGTACACCGACGAGGACCTCGCCCGGGTGCGGGATCTGGCGCTGGCCAAGCGTGCGGAGATGGCCGAGGCGTAGCAGGGCTGCGCCGCCTCCGCCCAGCCGGGACGACGCCTCCGCGGCAGTCCGGGACGATGCGCCTCCGCGCACTCGGGGCGAGCCTCCGGCACCCGGGAGCGATATGTACATCGGGGAGAGATAAGCACGCGGATATCCCTCCCCGCTGGGACTATCTCTCCCCGGTGCGGGATTCAGTCGGCGAGTTTCGGCTTGATCAACATGTCCGACGGCGCCGCGCCGTAGCGCCCGGTGCCCACGACGTTCAAACCGTGCAACCAGGTCATCGTCAGGTCGTAGGTGGTGGCGGCGTTGTCGGCGCTGCGGCGGAAGTCGTCGGGCCGCCCGCGCATCGGCCAGGGCCCGGGCAGGTACAGCACCACGCGGTCGTCGACCGTCTTGAGGTCCCGGCGCACCTGCTGCGCGGCCATGATGGCGGCGGTGCGCAACAACCGCCCGGTCGCGGTGCTCTCCTGTTCAGGGGCCATCACCGTGAACCCGCAGTCCAGCACGACGATGGTCGCCGCGCCTTGGTCCGCAGCGATCGAGATGGGCACGTTGGCCACGATGCCGCCGTCGACCAGCATCCGTTCGCCGCGGTGCACCGGCGGGAACACCAAGGGGATGGCGGCACTGGCCAGCAGGGCCGAGACCAGGTCCCCACTGCCGATCGGCACCGGTTCGCCAGTATTGAAATCGGTGGTGACGGCGGTGTGCGGAAGGGACAGTTCCTCGAAGGTGCGGGCGCCGACGGCGTTCTCGATCACGGCCCGCAGGCCCGAGTTCGGCACAGCCGACGCTTTGCCCTTGGCCAGATTCAGCGCGGTGCCCAGCATCTTGCCGAACACGGCCTGCCGGGTCATGCCAGACCAGAGATCCACCAGCCGCTCGTGGGCGGTTGCCGGGTGCTCGGCGACGATCGCGCCGTTCAGGGCCCCGACCGAGGTGCCGACCACGAAGTCCGGGGTGATGTCGGTCTCGGCCAGGGCCCGGAGGTGGCCGACCTGTACCGCGCCGTAGGAGGCGCCGCCGCCGAGCACGAAGGCGATGGGCCGGGGCAACTGGTCAACGATCTGCAGGTGCGCCATTGCGCCATTGTCCACGACGGCCGCATGCGTCGCCTCGGTGTCGGGCCCGGGAACTACAGTCGGAGGATGAATCCTCGACTGCTGGCCGTGGCTGCGGCCGCCCTCGTAGTGCTGGGCGGCTGCAGTTCGGGGAGTGACCCTCAGCCCAGCGTTTCGCCGACGGCATCGCCGGTCGCGGAGGATCCGGCGCTGTCGGCCTACTACGACCAGAGCCTGGCGTGGAAGGCCTGCGGCGGCAAGTTCGAGTGTGCCACCATGACCGTGCCGTTGACCTATGACGAGCCCGACGGCGAGACGATCGACGTCGAGGTGCTCCGACTCCCCGCCGCCGATCCGGACCAGCGACTCGGATCCCTGGTGCTCAACCCCGGCGGTCCCGGGCGGTTCCGGCGTGGAGTACGCGCGGGCGGCCCGAGTGGTCGTGCGGTCGGACCTGCTCGACCACTACGACATCGTCGGCTTCGACCCGCGGGGGGTTGCCGACAGCACCCCCATCGAGTGCCTGAGCGACGCGCAACTCGATCGCTTCCTCAACGTCGACCCCAACCCGGAGACTGATGAGGACATCGCGGCCACGGTGGCGGTCTCGAAGCGCTTCGGACCACGGTGCGACCGGAATTCCCCGGATCTGACGCCGAACATCGGCACCCCGTTCGTCGCCCGGGACATGGACATCCTGCGCTCGTTGCTCGGCGACGAGCGGCTGAACTTCCTGGGCAAGTCCTACGGCACGTTCATCGGTGCGACGTACGCGGATCTCTTCCCGTCGCGGGTCGGGCGATTCGTGCTCGACGGTGCGGTCGACCCGACCTTGACCAATGCCGAACTCAGCCGTGGGCAGGCGCTCGGATTCGAGAAGGCGCTGCTGCGGTTCACGCAGTGGTGCGCCGGGGAGAAGGACTGCCCGACCGGGGACGACCCGCAGGCTGGTGTGCAGAAGATCGCCGACCTGCTCGCCAGTGTCGAACAGAACCCGCTGCCGGCAGACACCGGTCGCCCGCTGACCGCAGCGCAAGCCACCACCGGCATAGTCGGCAGCCTGTATTCGGCTGAAGACGGTTGGCAGTCCCTCTTCTACTCGCTCGACAGTGCGTTTCAGGGCGACGGCTTCGGCTTGCAGGCACTCGCGGACTGGCTGACCGATCGCAAACCGAACGGGACGTACGCCAACAATGCCAACGAGGCGCTGTACGCGGTCAACTGCATCGACCGGCCCGACCGGTTCAGCCCGGAGGAGACCCGGAAGCAGGCCGAGCAGTGGAGCCAGGAGGCGCCCATCTTCGGCGCGGCCCTGGCCTGGGGGAACCTGCCCTGCTACTACTGGCCGGCGCCCGCGGTGGACAAGCCGCGCGAGATCACCGCTCCGGGGACGCCCCCGATCGTGGTGGTCGGCACCGAGTACGACCCGGCCACGCCGTATGAGTGGGCGGTGAACCTGGCCGACCAACTCGAGTCCGGCGTGCTGGTGAGTTGGAAGGGCGGCGACGGGCACACCGCGTACTACTCGGGCTCGAAGTGCGTGGACAACGCCGTCGACGACTTCCTCGTGGACGGGAAGGTGCCCGAGGACGGCTTGGAGTGCAAGTAGCGGAGTCGGACACCTCGCCACTCGACCTCGTCGATTTCCGCATCTAGGCTGAAGCCATGGACTTCCTCTGGGGTGTGATCGTCGCGATCGCGAGCGCGTGGTTCTGCTACTTCATCGCCGAGCGCAACGGTATGAGCAAGATCGGCTGGCCCATCCTGGGCTTCTTGCTGCCGGTCATCGGCATCCTCGCCACGTTGGCGGTCGCGTTCATGAAGCAGAAGGACCCGGCCTGAGACAGCGCGGGGAAGTCACCCCTCGGCTAGAGCCCGCTGAGTCCCTTGGCGACCAGCGCGGCCCCGATCGCGGCGATGACCACTGCCATGATCGCGGCGTTGTTGCGCTCGAGCCAGTCGCGCGCGGTGCCCAATGGGCCGAGGACCCGTTCCCCCATGATGCTGTAGGCCACGACCGGTGCTGCGACCGAGACCGACGCGACGAGGCTGAACAGCAGGACCACGATGGTTGTCTCGCCGACCGGCAGTTCCGCCGCGCCGATGTCCAAACCACCCGCTGCGGCCAGCAGCAGCACCTTGGGGTTGGCAGCCGATAGCAGCAGTCCCAGTCGCAGGGCGGAGGCAGTGGTCGCCGTCGAGATGTTCGCGATCCAGGCCGGCGGCTCCTTCACCGCCGCCCGCGCCAGCCATTGCCGCACGCCCAGCACGACCAGGGCCGCACCCAGTAGCAGTCGCGCCCAGGAGACCCAGCCGGGCGGGTAATCGCGAGTTTCGATCGCGGCAGCGAGTCCGGCGAACAACGCCGTGGCGCCGAGCACCCCCACGAACCATCCGGCCAGGAAGGAACCGCCGGTGCGTCTGGGTTGCGCGGTGAACAACAGCAGGATGGCCGGGATCACCGGGAAGGGGGAGGCGGCGATGGCCACTGCCACGGCTACGACTTCCCCGAAGGTGCTGAGCACGTCTCATTGTCTGTCCCGGGGGGCGTGCGCGGCGCGGTGAGGGCCGTCACTGCTCCCGCCCGCGGGTTTTGTGACGTTGTTGCCCGCGACACGCCGATCCGAAGGGCAACAACATCGCAAATCGCGTGCCGCAGCGCAGATGGTGGGCAGTCGGCCGACGCTGGTTGCTTGCCTATGCCCTGGGGACGTAGCGTCCGTAGTATCCGGAGGAGGACACCATGAAGAAGTTGTTCGCAATCGCAGCAGTGGGCGGGCTGGCGGCCGCCAGCATGGCCGTTGCACCCGCAGCACAGGCCAAGACCATCCAGGCGTGTGTCAAGAAGTCCGACGGCACCGTGAAGTTCATCAACAAGAAGAACAAGAAGTGCAAGAAGGGCTGGAAGCTCAAGACCTGGAACTCCGAAGGTCCGCAGGGTCCGGCTGGCCCGGGCGGTCCGGCAGGTCCGAACTGGACGGTCAAGGACAAGAACGGCGTGACGCTCGGGACCTTCGCTGGCTACTACAACGCCGGGCTGGTGCCGATGGTGGCGGTGACCACCGATGACGGCAGCGTCTTCCTGTATGGCATGGACGGCACGCTGGACAACGACGACGGAAGCCTGTACTTCGTCAACAACGGGTGCACCGACGCTGCGGTCTTCCGGTCAACAGCCGAATCGTTGGTCAGGAAGGCGGACGCTTCGTCGATCAAGGCGAGTTGGGTACCGGCGGCGTTGTACACCTGCAAGGCAGCATCGAGGTTTCCACCGGCGGACTGAGGGGTCACCGTCAGGGTGGTGGCACCCACCGCGTCGAAACGGAACCAATCGACATCGTCGCGCGCCGTGATGGCGGCCGATGTGGTGCCCGGCGTGAGTGCCTTCGCGCCGGTCCCGGTGTCGCTGATGTCGTCGCCCACCGGTGACGGTCCGTTGTCCGCGATGACTGCCAGGTCGTCCTGGATGTTGTTCGCTCCGGCATACTCACCGCGCGACCACTGCGAGAGGGGCTTGTAGTAGCCGACCCCCATGATGGGCGCCCAAGCCCCCTGGCCGGTGTAGTAGCTGCTCGAGGCCGTTCCATCGTGGTAGAGGCCCAGGTTGTGCCCGGCCTCGTGTGACGCCGCCTCGGCGATGTTCTTCGAACCCGATCCGACACCCCGGGTGAAGACGAATGCGGGCTGGTAGTACGCGTGGCCACTGGTCGTGTCGAAAACCCCGACGTACTGCGATGCCGCCGCACGAGCACTGGCTGTAGATCGTGTTGGTCCCCGTGATGATCACCCGGGTGCCGAATTGGCCGTCGCTGGCTGACGACCTGTCGATCGCCGCGGTGCCGGGGTCCTCGGTGGTCACGTCGACGTCGAAGGGGGCGTAGTCCTCGGCCACCCGCCGCCAGACACTCTCGATCCGGCTCAGTTCGGTGTCGTTGAAGGCAGGGTCGGAGTCCATGCTGTATGGCTCTGCGGTGAAGTCGCCGCCGTAGGCGGCGCTCCAGGCGGTCGCTGAGACGGCATGACCGTCGAAGTCGAGGAAGAGGGTGAGCGCGGATCCGGGACGGCTGTGCAGGGTGAGGGCGTCGGCGGACGCGGCGGAAACCGGTTCGGGCCTTGATGGGCCGGAGTCGGCGGGCTCGACGTAGTAGGGCCGGCCGCACTCGTCGACCCACAGCGTCCGGTCGGTTCGCAGGTTGTGCTCGAGGTTCCTCGCGCTGAGCCCGGCCGCGTGGGCGACCGTCGGCAACTCGTCGCCGAGGGCCGCCACCGCATTCGCCCCGCGCACGGGTGCCTGTAGATCCACTGCGCAGACGGGGGCTGCGGCCGCCGCCGGTAAGCCCAATGGCATGGCCCACAGGGCCAGCGACACCACGGCCAGCGCCGACCACGCGGGCTTGCTCCGCCCTCTCGTCACTCTCTTGTGCTCGACCTTCCAAACACCGACCTTGAAATGGTTCGCCCGGTCGAGAACCGATCGGATGCCCGTCGTTAGACTGAACGAGTCGGGCGGTGCGCCGCCCACGCCGCCTTAGCTCAGTCGGCCAGAGCGACGCACTCGTAATGCGTAGGTCCCGAGTTCGATTCTCGGAGGCGGCTCCACGCGGAAGGCCAATCTTCGGCTCGACACCCGCGGAACGTCTATCGTGGAGCAAAGCCCTGTGATGAACGACACGTCAGCGTGCGGCCAAATCCGTTGAGCAGTCAACTACAGTTGGTCGCGTCTTGACGGTCGGCAGCGCGCTGGGATGCGCGGCGACCAAGCGTCGGCATCACGTCTTGAGGAGGAACCGGAGGCTCCGGCGCGTACTGCGGCAGGACGTACTCGTCGAGGTCGAACGTCGTCAGGACAACCACCGCAGGGGGACGCGGCAGGGTTCGTACCTGCCGGGTGGCCTCGACCGTCATGACGGGCATGCGGATGTCATCAGGACTACATCAGGTTCAGGCTGCTGGCCAGGCGCACCGCGGAGGCGCCGTCGGCCGCGCTTCACGACTCGATCCGTCTACTGCGGCGAGGAGGGCTGCAAGGGCTCGCGGATCAGCGGGGAGATCGGTGACGAGGACACGGATCGTCATGGGGCCGCCTGGACGACCGCGGGAGCGGGCGTCACGGCGAACCGCCAGCGATCGCTTCCGGCCGGAGGTGAGGTACCCCGAACAACTGGGCCCGCTCGACCATGCCGTGTACGCCGAGGCCCGGGGGCTCGGCCCGCCGGTCGCGGCGCACCGGGTTGGTCACCTCGAGGCCTAGTGTTGCGTCGCTCCAGGACATCCGGAGGCGGGTGACGCCCGGTGCACCGTGCCTGCGGGCGTTCGTCAGGGTCTCCTGCAGGATCCGGTAGGCCCCGAGGGATGCGGCTGGCGGAAGCGGAGCGCCTGCCGATCTCCTCGAGATCGACGCGTTGACCGACGCCTCGGCGGACTCGAGCCGGAGCGCAAGGTCGGCCAGCGAGGCCTGCGGCTCCAAGGCGGCGGAGCGTCCTCGGGGCGCAGCAGCCGAGGAGCAGGCGCATGTACGCATGCTCTGCCGGGCCGTGGTCTCGATCGTGCGCAACTGGTCGCCGCTCACACTCAGCCAGCCTCCGCCTGCCGCCTGGCGAGCTGCGCCTGCAACGAGACTGCGGAGATCCGGTGCGCCACGACGTCGTGGAGCTCGCGGGCGATGTCGAGGCGTTCCTCGAGGATTGCATTGCGCACCGCGGTCTCGCGTGACGCTTCAGCATCGGCTGCCAGAGGCGGGCTCGTTCGGCCGGGTGGTCAAGCTCTGCACGGTCAGTCGGCAGCCACCGAACGAAGTAGAGCAGGGCGGGGAACACGACTTCGCCGATGTCGGACCGGGTTGCTGACGACCAGGGCGACATCGGCCAACCGATCGCAACGATCCATGGCTGCCACCTCGGGGCCGCATGCCGCCGGCAAGAAGGCCGACCAGATCAGCAGGAGGATGAAGGGCGAGTCGCCACGCCATCGTCGGGCAGTCACCGGCTGTACTGGGCAGACCAGGAGAGAGCCTTGACCGACCTCAAACCGAGCCGGTTCCTGGCATACATGCTGGTCTACCTGGCCATCTACGTCGCAGTTGGCCGGGTATTGGGAGGAGTCGCCAGGCGACCTCGGCGCGGACCCGGTGTACGTGACCAGTGTCGGGACTGCTTGTTCGTCTGAATCGCGGCAGGCATCCTTGGCGGTTCCTGGCATACATGCTGGAATCTCCTGGCCATTCTACGTCGCAGTTGGCCGGACTGGAGGGAGGAGTCGCCGGCGACCTCGGCGCGGACCGGTGTTGATCCAGTGTCGGGACTAAAGCCTGATAACTGGAGCGGCCGCAATTCGATCAGCTGGATCCTGCTGCTGTCCGCGCGGTTCGGCAGCCTGTCGGAAGTGCTCGGGATCTATGGCACCGCGCGTTGGCCGACCGAGTGTGTCTGGCGTTGGGTCTCGTCGCGGTCTGGGCGGCTGGTTTCCTCTGGTTCCCGTACTGCTGCTGCCGTTCGCTGTCTTCCGCAGGTCTACCGGACGGCAGGACCGTCGGCCCGCTGGCGGTGGGCCTTGTGGTTCACGGTGCTGGGTCTGGGGTCGGTGACCTGGCCTGGCGCTGAGCACGGACAACGTGAATGACTGGGTCGAGGGGCTCACCTTGCCTTTCGTATGGCCGGGGTGGCTGATGCCGTGGGCTTCGTGCTGGTCGCGTGTGGCTTCGCGGGGTCTCGTCGGCATAGGCGCAGGGCTGGTCGGCCTCGGTGTGCGCTTTCGTCGGGGAGGGTCGCAGGACCGTGGCCAGATCATCTGGTTGTTCCTGCCGGTCGTGTTGGCTGCGATCTCGGCCTTCCTGCCTTCGAGGATGTGATCTGCAAATCTGGTACCGTTGATCGCCGTCGCGGTCGCCATCGGTGTGCTCGGCTATGACCTCCTCGGCATCAACGTGACGGTGCGCGCGCCTTGGTGTTCGTGCAGCTCACTCTGCTGGTGGCGCTGATGGTCGGCGCGATCTCGGAGACGATCAGCCAACTCACTCTGGGCTCGGAGTACGGCATCGTCGTGCGGCGATCATCCTGGTTGCCACCTCGGTGTATATGGGCGGACGTCGGAGTTGTTCGGCCGGCAACCTATCTACCGGTCGTGGTGGATGAAGCTCGGCCCCGGCGATCGTCGCCACCCCGAGGTCCTTCTGCGAGTCTTGGGATCGTGAATGGGGAACGAACGCCCTACTCCATCGTGGCGACCGTCATCGCGGAGCCAGCGGTGAACCGCCTGCCCGAGCGACTGGAAGTTGAACAGGTGCACTTTAGGCCACGCCGCGGCGGAGGTGCTGCGTGGGGTCTGCTGACCGGTCTGCTGATCGGGTTCGTGGAGGAACTTCCTCTACCGCTCGGGTATCGCGATCAAGATGCTGCGTGACGGCGGCCTCGAGAGAGTTTGCCGTGGCGGGACTGGCGTCGCTGTTCTTCGCCCTGTCGTCAGCAGCATCAACCTGTTCACTGGCCAGTCCTTCAAGACCGTCGGCCCGACAGGTTGCTCACACATTCGCCTTTGGTGTGCTCATGTACCTCACGCTGCGCTCCATTGGATTCGCGTCGGGGACCGGTGCCTGGACCGTGGTGCGCTGAGCGGCTCATGGCGGGGTCAACGCAGACCTGACCGTCTGCAAGGTGGGTTTGCAACGGCGAGGGTGATGCCTGCGGCGATCATCCATAGGGGGCAGAGCAGGTAGCCGGCGACCTCGAGGATTTCGAGGTCACGGTTCGGGATCCGGGCCCGTGCGCCGACGAGGGTGCAGGTGGCGACCAGGATGCCGAAGAGAGGTGGCCTGCGAGGCGAGCGTCACGCGGCGGCACAGGCGCCGGCAGGTTGGCAGTCGGCGCAACGCGGGGTGGCGCGGGACCTCTCCAAGTTGCTAAAGGCCCAACTCCCGCATGAGGTTGGGGATGCGCACAGTCAGGGCCACCCACAGGAGGTCGTCGTTGACTGGTCGTAGTGATGATCAACCAGGACTCCGCATCCTGGCGACGACGATCCAGGCGACCGGCGCATGCTGCGCCTTGAAATCGTCCGGCAGTTTCTCGGCAACAGTCGCGACCTTGATCAGGATGCGCTCGCCCGCGTCGCGTAGCAAGGCTCCTTCCATCGTGTCGGCGAGGTAAGCGGGTCGGCCTTTGTCGACGAGGTAGGCGGCTTCCGCTCCGAATCGTGCGAGGTCGCCCAGGCGCCTCTCAATTCGATCCTGCGTCGACAACGTCACCGAATCCTCCAGGGTGGATTCGGGCAGTGGCCTGAGCTCGCGCGGAGATGACATCGACCGGCGCGTTCAGCAGCGCGCGAAGATCGTCTTCGACCGTGAGGAGCGCGACGATGTCCGCTTCGTGCGGGATCTTCACGATCCGATCGAGATCCAAGCCGACTTCATGCTGGCCTGTCGCGACCGAACCGACATCGGGACGTTCGTGCCGCCAACCGCGGCCGAAGCATCCTTCACTTCTTGACGAGTCACCCTCAGCACCTGAGACGGCAGCCCTGGAGGGACTGTTCGAGGAGGTGGCGGACGGCGGCAGTGGGCTCCCGGTTCCCCCGTTCGATGGCTGAGATAAGGGGCTGCTTGACGCCGGACATGGCTGCGAGTTCGCGCTGGCTCAGCCCTGCGGCAGTGCGGCGCAGCCGAAGTCGGTAGGCGTAGGTGTCCTCTGTCATAATTGCACTATAACGAATCTGTTATCGCTCTGAGTGCGCCCCGCTTCTGCCAATATCGGCCCGACCGAGCTGCGCCGCGTTGCGAATGGTCCGCGAAGAGGGCGTCGACCGGGTAAGGACGTCTTGTTGCTCCCTCGGCCCCACGGTCAGAGACTGAGTGACACCCCGGCCACTTGGGAGTGGGCCGTTGCTGGCATCAACGCCGGCAGCAACCCAAGTGCACAACCCTGCACGCCGACGGACCTGCGCGCCCTGAGCAAGCACGTCGGCGCACATCCAGACACGCCCAAGCAACCCCAGATCGAATCTCGTAATGCGTAGGTCCCGAGTTCGATTCTCGGAGGCGGCTCCATGGGAAAGGCCTGGTCAGCAGGGGTGTTCTTTGCCCGCTGGACTGGCTCAAGATGACCTCGGGGGAGTTTCGGGGGGAGCGACTACACACCGTGACAGTTATCAGCATAACCGGTTCGTGCGTTGCAGTGTCCGACCCGATCCGAGGTGAGAGAACGCGAGGCCAAGGTCCCCACAACCTGCCGCTGCGCCTGAGTAGAGAGGTACACCACCACGCGGACATCGCGCTCCGTTAGGACTTCGACTCACATGGTCATGGACGTTGGTCTGAATGAACGAACCCAGCCCGTCGCACTCTGCCCGTCCAACTGCTGCCTAGGAACGATGTTGGCCGCGCCCCCGCGCATGCGCCCCCCTGTAGAGACGCGGATCCGCTCGAACCCGACCTCGATGAAGCCAGGCCCCACGGGATGCGCATCGATCTCGTGATCAGCGTAGGAGCGCCATTTACGGCGGCTCATGAGTCTCAGAAACGACCGTTTGCGAACCGTCCTAGCCTGTCCGATTGCGCTGAGGACCACGGCCATCCACCCTTGTCTGACCGGGCACAAGACGCAGATTGAACCGCTACATGCCGCTCTCATGCAGCGCGACCCCGGCTGTGATGGAAGCGCAGTTGTCTTGGCGACGCCCACACTGGGTCACCTGCTTCAGATCAGATGTGGCATTTACTTCGTCGTGATGATGGCAGAACCGGCTTGACGCCGGTGGAATGCGCGTATCTGTGCTCGAGATGGAAGCCGCGAAGGTGCTCGGCAAGCCGCGTCGACACTCCATCGAGGTCAGCCCGATAGGCGCGCACCGTGTGTGGGCGGCCCACGCACGCCAGCCTCCCTTGACGCTGCAGTGACGCTCACGTGACGTCGGCTGCGATTAGATGCAACAAAAAGTGGGTGCGCACTCGCGACACTCCTCACTCCATTCATTGTTACTTCTTCTAGAAGGGGTCCATCATGGCCGACAAGAGCAACGACTCACCGGACGTCGAAAACCCGGGGGCAGGCAGCGACGGCGGGCCGGTTGAGGGCACGTCATCGACTTCCGGCCCTGAGGACCCCGGCGGCGCCGGCCTCGAGGCGCTGAGCCTCGAGGCCGAACAGCAAGCCGTGTTCGCCGAAGCCGGCGTGTCGAGCGAGTTGCTCGCGCTCCGCGATGCGGTCGAGGCGACGCTGCTCGCGGCCTCTGGCCAGATCGAGTCTTTGGCAGACGCACCATCCACTCAAGGCATCGTCGGCGTCGGCATCGGCCTGCCTGACCCGGACAGCATCGCGTACGGCGGCGGTGTCCCGGGGGAGCCGGCCTTGACGCTCTTCACCGAGAGCGCGATGCCGCAGGAACAGCTGTTGAGTCAGCTGGCTCAAAGCGCAGGTACGCCTGCGCTCTCGAGTGTTCCCGTGCAGCAGGTGCCGGTGGGCTCGGTCGATGCCTATTCGCACCGCGGGCGGCACCGCCCCGCGCCGGGCGGCGTATCGGTCGGGCATGTCAACATCACAGCGGGGACGCTCGGCAGCCGCGCAATCGGTCTGACAGCGCCGTGGACCAATCGCCACCTGATCCTCAGCAACAACCATGTGCTGGCTGACTCCAACGCCGGCCGAGTGAACGACAGCATCGTTCAGCCTGGCCCAACAGATGGCGGGCGCCACCCGGGCGACCAGATCGCGGTGTTGGCGCGCTGGGTGCCGATCAACTTCGGCGGAGCCGCCAACTTCGTGGACGCCGCCTTCGGGTGGGCGTGGCACGAACGCATCCGTGGCGAGCAGTACTACCTTTCCGGAGGCAGCGCCGCGTTCTACCGCACGGGCACGGCGCCGCTCGCAGCTTCGCTCGGCATGGTCGTCGGCAAGAGCGGCCGCACCACCGGCCTCACGCAAGGCCGCGTGACGCAGATCGGGGTGTCGGTGAACGTGAACTACGGCGCCGGGCGCGTTGCGCTTTTCCGAAATCAGATCGCGATCCAGTCGGTCAACGCCAACCCGTTCTCAGCGGGTGGCGATTCCGGCTCGGTCATCTGGCAGTGGACGACGGGTGTGCGGCCGGTTGGCCTGCTCTTCGCGGGCGGTGGTGGCACGACCTTCGCCAACCCGATCGGCGCTGCGCTCGCCGCACTGGACATCCGGCTGCTGCCCTGACCGCGACGCCGGAAGCCCTCTCCATCAGAGCGGCCGGTTGTAGAGTGCGAGAGAGGGCACGATGAGGTGGCGTCATGAGCGACATTGAGAAATCAGGGACGGACTTCTCCGGTTCTGGACCCGTCGAGTACCGCCCGGCCGAGGCCGAGCCGGGCGCGGCGGTTGGACGGTTGCCGGCGAGCGAAGAGGCACGTCTTCTCGCAATTCCTGGCGTCACCTCCGTCGGCCTCGGCATCGGCCTCGCGGGAGAGGAGGCCGTTGTGATTGGCGTGCTGGATGCCGGCGTTGCCGCGCAACTGCCCTCAGAGATCGAGGGCCTGCCGGTAGTGGTCAACGTCACCGGAGAGGTGGATGCCCTGGACCAGCGCTGATCGGTGACCGGCGGACTCTTCTCAGAAACGCGAACCGCGCGAATGCGCGCCGGCCTCCGCTGCGTTTCCATCCGCCACATTCGGGCGGGCACCAGCACGTCGCCCGGTTGCAGCACCGCTTGGTGTCGTGGAAGAAGCGGCCCGAGTCCTGGACCGGGAAGCAAGAATTGCCGCACTCGGCGCCACGGCTGCACGCGAAGTACGGCGATCCTCCTCCCCGTGACGAGGCAAGACTCGCCCTGACCCCACCGACAGCAAGAAATTTGGCGAAGGGCTGGTCGCCCGGCCTGCACAGATCCCCGAACTTGGGGTACACCCCGGTATGAGTGATGATGCGCCGACGATCCACGACCTTCCGATCGGCCTCGAAACGACTGGCATGCGCGAGGAGTCCGACAGTCTGGGGTCGGTCATGGTTCCCGCCGACCGCTACTGGGGCGCCCAGACGCAGCGCGGTCTCTCCAACTTCGACATCGGTGAGGACCGTGTGCCCGTGGCGGTGAACCGCACCTACGGCCTGATCAAGAAGGCGGCCGCCATCGTCAACACCAGGGCCGGACGCCTGCCGGAATGGAAGGGCCGCCTCATCGCGCAGGTGGCTGATGAGGTGATCTCAGGGGCGCTCGACACCCAGTTCCCGTTGAGTGTCTGGCAGAGCGGTTCCGGGACCCAGACGAACATGAACGTCAACGAGGTGATCGCCAACCGCTGCATCCAGTTGCTCGGCGGCGACTTGGGTTCCAAACGGCCCGTCCACCCGAACGATCACGTCAACATGTGCCAATCCAGCAACGACACCTTCCCCACGGTCATGCACGTCGCTGCGTACACCATGGCCAAGGAGCTGACGTTGCCTGCCGTGGCGATGCTGCGCGACGCCCTCGATGCCAAGGCACGCAGCTGGGAGTCGGTCGTCAAGATCGGGCGGACGCACCTGCAGGACGCCACGCCCCTGACTGTCGGACAGGAGTGGTCGGGCTACGTGGGGGCGCTGGACGATGCGATCAGCGACCTTGAGCACGCCACGTCAGGTCTGCTGGCGCTGGCCATCGGAGGTACCGCGGTGGGCACCGGGCTGAACGCGCCACCAGGCTTCGGACGGGAGGTGGCCGCAGTCATCGCGCAGCTGACCGGGCATCCGTTCGGAGTCGCCCCGAACCCGTTCACCGCACAGGCGACACTGGACCGCATGGTGCGCGCCCACGCGGCGTTGAAGTCCACTGCGGTGTCCCTGTTCAAGATTGCCAACGACATGCGCTGGCTGGGCTCGGGTCCGCGCAGTGGTTTGGGCGAGGTGTTGTTCCCGGCGAATGAACCGGGTTCCTCGATCATGCCGGGCAAGGTGAATCCGAGTCAGGCAGAGGCCATGCTGATGGTCTGCGTCCAGGTCATGGGGGCCGACGTGTCGGTGCAGATGGGCGGGGCCGAGGGTTCCTTCCAGCTGAATACGTTCCGCCCGTTGCTCATCGACACATACCTGCACTCGGCGAGGATCCTCGGCGACATGTGCAACCTGTTCCGCACCCACATGATCGAGGGGGCCCGGCTCAATGTCCGGCGGCTCCGGGAGAACGTCGACAACTCACTGATGATGGTGACGGCGTTGGCCCCGGTCATCGGTTACGACAAGGCAGCTGAGATCGTCGAACACGCCGAAGCCGAAGGTCTTCCCCTCAAGCAGGCCGCTCTCACGAGAGGAGTGCCGGAGGATCTCTTCGACGCGGTCGTGGTGCCCCTCTCCATGACGCGGCCGGGCACGTCGTAGGGGCGGTTGTTCCCACTCCTCGTCCGCGACGTAGGAAGTCGGCCACGGCGGTAGCGGTGCAACGTGTGTGTTCGCTAACGCCCTGACCGTTCGCTAACGCCGGGGGCATCGCGAGTGGCCGTCACCCATCACTTGGTGGTGCACTTGCGCAGGACTGGCACGCCCAGCTCCGCGCCAAATGCAGAGCTCGCGCAGTCACCCGAGGCGCCCTGGTTGGCCACCCCGAACGATCAATCCGCTGCGCCGGTGTCAGGGAATCGAGATGACGTTGTTCACGCCGGTGGTCTCGACCTCGGGATCGGTGAGCCACTCGCCCTGGTCACGCAGGACGCGGTACTCGTACTGGCCCGCCGGAAGGACCACGGATACCGAGTACTTGCCAGCTGTGCGACGAACGAGCTTGTGCTCGCCGGGCGTCCACTCGTTGAAATCGCCGACCACGCTGCACACCCGCCCGTCGGTGAACTCCTGACCGACGCTGAAGGTGACCTTCTTGTGCCCGGGCTCTGACTTGGCGACCTTGACTGCCACTGATGCTCCTCACGAAAGGGTTCCTGAGGTTCAAGGATAACCCGGCCCCGAGCCTGTCCTGCGAACGGCGACTGCGATGTACCCCGGTTCCGGGGCTGCGGAGAGACAGGATTGCTGCGTGGGCCCGGTTTGAAGCGGGCGACGAGAATCCTACCGAGATCGGTCAGGCAGCATGCCCGTTGTCGCTCCGGGTCTCGGCGAGGTCGGGCTCCAAGAGCGTCTGCAGCTCCCACTCCTGGCAGCAACGCTGGACATGGGCAAGTCAGCAAGACTCGACGACGCCATCGCGGAGTTCTCCATCCGATACGCACAGCAGAACCTGCTCGACTACGCCGCCTTCAACGAAGCAATCGCCGAAGGCGTACTGCCGATCGCCACGGAAGGGTTCTGAGCACTGGCGGGCGGGTGTTGCCTGGTTGCACTCCTCTCGCCGCCTGCGCTCTCGCATCCGCCGGTGCGGTCAGCAACGCTGCAGCATTGTCAAAGGTCCGCCATTACCGCGATCTGCGGACATATGGCGGCGCCAGGTGCAAGCGGACGCTTCGGGCCTTGTCGGGACACTCCGAAGTCGATGCGCATGACCACGGGCTGAGGGGATTGCATCACGCCGCGTCGCGCGCGCGGTCCACTGTTGTGCGGCGCGGGCACCCGGGCGATGCCTCGCTTGCCGAAGCCTTGCGGATGACGCAGCGGATGGAGTGCGTGGTTCGAACTCCCGTCAGCGCTGCCCGGGCAATCGGCCTGCGCACAGCGCGGGGGCGACACGGACTGTGTCGGTACGCCGAGCGGGACCGGTGGGCGCACGAAGTTCCTGGCTGGATCGGACTAGAGTTCCGACCACGGGGCAAGAGGTGTGGCATGAACGTCGATGACGATCCGATCGCCGCCTTCCACCGCCTGCACTTCTCGGGATGCTTCGTGATGCCGAACCCGTGGGACGCGGGGAGTGCACGGGCCCTGGAGCAGATGGGCTTCAAGGCGTTGGCCACGACGAGTGCCGGATTCGCGTGGACGTTGGGTCGAGCGGACAACCAGGTCACACTCGATCAGGTACTCGAGCATCTACGTGTCGTCGTTGACGCCGTGAAGGTGCCGGTGAACGCTGATTTCGAGGGCGGTTTCGCGGTGGATCCGGCCCAAGTCGCAGCGAACGTGAAACTGGCGGCGGACACTGGGATCGCGGGGCTCTCTATCGAAGACTCATCGGGCGACGAGGCTCATCCGCTCTTCGAGTTCGAACTGGCTGTCGAGCGGGTTACCGCCGCGCGGCGGGCGATCGACGAAAGCGGCACGGGGATCGTTCTCACCGGTCGATCCGAGGGGTTCGTGTGCGGGCGTCCCGACATTGACGAGACAATCAGAAGGCTGCGCGCGTACGCCGAAGCGGGCGCCGACTGCCTCTACGCTCCGCGGATCGAGAAGATCGAGCACGTCGCCGCGATTGTCTCCGCGGTGTCACCCAAACCAGTGAACCTGTTGATCAATGCTCCGTTCACAAACGTTGCGGAGGCGGCGCAACTGGGAGTACGGCGGATCAGCGTGGGGGGCACGCTCGCGCGGACCGCATGGGGTGGATTCCTTAAGGCCGCGAGGGAGATCGCAGATGCGGGAACGTTCACCCGGTTCGAACACCTACCCAACGTCGATGCACTGTTGGGCCGCTGATGGATTCGGTACGAGGTGTTCCAACGGCGCTCTTGGCGATCTCACCGCGCCGCTGCCAATGAAGTCGCCGCCCGCAGGCGGCTACTGGGTGACTTCTCCGGGGATCGGTGTCGGGCTAACTGCGGTCCAGATGTCGGGCGGGACGCTCTCAATCGCGGCTGCCCACCCCCGTTGGGTTTGGCTCTCATCTGGACTGTGACCCGTCGGGCACCGTGACGAGGTGAGGCCCGACTACCACAAGGCGGAGAACTGGGCGCGGACCAACATGGAGCCCGAGACCCCGGTGATGAAGAAAGCGAGATAGAGGTGCTTCGGATTTGAGGGGGGAGTCGGTTTTCTGCGGTCCGGCCGTGATCAGCAGGCACATCCGCACATGCTGGCAAGGCGCAACTGGCCCGTTACATGACTTCTGTCCGGTTAGCAGCGGGCCAGAAAGCATGTAACGGGCCATCTGAGTCGTCGGCGCCAGTCCAGCGGCCGACTGGGGCCCCGGGTGCCGTGGGGCCCCGCGGCACTGACGCCCAAGTCAGTTGATGAGTGGTTGTGCTCCTGGTGAGAAGTTGGGCAGGTGGGGGACCACCACCGCGCGACACCCGGCCACCGGCGACTCCCCCCTCAAATCCGAAGCACCGAGATAGAGCAGCCCGGTTGTGCGCCGACCTCGACGTACTCACCGGCACGGTGATCGGCCAGTGCCTTCCGCGTCACCGCCATGACGAGTTCCTCACCTTCCTGAAGACCATCGACGCCGAGGTCCCCGCCGACCTGCAGATCCACCTGATCCTGGCAACTACTCAACCCACAAACGCTCAGCGGTTCAACGCTGGCTGACCCGCCACAAACGCTTCCATCTGCACTTCACCCCCACCTCGTCCTCTTGGCTCAACCAGGTTGAACGCTGGTTCACGTGAACTCACCGACAAGAACCTGCGCCGAGGACACGCCTCGATGCTGTCCAGATAGCCGCGGCTGTGTGCCATGGTCCGTCACTGCTCTCGTCAGGGACATTCGTGGTGATGTCCCGGTGGCGTTAGCCGCCTGCTTCGCCTCGGTGAAAGGCAGAGAGTCTGCCGTGTCGGTGGTCGTGTCTGAGCTGGCCTGTCCGTGACTAGTGGTGGTAAGCCTTGAGTAGGTCATAGACCACCACGGCGGGCCACACCATGCCCTTGGGAAGGGCCAGGGCGTAGTCCCGGCCGGACTCCGCGGACCTGAAGAAGTAGACGGCCGCGCCGATCAGCCCGAGCCCGTAGACCGTACCTCCCCCGCCGGTTGACCCGTTCTGCGGCGACATCTTGCTCCAGCGCCCTCCTCGGGCGTCCTCGGCTTCATCCTCGACTGCAACGGCATCGGCACGTTCCATCTCAACCATCTCCACGGGGGCCTTGGTAACTGTCCTGTGCATCTAACCTACGCCCGTCGGGGCCCGCGAACCAGGGTCTTCGGGGGACGTCGAATTGCCGTCCAAAGGCGGCCGCGGTCCACCGAGGGCGACCGCCTGGGCCTGACCTGCTGTGCCGGGCACTGCCCGGTCTTGGCTCGCCCCGGCGGAGGCCGGGGCCGCCAGGGTCGAGCCACCGTCTCACGAAGGGCGCAGTGCTCATAGACACCCAGCAACGAAAGCCCCGCCTGCCACCCCGCTGGTTCGTCGTCACCGCCTGGCATGTGCATTCGCGGGATCTACCGGGTGACCCGGGGGAGAAACGGGCGATGGCCCCGCGTCCGGGCAAATGGGGCGCGCTGCGGCTGACCGCCATCGGCCGTCGCACCGGCCAACCGCGCCACGTGATCATTGGCTACTTCGAGGACGAGCCCAGCCTCGTCTCGATGGCCATGAACGGCTGGGGCCCGGCGAGCCCCCCTGGTGGCTGAACCTGCAGGCCAACTGGTGGCTGAACCTGCAGGCCAACCCCGAGGCGGTTGTCGCCCTCTAACTCTCGAACTTGAAGGACACCTTGACCTTTGTCCGGTAGGCGCTCACCTTGCCGTCCTCGATCTGCATGTCCAACTCGACAACTTCGGCGATCCGCAACCCTCGCAGGCTCTCCGACGCCTTCGCGACCGCGGCAGCGCCGGCCTTCTCCCAGGACTCCTCGCTGGTTCCGACCAGTTCGACGACTTTGTAGACGCTTTCAGACACGCTTGCCTCCTCGTATCCCCGGCTCTCAGGCCGGACACTTCACCCTTTCCCGAAACCTGGCCCGCGTCAACCAATGCCTCAGAACCTGACGGTCCGGGGCTGCTTACTCAGTCGACCGTCGGGGCCCAACCCGCCGGGGCCGGCGCCGGTGAGGGTCTGGTTCTATAGGGAACAGCCCAGCAGCGCACTCTGCCCAGACCACCCGCCTAGCATCGAAGTGTGGGACTGCGCGAAGCGGACATCGATCAACTTGACGGCGGCCTATTCGACGTAGTGATCATCGGCGGTGGCATCAAACGGTGCGGTGTCGGCCGCAGCACCGGCCTCGCGCGGTGCGCGGGTCGCGGTGATTGACCTGAGCGACGCGTATCCCTGATCGGTGGTCGGGTGCGAACCGTCATCCTCGCCGCACTTCGATGTCCAATCCGCCCCCATGCGGGCTAGTCCGGCTTAGAAGCCGGAATCCCAGGGCTGGGTCTCGTCGGCAGCAGCGCTGGCAGCAACCGGGCTGCACAACCCCGCACGCCAACGCACGTGAAGCACCACCCTGCAGGACGTCGGCGCACACCAGCAGACCCCCGTACACCCCTTGATCGAATCTCGTAATGCGTAGGTCCCGAGTTCGATTCTCGGAGGCGGCTCCGTGAAAGGCCTGGTCACAAGCGCAAAAGCGAGTGCCTTGGTCTCTTCGTTGCTGCTGACGAGCGGCCGGAAAGTCACCAAGAAGTCAGAAACCGCTGAGAACGGCCCTCGAAGGGGCTTCCCCAGCCTCACGTAGTGCCTGCTCGGACGGATGCGAGTAGGTACGCATCATCACGGCCTCGTCGTGTCCGTTGCCACTGTGCGACGGCCATATCCGGGACCCCGGCCTCCCGCGAGCTGGGTGAGGATTCGTTCGACAGCGTGCCGTGTGATCCGGTCGGAGCGCAGACGCGCAGCATCGACACCGCCGATCGACTCGAGATCGCCGAGCAGGTCGTTCATGATCCCCAGTCGCAGAACGACGGTATCCCGGTCGAGGGTCATCGCGCGAGTTCCTCCAGGGCGAGGTCGCGCAGCCAAGCGGTATCCATGCGTTCCATGGTGGCGACGACTGCGGCATTCGCGTGCACGGACTTCCGCGCTTCGTGGAGGACCTCTGCACCTACGAGCGCGCGTTCGCGGATCACTGGTCCGGCACCGTTGAGCACCACCAGATCGATCCCCTCGTATCCAGCTAGCGCCACGAGGTCGTCCCGCAAACCGAGGGCATCGTGCTCTCCCGCGTACTCGAACAGAACGCCCAGATCCAAGTCGTGGGGTTCGGCCTCCGGGCGCAGGACACTTCCGAAAGCCGTGAGGAGGATGACGGCGTACTCGTCGCACAAGACGTTGAGCTGCGCGGACTCTTCACGCAGCCGCTGCAGTGCGCTGCTGGGGGTGGACACGGGACAACTGTACGGCGCAGTTGGGCCCGCACGTCAGTGTCGCGCGACGGTGGCCGGCCGGTGCGCGTTGCGGGTGTGCAGTCGCACGCCCCGTGGACGCGACTGCTGGCACTGGGCTCACTGGCATTGGGCTCGTGCGTAGGGGTACCGCGCATCCGCCACCACGCCACGCGCCACCTCTGCCCCGTCCTGAGAAGGTTCCATTTGCGGCAGCAACGCTGGCAGCAACCCCGCTGCAACGCGGTGAACGTGAGCGCGCATCGAGCCGTGACGCTAAGCACGCCGGCGCACATCCACACACCCCCGTGCGACCCCCGATCGAATCTCGTAATGGTAGGTCCCGAGTTCGATTCTCGCCAGGCGGACCCGAGGGAAGTGCCTGGTCATCCGGGTACTCCGTTGCCTGCGCCGTTATGCGACCGCCGAATGCGCCGACGGCGCAGGCCACGAAACCGACGAAGGGCGGTCCATCGAAGGTCTATCGTCAGGGCGACCTGCGCGATAGGATTCAGGTGGCGGCCTGGATCCGTCGAGATCCGGCGGTGGGGGACCGCGAAACGGGTGAGTCAGATGACTACCGAGCAACGACCCATGACTGAGGCCGAAATGCGCTCCCAGTTCGAAGTCGGATTGCGAGCCTGGAACGATCACGACGTCGACAGGATTCTGGAGAACCTGACAGACGACGTGGTCTGGATCGAGCCCGGACTCCACCTGCGAGGGAAGGAAGCGGTGGCGGCCGACCTGAAGGACAGGTTCCAGGCCTTCCCCGACCTGCATATCCCAGTGGAAGACGTCCAACTGTTCACAAGCATCGATCCGCCTATGTTGGCGTACACCTGGAGTGCGACGATGACGATGCTTGGGTCCAGGAACGGCGTGCCCGCCACGGGACGGAAGATCAGCCTCAGCGGTGCGACCGTCTACATTCTCCGCGACGGCATGATCAGCGAGCGCAGGATGACCTACGACAGCCTGGACCTCATGCAGCAGTTGGGCGTGCTGCCCAAGACGGACGGGTTCGGTTTCAAGGCCGTGGCGTTGTTCAACCTCATGCTCCACCGCGACCGGAAGGCCCTGCACCGGTAGCGGCGAGGAGCGATCGTGGCATCAGAGGGGTACGGAGTGTGCGCCCGGTTCTATGACCGGGCACTCGAGCCGATGAATGCACCATTGCGCAAGGTCGCTCAGCGGCTGCACCCCCCGCAACCCGGATGGGTTGTGCTCGATCTGGGCTGCGGAACGGGCGCGGCGCTGGCCGAGTACCGCGACTCCGGTTGCATAGTGCTGGGTGCTGACCCGTCCGCTGCGATGCTGCAACAGGCGCGGATCCGACTGGGGGACGAGGCGGATCTGCGACGGATCGACGGGGAGCACATCCCGTTCGATGACGGCTGCGCCGACCTCGTCCTCATCTCACTGGTCCTGCATTCGGTGGACCGGCCCAGCGCGACCCAGATCCTGCGGGAGGCGGCCCGGGTCCTGGCCCCAGACGGTCGGATCCTGGTGACCGACTTCGGAGCCGGCGGACTGCGCTTCCCGCGCGGTTGGCTGACCCGCGGGTTCACAACTGTGGCCGAGATCCTGGCTGGCCCTGAACACGCCGGTCATGCGGTCGCCTACCTGCGCCATGGTGGGCTCGACACCTTAGTGCGCGAATCCGGGTTACTCATCGAGAGCTGGAAACCCACCGCAGGAGGCAACATTGTGATCGCTGTCATACGTACCGCCTGACGCCGACGGTCCTCTATCCCAGGTGGCTTGCAGGCGAGGTCCGCAGCTCCGCCGTCGCATGGTGCTGCTGGCGGTCCTGCTCGTCCTGCTTGGAATCCGGATGGCCAGGCGGATCAGCACTGAACTGTGCACCCGCGAGGAACTGCTGGAGCGGGCCGTGGACGCCTCGAGACTTCGACGATGTGACTGTGGTGGGTTCGGCCAACGACGGCGCCACGGGTGCGGAGGTGGTCATCTCGCTGGCCCCCGACGTCGTGCTGATGGACCTGTCCATGCCGGGAACCGACGGCGTGCAGGCGACACGTCGCATCGCGGAGGCTGCGCCGGGGACGGCCGTCGTGGTACTCACGACGTCCACCGATCGAGACCTGGTGCTGCGCAGTCTGGATGCCGGGGCGGTGGGCTACCTGATGAAGGACACCGATCCACAGGCCCTGCACGCCGGCATCCAGGCGGCGGCCGCCGGCGGCGTCGCCGATCGACCCCCGCGTGGCGCGCGCGCTCGTGGACACCCGGCGGGCCCGCTCCACCGCCGCCGAATCCGTGCTGACCGCCAAGCAGCGGGAGGTCCTCGAACTGGTCGCCGCGGGTCAGCCGAACCGTCTGGTCGCCAAACACCTCGGCGTCAGCGAGAAGACCGTCAAGGCGCATCTGACCCAGATCTAGGTGGCCATTGGCGTCAGTGACCGGGTGCAGGCCACGCTGTGGGCGCAGGAGAACTTGCGCGGGGAGTGAGCAACTACGTCCGCGCGGTTACCGCATCAGTTGTTCCAGATCCCGCCGAGGACGAGGTTCAGGATGAACAGCCCGATGAAGCAGATGGCACTGATGTTCTGCCACTTGCGGGCTGCGGCGGCCGCGTCGTGTGCGCCGGGGTGATCTCCGGCCAGGTTGGCGGCGTAGGTCTTCCCGGACTGGAACACCGCCGCCAGTCCGGTCGGGAAGAAGAACACGGCGGCGATCACTGACCAAAGGGTCCGGGTCTTGGCCGGGGCGGTCACGGTTTCAGTCATGCGTGGGAGTGTAGCGACCGGCCGTCCATCAGGCGCTGCAACGCGGGGAGCCAGTGGGGGGCCGCTCGTGGCGCGTGATCCTGTTGGGGCGCTGCGAGGGACACGCGCCCAAGCCCTCTGGCGCCTGAGCCGACAACACCTGCGCTAGAGGTCGAACCCCGCCATGGCCTGGTCCCGGCGTTCGATGATCGCCGCACGACGGCTGGACACGAGCAGGTCGGACATACCCAGAAGCAACCCGCCGAATCGATGCGCGTATGGATCCACGCCGATCGCGCTCAGCATCGGTTCGGCCCGCTGGGAGACGCCGCTTTTCAGTCCGAACCATTCCTGGATGGACTTGGCCGTGAACAACCGGTTGGCTTGTGAGATCACCCACGCAACCGCCGCGGCCCCCCGCACGGGCGAGGCCCGGCGCCGGAACACGGTGGGATCCCCGGCCGCCGCCCGGCTGAGGAACCGCCGCATCGCCGTGCGGTATTCCACGTCACCGATCTCGTCGGCGAAGCGGTCACAGGAATCGAGCATCTCCTGCAGGACCGGGTGGATGTCCTCGGGGATGCCGGCCCACTCGAAGGGTTCGTCGGGCAGTGCAGTGTCATCAAGCTCTTGGAGGCGCAGCGGACCGCCGACTTCGGCGCCGAGGCTGGAGAGGACGATCTCCTCCAGGCTCATGTCCTCCAGGGACTCGCGCGCAGCCAAGGCGCTGGCCAGCAGAGCCTCCGGTCCCTGATCGCGCTCGGAACGGATCAGCCGCTGATACTCGGGCTCGTGGACGTCGATGGCCGCGAGCGTCTCCAGGGTCAGGTCGGCGCGGATGCCCTGCCGGTCGTGGCAGTACCGGACGTACGCGCGCAACACATCGGGCATCTTCGCCAGGTACGACGTGGGCGCCATGATCTTTCGCGGGAACCAGTCGTCCAGCAGCATCTCCACCCGAACGTTGCTCCAGCGGTACGGATCGCCCCCCGTGTAGGAAGTGGCGAACCACAGGATGCTATCCATCAGGCTGCGCTCGTCCGCGCGATCGAGCGGGCGGCCGAACGGCGAGGCGAAGAAGTCATCGGCGATCGCGGCCGTCTGCTCATCGGACCATTCCGGGAACTCCTGGGCCTGTCCGCCGTCGGGCAGTTGCCGCAGCATCCACTCCACCAGCGGTCGGCACATCGGCCAGCTATCGGACTCAACGGGCGGCCAGTACATGGCTGCGTTGGAGATTGCGTTCTCCACCTCGGCCCGGCCGATGGCGGGGTCGATGCGGGTCAGTGACTGCTCGTCGCTCTCCAGTACGCTGCCCAACTTGATGACCAGATCCTCAAGGGGCTCCGGCACCACGAACGCATCCTTGACGATGGTGCCCATGTTGTGGTCGACGTAGACCAGGGCCGACAGCGGTTGCCCCGTCGGCAAGGTGACCCCGAAGAGGTAGTCGTCGCCGTCCTTGAGAACGTGGGTCAAGAAGAACACCTCAGGCTCGGCCGCGACATCCTCGAGCCCGCTCACCCACAGGGGCATGGGGTGGCGGCGGTTGGCCAGTTCGCGGTTGATGCGGGCCTTCATCACCTCATCGCCGACCAATGACCGCATGACCGTAAGCACAGCAGTGGTCTCCGCATACGGGGTCCCGATGAACGATTCCACCAGGTCCTCCCGGGTGGTGGCCGGCTCCTCCCGGGAGAACGGATTGCGGTTGCGCGGGTCGGTCACCTCCAGCACCGCGCCGACCATGCTGAGCAGATCCATGGGCTCGTCGGACCTGATCGCACGCCGTAGGTCCTGGATCAGATCCAGGTCCTCGAAGGCGTCCCCATGGTCGGGGCGAGCCTGTCGGGCATGGGTTGGCCGTCGCTGCGGGCTTCGACCGCGACGTTTCCTTGACACGGCCGCCAGTCTATGTCCGGGGCCGACCAGGAGGGCCCATGCGATACATACGAGTTGCGATCGGGGGCCTGGTGACCGCCGCTCTGGGGACGCCTGCCCCGCCCGTGATGGCCGACCCGTCCAAGCATGACCAGATCACGCAGATAGGCAGACCATGAACGACAACCACCGCAACGCCGGGATCGTGTGGGTGATGAAGGGGAGTCACCGGTGTACTCGAACAGGACGCCTCCAGGTCCAAGTCGTGGGGTTCGGTCGCCGGCCGCAGGGCGCTTCCGCAAACCGTGAGCAGGATGACGGCGTGATCGTCGCACAAGTCGTTGAGCTGCGCGGACTCCTCACGCAGTCGCTGCAGTGCACGGGTGGACTCGGGACAACCGTACGGGGAGTTGGGGCCCGCACTTCACTGTCGTGAGGCAACTCCCGACTGCTGACACTGGCCGATCCCCTGCCCCAGGGCACGCTCAGTTCTGAGAAGGCGGTTGTTGCGGAAGCGACCGGTCCGCCCCCCGGGTGAAAGTGAGGCCACGTCGAGCCGTGACGTTGAGCATGCGGTCGCACCCCGGCAGCCCTTGATCCAAGCCCTGCGTTGGTAGAGGGCGCCGCCCCCGGAAACGGCGTCATGTGACGACACCCTCCCGCCGACTGTTGCACCGTTGCGGGGTCCCATGCCGCGACTGTTGCACCGTTGCTGGTTTTGCCATACCGAAACCGACAACCGCGCAACACTCGCGATCGGGGAGCGACAACGGCGCAACACTCGCGAGGCCTGTCGGGGGTGTGTACCCGAGGGGCGAGCCATCGGTGTCAGGGGCAGACGCGACCGTGCCCGACCTTCGTCGTAGGACGATGGTCCAATTGCCCGCGACCCGCACGGGGGACAAGCATGGGTGCTGTGGGGAAGATGACGACAGCGATCAGCGGGACAGCGCTCGCACTGGCTCTGAGCGCGTCCTTGGCGGCACCAGCGGTCGGACGGCCCGGGCCGTCCAGTGGGGGATCGGACAGGATCGCCACCACGGGGACCTGTAGTGCCGGCAGCCAGTGGACTCTGTCCGGCCGGTCTCGGTACCTCAGGGTGGACGTCGAAGCCAGGGTCGACACCGGCGGTCCGCGTGCGCGCTGGGTCCTGCGTCTACAGCACAACCAGACCACCGTCGCCGTACGTTCCCGTCGGGCCACCGGCGGCGGGGTGGTGAAGGTGAAGGCCCGCGTCGGGAACCTGCCGGGCCCGGACACGTTCACATTGACCGCGCGCAACCGCCTCACCGCAGAGACCTGTCAGGGGACCCTGACCTTTTGAAGTCACACACGAGAGGGAGAAGAACGATGAGAGGTTCACGAACCGTCGCCATCGCGACCGGAGTCATGATCGGCCTCGGTGCCATCGCACCGGCGGCCAACGCCCAGGCCCCGGTGGCCGTAAGCGCCTCCGTGGTGGCTGTCAACGGCCAGGGCTGGGGAGTCGATGAGGCGCGCCGGGAGTTCCGCGCCGACCTGCGCCAAGCCCGTCTGGAGTTCCGCGCCGAACTGCGGGAAGCGCGCCGGGAGTTCCGCGCCGATCTGCGCGAGATCCGGCAGGAGAACCGGGCGAAGTACCGGGGGGCCAGGCAGGAGCTGCGCGCCGCGATCGAGGAGGCGCGCGAGGCGTTCCTTTTGGCCATGAACGCGGCCAATGACGCCTTCCGTGCCACGGTCGCCGACAGCCGCGACATCCTGCTGAAGGTCCTGCAGGACCCGGCGTCGACCAAGGAGCAGCGCCAGGCCGCGATCAAGGCGCACCGCGAGGCTATGCAGCAGGCCCG
>CAVTCZ010000008.1:0-99689 GCA_963733395.1 uncultured Actinomycetota bacterium
ACGATCAGGATCAGGGCCGCCACCAGCACCGTGACCAGGACGATCACCGGCCAGGTGACCGGCGAGATGGGCTCCTTGTCGAAGATGCTGCGCACCTCGTTCTGCCAGCCCACGTACTGCCAGATCGCGGAGACCACCGCCAGCCCGACCAGACCCAGCAGGATGGCCTTGATCCATCGCTGGCGCGACTCCCGCGGCGTGGGGATCTCCAGGTAGCGCCACAGCGCCTGGATGCCGACCCCGATCGCGTACCCGATCATGATCGTGATCCCGGAGGCGATGCCCTGCACGTAGCCGGCGCGCGGCAGCAGCGAGGGGAACAGCGAGAACGCGAAGAACAGGGCCGCGAAGGACAGGCCCACGCCGCTGAACTTCAGCGAGAAGACCTTGGGGTAGGGCGCCGCGGGCGACTGCTCGGTCGGCTGGGGTTGTTCAGTGGCTATGGCCTGGGCCATTTCATCTCCGCTCGGAGTTGGGGGAATCACCCCAGGGTAACTGCCCGGAACGATGACCCCGGGGGCCCTCACCGACCGGGCGTGATCACGTCGAAAGGCAGCCGTAGGGCAGGCGGGACCAGCGGCACGTGGCTGGTGTGCTGCTGCCACAGAACGACTCTGCCGTCCGCGTCCCGGGCCAGCACCCACCGGCGCAGGACCTCCAGCCCGCGGGCCGGGATCGCGGCGGGGACGATCTCGTGCACCTGGTCGGTGGGCAGGATGCGCGACGCGGCCGATGGCAGGTCGGTGACACCGCCGCCGGTCGCGAGCCTGCCCTGCCGGAAGCGGCGGGGTTCGGCGGCGTCGTCCGCCGGGTAGGGGTGCCACCGCGGCGGGGAGTCCGCCAACGGTCGGTACCCGACCCGGGGTGCGGTGTTGTCGGAAGGCGGTGGGCCGGCGTCCGCAGCGTCGGGTAGCCGCTGCGCCGCTTCCACGGTCTCCTCGACGGCCCACAGCAGGTTCGCGTCCTCGTCGACGCCGAGCACCACCCGCTCGAGCACAGGACCCGCCAGCGGTGGGGCGTCGGCGGCCCAGAGCAGCAGATCCGAAGGACCCAGGCCGGCGGTCCGGAACAGACTCCACCGGTCAGCCGGCCCCCAGTGATCCTCCGGCAGCACCCACGGGTCGCCGAAGGAGTCCAGCACGGTCACCTTGCCGACGGACAGCACGCGCGCCGGGTCGGTCGGCAGCGGCATCAGGTACCAGTCGGTGGCGTGCCCGGCGAGAACGTCGAGGAAGAACAGCGATCCCACATGTGCGGTGTCCGGCAGGTGCGCGGTGACGCTGTCGCCGGGGTCCTCGAGCGTGCACCAGCCCGGCGCGGGTGCCCCGGGGTAGCGCATCCGGCCGGGCAGCCCCGCCAGCGTTCGCGCCCTGCCGGCGGGCCGGAACGCGCCGTCGGCATCGACCGACCACCAGTCGGACTGCCCACCCGGGTGCTCGGGCGCGAGGAACGTCGCACCGCCACCGCGCAGGGCGACGGTGTGCACGAACGCTGCGGTGTCGAAAGGATCCGCGGTCCCCGCAGCAGCCCGGCCAGTCCCGGCTCGCCGCCTCCAGCACGGCCGCTCCCGGCAGCCGCACGGGATCGGCGAAACGGCGGTCGACCGGTGGCTTGAGCGGGGTGGTCTTCACCCGCGCCCGTGCCCAGACCGGGCTGGAGGCGTCGGCGCCCTGGTGCTCCCCGAGTTCCCACTGCCGCGTCATCATCCACAACGGGTCGGCCGTGCGCGCCTGCAGCGCCAGGTCCACGTCGCCCTCCGGTGCTGCCTGCTCGAGGCGCACGTGCAGGCCAGGATCCTGGGTCGGCCGGTTCCACACCGCGTCGTCCAGCACGATTCCACCGCCGGCGTCGGCGCGCAGCAGCGCGCTCGGCAGCAATGCGGCCAACCCCCCGAGGTCGCGGCCTCGCAGCGCCCGCGCCCGCACCAACAGCCGGGTCTCGGCCAGGATCCGCCGCAGCAGGGGCAGGTCCATGTCGATGTCCGGGGTGGGCGGCACGGCCAGCAGGATCGCCTGCTGCGGGCGGGCACCGGGGGTGGCGAAACCGAAGGCGGCGGTGGCCGAGACGGCGCGGTCCACGCCGTCGTCTGCGGACCAGCGGCCGGGCAGGGTCTCCTGCCACTGGTCCAGCACGCCGGTCACCGCGATGGCTGGATCTGCACCGTCCAATGCGTACACAACCGTGAGTTCCCTGGCCGCACCGGGCAGGGCGGCGGTCCCCGGCACCACCTGGCCGGTCCACCCCGGCCCCCAGCCCGCCGCCTGCGTCGCCGTCACCTTCGTGGCCAGTGCTTCGTGGAACTGCACCAGGGCGGGTCGCACGCGGGAGAAGGCCTCGTGCCACTGGTCCGCGTCCGGCGCGGGGTCCAGCGGGGTCGGGGCGTCGGGCGCGGCCAGCACCGGCACGACGACGGCGTCGGGGTGGCCGCGACCGATCGCCGCGAGTCGCCGCAGTGCCGGCACCAGGTCGTCGTCGAGGACGTCGGCTACAGGTGGGCACTGCGCCAGGTTCGCGCCGGCGATCTCCGCGCTGCCGCTGAAGTCCCCGGCCAGTCCCCACCGCAGGGCGCGGGCGCGCAACGCAGGATCGTCGAGCCGCATCGGCGGCGGCCCGCAGCTCGGCGACCAGCGTTGTGGCCGCGGCGTACAGCCGGGCGTAACGCTGCCGCAGCCCGTCGATCTCGGCGATGGGCCCGGTCGACCGCGTACAGCGGTTGAGCACCGCGATCACCCCGCGCACGTCCTCGACCCCTGGCGGCATGGTCGGATCCCCACCCGGCCAGGCACGCTCGAGCGCCGTGAGCAGCCCGGCGTCGTCCACGGCCGCGAGGTCACTGGGCGCAAGGCCCAGATCGGCGAGGGTCACGACCACGTCCCCGCGCTGCCAGCCGAACCGCACCGGATCGTCGGCCGTGCCCAACGAGTCCAGGAACGCCGCCACTGCCGGGTCGGCCAGGACCGCTCGCTGCGGGTTTCCGGGTTCGGCCACAGCCGGCAGGCACACCTGCACCCGTGTGGTCAGCGGGGTGCCCGGGGACCGGGGTGCGCAGGCTGCGCAGTTCCGGCACCTCACCCAGCCCGGCCAGCGAATCCAGCGCCTGCGCAGTCACCGCGGACCCGCCCTGCACCGTGTCGTGCACAGCTTCCAGCAGGTGCAGATCGGCCACAACTCCGGCCACCGCGGCCAGCGCATCCAGTTCGGACGTCACCTGCGGCGCGAAGGCCGCTGGTTGCAGGCCGGTCCGGGCAGCGAACGCCAGTCGGTCCCCCGCCCAGTCCCGCATCGCCGCCAGCCCGTCACACGTGCGGCGCAGCGGGGCGTCGCCATCCGCGGGGTAGCCACCGGGCGGGCCCGCAGGATCCCCACCGCGCAGTCGCAGGACGTCCGGGTATCGCTCGAAACAGGCCTCCACCCGCCGTCCGAGCGCCTCGGCGGGGTGGGCGCCTTCGGCCACGGCGTCGAGCAGACCCACCGCCCGGCGGACCGCGTGGGAGTCCAGACCCAGGTCCCAGGCGTCGCCGGGGGCGAGCCCGGACTCGGCGTGCGTCACGTACCGGTCCTTGAGGATCGCCGCTGCTTTTGCCTGCGCGGGCGACGGCGCCAGCACGGCTCTGTCCTTGCTGAACCCCGGCTCCCCCCGCAACGGGGAGTCGACCCAGCCGTAGAGGCCCAGTACCCGCGGTGCGCGCCGGCATGGCGTCGAGCGTCGACAGCGCGGCGGCGACCGGGAGCGCATCGACCCGGTGCGTGGCGCAGTCCAAGGTGGCGGCCAGTGTGCGCTCCACACCGTCATCGCTGCGGACGGGCCGTAGGGCCAGCCCCCGGGCCGCTTCGAGGGTGTTCCGGTAGACCTCGTCCGCCGCGCCGTCGTCGGTGGGCCAGGCATGGGCCACCCGCAATGACTGCACCACCAGTCGGACCAGCAGCGCCGGTGCGACTTCGTAGACCCCCAGTGCCTCCAGCACCACCGCGAAGGACCCGACACCCACCTCGGGGGCGTGGCGGCGGCACAGTGCCACGAGTCGCAGCAGCCACAGTCGGTGCCGGTTCCCTGGGAACCTCGGCTCGATTCCCTCCAGAGTGCGGAAGTCGGCTTCGTCGACCAGACCCTGTTCGACGTCGCGCCAGAGGTCGTCCAGCATGCGGTACACCCAGTTCGGCGGATCCTCCGGTCCGGCCGGGTCCACCAGTGGCAGGTCCAGCGGCGCCGACGATCCGAGCGCGATCTGCGGGGCGGCCAGTCCGGTCGCGTCCACCCCCAAGCGGGTCGAGCACACCGGCCAACCGGTTGACGTGGGAGTTCTTGAGCGCCCCGCCCAGGTACGCCGCGGGCACCGACCAGCGGTAGCGGTAGCCGGTCGACACCGGCGTGTGCGCGAGCACCTTCAGCACGGTGTCGGTGTCGGCGTCCACCACCGTGCCGATACCCGATTCCGCGCGCCCGGCGGCCTGCTCGAGGTACGCGCCGACCGCGTTCCCGGTCCATCCCGGAGGCCCGCCGCTGCCGGCCAGTTTCGCCACGATCGTGGCCGGCAGGACGCCGTACGGCTGGTCCCCCACGAGCAGGCTGGGGAAGGGGCCTTCGGGGAACACGTACTGCGGCCACCACAATCCCGACCGGATCCGGCCGGCGTCCTCGCCCGCCGGCCATCCCGCCAGGTCCTGCAGGGCATGTCCCCACAGCGCCGGCCACAGCGCCGACACCAGCAGGCTCTGCAGGTCCCGGTGCCCATCGATCGGCGCCCGGCAGCGACACAGGAGCGCCGATGGCATCGGCCACTTGCTGCGACGGTGCGGACGTGGCCACCGCAGCGTGGCGCCAGTCCAGCGGACCGGGTCGCCGGTAGCCGGCCTCCGGCGTGCTGTTCGTCGGCGATCCGGGCGGCATCAGGCTGGCAGCCCCGGCGTGCCGATGCGCGGTCAGCAGCGGGCCGGGGTCGGTCGTTCCCAGCCCGACGACGGTCAGCACCGCGATGTCCGCCGGGTCGATCGGCCCGCCACCGTCGGCCTCGGCCAGGTTGATCGTGGCGGTCAGCCCTGCCCGCTTCAGCACTCCCCAGCGCGGCCAGAAGGTGGCCGGCCCACCAGGCTCACCGGGCTCAACCCGCAGTTCGGGTTTCGGGCGCAGGGTGGCCAGCCGGATCTCCCGGGAGTCCACCAGCGTCGCCCACACCTCGACCAACCCCGGCAGGCCGCGGATGGTGCGCGCAGCGGCGGGCTCCTCGGGCGCACGCCGCAGGTCCGGTTCGGCCAGTGCCCAGCCACCGGCGTCGTGGGTCAGCAGGGTCGTACCCAGCCAGGCCGCCCGGCCCGCGCCGACCTGCCCCGCCAGCCGCTCGAACGCCGCGACTCCGGCCTCCCCGAACAGGTCGCCGTCGCAGGCCTGCGCCGCAGCCCGCAGCGCCTCGATGTCCTGTTCGCTCACCCGGGGGTCATGCCGGTCGAACCACACGTCCGCGGGGATCACAATGACCCGCAGCCGGGCGGCACCTGCCTGGTCGGTGTCGAACCGGGTCTCGATGCGGGCGGGCAGCATCACCGCCACGGACGTCATGGCCCCACCCCGGGGATGGTCTCGGCGGCGTTCAGCAGCACCCGCACCGGCTTCATCAGCAGCGCGGCGGCGGTGGTGGCACCATCCGAACCGGCGGCGCGGCGGCGGGATCTGGGTCGTGAACCGGATGCCGTCGGGCACCTCCTCCACCACGATCCATCGTTGGGCGGTCAGATCCGGATCGGTGCGGAAGGCGAACATGGTCAGATCCGCGGACAGTGCGGCGATGAACTCCGGCCACTCGCGCGCCGCCAGGTTCGCCGGGCGGTCCGCATGGCCGGGCGTCGCCCCGGGCGCCAGGCTGACCAGCGTCGCCGGGTAGCGGCGGAACAACTCGCTGCGGATCACCACGACCAGCCGCTCGGGCACGACCGCCGGCGGCGGGTGCTCCCCCGTGCGACCCGTGGGCGCACCGTCCGGGCCGATCCACCCGGACACCCCGACGATGTCGTCGCGCCGGGCACCCGCATCGGTCGGGGTGCGGTCCCAGAACCGGCGCAGCGGGGTGCAGCCGGCACGGACCGGATGTCCCCGCCAGCGGAGCTCGGCCAGCGCCTGCTGGTTGAAACCGACGAGGAACTGCTCCACGAACTGCGGGTTGGTGCGCAGGCTCACCACCTCGCCGGCCGACAGGGTCTGCGCTCCGGGGAGCAACCAGTACTGCGCCCGGTCGCGCAGGTAGCGCCACGCGGGCAGATCGAGGTCGGGGCAGTCCTCCAGGGGCAGCAGGAGGCGACTCGGGTCGATGCCATCTATCCGGGCGGTCACCCGGCGCCGGGCGGGTGGGAGGTCCGCACCGGGGTCGAGCAGGTCGACGAGCAGACCCGAGAGTTCGGACAGGTCCACCGGCCGGCGTTCGATGCGCTCCGGCCGGGGGTGGGGGTCAGGACCGCCGCGCATCCCCGCCTCGCCCGCGAATGCCGCTGCCGCCTGCGCGGCACCTTGCTCCCCCAGATCCTGCGCGGCGTCGTGAACGAGCGTGTCCAGGTGTGCCGGGATCGAGATCAGCCGGGTCTGCGCCCAGCTCGAGAGCCTCCTGCGGGCGATCGGGCACGTCCTCGGTGCGGGTGGCAGCAGCAGCCACCTGCTCGACCCGCACAGCCCCCGGCTGCGCCAGCTGCGACACCGGACCACCGGCGCGCAACACCCTTCGGCCCACCGGACCCAGCAGCGACACCGGGTAGCCGCGGCGGTCGGCCTGGTCGGGCCGGGCCAGGCTGTCACGCAGGGTCGGGCCGTCGTCGCCGGCCGGACTCATCGTGGGTATCCGGCCCATCGCAGGTCCCAGCACCGCGGCCCGGGCGGCGGCGTCCTGCGGCAACCGCCGGCGCCACATCGCAGCCGAGGCCGCCAGGCCCAGCGCCAGGCCGGACAGCATCGACGATGCGGCAGGTCCCGCCCGCCAGGTGCGCGCCGCGGACCCGACGATCTCCTCCTGCAGGTCGACGCCCGCCTGCCGCCCCACCGCAGCCACCACCCGGCGGCCCAGATCCGCATTGACCTGCTCGGGCCACAGCCACTGCGGCGGTGCCACCGCCTGCGCCGACGCTGTGCGCTGCCGAACCGGCTCCTGGCCCAGCCACGGTGCGCCGTAGGCCGGCGGGCCCACCACCTGCCGCCCGTCGATCGACTCACGTTCGAGCAGGCCGAAACTCAGCCCCGCCGCCGGATCATCGTCCGGCAGTGTCGTCGTCAACGCACCGGGCACCGCCAGCACCGTGCCATCCTCGAGCACGACCTCGACCACCCCCAGCGGATCGTCGTCGCCGGGCTGCAGTTCCAGCGCCAGGTCCTTGAAGCCGCCCTCCGGGCCGGTCCGGAAGTGCCAGGAGTCCAGGCAGAGGACCTCGGCTGCCCCTGCCCCGGCGACGCTCCATGCGGGCGACCCGTCGGGACCCCACGGCACCACCAGGGCGGCGGTGTGATCGCGGTCGGTCGCCAGGGTGCCGCCGGCGGCGAACTCGCGGGCGCACAGGACCCGGGACACCCCGGCGGCCGGATCCCCGCCGGCAGCAGCTCGCTGCACGTGTGCCCACAGGGCGGCCCGGCTGGGGTCGTGCACCTTGAGCACGGGCCGTTGCAGAGTGACCCGATCCCCGGCGACCTGGATGTCGTCGGCCACCCCCACCACCAGCATCAGCCACGGGCGCACCCGGCCTTGGCCGTCCGGGCCGGGGCTGTACCGCCAGGGGAGGTCGGTCGCGGCGAACTCCACGTAGGGCCGTTGCTCCTCCTCGGCGGCGTACGTCCCGGGGTGCGGCACCCGCCGGACCACGGCGCCGGGGCGCAACCCGCGCACGTCGGCCACCCCTTGCACCGAGAACCGCAGTCGCACCTGACCGCCCCACGTGGACCCCGCGGTGTCGATCCCGAAGGTCCGGTCCTGGATCGCTCGGCCGTGGGCACCCATGACCGGCGCACCGCCGTGCCGCACTGCCGGGCTGAACCACACCTCATCGGCCATCAGGGCCCCCACAACCGGTCGACCGGCACCGCAGCCTGGTCGGCCGGCATCGCAGTGCCACCGCTGTCGGCGGCCGTGAACACCGCAGCGGTCGCAGTGCCGGTCTGCCGGGGAACACCCGGGGCCACCACCGCCCAGACCTCGGGCCGCACCACCACGGACGGCTCGCGCACGGCCGCCACCGGGGCAGCGGCCCGCGCACCGAGCACCCCGACGAGCGCCGCCGAGATGGCGTAACTGATCCCGTCGAGCAGGTCCTCGTCGGGCTTGTAGTACTCGTCATAGGCGACCGATCCCGACTTCCCGGCGCCGACGTCCACGGCCGGCAGCCGCACCGCCACCCCCGACGGCATCCGTTCGTAGGCGGGCAGGGTGAGCAACTGGTCCTTGTCGGCCTCCCGCAGGGCCGCGGGGGCGAACTGCTCCGTCGGTCCGGGCTCGACCCCGGCGGGGAGCCCCGCCAATGTCAGCCGCGCCCGTCGGCCAGCCGCCGGCCACGGATCCGCTGCACAGGGGTGTCGAACGGGGCCACGGTCTGACTCCAGACCACCGAACCGAGCGGCGGCACCACCGCCAGGTCGTCGACGTCGCGGGTCACCGCCTGGACGTCGACCAACGGGTCTGCGGCCTCGACCGGGACCAGCGCCGCCGGCGGCGCCTGGATCGGATCAGCCTCGGCCCCGCGCTCCTCGCCCCGCACCATCAGCCCGACGACATCGCGCACCGGGGGCTCGGCCGCTGATCCGCCCCCCTCCCCGATGCTGAAGGAGTCGCTCCAGCCGGCTTCTGCGCCGAGGAATTCCACGGACACCTCGCCGGAGACCACCACCGGACCGGGGCCGTCGATCACACCCTCGAAGTCCACCCCGGCGAAGTCGATGCCCAGCGCCCCCACATCCACCCCACCGGCCAGCCGGGCATGGACGTGGAACGGGTCGTATTGACCGATCGCGTCGAACTGCAGGTACCCGTGCACGGAGATCCCGAAGTCGAAACCGATCTCCACCCGGGCGCCCGCCTGGAACGTGCCATCGGTGAGCGCCAGGTACCCCTCGAACCGGAACGTGAGCGGCAGGGGCAGGTCCGAGCCCATGCTCAGCCGGCGCTGCGGCGGCAGTCCCGGTACATCCGCACGGAACCCCGGGTAGAAGCCGCCCAGGGTGAACAGCGCCGCCGCCGGGTCGGAAGTGCGCACCCGCAGTGCGGCGGTTCCGTCGACGCGCAGCAGCCCGAACAGCCGGCCCGACACGACTGCCAGATCCACGGCCATCAGGCCGGCGGCGGGGTCGATCTCGCCCACGACATCCAGTTGCACGTCCAGCACGACCGGGATCGACAGCGCCGCCCGGCCCAGGAGCAGGAACCGGCCCCGCGGCAGCTCGAGCAGGGCCACCAGCGACAGACGCAGGGCGGACTGCCCCGCCACCTGCAGCCAGGTCAGTTCCGCGGACGGCCCGGCCACCATGGAACCGGACCGGATGGGGAAGACTCCGGTCAGCACCTGCAGTCGCGCCCGGCGGGCGGCGGCATCGCCCGGGCCTGCCGGGAAGAACAACCCCACCGCAGCGCCGCTCGACAGCGCCTTGCGCAGGGCATCGGCGTCGGCTGCGACGTTGACCCCCACCACACCGCCCAAGCTCGAGGTCTCGAACCCGAACCCGAGTTGGATGCCGGGCGTGAAGCGGGCACCCAGCACCGCCGCGAAGGACGTCGTGCCCGCCTGGTCGGCCAGCAGCGCGAGCGCGCCCGCGGCCACCACGCCCACCTGTGCCGACAGCGACCCGCTCCACCCACCTTGCTCCGCATGCAGTCCGCCGGTGACATCGATCGGTCCGGCCGCCACCGAGGCTGCGACGCTCGCCGGCGGTTTGAGCCCCACCACGATCGGCGGCGCGGCCGGCACCTGCACGACCAAGGCCGGCAGATTCGCGCTGACCCCCAGCGGACCGAGTCGCAGGTCGACCTGAACTCCCGAGAGCAAGCCTGCGTCGCTGCGCAGCATGCGGTCGACATCCGCGCCGAGCAGTTGCTCCGCGCCCGGCAGCTCCGCCAGGCCCCACGCTCCCAGCAGCAGCTGGACCGGGTCCGGGCTGAGCGCCCGAAGCGCGTCCTCCCACCGCTGCCGGCTGAGTGCCGACGGCGCGGCGGTCACGGCATCAGCGGCTGCCCGGACCTCGGCGACGACCGCCGGCCCGGCGGCTGCCGACCCGATCAGCAGCTCCGCGAACTCCGAGAGCTCCCCGGCCACGACCGCCGCCTCACATCCACAGGGGTGCGTTGCGGAAGGTGGACGACGTATCGTCACCCACCTCCACCAGCAACGACTGGTACGCGGTGCGGCTGCCCATGCGGGCGGCGGTGCCCATGATGTCCCACGGCCGGGTGCCCGGGTAGCTGGTCGTCACCAGCGACGGGCGCACGACCCGCAGCGCGAACCGCAGGATGTGCACCGCCCGGTCCTCGTCGTCCAGCACGTTGCGGAACGGCGGGGTGATCACCACCCGGCCGCCTTCGAGGCCTTCGGAGCAGACGTAGATGGGCGTTCCCAGACCTCCGCCAGCGGTGTAGTGCAGCCCGAACGCCGCTCGGTCCATGGCTTCGAAGGTCAGGAAGCCGCCGGGATCCAGCAACCGCAGGCAGGCGTCCATCACCGCGTGGATCTGCGTCATGTTGGCCAGCCGGGCAGCGGGCTGCAGGTCGAGGCGGAAGTTGCGATCCAGTCCCCCCTGGGCCGCCTCCCACAGATGATCACCGTCGTGCGGCAGCCCGTCCAGGCCGATCGCGAGGGCTTGCACCGTCGTGCGCAGCCACGGGACGAGCACGCCTCCGATCGTGTCCTGCGCCAGCGCCACCAGGTCCACCGTGGTCGGGTCGGGCAGGTCAGGATCGGCCGGCTCCCAGTCGAACAGACCATCGAGGGCGGTCATCGTGCCGATGCCGACGACCGGATCCGTGGGGCTCAGCGCCATGTCGCGCTTGAACGCGCTCACCGCGGTGCCGGTGTCGTGGCCGAAGATGCCGTCGATGGTCCCGCAGGGGTAGCCGACGTTGCCCAGGGAGGCCTGGATCCGCCGGACCGCGTCCCTGTCGCGCTCGCCGGCCAGCACCCGGTAGCCGGCGCTCACGCAGTTCTGCAGTGTCTGGGATCCCGAGAATCGCTGTGCCACCAGAGCCATGGCCGGTCCCTTCATCATCGCCTCGCGGGAGGCGACAGGCCCCGAGTCTGGCATCGGGGCTGGCGGCTGACAATGGCCCGAAAGTACGCGGTTGAACGGGTCCTACGTCGTCGCGGCCGAGTCCAGGCCACCACTGCGCCTCGTCAAGCCCTGGCGCCTTCCTGCCGCTGCCCACGAAACGGGCAGCGCGGCGCGTGCCCGGGAGAAGGGGCACCATGGCCCCGAAACCCGCGCGCGCTCCAGTTGTCGCTGGGTCACAAAGATCCGCGGTGGGTGCCAGATGTTTGTGACCCAGGCGCAACCCAGTTGTCGCTGCGTCACAATGATCGAGGTGGGTCCAGATGTGTGCGCTGCGGCGCAACTCGGCTCGGCACGCTGACCGGCATCGTCGACCTCTCATCCACCAGTACCGACAGTGCCGGAAAGGCCACCGGCAAGAACTGGGACCCGGGCACCGGCAGCTTCGCCGTCGCCGGCACCAGCGCGACGCCTAGGCAAGCCCCTGACAGTGTCTGCACGAACGTCCAGGCCAACGTCTTCGACCTGACGCAGCCGGTGGGCTTCTACTTCGTCGCAACCATGACCCTGCCGCCCTCGGACGCCCGACCGTGAAGGCTGCGAGGAAGGTCAAGAAGTCAGGCAAGACCGTCCTGCTGAAGAAGGCGGTCGTGACCAACATCGGTCAGATCGGCCACGGCTGGAGGTGAGTTGGTCAGCGAGGAAATCCGCCAAGGGCGCCAAGGCCACGTACGCCACGCTCAAGACGAAGAAGTCCGGCAAGCTCATCCTGAAGAGCAACGGGTGCGTCGAAGAAGCTGTTCGTGAAACTGACCCTCTCGGCGCCGGCCAAGACCGGCTACAAGGCCTACACCTACACGAAGGTCTGGAAGGCGAAGTAGGGCAGCAACGCCGGCGAACCTACGGCTTCCCGTACTCCTTGCTCAGATCCGCTCCGAGATCCCAGGTCCAGGTCGTGCGACCCGGGCCCTGCTGCCAGGTGTAGCTCCCGGACGGGTTGCCGACCGGTCGGCAGCGGCGCCACGGGATCGATACCGGACCACTGGTTGGAGGCCAGCAGCCGGAACGGAACGCCCCGGCTCTCGTCGCGGACCTCGGATCCTTCACCCGACAGGACAGGTCGCCTGATACGGCCACGTCCTGGAGGTGTTCGCGATGCCCTCGAACGCGTATGTGTTGTTGTTCCACGGGTTCACCCAGTAGTTGCCGTCAGCGAAGTCGTCGAGGGTCAACGCGCCCCCACCGCTGTAGGAGCATCCGCCGGGGACGGCCCCGCTGATCGTCCAGCTCCCGGACGCCGCGGTCACGCGGTACTGCGCCAGTTGCGGGAAGCTGTCGAAATCGGCCGTTCCCACCGATTGCAGCGTCAGCGTGATCTGTCCGCTCCACGACGCGTTGGCACCGGGGCCTTCCTCGCGCCGCCCGAGAAACTGCCGGTGAGCGACGTGGCCACCAACCTCGGGTCGCTGAGCACCTCGGCGGTGGTTCGCTTGCCCTTCTTCACCGTGACCTTCGACGGCTTGGGCTTACAGTTCTTCTGCTTGACCTTCACCGTGTAGGTCCCCGGGGCCAGGCCCTTCAGCACGCCACTGGCCGGCACCTTGCGGGAGGTCTTCTGCTTGCCCGGGCCGACCAACTTCGCCGAGCAGCCGTTGCCCATGATGACCACGACCGTGCCGCCGGCCGGCTTCTTGACCGGCTGGCTGGCCAGGGCCGGCGCAGCGAGGCCCGCCAGCCCGATGGCCGCAGCGACAGCGCTGGACACGCTGGATGTGCGCTTCACTGGAGGCAACCCTTGACAGATGAGCGCAGGTTACCGCGACTGGGCCGGCGTGGGAATCGGATAATCGGTCGACGCCAGGCGCCACATCACTACTGGGCGCGGCAGTCAGATGCCCAGTGTGATGACGCGCCTCAGTAGCCGGCGGGGCACTTCATCCGCCCCCAGGCCGCGCAGTCCAGGTGGGCACCGTCGAAGGAGCGCAGCAGGATCCGGTCGCCACCGTTGGCCAGCGCCGCCCGCCCGAGCCCGAGGTGACGCACCGCGGCGGTCGAGCGCCCCTCGCCCAGCCGGATGGTCAGGCGTTGGCCCGGGGCCAAGGTGTCATGCGGGCCGAACTCGTAGCCGAAACCACCGGCCCGCAGTTCGTACCCGAACAGGGCCAGCGGCGTCGTGGCCCGGTTGGTCAGGCGGATGCTCTCGCTGTTGGGCTTGCCCCGCTCGTCGCCGGGCGGGTCGTACTTCACCTTCGAGATCTGCAGCGCGCCGCGTGCCGGGTCGGGGCAACCGCCCAGACAGGGATAGACCTTGCTGGCCCGGACGTTCCCCCGCGGATCGAGCAGGTAGGCGCCATCACCGATGAACCCGAACTTCGTCAGCGTCCCGCGGGCGGTTGTGAAGTTGGCCCAGACCGGAGCCCGCCGGCCCCAGTAGACGGTGGCCGGGGTGTCGGTCCCCCTGCCGGATCGGATCGTCAGCACACCGCCCGGATCCACGCCGGCGCCTGACGGCAGCCGCAACCACGCCAGGCTGCCGTCGCGCAGCACCCACCGCGACAGATCCACCCGGTTCGGCCCGTCGTTGACGATCGCGACGTATTCACTGTTGATGTTGGCGGCGTCGTCACCGACGGGATCAGGCTGGATCACCATGCGCAGGTTCGCTTCCGGCCCCTGCCCGCAGTAGGCCGGATCCCACATGTTGGCGCCCGCAGCGCGGGCGGCGTCGAACAGATGGCGGTACTCGAGGTTGTGCACCGGCTCGTACTTCTTCGGCATCCACTGCCCGTAGCCGGCTGAGAGCATCAGCGCCGAGGCATCGACCCAGGAGCCGTCGCCGGTCTTGACGTACACGGTCCGCAGCCGCCGGTTGCGGATGGCGGAACGGGAGTCGCCGGCCGAGGCCAGCACGACCTGTCGGCCCTCGACGGCATCGCGCAGGAACTCATGGGCCGCCGGGCCCTCGCAGCCCGAGGCACCGGGCAGCTTCTCGGGCGCCTGCACCCCCAACAGCCGGATGACCTGGTAGTTGTCGGTCAGCCGGTTGCGGCTGTGCGAGAACCGCAAGGTGTCACCGTCGACCACCATCGCGGCGAATCCGCGGTCCCGGATCGTCTCCCCCGGCGCCAGCGGCGGATCATCGGCCAGCGCCGGCGGGGCGGCCAGCAACGAGCCGGCCACAACGACGACCGCCAGCCCGGCTCCCACACGCACGCGCCCCAGGATGCCGGATCTGCGCGCGATTCCGGCGCAGCGTCGATGAACGGTCACATATCCGGTGTCGGCATCTCGCAGTGGCGGGTTGACGGACCTTCCTCCAAAAGGGGGTGTCAGCCCAGCACCGCGTGCAGCAATCCGGCCAACTGACCGGTCGCCTCCCGGATCTGGAGGTCCGCGGCGCCATGCCAATCCATCCCCAGCACGTGCGGGTCCCCCACGTCGTCGGGGTGTTGCAGATCGTCCTCGGTCTTGCGGCGACGCCAGCGATTGGGCGGCGGACCGGCCGGGGCGGGCGCCGGAGCCATCCCTCGGGCCGCATCCAGTTCCGCCACCAGCCACGCCGTCCGGCCATCCCCGGACGGCAGCGGGGCCACGTGGCGGCGCGGGTCACCGTCCTCGTACACCTGGTCACTGCGGGCGGCATCGACCATGCCCGCGTCGAGCAGCCACTGGGCGAGCCGGCCGGCCTGCCGGATGGTGAAGGTCCGGGGTCGCGCCGCAGGCGCCATCTCCAGGACGACCCGCTGGTGCTCACGCGCCGCGGTGAGGACCAGGTCGGCCCGGGCCAGCAGTTCCGGGGTCAGGGCCTGGGAGCGGTGTTGCTCGTACCGGTCCGCCAGCGCGGGTGCTACTGAACACCCGGGGGCGCCGGCCGTCGCCATGGTCCCGGCTGAACTCACCTCGACCCCCGGCACCTGCGCGTCAGTCAGCAGCGCCGCTGCGGACGGCGAGCGGCAGATGTTGGCGGTGCAGACGTACAGGATCCTCACGGTCACTCCCCCCCGGGTCGGTTCCATTGTGCCGCTGCGCCATCAGCGGTCGGCGAACTCCACCACGTCGCGGGGCAATCGGCTGCTCATCGAGGCGCGGATGTGACCCTTGCCCTCGTAGCGGATCAGCGTGCAGTCTCCGATGAGCGCAACGGACTCCTCGACGATCTGCGGCGTGAAGAACATGTCCTCTTCCGCGGAGATGAGCAGCAGCGGCACGCTGATCTGGGGCAGGACCTCCCGGGCATCGAAGGCCATCTCCGCCTCCGCCTCGACCAGCAAGTCCCCGGCCGGCACCACTTCGTTCGAGAAGGTGCCCCCCAGCACCTTGCCGAACACCGTGCGCAGCCTGGCTTGGGACGGGTTCGGGAAGAAGTACTCGGCCATCACCTCGCCTGCCTGCCCGTACTGCCCGGCCGCGCGCGCCTGCGCCCAGCGGTAGTCGATGGTCGCGGCCCCAGGTGCTGATCGTGCCCGCCGCCAGCGCCGCCACGAAGTGCTGCGCGCAGCCAGGGTGCTGGGCCGCGAGGTACTGCACGATCATGCCGCCGTAGGACACCCCCACCACCACGTCCACCTGCCCGCCGAACTGGTCGGCGATGAGCTGCGCGTAGTCGTCGGCCATGTCCGACACGGTGTGCCCGGTCGGCATGTTGCGCTTGCGGGTCACGAACCACACAGTGAAACCGGCCTCGAGGAACGTGCGGAACTGCGAACCGGTCAGCGCCCCCATGGTGCCGCGCGGCACGTCACTGCCGGGCCCGACCGGGATCCACACCAGGGTGCGCGGGCCGTCACCCCAGCGCGCGTAGTCCATGCCGTTGGCGAAGGTCCCCGTCTCAGCCGGCACGGCGCCGAGCGCCTTGCGCACCTTGGTCGCGGCCACCGCCACCAGCGCCGCCGTTCCGATCCCGACAACTGCCCGTTTCCGCATGGCAATCCCCTCCACATCCACGGTACGCCGGGATCGCGCCGGAGGCTGCGGCGTACCACAGCGACCGGTGCAACTTCGGGCCAGAATCGGCCACCTGTGGCCGGATTCGGCGCGAAGTCCCACCAGCCACGTGTGTGCCGCGGCAGCACCGAGGAGCACAATGGAACCAGCGACCGGGGGCCGCGGGTTGGAGTCTGGAACATGAGCGCTGCACGTGGGGTGTGGGTCGGAATCACGGCGATCGTTTTGGGCGTGGGCCTCATCGCCCCACCCGCCGTGGCCAAGGCGCCGCCGGGCAGGACCCTGGTGGTGAAGGTGACCGGCGCGACCGGCGCGCGGGTGATCGTGACCGGCCCGGAGGGGTTCAGCAAGACCGTGCGGGTCACCGGCAGCAAACGGCTCAAGAAGTTGAGCCCCGGCCGCTACACCCTGATCGCGAAACCGGTGGGAGACGCGCGGGCCACCGACGCCAAGCAGAGCGTGCGGGTGCGCAAGACCCGCGGTGCCACCGTGCGCTTCACGTACCGCGGTCCCGACACCACCGCCCGCCGGACCGGTGACGAACGTGCGGGTGACGCAACTGGGGGCGACCAGCCTGCGACTGGCGTGGGACACCCCGCGGGACGGCAGTTTCCTGTTCGTGGCCGTGCAGCGCAGCGGCGGTACGGATGCGGAGACCGGCGAGCCGGTGCTCGACGTCAACGGCAAGGGCCTGTCGGATTCCGGCCTGGTGCCGAACACCGAGTACACGTACAGGCTGACGACCGAGGACGAGGCGGGCAACGTCTCAGCGCCAGCGAGCATCACGGTGCGCACGCTGGCCGGCTGACCAGCCCGCCGCGCTTGCGTCCTAACCCACTGCGGGGGAGGCCATCGATCGCAGCGCGCTGGCAGGATGGCTCAGGTGACTGACGTGACCTACGAACTCGATCTCTCCGCCCACGCCGGCATCCTGCTCGGCGCCTTCATGACCGGCCGCTCGTTCCAGCCCAACCTGCTGTCGCGCGCGACGAAGGACCAGGCGATCCTCTCCGGCGTCGCCGCCGCCACCGGCTACGGCTGGGGAACCTCCGCGCACTCGCTGTTGCGGCCGTGGCCCGGCGGTTCGGCAGGTCCGGTACGGGCGCCAGCGTCGCCGTCGACGGGCTGACCGCGGCCGCCTGCCTGGCGGCAGTCAAGGCACTGCCGGCGCATGAGCACGAGCGACCGGGCCGGGCGTTCGTGCGATTGGCGGCCGTGGGTTACGGCTCGGCCGGTGTCGCCGGGCTCGCAGCGGCCGGTGCTCGCTTCGCCCCCGGTCGCCCCCCGGTTGTGACGATCGGCAGCGCCGCGGCGATGGCCGGCCTCGGGTACGCCACGATCCGCAACTCCGTGGTGGGATCCATGGATGCCACCGACGGCCGGGCACATGAGGACGTGCAGCGCGGGGTGTCCGCGCCCAAGGCCATCGCCGCGGCAGGGGTGACCACCGCCTTGCTGATCGCCGCGGGTCACGGCGAGGCGAAACTGAGCGCCGGTCTCGTCGCGGGTCGCGGCGGCCATCCTCGGCGGCGACCCGGCCGACCACCGGACCGCCGGACGTCTGGCCAGCGCCGCCACCCTGGCAGCAGCCGGCTGGGGTGCGGTCACGCTGGTCAACCGCAAGCTCGCGGTGTCGGGCAACCAGGCCGACGTGTCGAACATGGAACCGCCCACGCTGCCCGAGGTGACCGGCGGGCCGGGGTCGCTGATCCCCTGGGACAAGCAGAGCCGTGAACCGGGCCGGTGGTTGCGCGAGGCATTGACCCCCGAACAGATCGGCGCGGTCATGGGTGAGCCGGCCAAACAGCCCATCCGCGTCTACGCCCCGCTGTCCAGCGCGGACACCGAGGAGCAGCGCGCCGAACTGCTGCTGGCCGAGATCGACCGCACCGGGGCGCTGGACCGGCCCGTGTTCGCGCTGTTCTCCCCCACCGGTTCGGGCTACGTGAACTACGTGGCCACCGACACGTTCGAGTACTTGGCGCGCGGCGACTGCGCGTCGGTCGGCATCCAGTACTCGGTGCTGCCCTCGGCGTTGTCCCTCAACCGGGTCGGAATGGGAACCCGCCAGACGAAGATGGTCGTCAACGGCATCATCGAGCGACTCCTGCAGCGCCCAGTGGACAAGCGCCCGCGGTTCGTCATGTTCGGCGAGAGTCTCGGGTCGCAGGTGAGCCAGGAGATGTTCCGCGGGCAAGGCATCACGGGTCCGGCCGGGATCGGGCTGGAGGCTGCGGTCTGGATCGGCACGCCCAACGCCACCGAATGGCGCGATGAGATCTGGGGCGACCGCTCGGTCTCGCAGGTGCCGTCCATCGGCCCGGGCGGCGCATTCCTGCCGCGGGCTGTGCGCGACTGGCACGGGCTGTCACCCGAACAGTCCGCGCAGGTCAAGTACCTGCTGCTGCAGAACGGCGACGACCCGATCCCGAAGTTCGGCCCGTCACTGTTGTGGCGCCAGCCGGCGTGGCTCGGTCCCGACGCCACGCGTCCCCCCGGTTCCCCGCGCGGCACGGACTGGCAGCCGGTGGTCACCTTCTTCGCCACGTTCCTGGACATGCAGAACGCGCTGAGCCCGACGCCGGGGTCCTTCGACGAAGGTGGGCACGACTACCACCGCGAGATCCCGGAGGCCATCCGCACGGTGTTCGGGCTCGAGACCAGCGACGAGCAGTTCGCACGAGTGCAGCAGGCCCTGCGCCAGCGCGACCTGCACTTCGAGGTCCAGCGGGATTGGGCCGCAGCCGAAGCCGCTCCGGAGGATAAGCGCGAGGAATCCGAGGCCGAGGTCGAGAAGAAGGTGTCCGACTGGGTCGGCCACGAGGTGGCTGCTGAGGACGTCGAGAAACTCGCGGAATAGGGGCGCTGACCGCGGCCCACCGCGCAGCTCATCGTCGAGTGTCGCGAAAGCGCACGGACACCCCGGCGCGTCGCTGCGCCTTTGCAGCACTCGGTGCGCGGGGCCTGTGGAAGCCACCCTGCGACGATCCACAGGGCCCACCTCGACCGCGCCGGGAACCCTGTCGCCCGGGTTACAACGGGTCGGTGGCCTTCCTCATCACGCGCGAAAGCCCCGACTACGGGCCTTCCCGACACCCCCACTTCCGCACGCTCACCCGCGGGGTCCGGGTGGAGGCGGACGTCGAGGACTGGTGGGACGAGGTGGCGGGTTTCGCGCTCGTCCTGCCGAAGAACGCGGCGTTCTCGCACACCACCGCGGCCCGGATCGGTGGACTACCACTACCTCTCATGCGAGCCCGGCCGTTGCACGTGACGGTGCCGGGCAGTCGGGGTACACGCAAGGGCATCGTTTGGCACAAAGGCGACTTGGAGGGCAGGGTCGAGGTCTACAGAGGGTTGCGGATCACACGACCACTGCCCACCTGGCACGCTCTGGGGACGCTGCTTGCTCTCAAGGAACTTGTGGTCGTCGCCGACCACCTCCTGCGCCGACGCATGGTGACGCCAGAGGAACTGCACCGCGTCCCTCGCATGCGCAACTGCCGACGACTCCGGCAAGCCGCCGGACTGGCCGACGGGCGCAGCAAGTCCCCGCAGGAGACCCTGAATCCGACTGGAGATGCGCCAACGCGGTTTCCCCACCCCCGAACTCAATCTCGCCATCATCGAGGATGGCGGGTGGATCGGCGAGGGCGATTTCGTGTGGCCCGAGTACCGCACCATCGCCGACTACGACGGCGAGGTTCATCGCGACGAGAAGCAGCACACCCAGGACAACGAGACACGGGACCTGTATGCCGCGTACGGCTGGCGGCACGTGCCCTTGACCAAACGCATGGTGCGGAACATGGACGCAGCGATGGAGCGCATCGCCAGAGCACTGCGCGACAACGGGTGGGTCGGTTGATCCTGCCGAGTGCCGCGAAAGCGCAGCAACACGCCGGCGTGTCGCTGCACCTTTGCAGCACTGGGCGGAGGGAAGTGCTCCGACTGGCCCATCCCCGCCCCACAACCGTAGATTCGCACCGTGGCTGATCTCCTGCTTGGACGCACCAATGACAACGCCGACGTCACCGTCGCGACTGACGACCTGGTCACGCACGGGTTCATCGTCGGCATGACCGGGTCCGGCAAGACCGGCCTCGGGGTGGGACTCATCGAGGAGTGCCTCGACGCCGGCGTCCCGACACTGCTCATCGACCCGAAGGGCGACCTGACCAACCTCGCCCTGGTCTTCCCCACCCTGGCCGGCCCGGAGTTCGAGCCCTGGATCGATCCGGCGCAGGCGAAAGGCACGAGCATCGCCGAGTTCGCCGCCCAACAGGCGCAGACATGGAAGGCCGGCCTGGCACCCTGGGGAATCGCCGAGCCGCAGATGGCGCAGTTCAAGGCGAAGTTCGACGTCGCCATCTTCACCCCCGGGTCCAACGCCGGCATCCCGCTGAACGTCCTCGGGTCCCTGCAGGCGCCGCAGACCGACGACCAGGAGGTCGTGACCGACGAGATCGACGGCTACGTCACCAGCCTGCTCTCGGTGGTCGGCATCGCCGCCGACCCGCTCTCGAGTCGCGAACACATCTTGCTGAGCAACATCATCGCCTCCGCGTGGGCCGCCGGTGAGAACATCGACCTGCCCACCCTGCTCGCCCGGGTATTGCAGCCCCCCATGCGCAAGCTCGGCGTGTTCGAGCTCGACGAGTTCTTCCCGCCCGCCGACCGGCAGGCGTTCGCGATGAAGCTCAACGCGGTGCTCGCTGCGCCGAGTTTCGCGAACTGGATCACCGGCGAGCCCATCGACATCCAGTCGATGCTGTGGGCGCCGGATGGCCGGCCGCGGTGCGCGATCGTCACCACCGCCCATCTGTCGGATGAGGACCGGCAGAGCGCGACGTCACTGATCTTGAGCAAGCTGGTCACCTGGATGCGCCGGCAGAGCGGCACGACCGACCTGCGGGCGCTGCTCTACATGGACGAGGTCGCCGGCTACCTGCCACCCACCGCCAACCCGCCGACGAAGAAGCCGATCATGCTGCTGATGAAGCAGGCGCGGGCCTTCGGGGTCGGCGTGGTGCTGAGCACCCAGAACCCGGTGGACGTCGACTACAAGGCCATCAGCAACGCCGGCACCTGGATGATCGGCCGGCTGACCACCGAGCGCGACAAGGCGCGACTGCTGGAGGGTATGACCAGCGCGGCCGGCGGGGTGGACATCGACGCGGTGTCGCGAGGCCATCTCCGGGTTGGGCAAGCGGGCGTTCCTCGTGCGCAAGGCCGGCAAGAACGACACCGAGCAGTTCGGCAGCCGCTGGGTCCGCAGCTACCTGCGCGGGCCGATGACCCGCGACCAGATCCAGCGGGTCATGGCCGCCGGCGCCGCGCAGACCGACGTGCCCACGCCGCCGATCGCCACTGCGCCGGAGGCGCCGCAGGCTTCACCGACCCTGGGGCTGGCCGCCGGCGTGGCCCAAGCAGCACCGGTGGCCGCCGTGCCCGAGCAGGTGCCCGAACCCGAACCCGCTGCCGACGAGACCCCGGTCATGCCGACCGTCGCCGACGGCATCCCCGTGTCCTACCTGGACCCCGCCGCACCCTGGGCCGGGCAGGTGGGCGCGGTGCCGGCAGCCTCGACGGGCCCGCGGCTGCAGGCGGCCGCGATCGCCCGGGTGGCGCTGCGCTACGAGTTGGCCAAGGCCGGGCTGATGCACGACGAGGAGTACGAGGCGGTCCTTTCGCCCGCGCCCGAGCAGACCATGACGCTGACGCCGCTGGCCGTCGACTACGACGACCGGGACCTGCTGTCCACCGCCCCGGCGGCGGCCCGCTATGTGATCCCGGCCGCGAAGATCGCCACCAAGACCTACTGGACGACGCTGACCAAGGACCTCACCGACCACCTCGCCCACAACGAGTCGCTGGACGTCCTGCACAACCCCGACCTCAAGCTCTACGCCCGCGTCGGCGAGACCCCCGAGGAGTTCGCCGCGCGCTGTCAGCAGGCGGCGATGGCCGAGGCGGACAAGAAGGCAGCACCCCTGCGCAGCAAGTACGAGACCAAACTGCGAACCTTGCAGACGCGCCTTACCACGGCATCGAGCAAGGCCCAACAGGCCCAGAGCAGCGGCATGCTGGATTCCGCGACGTCCGTGCTCGGCGGGTTCTTGAGCGGCCGGGGCTCGATGTCGTCGATCACCGCCGCCGCACGGAAGGCGCAGACTGCGAAGAACCGGGCAGACGCCGCCACTGCGAAGGTCGACGAGGTGCAGCGGCAGATCCAGGATGTCGAGGCCGAACTGACCGGGGAACTGCAGGCGATCCAGGCGGAATGGCAGGCGAAGGCGGGCACCATCTCGCCGGTCGCGATCGCGTTGAAGCGCACCCAGATCCGCGTCACCGACCTGCGGTTAGTCTGGATCCCGGTGAGTTGATGACAGAGCGTGAGACCGGGTACCTCGGCGTCGAGGGCACGATCCATCCCATCGTGCAGGTGGGCGATCCCGTGCTGTCCACGCGCTGCGCGGAGGTGACCGAGTTCGATGAGACGCTGGTGCAACTGCTCGCCGACATGTTCGCCAGCATGTACGCCGCCGACGGAGTGGGCCTGGCCGCCAACCAGATCGGCGTCGGCCTGCGGGTGTTCGTCTACGACTGTCCCGACGACAACCAGGTCTTCCACCGCGGCGTGATGGTCAACCCGACGCTGGTGCTGCCGGTCGAACGCCACCTCGACGAAGACGACGAGGGGTGCCTGTCGGTGCGCCACCAGTTCCACCCGTTGGCACGCCCGGACTTCGCCACGGTCACCGGCGTGGACCACACGGGCGCGCCGGTCGAGATCAGCGGTGACGGCCTGCTCGCCCGCTGCCTGCAGCACGAGTACGACCACCTCGAGGGCATGCTCTACATCGACCGATTGTCAGCCCGGGCACGCAAGAAGGTGCTCAAGGCCTGGGCCGAGGAGCACCAGGCGCTGTGAGGCTCCGAGCACGGTCAGCGGCGTAGACTGAGAACAGGTTCGTCCGAAGGCCACTGGGGGTGGTTGAGATGCCGAACTCCCGCCGGAGGCTCTTGGCCTGTGGCACCGCCGGGCTCTTGGGCCTGGCAGCGATCAGTGGCGCACCCGCGCTGGGGATGCCGGCATCGATCGACCTCGCCGGGCCCGGCAGCATCCGATTCGACGGCCTTGTGGCGAACGAAGGGGCGGGCAACGCCGTCTCCGGGGCCGGGGACATCAACAACGACGGCTACGACGACATCGTCATCGGCGCCGCTGCGGCCAGCCCGAGCGGCGCGGCCTTCGTCGTATTGGGCAGCCCCGTGCCCTCGAGTCGCGTCCTGGCCGAGTTGGGCACCGGCGGGTTCCGCATCGACGGCGCGAACGCCGGCGACGCCGTCGGCTCCTCGGTCGCCGATGCCGGGGACGTCAACTCCGACGGCTACGACGACATCATCATCGGCGCTCCGTCGGCTGATACCGGTGGCAGCGACGAGGGCTCCGCGTACATCGTCTTCGGGAGTCAGGCGCCAGGACCAGTAGATCTGGGAACCCCCGGTCCGGGCTGGGTCCGCATCGACGGTGCGCACAGCAGCGACCGCATCGGTGCGAGTGTGGCCGGAGCCGGGGACATCAACTCCGACGGCTACGCCGACGTCCTCGTGGGGTCGGAGTCCCTGAGTCCGAACGGGACCTACTCGGGAGGCGCGTACCTCGTCTACGGCAGCGCGGACCCCGACTCGGTGGATCTCGGGTCCGCCGGCGCCTGGGGCTTCGCCATCGAAGGTGGTGCGGCCGTCGACTTCGCCGGCGCCGTGGCGGGGGCGGGTGACGTGAACAACGACGGCTTCGACGACGTGATCGTCGGTGCCCGCGGCGCGGACAACAACGGCGACGGCGCCGGCGCGAGTTACGTGATCTACGGCCCCGGGCACACGGTCGACCTGGGCTCCCTGGCCGCGGCCGATGGATTCCGGATCGACGGGGCAGCTCCCAAGGACAACAGCGGATACTCGGTGGCCGGCGCCGGGGACGTCAACGCCGACGGATTCGACGACGTGATCGTCAGCTCGCACAACGCGAGCCCGCACGCTATGAGTCAGGCGGGCTCCGCGCACCTGGTGTACGGGGCCGCTGCACACTCCGTGGTCAAGCTTTCAGACCCCGGACCGGCAGCGGTGCGCATCGACGGCGCCGCCCCCGGCGACATGGCCGGATGGTCGGTGGCGGGGATCGGCGACATGAACCGGGACCAGCGGCCCGACGTGGCTGATCGGCGCCCGGTTCGCCGACCCGAGCGGCCGCCAGCGGGCCGGTGCCGCGTACGTGGTGTACGGCGGTCTGGCGGCATCACAACTCGACCTCGCATCCCTGAGTGCCGCCGGGGTCCGCATCGACGGCGCCGCAGCCAAGGATGAGACCGGCACCTCCGTGGCCGGTGCCGGGGACGTCAACGGCGACGGCAGCAGCGACATCCTGATCGGCGCCCCCTTCTTCGACCCCGGCGATCGTTCGACGCCGGCTCGGCGTACCTCATCCTCGGCGACCCGAAGCCGGCGGATCCGGGCCCGCCTCCGGTGGTCCCGGCGGCCACCCTCAAGGTCACGGCCCGCTCGGCGAAGAAGGCCGTCCCCCGGACCGGCAGGACCGTCCTGGTGCGCAAGGTCCGAGTCGGCCCGGGCCAGAAAGCCCGCATCACCGCGGGGGTCAAGCCCGCGAAGACCCGCAAGCGCGTAACCGTGACCAAGACCGCGACCACCTTGCGGGTACGGACCCGGAAAGCCCCGAAGGGGAAGATCGCCGTACTCATCCGGGCCACCGGACCGGGCGTGACACCGGCGATCTGGACCCGGACCTGGCGGATCCGCTGACAGTCGCGCGACCTCGATCACCGGGAGCGACGAGCACCAGGCTCCGGAACTCACAGCACCCTGCGCACCCCGGGCAGCCGGGTCAGGTGCCAGGCCAGCCCGAAGCACGCCGTCCAGGCCAACGGCGCGACGATCAGGAACTTCACCTCAGGGGCCAGCGGTGCGGGGGCGAGCAGCAGCGCGATGGCCACGACCACCGGCACCTGCACCACGTAGGCCCCGAAGGCCGAGCGTCCGAGCGCCGCACGCAGCGGGCTCGACCGGTCATGACGGCGCTGGAAGTGCCCGAGCAGCCAGATCGACAGCCCGACCGCGATGGTCGCCTCGCACGCCGCGGTCAGCAGTGCCTGCCAGTGCCATCCACCGGCGAACGGCTCGAAGGAATCCGGGCTGGCGGCGAAGGCGCCCACCATCACCAGCACCCCGACCAGGGCAACGAACCCAGCAGCCGCGCCGCGTGCGCGCCGGGACCGGGTCGGCCCAGCCGTTCTCGGCGCACGCCACGCCCAGCACGAACAATCCCAGGCATTGCGGCCACTGCCACAGGTGCAACGAGAAGATCTGGTCGGAGTTGATCGGGAACACCAGGCGCACGAGCACCGTGCTCGCCCCGATCGCGGCGGCGAGCCCGACCAGTAGCCGCGGGCGCAGCGGGCCGCCGGAGGGGTGAGCCGGATGCCGGGCGCGCCACCAGGCGTAGCCGGCCGAGTAGATCATCAGCACCAGCACGAACCACAGCGGCCCCGGCGTCCACTCCCGCAGTTGACCCGACGCCACCGCCGACCACGATTCGTCGCCGGCGAGCCAGACCACCAGTGGGTACAGGACGAGGTAGGCCAGGAACGGCACTCCGAGACGGACCACGCGGTCCCGCACGAAGCCGCGGGTCCCCTTCTTCGCCAGCGAGCGCGGCGTCAGCAATCCCGCGATGAGGAAGAACAGGCCCATCGCGAACAACGACCCGAGCGACACCACCAGCGCCGCGACGATCAGGAACGCATCGTTGTCCGACGGCTCCCGGTATGCCCACGATCCGATGTCGCCGTACGTGATGAACACATGCCCGAGGATGACCGCCGAGACCAGGGCCACCTTGAGGTTGTCCAGGTACGGCCGACGCGCGGACCGGGCGACCCCGGTTGCGCCGGTCTGCGGTCCTTGCCGACGGCCTTCGGACACACGTCAATCATCGCCCACAATCGGCCGGGTTCGTTGATGTTCGTGCAGTTGGGGAACCAGCCACGGACCGGCCGCGGTCTGTGATTGGCTCGTGGTGTGGATGCCGATGTCATCGTCATCGGCGCCGGGCCCGGGGGGCTGGCCTGTGCGGCGTACCTGAGCGCCCTCGGACGCCGCGTCATCGTGGTCGACCGGCACACGGTGCCCGGCGGGAACATGAGTTGCTTCACCCACCGCGACCCCGCCAGTGGGCAGGAGTACGAGTTCGACGTCGGGCTGCACTACCTCGGGGGCTGCGAACCGCGCGGGACCATCCGCTCAGTGCTCGACCCGCTGGGCGTGCGACCGAAATACCTGCCGATGGACGCGAGCGGCTACGACACCCTGCTGTTCGATGACGGGCCGGTCAGCGAGTTCCGCGTCCCCGCCGGGTTGACGCAGTACCGCGAGGCCCTGCTGGCGGCGTTCCCCGACGAGCGGTCGGCCGTCGACGAGTACATCGGCCTGCTGCGCGACGTGCGCCGCGTCATGGCGGCCGGCGCCCGCAGGCCCGGTCTGACGCAGGTGCCGGGGCTGGTGATGCCCGGCTACCGCACGCTGCGATTGATGAACGCCACGCTCGGCCAGGTCTTCGACCGGGTCGGCGCCTCACCTCGGTTGCGGACCGTGCTCGCCGGGATCAACGGCACGTACGGGGTGCCGCCGGCCAGGGCGTCGTTCTTCGTGCATGCCGGGGTCTTCCTGCACTACGCGGGTGGCGCCTGGTACCCCCAAGGCGGCGGCCAGCCGATCGCCGACGCGCTGGCACGGGTCATCCGCGATCACGGCGGCGAGGTGCACCTGCGCACACAGGTGGAGTCGATCCTCGTGTCGGAGGGGGCGGTCCGCGGGGTGCGCGTGCGGCGACCCGCTGCCGAGCGCCGCATGGGCCTGCCGGATGAGATCACCGCGCCGGTGGTGGTCTCCGACGCGGACCTCAAGCGCACGTTCCTGGAGTTGTTGCCGGCAGACGCGCTGTCCGCGAAGCTGCGCACGCGGACATCGCGGATGAGCATGGCCGCGCCGCTGTACGTCGACTACCTGATCCTCGACCGGGACCTCGCGGCCGAAGGCGCCCCCAACACCAACTGGTGGGTGTACCCGCACGACGACCTCGACGCGGCCTACTCCGCGGCGGCAGCCGGGCGGATGACCGGCAGCGCGTTCGCCTACCTGACCTCGGCCAGCCTCAAGGACCCGACCAACTCGCGGCTGGCCCGCCCCGGTCAGACCAACATCCAGATCATGACCGCCGCGCCCGCCGACCACCGGTTCTGGGGTCTGCACGGCCGCGGCCCCACGGCCGGGGAGTCCTACCGGCGCAACCCGGAGTACGTGCAACGCAAGCAGCAGTTGCACGAGGCGTTGCTGCGCACGGCCGAGCGGGCGATCCCCGGGATCTCCGACGCGGTCGTGTACCACGAGTCGGCCACCCCGATCACCCACGAACGGTTCGTGCGCTCGACCGGCGGAACGTCATACGGGCTGGCGGCCACGCCCTCGCAGATGCTGCTCAAGCGCCCCGGCCCGAAGACGCCGGTCAAGGGCCTGTGGCTGGTGGGCGCGAGCACCCGGTACCTGCACGGGATCGCCGGCACCCTCGGCGGGGGCATGATGACCGCGGCGACGCGTGGCCGGCGAGCCGCTGTCGGTGCTGCGGCATCTGGGACTGCCGGACGTGTGGCGCCCGGAGCCGGACTTCCACCTGCCGCAGCGAGCGGGGTAGGGAGCCGGTCCCGGCAAGGCGGACTCCGGGTCCGGACGCTCCGCTGCGCCGCCCGCGCCCCGGCTCACTCGAGGCGGTTGTCGTGATCCCCACCGATCACGAAGGGCGTGTCCACCCCCTCGTACATCAGATGAGCGACGAGGCCCTGGTTGACGTGGGGCAGGTTGTGGCAGTGGTCCACCCAGATGCCAGGGTTGTCGGCCAGGAAGGCCACTTCGTAGGTCTGGCCGTCCTCGACGTTGAGTGAATCGACCCACCAGGGACTGCCGGTGGCAGCCACGCCGTCGCGGGACACCACGACCATGTGGTGTCCGTGCAGGTGCATCGGGTGGACCTCCCCGCTGGAGTTCGTGATCGTGAACCGACCGACCTCGCCTTCGTGGATCATGAACATCGGCACGTCGGGGTACATACGCCCGTTGACCGTCCACCACACGCCCGGGCGCCCGTCCAGCAAGCCGGGGCGGCGGCCGATGTCGTAGCGGTAGTTCCGGTCGGCCGACTGCGGGTCGAAACCAATGGGCGCGGGCTGGCCGTAGTGCAGCATGTCCACCTGATCGGTCGGCGCGGGTCCTGAGGGCGCGGGGCCGTCACCGAGGATCAGCGAGGCGCCCGCGCATTGGATCCGGACCGCACCATCGGCAGGCACGGTCACCTCCAGGTCGGCGCGTCCCCCGGCTGTGATCAGCGCAGTGCGGTCAGAGACGAGTTCCGGGCGGTTGACGTCGTGCCCATCGACCGCGAGCACCCGAAATGCCGCCCCAGGCACCCAGACCGGCATCGGGCCGTTGTCGGTGTTGATCACCCGTACCCGCAGCACTTGGCCCGGGGTTGCCGGCACCTGCGAGTCACGCGCGGTCCCGTTGATCGTCCGCACCCCGTCGTAGGTGTGCAGCAGCGCCACCGCATCCGGAGCGGCTCGTTCGCCTTTCGGATGCACGACCAACGCCCCGAACATCCCGCGCACACTCTGCTCGTGGGCCATCTGATGGGAGTGGTACCAGTACGTGCCCACCTGGTCTGCCACGAACCGGTAGACGAACACCTCCCCCACCCCGATCGCGTCCTGGGTGACCCCGGGGACCCCGTCCATGGCGTTGGGCACATCGACCCCGTGCCAATGCAGGGTCACGCCGTCCGGGACGTTCTCGTTGCGCACCCGCACTTGCACCAACTGGCCCTGCGTGGCTTCGATGGTGGGCCCCGGGCTGATGCCGTTGATCGAGTACCCGTCGATGACACGGCCGTCGGGCAACGTCAATGGCCCCTTGCCGGCGACCAGGTCGACGCTGACATCCGCGGGCCGCAGGGGGTCGGCCACCAGGTCGGTGACGCTGACGGTGGCGGCCGAGTGCTCGTGGTCGGGGAAACCGCCGGTGTCGACCACCCCCATGGACATCACGCTGTAGCTGGCCGGCAACCGGCTCATGTACCAGAACCCGGCTAGCACCGCGACGCATCACCGAACCCAGCGCCATCGCCGTGTAACGACGCCAGGGGCGGCGCCTCGCCCCATCTCAGTTCGCGGTGACTGTCTGCTGCCTCTGCGACTCGACCACGGCTACCGACCCGGCCAACCGCCCTGCGTACAGGGCGGATCCGAACAGGAAGAGGGCATTGGCACCGTGGAGGAATCCCAGACCGGCCATCCCGAACGCGCCATAGCCCAGGAACACCTGCAGGGCGACCAGCGCCAGCACGATCCCCGCCCACTTCCTCGATCCCGGGATCTTCACACCGAACGAGACACCCATCAGCACCAGCGCCAGAACCGGTATCAGGAAGGTGCCGTTGAGGGCATGGATCATGAACCCGACGGCCTCCGGGAAGGGGTTCTCCTCGGATTCCACCAGAGCCTTGTCCACGACGCCACCGCCATCGACGAAGTGCATCATTCCCGCGACGGCGAAGACCATCGCGGCAGCTTGCAGGATCACCAGTGCGGCGATCAGCCACGCGATGATCTGATATGCCTTTCGCATCTCAAGCCCCTTTCGCTGTTCAGAAAACACAAGATCCCCTCAGCGTGATCTCAGGGTGTCCCGGATGTCACGGGTCGGTGTCCCGGTTGCACCCGGGACATTCCACTCACTGGGCGCAACCCCCACCCGCGGGCCTTGGCCACCGCAGACGCCCGGTCCGCGACCAGCAGTTTGGCGAGGATGGTGGAGACCACGTTGCGCACGGTCTTCGGCCGCAAGCCCAGCACTGCGGCGATGGACCGGTTGTCGCGGCCGCACACCATGAGCCGCAGAACCTCCCGCTCGCGCGGGGTCAGTTGTGACATCGGACCGTTGTGCGTCTGCAGGCAGGTGAACCAGGTGGCCAGCCGCGCTGCGATCGCCTCGGAGAACACCACGCCGCCCTCGGAGACGATGCGGGCCGCGTCGACCACCGCCTGCGCGTGCGCCGACTTGGTGAGGTAACCGCGGGCGCCGGCCTTCATCGCCTCGAAGACGCTGTCGTCATCGGCATGCATGCTGAGCACCAGTACAGCGGTCGGACTGGTGCCGCCCACCTCGTGGAGAACCCCGAATCCGTCGACGACCGGCAACTCCAGGTCGAGCAGCAACAGGTCCGGGTGATGCCGGGCGACGAGGTCGAGGGCCTCCCTGCCGTCCGCGGCGACGGCCACCACATCGAACCCCTCCACCGCCGAGATCAACCCGACGAGGCCACTGCGGTAGATGGGCTGATCCTCTGCGACCACGACCGTGGCAGAGTCCGCCCGTGGTCGGAACGTGGTGGTCATGGCCGGCGAACCTCTCCGTGCAACGGCTGCAGGTCAGGTGCATCCCATGACCGTTATGTACCCGCGCGGGGACCCGTCAGACCAGCGGCACGTCGGCGTTCGGCCGCAGCGTCACCTTGACCGCCTCAGCGGCCGGTCCCGCCAGCCGCACCTCCGCATTCGGTCGCCGCGTGGCCAGTCATGTCCTCGGCCCGGCAGCACGCAGGAAGATCTCCCCCGCAGTCCGTTCGGCGTCGGCGGCATCCCGCAGCGCTGCCGCCCGGCCGTCAAGGGCCGCTCGGAAACCCTGACTGGAGCGGTCGAACAACGCAGCAGCCGACTGCAGCTCCGCCTGTTCCGGAAAGGTCTCCCGGAGGAACCGCGCGTTGTCCGAGCGGGTGACCACCCCGACCCGCAGCATCCCTGCCATGCGCTCGGCATCGACGCCGGCCCGCCCCACATCGTCAGCGAGTTTGTCAATGGCCGCGGCCCCCAGCACCCGACCCCAGGTCCTGCCGCCGATGAGCGCCTTGCCGTTCTGCTGCCACACAGCACTCAGATCGGTGAGGCGCGACCCGGGCAGGAACACCACGAACGGATAGCGCCACGGGTAGCCGAACTGTTCGGATTCCGCCGCCACCGCCTGCAGCAACCGCTCCACCGGGACCATCAGGCCAGGGACTCCGACGGAGCGATCGCCCGGTTCGCAGGGGGCAGGCGGCAGGCCCACAGGCTCGTAGTACTCGAAGTCGGTCTCGTCGTAGCCGACGAGGACCTCGTTGTGCGGCAACCGCTGGTCACTGCCGTACAGGACGCCCATGTCCAACGGCACCCGGACCGGTACCCCCTGCGACAGCCAATGCCGCAGGCTGGCGGCGTAGCGGGCGGGATCGTTCGTGACGTAATACCTGCGCTCCAACCCCAGATGTGGTGCCGCCGTGACCAGCCCGATCTCGGGGTCAACGCCCGCGGGCAGGAAGCCGGTGGTCCGGCTGTACATGGCCCCGTACGTGAAACCCATGAGGAAGTCGAAGTACCTCCGGGGTTCGTCCACCCCAGCGATCATCTGCAGCGCCACGGACTGGCACAGCGGCAGGTCCACACAGCGCCAGACGACGGTCTCCAGGTGGTGCCGAGCGGGTGCCGGAGCGGGCGGAACGGCCTCGATCTCGCGGGGCAGATAGGCACTGCGGTAGTACCTGCCCATCATCAACCGCATGAACCGCCCGGCCATGGCGAACCCTCCGGTTCGAGGCTACGCCGGCTGGCCCCGACCTGCGGCCCTTCGATGTGGAATGTGCAGAGAAGCCAACCCGGGTGCCACTCCTGCACATTGCCCCTGTCGTGGCCCCTCCCCGCGTCGAGTGCTGCGAAGGCGCAGCAACACGCCAGCGTGTCCGTGCGCTATTGCAGCACTCGGCGAGCGGCGGTGGCGAACGGGCCCTTCCAGCTACACCAGCGGCACGTCCGCGTTCGGCCGCAACGTCACCTTGACCGCCTCGGCCGCCGGTCCCGCCGACGCCGTGGTCAACCCCTGCTGCCACTCGTCGAGGTCGTACTGGTGGGTGACCAGGCCGTCGACGCGGTAGGCCGGATCGGCCAGCCATTCGGCCACCTGCTCCATGGTGCGCCGCCCGCCCAAGGACGGCTCCGGGCCGGAGTTGATCGTGCCCTGCACGGTGAGCTCGCGAGTCCAGACCAGGCTCCAGTCGACGTTCTGGTTGCCTGCCGCGCCGACCAGCACGAGCATCCCGCCGGGCCGCAGGAGGTGTAGCGACAGGCCGATCGCCTCCGGGTAGCCCACGCAGTCGAAGACCGCATCGACGCCCTGCTCGAGGATCGGCACCTTCGTCATCCGCGGGCGCACCACCCGCCCGCCGTCGCTGGCGGCCAGTTGCTCCACCGCGCCGGCACCCGTGGGCAGGATGCGCGTGGCGCCGGCCTCCAGCGCCTTGGCCGCGCCGAACTCGCCGGGGCTGACCATCGCGATGTCGAGGTCCGGGTGCAGCATCCGCAGCGCTGCGGTGACCAGCAACCCGATCGACCCGGGACCGATCACCACGACCCGGTCGCCGGTCCGTTTCCACTGCAACGCCGCGTGCAGGCCGATCGACGCCGGCTCGGCCAGCACCGCCCGCCGCGAGGGGACGTCCCCGATCGGGATGCACTGGCTCTCGTGCGCCACCAGCGATTCGCCCCAACCGCCGCCGACCGCGTCCGAGAATCCCTGACCGGGCGCGTGGCAGCCGGTGACACCGGCCTCGTCGAACCGCTCGCACGCGTACGGCCGGCCTTCCCGGCAGGTGCGGCACGGCTCGAAACCGCGCTGCACGCACGAGAGGATCGGGTCCAGTACAACCCGCTCGCCCTCCAGCGCCCCTTCGGTGACAACCCCCACCACCTCGTGCCCGGGGATCGCGCGAGCCTCGGCGTAGAAGGCGGACAGGACGAACGACGACTTGGCGTGCGCCAGCCCCACGTCGCTGCCGCAGATCCCACTCAACTCGGGCTTGATCCGCAGCCAGCCGTCGGCCTTGGGCAGGCTCGGCTCCGGGACGTCAGCAAGGCGCATCAACCCACCCGGACCCCACCCCGCGTCGTGCTTGACCTTGCCGGCGGCCTTGGTCCAGAGGTACCGCGGGGTCGACAGGTCGGCCAGGACCGCCTTCACCGCGAACCCAGCACGGGGATCTTGGAGGTCCAGCTCGTGCCTCGCGCTTCCTTCATGGTCTTGATGTAGCGCCAGTAGTCCACCTGCATCGTGTGGCGTTCCGAGCGCAGGTAGCGCTTGGCCATGGCCTTCTGGTCGGCCTCGATCCACTTGCGCATCGGTGTCGCGCCGAGGGCATGGGCAGCGCTCCGGTGATCAGATCGCCCACCCACTCCGACTGGTACTCCGTCAGCGGGATGCCCGAGCCGACGGTCTGGATGAAGCCGATGAAGTACAGCCCCGGGCGGTCCGGCGGCACGATCCGCAGGTACAGCGGCATCTTGTTGTGCTCCGCGCTGTACACCGACGGGTCGAGGAACGGCAGTGTGATGTTGTAGCCGGTGGCGTAGACGACCAGGTCCACCTCCTCGGTGGTGCCGTCGACGAACGCGACCTTGTCGCCGTCGAAGCGGTCGATGTCCGGCTTCATGGTGATGTCGCCGTGGCCCACCCGGTCGTACAGTTCGGCCGACACGGTGGGGTGCGCGCCCAGCAGTTTGTGGTCCGGCTTGGGCAGACCGCGGTCCTGCGGCCGGCCGGTCGCGATGCGCACGATCGCCTCGTATGCCAGCCGTTCCACCGGGAACGGCACGTAGGCCATGAGTGGCGAGCTGAGCTGGTCCACGGGTTTGCCGAGGGCGTACTTCGGGATCACGTGCACGCCGTGGCGGGTGGACAGGTAGACGGACTTGGCGTTGCGGGCGGCGTCACAGGCGATGTCCATGCCGGAGTTGCCGACGCCGATGACCAGCACCCGCTTGTCCTTGAAGACGGACAAGTCGCGGTAGTCGTGGGCGTGGAAGGACTCCCCGGTGAACTCGCCGTCGAACTTGGGGATCTTGGGGCTGCTGTGGTGGCCGTTGGCGACGAGGACGTTGGCGTACTCAGCCGTCTTGCCGTCGCTGGTGGTCACACGCCAGTGCCCGTCGACCGGCTCGACCTTCTCGACGGCGGTGTTGAACGTGATCAGTTCGCGCAACCCGAAGTGGTCGGCGAAGTCCTCGAAGTACTGCGCCACTTGGTAGTACGGCGGGTAGTCCGCCCAGTTCTCGGGCATCGGGTAGCTGGGGTACTCGGTGCGCGGCCGCGACGAGTTGAGGTGCAGCGAGTGGTAGGCCGCCGCGCCGCCGTTGTCGTTGTCGATCTGCCACAGCCCCCCGACGTAACTGCCCTTCTCGAACCAGTCGAAGTCGATGTTGCGGTCCTTGAGGGCCTTGCCGGCCGCGAGCCCCGCCGCCCCCGCCCCGATCACACATGCTGTCTTCATGGGCTCACCGTACTTCGGGCAGGGGCCAAGGGTGGGGCCGACTACCGGTTCGTTGGGGTTCGTGCGGGCGCGTTCACGAACGACAACAAACGAGGAAGAGGGACGTCCGCGAGGAACCCGCAGGAAGCTCCCGGCCCCACGCCGTAGGCTCGCAGCAGGCGCCGGGCTCCAGGAGGTGCGTACGCGATGACCGGTTCGATCACCGCGACCGGCGTGACCCGCAGGTTCGGGGCGCTCACGGCGGTGGATGCGGTGGACCTGAGCATTCCTCCGGGAACCCTGTACGGATTCCTGGGCCGCAACGGCGCCGGCAAGACCACCTTGATCCGGATGCTGCTGGGGCTGATCCGGCCGGATGCGGGCCAGGTCACCATCCTGGGCCGGGTCGTGGACTCACACGGCGGACCCACAGGGCCGTGGGCGGATGTCGGCTACCTGGTGGACGGGCCGGGCCTGTACCCGGAGTTGAGCCCTCGGGACCACCTGCAGATGGCCGCGACCTACCGCCGCGTTCCCCGTCCCGACGAGATCGTCGAACAGTTGGCGCTGGGAAGGTACCTCGACGTCAAGGCCCGCGCGCTCAGCCAGGGCAACCGCCAGCGACTCGGGCTAGCCATGGCGCTGCTGCATCGCCCACAGGTCCTGATCCTCGACGAGCCCACGCTGGGGATGGACCCGGCCGGCATGGTCGAGATCCGCGCCCTGCTCCGTGGCCTCGCGGACACCGGAGCGACGGTGTTCATGTCCACCCATATGGTCTCGGAGGTCGAGCGGGTGGCCGACGCGGTGGGGATCATCCATGAGGGACGGATGCTCGACCAACTGAGCCGGGCCAGGCTCACCGCCCTCGGCCGGCCCCGCCTTGTGCTCACGCTCACCGCACCCGACGTCGCTACCCGGGCAGGTGCGGAACTCGCAGGCCACGGGATCGCCGTGAGTGTTTCGGGCGCGACCCTGACCACGAGCGACGAGAAGTCCGTGGAACGGCCGGAGCAGGTCGCCAGGCTGCTGGTCGGTGCCGATTGCCCACCCCGGGCGATGGCCGTCGAATCGGACAGCCTCGAAACCCACTTCCTGCGCGTGACGGGCGGAACCCGATGAACGCGGCGGGGATGTCGGCAGCCCTGTCGAACGAATGGCTGAAGGCCCGGCGGTCCCGGGTGCCGCTGGTCACCTTCCTGGTGCTTGCCATCGGACCGCTCGCGGGTGGGCTGTTCATCTACATCGTGGCCGACCCGCAGCGCGCCAAGGACCTCGGACTGCTCGGGCAGAAGGCGCAGGTCTCCGGGATCACCGCCGACTGGCCGGGACTGCTCATGTTCGCCACCCAGATGGCGGCCGCCGGCTCGCTGATGCTGTTCGCGTTCATCCTCACGTGGCTGTTCGGCCGGGAGTTCGTCGACGGGACCGCCCACTACCTCATGGCCCTGCCCGTCTCCCGAAACGTGATCGTCACGGCCAAGTTCATCCTGTTCGCCGGCTGGGCCGCGCTGCTGGGCGTCTGGCTGACGGCACTCACCTTCGGCGTGGGACTGCTCATGCGCCTGCCGGGCTGGTCCGCGTCCCTTGCCGTCGACAGTGCATCGGGGATCATGCGGGCCACGTGCCTGACGATCATCGTCATCACCCCGATCGCCTACCTGGCCAGTCGCGCCCGCAGTTACCTGGCCCCACTGGCAAGCGCTCTCGGATTCCTCGCCCTGGCGCAGGTCGCGGCGATCCTCGGCTGGGGCGCATACGTCCCCTGGGCCATCCCAGCCATCGCCGCAGGGATCGCGCCGGACCAGAACGCCACCGCCGCGTCATGGCTGATCGTGGCGGTCACCGGGACCCTCGGCTGCCTGGCCACGCTCCGATGGTGGCGAAGCCGCGACGCCGGGCTATAGCGACGTGTCGTCGACCACCCTCACCGCCGCGCCGGCGTCCCCTTGTTCAAATGCGCCATCGCCTCGGTCAGCCCCTCGGTCGTCAGCGGGAACATGTCGAACACCTCGCCGATCGACTCGATCGTGGTGCCGGTCCAGCGGCCCAGCGGCTCCGGGTTGAGCCAGCAGGAGTCGCGGAAGTGGTCGTCCAGCATCTGCAGCCATTCGATCCCCGGCACCCGGGTGGCATCGGTCGCGCTCCACGGCCCGGCCTGCCCCAACTCGTACGGGGCCATGAATGCATCCCCGACCATGATGAGTTTGTAGTGCGGGCCGCATTCGCGCAGCAGGTCGTGCACCCAGGTGGGCTCGGTGAACCGGTCGGTGCCGTACACCTTCCCGTAGACGCAGTTGTGGAAGTAGTAGGTGCGCAACTCCTTGAAGTGCGTGGCCTTCTTGGTCGCGCTGAACAGCTGGGTCATCAACTGCGAGTACGGGAACATCGACCCGCCCACGTCGATCATCAGGATCACGTGGGTGTTGGGCTTGCTCGGCGGCCGCGTGACGACCTCGATCTCGCCGGCGTTGCGCGCGGTCTCGTCGATGGTGGCTTCGATGTCGAGTTCGTCGTGGGCCCCCTCGCGCACGAACGCCCGCAGCCGCCGCAGCGCCACCTCCATCTGCCGGATGTCCAGCGTCACGTCCGACCGGTAGGGCCGGTACGAGCGCATGTCGGCGATCCGGATCGCGGCCCGGCCGCCGCCGGAACTGCCGGTGCTCAAGCCGGACTCCGCGGTGCCGCCCTGGCCGAGCGGGGACTTGCCGCCGGTGCCGATCCAGTACGGCCCGCCGTCGTGGCGCTCTTGCTGCTCGCGCTTGCGCTGCGCGAACATCTCCAGCAGTTCGTTGACGTCGGGCATCTCGGCCTCGGACTGCTGCGCCATGCGGCCGCTCTGTTCATCGAGCCATTCCCGGAGTTGTTCGGTCAGCGCGGTGTCCCAGTCCAGGCTGCCGTACTCGGCCAGGAAGGCCCGGTCGAACGCGTCGAGGTGACCCTCGTGGTGGATCAGCGTCGCGCGCGCGGCGTAGTAGAAACCGCGCACGGAGTCATCGTGGGCGCCGGCCTTGAGCGCGGCGGCCAGCGCCAGCGCCTCGGTCGGACCGACCGCGACGTCGTGTTCGCGCAGCCGGTAGAGCAGCCCGAGGTAGAACGGTCCCGGGTTTGGTGACGATGTGACACCTCACGTGTCACTTCTTCACCAGAAGCCATCAGAACCGCCGCCGGCCGGAGACCTGGTTGACGAAGGCCTGCATGTCCTGCTCCTTCTTGAGCAGGGTCCCGAGGAACGGGGTGTTCTCCTGCAACTCCACGGTCTCGACACCGGCGGTTTGCAGCATCGCGATCCAGTCGACGAGTTCGCTGGTGCTCGGTGGCTTGCGGATGCGGTCCATCCCGCGCACGCCGAAGAACGCGCTCAATGCCTGCTCCAGCAGCTCCTGATCCAGCCCCGGGTGATGCACCTCCACGATCCGGGACATGAGCTCGCGATCGGGGAAGTCGATGAAGTGGAAGATGCAGCGACGCAGGAACGCATCCGGCAGTTCCTTCTCGGCGTTGCTGGTGATGATGACCACCGGCCGGTGGCTGGCCGCGATCTCGTCGCCGGTCTCCCCGACCGTGAACCGCATGCGGTCGAGTTCGTGCAGCAGGTCGTTGGGGAACTCGATGTCGGCCTTGTCGATCTCGTCGATCAGCAGCACCACCCGCTGCGGCGACAAGAACGCGCGGCCGAGCGGGCCCATGTGGATGTACTCGCGGATGTCGCGCACGTCGTGGTCGCCGAACCGGGAGTCGTAGAGCCGCTGCACCGTGTCGTAGTGGTACAGGCCCTCCTGCGCCCGGGTCGTGCTCTTCACGTTCCACGTGATCAGCGGACATGTCCAGCGCCTCGGCCACGGCTTCGGCCAGCAGCGTCTTGCCGGTGCCGGGCTCGCCGCGCACGAGCAGCGGCTTCTCGAGCACCAGCGCACAGCGCACGGCGGCCTCGAGGGCGGGGTTGGTCAGATAGGCGTCGGTGCCGGTGAACTCCACGGGTTCAGCGTAAGCGCCTCACGCCAGGCCCTCGAACACCCCGGTCAGACCCGTCTGGCCCGGCGGCCAGGCCACGACGTAGTGCTCCCGGCCGACCGACCGCGCCCACACGTCGTCCGGCACGCCGGCACCCCCGATGACGTGCGCCTGGCTGCGGTGCTCGCGCAGTCCGGCCACGATCCGGTGCGCCACGGCGTGTGCGTCGACCGTCAGCCCGATCTGTTCGTCCGGAACGCCGCGCGGGGTGTAGACGGCCGTCGGGTCCCACGCCGGCTGCGCCGCGCCGCACCCGCGAGGCGTTCCACCGCTGGAAGACCGACTCGGGCATCGCGCCGTGGATGAGCCGCCGGAACCCCGGGCCGCCGTCGCCGACGAACCGGTGGAAGGCCGCATCGGCAGCCGCGCCCACGGCGATGTGGTCGGGGTGGGCGGTGATCCCGTCCGGCCCGAAAGTCCCCACTACATCCGGACGCTCCTGGGCGAAGATCTCGGCGATACGCTCCTCGAGGTCCTCGGCCTGATCGACCGCACCGTCGTCGTAGCCGAGCCACTCGTGTCGGTCGGGCACCCGGCCCAGCGCCTCCCACGCGCGCCGGTCCTCCTCCCGCCGGATCCGGCCCAGGGTCTCGGGAGTCGCGGGGAAGCCCTCGGGGATCTCCCCGCCCGCACCATCGGTGGCATGGATCAGCACGTACCGGAAAGCCGGATCCTCGGCGTGCAGCGCCACCGTGCCGGCCACCCCGTACGCATCGTCATCGGGGTGGGCGACCACCAGGGCGAGGGTGCCGGGCATGCGGGCATTGTCGCCGAGCAGCGGCCACGGCGTCCACCGACCTGCCCCGCGCGAGTGTTGCGCCGTTGCTGCCCTCCCCGCGCGAGTGTTGCGCCGTTGCTGGTTTGGGGGCCCAAAAACCGACAACCGCGCAACACTGGCGTGGATGCAACCGACAACGGCGCAACACTGGCGTGGGCAAGCGGCCCCCAGCACGATGACCTGATCGGTTCGCGCTGCCGGGTAACCCCGACCCCACCTAGACTCTCGCCGTGGCAGAACGCAGACTCTCCCCCGCCGACGCAGCCTGGCTGTACAGCGAGTGGGACAAGAACAACCAGACCGTCTCGTCGTTGATGTGGCTGGACCGCGAGATCGACCCGGAGGTCTTCACGGGGATCGTGCAGGAGCGGATGGTCGACAAGTACCCGACCTTCAGCCAGCGGCTGCGGCCCTCGCGCAACCCGCTCTACCTGCCGCACTGGGAGGACGACCCCGACTTCGACATCGCCAACCACGTGGAGGTGCTGCACCTGGAGTCCGGCACGAAGGACGAACTGCGGGAACTGGTCTCGAGGCAGCGCTCGCAACTACTCGACCGGGAGCGCCCGCTGTGGAAGATGTACGTGATCCAGGGCTACGGCGGGAACACCACCGCGATCCACAGCCGCATCCAGCACAGCATCGCCGACGGCTGGGCGCTGGTGCGGCTGGTGCTCTCCCTGTGCGATGACAGCGAGACCATCGAACGCCCCACCACGGTGGACAAGCCCCGGACCCGCAAGCGCGACCTGCTCAGCCGGGCCACCAGCCCGGTCGTCGACGTGGTCCGCGACCCCGTGGAGTTCGTGCAGGAGACGCTGGGAATCGCGTTGCACCCGAAGCGGTTCATCGAATTCGGCACCGGCGTGCTCGGCGCCGCCGAGGACACTGCAGAGGCGTCGAAGAACGCGCTCGAGTTCCTGTTCGCGCCGCGGCCGGGCAAGACCATCCTGCACGGTTCGGTCAGCGGGGAGAAGAAGGTCGACTGGATCGAGCCGATCGACCTGCAGCCGATCAAGGACATCGGCCGCGCGACCGGCACCACCGTCAACGACGTACTGCTGGCCGTCCTGACGAACGCCCTGCGCAAGTACCTCGTCGAGAAGGACGCGCTCACCGTGGACGACTTGTTCACGGCCGTCCCGGTGAGCCTGCGCCGGCCGGATGCCGATCTGCCCCGCACCTTGGGCAACCGCTTCGGCCTCATCCCGGTCCTGCTGCCGGTCAGCATCGAGGACCCAGTGGAACAGCTGCAGGAGATCAGCCGACGGGTGGACGACATCAAGGAATCGCAGATGCCGATCGTGTCGTTCGGGCTGATCTCGGTGTCGTCGCTGGCCACCCCGGATGTCGAACGGCTGCTGCACAAGGTCACGCAGGAGCACTCGATCGGCGTGACCACCAACGTGCCCGGACCGCGCCACCCCATCTACGTGGCCGGCGCCGAGGTGCTCGGCAGTTGGGGCATGGGCGGCTTGAGCGGCAACATGAACCTGTCGTTCGGGATCTACAGCCTCAACGGCCAGCTCAACTTCTCCGTGCACTCCGACACCGGGATCACCGACGACCCGGAGCGGATCCTCCACTTCTTCCTGGAGTCGATCGAGGAGCTGACGGCGGAGGTCCTGGATGTTCAGTGAGCTCGAGGCGGACGACCCCGAACTCGCTGCGCTGGTGCGGGCCGCGTTCGCTGTGGCCAAGCACTGCACGATAGCCACGTTGCGCGCCGACGGCGCCCCTCGGATCAGCGGCACGGAGGTGGAGTTCGAGGACGGCGCGGTATACATCGGCACCCCCGACGACGCCCGCAAGGCCCTGGACCTGCGGCGCGACCCGCGGGTGGCGATCCACAGCCCGACCCGGGATCCGCAGCCCGACGGCTCATGGGCTGGCGAGGCGAAGGTCTCGGGGATCGCGGTCGAGGTGCCGGTCCCCGAGGGTTACCCGGCCGGTTCGGCCCGGTTCCGGATCGACCTCACCTCCGCTGTGCACACGGGGTTGAGCGGCGAGACCCCGCCCCGGTTGCGGATCCGGTTGTGGCGGCCGGGCCGCGAGGTGGAGACGATGTTCCGGGCGTGACGATTGTGACGGGGTCTCCGACCGCCGCTTTGTCATGAAGGTGCGGGGTCGAACGCCGGCCGCACCTTCGTCACGAAGACGCCAACCCCCACGCCGCCAGCGCTGCCCGCGCGACCGGCTCACCGTGCTCCTGCACGAAGTGGCCGGCCTCGACCAGCATCGGCTCCGGGCAGCCCTTGATGACCTGCCGCATCCGTTCCATCACCTTCGGCCCGAGCACCGGGTCCAGCGTCCCCACGGCCATGAACGACTGACCCTCGAACTGCGTGGCCCACCACATGGCCGCGGCCCGTGAGACCTCCACGCCGTCGGCGTCCTCGGTGATGGGCACAAGCGCCGGGAAGCGTCGCACGCCGGCCTTGTAGCGCGCGTCCGGGAAGGGCGCGTCATAGGCGGCCACCTCCTCTGGCGTGAGACTCGGCTCCGCGCGCGCCATGAGTTCGCCGACATTGAAGTCCGGGGTGTTGGCCACGTAGTCCCGCCAGGCCAGGAAACCCTCGGAGGGTTTGGTGCCGACGCCCAGGCCGGTGTTCATGATGAGCAGCCGGTGCACCAGATCCGGGTGGCTGGCCGGCAGCGTCAATCCCAGCAACCCGCCCCAGTCCTGCACCACCAGCGTCACCCGCTCCAGGCCCAGCGACTCGACGAACCGCAGCATCGAGGAATGGTGGAAGTCCCAGGTGTAGTCGGCATCGGCCACGGGCTTGTCGCTGCGGCCGAACCCGAGCCAGTCCGGGGCCACCACCCGCATGCCGGCTTCGACGAAGACCGGGATCATCTTGCGGTACAGGTAACTCCACGTCGGCTCGCCGTGCAGGCAGAGCACGACCTCGCCGTCTGCCGGGCCGGCGTCGATGTAGGCCATCCGCATGCCGTTGACATCGACGTAGTCCGCCGGCCAGTCGAAGCCGGGAAGGTTGTCGAACCGGTCCTCGGGGGTGCGCAGGATCTCCATGTCGGCCGACGGTAGCGCGATTGCGCCCCCGAGCCGACGCTGCGACGGTACGTATATGGGTTTGAACATCGCCGGGCAGGTGCGGGAAGTGCTGTCCGGGCGCACCGACGGCGCCAGTGACGTCGCGCGCGCGATCGAACGGCCGGCCGGCGCACCGGGGTGGTTCACCCCCGACGACCCCATTTGGACGGTGCACGGCTCGGTGGCCACCTTCCTCGGCGGCGTGCGATCGCTATTCCTGCAGGCGCTGCACCCGCTGGCGCTGGCCGGGGTCGATCGGCACTCCTCCTACCGCGAGGACCCGTTCGGCCGGTTGCAGCGGACCGGGGCGTTCATCGCCGCCACGACCTACGGCAGCGCGGACCTGGCCGACCAGACCGTGCGTGCGATCCAGTCGATGCACACCCGGGTACAAGGCACCGCCCCCGACGGCCGCACCTACTCCGCGCAGGATCCGCACCTGCTGGCCTGGGTCCACATCTCCCTGACCGACTCCATGCTGCGCGCCTACCTCGACTACGGCCGTGACGGCGCGATCGACGCCGACGGGTACGTGGCGAACATGGCCGTCGTGGGCGCGGCGATGGGGGTGCTGGACCCGCCCCGCAGCCATGCCGAATTGACCGCCCAACTCGACGCCTTCCGGCCGGAGTTGCGGGTGGACGACGACGTACGCCGCACGCAGGGCTTCATCCGCAACGCCCCGCTGCCCGTGGCCCTGCGACCCGGCTACCGGATCCTCGCCCGGGCCGCCTGGAACAGCCTGCCGGCCTGGGCGTTGCAGATGCAAGGGTCGTCGCCGCGGTTGGCGCCGGTGGATCGGGCGCTGGCCGACACGTCCCTGCGGGTGCTCAAGCGGGCGCTGGTGGCCTCCCCGGCACGGCTGGCCGGGGAGCGGCGACTGGCCTCGTGACTGACCTGCTTGCGCCGAGTGCTGCGAAGGTGCAGGGACACGCCGGCGTGTTGCTACACCTTCGCAGCACTCGACAGTGAAGGACCGCCTCAGCCGCTGCCCATGATCCGGTCGCGGTAGCGGGCCTTGACCACGGCGCTGGCCGCCCGCTGCGCCAGCGAGGGGCTCTTGGAGAAGTCGTCGGCGTGCTCGGCGAACCACTGCCCGACGCTGAGGGGTTCCTGGCCGGTGATCTCGGCCACGGTGGTCGTCACCACGTCCGCGTGGCCATCGCGCCATGCGCGCAAGTGGGTCATGACCAGGCGCTCGATGACCTCGGGGTCCTGCCGGCCGAACTGCACCATCAACGACTTCAACTCGTCCTCGGGCATGTCGATGTAGTCGATCTTGCGCCCGATCACCTCGGACAGCTGCGCCACCACCCCTGGCATGTCGATCGCCTCCGGGCCGGTGCACACATACTCCTGGCCCTCGTGCCCCGGCTCGGCGATGATGACCGACAGCACCCGCATGATGTCCGAGGCCGCCACGAAACCGATGGGGGTGTTGCCGGAGATGCCGAAGACCACCCCGGCCATGGTGATCTGCGGCGGCAGCGCAGCGAACGAGAAATCCATCATCGACACCGGGTGCAGGATCGTCCACGGCTTGCCGGAGGCCTTCAGGTGGTCCATCACCGCGTGGTGCTCGGCGTCGAGTTCGTTGGCGATGAACAGCAGGTGTTTGTCCTCGACCGCATCCACGAGGTCCATCGCCCGCTGCGCGGCCCCGTCATCGGTGGGCATCGTGAGCAACAGGTGGGTCTCGTCGCCGGGCTCGCCGACCACCTCGACGCCGGGCACATCCAACTCGAACTCCGGGTCCTCGACCAGCGCGCTGACCACCACCTCGTGCTTGGTCGCCAACGACTCGATGAGCATCCCGACGAACTCGTTGTCACCGTTGGAGACCAGCAGTTTCGCCATGTTCCCCAAGGTAAGCCCGGAGCCGGGCCGCGGCTACGGCACGCTGCGGATGAAGCGCACCAGGATCCCCGCGAGCACCATCACGACGGCGGTGGCACCGAACAGCGCGGGATAGCCGAGCAGCGTCACCAGCGGCGCGGCCAACACGGGCGCCAGGATCTGCGGCGCCGTGTTCGCGATGTTGATGACACCCAGGTCCCGGGCGCGGTCCTCGGCGGTGGGCAGCACCTGGGTGATCAGCGCCTGGTCGACCGCCAGGTAGACCCCGTACCCCGTACCGAGCAGGAACGCGCCGATGCAGGCGGCGGTGAAGTTCGGCACCAGCGCCAGGATCAGCACCGACAGACCCATGACGATCGAGGCGACGATCACGAAGATCTTGCGCTTGCCGGACCGGTCGGACAGCCGACCGCCGATCACCGCGGTCACGATCGTGCCCAAGCCGTACAGCCCGATGAGCGTGGTCTGGCCCTGTTCCGGCTCCGGGTAGTTGAGGAAGTCCTCCAGATAGAACAACAGGTAGATCGTGGCCAGGGCCGTCCCCAGCCAGACCAGGAACCGGGTGATCCAGGCCCAGGCGAAGTCGGGGTACTGCTTGGGGCTCACCCAGAAGCCGGACCAGAACCGACCCCAGTGGAACGCCGCGATCGCCTCCTTGGGCAGGCGGGCGTCGGGGATCAGAGTGACCATGGGGATCAGCAGGACCAGCATCACGCCGGCCACGAGCCAGGTCCCCTGCTGCAGGTCGGGCACGACGTAGGAGACCAGCGCGACCCCGATCACCACCCCCAGCACCTGCGCGAGTCCCACGAAACCGGACACCAGGCCACGCTGGTCCACCGGCACCTGGTCGGGGATATAGGCGGTCATCGCGGAGAAGGCCATGTTGGCGCAGGCCAGGACGGCGAACCACAGGATCGCGAGACCGACGATGTTGTCCTGGTAGGACATCACCACCATCAGGGCGGCGGCCGAGACCGAGCCGGCGATGATCCATGGGCGCCGGCGGCCCAGGGCCGACGAGGTCCGGTCCGAGAATGCGCCCGACAGCGGGTTGAACACCATGGCCGCGATCGCGCCCACCCCACTCACCCATGCCAAGGCGGCCTCCTTGCCGTCGCCACCGGTGATGGCGTCGGCGTACCTGGGCAGCAGATTGTTCAGGGGCGTGATCAGGACCATCAGGATCCCGATGTTGGCCAGCGTGATACTGAGCACGAAGACCCAGTTCACCTTCTCGGTCGGCTCCCTGAGGGCCTCGACCGTGCCGGTCGGCTGTGCTGCTGACACAGTGCGACCCTAGCGCTGCGGGACCCCTTCTCGCCTGGATCGGGCACATCCCACCGGAGTAGTCTCAACCGGCAGGAGGCACCCGTGACCGATCGCGAGCAGCGTGCACGAGCAGTCGTCGCCCAGTGGCGGCCTCGATGCGGCACTGTCCGCCGGTGCACTTCCCGCGACCGCCGACCTGACCCTGTCCGAGGCGCTGGTCCTCGGACTGCTGCGCCAGGATGTCCGCACCTACGTCACCGTGCTGGGCCACGGCTCCACCGAACTCGGCGAAGTGCTGCGGGTCTACGCCGACGCCGGCGCGGTCCGGGTGTTCGCAGTGCGCCATGAGACCGAGGCCGCCCACGCCACCACCGCCCTGCGCTGGGTGACCGGCGAGAAGGCGGCGGTGGTCACGTCCATCGGGCCGGGGGCGTTGCACGCGCTGGCGGGGTCGCTGGTCGCGGCCAGTGACGGCATCGGGGTGTGGCACATCTACGGCGACGAGACCACCGAGGACGAAGGCCCGAACATGCAGCAGATCCCGCGCGCCGAGCAGGGTCTGTTCCTCCGGCTGGCATCGACCATGGGCGCGGCCTACTCGCTGCACACACCGGGGGCACTGGCCACCGCGCTGCGGCGCGGCCTGACCACCGTGGACCACCCGCACCGGCCGGGCCCGTTCTTCCTGTTGCTGCCGCTGAACACCCAACCCGCGGTGCTGCACGGGTTCAACCTGCGGGAACTGCCGACCGGGCAGCCCCCGGCGCTGGGCCCGGCGGTCGGCGACTACGCGCAGGCGGCCGGCATCCTCACTGCCGCCCAGCGCCCGGTGATCAAGGTCGGCGGCGGCGCCCGCGGGTGCGGTGACCAGGTGCGAGAACTCGCGGGCCTGATCGACGCGGTGATCGTGACCTCCCCGATCAGCAACGCGGTGGTGCCCGCGTCGGAGCCGCGCAGCATGACCGTCGGCGGGTCGAAGGGGTCGATCAGCGGCAACTTCGCCATGGACAACGCCGACGCCCTGCTCGCCGTGGGGACCCGCGCGGTGTGCCAGGCGGACTGCAGCCGCACCGGTTACCCCAAGGTCCAGCACGTGGTCAACATCAACACCGACCTCGATGCCGCCATGCACTACAGCGACACCGTCGCGCTGCTCGGTGACGCCAAACCGACGCTCGAACTGCTCATCGCCGCGGTCCGCGAGCGCGCCGGCACCGGCGGAACGGCGTGGCTCGACGAGTGCACCCCGCAACGCCGTCGCTGGGAGCAGTTCAAACAGGAGCGGATCGATCACCCGACGCTGCTCGACCAGGCCTGGGGCCGCGAGGTGCTGACCCAGCCGGCCGCGATCCATACGGTGCTGGAGCAAGCCCACGCGGCGGGTGCGGTGTGCTTCTTCGACGCCGGGGACGTGCAGGCCAACGGCTTCCAGATCGTCGCCGACGAGCAGGAGGGCCGGACCATCACCGACGGTGGCGCCTCGTACATGGGCTTCGCCACGTCCGCGGTGCTGGCCACGGCCCTGTCGTCGCAGCCCTGGCAGGCCGTGGCGGTCACCGGCGACGGGTCGTTCACGATGAACCCGCAAGTCCTCATCGACGGCGTGGAACACGGCGCAAACGGCGTCGTGGTCATCCTCGACAACCGCCGGATGGCCGCGATCTCCAGCCTGCAGAAGGCGCAGTACGGGACCGACTTCGCGACCAGTGATTCCGTCGCCGTGGACTACGTGCGTTGGGCCTCGTCGGTCTCCGGCGTCCTGGCATTGCACGGCGGCCACTCGCTGCTGGAACTGCGGGAAGCGATGACCGAGGCGCTGGCCTACCAGGGCCTCGCCGTGATCCACGTGCCCGTCTACTTCGGCGACGACGAGCTCGGCGGGCTGGGCGCGTACGGCCGCTGGAACGTGGGCAACTGGGTCGCCGACACCCAACGGCTTCGACACGAGATCGGATTGTGAGATGGACGTCCCGAACGACCTCTACATCAACGGCCAGTGGCGACCGGCCTCCGACGGCGCGCGGGCCGAGGTCATCGACCCGGCCACCGAACTGCCCGTCACCACCGTGGCCATGGCCACCCGCCACGACGTCGACGAGGCGCTCGCCGCGGCCGCCGAGGGCTTCCGCACCTGGCGCGCGACGGGCGCGTGGGAGCGCAGCCGGGCCCTGCGCGAGATGGCGGTCATCGTGCGCGACCAGGTGGACCGGTACGCCGACGTGATGACTGGCGAGCAGGGCAAGCCACTGGCGCAGGCCCGTGCCGAGGTGCTGTCCAGCGCCGACCAGTTCGACTGGTACGCCGACGAGGCCCGCCGCATCTACGGCCGGACCGTGGACGGGCACAGCACGGACATGCGGATCACCGTGCGCCGCGAACCGGTCGGCCCGGTGGCGGCTTTCGCACCCTGGAACTTCCCGTCGCTGCTGCCCGCCCGCAAGATCGCACCGGCGCTGGCGACGGGGTGCTCGGTGGTTGCCGTGCCGCCGATCGAGTCCCCGCTGAGCTGCCTGCTGTTCGCCGAAGCCGCACACGCGGCCGGGGTGCCGGCCGGCGTGCTCAACGTGATCACCGGCGACCCGCCCGCGCTCAGCGAGCAACTGGTGACCTCCCCGATCATCCGCAAGGTCAGCCTCACCGGTTCGGTGCCGGTGGGGATCGCCGTCAATACGCTGGCGGCCAAGACCCTGAAGTCGGTGTCGATGGAACTCGGCGGCCACGCGCCGGTGCTGGTCTTCCCGGATGCCGACATCGACGCGGCCGCCCGGGCGGCCGCACTGGGCAAGTTCCGCAACGCCGGCCAGGTGTGCATCTCCGCCAGCAGGTTCCTGGTCCACGCCTCGGTGGTCGATGAGTTCACCGCCGCCTTCGTCGAGCAGACCCGGCAACTGCGGCTCGGACCCGGACACGACCCGGCCACCGACATGGGCCCGCTGGGCTCGGCGAAGCGCCGCGAGGCGGTCGAGTCGATGGTGGCCGACGCAGTTGAGCAAGGGCGCCGAGGTCGCCTACGGAGGGGTACGGCCCGAGGAGTTCCAGTCCGGCTTCTTCTTCGCCCCGACCGTGCTCACCGGTGTCACCGCCGACATGGACGTCATGACCGAGGAGCCGTTCGGCCCGATCGCCCCGATCACGAGCTTCACCGATTTCGACGAGGCGATCGCCATCGCCAACTCCACCGCGTTCGGCCTGGCCGGGTTCGTCTACACCCGCGACCTGGACACCGCCTACCGCGCCTCCGAGGCGCTGGAGACCGGCATGGTGGGCGTCAACCACCTCACCATCGCCACCGCGGAGGCTCCCTTCGGCGGCGTGAAGTACTCCGGCTTCGGCAGGGAGGGCGGCACCGAGGGGATCGAGGCGTACACCCACGCGAAGTATGTGAACGTGCTGCTGCCCGGCCCGCGGCCATGACCGGCGTCGACCGAGGACTGACCTCGTACGGCGACGAGGGTTTCAGCCGGTTCCTGCGGCGGGCCTTCCTGGCCTCGGCGGGCTTCGACGCCGAGGACCTCGACCGCCCGGTGGTGGGCATCGCCGACACCTCGAGCGACTACACGACCTGCCACCGGCAGATGCCCGAGTTGGTGAAGGCCGTCGAGCGCGGGGTGCTGGAGGCCGGCGGGCTGCCGCTGGTCTTCGGCTCGATGTCGCTGCCGGAGATCCTGCTCAACCCGACCTCGATGCTGTTCCGCAACCTCGATGCCATGGTCACCGAGGAGTTGCTGCGCGCCCAGCCGATGGACGCTGCCGTCCTGGTGGGGGGCTGCGACAAGACCGTGCCGGCACAGGTCATGGCGGCAGTGTCGGCCGGGGTCCCCGCGGTGTCGCTGGTGGCCGGGCCGATGCTGACCTCGTCGTTCCGGGGGCAGCGGCTCGGCGCCTGCACGGACTGCCGCAGCATGTGGGCCCGGCACCGGGCCGGTGAGCTCGACGAGGCGGAGATCGCCGAGGTCCAGAGTTCCCTGGCCACGACTGCCGGCACCTGCATGGTGATGGGTACCGCGTCGACGATGGCCTGCATCGTGGAGGCGATGGGGCTGGCGCTGCCGGGTTCGGCCACCGCCCCGGCACCCACGGGCGACCGGCTGCGGGCCGGAGTCGCCGCCGGCAGGGCGGCCGTGGCCCTCACCAGCACCGGCACCACGATGCGCAGCCTGGTCACCGCCGACTCGGTGCACAACGCGCTCGTCGTGCTCTGCGCCATCGGCGGCTCCACCAATGCGGTGGTGCATCTGCTGGCCATCGCCCACCGGGCGGGGGTGCCGCTGACCCTGGACGACTTCGCCGCGGTGTCCAAGCAGGTGCCGGTGATCGCCGACCTGAAGCCGGCCGGCACCGGCTACCTGGAGGACCTGCACCGCGCGGGTGGCGTGCCCGCGCTGCTGACCGTACTGGCCGACTTCCTGCGGGTCGACGCCGCGGTGGTGGAGGGCGGCACACTGGCCGACCGCCTGGCCGCCGGCGCCGCACCAGTGCCGGGCACCACGACCATCCGGCCGCTGACCGACCCGGTCAAGCCCGCCGGCGGACTGGCGGTGGTGCGCGGATCCCTGGCCCCCGACGGCGCAGTCGTGAAGGTCGCCGCCGCCTCCCCCGGGCTCCTTGAGCACGAGGCGCAGGTGGTCGTCTTCGAGTCGCCGCAGGACGTGGCTGAGCGCATCGACGACGAGAGCCTGCCGATCGAGCCGGACACGATCCTGATCATGCGCAATGCCGGCCCGGTCGCGGCCGGGATGCCGGAGGCGGGCTCCTTCCCGATCCCGCGCCGACTGGCGGCCGCGGGAGTCACGGACATGGTGCGGATCTCGGATGCCCGGATGAGCGGCACCGCCTACGGGACCGTGGTGCTGCACGTGTCGCCGGAAGCGGCGGTGGGCGGGCCGCTCGCACTGGTGGCCACCGGCGACCGGGTGCGCCTCGACGTGCCCGCTGGCAGGCTCGACCTGCTCGTCGACGGCGCCGAGCTGGACCGGCGGCGCGCGGCCTGGACCGCACCCGCACGCGACGACCGCGGCTGGCGACGACTGCACACCGAACACGTCCAACAGGCCCACCTCGGGGCCGACCTCGACCTATGGGAGGCACCATGATCCGCGTGGGAATCATCGGCTGCGGCCGGATCTCCGACCTGCACGCAGCGGCGTACCACCACTTCAAGAAGGCCACGATCACCGCGATCGCCGATCCGAACGAGGAGAACCTGGCCACTCGCGGGGCAGCCTGGGCGGTGCCCGAGCAGTCCCGGTACACCAACCCCGAGGACCTGTTGGCCCGCGACGACGTGGACATGGTCGAGGTGCTCGTCCCGCATCACCTGCACGAGCAGATCGCCGAGCAGGCGGCCGCGGCCGGCAAGCACATCGCGTGTCAGAAGCCGATGGCCATGTCCGTCGAGGAGGCCGACCGGATCATCGCCACGGCGGCCGATGCCGGGGTGACGCTGAAGATCTTCGAGAACTTCGTGTTCTACCCGCCCATCCAGCGTGCCCGCGACCTGATCGACGCCGGCGAGATCGGCGACGTCTTGAGCATCCGCTTGAAGTCCGCGGCCGGCTACTCGACCGAGGGCTGGCAGGTGCCCGCCGAGGCGATGGCCTGGCGGTTCGACATGGGCAAGAGCGGCGGCGGGGCGCAGGTCTTCGACGACGGCCACCACAAGTTCGCCTCTTCCTGGTACCTGCACGGATTCCCGCAGACCGTGCATGCGTTCATCGGCAGCAGCTTCAACGGCGTGCTGGACTCCCCCTCGGTGGTGACGTGGCAGTACGCCGACGGCGCCATCGGTTCGTTCGAGGCGACGTTCTCCCCGGAGTTGCGGCTGCACGGCAAGTACTACGGCCAGGACGACCGGATCGAGATCACCGGCAGCAAGGGGGTCATCTGGGTCACCCGCGGCCACGGCCGGATGAGCGACGTGGCGCCGGTGGTCCTCTACAAGGACCAGCGGACGGTCCACATGGACGACATGGATGCCGACTGGGGGGTCTCGTTCATCAAGTCCGGCCGGCACTTCGTGAATGCGCTGCTGGACGGCCACGACCCCGTGATCACCGGCGAGCAGGGCCGCGACCTGCTGGCCTTCTCGCTGGCCGCGCAGCGCTCCGCCGCCGAGGGGGCGCGGGTCGAGATGCCACCCGGTCCACCACCGGCCGCGACGAAGTAGCGGCGACACCGGCCGAGCGCAGGTACCGTGGCCCCTATGCCCACCACCACGGAAACCTTCGAGACCCACTCCCCGGCCGATGGCCGCGTGATCGGCACCTACCCGGTGATGGACGCCGCAGCGGTGCAGGAGGTCGTGGACCGCGCCCGCATCGCCGCGACATGGTGGTCCGACCTCGGCTTCGACGAGCGCCGCCGCCGGCTGCTGCGGTTCAAGGGCCACCTCGCCCGCCGTTCCCGGGAGCTGGCCGACCTCGTGCACGCCGAGAACGGCAAGCCCACCGACGACGCGCTGCTGGAGATCATCCTGTCGGTCGAGCACACGAACTGGGCGGCGCTCAACGCCGAGAAGGTGCTCAAGCGCCGCGGCGTGCGCCCCGGCATGCTCACCCTCAACCACGCGGCCCACGTGCAGTACCAGCCGTTGGGCGTGGTCGGGATCATCGGCCCGTGGAACTACCCGGTGTTCACCCCGATCGGCTCGATCGTCTACGCCCTGGCCGCAGGCAACACCATCGTCTTCAAGCCCTCGGAGTTCACCCCCGCGATCGGCGAGTGGCTGATCAACGCCATCAACGAGGTCGTGCCCGAGCAGCCCGTCGCGCAACTGATCACCGGCAAGGGCGCGACCGGTGCGGCGCTGTGCGCCAGCGGTGTCGACAAGATCTCCTTCACCGGCTCCACGCCGACCGGCAAGAAGGTCATGGCCGCCTGCGCGGAGTCGCTGACCCCGGTGCTGCTGGAGTGCGGCGGCAAGGACGCGGTGCTCGTCGACTCCGACGCCGACCTGGACAAGGCCGCCGATGCCGCCGCGTTCGGCGCGTTCAGCAACGCCGGCCAGACCTGCGTGGGCGTCGAGCGGGTGTACGTGCACCAAGCGGTGTACGACGATTTCCTCGCCCTGATCGCGGAGAAGGCGCGGGCCTTGACCCCCGGCCACGGGCCGGACTCCTCCTACGGACCGATGACGATGCCCTCGCAGATCGAGGTGGTCCGCGAGCACGTGCGGGACGCGCTGGAACGCGGCGGCCGGGCGGTCGTGGGCGGGCCCGAGTCGGTGGGTGAGGGGGTCATCGAACCCATCGTCCTGACCGGAGTGCCCGAGGACTCGCTGGCCGTCATGGAAGAGACGTTCGGGCCGACTTTGGTGGTCAACCCGGTGCGCGACATGGACGAGGCCGTGGACCGGGCCAACGCCGCCGACTTCGGGCTGGCGGCCTCGGTGTTCTCCGGCAACAAGGCCACGCTGGAGCGCGCGGCCCAGCGGTTGCGGGTGGGCATGGTCAGCATGAACTCCTGGGTCATGTACGCCGGGGTCTCGGCGCTGCCCTGGGGCGGCGTCGGGCAGTCGGGCTTCGGCCGGATCCACGGCCCCGACGGCCTGCGCGAGTTCACGCGTGCGAAATCCACGGTGCGGGAGCGGTTCGGGATGCCGGTGTCGTTGACCAGTTTCGCCCGGCACCCCAAGACCGCTGAGATGGCCCGCCGGATCACCTCAGCGCTGCACGGGCACGGGCGCTAGGTCGCCGCGCCGCCGCCGCACGGTCGCGGCCGCGGCGGCGTCCGTAACAACGGTCAGAGACCGGCGAATCTCACTGACCGCACCTAGCGACCCGTGTGTCCAACCGACCGGCCGCAGTAGGCTCGGGCGGGATCGGGATTCGTGAACATCGGCACGGGGAGTCACCGTGACACGCACACCTGTGCCGTGGGGGTGACGGCGGCGATCATCGTGACGGGCTCGGGTCCGGCGACCGCGCACTCGGCCAGCCCGGCGCAGGTATCCGTCCAGACTGCCGGGACGGCCTCTGGCGGCACCGGCGAACCGGCCAAGGGCGCGTTGCGGATACGGATCACCGGCCTGCCGACCGGGGTGCGGCCGCAGGTGCGGATCAGCGGCCCGGGCCGCTACCGAAAGACCGTCAAGCGCACCGGCACCCTGAAGAGACTCACCCCGGGGGTCTACCGGGTGGCCACCCCGCGGGTCTCCACCCCGGCCGGCAAAGCGACCGGGAGGCCGTCGAAACGGCGGGTGAAGGTGAAGGCCGGACGGACGGTCAGGGTCGCCGCCGAACTACGTGTGGACCGGCACGACCCACCGCAGCGACACCGCCGGCCCACAGGACCACCCGCGCCGGACACCACCCCGCCGGGCACGGTCACCGCGCTGACCGCCGGGGACCGCACCCCGGACAGCATCGCGCTGTCCTGGACCAACCCGACCGACGCCGACCTGGCCGCGGTCATCGTGCGCCGCGCCAAAGGCGCCACCGCCCCGGCCACCCCCACCGACGGCACCGGCATGACGCTGCCCGGCGCACCGACCGCCACCGGCGTCACCGACACCGGCCTGGACCCCGACACCACCTACAGCTACGCGGTGTTCACCCGCGACACCACCGGCAACACCAGCGCACCGGCCACCCTCACCACCGCCACCACCAGCGAGCCCCAAGGTCTCCTCGGTCTTCAACTACCCGAAGTCGGGACAGCCCGACCCGGCCATCAGAACCAAGTTGGTGCAACTGCTGGATCAGGTCCCGTCCGGGGCGCAGGTCAGCGCCTCGTTCTTCATCATCTACCCCGACTATCCGGTGGTGGACGCCCTCATCGACGCGCACGCCCGCGGTGCGACCGTACGGGTGGTCCTTGACAGTGGCTACCGCCAATCGGCGGCCACCAACCAGGCCATCGACGCGGCGTTCGCGCTACTGGTCGATGAACTGGGGGCTGACCCGGACGCGCCGTCCTTCGCGATGCAGTGCGACCGGGCCTGCATCTCGAAGGAGGAGGACAGCATCCAGCACAACAAGTTCGTGCTGATGTCCACCTCCGGCGACCAGAGCGACGTGGTGTTCCAGACCACCGCCAACATGAGCACCACGGGCTCCGGGGAAGCGGAGTGGAACGCGGCCGTGGTCAGCAGTGGCAATCCCGAGCTGTACGACAGCTACGAGGCGTACTTCGCCGACCTGGCGGCCCGGCGCACGGTGCCCGGGAACGACTACAACGCCGTCCGTCCGCCCGCGACCTACGGCAAGTTCACCCCCCACTACTTCCCGCGCACCGACGGCATCGACACGGTGGCGCAGACCCTGGCGTCCGTGAACTGCACCGGCTCCACGCAGGTCGATGTCATGGCCACCCACTTCGTGCGCACGGCGGTGCGGGACCGCCTCATCCAGATGTCCCAAGCCGGCTGCGGGGTCCGGGTCATCGCCCGCGTCGACAACATCAGCCGCGAGATGTGTGACTCCCTGGTGGCGCAGGCAGTGACAGTCAGAGTCGGGGATGCGCCGTCGGCCTCGACGGTGGGTATCCACGGCAAGTACCTGACCGTCTCCGGCGGCGCGGACAACCGGCATCTGGTGTGGATGGGCAGTCACAACCTGACCAACAACGCACTGCTGCGCAACGACGAGACGTTCCTACTGATCGACGACCAGAGTGTGCACGACGCCTTCTCGGACGAACTTCGAGACGATCTGGGCCGACCCCAGCATGACGCCGGGCTGCACCAAGGTCCCCTAGGTCTGCGGCGCGGCGATTCTGCGGTGGGTGCTCTCCCGCGCCGGTCGCGGCCGCGGCGATCCGACAGAGGTCAGATCCGGCAACTCACTGACGACCGTTGTTCCCCCGCCACGCCGCTCAGACCCCGCTGCCCGGCAGGTAATCGGTCAGGTCGGCGTTCCACACGACGTCGTCGATGCTCAACCGCAACCACGGGTGTGCTTGATCGGCCCACTGCACCGAACTCACCGCCGGCACGCCGATGCCGTCGATCCGGGTCCAGGCATGGTTGCGGATCACCCACCGGATCGGTTCGGCGTCACTGGCGTCGCGCCAACGCATCGCCTCGAAGCGGTCGATCAGCCCGGTGTCCTGGTCGAACCATGCGACCAGCGAGTCCGGTCCGGAGGCCTGCGGCACGACCATCCGGGCGCTGACGACGTCGATCGGCTCCCAGGTGACCCGCGGGTCCACCAGTGCCGACGGCAGCCACACGTACTCGGCCCACATGCTCAGATTCGCGGCCCGGTCGATCTTCGGCTCGTCCTCGACCAGCCCCATGGGGAGGTCCAGCCGGGCGTGGCCGTCGAGGTACCACTCCTCGCCGGTGGCCACCCTCCGGCCGAACGGCGTGACTTCCATGTAGTGCCGATAGCCCTGCCCGGCGATGTGGCTGAACCGGAACCGGCCAGGCAGCGGCGGGCCCACGATCCGCATGGTCATGCGCCCGGTGACGACGGCGGAGGCGGTCAGCGGCAGTTGGTCCCCCACCACCACCTCGAGGTATCGGGCCACCGGTTCGGGCAGGCCGGCGGGAATCGGCGCGTGCTGCATCGGTGGCGGGTCCGCCGCGAACGTGCCGAACGCCTCGGGCATCGTCCGCAGCCCCTTGCGTACCGCAACCGCGCCCGCAGCTGCCACCGCCCCGGCGGCGATCCAACCCTTCATGACCCCACCTTCTCACCGGCTCCCGGCCGCCGCTGCGTGGCCCGGCGTCGGCCGTTCAGGTGGTCCGTTGGGCGTTCAGCGGCGCACGAACACCCACAAACGCCGGTGTCCCCCTTCTCACCGTCCCGGGATGCCCACCTCCACCCGGTCCACGCACCCGTCAATCGGGATCGGGGGGATCGGCCCGGGGTCGGGGAACACATAGACGTCGCGCAACCGCACGACCCGAACGCCCGCAGCCAGTTGCGGGACCTGCGCGCTGCCGCACTGCCGGCGATCGTCGACCAGCAGCGGCGTGAACGTCAGCGGCCCCACCGTCCCGTCCAGGCCCACCTGGCTCGGGTCGGCACTGCGCTGCGGGAACGCCGGCGGGTCCGGACCCACCTGCAACAAGGTGCGCGTGGTGCCCAACTCGTAGACCGGCGGCTGCGTGGTGAAGAAGAAGTGACCCAGCATCTCCGGCGGGCTCGGCGTCGCGGCCAGCTGCTCCCCGCGCAACTGCGGGAACCATGCGCGGCCAGGTGTGGCCGGGTAGGCGAGCATGCTCCAGCACCCGAGCACCGCGAGCAGCCCGGTCCAAGCGGGCAGCGCGAAGGAACCCAACCCCACGAGCAGCACCGTCCCGGTCACCAGGGTGAAGCGCGGGTCGGAGGCCAGCGCACTGCCGGCGAAGCCGCCGCGCAGCAGCACGAAGGACAGCACCTCCACGACGAAGAACACCGCTGTCACACCGAGCACCAGCAGGGTCTGCCGCGGCGCGACCGTCAGGCCCGCCAGCAGCACCGTCATCCACACGATGAGGACCGCCAGGCCGTAGAAGGACACCGTGGCCGGGATGACCGTGTGCGCGTCGAACGGCAGCCACCCGAGGACCGACCGCAGCACCGACCCGGGGCCCGCCTGCCACAAGGCGCCGGGGATGCTCGTGCCGCCGGCCTGCCCGGGGCGTTGATCCGCGAACCGCACCGCCAACGCCACGGTGGTCACGCCGATCAGCACGACCCAGGTCCACCGGTTGTCCCGCCATGCCCGCCGGCCGGTGTAGAAGACGGCAAGGGCCAGCAGCACCGGGGCGAAGTAGACCGCACGCTCGTGGAACAGCCACGCCCCCGAAGCCAGCAACCCCACCCACAGCGGGGTCCAGCGGCCGGGGCGCGCCATCAGGAACCCGGCGCAGAACATCAGCAGCAGCGGCACCGTTTCCAGGCCGGCCGACAGCCACTGCTGCGCCACCAGGGTCGCGGGCCACGCGGCGAACAGGATGGCCGCCACCGGGTTGCCGCCCCACCGCCGCAGCATGAGCCAGAACATGACGGTGGTGGCGACCGCGATCAGGCTCAAGAGCATCGCCGCCGGCCACCAGACCTGCGGCGCCGCACGAGCCAGCAGCCATTGGATCGCGAAACTCGCCGGCTCCCGGTGACCGTTCCAGTTCTGCAGGATCAGATCGGAGGCCGGTGCGTTCCAGGCGGTCCAGATGTGGATGTAGTCGTCCTGCCAGAAGAACGCCCGCCAGATCACCCACACCCGGATCCCGCAGGTGATCGCGATGACGGCCCAGACCACGCGCCCAGGCTAGTGCTCAACCTTGCGCAGGTTCGGGTCGAAAGCCCGGTAAGGTCTCGACGAAACCTAGGGAGGCAAACGTGTTTCGGTCATGGAAGCAGTCGAAGGCGGTCACCTCGCAGGCGTGGGGCGTGATCAAGCACAACCCCTACATGCTGGCGTTCCCGGTCGTGGCCGGGGTGCTGGCCATCATCTCGTTCCTGATCATCGGCGGGATCGGGGTCGCGGCGATGGGGTGGAGCACGGTGACATCCGACGCGGCCAGTGGCGAGGTCTCCGACGGTTCGGCGATCGTCGGCGTGATCTTCTTCGCGATCGCGGCGTACGTGGCCACCCTGATCACGCAGATCATGATGGGCGGACTGGTCAAGTGCGCCGATGAGGAGCTGCAGGGCCGGGACAGCAGTTTCGGCGCCGGGCTGGCGGCCTCGTTCGCACGCCTGCCGGCGCTGCTGGGATGGGCGTTGATCGAGACGGTGGTCGGCTGGCTGATCTCCCTGGTGCAGGGCAACGGGACCAGCGACAACATCTTCGTGACGATCCTGCGGGTCGTGCTGGCCTCCCTGATGTCCGTGGCATGGACCATCATCACGTTCTTCGTGCTGCCGCTGATCATCCTGCGGGGCAAGGGTCCGCTGCAGGCCATCAAGGAGTCGGTGAAGTTGATCCGCGCCACCTGGGGCATGCAGGTCGCCGGCGGCCTGCGGATCGGCGGGATCATCGGCCTGATCGCGGTGCTACCCGGCATCCTGGTCGCGGTGGCCGGCGGCTTCATCGCCGCGTCCGGGACGCCCGCGGTGGGCGTCCCGCTGTCGGCACTCGGCGTGATCGTCGTGATCGCGGCCTCGGTGTTGATCAACGCGATGAAGGCGATCTTCTCGGTGGCGCTGCTGCACTACGTCGAAGGCGCCCAGGGCTTCGGTCCGTTCAGCACCGAGGACCTGCAGTCGGCGGTGCGGGTGCGCGGCTGAGAGGGGGGGCGTTCGTTGACGTCCGTGCAGTTCGTTGGCGGTCAGCGGCTCACGAACACCCACGGACTACCCGAACGGCAACAAACGCCGGATCCCGCAGGAGTCCCCCGGCGTGTGATGCGCATCACCCTGGCCCCCACTGTGCAAACCTATGCGCATACACGTATAGTGGACAGCGTACCGAACTTCGAGGAGGTGACAGAGCATGTACGGACACAAGGGTGACACCAGCAACCAGCTGAACATCAACAACAGCGTTTACAAGGCCCACCTGCACGAAGCGGTGAAGGGCAAGTCCGCGCTCGTTCCGGACTCGAAGGCTCCGCGTAAGTAGAGACCTCACGCGAAAAGGCTCCCTGGTGCCCCGGGGAGCCTTTTCGCATGCGGCGAGCCCCCGGGAGGTCGGACCTCCCGGGGGCTCGCTGGTCGTGGCGGCGTTACAGCGACGAGACGTCGACGTTCGGCGGGACCAGCACCTCGTCGATGACGTGGATGACGCCGTTGCTGGCCTCCACGTCGGCGGCCTCGACAGTCGCACCGTTCACAGTCACGGTGCTGCCGTCGACCTTGATCGTCAGGTCCTCACCCTCGACCGTCGGCACCTTGCCGGGCTGGATGTCGGTCGACATGACCTCACCCTCGACCACGTGGTAGGTCAGGATCTGGGTCAGAACCTCCTTGTTCTCCGGCTTGAGCAGCGCGTCGAGGGTGCCCTCCGGCAGTGCCTCGAAGGCCGCGTTGGTCGGCGCGAAGACGGTGTACGGACCCTCGGCACCGAGCGTCTCGGCCAGACCCGCGGCGGTCACCGCGGCAACCAGCGTGCTGAAGTCGGGGTTGTCGGATGCGACCTCGACGATGGTGCCGGCTTCGGCGGCCATGGTGTCGGCCGGCGAGGCCTCTGCCGAGGTGGCAGCCGCAGACGGGGAGGCCTCCGTGCTGGAGTCCCCACTGCTGCAACCGACGAGCGCCAGCGATGCCACGGCGAATCCGGCGGCGGCGATCTTGATGTTCATTGCTCCTCCAAGTGATTGTGTACGTTCACCTAGGAGTTCTTCGCCGAACCCACTTCTGGATGCAACGATTTTGGAGCGTTATCAGAACGTGACCTGCAACGGCGGCACCTCGCGCGCCCCGGGCAGCGGCGCCCCGGGCGGACACGTCGCCTCCACCCAGTCGAGCACCGTTTCCAGGGCCGTGCGCCACTGGCCGTCGAGCATCACGTCGTGACCGGCCGGCACCCACACCGGCTGGGTGCCCAGCGCCGCGGCGCAGCGGCGCACGTCGGCGGCCGCGACCAGGCTGTCCTGCTCCGCCCCCACCACCAGCACCGGGCACAACACCGGTCGCAGCGACTCCGGCCGCAACATCGCGTACTGCGCCCACGGCGACTCCCGCCCGATCCGGCTGAGGTAGGCACGGGCCTGCGCCGGCGGCAGATCGGCGAACAGGTCCTCGGCGGACAACCGCAGGGTGGCGCCGAGCACGGCCCGGGTGAAGTCGACCGGCTTGCGCTTCATCCCCTGCACCATCGTGCCGGGGATCCCGCCCGCGGGGATCGGGGTGAGCAGCACGCCCGCCCGCGCCGGGTAGCGCTGCAGCACCCGCTGGGCCACCAGCGACCCGAGCGAGTGCGCCACCAGCACCGGCGGCTGCGGCAAGGTCGCGATGACTTGCAGCACGTCGTGCACGTAGTCGCGCATCGTCGTGCGACCCAACTGCGTCTGACCACCGGAGCCGCCGTGGCCGCGCAGCGACATGGCGTAGGAGGAGTAGCCGCGCTCGGCGGCAGCGCCCTGCCAGTGCTCGGCGTAGCACCACGCACCGTGGCCGAGGCCGTGCAGGAACAGCAGCGGCGGCTTGTCGGTACCCGCCACTTCGTGCTCGAGCACCTCGAGATGCACCGGCTTCGTCGGCCAGGCCCACTCGTTGCGGCGCAGCACCTTCGGCCCGCGGCTCATGCAGCCACCTCCGCGAGGAAGTCCTCGAGCACCTCGAGGTAGTCCTGATGGGCGATCTCGTAGTAGTGCCGGGTCGAGTCCTTGTAGTGCGCGCCCCCGGAGAACCGGCGGTCGCGCTCGGCGTTGATCTGCGCGTGCAGGCGCGCCGCGGCAGCCGGGTCCCTGCGCTCGAGCGCCAGGAACTCCGCGATCGCCATGCCCTGCCAGTGCGCGATGGCCCACTGCCCGGAGTCCGGCTGGATCAGGCCCGACAGCCACAGGTTCGGATACCGCGGCGAGGCCATCTGCAGCGCCAACTGCGGCCTCCCGCTGCCGGCGTCGAGCGCGTCGGCGTCGGCCAAGAACGGGAACACCGCCAGGTAGCCGGTGGCGAAGAGCACCAGGTCCACATCGGCCCGGGTGCCGTCGGTGAAGACCGCCCCGGCGGCGTCGAAGTGGTCGACGTCCGGCTTGGGGGTGATGTCGCCGTGGCCCACGTAGTAGACGAGCTGCTGGTTGACGATCGGGTGGGTCTCGAAGAACGCGTGGTCGGGTTTCTGCAGGCCGAACGACTCGAACTTGCCCATCGTCGTGCGCAGGGTGGCGGCGAAAGCCAGTCGGCGCAGGCTCAGCGGCACCCGCATCGCGAGCAGTTGATCGGCGATCTGGTCCGACGGTTTGCCGAACACGAACTTGGGGTTGTAGTAGTAGCCGCGCCGGGTCGAGTGGAACGTGGCAACGGCGTTCTGCGCAGCCTCCACGGCGATGTCGCAGCCGGTGTTACCGGCACCGACCACCAGCACCCGCCGGTCGCGAAGTTGGTCGGCGCCCTTGTAGTCCGCGGAGTGCAGGATCTCCCCGGCGAACTCCGACTGCCCGGGATAGTCCGGCATCTTCGGGTTCCAGTTGTGGCCGTTGGCCACGACCACGCCGTCGTAGCGCAGGGTCCGGCGGCGGCCGTCGCGATCGATGGTGACGTCCCACTGCGGGCGCTCGCCCACGGCCTCGACCCGCACCACCGAGGTGTTGAAGGTGATCCGCTCCCGCAGCCCGAAGTGCGCTGCGTACGCGTCGAAGTAGGCCTTCACCTGCCGGTGGTTCGGATAGTCGGGGTAGTCGTCGGGCATGGGGAAGTCGGGGAACTGCGTGAACGGCTTGCTGGAGATCAGGTGGGTGGACTCGTACACCCGGGAGGTGGGGCCGCCGAAGTTCCAGTTCCCGCCGAGATCGTCGGCGCGGTCGAACCCGTCAGCGGGAATGCCGGACTGCAGTAGGGCCTTCAGCGCGGACAGCCCGTGCGGCCCGGCGCCGATGACCGCCACGCAGCCGGTGCGTTCGATGACGTCCATGCTCCGACGTTATGCGCTGCCGGGATCGGCGGCCACCGGTTGTGGGCGAAGTGTCGCCTGGTCACAAAGATCCGGCCCGCCTCCGATGTTCGTGACTCACGGGCAACTCGGCTGTACGCCTGGTCACCCCAGCGAGGCCGCCAGCGGCCAGGCCACCGCGCTCGACACGACGAACAGACCCAGCAGCAGCGGCCACACGAACCGCAGGTACTTGTCGTATCCGACCTTCGCGATCGCCAGTCCACCGACCACCACCACGCTGGTCGGCGACCACAGCAGGGTCAGTCCGTGGCCCATGATCCACGCCGTGATGGTGGTGGACCGACTGACGCCGGCGAAGTCGGCCAGCGGCGACAGCAGCGGCATGGCCAGGGCGGCGTGGCCGGAACTCGACGGGATGAGGAACGCCAGCGGGATGTTGATGATCACCGTCACGACGGCGAACACCCCGGAGGAGGCTCCGGCCACGAGTTGTTCCATCGAGTTGAGGATGGTGTCGAGGGTCTGGGTGTTGTTCATGATCACCGACACCCCACCGGCCAGGAGCACCACCATGGCCGGACCCATCATGTCGGAGGCGCCGGCGCCGATGAGCCGCACGATCTCCTTCTCGTTCATGCGCGCGACGACCCCCACGATCACCGACGCGATGAGGAACAGCATGGCCAACTGCGGGAACCACCAGTTGAGCTCGAACCAGTAGGGCTCGACCAGGGTCTCGTGGCTGACGTAGTAATCGGCCGGCCCGGTGCTGCCGCCGAAGATCGAGGACCACGGGATGACCGAGAAGATCATGAGCCCGAACGCCAACACCGTGATCACCAGTACCCGCTTCTGCAGGCCGGTGAGGGTGCGGCTGGTTTCCGGATCCTCGACGTCGTGGGCCATCTGGTCGGTGACGGTCTCGTCCTCGGGCTCCTCCCAACCGACGATCGACGCCGCCGGGTCTTTGCGCACCTTCGCCGCGTAGCGCAGCACCCACCCGATCGCCATCGCGGTGAGCAGCACCCACAGGATCAGGCGCAGCACGATCCCGTCGCCGATCGACACCCCCGCCTCACCGGCGGCCACCCCGATCGAGAAGGGGTTCACCGTCGCGCCCATCACCCCGATCATCGCGCCCAGGATGATCATGGATGCGGTGACCAGCCGGTCGTAGCCGAGCGCGGTCATCAACGGGATGAACAACGCGTAGAACCCCAGCGTCTCCACCGAGAAGCCCATCGTGGAGCCGAGCAGCGAGAACAGCACCATCACCGCGGTGATGAGCAGCCAGCCCTTGGACTGCAGCCGGTGGGCGATACCCGCCACCGCGACCTCCAGGCTGCGGGTCGCGAAGCTGACCGAGATGAAGGCGCCGATCGCCATGATGAAGACGATCACGCCGATCTGCCCGAACATCGTGCCGAGGGTCTCGGTGTCGACGAACTCGCTGGCGGGATTGAACAGGCCGTAGATGCCGTTGATCGGCGCGAGGATGAGTTGCTGGACGTTGGCCCAGCCCTCCAGCGGCGAGGGTACCTGCTGGAACGTGCCGGGGATCGGCGACCCCTCGCCGTCGAGTTGGTAGCGGCCCGACGGCAGGAAGATCGCGGCCACCCAGACCAGCACGGTGACTATGGCCAGGGTGGTGACCGCACTCGGGAACTCGAACTTCTTCTTCTTCGTTGCGGTGCTCACGCACGTAACGTACCGACTACCGTGCGGCCATGGCGACCTTCATCCTGGGCGACATCACCACGATGGCCGTCGATGCCGTCGTCAACGCCGCGAACGAGCGGCTCTCCGACGGAGCCGGTGTCAACGGAGCCATCCACCGGGCCGCCGGACCGGAACTGCCCGCAGCCTGCCGCGCGGTTGCGCCGTGCCCCACCGGGCAGGCCCGGATCACGCCGGGCTTCGGGCTCCCCGCGCGTTTCATCATCCATACCGTCGGGCCGGTCTGGCACGGCGGCGGTCACGGCGAGGCGCAGTTGCTGGCATCGGCGTACCGCAACTCCCTGGCGGTGGCCGAGCAGCATGGCTTGCACACGATCGCGTTCCCGGCGATCAGTTGCGGGATCTTCGGCTACCCCGTCGACGAGGCCGCCCGATCGCGGTGGACGCCGTGCGGGACAGCGGGTTGGAGGTCACGTTCGTGCTGTTCACGCCGGAGTTGCTGGCGGCGTTCGAGGCGGCGGCCAGGCGAACCGAGTAACGGCCGGCCGGCAGGGGTTCTGTCACTGGTCCCCGACCCGCCGGAGCGCGAGGGCAACAACGTCACGCTTCACGCGGGCACGGCGACTGCTTGCCGCCGACGGCGAACCGGCGGGACAATGCAGATGTGGCGGCGTCGGCCCCGCAGCGGAGTCCGGACCCCACGCCTGCAGGGCGCGGGATGGGGACAACACACCCCCACCCCGCTCGCAGACCGTGGATCGACAACCTCAAGGTGCTGCTGATCACGCTGATCATCGCGATCCACGGAGTCCTCAGTTATGCGGGGACGGTCGAAGTGTGGACCTACACCGAGTTCCGCGAGGTCACGCTCAACCCCGTGACCGAGGCGGTCCTGTTCGGGCTGGTCGCCCCGTTCGGGTTCTTCATGATCGCCCTGCTCTTCCTGGTGGCCGGGCTGCTGACCCCGGGTTCGGTGCAGCGCAAAGGGGTCCGTCGGTTCACCACCGACCGCCTGCTGCGGTTGGGAGTACCGTTCCTGGTCTTCGTCTTCCTGCTCGAGCCGACGCTCACCTACGCCCTCGAGCATCCGCTGGGCGATGCCCCGGGATCCTGGACGCAGGAGTACCTCGGCGTGGAGAAGAGCCTCGACACCGGCCCGCTGTGGTTCGTCGGGGTGCTGTTGATCTACTCGCTGGCCTATGCCGCCTGGGTCGCGATCCGGCCCGAGCGAGGACCTCGGGCGCCCACCCCGATCACCTGGCGCCGGTTGCTCGTGATTGCGGCAATCGTCGCGGTGAGTTCGTTCCTCGTGCGCCTGGTGTATCCCTATGGCTCCGAGGCTGGCCGGTCCGACCTGAATTTCTGGGAATGGCCGGCGTGCATCGCCGCCTTCGCGCTGGGTGTGGTGGCCACGCGGCAGGGCTGGCTGGAGCAGGTACCGGACCACCTGCGCCGGCAGTGCCGGACCGTGACCCTGTTCGCTCTGGCCGGCATGGCCTGCCTGCTCCTCGCGGCAGGGGTGGCCGACCGGGTGGAGGCGGCGTTGGGCGGCTGGAACGTGCTCGCCGCCCTGTTCGCAACCCTTGAGGCCCCGCTGACGATCTGCGGCCCGGTCTGGCTGCTGGCCGCCGCCCAGCAGACACCTGGACCGTCGCTACCGCTGGGACACCTTCTTCAACCGCGCCTGCTATGCCGCGTTCATCGTGCAGGGCTTCGTGCTCATCGGGCTGGCCGCGGCGCTGCGGGGGGTGACCGCCCCTGCCGAGATCAAGGCCGTCGTGGTGGCCAGCGGCGGTGTGGCCGGGTCTTACGCACTGGCCTGGCTGCTGCTGCAGATCCCCGGGGTGAAGCGGGTGCTGTAGTCCGAGCCCAACCGGTCCGACCCCGACCGATGTCACGTCTCACGCGGGGGTGGAGGCCGACCCCCGGGACGATTGTGACGAAGGTGCGCCCCCGCCGGCGGTTTCACGAAGGTGACGCCGGGTCGAACGCACAGCCTGCCACCTCGTGACAATCCAGGAATCGTGGTGCATGTGCACTCCAGCCCCGACTCCGGTCGATCGGGTAGACACGCCGAAGCGGCCCGGCGGACGATCACCGAGCCGCTTCGCCGAAGGCCCTACTGCCCGCTGTTGACCGGCATCTGGTTGATGTAGCCGACGCCTTCGCCGTACTTCGTCTTCACCAGCGCGAACTCATCGGCCCGACGCTGCCGGGCGTTCTGCTTCGACTGCTGGTACAACTCGCGCAGCCTGGTCTGCAGGTTCTGGATGTTCGCGTTGGCCCGCTCCGTGGCGTTCTCGATCTTCTGCGAGTAGCTCTCGCGGGCGTTCTGGGCCTGGTCGTCGTACTTGTTGTTCGCGACGTTCAGGTCGTCGCGCTTCTCTTGGGCCAACGTGTCGAGTTGGTCCTGGATCGCGCTGATCTCCTCGCGCAGGTTCTCCCGGATCACCGGGTTCTTCGCCTTGGCCAACTTCTTGCGCGCCTTCGTCAACTGCTTGTTCAGGTTCTGTTGCTTCGAGGCGTAACTGGAGTTGATCCGGGCGATCGCGGCGCGGCGGTCGGCGGCGATGGCGTTCAGGCGAGCCTGTCGCGCGGACTTCAACTGGGCGATCTGCGAGTTGCGGCGCTGCTTGAGCACCACCACCTTGGCCTTGCGGTTGTCCCGGCGCTGCTTGGCCTGGCTGAGTTGGTCCTGGTACAGAACCCTCACCTTGGCGCTGGCCTTGGCGCGCTTCTTCGACAGTTCGCTGCGGTACTTGCTGATCTGCGCGGGGGTCTGCTGCTGGGACTTCTCGGAGTTCAATTCGGAGACGTAGGCCTTCAGCGCCTGGTACTCCTTGGTGCTGCGGATGGAGGGGGTACCGGCGTTCGCGGCCGGTGCCGCGGAGAACACCAAGGCGGGTGTGACGAACAGGGCAACGGCGGTGGCAAGCAGGCGACTTCGCATTCCCCGAAGGTAGCGCTGCGTGCCCGGCCGATGTCGGGTTTGTCGCCACCTGGTGCGGTTATCGGTCGAACAGCGGAGAGCGGCGACCCATCTGCGTCACGGTCCGTAGTCGGGCGGATTCCGCTACGCTGGCCGCCGTGCCTGCACCCGCCCGAACCCTGCGCGTGGTCGGTGCGCTGCTGCTCGTCGCCGAGGCACTGCTCGTGGTCCACCCGGTGCTGGCGGTGTCGAACTTCTTCGTCGGCGCCGGCGTGCTCGGCAAGTCGCTGGCATATGTCCGCGTCGGCGACGTCAGCGCCCAGGGCCTGTTGTACCTGGCCAGTCCGCTGCTGGTCCTGCTCCTGCTGCTGGCCGCCTGGGGCGTCGGCCACACCGCCCGCGGGATCGGCGCGCTGGTGCTGCAACCCACGGTGCTGCTGTTCGCGGCGCTGCCCCTGCTCCGGCCCATGGGCGTACTCCCGCAACTGCTGGGGGCCGTGGCCATCGCAACCACGGCCGTTCTCGTGGCGCTCATCGTCGGCTCCCGGCGCGACGATGGCACCCGGCACCGCTGGTGGTGGCTGGCCGGCTTCGCCGCCGCGGCCCTGGTGGTCGCCGGTTTCAACGCCGCCTCCCGCTCGCTGCCCTTCGATCCCACGGCCGCACTGGCCCCGGCGAGTTCGGGCAGCAACGAGGCGCGGGCGATCCTGCCCGACCCCGAGGTCCCGCAGAACCCGGCGCTGGCGGACAACCCGTTCAACAGCATCCACAACGACGCCTGGGCCACCGACTCCTACGCCCTGCCCGCCCCGGAGGACCCGACCGGCGCGCGCGTGGAGTCGCTGTTCACCGGCGGCGACTGCGCCACGATCACGTTCGATTCCCGCGGCCGCCTGGTCACCCTGTGCTCGACCTTGACCCGGGTCGTCGCCTACGTCCTCAACCCCGCGTCCCTGCAGGTCATCGACACCCGGGTGGTGGGGGAACGCCGGCCCAGCCTCACCGACTTCTCCGGCGGCGGCTACTTCGTGCTGGACGCGGCCGACCGTATCGTCTTCCCGGCCCGGGGTGGCATCGTGGCGATCCTGGACACCACCGCAGGCCTGCCGGAGGACGCCAGCTACGACGTCTCCGCGACCCTGCGCCCGGACGAGCAGGTGACCTCGGTCCTGCCCGACTGGCAAGGGCGCTATTGGTACGTCGGCAGCCTCGGCACCGTCGGTGTGGTCGATGACGGCAGGCCGACTGCGATCAACCTCGACGGCGAGGACATCGAGAACTCGTTCGCGGTCACCGAGGACGGCGTGTACGTCGTCACCGGCGCAGCGCTCTACCGGCTGGAGGCCGACGCCACCGGCGCACCGCGGGTCGCCTGGCGCACCCCGTACGACACAGGCACCCGGCAGAAGCCGGGGCAGACCAGCCGGGCGTCCGGGACGACCCCCACCATCGTGGGAGACGCCGTGGCGATCACCGACAACGCCGACCCGCAGATGAACGTCGTCGTGGCCGACCGGGAGACCGGCGAAGTGACCTGCAAGGCGCCGGTCTTCGCCCCCGACGCCAGCGCCAGCGAGAACTCCCTGATCGCGATCGACGGCACGCTCGTGGTGGAGAACAACTACGGCTACAAGCCCGCCGTGCTGTCGACCAGCGCCGGGCACAGCACCGAACCGGGACTGGCCGCAGTCGCCGCCGAGGACTGCCGGGTGCTGTGGGAGAACACCGACATCCACATTCCGTCACTGGTGTCCAAGGCCACGAGTATCGGCGGCCTCGTGCTGACCTACACCAAACCGCCGAATGCGCTGGGCGTGGATGCCTGGTACTTCACAGGCGTGGACGTGCAGACCGGGGAGGTGGTCTGGACCCGCCGGGCCGGGGCGGGTACGCCGTTCAACAACCACTACGCCGCGGCGTACCTGAACAGCACCGGCGACCTGTTCGTGGGCACGCTCAACGGCCTGACGGTCCTGCGGTCGGTCCGATGAAGGTCCTGAAGTGGGTGGGCATCACCGTGCTGGCCCTGATCGTGGCGGTCGGCTTGTTCGCGGTGCTGCCTCCCGGCCGCGCACTCATCGCCGAGAAGTTGACGCTCAAGCGGGGGGCCGAGGCATACCTGATCGGCTACCCGCTGGTCACGATGGAGCGCACCCGGGAGGCGCTGGTCCAGCCGCCGGCTCGGATGAACGCCTTCACCCACGCCCGGTATCTACCCGACGGGCAGAGCAGCGTCTACGTCGTCGCCCCGAGCCGCGACACCGTCTACTCCAGCGCGTGGCTGGACCTGTCGAGGGGTCCGCTGCTCATCGAACAGCCGGACATGGGCGACCGCTTCTGGCTGATGCCGGTGATGGACGCCTGGACCAACGTCTTCGCCGACCCGGGCACGCGCACGCTGGGCAGCGGCCCGCACACGTTCCTCATCGCCGGGCCCGGATGGGACGGCGAGGCGCCGGCCGGAGCACTGGTGTACCGCTCGCCGACCAACCTGGCGTGGGCCATCCTGCGGATCCAGACGGACCCGGACCTCGCCGGCATCGCACGCCTGCAGGAGGGCTTCCGGATCGCCCCCCTGTCCGATCCGCAGGCGTACACCGAACCGGACGTGGCGCAGCGCCCACGTACGAACATCGATGTCCGGGCGCAGGTCGACGCCTTGAGCGGGGAGCAGTTCTTCGATGAACTCGCCGCGGCGATGGCGACCACGCCGCTGAGCCCGCCGGATCCCGACGCCGCCGCGGCGCTCGAGCGGATCGGGGTGACGCCGGGGCAGTTCGATCCGGCCGGCTTGAGCGACGCGCAGCGCGAGGGACTGGCTGACGTGCCGGGGCGGGTGCAGGAGGGCATGACGGCGGCATTCGAATCCGGTGAGGCCGGCACCATCAACAACGGGTGGCGCATCCCGCCGATGACCCTGGGTGCCTACGGCAGCGACTACCCGGTGCGGGCCGTGGTCGCCCGCGAGGGGCTCGGCGCGAACCTGCCCGCGGACGCCGTCTACGCCTCGACCAGCGTGGATGCCGCAGGTGAGCCGCTGACCGGTGGCCGGACCTACTCGATCGATATGCCGGCTGACGTCCCGGTGCGGGCCTTCTGGTCGGTGACCCTGTACGACTCGCGCGGGAACCTGCTGCCGGGCCCGGCGCAGGGCTTGTCGGTGTCGGACACGGCGGGGCGCATCGTCATCTCGCCGGACCGCCCGCCGGATGCGGCCGGGTCCTGGCTGCGGGCACCGGAGACCGGGCCGTTCCGACTGGTGATGCGGCTCTACTGGCCCGAGCAGTCGGTGCTGGACGGCCAGTGGGCCTTCCCGCCGGTCGAGCCCGGGTGACATGCCGTCACGCCGGCACCTCCACCTCCAGCGTGACCACTACCTCGTCGGCGACCTTCAACTGACCGAGCATCAGTGAGTAGGCCTTGACACCGAAGTCCGACTGCCGGACCGGGATCGATGCCGTGGCCAGGCCCTGATCGACCGCCACCTCGGCGGTGAGCGGCTGCGTCACGCCGTGGATGCTGAGCGCGCCGCGCAGCGCGACCCGGTCGCCGGTCACCTCGACCGACTCCGACACGAACGTCACCTCGGGGTGGTTCTTGGAGTCCAGGGTCTTGCCCGCGTTGCGCAGGATCACCTGCTTGTCCACCGGCGTCAGCGGGGTCAGGCCACCACTGCCCGAGACCACCCGCAGGCTCGGGAGGTTGGCGCGGAAGGTGACTGCCGCGGGCGTGTCGCCGGCCATCTCCACGTCGATCGCCCACTGCTGGACCTCGATGACCAGCCGGTGGCCCATCCGGGCCGCCGAGCCGGTGACATCCGTCCGGATCGCCACTGTGCCCGCCGTCAACTCCACGACTGCCACTGTAGTCACGCCCAGATCAGCGGACCGGTGCCCGAAGCCGGGAAGCGGCGGGCCTGACCCGCGGCCACCCGCCGGGCGCTCAAGGCCGCGGCGGCGGCGTCCAGCGTGTCGTCGGCCGCCGCCCACCCCGTCGACTCCCACGCCAGCGGCTGCAGGCCCTGCGCTTCGAGGATCCGCACCCGCTCCCGCATCCCGGCCCACGTCTTCTTGCGGTACCGGGCCGGCCCGAGCACGGCGAAGGTGGTCTCCGGGTGCACCTCCACGAGGTCCACCGAAGCCGGCGCGGCGGCCACCTCGGCGATCTTGTGCCGCAAGGCGAAAGCCTGCGCCGACACCCCCTTGCCGCCCAGTTCCCGGTTGAGCCGGGTCGCCTCGGCCTGGGTGGCGCACGCCAGCGCCGCCCGGGTGGGCGTGATGAACAAGCTGGCCCGGCGGGCACCGAGGAACTCGCGCACCGCCAGGTCGCACTCCCGTTCGCCGGTCTCGGGCGCGTCGATGGGCATGTCGACACCGACGGTGGTCACGCCCATGTCCCGCAGTTGTCGCAGCAGGTCGGCGAACTCGGTGCAGCCCTCCAGCAACCGTTCCTGCGGGAGTACCAGAGCCACCCACCCCTGGCGGCAGCCGTCCACGCCTGCGTACATGCCGCCATTGTGCGCGGTGGCCCGCCAACAGTCGTCCTTGTGACGAAATCGCACGGACACGCCGCGGGTGGCCCGCGACTGTTGCACCGTTGTCGCCCAGCTCCCGCGACTGTTGCACCGTTGTCGGTTTCGCGCCCCCGCAACCAGCAACCGCGCAACACTCGCACCCGAGGACCAGCAACCGCGCAACACTCGCATCAGGGGCGACCCCAACCCCCGCGACTGTTGCACCGTTGTCGGTTCGGGCCGGAACCACCCGCCCGCGCCGGGCGAACAGCCACGCCGACGGTTAAGGCCGGCCGTCCCCGGGCCTGCCTGAGCCACAACACAATCGCCGAGCGATCAACCATCGGAATCCGGGGTCGGCCATGCCCGGCCAGGTCCGCGGGACAACCCCACCCCCCGCCGCACAAACGTATGCAGGATAGGCGTATGCTGCATTACATGCAGAGTATGCAGACTCCGGACAGGACAATGCAGACCCTGCTCAGTGCGCGACAAGTCCAGGACGTCCTGCACATCGACCGGTCCACGGTGTACCGCATGGCCGAAGACGGTCGACTGCCGGCGATCCGGGTCGGCAAGCAGTGGCGCTTCCCGGCCGACGAGATCTACGGCCTCATCTCCGCCCACCCGCCGGTGGTCAACACCTCCCCGCTGGATCCCACGGTGGCCGCCGCGATCGCGGACCTGGCCGGCGACCTGCTCGGCGTCATGATCCTGGTGACCGACATGGACGGCCACCCCATCACCCCGATCGCCAACCCGTGCACCTGGATGCAGGAACACTCCGGCGACCCGCACGTGCTGCAGACCTGTATCGCGGAGTGGCAGGAACTCGCCGACGAACACACCTTCGAGCCCGCCTTCCAGCCCGGGGAGTTCGGTTTCGAATGCGCCCGCGCGTTCGTGCGCTCCGGCCGGGAACTGGTCGCCATGGTGCTCGCCGGCGGCGTCAGCCCGGATGGCCACCCGCAGCCCGGCTTCTACGACCTCGGCCCCGACGACCGCAGCAGGGTGCTGGACGCCCTGCCCCGGGTCGCGGCCGCCCTGTCCCGAACCGCGTCGGCACCCGGCGCACCGAAAGAGGAGAAAAGATGAAGAGGCTAGTGATCCTCGGCGCCGGCACCGCCGGAACCATGGCCGCGAACAAGTTGCGCCCGCAGTTGCCGCGCGACGAGTGGTCGATCACCGTGGTCGACCAACATGAAACGCACTACTACCAGCCCGGGTACCTGTTCATCCCGTTCGGCATCTACCGCCCAGACGAGGTGACCAAACCCACCAAGCGCTTCATCCCCTCGGGCGTCGACCTGGTCACCGGCGAGATCGACAAGGTCGTTCCGGACGAGAACAGGGTGCTCCTGGCCGACGGCAGGGAGTTCCCGTACGACTACCTCATCATCGCCACCGGTACCACCCCGCGCCCGGAGGAGACCCCGGGGATGAGCGACGACCTCGGCGGCTCGGTGCACGAGTTCTACACCTTCGAAGGCGCCACCAAGCTCGCCGAGAAACTGCGCACCTGGGAGGGCGGCAAACTCGTCGTGCACGTCACGGAGATGCCCATCAAGTGCCCCGTCGCCCCGCTGGAGTTCACCTTCCTGGCCGATGCGTTCTTCGATGAGCAAGGGTTGCGGGACGCCGTCGACATCACCTATGTCACACCGCTGGAAGGGGCCTTCACCAAACCTGTGTCGTCGAAGTACCTCGGCGACATGCTCGACAAGCGCAAGGTGCACCTGGAACCGGACTTCATGGTCGAATCCATCGACGCCGAGGCCAAGAAGTTGGTCTCCTTCGACGAGCGGGAGATCCCCTACGACCTGTTGGTGACCATCCCGGTGAACATGGGTGCCGACTACATCGCCCGGTCCGGACTCGGCGACGACCTCAACTACGTTCCCGTCGACCAGTACACCCTGCTGTCCAAGGCGCACGACAACATCTTCGCGGTCGGGGACGCCTCCGACATCCCGGCATCCAAGGCAGGGTCGGTCGCCCACTTCGCGATGGACCTGTTCCCGGCGAACTTCCTGAACCACATCCAGGGCCTGAAGATGACCGAGCTCTTCGACGGCCACGCCAACTGCTTCATCGAAACCGGGCACGGCAAGGGACTGTTGATCGACTTCAACTACGAGACACAGCCGCTGCCGGGCAAGTACCCGCTGCCGGGTGTCGGACCCTTCTCCCTGCTCAAGGAGACAGAGATCAATCACTGGGGCAAAGTGATGTTCCGCTGGATGTACTGGAACATCCTGCTGCCGGGCAAGGAGTTGCCGCTGCCGGCCCTGATGTCCATGGCGGGCAAGGACACGGAGGATCTGTGATGACCGCCGACCCCACGACCACCGATCTGGCCGAGCGCATCGACCGGATGAGCGAACAGATGGACTTCATCGCTGCCGAGTTGCTCGCCCAGCGACAGTCCCGCCAGATGTGGGCCGAACTGTCCGAGACGCTCGTGCCCGTGACCCGGGGCGCCATGGATGTCGCCACCAGGGAACTGGATGACCTCAGCGATGAGTTCACCACCGAGGATCTGGCACGGTTCGCCCGCACCACCGCCCGCAACCTGCCACGCATCGAGGCCGCCATGGCCCAGCTCGACAGCCTGTCCGAGCTGCTGCACACGGTGAACTCGCTGAGCGGGGCCGGCCTGGGCAAGGTGACCGAGGTACTCGAGGTCGCCGACGAGAAGGGCTACTTCGCCTTCGCCCGGCAGGGCGGCATGATCGCCGACCGGGTGGTCACCGAGTTCACCGAGGAGGACGTCGCCGCACTCGGGGAGAACGTGGTGACCATCCTGACCGCGGTCAAGGAGATGACCCAGCCCGAGGTGATGGGCCTGGTCCAGCGCACCGCGCTGAGCGTCCAGGACGCCGAGGACACCCCCATGGAACCGCCGTCGATGTTCGCCCTGTTGAAGTCGATGCGCGATCCGCAAACCCGCCGCGGCCTGGCCAAGGTCATGGCAATGCTGCACACCGTCGGTGAGGAGCACCCGCCGACACCCACCGAAGGAAGGAAGTAGAAATGCCCACCGCCACGATTGCGGGCCACGAGGTCCAGATCAACGACGAAGGGTTCCTCACCGAGTACGACCAGTGGAGTGAGGACATCGCCAAGGAACTCGCCGCCAACATCGGCGTCGAGATGACCGACCGCCACTGGGAGGTCATCAAGTGGCTGCGCGAGGACTACAAGGAGAAGGGCGAGACCGCCACGACCCGCCGCGTGCAGACCGTCGGAGGATTCCCGACCAAGGAGCAGTTCCAGCTGTTCCCGAAGAAGCCGGCCAAGAAGATGGCCTATATCGCGGGCGTGCCCAAGCCGCACGGCTGCGTGTGAGGAGCGATCACCATGGCTGACGCAATCATCCCGAACTTCGGCGACGACGAGGAAACCGATCGCAAGTTGGCGATCATCTGCTCCAAGGGCAATCTGGACATGGCCTACCCGGCCCTGATCGTGGGCAACGCCGCCCTTGGTGAGGGTGTCGAGACCCACCTGTTCTTCACGTTCTGGGGTTTCGACATGATCATCAAGTCCCGCATGAACGACCTGCAGTTCTCGCCGGTCGGGCAATACGGCCATGCATCTGCCCGGCCGCGACACGAAGATGCCCCAGGCCTTGTTGCCCATGCCGGGGGTGACGGGGATGGCGACGAAGATGCTCAAGCAGCAGATCGCCGACCTGGGCGTCCCGGAGGTCCCGGACTTCCTGGACCAGATCGTCGCCGCCGGCGGCCACCTGTGGGCGTGCCGGATGTCCGCGGACATGAACAAGGTGACCGAGACCGATCTGCGCGACGACGTCGAGGGGATCATCAATGCCAGCGAGTTCATCGAGTTGTGCGAGGGAGCGCAACTGATGTTCGTCTGAACACCCGTGAACCGGCGTCCTCGAGGGGGGCGCCGGTTCGCCTTTGTCATGAAGGTGCGCGGTTGACCGGCCTGGCACCCCGCACCTTCATGACAAACCGCACGGGACCCACAGCATCTTCGTCACAAAGACCCGGCCGGCTCGGCACCACAATCCGCGCGGATCCCCGCCGGCGCCCTCTACTGTGCAGTCATGCGGATGATCGTGGTCCTGGTCGCAGCCGTGGCGCTGGCCGGCTGCAGCAGTACCCAGAGCGAGCCGCGGCAGACCGCCACCGCCAGCACGATCGCCCAGGACCAGGTGGACCAGTTCTGCAAGGACGTCGCCGACGCCCTCACCCGCGACGGCCAAGCGGACCCGGAGGATTCCGGGGAACGACTGCAGGAACTCAAGGAGATCGCTGACGAACTCGGCCTGAGCACGCGCGACGACATGAGTGTGGCGCGGGCGCTGAAGACCTGCGAGGACGAACTGCAGGCGGCGCTCGACGCGCAGTGACCCCGACGCGCAGCGACCCCAGCACCACAGGCGCGGATAGCCCGCCGGAGCGTGAGACTGCCCGACTCTGAACCAGGAATATCCCGCTGCGGGTGATTTGCGCCATCGCCCCGCCCCCACGATCCGGCACCCACAAGGCCCCGGCGCCCAGTTCTCAGGGGACCCACGTGTCGCAGGTCACCCCGTCCCGGCCTCGCACCCGGACCGACGTGGGCGTACTCTGGAGGAGTTCGGCTGGGCAATCAGGCCCGGCCATGGTGCTTTCACCCGCGCAGGGTGGGCTGTCTATCCCGGTGAATCCGATTGGGCCTCTCGCACCCACAACACCGATTGGACACTCATGTCTTCGACATTCGCCGAACTCGGCGTGCCTCGCGCCTACTGCGACGCACTCGCCAAGCAGGGCATCACCGAACCCTTCCCCATCCAGACCAGTACGTTGCCGGACTCCATCGCCGGACATGACGTACTCGGCCGCGGCCGCACCGGCAGTGGCAAGACCATCGCCTTCAGCCTGCCCGTGGCCATCCGCCTCAGCGGTCGCCAGAGCAAGCCCGGCGCCCCCCGCGCCATGATCATCGTCCCCACCCGGGAGCTGGCCAGTCAGGTCGACCGAGACCATGCGGCCGCTGGCACAAGCCGGTGGCCTGAGCGTGGCCACCGTCGTGGGCGGCGTGCCGCAGAACCCGCAGGTGCGGGCGCTGCGCCGCGGTTGCGACATCCTGGTCGCGACCCCGGGCCGACTCGAGGACCTGATCCAGCAACGGCACTGCCGCCTCGACGAGGTCGAGGTGTCGGTGCTGGACGAGGCCGACCACCTCGCCGACCTCGGCTTCCTGCCGGCGTCCAAGCGCCTGCTCGACCAGACCCCCAGGGGCGGCCAGCGACTGCTGTTCTCCGCGACCCTCGACGGCGCCGTCGGCGTGCTGGTGCGCAAGTACCTGGTCAACCCGGTGACCCACCACGTGGATGCGGCGTCGGCACCGGTGCCGGAGATGAGCCACCACATGCTGACCGTCAGTGAGACCGACAAGGCCGCGGTCGTGCGGGAACTCGTCTCCGGGTACCAGCGCACGCTGGCGTTCACCCGCACCAAGCACGCGGCACAGAAGCTCGCACGGCAACTGTCGGCGTCGGGGATCCCCGCCGTCGACCTGCACGGCAACCTGTCGCAGAACGCCCGCAAGCGCAACCTCGCCGCGTTCAGCGACGGCACCGCCCGGGTGCTCATCGCCACCGACATCGCCGCCCGCGGCATCCATGTCGACGGCATCGAACTGGTCATCCACATCGACCCGCCGGCCGAGCACAAGACCTACCTGCACCGCTGCGGCCGGACCGCCCGCGCCGGCGCCGAGGGCAAGGCCGTCTCGGTGGTCACCCACGCGCAACGGCGCAAGGCCCAGCAGATGATGCGGATGGCCGACGTCACGGCCGCCGCCCACCAGGTGGCGCCCGGGCACACGGCGATCACCGACCTGGTCGGACCGCAGGCGCCCAAGGTGGAGCGCCCCCGCGAGCCGAAGCCCGTGCGCCCCGACACCGGCGCCCCCCGGGGTGGCGGACCCCGCCGTGGCAACGGCCGGCCCAACGGCCGCCGCCGTACCGGTCAGCGGCACGCAGCCTGACACGACGAACCCCGCCGGCCAGCAGTGGTCGGCGGGGTTCGCTGCGCAAGGGTCAGGCAGGCGGGTACACGCCCATCTGCTTGGCCTTGTCGGTCTGCCAGAAGATGTCGGCGATCTCGTCGATGTAGGCGACGAGTTGCTCACCGACGGCCGGGTCCATCGACTTCTTGGCCTCGCCGGCCTGATGGATGGCCTTCCAGAACAGTTCGTGCAGTTGCGGGAACGCCGCGAAGTGATCCGGCGCGAAGAAGTCGGCCCACAGCACCATCAGGTGGTGTTTGGCCTCCTCGGCCCGCTGCTCCTTGATCAGGATCGCCCGGGCGCGGAACACCTCGTCGTCGGACTCGTGGTACTTCTTGGCGGTCTTGACGACGGACAGCGCCTCGATCTTGGCCTGCGCCGGGTCGTAGACCCCGCAGTACAGGTCGCAGTGCGCGTGGGCGGTGGTGGCGGATGCGAACAACCTACCGAGCATGGGCAACTCCTTCTTCGTGGATACGGTTCGACCCTACAATCATGCGGTGCCCCCCGAAAGAGGGAAGTCCCTGCGCCGGTTCCTCGTAGCCGACCGTTCGATGGAACCCACCCTGGTCGAAGGCCAGGGTCTGGTGGCCACCGCGTGCGGCCGGGCGAAGGCCGGACAGGTGCGTTGTTTCGAACACCCGGATCGCGCCGGCTTCTGGCTCGTGAAGCGCGTGGCCGAGGTGTTCCCCGACGGCTCGATGACCGTGACCTCCGACAATCCCGCAGGCGTCGACTCCCGGGTGTTCGGGGCGGTCCCGGTCGCCGGGTCCTACCGCGTGCTGCTGGCCATCCCGCGGCGCTTCATGTGACCGCGCCCGGTCGAGCAGACGTGCACGACGGGCAGGTCCACGTACCGACCGTACGATGAGACCGTGATCATCGACGACCTGGCAGCCGGCAAGTACATCAGTCTGGCAACCTTCAAACGCGACGGCACCCGCGTGGCGACTCCCGTCTGGGTGACCCGGGAAGGTGACCACTTGTACGTGATCACCGAGGCCGACGCCGGCAAGGCCAAGCGGCTGCGCAACTCCCCGCGCGCGGAGGTGGCAGCCTGTGACATGCGCGGCAACGTCACCGGCGAGGTGCATGAGGCCACAGCGACGCTGCTCGACGAGGCAGGGCACGCAGGAGGTCGCCGCCCGCGTCAACGCCAAGTACGGGCTGATGGCCAAACTCTTCGGGCTGCGCGGCAAGGTCGCCGGGATGCTGGGCCGCCCCGCCGAGCAGGTGGGCATCGAGATCACGGTCTCGCAGTAGGCGGCGGGACGCCGGGGATCAGCGGCACTGTCCGGACCCGCCGCGTTGGCCCGAAGCCAACTCCGACCCCGCCGCGCCCAGGATGGCCAACCCGTTCAGCCGGGTGCAACCGCCCCGTCGCAGTACCCCGCCAGGGCATCCAGCACGCTGGCCCATGCCGCCGTGAAGTACTCGCGGTTGGCGTCCCACTGCGGCCCCGACCCGTGCCCCCAGTGCGCCAGCCGCACCCGGGTGCCGGCCGCCACCGGCGTGAGCGACAGCACCACCCACGTGTGCTGGCCGCGGGTCTCGAAGCCCGGCGGCGAGTTCCAGCTGAACACCACCAGCCGGTCGGGCTCCAGCGCGAGGATCCGGCAGCCCTCGCCGCCACGCACACCGTCCGGGGCCTCGGCCAGGAACGCGAACTCGTACGGCCCACCCACCCGGGGCTCGATCCTCGCCGTCACGCCGAGGAACTCACCCACGCCCTCCGCGGTCGTCCAGAGCCGGTACACGCGGTCCGGCGGGCAGGCGACGTCGCGCTCGACGACCACCGGCTCCACACCCCCGGCCGGGTCCCCGTAGTAGTCCCACGCGTAGTCCATCTGCCGCGCCACCAACCGCGCGAGTGCCGAGTCGACGAAGCGGGCCACGAGGTGCAGGCCCAGGTCGATGCCACACGCGATCCCGCCGCCGGTCACCACCGTCCCCGCATCGACGACCCGGGCGCGGGTGCCGCCGGGGAGCGCGAGGCCGGCGATGTCCTCCCAATGCGTGGTCCAGCGATCCGGCAACTTCCCGGCCGCTGCCAGCAGGAACGCGCCGGTGCAGACGCTGGCCACGACCTCGCGACCCTGCGCAGCACCGGCCACCAGGGCGATCAACTCCGCGTCCCCGGTGGCGGCATCGACGTCGATGGTTCCGGGCACGATCAGGATGCCGTCGGTGCGCGCCCGGCCGGTGGGCGCCACCGCCACCCCGCCGTAACTGGTCACCGGCTCGCCGTCCGGGCTGAAGGCCACGGGCGCGAACCCCGCCTGCCCGCCCTGCCGCTCGAGCAGTCGGTTGGCTGTCAGGAAGACCTCCCACGGCCCGCCGAAGTCCATCAGATCCATGCCCTCGAAGAGCAGGAAGTCGACGTTGATCACAGAATCTGCCCGACCTGTTCGGCCAGCGCCACGCCCAGCGCCACCTGTCCGGCCGGATCGAGGTGGATCCCGTCGACCGGGGACGGCTGCACCACGTCCCCTGCGGCGAAGAACGCGGTGCCGGTCTGCTCGCAGATCGTCCGGTAGTGGCCTTCGAGAGCCCGCGACTCGCGCCTCCCGTCCCTCGAAGAAGACCCCCATGAACCCCTTGGGCTCGACGATCGGCGGCGGCGCGACCACCAGGCACGCAGGCGGCCCGTCGCTGCGGTTGACGAGGTCGATCAGCGTCCACAACCCGGAGGCGGAGTGCCGCGCCGACAACTCCAGCGGCGCCTGCAGGTCGTTGGTGCCCAGCATCAGGATCACCAGGTCCACCGGTGCGTGCGATTCGAGGATGGCCGGCAGCATGGCCCGGCCGCTGCGGGCGTCGGCGTACGGCGAGTCGAAGACCGTGGTGCGGCCCGGCAGCGCCTCGGTGATGACTGTGTGGCCGGTGCGGCGGGCCAACTCGTCGGGCCACCGGGAGTCCGGCGGGAACCGGCCACCGGTCGCGGGATCGAACCCGTAGGTCAGCGAGTCACCGAAGCACAGGATGACGGCCATGGATCACTTCCCGTCGCGGATCACCGAGCGACCCTCGAAGGTCTTCATCCCCTCGAACGCCCCGGCCCAGCGGGAGATCCGGTCCGAGACCGCCGGCGGCAGCGGCCGCACCAGGAAGGCGGTGAGCACCGCCGGGCGGTTGAGCAGCAGCCGCTGCCGGTTGCGCTCGACCGCGTTGAGGATCGACGTCGCGGCGTACTCCGGCTTCAATTCCGGGAAGTACCACGGCGACTTCACACCCTCGAACATGCCGGTGTTGATGACCTGCGGCATGACCACCGTGGTGCGCACCCCCGGTGCGTCGTCGGCCAGTTCCGTGCGCAGGGACTCGGCGAAACCGTAGGCGGCGTGCTTGCTGGCCACGTAGTCCGTCATGCCGGGGACCGGGGTGGCACCCACCAGCGAGGCGATCGTGACGATGTGACCGCGGTTGCGCCGCACCATCGCCGGCAGGAAGGCCTTGGTGCACCAGAACAGCGCGAGCACGTTGACGTCCATCGTGCGCTCGATCGCCTCGTCGGGCAGCTCCAGCAGCCGGCGGCCGCTGACCACGCCGGCGTTGAGGATGAGCACGTCGATGTCGGGGGTGCGGGCGGCTTCGGCGTAGACGCCTTCCCGGTCGGTCACGTCGATGACCGCGGTGTCGACGCCTTCCAGGGTGGCCAGTGCCGCCGGATCGCGGTCCCAGGCGATGACGTGCGCGCCGCGCCCGATCGCATCCATGGCCATGAGCCGGCCGATTCCGGAACCGGCCCCGGTGATGAGTACGCGTGCGCCGCGCAGATCTGTCATGGCCGCCAGCGTTGCACGTTGCGCGCGAACTTGGGGCCGAAAACGGCCACGGATGGCCGGAATCGGCGTCAAGTTTCCAGGAACCGCCATTGCGCGAACGTCGCCGCCTGTCCGCAGACCCGCCGTCGTCGTCCCAGCACCGGCCAGACGGTCGCGTCCAGGATCTGGAACCGGCGGCCGGAGGCGGCCACCCGCTCGCCGGAGTAGCCGCGCACAACATCGCCGGACGCCAAGGCGGCCGCGCGATCGGCCCGGGCCTCCGGCGGGGCGGTCAGCCGGGAGGCGGTGCCGACCAGGGGCCGCTCCCACAAGGCCACCGCTGCCCGGTTGGCGTAGACGAACAACGGATCTGGCGAGGTGTCGTGGCACAAGCACGACGGCCGGCCAGTCCGTCGAGGTCGCCCGCCGGGCACAGGCGCCGGCCCAGGGCACGCTCGTAGGAGTCCGTGATCAACCGCGGCCAGTCCACGACGGCGAGACTACGCGAGTTCAGACCGAGGTCTTCTCCACGATCTCGCAGTACCCGAAGTGGTCGCCGTAGTTCCACGCAGACCTCCCACGGCACGTACCAGGTCCGGGCCTTCCGGGTGCGCCCCGCCAGTGCCTTGCACTTCTTCTTGGCCAGCTTGATGGCCGAGCCCGGGAACTTGGCCTTGTACGGCTTCAGCCACACGACGTTGGTCATCGCCGCGGACTTCGCAGCCGAGCAGGCCTGCCACTTCCACGACTTGTAGCTGACGCACTGGTGCGGAACCAGACCCGAGTACGCGATGGAACCGACCCGTGACGTGGCCCGCCCGGTCGGCGTGGTGTTGAAGCCCACACAGGACACCCACCGCTCACCGTTGCGGCGCTGCGAGGAAGTCGGCATGAACGTGGCCAACTGGGCCGTCATCGGCAGCGCGTAGGAGGCCACCGGCAGCGGCGCGGACTCGTTGCCCCACACGTACGTGATGCCGACCGTGTGGCACTTGCGGAACGCCCACGCCCACAGGGCGCGCTCACTACCGCGGGCGATCTTGGCCGGGATCTGCACGCTTCCCATGGCTTCCGCGGTGTGGCTGGTGTTGCAGTCGACCGGTGAGACCGGGGCGAGCGTGGCACGGTCCCACTGCTTGTCGGAGAACGGCCAGCAGGTGCCGGGCGCGGGGGCATCGGCAGCAACGGGCGTCAGGGGCAGCAGCCCGAGCGCCAGGAACCCCGCGGCCACCGGGATGGAAACTCGACGGCCCAACATGACGACTCCTCCCTGAGGGGCCGTCGTCGACCCTGGTGGCCGAGCGCGCGACCTCCGATGTGTCAACGGTACGCCGCGGGGCGACAGGGTTACTTCTTCAACGGCCGCAAGCCGCTCCCGCAGGTCGTTGACCTGCGCCACGATCCACCCGATCAGCTGCCCGGTGTTGACCGCCGACCCGGAGACGTAGTCGTCGAGGTTGACCAAGTGGTAGGTGCGGGCGTTGATGGTGTTGAGCTGGTGGTTGATCCGCACCTCACCGGCGACCGGCATCTTGAACAGGTTGGCGAAGTCGGTGCGCCACATGGTGGCCAGGTCGTCGGGGTCGGTGACCTTGTTGCGCATCTCGGCGGTGAAGCCGATCACGGTGCGGCTGCCCAGGGACGCGCTGACGGCGCCGGACCCGGACTTGCGGTCGACCATGATGTACACCGCCGAGAGCACATCGTCGCCCGGGACCTTGAAGCCCAGCGTCTGCTTGTCGGAGTCGGCCACGATCCGGTAGGGCCGCCACCCGTGGTGGGACAGCCCGGCCAGGATCTCGCCGCAGACGATCTCGTCCTTGGATTCGCGCAACTCGGACTTGTGCGCGTAGTTGGTCATCGCATTGAACAGACCCATCAGGACACCTCCCCGAAGCGGGCTTGGATGAAGGTCTTCATCGTGTAGACGACGCTGGCGACATGTCGTGCGCAGCAGTTCGTGGTCGACGTCGAGGTGGGAGTCGACGTACCGCTCGATCTCCATCAGCAGGTCGATCTGTGCGTACACGTAGCCCGACGAGAGGTCCGCATCGAACGTGACCGTGCCGGGCTCCGGGGAGGCGATGAAACCGCTCTGCACCTCCTGCTTGACCGCTTGGCCGACCTTGCCGAACTCCGGCACCCGCTGGCCGTAGCCGATGACTGCGGAGGCGCGGTGCCCGATCATCTTGGCCACCGCCGGGTCCGGGGTCAGGTGCTGCAGGCTCAGGTTCACCCGGGAGTGGTCCGCCGGCTCCTCGAAGCGCAACCGGTGGGTGCCCGCGGCCCCGGCCCACGCATTGGCGGTCTCGAGGTCGATGAGCACGAACCCGCAGTCGACCAGCGCCGTGATCACCCCGCCGAGCATCGCCTCGTCGATCGACGTCGCGAATTCGGTCTCCTTGTACATCTCCCAGCTGCGGCCGACCAGGTCGATGAACTCGTCGTCGAGTTGCTGGTCGGTCAAGCCGCTCATGAGTGCCGCCGACGCGCTGGCCGGCGGTGGCGGCTGCCCGAGGTCGAGGCCCAACTGGTTCAGCGGGGTCCAGCCCGGAGCCCCTTCCCACCACACGTTGGTCGTGGGCGGCAACTGCCCGGTCTTCACCTGTTGGACAACGGCCTCGAGGGGTTGCGGGCCCTGTTGCTGGCCGCCCGCATCCACCCAGTGCACGGCCTGTGTCATCTCGACCATGGGGTGCAGGGTACTGCGCGGCGATCGGGATTGGCTAGGGGCGCGAGGTGCGGCCGGGTGAGTGTCTGGATTGCCTTGATGATCAAGGGCTCTCCGCTCAGGCCCCGCCACGATGACCGCCGCGCCACCTTGATCAATTAGACGATCCAGACACCGCAGGCGCCGTCCACACCGATTCCAGGCTGCTCACCGCCCGGTCGCGGGCACCCAGTGGCGCCAACCCGTAGCGGACCTGCAGCGTCTTGGCCACCGAGGTCGAATCGTGGGAGACGCTGTCGACCGCGAAGTCCTGCGCGAGCCCGGGCGCCACCACCAACGCCGGCGTGCGGGTGCCTGGGCCCCACCGGTCGCTGGGACCGGCGGTGGCCGGCGGTGGGGCGACGTGATCCCACGCTCCCCCGTTCTCGTCGTACACCACGATGACCATGGTGTCCTTCGCACACGCCCCACCAACCACGGACTTCAGCAGCTGCACCGTCGCGCGCGAACCGGCGTTCGGGCCCCCGCCGCCCGGGTGCTCGTTGTCGGCATTCGTGAATTTCACGAAGCTCACGTCCCGCAACCGACACCTGTCCGCTGAGCGTTTGGTCAACGTGCGGAAACCGGCGTAGTCCTTCAGATGTGCCGCGCGGTTGGCCCTGCCCTTGGCAGTCTTGGGGCTGAACGCTTTGAAGTAGTTGAACGCATGGTGGTGGAAGGAGAAGCGGTCCGAGGGGCAGTAAGGGAACTTCGCGCCGGACAGTGTGTCCGGGTCGGTGCACTTGCGCTTACCGTTGGTCCAGCCCGGCGCACCGCGCAGACCGGCCGCGTTGGACCAGCCCTGCGCGTACCAGGCCCAGGAGACGCCGGCCTTGGTCAGCCGGCTGCCGATCGTCGGCCCGGTCAACGGCGGCACCCGGGTGCGGGCACCGGGAAGGTGGGGCTGGTACTGCGGCTGCGCGGTGTTGACCACGTAGTCCCCGCAGGGCACCGCCGTGCCGTCGCAGGCGGCCGTGAGGATCCCGTCGCGCAAGGCCCGCTTCGACGGTGAGGTGTAGAGCGGGTAACGCGGGTACGTCCCGGGCATGCCCGCGGCGTCGACGACCGCGTGCAGGGACTCCGGGGCTCCCGGCCAGCGTGGCGTGCGCGCCGCCACGATCCACTGGTGGTTGAGGAAGGAGCCGCCGAATGCCGCGTGGAAGAACCGGTCGGCGATCACGTACCGCGGCGCAGCCGCCGAGTGCAGGTACCGGTACAGCGGCAGCGCGCGGGTGTCCCACATGCCCATTGCGAGCCCGGCACTGGCGTCGTTGCCGACGACGAACCGGTCCATCGCCCCGCCGTTGATCTGATAGCGCTCCTGGTAGAAGCCGTGGCGGATGTCCCCTTCGGACTTCGGCAACGAGTAGTCGTTCAAACGAAACGTGCCGGCCCCGAAATGGCTGGCGTACCGCTCGCCCCCCGCATCGACCCCGGTGCACACCTGCGTCAACGGCGGCACCTGTAGCGCGGTGGCGGTCTGCAGCAAACAGTCGAGCCGGCGGCCGGACTGATCTCTCTGCGTGGCCGGCGCGCCGAGGCCGTCGACACCCTCCCACCCGCCGTAGAGCTTGTCGAAGCTGTTGTTCTCCTGCATCAGGATCACGAAGTGCTCGACCCGGTCCAGCGGATCCGCCTGCGCCGGGGCCGCGGCAGCCACGAAGGCCAGCAGCGCAGCACCCACCCCGATCGAACGGACTCCCATCCCCAAACCGTACGCCTCAGGTCACACCGAGCAGGGCCGCGGCTGCCCCGGCAGCGGCGGACACCGCCAGCACCCGCAGCGTCGTTCGCTGATCCAACGGCGCTCGTCGACGACCTCCCGGTGCATCACCGCGATCTGCCCGGCCGGGCCGCCGAAACTGTTCACGCCCACGTAGGCCCAGACCCTGGTCGCCTCGCGCAGCGGGACGGGGTCGGCCATGCGGCAACTGTGTCAGAGCCCGCCGGGTCAGGGAGTCGGCGTCTCCGACGGCGTGGCGGTGGCGGTCTCGGTGGCCGTGGCGGTGGCGGTCTGTGTGGCGGTGGCGGTCGCGGTGACCGTCTGCGTCGGCCGCGGGCCGGGGGTCTGCGTGACGGTTTCGGTGGTGGTGGGTTTGGGCGACTTCGACGGCTCCGGTTCGGAGCCGCCGCTGTTGTTGAGGAACCAGACGGCCGCGGCCACGATGAGCAGCAGGGCCAGGATGCCGGCGATGATCCAGCCGACCGGGGAACTCTTCTTCGCCGGCGGCGCCACCGCCGCCCACTCCATGTAGACCACCGACCCGCGAGGCACCCAGGCACCTGCCATCGGGCTCTGCGCGATCACCTGGGTGGCCGGCTGGCCGGGCACCGGGGCCTGCCCGGCGAACGACGCCGGCGTCTGCCCCCACTGGGTGGCCACGCCCGGCAGCGGCTGCCCGGCGACCTGCTGGGCCTGGAACATGGGCGCCAGCCCGCTCTGCCCGACGAGGTTGAACGCCACCTCGGGGCTCAAACCGACCGTCTGCGGCACTTGCACGCTGTCGACGGGGTTCTGGGGCATGGTGGTCATGGTCGCCTCCCAACGGTACCTGCGAGAACGGTAGCGGTTCGGTGCCCGGAGGCTGCGGATATGCGTGGCTTCGGGTTTCAGCGGGGAGTCAGGTGGCGCAGGGCGAGCTCGGCGGCCGATCACCGCGAGTGTTGCGCGGTTGCGGTCCGCGGACCGCGACTGTTGCACGGTTGTCGGTTCTGCACCCCCAAAACCAGCAACCGCGCAACAGTCGTGGGACGGCACCAGCAACCGCGCAACACTCGTCGCCGGCGAAACCTGGTTCTCCCCGACTCCCCACTGAAATCCGAAGGTCCGGATATGCGTGGCCGTAGCGGCCCCAGATGGTGGCGCTCCCGACCGCAGCGGGGCGGGGATCCCGCCAAGAGCACGGTGTGCCCTACCGTGAGTGCCCGTGAGCGACATCCCGGGCAGCGGTGACTGCGAGGCCCGCGTGGACGTGTGGGGGCAGCCGGTGCTGCTCACCACATCCGCGGCGTACATCGTCGCGGCGCTGTTCGTCCTGTGGTGGGCACACCGGCACCGGAACCCGGTGCCCGCGGTACAGGTGTGGGCCTATGCCGGGGGCCTGGTCCTGGCGGGCCTGGGAAGCATGGACTACCACGGTCCCGCGGTCGGTCCGGAGCCGCTGCTGCACGACGGCGGCCTGGCGATCGCGCTGGTCGCCGCGCTGTCCATCGACCTCACGGTCCTCGACGTGCGCCGCCCGCAACGCACCTGGGGCCTGGTGGGACTGACGGTCGCCGCCCTGGTCGGGATCGCGCTGGTGCCCACGATCAGCCCGTTGCTGGCCGCAGTCGCGGCAGTCGGCCTGGTGGCCTGCGAGGCGCTCGTCTACCGTCGGGGCCTGCGGCAGCCCACCCGGGCGCTCTACGCAGCAGTGGCCGCGCTGGCCCTCGGTGCCGCGGTGTTCGCCCTGAGCCGCACCGGTGGACCACTGTGCGACCCCGGATCGTGGTTCCAGGGCCACGGCGTGTGGCATGTGCTCACCGCCATCGCCCTGGGCTTGTGGGCAGTGACAGCGATGCCGCACCGAAAGGACACCGCGTGAACCGGATCATCACCACACTCGTGGACGCTGCCACGCAGACCGCCTTCCGCTCCGTGGAGGTACGCCGGGTGGCTGCCGAACCCGACGGGCCGGTCCTGGTCGTGGCCAATCACGGCGGTGGGCTCGGGGACATCCTGACCGTCATCGCCGGCTGCACCCGCTTCCCCCGGTTCCTCGCCCGCGACATCATCTGGCGGTTCCCGATCGCCCGCCAGATCATGGACAGCGTCGGGGCCATCCCCGTCTCCCGCCGGCAGGACCACGGCACACAGGCCGACAACACCGGGATGTTCGATGCCGCGTTCGTCGGCCTGGAGGAAGGCGATCTGCTGGCGATCTACCCCGAGGGCGAGAGCGTCCCGGAGCCGCGTCTGGCACCATTGCGCACCGGCGCCGCCCGCATCCTGCTGGGGGCCTGGGCCCGCGGCGTGGACGTGAGCATCCAACCCATGGGGCTGCACTACTTCGACATCTCGGTGTTGCGCGGGCGCTGCCTGGTCCAGATCGGGCCGCCCGTGCGGATCAGCGAGTTGGTCCCGGACCTGCCGTCGGATGCGCCGCTGACCGCGAGCAACCACGCGGCGGTCCAGGCACTCACCGCCGTCATCGAGAAGCGGCTCGGCTCGGTGGTGGCCGAATACGCCGACTGGGACCAGCGCCGGGAGTTCGAGTCGGCTGCGGCGATCTACCTGGCTTCCCGGCCGGACACCGCGGCCGTGACCTACAGCGACATCGCGACGACCGCCGAGGCCCTGGGCCGGGCCACCCCCGATGCGCAACGCGAGGTCCGGACCCAACTGCGCGCCTACCTGGCACAGGCTGAGTTGCTGGGCGTCAAGAACTCGGAGATCCCGGACGTGGCGATGGCCGGGGTCCGGGTGGCCAGACGGGCGACCGGCGTGATGGCAGTGGCACCGTTGGCCGGCTACGGGCTGCTCGTCAACGGCGTGCCGATGGCAGGCTTGCGCATGATCTCGATGACGGGGGTCGCACCGGCGACCGCCGCCAGCCTCAAGCCGGCCTTCGCGCTGCTCGCCTTCCCGGCCGCCTGGGCGTTCCTGGGGTGGCGGGGGTACCGCCGCGCCGGCGTCAAGGGCGCGGTGGCGATGGCCGCGACCGGTCCGGTCAGCCTGGGCGCCACCGTGCGGGTCGCGGAGCGCGGCCAACTGTTGTTCCTCATGGCGCGGGCGTACCGCCGGGCGAAGGGCCCGGCGCCGCTGCAACTCCAGCACGCGCGCGACAGCCTGGTGGCGGCAGTGCTGGCCGCCACGGAACCTACGGCAGGCCGCTGAGGAACTCGAGTACCGCCTGCTGGGTCTGCGCCTGGGCCTGCGCCCGGGTCGTGCCGGGTTCACCATCGCCGCGCTGGCTGCCGTAGTCGCCGAAGTACGCGTGGATGCCGCCGTCGATGACCACGAACGTGGGCGTCCTCGGGCAGGTCCTGCCGGCTGGCCAGGACATCCTCGGGCGTGGTCAGCCCGTCGTTGCTTCCCGGAGACGCTCAGCACCGGCACCCCGGCGTCGCTGATGTCGTTGATCGGGTACGCGCCCAGCAGGATCAGACCGGCGGCGCCGTCCGTCTGGTCGGAGGCGACCGCACCTCCGAGCGAGTGCCCGGCAACCACCCACTGCTCGACCCCGGGGTCGGCGGCCTGCGCCGAGGCGATCACGTCCGGGACGGTGAAGGCGATGCCGAAGGCCGGCTTGGCGATGTAGACGGGGTAGCCCGCACGCCACGATCGGGGCGAACAGCGACTGGTACGCCCGAGGATCCACCAGTGCCCCCGGGATGAACGCGACGCCGGTGGGCTTCGGGTCGGCGGGCTGCAGCAGGATGCCGGTGGCGCTGGTCTGGGCCGCGGCCACCGGCACCGGGTCGGCCGGGTGCGGCGCCAGCCAGAAGGTCACTGCCGCCAGCCCGACTGCCAGGGACACGGCCAGCCACCGGAACACCGCCCGCACGCCGCCGGATCGCGGTCGGGAACCGGCGAACGCCCAGATGAGCAGCGCCACGCCCAGCAGGCCGAACACCACCAACCAGGCCAGATACGCCGGGTTGCCCGCGATGATGGCCGAACCCGACACCACAACAGCAGCCCCGACGGCCACCAGCAGCGCGGCACCGGGAATGGCCCGCGACCAGGTCACCGGCGGTGCGTCCACAGATAGGCGACGGGTCCGACGGGCTGGACGAACAGTGCCAGCCCCCACAGCACCTTGCGGCCGTGCACCTGATCGGCCGGACGCCGCACCAGGTCCACGAGCGCGGTCGCCGTCAGAGCCATCTCGATGCTTGCGGCGGTGAGTATCAGGGTCTGCTGCGTGGACGACAACTCCGACCACTTCTTGTTCGACATGATCCCTCCCCGACCAGCGTAGTCCCGTCCCGGCAGCTCGGCGCCTGTCTCGGCCGGCCAGATTCACCCTGTGCGCCAGCGACCCGTGGAGCGGGAGAATCAGCGCTCGCGAGGGACATTCGGACCCCCGCGATTTGCACGACTAACGCCGCGTCACCTGGGGGTGCGATGAGCCGTGCCAGGGCCATTTCCGAGATGACAGCCTGCAACGTCCGGAAACGGCGCGGCTTACCCCTTCGCGTCGCGCTTGGCCTGGCGGCGGGCGCCCTGCGCACGGGTGTCGGCCCGCCGGCGCTCGGTGCGCGTCGACCTCACCTTGGCGTCGCCGCGCTTCTTCGGCCCGGTGGCCCGGGGCGCCGCGGGCGCGTCGACGGCGGCATCCGGTTTCTGCCCGGCTTTGGCCGCAGCTGCGGCCGCCAGCCGCTCCGCTTTGAGATCCGCCGCACTCTGCCTGGCCAGCACCGACAGCCGTCGGCTCACGCGGGCCAGTGCGTCCTCGAACACCTCGGCCTTGTCCCGGGCGCGCTGGTTCTTCGCGAAGGCCTTTCCGCGGCCACCGGTCGGCGCAACCCGGCCGGCCGCACCCCGCCGGTACTGGCCGGTGTACTTGTTCCGGGCCCGGCGGATGCGGTCGTGCAGCGCGGCCACCGCGTCCTCATCGAGATCGGCCATGGCCTCGGTCGTCGTCTCGAGCACCAGCAGGCGTTCCGGATCGGTGAGCATGGCCAGTTGGGACTTGTTCATGGGCCAAGTCTGGCCAGGATCACGCCGCGTCGCCATCCGGCGACCGGAGGGGAAAGGCGGCATGAACATTAGGTGAACACGAGCGGGCCAGTTTACCTCAGCGTGATGTAACCGCAACCATAAGTGAACCTGCTTGTCACTGGAGAGGGATACAAGTGGATCTCGCATTGATCACCGTCATCGCGCTCGTTGCGGTCGCCCTGCTGTTCGACTTCACCAACGGCTTCCACGACGCCGCCAACTCGGTGGGAACCGTGGTCGCAACCCGCGCCCTGCCAGCCAAGTGGGCACCGGCGTTCTCGGCCTTCTTCAACTTCCTGGCGCTGTTCGTCGTAGGGACCGCGGTGGCCAGTACGGTCGCCAAGACCGTCGACAGCGAGTTCTCCAGCGTCGCCGTCATCTTCGCGGCGCTGTTCGCAGCGATCGCCTGGAACTACATCACCTGGTACATCGGCATGCCCTCGTCGTCCAGCCACGCCATCATCGGCGGCCTGGTCGGTGCCGGCCTGGCGGCGGGCGGATTCTCGGCCATCTCCTGGAGCAGCGTGGAGAAGGCAGCCATCGGGATCATTGCCAGCCCCCTCGTGGCTTTCACGATCGCGTTCATCGCGATGTTCCTCGTCTTCTTGCTGCAGAAGCTCTTCAAACTCCATGACGACCACCCCACCTTCAAGGGACTGCAACTGCTGTCAGCAGCGGGACTTTCCTTCGGCCATGGCGCCAACGATGCACAGAAGACCATGGGTGTGATCGGCGCCCTGCTGCTGGGCGCGGGCTACACGACCATGGACGGCAAGAACATCGCGGTTCCCACGTGGACCGCCTTCGCCGCCTACACCGCCATCGCCATCGGAACCCTGTGGGGCGGCTGGAAGATCATCGAGACCATGGGTCTGCGGATCACCACTCTGCACGCCAACTCCGGGGCGGCTGCGAACATCGGCGCCAGTACCGCCATCTTCGGCGCTACCGCTTTGGGAGTCCCCATCTCCACCACCCACGCTGCTGCCAGCTCGCGTGGTCGGCGCCGGGGTCTCGTCCGGCAAGGGCGCGAACTGGAAGGTCGTCGGCGAAATGGTCACCGCCTGGGTGTTCACGATCCCGATCGCCGGGACCATCGCCTTCTGCATGTTCTGGCTGACGCAACTTCCACTCGTGCTGGCTTGGATCGTGGTCGGCGCAGTCGTGATCGCCTTCGGCATCTGGGTGGTCTGGGCAATGCGCCACACAGTCCACGCCGCCGACATCGAGGCCGAGATCCCCGACGAGGAAGAGCTCCACGAGTTGGACCTGGACCCGGTCCCGCACCTCAAGGGTCACCCGCCCGTCGAGTAGGCGACCGGCCTCACTGCCACCAGTGCCGGTTGTCCTCTTCGAGATCGGTGTAGCCGCCGGGCGTCTCCCGCTCGGCGGCTATCCGCTCCTCGAGTTCCTCTTCATCGGTGAGTTGGGCATGTGACTTGCCGTTGATCCCGAGTTCCTTGCGGGCGGCCCGCACGCCGGCCGAGATCGAGTGGTACATCCGGCCCTCACCCAGCACGTCGATGAAGCCGGATCGGGCCAGCACCTGCCGGGCCATGTAGAAGACCCGCACGAGATACAACTCGATGCCGCGGTCCTCCAGCCGCTCCCGGATGCGTTCCAGCGCGTCGACGCTGGTGGTGTCCAGTTGGCTGGTCGCTTCGAGGTCCAACAGCACCGCCGTGATGTCCTCGGCGTCGTTCACTTCCGCCATCACGCCATCGGCTATCTGCGAAGCGTTGGCCCAGAACAGCGGTGCGTCGAGCCGGATGACCAGCACGCCGTCGTAGGTCTTGCGCTCTGGGTGGTTGCGGATGCTGCCCCAGGCGGCCTTCTCGTCCGGGACCTTGCCCATGATCTCCAGGTCGATCCGGCTGGAGCGGTAGACCAGACCCAGCACCGCGAGACCGATCGCGGCCAGCAGGCCGTACAACGGACCGAAGAGGAGAACCCCGACGAGCGCGGCCACCGACGAGGTGAAGTCGTTGCGCCGGACCTGCTTGTAGCGGCGCAGGGCGCTCACATCCATCAGCCCCCAGACCGCCTGGATGACGATGGCCGAGAGCACCGCCTTGGGCAGCGGGGACAGCGCACCTGCGAGCGCGATGATCGCCAGCAGCACGATGAGCGCAGCCGAGATGCCCGTGACCTGGGTGCGCGAGCCGGCACGCTCGGCGGCGGCGGTCTTGGACAACGAGCCGGCGACACCCATGCCGCCGAAGATGCCGGAACCGATGTTGGCGGCGCCGGTGGCGACCAGTTCCTGGTCGGTCTCCACGGTGTATCCGCCCTTGGCCGCCAGCAACCGGGCCGCAGACAAGCCCTCGGCCAGACCGACCAGGGCCAGGGCCATCCCGCCGGTGATGACCGGCCCGAGATCGCTGAGCCCGATCCCCGGAAGCCCGATGGGCGGCAGGCCGGTGGGGACCGTACCCACCGTGGTGACCCCTCGGCCGGCGAGGTCCCAGAAGCCGGAGGCGAGGATGGAGGCGACCAGCACCAGCAGGCCCCACGGGATCCGGGGTGCATACCGGGCACCGAGGAACAGCACCGCCAGCGCCGTCACCCCGATCACGGCGGTCAACGGGTAGATGTCGCCCAGCGAGGTGAAGATCGACCAGGCGCGCGAGAGCACATCGCCGGTCACCGGCGGCATACCCAGCAGGCTCGGGATCTCACCCAGGATGATCAGCAGGACCAGGCCGAAGACGAACCCGGTCACGATCGGCCGGGACATGAACTCCGCGGCCCAGCCCAACTTGAGCACCCCGCCGATGATCAGCACGACACCCGCGGACAACGCCAGCGCCGAGGTCAGTTCCACGGCCTTCGCCGGATCGCCCTTGGCGATGTCGGCGATCAACGACCCCGACAGCACCGACACCGTCGACACCGGGCCGACCACCAAGGTCGGCGAGGAGCCGAAGACGGCGTAGGCGATGAGGGCCAGGGGGATCGAGTAGAGACCGACCAGCACGGGCACCCCGGCGATGCCCGAGTAACCCAACGACTGCGGCATGGCCAGCGCGGCCACCACCACGCCGGCGATGATGTCGGCGCCGAGGAAACGCCCCTGGTAGGACTTGATCCATCCCACCGCCGGCACCCGCATAGGGGCCATCATCGTGCATTCACCGGGTGTTTACCCGCTGGTTGCCTGGACCTGTGGGCAGGAAGCTGCGGCGCGCCGGTGCAAAACGCCCGAATCGGACTGAGTCGTCACACTCGTGGGGCGGGCGTGGGGGCTGGGACGGCAGCCGGTCACGAGCCGGGGGTTCCGTCGCCGGTGGGTCTGCCAGCCACCCTCCCGGATGCCGGTAGGGTTCCCCCGTGAGCGAGCCACACGGGGCAGTCCGCAGTCGCCGGATGGCCGGCGTCGCGGTCATCGCCTTCAGTTCCGTGGCCTGGTGGCCCGCCTTCACCCTCGGCGCCTGGGGCACGGTCTTCTTCCCACAGGTGCTGAGCCTGTGGGCGGTGACGACGGCAGCCTTCGTGCTGGTGGTCTTGTCCAGGGACACCCGTGGCCGCGTCGGGTGGTGGGCGCTGGCCCTGCTGCTGCCCTCTCTGTGGCTGGCCCTGGCGATCGAATTCGCCCCGGGATCGCGGCCGGAACTGGCTTGGCTGGGCACGGTGGTCACGCTGTTGGGCGCGCCGGTCATGGTCTGGATCCTGATCCGGTTCGCCTCCCCCGAATTGGTCGAGGACGCCGAACCCCGCGACCGGCTGGTCGTGGTGGCCGCGGTCCTGGTGGTTGTCCTCGGCGCCTACGGCGTCGGCACGATTCAGGAGCGCGTCTTCACCTGTGAGCGACTTCACCATCAGCGGCAACTCCCAACCGCCGGGCTGCACCCCCGGGGCACCGTCACTGGACATCGCTAAGCGCTGATCGCTGAGTGTATCCAACAGGCAACGCAGGGTAGCGAACCGACACACTCGTGGGGGATTCCCGCGACATCGGAGGGGTTACTCGTGCGCGCAAGGAGGTGGATCAGCAGTTTCGGGGCAGCGGCTGTGGTGGCTGGCGGCTTGGCAATGGCGCCCGCCGTGCCAGCGGCTGCGGCCGACCCTCCTCCCGCCGGCATCACGCTGGACAAGAAGGCACCCGCCTCGGTGCTGCTGGGCGACCCGGTCCCGTACACCTTGACGGCGAGCAACCCGACGGGCAATGCGCCCTTGTACAACGTGAGCTTCTCCGACGTGCTGCCGACCGGCTTCGAGTACGTGGGCCCGACCGACCCGCTCTCGGCGGGCGAGCCGACTGTCACAACGACGCCCGGCGGACAGACCCTGCTCGTGTGGAACAACGTCACTGACCTGCAGGCCGCCTCGTCGTTCACCCTGAAGTTCGAGGCGAAGCCGATCCCTCAGACACCGCCGGTTGACACGATCGACCCCGAGCGACAAGAACACCGCATACGTCGCGGGATCGATCAACGAGCGCAAAGTGCCGAAGTTCGACCCCGATGGCAAACCGGTGCCAGACGCCGACGTGTCATGGACCGAGGACCACGACGGAAACGCGCGCCGTGCGTCGTTCGAGATTACGAAGTCCAGCACCAACATCCCCGGAGGGTGAACTGCTACGCGGCGTGCACGACCAGCGTCGACGTCTACACGCTGGACGATCGCGAACAACAAGAACGTGACGACCAACGACGTGTACGTCACCGACTACCTGCCGGCGGAGTTGGAGTTCCTCGGCTGCGGCGACAAGGACAACTCCTCAGGGCCGGAGTACCCGGGGCTCGGCCCGCTCGGAGTCTCGGCAGTCAATCCGAGTCCCTGCCCGACTCCGATTCAGCGTCGAGACGGTGAAGAGCCCCCGGACGTTCCCGGGCCTGGGGAACCTCACCGGTGTCTACACGGCTGTGACGTGGAACGTCGGCGACCTCACGGCCGGCGATCAGTCCAGGAGATCGAGTACGTCGCGGGGATCCCGCTGTTCGAGAACACCACCACTTGGCCGGGCGGGGTCGGCACCGGATCCGACTTGCAGTCGACCACTGGGACTGCCCGCAGGGCTCGAACCTCGACAACAACACCAACACCCCCAGCGGCTCCACCCGGGAGAGCATCCCGGAGCAGTCGATCACCAACGAGGTCTCGGCCACCGGCATCTTCACCGGGACGGCTCCCACGCCACCGGCCGGCAAACCGAACGGCTACGTCGAGGTCACCGAGAAGCACACGGTGACCATCGAGGACGTGCGAATGCAGAAGTCCGTCGCCCCGGGGGAGTTCACCCCCGGCAGGTATCGCCACGTTCACCATGAACATCGAGGCCAGCGAGTACATGGACGCCTCGAACATCGTCGTCACCGACACGCTGCCCGACGGGTACTGCCCGCTGGGGGCTCACCGGCACGACCTACTGGCCCGCCGAACCCACCTGCACCGCGCAGGCGATCGACCCCAAGCCAAGTCCGAGTTACTCCAGCGTCCCTGCATGGGACAACGCCTCCAAGACCTACAGCGTGGTCTTCCAGCCTGTGGCCAGCATCAACGCAAACGGGTCCGCCACCGTTACGCTGCCTGCGCGCATGCTCCCGAACTACCGCAACGGCGACGCGCTAGGCGCCCGGACCGTGGCCGGCGACAACTTCGTGAACACCGTGGAGTTGACCGCCAAGACCAATGCGATCAAGGACTCCGGCGGCAACCCGGTTGAGCCCGGCCAGGTCCAGGTCGGGGACGACTCACGCGCGGAGCAGGGCACCCCCCTGCCCACGATCAGCAAGGAGATCAAGACACGCGCCGCACCTCCGGATTTCCCCGGCGGCATGAAGTGCGACCCGGACCCGCTGGTCAAGCCCGAGTACGTCTCCGACCCCAAGCCGCTGCCCGCCTTCCGTAAGGGCGACGTCATCTGCTTCAAGTTGCGGGTGAAGTTCCCGACGACCATCGACACCAAGAACGCCGTCGTCACTGACTTCCCACCTGTCGGCACCAAGTTCGTGGTGAACGACGAGCCGGCAACGGGCAACAACAAGTTTGCCCTCACCCCCGGGGTGAACAACGTGGCCGTGTCGGCGGACCTGACCGAAACCAAGTTCGTGCTCACTCTCGGTGACGGAGGCTTCGTGCCCAAGGGTGGGGTGTTCGAGGCCACCTTCGCGGTTCAAGTTCTGGCACCTGGCACCGGGACCAAGCCCGAGATCACCGGCAATCTCATGAAGATGCGCACCGAGAACACCGCGGGTGTCGCTCAGTCCTACCGGGACCAGGCCGAGTACGACCTGCTGCCGCCGCCGAACCTATTCATCGACAAGGGCGTCATCAAGACGGACAAGCCCAACCAGAGCTACCCGCCGGTACCGCCGGTAAACGGACGCCTGCAGGACAACAAACCCATCGAGCAGGGCGGCACTGCCACCTTCCAGATCGACGTCAGCAACCGGCCGCAGACGCCCGGTTCGGACTACTCCGTGCGCGGCGTGCAGGTGTGGGACCGGTTGCCATCGCAATTGGACTGCTCCCGAATCAACCTCACGGCACTGGAGTTCGTCAAACCCAGGACGGGTGAGCGGTTGCCCCTTCCGGCGAACATCGCGACCTGCGACGACGCATCTGGCGGCAGCATCCTCAAGTGGGTCTTCCCGTCGGTCGACCTAGCCAACGACTACTCCATCGACGTCGGGCAGACGCTGTCGCTGATCTACACGATGAAGGTGCCGGACGAGGCGGCCGCAGGCACGAACTACGCCAACACCGCCGGCGTGCGGCAGTACGAGGCGTTCACGGACATCCCCGGGATCACGGCCACGTACATCCCCAAGAACAACATCGACCCGACCCAGGATCCCAAGGCCGATTCACCGGCTCTGAAGGACCCGTCCAACGTGTTCATCCCCGGCGTGACGGTGGACAAGGACGGCACGACCTCAGTCGACGAAACCAACAACGACCTGAAGACCCAGGCCACCATCGGCGAGACGATCACCTACCGCTACTCCGTGACCATCGCCAAGGGATCCACCGTCTATCGCGGGGTGCTGTCCGACGCCCTGCCCACGGGCATCGATTTCGTTTCGCTGGACAAGGCCGAACTGGTGGGGTCTGCCTCCGCTGCCGCCGGGCTTCAACTCGAACACGGCGAACGGCACGCTCACGTTCCCGACGGTCTGGAACAACAACACCAGTGCGGACCAGACGTTCCGGATGACGGTGACCGCGAAAGTGGGCCAGTCGGCCGCTTCCTGCAGTCAGCCCACGTGCACCCTGCCGCCGGACACCGTGGCCACCGACGTGAAGAAGACGAACACCGCCAAGTTCGAGAGCTTCACGGCTGAGACGGGCGGCACGAGGACCGAGCGGACCAAGGACTACGACGTCTTCGTCGTGCAGCCCAACCCGAGCATCAAGAAGACCGCGAACCCCACGTCGGTGACCAGCACCGCGACGGACATCACGTACACCCTCACGGCGAAGACTCCCGACAACGCCCCGGACGACAAGCGCCCGCCGCTGCACGACGTGACGATCATCGACTGCGTTCCGGACACGCTCACCGTCACGCAAGCGAACGTGAACAACGGCGGCGTGCTCGGAAACACCCCGGGCTGCGGGACCACGGCCTCCATCACGTGGACCTTCGACCCGCTCACCCCAGGCGTGGACAAGGTCGTCACCTACGTCGCGAACATCAAGCCCGGCTCCCCCGCCGACGTGCGGTTCCGGAACACCGTGGGCATGAGCGGCACGAGTCTGCCCGGCAACGTGACCGGTGAGCGCACCTACCTCACGGGCGCGAATGCCGACGTGTTCATCACAGGGGCGTCGATCGACAAGAGCGTCACGCCTTCGGTGGCGACGATCGGCGAGACCGCGACCTACACGATCGACACCAAACTGCCGGATGCCACGTACCAGAACCTTGTCGTGCTCGACACGTTGCCGCCGTACATCGACTACGCCGACGTCTCGGACATCAAGGTCGAGTGCTTCACCACGGACAGCAGCTACCAGACCCCCGTGGCGTGCAACCCAGCACGTCACGGCGACACTCCTGGGCCCCGATCCCGCGAGTCCCGGGGCCACGGGCCAGCAGATCGGCTGGTCGTTCGACCCGCTGCCCAACCAGGACAAGCACCGAGATCATCCGGATCACCTACAAGTCCCGGGTGAGCAACGTGCCGCAGAACGTGGCCGGGGTGACCCGGACGAATACCGCCAGCGCGGGGTACGGCTATGCGTCCAAGCCGACAACGCTGGCCGAGGCGCAGAACCCCCCGAAGCCCATCGGCTCCAAGGGTGCGACTATCACGCTCACCGAGCCGAACCTCAAGATCCTGAAGCGGGTCAACCTCGACGCCTCGATCACGGCGCTGCCCGACGACACTTTCGAGTACTTGGTGTACGTCTCCAACCCGCAGCGTGCCGGTGGCGTGCCCACCAGCACGGCCTATGACGTGAAGGTGCGCGACTGCGTGCCGGACGGCATTGCGGTCGTGAGTGCCGGTGCCGGATTATTGACTACGGACGACAGTTGTAACACCACCGGCAAAGTTGCAATCACCTGGACCACCATCGAATCGCTGGCGGTCGATGGTCCAGGTGAGCGGTACACCTACACGGCCAAGCTCAAGGGGAACACGACGACCGCGCAGACCAACGTCGCCAGCGCCCTCGAGTGGTCCAGCCTGAAGCCGGATCCGAACAACCCCGACATCCGCAAGTACGGCCCGATCACGGCCGACGCGGTGGTCACGCCGGTGCTGCCGGACGTGAAGATCGAGAAGAAGGCCTCGGCGGATCTGGCCTACATCAACCAGCCTTACTCGTGGACGATCGAGGTGACCAACCCGAGCACCCGGAACCCAGCGCCCACGGCGTACGGCGTCAGCGTCACTGACAGGCTGCCCGCGAACTGGACGTACGACACCGGCTCAGCTCTGGTGACGCTCCCCGACGGCACGACATCGCCGGTTCCGCCCACCCCCGATGTCAATGACCCGCGCAACCTGACATGGTCGAACCTCGCCGATCTGCCCGCAAACAAAACGATCAAGATCACCTTCAAGGCGATCCCGCAGCCGGCCGTGGCAACGCCCCCGCCCGGCGTGGGAACCACGGTGCCGCAGGTCAACACCGCGGGAACAACGTGGTTCCCGGGCAAGCCGACTGACGGCTGGACAGTTACAGGACCGATAACCACCACCGCGCAGACGAAGATCGCCAGCGCGGACCTGGCCCTGGTCAAGTCCCACGTCACGGACTACACCCCACCGCTGCAAGACGAGGACAACGTCATCCCCGGCACGCAGTTCAAGTGGCAGATGAGTGTGACGAACAAAGGTGATGACAAGGCCGTCGGCCCCTACGTCGTGACCGACACCCTGCCCGCGGG